>CACZCQ010000001.1 GCA_902779765.1 uncultured Bacteroidia bacterium
GGCAATGCTGTGAGGGATTCCTACGGGCCGGAGAACGCGTGACCTTGATTGATGAGAGCTTTGAAAAGGAAATGGAAACTCTACTGGACGAGTAAATTCCAATTTATCGCTCACTTCGGTGGGCGATAATTATTTCAGGACCAATGTTAAAAGTCGCCCTCATTGCCTGATAGTCAATTAGTTAAATTGGTTGCAAATTTGAAAGGTGACTTGGTCGCAAATACGTCGCATTTTCGGGCAAATTTGAAAACAAAACCGCCCCCAGAGAGGCCTGGAGGCGGTGTGTTGATGCTAGATGTGATTCCGTTGGGATTCGAACCCAAGACCCACAGCTTAGAAGGCTGTTGCTCTATCCAGCTGAGCTACGGAACCAAGCCCTCTTGAAAGAGTTGTGCAAAGTTACACTTTTTTCCCTTAATCACTATATTTGCCTATAATTTTGAATTCTTCCACTGATAACTATGGCACTTAAGGGAAATACTGCGTTCAATATTACAGTCATCCTGATTTCAGCCATATTCTCAATCCTTCCCATAACCGGATGCAAGGAAGACGGACCGGTCACTTTTGCCGTTAATGGGGTTTCCGTGGACAGACCGGCCATCACCCTGACCGAAGGCGACTCGTTGAAGATTTACGCTTCCGTATCGCCCGCCAATGCAACCAATTCCTCGGTCAGTTGGTTTTCTTCAGATCCGACTGTGGCACTTGTCGATGACGAAGGTGTGATCACGGCAGTCAAGGCCGGAACCGCCACAATCACTGTCAAAACTACAGACGGAGGCATGACGGCAACGTGTGTCGTCACAGTCGAAGCGAAGGCGCCGCCTACGTCCAAGGGCGCCTATAAACATGTGATCATAATCGGAGTCGACGGTGGCGGGGCGTTTTTCAAGAATACACCCACACCAAGGATGGATGAGATATTCCGGGAAGGTGCCGTCTCGTATAGGACCAAGACATCATATCCTACCATAAGCGCCCAATGCTGGGGTTCGATGCTCCACTCAGTCCTGCCTGAGTTTCACGGGTTGACCAACGGTACGGTGGGGAGCGGACCTTTCAGAGCGGACAGCCCCTTTCCTTCCATATTCAGGATTGTAAGGGAGGCTTTACCCCAGGCTGTACTGGCTTCTTACTGCAACTGGAACCCGATCAATGCCGGAATCATAGAGGATAATCTCGGGGTGATAAAAGGTACCGGGAATGACACGGAGGTCACGGACAAGGCGGTTAACTGTATTTTGAATAACATTCCTGCCCTCCTTTTCGTGCAATTCGACTCCGTGGACGGTGCCGGTCATGGCTCGGGATATGGCTCGGAAAAACACTTGGCGGCAATAACAGCCGTGGACGCTCTGATCGGCAGGATCCACGCTGCCGTCAAAGAAACAGGCCTGCTGGACGATACATTGTTCATCGTGTCGGCAGATCATGGTGGAACCCCTCAAGGTTCTCATGGTGGTGACACCGAGGCGGAGAGATATGTTTTCCTCGGGGTTGCAGGAAAAACGGTCGTTGAAGGCGGTCAGATCCAGGAGCCTGAAGTTAGGGATATTGCGGCGATCTCGGCCTACGCTTTGGGCCTGGATTTTCCGGCGACTTGGACAGGTATTGTTCCGGGAGGACTGTTCCAGGGAGTGGAGGCGATGGAGCGCCATGAAATGGGAATTGAAGACCTTCCTGTGTCAGATATCCGTAAGCACCAAACCGAGGACACCCCGGACCTGGAAGAGGTGAGATCACTTCTTTCCGGACACGGTGTCGTTGCCTATCTCCCTCTTGACGGGGATTGGAATGACGCTCTGGGCAAAGTCGAAACCGTAAAGAATGGCAATCTCTATTTTTATGACGCATATTACGGGAAAGGCGCCGACCTGTCAGACGGATATATCACGCTCAAGGATGTCTCAGTCGGAAGGGAATCTTTCTCGGTGGCTTTTTGGATAAAGACCAAAGGGGTCTCTTCCGACCCCTGCATAATCTCCAACAAGAATTGGAGTTGGGGAGGAAACGAGGGGTTCGTGCTATCCATCCGGGATGAGGGGGACATAAAGTTCAATGCCGGAAACAATGGTGACAGGATGGATGCTGGAGCATCGCTGCCTTATGATTACAAGTCGGGGTGGATGCACGTCACCCTTGCTGTGGACAGGAAGGAAGGCAAGGTCCGGTTATACTATGATTTTGCCCTGGAGTTGGATAATGACATTCCCAAGGTGTTGAGTAATATCTCCTTCGATGCCCTTGACTTGAACATCGGTCAGGATGGAACCGGTCACTACGACGCCCGCCTGGCGGCCCAACTGGACGATATTATCATCACCTCCGACGTTTTGAACGAAGGAGATATCGCCAAGCTGAAGGCCTATTATATCAAATGATTACAGCCTGACCGACAGGCCTCCGAGAACGGTGATTCCCGGTTCGGGGAAACCGTCCATTGTCATGTAGCTCTTGTCGAGGAGGTTCTCGCCGCGGGCGAAGAGGGTGAGCCAGGAAGCTGCCTGCCACGAAAGCCGGCATTTGAGGTCGATGTAGTTGCTGGTCCTGGCATCGTCCCCGATAGTCAGATACAGGTCCTTTATACCCATAGCTCCCAGGTTGACTGCGAACTTGCCGATATTCCATGTTCCGGAAACATACGCCTTGTGGACCGGGACTCCCGTGTAGATAGTTCCCATATGGAGATAACTGTAGTTGGCGTTGAAACGAAGGTTGTCGAGTGCCTGCCAGGATGTGCTGAATTCAACGCCGCTGTTCTCGAAAGCACCGACATTGCTGTTGACCCTCCTTCCGTCGACAACGGCGACCTGGATAAGGTTGGATCCCTTTGTATAGAATGCGCTCAGCTCCGTGTTGAGGCGGCCGTCAAGCCATCTTTTTGAAAGGGTCAGGTCATAGCTCCAGGCCTTCTCCGGATCGAGTTCCTCGTTGTGCGGAGGGAACATGTAGAGTTCCCTCAGGTTCGGGGTACGGAAACCCTTGGATGCGGAAAGCTTGATGCTTGTCCCCGGAGAGGCCACCCAGCTCACGCCAGCCTGGGGCACGCATACCAGCCCGTAAAGGCTGTGGTTCTCGAGCCTGACTCCTGCGTCGAAGGTGAATTTGCCGAGGAGCTGCTGGGCGAGGATATATGCGGCCTCTTCATGCAGTTTCTTGTGGTCGGCATAGTACTCTGTCTCTGGATTGCGGTAGGCGTCGCCTCCATAATATTTGAAATCCAGTCCGCCCGTGAGGGTGTTGCCATCGAACAGACGCATGGCCTGGAACAGGTTGGCTCCTCCCTGGAAATCCTTGCTGTGGAAAAGGTATGGTTGAGGCTTCCCTCCCTCTGAATAACCGTCGTTGATTTCGTGACGTCCGGCATTGTAATAGAGGTTGATTCCACCGTCGGTACGGTCGTAGTGGTTTTCAAGGGAAATCCAGGACATCATGCGAAGGATGTCGGCAGTGCCGTCGATCATCGGTTTGGCGACGGTTCCCGGGTTCTCTGAATATGCGTTCACCAGGTTGATGTCGCCGCTCAGCCTCCAGGCGGATGAGAAATCGTAGGCGGCCTTCAGCATCCCGCTGGTGGAATGGAAGGCAGAGTTTGGCCTGTGTCCGTCGGTCCTGTCATGTCCGGCGTTGGCTACAAGGTAGAACCGTCCGTTCGAATACTGCTCCGTGACGGATGCCCTGTAAGTGCCGTATGATCCTCCCATTATCCTGGCATTCAGGCGGTTGCCTATGAAATCAGGCTTCCGGGTGATGATGTTTATCGCTCCTCCCATGGCGTTGGAACCATACAGTACTGATGCGGCTCCACGGGTGACTTCCACCCTTTGGGCCAGGTCGGCAAGATATTCATCGGCAACGGCATGTCCGTAGATGGACATGTACTGAGGATGTCCGTCGATAAGCACGAGAGTACGTCCGTCCGCTGCGCTGAAGCCACGCAGGGATATTCCGCCTGCGGCTCCGGAAGATACCCCGTAACCTGTGACTCCTCGGGAAGTCACGAACAGTCCGGGAACCTCTTCCATAAGGGATGGCATCAATGCACTTTCGTCACTGCGTTCTATTGTTTCACGGCCGACCACCGAAACCGGTGCTGGGATACGGTCCCGGTCCATCGCTACCCTGGTGCCGGTCACCACTGCGCTGCGCAGGGTATCCTGAGTTTCTGTGATTTGCTGTGCTATGGCATTCTGTGTCGTAAGTAGTGTGCCGACAACTGCCAGGATAAGAGTCAATCTTTTCATTCTTAGTTCGTTTATCAATGCAAAGTAACTAGAATGCAGAAAGATTCTTTTGACTGGAAAGTCCAAGTTATTTGACTGAGAAGTCCAATTTACTTGTATATTTGCAAAAGATGGATGGATACAGCAGAATAAACCAGTCAGGAGTGATTTTTTCCCGGGTTGACAGGGAGGATGTCCGCGGCCCGCAGCACATCCGAGAACACACCCTCCTGTACATCAACTCCGGCAAGGTGGAGATCCGTTTCGGAAACCAGCTTACCGTTGCGGAAGCAGGGGACTGTGTGTTCCTCAGGAAGGACTTCAGGGTCGTAATGGATGCCTGGTCCCCTGTGGACGGGGCTCCTTTCCGTTCGATCGCCCTCTATTTTTGCAGGAAATTCTTGTTGTCGTATTTCAGGACCCTGTCCAGGGACAAACTTCCCCTGGATGCGGAACCGTCGCCAAATCCCGTACTGAAAATTCCAGCCGGTCCCGGCCTGGAGAGCCTTTTCCTGTCGCTGACTCCATACCTGGATTCCGCTGACACCCTCCCTCCCGAGGTGGCGTGGATGAAACGTATCGAAGGATTGCGCTGTGTGCTGGCCGCGGACCGGAATTTCTACGCTTCCCTTTTCGATTTCACCCAGCCTTGGAAGATAGACCTGCTGTCTTTCATGGAAGAGAATTACATGTTCGACCTTTCCATTCCGGATCTGGCACGATACACCGGAAGGAGCCTCTCTTCATTCAAAAGGGATTTCAAAAAGGTCAGTGAACTGACGCCGGAGAAATGGCTTGTAAACCGCAGGCTCGAAGAGGCTCACAGGCTTCTGGCCGAAAGCGGATGCAAGGTAGGTGTGGCGATGGTGGAATCCGGATTCAAGGATCCGGCATTCTTCTCCAGGGCTTTCAAGAGGAAGTTCGGCTACCCGCCGACAGCAACTCCAGGACAAGCACAAGGCCGGCGCCGATAAGCGCCCAGAGGATCGCTCCGGGGACATGCAGTGCCCCGGCAGGTGCTCCGGTCAGGACATTGGCGGCCTCATAGGCGGCCTTGTCGGTCCACGGCCAAACCTTGACGAGAGCTCCGATAGTGAACCCGATCAGGACCAGCAGGGTCTGTTTTTCATATTTGCCGATAAGCCAGTGGAGGAATTTGGAAAAGGCGATTATCCCGAGGACACATCCCAGGGCGAAGACAAGCAGGACCGGTACGTTCAATTCGCTTACGGCCTTCATAATGTATTCATATTTCCCGAACAGGACCAGGATGAAACTGCCGGATATTCCGGGAAGGATCATGGTGCAGATGGCGATGGCGCCGCAGAGGGCAATGAACCAAAGGTCCGATGTGGTCTCGGTAGGTGACAGCAGGCATATGAAAGCGCCGAGGGCGATTCCGGCAAGAAGCCAGGCCGAATCGGCAGGTTTCCATCCCTTGATGTCCGAGAGCATGAATATCACCGAAACGACTATCAGTCCGAAGAAGAAAGCCCAGGTCTGTACAGGATGATGTGCGAGCACATATTCCATCAGTTTAGCCAGCGAGAACACGCTGATTACGACACCGATTGCCAGCCAAAGCAGGAATGTCCCGTTTATGGTCTTCCAGAATTCCCTGAACTGTCCCTTGAGAGCCATTTTCCAGGTTGAGACGCTCATCAGGGCGTTCAATGAATCGATAAGTTCGTTGAAAATCCCGGTCAGCAAAGCGATGGTGCCGCCGGAGACCCCCGGAATAACATTCGCCGCACCCATGGCGAATCCCTTGAGCGCGACGACGATGTTCTTGAATATGCTTGTCATATACTACTGGATCTTGCCGAGGTAGTTCTTGATGGCCTCCCAGCTCTCGAGTTGCGAGATGTTCTTCCCGGCAGGGTCGGAAATCACCAGGTCGAACAGGTTACCGTCCATCTGCTTTCGGCCGATCTTGAACCTGGCCTTGGAAGTCTTGGTCATATATTCGATGGCAAACTCAGGATCCTTGATGAGGGATATGAAAACATCCGGATTCTGCTCTTCAAGTACGCCCTGCTTGTACTTTGACGGCCGGCCGATCCAGTCCAGGTCCTTCTTGGTGATGGTGGTCTGGATGCTGGTGATCAGGCGGTCTTCGCTTCCGATCTTGCGGAAGTCCTGGAAGAACACTGCGCCCCTTATGTCCATACTGCGGAAGTAGTTCATTATGGCGGACTTGCATCTGTCATAAGAAGTGTCTTCCACGTCGATTATGGCAACGTACGACTTTATCTGGCTGAGAGGCAGGATCCCGGTGGGAACCGTACTTGCGTGCTTTTTCAGGCTTCTTTTCCTGAATATATTCTTGACAAACTCAAACATAATCTAACTGTTCACCTTTGCGATAAGTTCCCGGATCTCGAGTTTCGCATCTCTCCAGCGCGGGACATCTATCTTGGTTCCGATGACTTCGACGACCTTTGCCGCAATTATCGAGCCGATTTCTCCGCAAGTCCTGAGCGGCATACCGAGGGAATGGGCATAGATGAAGCCGGCCGCATAGGTGTCTCCGGCTCCGGTGGCGTCTATGGTAGCTGCCGGCCAGGCCTCGATATAGTGGTATTCATCTCCCTGTTTGACCATCGAGCCGTCCTTGCCGACTTTCACGACGGCGATTTCGCACTGCGAGGCAAGGGCATCCAGCGCTTCGCGGGGCCCGAGTTTGGTGAAGGCGCGCGCTTCGCTCTCGTTTGCGAATACTATGTCGATATATTTCTCGACGAGGTTATGGAAAAACGCCTCGTTGGATTCCACGACATTGTAGGATGCCATGTCGATGGAAATCTTGCAGCCGGCGGCCTTGGCCATCTGGACTGCCTTGCGGATCAGGTCCTGGTTCTGGACCAGGTAGCCCTCGATGTGGAAATAGTCGTACCCTTCGAAATATTCCTCCTTCAGGTCTTCCGGGACAAGTTCCAGGGAGGCTCCCATATAGTCCGCGAAAGTCCTCTCGGCGTTTGCCCCGGTTATGAAACACATGGCGCGGCCGGATCCCTTGGTGCCCTCGAGAAGCGTGGTCTTGACGCCGTACTGCTCCAGGGTGCTCTTGTAGAGGTGCCCCAGTTCGTCATTGCCTATCTTTCCGATGAAGCAGGAAGGCATCCCGAATATCGAAGTGCAGGTTATGGTATTCGCCGCAGATCCTCCGGGTACGTATTTTACTCCGAACTCCTTGAGTTTGGACCATATGCGGTCGCCGGTCTCGAGGTCGACGTGCTGCATGCTCCCCGGAGGAAGGTGATACTCCCGCAGTATCGAATCGTCAGGGAATACCGCGAGGATATCCGTGAGGGCATTGCCTATTCCTAAGATTGATTTCATAACTCACAAAGTTAACGATAATTTGATTAAATTTGTTACCATGAACAAGAAGGTAGGGAATATTCTCAAGTATGGAGCTTCCGTCCTGCTGGCACTCGTGCTTCTTTTCTTCGCCTTCAAGAAGGTCGATTGGACAGAATTCTGGTCGGCCTTGAAGGCCTGCAGGTGGGAGTATGTACTCCTCTCCATGTTCTTCGGGCTTCTGGCTTTCTATTGCCGTGCCTTAAGGTGGCGGGAACTCCTGCTGCCTATAGACCGTACCACCTCCCGCCTCACCTGTTTCAATGCCGTCAACATCAGCTATGCCGTGAACATGGCCCTGCCCAGGGTGGGGGAGATTGTGAGGTGCGGCTACATCACGGCCCATTCCAGGAAAGAACCCGGCGGAGAAGACGGCCAGCCAAGACGTCTGGCTTCTTTCGACAAGGTCCTGGGCACAGCAGCCCTCGAGAGGTCTGTCGATGTAATCACGCTGTTGCTGGTCCTGCTGGTTTTCCTTCTGTTCACGTGGAACAGGTTCGGCGGTTTCTTCGTCGACAATGTGTTCGGTGCCGCTTCCGGCCGGTTCAGTGCGGCAAAGATAATCACCGCCGGAGCCGTTGTCCTCATCCTCGCCCTGCTTGTATGGGCGACTGTCCGGTATTCCGACAGATGGCCCCCCCTCCGGAAGGTCAGTTCCTTCTGCAAGGGAATATGGCAGGGTTTCGTGAGCTGCCTCAGCATGAAAAGGGCCTGGTGGTTCTTCCTCCTTACCTTGATGATCTGGGGCTGCTACTGGATGATGAGTGCCACCATCCTCTGGGCGGTACAGGGCATCGATCCAGCCAAGGTGTCTTCCGACTTGGCAACTGCGGTGGCCGGCCTCCAGGATTTGAACCTCTCGGACGCCATGTTCCTCATGCTGGCGGGAAGCCTGTCCTCCCTGGTTCCGGTCCCGGGTGGTTTCGGCGCTTTCCACTTCATCGTAGCAGGCGCGATTTCCTATGCATATGGCCTTCCTTTCGAGTTCGGAATCATATTCGCCACCCTTTCGCATGAGTCACAAGGTGTCAACCAGCTCGTTTGGGGAGCGATTTCATACATCAGCGAACAATTCAGAAAAAAGATATGAGATCAAGCAGAATCCTGTTGATAGCATTGGTGCTGCTGACCTTGCCTTTTGCGGGCAGGTCGGTCGCGCAGACAAAGATGTCTTCAAAGCAACTCTATTCCCAGTTCCAGAATCCGGACAACTGCTACAGGCCTTTTGTCAGGTGGTGGTGGAACGGAGACCGGGTCAAGGCTGAAGAGCTTGTCCGCGAGCTTCACATTATGAAGGAAGCCGGAATCGGTGGGGTGGAAATCAATCCCATCTCATTTCCGGCCGGGGATGACACCCTGGATGCAAAGGCCCTGAAGTGGCTCAGCGATGAGTGGATCGACATGCTCAAGGTCGTATTCGACGAGGCGGACAGGATAGGCATGACCTGCGACCTGATCATCGGGTCCGGCTGGCCGTTCGGAGCCGAGGACCTTCCAAGGGACGAGAGGGCTGAAGTCCTGCTGACCTATGCCAGGGAAGTCCCTTCCGGAGAAAGGCTGGAAATGTCCCTGTTCCATATTTTCAAGGAGATCGACCCTGGAGTGACGATCGTTAACCCCAGGAGGTCTCCCGAGCTGGTGTCCATCTGCCTGGCTCCCGATCCCATAGGAAGCCTTGACGAAGCGGTCGACCTCAGGGACTGCATAAAGGACGGAGTGCTTTCCGTGGATGTTCCCGATGGGAAATGGCAGCTATATGCCATGGTCAAGTTCGACTCTTTCGCGAGTGTGATAAACGGTGCCCCGGGTGCGGCAGGATCCATCCTCAATCATATGGATGCGGCTGCGGTAAGGAAGTATCTCGACCACATGGCCGATGCGATCGAATCCAGGATAGGCCCCCTTTCCGGCCACGTCAGGGCCATGTTCGTGGACAGTATGGAGCTTGAGGGGAATAACTGGACAGCCGATTTCGCAGAGGTGTTCAAGGCCAGGAGAGGCTATGACATTTTCCCTTGGCTGCCGTTCACGATGTTCGAAGTCGGAAGGCTCGGCGACGTGAAGAACTTCGAATATGGATCCAAGAAGAGCGAAAAGTTCCAGGAGGAACTGAACCGTGTCCGCTTCGATTTCGAACTCACCAAGGCGGAGCTCCTGAATGAACGCTTCCACAAAACACTCGTCTCCTGGTGCAGGGACAAGGGTGTAAAATCCCGTGCCCAGGCTTATGGAAGGGGCTTCTTCCCGCTTGAGAGTTCACTTGAGATAGACATTCCCGAAGGAGAGTCCTGGACGACCAACTGGCTCAAGCACAGGATCGGAGAGGAGATGGGCGATGAGGATTACCGCCGCGGACGAGGCTATACGATGATCAACAAGTATGTCTCGTCAGCCGCCCACCTGACCGGCAACAGGATGGTCAGCGCAGAGGAAATGACCAACACCTACAAGGTTTTCACCACCTCCCTGGAGTTCCTCAAGGTCGGTTCTGACATGAGCGCGGTCTCCGGAGTCACCCATTCGGTCTGGCACGGATTCAATTATTCGCCCCGCGAGGCGGAGTTCCCCGGATGGGTCCAGTACGGAACCTTCCACAACGAGAAGAATACCTGGTGGCCTTATGTCAAGAACCTGAATGACTACAGGGCGCGTATCGCCAGCCAGCTCCAGAACGCCGACATGTACACGGACATAGCTATCCTGTCGGCATATTACGACATGTGGGCTACGATGGGTGTGCAGACGGAACCGTTCCCGGTGAAGCTTAATATCCCCTATACGTCCTTGATCTGGGAGGCCATCCACAAGACGGGCGGCGGAGCCGATTATGTCACGGAGGTCATACTGAAAGATGCTAAGGTGAAGAAAGGAAAGCTCTGCTACGGTCCCAAGGAATACGGAACCCTCTTCCTGGTCGAGGTTACCAGCACCACCCCTGAAACTCTTGCCAAGCTTGAGGAGTTCGTCCGTCAGGGAGGAAGGGTGTTCTGCATAGGAAAATATCCCGAGAAATCACTTGGACTCAAGGATTATGAGGCCAGGGACAGGGAGATAGCCGCAGGTGTGGAGCGACTCAAGGCTTACCCGGACAATTTCATCCTTCTTGAAAAGCCCGAGGACGGGAAATATCTTGAATGGTATGAGGGAATCATGGAGAAATATTCCCTGCCTCATTCCGTCAAGGTTTCCGCTCCGGACCGTTTCCTCCTCCAGAACCGCTATGTCACTGACGACGGAAGCAACTTCTTCCTGGTCATGAACGCCCATATGAGCGAGGCCCGTGAAACGGACCTTACTTTCCCGAAATCAATCACTTCCGGAAAGCATGCATGGATTTACGACCCTGCTGCCGGCACCAGGACGGCACTCAGGCTCGACCCTTCCGGCAAGGCCCATTTCCGCTTCGGTCCTTCGGAGACATACCTGATCGTGTTCAACAAGGACGGCCGTGTGCTTCGGCAGGCTAAGCAACCTAACCAGTTGCACCAGCCTGTCTTGGTCCCTGGGTCAGTTTCGGTCCCTGAGCCTGTCGAAGGGGTTGAAGGCCCCTGGACCCTGACCCTCCATCAGCCGCATCCGGACACTACCTGGACAGCGACCTTTGATTCCCTGCAGGACTTCAAGGACATGGCTGATTCTTCCTATGTGAATTTCATGGGCACGGTCGTGTACCGCACCACCTTCAATGCCGCCAAGGGAAATCTGCCGAAGGTCATCGATCTCGGCAAGGTGGCGGATATCTGTGAGCTCAAGGTCAACGGCAAGGATGCCGGCACCGAATGGTTCGGAGAGAGGAAATATGACATCTCTTCCCTTGTCAAGCCGGGAGAGAATACCATCGAGGTGAAAGTGACCACCCTGATGGGTAACTATATCCAGACACTCAAGGACAACAGGGTTGCCCAGCGCTTCGTCCTTCGGCGCAACCAGCCTTATGTATCTGCAGGATTGATAGGACCAGTAAAATTATACAGATGAAAAAGTTTCTAGGACTTGCAGCTTCATTGCTGCTTTTCGCGGGAACCGGCCAGGTGCTGGAAGCCGCTGACTATTTCGCCCGGGACTTCGGAGCCGTTCCTGACGGCTTCACGCTCAATACCAGGAGCATCCAGGCGGCCATCGACTTCGTCTCTGCCCAGGGAGGCGGCCGCGTCGTGCTGGACAACGGTGATTACGTCTCGGGGACGATCTACCTCAAGGACGGAGTGACCCTGTGGATCGACGAGGATTGTTCCCTCCTGGGTTCCCTCAATCCGTTCGACTATATCAAGGATCCCGATGCCAAATGGACCGCCCTGGTCTTCGCCATCGGACAGAAGAACATCGGAATCGAAGGCGGCGGAACCATCAACGGCCGTGGATTCGCCATCGCTACGAGGTTCATAGATTTCGTCCATCTCGGAGTATTTGACGACCCTCTTGGCAACGACCGTCTTCAGGAGGCCAAGCGCCCTGAGAACATCCATTTCTACAAGTGCGAGGGTATAGTTATACGTAACATTACCCTGAGGGATCCCGGTTGCTGGAACCAGCAGTACGACAAGTGCCGCGACATCCTTGTGGAAAAGGTGCATGTCGATGCCAAGTCCTACTGGAACAACGACGGAATCGACATCGTGGACAGCAGCGATGTTATCATCCGTGACTGCTTCTTCGACGCGGCCGATGACGTATACTGCTTCAAGAGCCACAGCAACGACGGTATCAGCGAGAACATCCTCGTGGAGAACTGCGTGGGACGTTCAAGCGCCAACGGAATCAAGTTCGGCACCTACACCAGGGGCAAGTTCCGCAATTTCAAGTTCAAGAATATCAAGATATATGACACCTACCGCAGCGCCATCACCATCGCCACGGTCGACGGTGCCACAATAGAGGATGTCGAGATCGACGGGATCGAGAGCATCCATACCGGCAACCCGATCTTCCTCAGGACCGGTACCCGCCATACCCGTGACGACCAGAAGCCGATCCTCCGCAATATCGTCATCAAGAACATGTATGCGGAGGTTCCTCTCGACAAGCCGGATGCCGGCTACAGCTATGAAGGCCCGGTTGAGGACCTGCCCCGCAACGTCCTCCCCAGTATCATTTACGGCAACCCGGACATCAGGATCGAGAACGTGAGGCTCGAGAACATCGAGATCGTCTATCCCGGCCATGCCGATCCTGAATATGCCTACAGAGGCTCCTCAAAGGAAGAACTTGATGCGATTCCCGAGATGGAGACCAGTTATCCCGAATTCTCCAACTGGAAGGAACTTCCCGCCTGGGGATTCTATATCCGCCACGCCGACGGAATAGTGTTCGACAACGTCAAGATCACCGTTGACGGCGAAGACTATCGTCCTGCCATCGTAACTGACGATGTCAACGGACTCCGTCTCAAGGATGTGAAGATCATCGATGACAATGCCCCCAAGGGAAAGAAGCAGATCATAAACAAGGACACCAAGAACATCAAGAAGAAATGAAAAGGATATTCATCATAGCATCCCTGCTGCTCGTTTCGCTGGTGGGGAGTGCACAGGACAAGCAGCCTCTCTACAAGTCCTCTTTCTTCGGAATCAGGAGCGACGGCACCACGGACAACACCACCTCCATCCAGAAGGCGGTGGACTTCATAGCTGAGAAGGGCGGAGGTACCCTGGAATTCAGTGTCGGCCGTTAT
Organism: uncultured Bacteroidia bacterium; assembly: GCA_902779765.1. GTDB lineage: Bacteria > Bacteroidota > Bacteroidia > Bacteroidales > UBA932 > Cryptobacteroides. The sequence goes on from CACZCQ010000001.1 coordinate 13,261, forward strand.
CTTACAGGAGCCGTCGAGCTCAGGTCCGGAGTGAACATCAGCCTCCGTGAGGGAGCCATCATAGTAGGCTCCGCGAACATATATTCCTACTGTGGTCACAAGGGCATCTTCTGGGGCGAGGGCCTTACCGATGTATCCATCTACGGCAAGGGTGTCTTCGAGGGCCAGGGACCTGAACTGATGCGGAACATCCGCGAGCAGATCAAGATGAGGCATATCGATGATGACGTGGTCGTCCCTACCTTGCTGTATCTCAAGGACTGCAAGGGAGTGACGCTTCAGAATTTCATCTGCCGTTATCCGGCCACCCGCGACCAGCTCTACATCATCGAAGGCGGAGACGTCAAGGTTGACGGCTGCTACACGGACATAAGATGAGAAAGCTTTTAGCTTCTGCCGCCCTGCTCCTGTGCCTCTGTGCGGGAGCGGGGGCGGAAGAGTATTCCTGGAAGGCCAAGTGGATCAGCAAGCAGTATTACCAGAGCGAAACCAACTCCTGGCTTGCCTTTCGTAAGGACATTGATATAGAGAAGGTTCCGGAGTCGCTTGTGGCCAGGATCGCCGTTGATACAAAATACTGGCTTTGGATCAACGGTGAGCCCGTGGTCTATGAGGGAGGTCTGAAAAGAGGACCGTCCATCGGCGGCGGGTATTATGACAAAGTAGAGATCGCTCCATATTTGAAGAAAGGCGGGAACAGGATTTCCGTCCTTGTCTGGTTCATGGGTAAGGCCGGTTTCAGCCATATGAGCAGCGGTACTTGCGCCCTGCTTTTCGATGCCCGAAGTCCCGAGGTCGAGATTCTCTCCGATGAGACATGGGAGTGTTCCGCCCAGTACGGGTACGGTACGGCCTCCCACCCGATTACCAATTACCGCCTTTCTGAGAGCAACATCCGATATGATGCCAACTTGTTTGATTACACTTGGTTCCGGACTCCTATCCCCGGACCGGATGAAAGGCCGGTGCCGCGTAAGGCTCCCGAGTGGCTGGGCTCGTCCATCGAACTGCCCTTCCTTCCCGGAGACGCCCCGATGGGAGAGCTGGTAGAAAGGCCGATCCCCCAGTGGAAGAACTATGGCCTCAAGGATTATCCTTCAACCCGCCGGAGCGGAGACACTCTATATTGCAAGCTTCCCTATAACGGTCACTTCTCACCCTGGTTCAAAGTCGAGGCTCCTAAAGGAAAGGTGATTTCGATGCATACCGACCACGACATGATCTCCGACGCCAAATGCGTGAGCGCCGAGTACGTCACCAAGGACGGTGTCCAGGAATATGAGAGCTTCGGTTGGATGAACGGTGAGGTGCTGTATTATGTCTTTCCGAAGGAGGTCACAGTCCTGGATGTCAAGTTCCGGGAGACTGGTTACGATGCGGAGTTCACCGGGTCCTTCTCCTGCTCCGATCCTCTTCTCAATGAATACTGGCAGAAGGCCCAAAGGACCCTTTATGTCTGTATGAGGGACACCTATTACGACTGTCCCGACCGTGAGAGGGCCCAGTGGTGGGGAGACGAGGTCAACGAACTGAACGAGGCCTTCTACATGCTCGACAGGAAGGCTGACAGGTTGGCCAGGAAGGGCATCATGGAACTCGTCCGATGGCAGAAGCCCGATGGCGTCATGTATGCCCCCATCCCTTGCTCCAACTATTTCAAGGAGCTTCCGATGCAGGTCCTGAACTCCATCGGATGGTATGGTTTCAGGGGATATGCCTTCTATTCCGGAGACTACTCTTTTGTGAAAGATGTCTATCCTGCTGTCCACAGGTATCTCCACGAGGTCTGGAAGCTTGATTCCGAGGGGCTTCCTATCTACCGCAAAGGTGGCTGGGACTGGCCTGACGCAGGAGCTCACCAAGATCGCGTGGCCCAGTTGCATCTGTGGTATTACCTTGCCCTTAAAGCTGAGGCCGAGTTTGCCAGGGTGCTTGGCAAGGAGGCGGAAGCCGCGGAGGACGAGGCTGTTATGTTTAAAATAGCGACAGTCCTGAACTCCAAATATTGGAATGGCTCAGCTTATATCACTCCTGGATTCGAGGACCTTCCGGATGACCGTGTCCAGGCCCTTGCCGTGATCTCAGGGATAGTTTCGCCGGACAAGTATCCGGCCCTGAAGAAGGTCTTTGCCGAGCGTTACAACGCCACGACCTACATGTTCCCTTATGTCCTCGACGCCCTTTACACCATGGGCGAGCCGCAGATGGCTCTGGACAGGATGCGGAAGATGTATCCCACGGTCATGAAGGATTCCTGCAGCACCCTTTACGAGCATTGGAACTACGACGGAACCTGCAACCATGCCTGGACAGGTGGCGGAGTGGTCTCGATGGTACGCCGGCTGGCAGGAGTCGATGCCCTGGCTCCCGGTTATCGGGAGTTTGAGGTTAGGCCGCAGATGGGCGACCTGAAATGGCTGAAGACAGGTTTCGAGACCAATTATGGCAGGATCGAGGTTTCCCTCGTGAAGAAGGGCAGAAAGATTGAAGCCGAAATCACCGTCCCTGAAGGAACGACCTGCAGGGCCGGAGGCAGGATTCTCGCCCCGGGCACCCACAAGGTCAGGCTGTCATGAAAGCAGCGAGTCCTTGTTTTTTCTGGCGTATTCAGCTATGAGGGCGGTAAGGTTTTCTGATTTATCATAAAAAGGCGTATCGCACTCTTTATCGAGAAGGTCGGATTCCTGGTCCTTCAATAATCCTCGTGAGATGATGTTCAGCGCTTTCGCGCATAGCCCTGCCGTTTCAGAAGCGTTCACGGCAGTTGCTGCATTGACAAGGGAATCGTTGTACAGCCCTCTGGTGTTAAAGAAGAACTGTTCGAATCCTCCATTATTAACCTCACCATCGAGGTCTGTGAGGATCATGATATTCTTCTCTACCTCGTTCAAGTTTTCTACTTTCAGAAAATTGTAGCTTTTCTTCTGGATATATTCATACAGTCTGGGGATCAGATCTTCTTCATTCTCCTCTTTCCAGAAGTTCTCTATCTCCTCATCGGACATTCTGTAGGACAGGTATTTCTCAGCATCCTTGAATGACTTGTATGCCCGTCCCAAAGTGAATGTGCGATAACCTAAAAAGCCGGTTACTATGAGCATCGTCCATCCTTTGATACCTCCCTGTATCAACTGGATGACGGTAAGGGTCAATCCGAAAAGGAACAGTATCCCCCAGATGAGGAACTGTTTTCCGAACATGAGTTTCAACCCTCTGAAGTTTCCCTCTTTCATCATACTGTCATAATCCTGCCCCATCCTGGCCTCCTTGGCCTTCTTGTTACGCAGAAGAAGGATGTATATGACGACGATCGCCAGGATGATTATCAAATCTACACTCATGGCAATTAAACTATTTTGCTGCCTTTATGACAAGTTTTTCCTTTCTGTCTATTCCCCATAGATTCCCTTCTCTGTCCAGGGCTATCCCCTGTCCGTTGAAGGGAATTTCAATCGTGTCTGTCCAGCGTAGCCTCATTCCGTAGGGAGGGAATTCAAGTACGAACAGCTTTCTGGCATCGTGGCCGGTGCAATAGAATTTCCCGTCGATGAACAATCCCCCCGACAGGCTCATAGGGCGGATCTCTTCGATGAGTTCAGGAGGAAGTATCCATCCCCGAAGTTTTCGCCACTCCTTGTCATACTGGACGATCTGGGTCCAGGATGCGTCACGGATAACCTTTCCGTCCACCTTCTCTCCGTTGTTGTCATAATGGGCGAAACAGACATACCAGCAGTCCTCGCCGGGGACAACCCAGGTGCAGGAACCATATTCGATTCCAAGGCTGACGGTCCGGACATGTTCAAGACTCTCCGTGTCGAACACTTCGATGGAACTTGCCATCGGAATCTCCGGATAATTGGAATGTGAACAATACAGCAGGCCGTCTACGACGATTCCACCGTCAAAGTGCCTGATCAGCCGTGAGTCGGTTTCCTTCCAGGTTACCAGGGCATCTCCGTTCTTTGAATATTTCGTAATCTGCTGGTTGCCTATTCCGTAAAAGAACTCGTCGTCAACGGCTACCCCCTGGTTCGCGCCCGGGGCGCTGAATGATTGGACGGGCCGGTAACCCTGCGCATTGCAGATCCCGGCGGCCAGGAGCAACGAAATGAGAAATAACAGGCCTTTATTCATTAATCTTCCTTATAGTCGAAATATTCAAATTGGGCGGTACCGCCGACAGCATACATTCCCAGGGTGACACCTGTGAATCCTCCTGCGACCTCTGAACTGAACAGCAAGGTATTCAGGTTGCCAAGAGGTTTGCCGTCGACCATGAAATCATACATCATACCGTCTTCTGAACTCACCTTGATGACCGCCCGGTTCCCTTTGACTGCGACTTCCCCGAGGTTGGCTTCAAGGGCCTTGAGCTTGACGCGGAGGACAGCCTTGCCGTTCCGTATACCGACAGAGGCGAATCCTTCATTGTTCTGATATACCACAAGACCGGCCTCTCCGGACCTTGAATCAAGCCGGACGGATGTTTCGACGGTAACGGCGGGACTTTCCTGGCGAACTCCGACAAATGTTGGATGGTCGTTTTCCTCAAGGGGAGTATTACCCTTCAGGGCAAGTACGCCATCGGCGATCCTGTACCTCGTGGAATCGGGGTTATGTATGAATATCCATTCAGGACCGAGCGGGCCGTCGAATTCTTGCTTCCAGGAGGAAGGGACCGGTGCCTCTGCGGTCCAGCTTGCGGGCACTTCCATCTCCGCCTCCACAGGTTTGCCACCGTTGATGACGGGCCAGCCGTTTTCCCAGGTGACAGGAGCGAGGAAAGTCTCCCTGCCCAGATGGTGATAGTCTCCTCCGTAACGTCGGAAGCCCAGGAACACTACCCACCAGGATCCGTCGGGAGCTTCTACGAAATCCCCGTGGCCGGTACCCTGGATCTGGTTGCCCTGTGCCACGCTGCGGAATTGTGTCAATATGGGATTGGCAGGATTAGACTCATAAGGGCCCCAGATGTCACGGCTCCGTGCGATGGTAAGGCTGTGCCCCATTTCGGTACCTCCCTCTGAGATCAGGAGATAGTACCAGCCGTCTTTCTTGTAGACGTGCGGGCCCTCAGGATAGCGTCCTCCTGTGCCTTTCCATAGCAGTTTACTCTCTGTAAGCTGCTCGCCGGTCACCGGATCGACTTCGCAGAGCTGTATTCCGTCAGGATTTGAAACCATGTAGCACTTTCCGTCTTCGAAGAGGAACGAGGGATCGATACCTCCCTGTTTCAGGTAGACGGGTTCAGACCATGGACCGGCCGGATCTTTGGCGGTTACGAAGAAATTCCCACCCTTGGTGACATTTGTCGTTATCATGTAGAACAGGCCTTCATGGTAACGTATGGTGGTGGCGAATATCCCTCCCCAGGAATTTGCCCTTTCAAGCGGAATCTGGCTCTCCCTGTCAAGGACGTTCCCGACAAGTTCCCAGTTGACCAGGTCCTTGGAATGGTGGACGGGAACGCCGGGGAAATACTGGAAGGAGGAGTTGACGATGTAGTAATCATCTCCGACCCGGCATATCGAAGGGTCGGGATGATATCCGGGTATGATTGGATTGTGTATTACCAGGGTTTTCGTCCCAGCTGTCGTTTTGTCCGAGACGGCATCTAGCTTTTTAAAGAATACCTTGCTGACTGAAAGGTAATAGGTCTCATTCAGGCCGGACTTGCCCTGGTAGAAGAGGTAGACCTGACCGTCATCGTCCTGGAATACTCCTGGGTGGCCGCTTTCCCAGGCATTCCACGATCCTTCGGGGCCTGAAGTATAGCACAGTCCGTCCGGCTGGATCCTGGTAAAGTGGTATCCGTCAGTGGATGTGCACAGGCCTATCTGCTGCTTCTCGTGGTTAAATGCTCCGGCGTAGAACATATACCATACGCCCTTGTGCTTGACGACGGTGGGAGCCTCTGTGCAACTCATTTCCCAGGGGTATTCCGGTTTCATCAACGGTCCGTCCGTGGAGAGCAGCGTCCATTTGTCAGGTCCGTAGTCGCATCCGTAGGGGGCTTCCGCCATTCCCATTATCTGGTAGGTGGCGGTCGTGTCCCTGGTAGCGAACAGGAGGATCAGCTTGTCCTTGACGCGGTATACTTCGGCATCGATGGACCGTTTGATCGACCAGTTGGTCTCAGGAACGATGATCGGCCTGTCACAGGTGTTCGTGAAGGTGATACCATCTTCGCTCATGGCGTGCCAGATGTTGCTGACACCGTCTGTGCCTTCCCAGGCGCGCTGGTAGAAGATATGGATCTTGCCGTCAAGTTTCCTGACGCAGGGTGCCACGGCACCGTAGATGCTGTTGCCCTTGGTATCCCTCAGGTCGAGGTCGCCGACCCTGGTCCAGTTGACAAGGTCCTTGCTTCTGGCGATTGCGGAATGCCAGTCCGTGAACACGGGCGGCTTCCCCGGCATAGTGTCAGGAACGAAGGCGGTAACTGAATAGTACATCAGATACTCATCCCCGAGACGTATTACCGTCGGGTCCTTGGCGAAAGGGATGGGGGAACGCGAAGTATCCCCGTAATGCATCGGAAGCGGTTCAAAGACCAACTTCATCGGTTTCGGCGTACAGGAGGCCATGAAAATGGCGGCAGCTGCAAGGAACAGGATCTTCTTCATTTTATGATTTGATATTTAATATCTAGTCGGAGTAAGGATGACGCAGACGGGGTGGGGAACCTTGATGTCCTTTCCGGTATCGGTCAGGAGGCCGGTCCTGGGATTGCGGCTGAAGACCTGGATGACATCACTGTCCCGGCATGCCACTAGGACGAACATACCGTTAGGGGAGATTGCGAAATTCCTGGGATGGACGCCAGTGTATTGGTATCCGGCATATTCCAGGAGTCCGCTTGAAGGATCCTGCCTGTAAACAGCTAGGCCGTCACCCTTGAGGCGGTTGCTGGCATACAGGAACTTCCCGTCGGGAGAGAAATGGATATCGGCGCTTCCGCGGGCATGCAGCGGATCCGCCTCTATCTGCTGTATAAGCTTCAGGTCGCCACCGTTATAGTCATAGGCCAGCACGCATCCTCCCAGTTCGGTGAGGAGATACATGAACCTCCCGTCCACGGAGAATTCGAAATGGCGCGGTCCCTGTCCCGCGGGAACCTTTATCTTCACCGGATCGAAGCCTGCCACCTTACCCCCTGACACCGGATATCGGTAGATGTAATCCCCGCCCAAGTCTATGACAAACAGGTATTTCCCGTCCGGCGAGACCTGTGAAGAATGGATATGTGAACCTGACTGGCGGGACTTGTCCGGACCGTTTTCAAAGAACTCCAGCAGGGTCCCTTCCTTGAGTCTGCCGTTCCTTTTGAGGGGGAATACGGTCAGGGAACCGGAAGAGTAGTTGGTGACAGTGACTTCTTTCCCGGTGAAAGTAACATGGCATGGATCCTTTCCTTCTGTGGGTTTGGAGTTCTTGAATTTCAGGGTTCCTTTTGCCGGGTTATATCCGAATGCCGAGACCGAGGCCTCTTTCTGCTGTTCCGAAACAACGTAGACTCTCCTGTTATCCGGGGTAACCGTCAGGAACGAAGGGTTGGCGATTTCCGTCACTGCGAGGGGACTGCTGTCTCCTGTTTCCTGATTGAACGCAAATGAATATATTCCTTTGCTTTCAGTGTCGGTATATGTCCCGACGAGCAAAGTAAGGGTGCTGTTCTGACCTGTCGATGCAAGGCAGGCCAGCAGGCAGCAGACCGAAAAAAGGAACTTTTTCATGAAGTATAAGGATAAAGGAGCATTTACTATGACAAGATAGTGAAAACCATTATTTTTGCCAAAACGTTGCAGTCATGTCGGATATGGGTTTCCTTGAAAAGCGCAACGGAGCGATTGACATGCTCCGGGGGCTTACTATGTTCCTGATGGTGTTGGTGAATGACCTGTGGACAGTCGGAAACGTGCCGGAATGGATCGGTCACACCACCGCAAACCAGGATGGTATGGGTCTGGCTGACATAGTATTCCCGATGTTCCTATTTTCGGTGGGAATGTCAATTCCGTATGCTATCGAACGCAGGTTCTCCAAAGGACAGTCCGGCGAGGGAATTCTCGGCCATGTCCTCTCACGCACCCTCGCCCTGCTTCTGATGGGAGTTTTCATAGTCAATTCCGAAGGTGGTTTCGCACCCCTTGGCGGTTTCGGGAAAGGACTGTACTGGGTGCTGATGGTCATTGGTTTTTTCCTGGTATGGAACCAGTATCCGAAAGAATTCAAACCAAGGAAATGGCTGCAGGTCGCTGGATTGGCGATCCTTCTTTTCCTGGCAGTTACCTTCAGGGACGGGGAAGGAGGATTGTTCCGCGCTTCTTGGTGGGGGATCCTTGGAATAATCGGATGGTCCTATCTTTTCTGTGCCACGGCCTGGATGCTTTCCAGGAAGAGACCCTGGATAATACCCCTGCTCTGGCTGTCCGTAGTCCTGCTGAATATGCTTACGACAGGCCTCAGGGACGGGGGCAGGATCATCGACGGAGGCAACTTCATTTCCGATTTCGCCCGTGCGATCCATCTGGGTAACGGTTCAAGCGTGCTGATGGTACTGGGGGGAATGGTCACTACTCTTTCTGACAGGAAAATGTCCCAAAAGAGTGAAATGTCGCGGATCTGTACCGGCATTTCCGTGGTTGCCCTGCTCGCACTCCTCGGTTGGGGATCCCATCAATTCTGGATCACATCCAAGATAATCGGCACCCTGCCCTGGTGCCTCTATGTATCAGCCATATCCGTGGCCCTTTACACATTGCTCCGTTATCTCGAAAAACGAAGCTGGACCGGATGGTTCAGGCCCCTTGCCCCTGCTGGTAAGGCAACGCTTACGGTATATATGATGCCGTACCTGTATTATGCACTATGGGTTGCCCTGTCTCCAACCATGCCGTCATGGCTCGGCGGAGGAATCGGGATACTCAAATGCACACTGTTCTCGTTGCTGTGCATCGCCACCGCCTGGCTTTTTGGCAAGGCGGGGCTGAAACTGAAGATTTAGGTATTATTCCTTGAACACGTTCCAGCCGGAAAGGACGTCTCCGTAAAGGTAGAATGACACCTTGAAGGTCGTCCCGGAGGCTTTGTCGGTGACAGAATAGTCCCTGACTATGTCGTGCTGTCCGAGGAATGAATAATCTCCCAGGTCCAGGGGCTGGAGTTCATTGACCTTCGGGGCCGGTTCCCCGCGCCTGGGTCTCCTGGTGGGGTCGATGCCGGCGATGAGAAGCTGCATCCTCTTTTCCACCTGGGCCATGACTCCGGGATGGTTGAACGGATCGGTGTCGGCCTTGTCCGGAATCTGTACTGAAGGCATCTTTCCTCCGTTTGCCGCCCTGACGGCCTTGACGCTGTCGGTGTAGTGCCTGAATTCGGCCACCTGCTCCGGAGTCCTGATGGAATTGACAGTGAATATCGAGATGCACTTGGCGCCGCCCCTGAAGGCCTCGTCCATGCACTTGACTATGTCCCTGCCGTATGTGATTCCGCAGCCCAGGATGGTCTCCGGCTTCTTATCCCTTACGTTCTCTACGGTACAGTCGTATGCAAAGCTGGGATCCATCGTGTAGAAACTGGTGTAGACCATGGGGAACACCATGTCCAGGTTCCATTTGCCCCAGTCCTGGCGGACCATCCTGGAGGACATCTTCGGGGTCGGGAAAGGTGAGGCCGACATGGTCTTTCCGTAGGAATGGACGGTCTCGGCGAACAGGTTGGCAACCTCGCTGATCTGGTCGCAGCGGAACTGACGCCATTTCACGTCTGAAGTCGGGTCCTCTTCTTCGCGGGGATCGTAACCATATTCAGCCTTGAACTTCTCTATCATGGCCGGATGGTATCCGAAGTCCCATTCGGGATACTCGCGGTCCTGGACGACTCCGTAATTCGACCAGAGGGTGGTAGGAAGGACCACATCGACGAAGCGGTGATAGTCGATGGCGATGCCGTCCAGTCCGTCCACCTCGCAGTATGCCTTGATCTTGTCGTTGAGGTATTCCCGTACTTCAGGCAATGCGGGACAGAGGAACTTGTAATAATCCACATAGGCTGTGGTGTCCGCGAGGCTGCGCCCGAGGCGGTTCACGCTGAGCCATTCGGGGTGCTCCGCCATGACCTTCGCCCGGTCATGCTCCAGGTTCATCGTCCAAAGCCATGCATGCACAGTGATTCCGTGTGCGTGGGCGATCGGGATTGCGGTGCGATAGTCGTCCGGAGTCGGTGCATTGAGCATGACGCCCTCTATTCCGACTTCCTGCATATGTGCGCAGGCGGCTTCGAAGTCCATGCCGGGACGGTAATCCATCCAGGTCCAGAAAAGGGGGAAGGTTTCGGCTTCCTTGTCCTTGCCGCAGGATGCCAGTGAAAGAAGGCCGGCAAGCACGAGGATCAAAGTGGTTGTTTTTTTCATGATATCCATAATTGATTATTTGTTCTTAAGTTGCCTTGATGTGGCCAGCGCGATGCCGCGGTTGTCATCGTCATCGACGGCGCAGTAGAAATGATAGACGACATCCTTCCATTTGACCATGCAGGGCTTGTGGGCATAACGGCTGTCGAAGTCCTCCGAAGGCTCGATCAGCGGGGCCCCCGTCCAGTCCGTCCAATGGACAAGGTCATAGGAACAGGCGAAGGAATCCCAGGCCTTCCCGGCGGTTTCATCGTTCCAGGAGAATCCGAAATAAAACATCACCCACAGCTTTCCCATCCTTTGGAGATAGGCGTCCCCGGTTATGCCTCGGTCGCCGTGCGAGAGCACCGGATCCTTTCCCAGACGCTGCCAATGTTCCATGTCGTCGCTTACCGCCATCCCGATTCTCTCGGCATTGCCTTTGGCATTGTAGAACATGACGAAAGGATGGCCGGTCAGGCATTTTGGATCACGTATTACGCTGTTCTTGTAGATGACCCTGTCATCCCACCAGCTTGCATCTCCGTCCTTTGGAGAGAGGGTCGGGAAGGGCAGGCGGTCCCATTCATGTGCCGAAGCGGGATTGCCGGCAGTGAAGGCCATTCCCGGGGCCAGGGTTCCGGCCTCATAGCCGGTCTTGCTGCCGCCCAGATAACTCATCCAATACTTCCCTGCATATTTTTCCAGTCCGTACGATCCTCCCCAGCGGGTGTCCGGCAGGGCTATGTAACCGGCTTTCTGGTTCTGGTCCCAATCGCCGTCGTCCGAGAAGGACATGATCCGTCCAAGGGTTTTCCATTCCAGCAGGTCAGGGCTTTCAGCAAGCCAGGTCTCGTAGCCCTGCCCGTCGAAAATGATGTAGGTCATATACCATTTTCCGTCTTTCCTGAATACGGAAGGACTGTCCGTGGCAATTCCGTCCTGCCCGGGAATGACCAGGCCGTATTTGAACGGCGTTTTCACCTCCTGGTAAACCCTCTCCATTTCCTCTGCCGGAACCGTCTCGGGCAGGGAACGTGAGCAGGCGGCTGTCACCAGGGCGGTGACTGAAGCCAGGATCAACGGAAAGGACCTTTTCATCATTTCGCCGTTAAAGTGCAAGGAGTCTTCTTATTCAGGGTTATGGTCGTCAGATAATAAGAACCGTCCTTCCTCGTCCTTGCATTGGCTCCCCTGACCTTGACGGGCACGTCGGTACGGATGGTGACATTCTGCGACCTTTCGAGAACCCCGCAAAGGACAGCATTCTTCAGTTTGCCACGTTCCCATTCCATATCGACTGTAACGGCACCCCTGGCCCTCAGGCCGGATACAGACCCCTCCTGCCATGCGGAAGGAAGTGCCGGAAGGAGATGGAGCTCTCCGTTCTGGCTCTGCAGGAGCATTTCTGCTATTCCGGCTATCGAGCCGAAATTGCCGTCGATCTGGAACGGTGGATGTGTATCGAACAGGTTGGGAAGGGTGGACTTGCTGAGCAGTTCCCTGTACATCTTGTAGGCGTGGTCACCGTCCAGGAGCCTTGACCAGAAGCATATCTTCCAGGCCTTGCTCCAGCCGGTGCCGCCGTCACCCCTTATCTCCAGGGTCTTACGGGCCGCATCTGCGAATCCGGGAGTCTTCAGAGGGGAGATTTCGTGGCCAGGGTGAAGACCGAACAGGTGGGACACGTGCCTGTGCTGCGGGTCTGTGTCCTTCCAGTCCTTGTACCATTCGACGAGGTTTCCGGCAGCCCCGACCTGCAGCGGATGCAGGTTGTCACGGTAATGCTTCCACTTATTCCTCAGTTCGGGATCAGCCCCCAGCGCTTCGCTTGCCTCGAGGACATCCGTGAACAGCTCCCAGCATATTTCCAGGTCCATCGCCGAGCCTATGGTTACCTGGCCGGTATTCCCGTTTTCATCTATGAATCCGTTCTCAGGGGAGGTCGAAGGTGAGGTAATATACTTTCCGTCCTTCTCGATAAGCCAGTCCATCAGGAAATCTGCCGAGCCTTTGAGGAGGGGATAGGCAGTTTCCTTGAGGAAGTCCTTGTCGCCTGTGAACAGGTAATGTTCGTAAAGGTGGGTGCAGAGCCAGGGACCCGCCATCACATAATTGGCCCACGAAGGACTGCCGGACTTGTCTCCGACCGGATTGGCTGCACACCAGATATCGCTGTTGTGATGGACTGTCCAGCCCTTCATGTCGTACATGTTCCTTACCACTTCAGCGCCGGCTACCGAGCTGTTCTTGATGAATGTCATGAGCGGAAGGGTGCAGGGGCTGAGTCCGAGCGGCTCGGCCGGCCAGTAATTCATCTGGACGTTGATGTTGGTGTGGAGGTCGGATCCCCAGGCGGGATGACGGTCCTTGCACCATATTCCCTGAAGGTTGCAGGGGACTTCGCTGTCTTCGCGCGAACTTGATATCAGCAGGTAGCGGCCGAACTGGAAGTACAGGGTCTCGAGGTAGGGATCGGTCGCCCCGGCGGCGTATGCTTCAAGTCTCCTGTCCGTGGTTGTCGCTTCCCCTGCCGGAGATGCCGCCGGACTTAGGCCGTACTCAGCCGCAGCGGAGCGAGGATGGACTCGGCCGGGTTCGGACGGCACTCCGGCATTATCTCCGGCACTTGAAAGAGATAATGACACGGTTGTGAAAAGCTTCCGGTAGTCGGCAACATGGTCGTTCCTGAGCGCTTCCAACGTCTTTCCTTCCGCTTTGGCGATGAACGATTCCGCCAAGGCGTTTTCATCGCGTCCTTCCGTATCTGGCCTCTTGTCGAATCCGTTGAAACTGGTGGCCGCACTGACAAGTATCACTACGTCTGAAGCGTTGCTGACATGCAGGCAGGGGCTTGTGTAGACGGCTCCGTCGCATTTCATTACCTTGACCCTGAACTGGTAGCGCATACCCTTTTCACCATTCGGTCCGACCTGCCACCTTGAGAACGGTTCTTCCCATTTGGTGCTTTGGTAGTATCCGACCTGTCCCTTGACGAGATATTCATTGGAGGAAAGACTCTGGACGGAACTTCCGTCCCACATGGTGGCTCCGTCGAGGTCGAATTCCAGTTTCGGCTCGGAGGCGGTCAGGTGGATGACCATTACCCTATCGGGATGGGAGACGAACATTTCCCTGAAATATGTCACACCCTCAAGCGAGAAACTGGTCCTGGTGATCGCACTGTCCAGGTCCAGGGTTCTGGTGTAACCTGTCACAGCCGGTCCCTGAGCCTGTCGAGGGGCAGCGATCCCGGCGTTATTCCCGTGATAGTCGAAGACAAGCACTTCCTTCTCGAACTTCTGTCTCAGATGGAGGCTTCCCATCGGAAGAAAGGAATTGACATATTTACCCTGCAGTCCCTTGACCATCTCTTCGGCTCCTCTCCAATCCTCCTTGTCCAGGAGGGCCCGCACTTTTGCGAGCAGTTCGGGGCCTCCCGTCGGTACAGGATTGTTGTCCGGGTTGGCAGAACCTCCCCAGAGGCTGCCTTCATTGAGCCAGATCAGATCATCCGTCACGCCGCCGTAGACCGTTGCCCCGAGATGCCCGTTACCGATGGGCAGGGCCTCTTCGAACCTGGTTGCCGGGCGGTCATAATTCAACACAAGCCTCTGACCCTGTGCCAGGACACAGCCCATAAGGTAGACTGCAGAAATAAAGATTTTTCTCATGTGGTTTGTTTATGGATGCTATAATACAAAAATACAACATTTTTGCTATCTTGGGGCATATGAAACATCTTTCTTCGGCTCTGTGCCTGCTTGCCGCCAACCTTGCCGCGGGTGCCCGTGAAAAGCCCAATATCATCGTTTTCCTTGTGGATGACATGGGGCCCATGGACACCAGTGTCCCTTTCATTACTGACAGGTCCGGCAACCCGGTCCGTTATCCTTTCAACGACTGGTACAATACTCCCGCGATGGAAAGGCTTGCTTCACAGGGCGTCCGTTTTTCGCAGTTCTATGCCATGAGCGTAAGCTCGCCTTCCAGGGTGTCACTGATGACCGGACAGTACTCGGCCCGCCATCATACGACCAACTGGATCAATTCCGAGAGCGACAACCGTGACGGTTTCGGTCCCTATGGCTGGGGCTGGGGAGGGATTGCTGAAGAAGAATGGACCCTGCCCCGTATGCTGTCAGCAACCGGCTACAGGACAATCCATATCGGGAAGGCTCATTTCGGAAACAACGATTCTCCGGCGGCCGATCCGCTCCGGATCGGATTTGACGTGAATATCGCCGGCTCGTCGATAGGGGAGCCGGGAAGTTATTATGGTGAAGATGGCTATGGTTTTATCAAGGGTTACAGGCCGAGGGCGGTTCCAGGGCTTGAGAAATACCATGGTACCGATACTTTCCTGAGCGAAGCGCTGACGCTTGAGGCGATGGAACAGATAGACAGTGCAGCTGCTTCCGGAGCACCCTTCTTCCTGTATATGTCGCATTATGCAGTCCACACTCCTCACCAGACCGATCCCAGGTTCATAGGTCATTATGAGGCGGATTCTACCAGGCCTGAGAATGCCAAGGGTTTCGCAACGCTGATCGAGGGGATGGACAAGTCGCTCGGGGACATCATGGACCATCTGGAAGAGAAGGGCCTTGCCGGGAATACTTTGATCATATTCATGGGCGACAATGGGACCGGGCTTTTCCTCGGGACCGACCGTGACCATTGCTCCAGCGCGCCGCTTCGCGGAATGAAAGGGACAGAATTCGAAGGGGGCATAAGAGTTCCTTGCATCATATCCTGGGCCAGGCCGGAAGACAATGAAGTTCAGGGAGCCCTGCCGATAGGCAAGGGTGTCGTCCGTACCGATGTGGCATCCATATGCGACATCTATCCTACGGTGGCTTCTCTGGTGGAGGCCGATGTTCCCTCAGGCCACCCTGTCGACGGGCAGGATATAAGTGGCTTATTGTCCGATGGTTCCGTGTCGGGAACTCACCGGGATGAATTCCTGATGCACTTCCCGCACGAGCACAGGGGAAGCTATTTCACCGTGTGGCGCCACGGAAAATGGAAGCTGGTCTATTACTACAATCCCACCCATCCGGAGAAGCCGCAGTGCTCTCTCTTCAATCTTGCCAGGGATCCGTTCGAGAACAGGGACCTTGCCTCAAGGAGGCCCCGCCGTACAAGGGTCATGCTCAGGGAGATGGTCTCAAAACTCTCCGAAACCGGAGCCCAGTATCCCGTCGACTTCCGCGGCAATCCAATCGTTCCCTCCGCATCAGATTATTGATGTGCGGCTAGTTGTCGTTTATCCGTAAAGACAACTGTTGCAGATCTTCGTCGGAAGATGAGGATCCGACCATTATGGTGAAGTCTCCCGGTTCGACGGTCCATTCGTTATCCGCTCCGAAGCATTGAAGCATTTCGGGAGTGATTTGGAAGGTAACGTCCGTGCTTTCTCCGTTTTTCAGGAATATGCGTTTGAAGGCTTTGAGTTCCTTGACGGGACGGGTCACGGAGGCATATTCATCCCGGATGTACAGTTGTACCACTTCGGCGCCGTCGAAAGGTCCTTCGTTCGTAATGCGTATTGATACCGTCGCTAAAGCCGGAGTGCCGGCTGAGTACGGCCTAAGCTCGGCGGCACGTCCGGATGTTTCGGAAGTCTCGGTAAGAACCGGTTCGGATAATACGAAATTACTATAACTCAAGCCAAAGCCGAAGGGCCAGAGGGGACCGGTCTCGTTGGTGGCGAAGAGGCGGGAATACTGGGAGTGCTTGTGGTTGTAGACCGTAGGCACCTGGCCGACGTTGCGGGGCATCGTGACGGGCAGCTTGCCGGATGGATTGACCTTGCCAGCAAGGACTTCGGCGACAGCCTGGCCGCCCATCTGGCCGGGTTCCCAGACGTTCAGTATCGCGTCCACGTTCTCCTTTGCCCAGGCTATGCTGTTAGCCCGTCCTGTCATCAGTACGAGTACGGTTGGCTTGCCTGTCGAGGCTACTGCTTCGAGAAGCTGTTCCTGCATTCCGGGGAGATCGAGGTCGTCACGGTCGCAATTCTCTCCGCAGGTGCGGCCGAATGCCGAATACCTTTGAGAATTCTCTCCTGCGACGACGATGCAGACATCAGCTGCCGATGCTTTATGGCGGGCGATCGCTATACCTTTTGCGTCTATGTTGGAAATCTTTCCTCCGAAACACATCGTGTCTATCGTCACTTTCGGGAATTCTGCCTTGATTCCTTCCAGGACGGTCGTGACAAGCGAATCAGGCTGGGGGGCGGCCCAGTCGCCCAGAATGGTCTGGCTGTCCGCATTCGGTCCCAGAACGAAGATTCGTCGAATAGGCATGGCCGGCAGCATCTTTGGCTGTCCGACCGCCTCGCTCTGCTCGGCCCCACCGTTCGCTCTGCTCACGGTCCCCCCTCTAGTGCCGAGGGTGGCATTGGTCTTGCCAGCCAAAGCGCTGCCAGCCAAAGTGCTTTCGGTGCAGAGAGGAAGTATTCCATTATTCTTCAGAAGGATGATGCTTTCGCGGGCTGCGACGAGGGCAGTCTGGCGGTGTTCGGAGGCATTCTCGAGAGGGTCGAGGGAAGGCAGGGGAGCTTCGAAGAGGCCGACGGCGAACTTCATCTCGAGGATCTTTCCGGCAGCTTCGTCGATACGCTTCATCGGGATGCGTCCGGACTTGACTGCGTCGATCACGGCTTCGAAATAGTTGTCGCCCTGCATGTGCATGTCTATCCCTGCTTCAACCGACCTTACGAAGGCCTCGGTGGAATCCGTAGCCCAGTGATGCATTGCATGCAGCCTTTCGATATCCATCCAGTCGCTGACCACGAATCCGTCGAAACCGAGTTCGTTACGGAGCAAATCCTTTAATAACCAAGAGTTTCCGTGGCAAGGGATGCCGTTGACTTCGTTATGGGCGGCCATTACGGTGCCCACGTGGGCGTCCTGTACGGCGGCGATGAAAGGAGGCAGGTAGATTTCCCTGAGCTGCCTTTCGGACAGGTCCATAGGAGCGGCGTTGAGGCCACCGAAAGGTTCTCCGCCGGCAATGAGATGTTTGGCGCAGGCAATCACGTGTCCTTCATCGAAATTCCGGTCAGGCCCCTGGAGGCCAAGGATGGAATGCTTCCCCATCTCGGTGACCAGGAAGGGGTCTTCCCCGTAGGTTTCTCCCATCCTGCCCCAGCGGGCATCCCGGGCGACGTCCAGGTTGGGAGCAAAAGTCCAATACAGGCCTTTCTGACGCATCTCGAGGGCTGTCTCAGCTCCTATCTTCTCCATCAATTCCGGGTCGAAAGTCGAAGCCATGTTGATGTTGGTAGGATATATGGTACATCCTTCGATCAGCGCGTTCCCGTGGATCGCGTCGATTCCTATGAGAAGCGGGATTCCCAGCCTGCTTTCCCTGGCCATTTCCTGGAGGGCGATTGCCTCCTTGGTAGTCATGCAGTGGAGGAATGAACCTACTTCACCCCGGCGGATCCTGTCGGCCAGGCCCTTGTTGCCCAGGTTCTCGTCCGTGGCGTCTATATTCTTATAGGGCGATCCCTGTCCGGGAGGAACATAACACGGAGCAACGTACTGGCACATCTGTCCGACCTTCTCTTCCAGGGTCATTTCCTTCAGCAGGAACTTTGCCCTGTCTGCGGCCGGCAGCGAAGCGTCCCGCCAGTCTCCCTTTCCGCAGGAGGCAGCCAGCAGGACGAGGCCGATGATTACAAATCTTCTCATACTGATGACGCGGGATTCCTATTTGATGTCAATAACTATCTTCTCGGAGACTTTGACCGGGTCAAGGCTGAACCTGATCATTCCGCCTTCGTAGGTCCATTCCTTCAGTTCCTTGCCGCCGACAAGCACCTGGGAGGCCTTACCGTCGTTCTGGACGGCGAATGAATATTCCCTAGTAGAGGGCATCCCTTCGAATTTTCCGGATACAGGGTTCACCACTATCCTCGAACTGCCGCCCTTCTCGTGGCATTCGACGAGGGTCTTGGCGATGGCACCTTTCTCGAATCCGTAGGTCTCTCCGTCGTCGTCCATCATGGTGAACTGCGAATCTCCGCAGGGATAGATGTTCAGGGTGACTTTCTCGAACGGCTTGCTGCCGAGATAGGCCACGTCTCCCTGGGTGGGGATTATGGCTCCCTCGCGGATGAACAGCAGCCCGGCGCGGTCGGCAGGATATTCACGGGTGAAGGTTTCGCCCTTGCTGACGATCCTCTCTCCGGTCCAGGCGTCAGTCCATGTGCCGGCGGGGAGGTATATCTCATTTGTGAATATGCCTACGCAGTACCACGGTCCGAACATGTACTGGTAGGTCATGTCGTCGCAGTTGCGGTCCTGAGGGAAGCTGAGCGGCATCGAACGGACTATGGGCATACCGTCCTGGCTGGCTTCGAGCGCCATTGAATATATGTACGGCGCCAGGGAGTAACGAAGTTTTACGTAGAAGCGGTAGATGTCCTGCTCGGGCTTGTCATAGTAGAACGGCTGCATCATGGAGAACCAGCTGTTGATCTGGACCCAGGGCAGGAAAAGGCCGAAATGCAGGGAAGGCATCTCCAGGTCGCGAGGCACGCTCATCACGTCGCAGGAGGTGTTGAGGAAGCCGCTCATTCCCAGGTTGAGCTGGTCATAGAGGGCGGTCTTTCCACCTCCGTTGTCTCCGGAAGTGGAGGCCGTCCAGTGCTGGGTGCCTGACCAGCCGCCGCAGTAGTGGTGCCAGGTGCGCTTGTTGTTATAGTTCCTGCCGAGCTCTGCCATCTGCTTCGGGAGCAGTATCTGGTTGAGGTTGTGCATCACGGCATCGGTCTTTCCGTTGTAGTATGGCCAGTCGGGATGGTTGTCGATCGTACGGGCCGGGTCGAGCTTGAATCCTTCGACGCCCTGGTCCATGAAATTCTTCAGGTGGTCCATCCAGTGTTCCTGGCCGGAGGTGTCGCGTCCTTCCCGGAGTGCTACAAGGTCCTCTTCCACAAGGCTGAGGTCATATTCCTCGCAGAGCCATAGACCGAGATGGAAGCCCATCGAGCGGAGCTTGCCGATGAAGAGCCTGTGGTGGAGCTGCTTGGGATACTGGTCCTGGACCCAGTAGGGTTCGGGTGAGAAGCGGTCGTAATTCCAGCGCTTCTTCGTGGTGAAGTCGTAGCGCTTGGCCATCCACTGCGGCTCGAGCCAGAACACGTCGCAGGGAACGTCTATCTGGCGGAACATCGCGGCATCGTGCAGGATGTCGAACTGCTCCTCCCGCATGTTGGGACCGAAGCAGAGTCCGTAGGCCCACTTGGGGAGCACGTAGGTACGGCCCGTCACGAGGGTATATTCATTCAGGACGGCGGGCATGTCGGCTCCGGCCATCAGGAAGAAGTCGGCCTCGTCGTAGGAATTGACTATGTTGAATATGTCCTTGTCCACGCTTCCCACGTCGAAGAAACTCTTGCGGGTGGTGTTGTCGTAGATCCCCCATCCGCGGGAACTCATCATGAAGGGCATCGGGATTTCCGTGTGCTGGTAGGTGGTCCACATCCTCAGGAGTTCGCCCCTGTGCTGGATGTGGTCGCGGCTGGTGCTTCCGCCTCCGTAGAACCTTTCACCGTCCTCCATCCGGATGGATATTGTGCAGATTTCAGCGGCTCCCGGGATCTCCCTCTTGTCCATCTTGGCGAATTCCTTGTCGTCACCGATGATTCCTCCGCCGTTGCTCGTTACGTTGAGGTCTTCCCATTTCTTGTTGATGACCTGCCTGAGGTTGTCGCAGGTCTTGTCCTTGTTCCCCAGAAGCCTGATCTCGCGGATAACGGAGTTTCCACGTGCGTCCTTCAGCGAAATGACTCCGGTCTTCTTGTTGACGGTCAGTGAATATGCCTTCGTGCTGACCGTCCACTCGCTGCCTTTGGTGACCTCTGTGGTCTTCACCGGTGTCCAGTCAGTCTTGATGCAGCCGTAGCGCTCCATCAGGGACTCTTCGAACTCCTTTCTGGGAGAGATCCTGATCCGGAATATCCCCTCGTCGCAGACATCCACGCGGACCGTGTGACCGTCATTCAGCTTGAAGGTCTTATTATCAATGGCTTCAGCAGCCGGACGGCTGTCCGGGCCCGGCCGAGTCCATCCTCGCTCCGCTGCGGCTGAGTACGGCCTAAGCCCGGCAGCCGCTCCGGCAGTGGTCAATGCAAAAGTGGAAATACTTACAACTAGACATGCAAATGATACCAAGAATTTTTTCATATCGTGTATTTCTGATTATCTGACATTCCGTTTTACTACCTGCTTCTTTCCTTTGGCGGAAGGTTCGTCGGTCCTGAGGTCCTTCATCACTAGCCCCTGGACGTCATCGGCTACGATGGCAGGCCTGTAATCCTTCTTTCCGGCAACCAGACGCACGTTCTCGAGGGTTATCCCGTTGGCGTGGCGGATGAAGAGTCCCCAGGCGGGAAGCTCCTTGAACTGTGAGAACTCCGGATAGATGTCGATCATCTCAGGTATGCTGTCAAGTTCCTCGGGGGAGGTTCCGCGGTAGGCGTACAGCTTGTTGCCGCCTCCGGGATAGACGATTTCCACATTCCTGAGGGTTATGTTCTCTACCGGCATCCCGGGTATGCCGACGATTCCGGCAGGGGAGACGTTCCTTGGCAGGTCTTCGACCGGTCCTTCATAGCTGTAGCCTGCGTCGGCCTTCTCCAGAGGCACTTCGACCCTGATGTTGGACAGGGTGATATTCCGGAGATATCCTTCCTTGGCTCCGCCCCATCTCTTGCCGGTCCTCAGATAGATGGCATTGCCTGTGTTGACGGCATCGAGGCTGTCAATGACTATGTTCTCCACTTCCGCACCGTCCACGGACTGGATCGTAACCGCCGAACGGTAGGTGTCGAACACCTTGTTGTCGATGATCCGGATATCCTTGAATCCGCCCCTCGAAACTGTTCCGAACTTGAATGCGCTTGCGCTTGAACGCGCCACGCAGTTACGTACCTCGATGTCTTCGCAGAGATGGGCTGCGGAATGGGACTTGAAACAGATTGCATCGTCGGAAGCATCTATGAATGAGTCCTTTATCAAGGCGTGGCGGCAGTCCACGATGTCGATACCGTCGTTGTTCCAGTAGTTCTTGCTGTCCAGCAGGATCTCGCTGATCGTCAGGTTCTCGCACTGGTCGGGGACGAGGGTCCATTCGGCTGAATTCCGGAGATTCACTCCTTCGATCACCACATCCTTGCACTCGCGGAAGTAAATGAGTTTCGGCCTTTTGGTGACCCTGTCGTACTTGGTCGTGTCATCCATGAATCCGAGATGGACCTGGTTCAGGAAGTTGAGGGCACATTCCGCTCCGCGGCCGTCTATGACTCCCTTGCCTTTGACCGAAATGTTTTCCTGGCCTTTGGCAAGTATGAGGCCGTAGTTCCCTTCGACCATCTCGTAGTCGTAAGGATTGACCGAACCGACCAGAACGGCACCTTCCAGCAGCCTCAGTTCGACATTCGACTTCATGAATATGCTGCCGGTCAGGTAGCGTCCCACGGAGATTTCCAGGACACCTCCGCCGTGACTGCTGATGAAATCGATGGCGGCCTGGATAGACCTGGTGTTGAGGGTGATGCCGTCGGACTTGATGCCGAAAGAAGAAGCCTGGTAGACCTGTGCCCTGAGGGAGAAGGATAGGGCTAGGACTGCCAGGATGGTTGCGAGCAGATATTTCTTCATATCAAGTATGTTATTCATTTCACTTTCACATCCGTTCCCGGAGATTTCCGCAGGACGTCAGTCAGCTTTCTTTTACTTATTTCTACCTTACCCGTCGTGAATGCAGGAAGGTTGTAGGAACTCATCAAACTCTTGTAATACTTACCGGGACTTTTCTGGGGGAGAAGGAACGGTTTCGATGCGTTCCCGTCATCGTCAATGTGGGTGAAGTAAGGCTTCGTGTAAAGCCCGTCATCCCTGCGGCTGCTGAAGACCATCCACCTGCCGTCTGAACTCCAGGTGTGGAAACTGTCCACGTCGTCGGAATTGGCGTTTCCCATCGGGCGGACCGAACAGTCCGTCAGGTCCACCAGCCAGAGATCGGCATCCTTGTGCCAGATGGAGAAGTTGCCGAAGCCGTGGCGGGTGAAGCAGAGGAACCTTCCGTCCGGGGAAATCCGGGGGAACGAAACGCTTGCGCTGTCGGAAGGAGCGTCATAGATGCACTCCAGGGAGTCGCCGAAACTCATGTCCTTCTCGTCGAACGCAATCCTGTACAGTCCGTAACGTACTTCGCGGTGCTTGTCAGGCATAGGGGCAACCGCTTCGGCGGAACAGAAATACAGCCATTTTCCGTCTGGGGAGAAGGTAGGGAAGGTCTCGAACCGGTCCTCGGACTTGGTCAGCGGCGACCAGGCTATCTCGTGAGTCCTTACATTGTATACCACCACGTCGGAGGCCTGGTCGTAGACCTCTATCCTGTTGGGGTCGTGGTTGTAGAAAGCCTGCAGGGTCTTGTTGACTGAAAAGGCCACAAATTCCCCGGAAGGATGCCAATAAGGATAGACAAGGGCGCTGATCGTGGAGTCGGTCTTGGTGTTGAGTTTCTCGACTTCGCCTTCGTTGACCATCACCGTGCCTCCGAAGGTCGCCCTGGCGTGGAAGACCATCTTGGAAGGGTCGCCGTTGCGGTATGTGTGGCAGTTGAGGCAGTTGCCTCCCGTAAGGTCGTTCGTCAGGATGGCCTTTTCCGAATATGTCTCCAGATTCCGTTGATATATTCCCATCTTCTGCCAGCCCTGGTAACCCGGAGGAATGAGGCGGTAAGAGAACCACGGGTCAATCCGGTCGGATGAGACAAAGATATTGAAAGGCTTGTAAGAAATCCACCTGCCGTCCTTTTTCTCAAATACGGTCAGGGCTACCGCTTCCCCGTCCGTACAGTTTGAAACGAGTCTTTTCCAGTTCCGTTTACCGAATCTGAAAACTCCGTGACGGGCGCGGATCAGCCTGTCTCCTGCAAGCAGGACGCTCTTTCCCTCCCCGAGGAAGGAGAAGTTCAGGGGAGCGATGTTGGCCGGAATGGTAACCTCTTTATAATCAGGGAATATGGGAGCTTCTTCACCTGATGGTGAAGCGCCTTCCGGCTTGCCGGAACAAGAAACGATCACCAGCAGGCAGACAAGGAGTGAAAATGGTATTGAAATCCTGTTCATAATACTTGTTCCGTCAAATCTCTGTGTGGACCAAATAATACCAATAAGTGCCGCGGAAACGCTTCAGGGATGCAGGACCTGCCACCGCCGCCTTTTTATACTCCTCGAACCGTTTGACGGTTTCGGGCGTGACCCCGTGTCCGTAACACCAGTCCATTCCGAACGGTTCGACCCCTTCCATATTCCTGGAATACTCGCTGTAGAATACTATGGCCTCCTGGGCTATCCTGGGCAGGGGCGGCGAGTCGGGGGAACTGTAGAAATCAGTGATGAAATGCTTGACCGAGTTCAAGTCCTTTGCCAGGAGGAGATAGCACAATCCGTATTCAAGTGTCCGCCTGTCAGTAGGGTTGGCATCGAGGATCGGGAACAGTTCCGTCATCGGGCTGGTGTACATGATGAAGTGGTTCTCCGCTTCAAGGTTGCGCCGTCCATTCCCCAAAAGCGGATCGGCTTCCACGGCGGCATCATCGTAGAGGAAACGGCGGTGTTCCTTCGCCCACTTCCGGTAGTGGGGTGCCTTCTCCAGCAGGGACAGATATTTGTCTGCAACTTCATAAGTCCCGCGCATCAGCTCCACCTGGGCGTTGATCTTTACCATCGCAGGGCAGAATCCCTGAAGGGAAGCCAGTGTGTTGAAAGCGACATCCTGGGCAGCCGCCACATTGCCCATCGCGAACATGATGTGGGCCTGAGCCACGTCCACCGCTCGGTCCTGCGTGGTCATTACCAGGCCTGAAACACCTCTCTGGTCATAGTCCAGAAGGTGCTCGGCCAGTTCACCCTTCCATGCGAGGGCCATGTTGAGATAGTTGGCGGTACGGGGAAGCCAGGGAGCCTTCTCGCAAGCTTTGATTAAGCCGTCCCAGTCTTCGTTGTGGGTGTAATATTCGAATATATGTCCGATACGGGGTTGCGCCGCTTCGAATTTGTCAGAAATCTTCTTCGCCGGGATGAAAGTGAGGAGCAAAAGGGTCAGTCCGCAGATAAATGGACCGCGGCCCCTGGACAGCAGGAACAATACTGACAGCAGCGGGAGGATGATCCATCCTATCCAATGGACCTTGGGCATGGTGGCGTCAAGGTCATAGTATAATGAAGGGGTAAAGGCGTCCGTCCAGGTAGGAACGGCCGCAGTGAAAAATGCGGTTATGCCGCACACCGCCGCGGCAAGGATGATGACCGCCGGACGGAAGACACCGATTTTACACCCCGGCCTGTGTTCGAAGGCGGCGCACAGGGCGAAGATGACCGCGGCGGAACCTGCTGTAAAATAAAGTATTATCGTCAACAGGACACCCCACAGGGCCCGATTGGTTTTTATACCCTTGTAGATCAGGAGCCCGGCCTGGACAAGCAGTATGGAGACAAGGTATTCGAAATGCAGGCAGTTGTCCGACAGGGAAATACCTATGAATACGGCGGGAATAAGGCAGACCGGAATTATCTTCCAGTCCTTCTTTGATTCCCTGAACCAAGCCCAGGTCATATAAGCCGACAAAAGGAGCAAAAGCAGGGTCAGGACCATCGCTACTGCCGGATTCCAGAAAAACTGGACTATGAATCTGGCGAGCAGGGTTGCCAGGCCTCCCACCTTGAGAAGCGTCCCCAGAATATATGTTTTGTCAAAAATGAACAGCTGCTGCTGTTCCCTGTATGCAAGTGCGAAAGGATTCATGCCATCCGGATTCTTTCCGGATAAAGATACTAATTGTTTTCAAAAAGAGAAACTGGCTCACCCATTGCGAGGAACTGATTAAAGGTATTCGTGCCTCCGTTGCGGAGTTTTTGTCGGAATTCCTCAAGCTCCTTGCCGGAAAGGAGTTTGCTTCCCTGTACGGCGTCATAGTATACGGGTTTGCCTGTCATAGCGGTCATGAACGGATCCTTTACGAAAACGTACCTGAAGTTGTCCCCCCTGTCTTTCCCTGCGGCATCCTTCGCCGAGGCGTGACCCTGGATTATGCAGAGACTGTCACAGTCGTATATCACTTTCAAATTGTCCACCTCAGGCTCACCGACCGTCTCCAAATATTCGGCCATCGCTTCGTTCAGCCTTGCAGGGAGATATTCCTTCGCAACGGGAGCCAGTCCGCTTCTGCTGCACGAAATGAGCAGGATTGCCGTGAGGGCGGGC
Organism: uncultured Bacteroidia bacterium; assembly: GCA_902779765.1. GTDB lineage: Bacteria > Bacteroidota > Bacteroidia > Bacteroidales > UBA932 > Cryptobacteroides. The sequence goes on from CACZCQ010000001.1 coordinate 38,950, forward strand.
AGGATAATCTTTTTCATCATAATCAATAAAAAGACCGGCCCCATGCGGAGCCGGTCCGTTAATCATATCAACTGTTATTTGTAACCTTCATTCTGAGGGATTACCATATCCTTGTTGGAATCGATAATCTGCTTAGGAATCGGGAATACATAGTTGTGAGGCTTGAAGTTGGAATAGTGACGGGTCTTTCCGTAGATGTCGGTGTAGGACTCACGGGTTCCCGGGCTGTTCTCGTAACCGAATCCATACTTGCGGACGCGCTCGTACATATAGTTGGACTGGGTAGCGTTCTCGGTAGGATACTTCGAATTCACGTAAGTTGCATTCGGGTTGCAGGACAGACGGCTGAGGGTGATCCAGCGGTGCTCCTCACCGAAGAGCTCACGGATACGCTCGTCCATGATGTAGTCGATATCGACATCGCTTGCGGAGCAAGGCTTGGCACCTGCACGGCTGCGGAGGACGTTGATGTCGGCTGCGGCACCGGCAGTGTTGTTCTGGGCGAGACGTGCCTCTGCGCGGAGCAGATAGGTCTCGGCGATACGGATCATGTACCAGTCGCAGTCATACATGTTGAATCCGAGCTGGCTGTTCCAAGGATGCTTGTCATCGGAGAACTTCCAGAAACGAGGAGTGATGTTCACGGTGTCGGCTGCTGTAACATCGTACAGACCGGCGTCCACACGTGCCTTGATTTCCTTCTTGACCTCGGACCACTTCTTTCCTGAAGGAGTGTAGTAGTCGCGCTGGATCATGATTTCAGAACCACGGAAGTCGTTGGGGTCATCCCAGACGCTGCCGAGAGGATCACCGGCATGACGGACCACATATTCATTGGTGAGGTACATAAGACCCCATGCGGCATTGTTCAGACCCTGCGCACGGCAGGCGAGGGAATCGGTTCCGGTGCTGAGGTTGTAGGCGAGCTTGCGGCCCTGGGCCTCCTCGACTGCTGCCGGAGGATTACCTGCGTTCTTGGGTGAGACACCTGCAGGGTAGCAGGTTGCATCGGCGGTGAAGATGTAATATGTTTTGCCATCGGAACCCTTGCGCTGTCCGTTCTTGCCACCCATGGGGACCCAGGGAGCCCAGCTGCCCTCTACAGGAGCGACGTGGGTTCTCCACCAGGAGTCACCGGAACCTCCGAGAGGATAGTTGTCGGTGCTGGGGTTGAAGTCGAACTGGCAGACCCAGATGGCTTCCTTGTTGCCGGGATCGTTCGGGTTGGAATCGGTAGCCACTGAACCGTCGGTCTTTGCGGAGCAACGGAAGAGGTCCCAATAAGCGCCCTGAGGTGCTGCGAGGGAGTTGCCGTAACGGTCGACGGCCTGGTCGGCACGGTTACCGAAACGGGTGGTCATGAGGGCATAGTTTCCATCCTGTCCGTTGATGACGCGGGATGCAGCGTCCTCAGCCTCCTTGAACTTGCCGAGGGCAAGGTAGGTTTCGGCGAGGTAGTGGGCTGCAGCAGCCTTGGTGACGGTACCCATGAGCCTGGGGGTTGTGGGGAGGTTTTCCTCAGCCCACTTGAAGTCCTCGGCGATCTTCTCCCAAGCTTCCTGGCGGGAGAGGAGTTCGTAGTCATAGCGGGCCTCAGTGGTCATGTGCTCGGAATACATGACACCGCCGTACATGCCGGCAAGTACCCTGTAAGCCCAAGCGCGCATGAAGACGGCTTCTGCACGAAGTTCATTCTTGCGGGTAGCAGTGGAATAACCTACTTCTTCGTTTTCATCGATCATGTCGATGACGGTATTGGCACGGTTGGCCAGTTTGTACATATAGTCCGGCCAGTGACGGGCGTATCCACTTTCAGAAGTAAGGGATTCCCAGTTGGACATATGGTCGGTGGCGCTGGTCATAGAGAAGCTGTCGAGACCGACGCCCATCAGCATCATGGAGTGAGTCGTACGCATGCAACCGAGAATCATGTACTGAACCTCGGAATAGCAGGAAGCAAGACCGATTTCCATAGCCTCCTGAGACTGGTAGAAACCACCGGAGTCGTTCGAGAAAGATTTTTCCTTCAGGAATTCCTCGTCATTGCAGGCGGTGAAGAGAGCGACACAGGCTGCAAGTGCAGCGAATATTTTAAAAATCTTCATAATTCCTTCTGTGTTAAGATTAGAAAGTAAGGTTCACACCGACGGTGACGGTCTTGTAAGCTCCGTTGCTACCATAACGGTCGGAACCGGCATTTGCAGCGATGGTGCCGGCATTCTCAGGATCGATACCGGACCAGTTGGATATCGTGAAGAGGTCAGTTGCGGCGACGTAGATGCGGGTTGCATTCAGACCGATGGCCTTGGTGACCTTAGGATCGATATTGTAGGAGAACACGAGGTCCTTCAGCTTGAGGAAGGAACGGCTGTTCCAGAACAGATAGTTGATGGATTTTCCAAGGGTGGAAGCTCCCCAACCGTAACGGGGATACCTGTCTCCGTCACCCTCTGCCTGCCAAGGCTTGACGGCTGCGAGCTGGGCGCCACCGGTCATGGTCGTACCGAATGCGTTCGGGTCGAACCAGAGGAAGTGGGTCTTGTCTCCCTGTGCCCAACGGAAGTTGAAATAGAGGGAGAAGCCCTTCCATGCCAGGGTGTTGGCGAAGTTCACGGTGAACAGAGGATCCGGGGATCCGATGTAGTGACGGTCGTCAGCGCTGATCTTGCCGTCGCCGTTGTAGTCCTCGAACTTGATGTCTCCGGGCTTTGCATCGGGCTGGGCTCCGTGAGCCTTGATTTCGGCTTCATTCTGGAAGATTCCGAGTTTCTTCACGTCGTAGGCGGCACCGATAGGATGACCGACCTGGAGAGCGTAGTAGGAATCGAAACCGTAAGCGACTGCGTTTGCAACGTCATCAGCTTCGTTACCCTCGGTGTCGGGACCGAAGAGGGAGACGAGTTTGTTGGCGTTGGAGTCGAATACGAGATTGGTCTCCCAACGCAGGGACTCGCGGCCGTTACCGTTGATGTTGACGGTGTTGAGGGCGAGCTCGACACCCTTGTTCGTAATCTTACCTACGTTGTCATACACTGATGTGAAACCGGAGAAGTAGGGAGCTGAACGGGACACCAGCATGTTGGTGGTGTTACCGGCATAGACGTCGATGCTACCGTTGATGCGGCTCTGGATCATAGCGAAGTCGAGACCGATGTTGTACTTCTCCACGGTGGCCCAGGTAAGGTTCCTGTTGGGTACATTCGTAGGAGCCATACCTAGGACGCTCTTGTCGCCAAGCCAGGACATGGTGTTGTTACCATTGTTGGAAGTGGCCTTGCTGACAGTGGATTGAGTTGCACCGGGAGAGACGGAACGGGAACCGTTCTGACCCCAGGACAGACGAAGTTTCAGGAAGTCGAATACTTCGGAGTCCCTCATGAAGCTTTCATTGGAGATAACCCATGCGGCTGATGCACCGTAGAAGTTGCCCCACTTGTGACCGACCGCGAAGGCTGAGTAACCGTCACGACGGAAGTTGAAGGTTGCGTAGTACTTGTTAGCGTAGTTATAGTTGGCGCGTGCGAGATAACCGACAGCCTGGCTCTGGGTCCTTGTACGGTTGGGCGTCCAGGAGTTGGCTGCGGAAAGGTTGTACTGCATGAGGGTGGTCGGAGTGTCGAAACCGCTGAAGCCGATAGAAAGGCCGTTGCTGTTGGTCAACTCACGGGTGTAACCGAGCATGTAGTCCATATGATGTACACCGAAGTCCTTGCTGTAGGTAAGGATCTGGTCGATGTTCCATGCAGCATAATTGGAAGTTGAGGAAGAACCGCTGGCTGATGAGTTGTACTGGGCAGGATTGTCCATGTCAGTGGTCCTTTCAGTGTTGACGCTGATCTCAGGACGGTTGAATACGTCGGTGTAAGAAGCGTTGCGCTGTCCCTGGAGGGTGATCTTGTAGCTCAGTCCGGGGATGAACGGGACATCGATCTGGGCATAGGCGACACCGTTGAGGTTGGCGCTCTTGGTGCCACGGTTGGTCCAGAGATGGGAGTCATTCTCTCCTGCTCCCCAGTAAGGGCTGGCGGTCGATCCGTCAGGAACGCTGTTGTACCAGCTTTCGTAACCGGGCTGCCTTGCATATATAAAGGAAAGAGGGGTCATCCAGAATGCGTTCTGGATCTTTGCGGTCTGGCCCCAGCTGTTGGCCCACAGGTAGTTGGCCTTGGCTCCGACCTTCAACCATTCGGTGACATTGATGTCAACCTTACCCATTGCTCCGGCCTTTTCATAATCGTCACCCTTGCGGATACCCTGCTGACGGGTATAGTCGGAAGAAACATAGTAATTGACATTCTTTGCCCTTCCGCTGACGCTCACGTCATATTTCTGGCCGACACCCTTGCGGGAGATTTCCTCAATCCAGTTCACCCACTTGTTCTCTCTCCATGCGTCAAGCTCACGGGCACTGAGAAGGTCTGTGGCAGCTGCATCGAGGTTGGAATACTGGCTCCACTCCTTGTCCTTGAAGTTTACGTTCTCAATTCCTTTCTGGGAATAGAAGCGGTTCTTCAGGAAGGTCTCCTTGTCAGAAACCATCTTGGGCATGCGGCTCCAGTCGGAAACACTCAGGCTTGCGTTGAAGTTTACAACCGGCTTGTCGCTGGTTCCACTCTTGGTGGTGATGATGATGACACCGTTAGCAGCACGGGATCCGTAGATAGCAGCTGCGGAAGCGTCCTTAAGGACGTCGATGCTCTGGATGTCAGCGGTATTGATCGAGTTGATCGAACCGTAGGAGAGAACACCGTCGATGACGAGCAGAGGCTTGTTGACGCTCTGGGCACTGGCGGAAACGCTGCCACCTGTAGGGATGGCGTTCTTACCACGGATGGTCATCGTATTCGTGTTGTCACCTCCTGCGGAGCTAGTAGGAGCATAGCTCAAACCAGCCACTTTGCTGGACAGTGCGGCGAGGGCGTTCGGGTTAGGCAGCGAAGAGATATTGCTGTCATTGCCGTAGTTGACGCTGGCGATGGCTCCGGAAACATCCTTCTTGCGGGCTGTACCGTAACCGACCACCACTACCTCGTCGAGAAAAGCAGCGTCATCCTTCAGCTGGACATTGACCGTCCTCTGGTTGCCGACAGTGATTTCCTGCGCTGCGTAACCGATACTAGAGAAGACCAGGACGGCGCCCTGCCTCAAGTTGGACAGGCTGTAGTTTCCGTCAAGGTCCGTCATTGTGCCGTTAGTGGTGCCCTTTACAAGGACGTTCACTCCGACAAGAGGTTCCCCAGACTGATCCGTGACCTTTCCGGAAACGGCAGATTGGGCGAATGCTTGTGCTCCTAATGCAAGAAACACGAGCAAAACCGTAATGAAACGTTTACTCATAAACAGAATGATTTAAATGAATATTGGGTCAACAATTTTGTTAAATGACTTGTTTTGCAAAATCCAGGAGAGGCGTGGATCGCCTACCCGTCCCAATACATGAAACCTCACCGGAAACGGCCTTGCAGGTAAATTGGATGGGTGATTCTTTCCTTGATTGTGATTTTTTGAATTGTTTTAGTATATTTGTCCGATGTTCGACTCAAATTGGGTCGGGGCAAATGTTTGTTTTTGTGTAAAAAATTATTATCAAAACAGGGCAAATCAGTCATAATTATTTATTAAACAAGTCATTTTGCAATCAATCAGGAAGTTATAAACCATTTTAATTCTTCTGTTTATGAGTAAACGTTTCATTACGGCTTTGTTTGCGCTTCTAATCGTGGGAGTGCAGGCATTTGCCCAGTCTGCCGTTTCCGGAAAGGTCACGGATCAGTCTGGGGAACCTCTTGTCGGAGTGAATGTCCTTGTAAAGGGCACCACTAACGGCACAATGACGGACCTTGACGGAAATTATAGCCTGCCTAGTGTAAGGCAGGGAGCTGTCCTGGTCTTCTCTAGTATCGGCTATTCGACTCAGGAAGTCGCTGTTGGAAATCAGAGGACGGTCAATGTCCAGCTGAAAGACGACGCTGCTTTCCTTGATGAAGTCGTGGTGGTCGGTTACGGTACAGCCCGCAAGAAGGATGTTTCCGGAGCAATTGCCAGTGTCAACTATGGCAATGACAAGAACATCTCGGCCCTGCCTAACCCGAACGCCCTCGCCGCACTGTCCAGCAAAGTGGCTGGTTTGAGCTATGCTCCTACAACCAGCGCCGCTGGTGACAACACCTCCACGATGACCATCCGTGGTAAGAACGCCATTCCTACCGGTGGTTCCATGTCCGCATCCGCACAGAGCGTCAACCAGCCTCTGCTCGTCATCGACGGTGTCCTCTCCTACGGTTCGATCAACTCGATCAACACCGCTGACATCGAGAGCATCGACGTCCTTAAGGACGCTTCCGCAGCTGCTATCTACGGATCCCGTGCTGCTAACGGTGTCATCATCATCACAACCAAGAAGGGAACCAGCTCAGCTCCCGTCGTGAACTTCAACGGCAGCGTCAGCCTTTCCGACTGGACCCGCATGCCCAAGATGGTTACTGACAAGGAGACCTTCCTCAAGAACCGCTTCTACAGCAAGAAGGGATCAAAGGATACTTATTTCAAAGACAAGGAATGGAACTATTCAAGCCTTGACCAGGCGGCCAACGACAACCTCCTTGGAGCCCGCGAGCTCGAGGCCTGGAGGGATGGCCAGTGGGTCAACTGGATCGATGAGATCTCCCGCAAGGGTGTCGGCCAGAAATACGACATGTCCATCAGCGGACGTTCCGACCGTGTCAACTACTATGTTTCCGGTGACTACACCCGTCAGCAGGGTATCCGCAAGGGTGATGACTATGAGAAGGCCGGTGCAATGGGTAAGATGGACTTCAACGTCACCGACTGGCTGACCATCGGTGTGAAGGCCAACTTCCTTTCATCCAACAGCTGGGGCCAGAGCGCCAACATCCGCTATGCGATGTGGTACACCCCTCTGTCATATGTCTATGCTCGTCAGGAAGGATTCGAGAACTGGTACAACAGTGTTCCTGACAACAATACCGCCAGCCCGTTCATCGGTACCGGTGAGAATGACTCCTACGCTTACACCGACCGCCGCAGCAAGAGCATGAACGTCAACGGTGTCGCCTATGCGCAGATCAACTTCCCGTTCATTCCGGGACTGAGCTACAAGGTGACCTTCCAGGGACAGCGCAATGCCGGCTACGGTGATGTATATAACAAGCCCGAGATGTCTGTCAATACTGAGGATATCACCCAGATGCAGAATCCCGGCCAGTTCTGCGGCAACGTTACCGGTAGCATTTCCGCTTCCAACTACGGTGCCTGGAACATAGACCAGATCCTTACCTACAGCAAGGACTTCGGTCTCAACCACGTCGACCTGACCGCCGGTTACACCCGTGAGTCTACCAACAGCAACTCATTGGGAACCAATTTCACCGGTTATCCTACTCCTACTTCCCTTGGAGTTTACAATATCGAGGCTGCCAACTCGGTTACCGAGACCTACCGTAACCGTACGCAGACCCAGTCCGTCGGTTATCTCGCCCGTGTCAACTACAACTGGGCCAACAAGTATTACCTCACCGGTAACTTCCGTCGTGACGGTTTCTCCGCTTTCGCTGTCGGTCACAAGTGGGGTAACTTCTACGGAGCATCTGCCGCTTGGGTAGTCTCCAATGAGGAATTCATGAAGGATGGTCCTTTCGATTTCCTGAAGGTCCGTCTCTCCTGGGGACAGAACGGTTCCCGTAACATCTCTGCCGGAGCAACCCAGGCTACCGTCGGCAAGTCCACCGGTAACAGTGGTGCCAACACCATGACCTGGCTGGGTGACGTAAGTACCCTTGGTATGGCTCTCAACAACCTGCCTAACAGGAACCTGACCTGGGCAACCGTCGAGAAGATGAACCTCGGTATCGACTTCGCATTGGTCGACAACCGCATCAACGGTAGCATCGATGCCTACACCGGCCGCACTACGAATATGCTCGTAGCCCGTTCGGCTCCCTACATCTCCGGTTTCACAGATGTCAATGACAATGTAGGTCTCGTGACCAACAAGGGTATCGAGGTCGTCCTCAACACCGTCAACATCAATGGTAACGGTGCTGATTCCTTCCGTTGGGAGAGCAACATCGTATTCGACGCAAACCGCAACAAACTCGTCTCCCTCTTCGGTCCCGACTATGAGGGCAATGAGGCCGACGATGTCGCGAACGCTGTCGCCTACGGTCGTGAAGCCAACTATGCACTGCTCGTCGGAAGACCGATCGGTGCTGCTTACGATGTCAAGCTTCTCGGTATCTTCAAGGATGAAGCCGAAATCAAGGCTCATGGTGTCCAGCCCGATGCAGAGCCCGGTGACCTCAAGTTCGAGGACTTCAACAACGATGGTGTAATTGACGCAAAAGACCGTCAGTACATCGGTTCCCCGGATCCTCTCTTCACCGTGAACTTCGCCAACACCCTTGCATGGAAGAACTTCAGCCTGTATTTCAACCTCCGTTGGGGACAGGGTGACAAGACCCACTTCATCTGGCTCGATCCCTATGCATTCAACCCCAACATGGGCGGTGGTGCCCAGCTCGCACGCGTAAAGCCTTGGACCAAGGATAATCCTTCCCAGACCTTCGCCCGTTACGGATACACCAACACCATGGACTACCAGTACTGGAACAGCCGTACCTACCTGAAGTTGAAAGACCTTGTCTTCTCCTACACTGTCCCGGCCACTCTGATCAAGCGTTCCGGCATCAGCAACCTCCGTTGCTATGTTGCAGCCACCGACTTGATTACCCTCACCAACTGGTCCGGTATCGATCCTGAAACCGGCGGTACCATTGCAGCAGGAGCGAGCTCAAGCCGCTTCGGCAGCAACGGAGCCTACAAGACGGTCACCTTCGGTGTCAACCTTACCTTCTCGAAATAAGGTCCGTCAAACAATTTAATATATGAGAGATATGAAAAAATACATATTCATCCTTCTGGCGCTTGTTCTCGCCGTTTCCTGCAACGACGAAGCCTTCCTTGAAGAGAAGACTTACAACGACGACACCAGCAGTTTCTTCAAGAACCAGCAGTCCATCGAGATTGCCCTGGCCTCCGCTTATTCCAACATCCAGTACATGGTGTTCGGAAACCAGCGTGGTGGTTCTGAGCACAACTGGATGCTCTTCGGTATGGGTCTTGACACCTTCGCACCTACCGGTGGCAACACCCACTTCTCCAACTGGTCTACCCTGACTTCGGACAGTGGTTATGCCCGTCACTATGGTGACTATATGTACAAACTCGCCAACCGTGCCAACACTGTTGTCGATATGATTGACGAGCATCCTGAGATCGAGTATCAGGGAGCCAATGTCAAGGAGAATCTCCGTGCTGAGGCCGTGTTCCTCCGCGCTTGGGCCTACCGTGTCCTCGCCGGCATGTTCGGAAGCTTTGTGTATGCCGATCATATGACCACTGAGGCCACATACGGCTATGAGATGATATCCCGCGAAGAAGGTTGGGAGCGTCTTGCCGAAGACTTCGAGTATGCAGAGCAGAACCTCCCTGCAAAGGCCCGTCTGATGGGTACCGTCACCAAGGCAGCTGCTGCCCACTACCTTTCCGAAATCTACCTTTCCCTTGGTAGGTTCGCAGATGCCGAGGCTGCTGCCAGCCGCGTCATCAACGGACAGGATGGTGACTACCACATCATGACCACCCGTTTCGGAAACCGCAAGGACCAGGCTGTCGACCGCTATGGCAACTCCCTCGCAGCACCTCAGGGCGCTTATTGGGACCTCTTCCGTTCATCAGCAAAGACTGACGGAAAGTTTGCCAGCGATTCCAACCCTAACGATCCTGAGAACAAGGAGGCTATCTGGGTAGCCCAGATCGACTACACTCCCGGTGTTGACAACTGGCCTCTCGGAGGTTCAGGTGACTCCTGGTGGCGTATGCACGTTCCCGTTCTCGAGTCTACCTGGGCTCCTTGGATCCCTATGGGCGGAAAGAATGGTACCCGTGTCAATAAGGATGGTGAAAAATTCTATGTATTCACCGCTGACGCTACCTGCTTCCCTGAGGGTGTAAAACCTGCAGGTGCAGGAACTCCTGCCGCTGATATTCCTGAGGCCCAGGGCCGTATGCTTGCTTACAGCCTTTCAACCCGTATGGATTCCCTGGCCTGCCGTGCACAGGGTAACGGTGCCGCTACCTCCCTCGGTCTCCTGGCATCCGAATTCGTGGTACGCCCTGCAGGCGATATCCTCGGTTCATACTGGGACGATCCTAATGACTTCCGTGGAAGCGAGATCATGATCCAGCGTGATTACTTCACTCCTTCCGGAAAGAAGTGGTCCGTGGTCAAGCAGGAAATCAAGGACAGGATTGCCGCCCATCCTGGTGACAATGCTTATGTCCTTGCTGCTTCTGATACTACCAATATCACTCCTCGCTATTGGAAGTTCTCCGATGACAAGCACATCATCGACAACAACAACTGCTACTACGATACCGACTGGTACATGATCCGTCTTGCAGAGACCTACCTGCTCCGCGCAGAGGCACGTCTTGCCCAGGGCAACAAGTCCGGTGCAGCGGAAGATATCAACGTCCTCCGCAGCCGTGCAGGTGCAAGGCCTTGCTCCGCAGCCGATATCGACATCGACTACATCCTCGATGAGCGTGTCCGCGAGCTCTTCGGTGAGGAGCAGCGCTGGGTAACCCTCAGCCGTCTGTCCTGCAACCCGAAGGCTACCTACGTTCTTGACAAGTATCCTACCCAGGATGCCACTACTTCGAACACCCTGTACGAGCGCACCCGCAAGTACGGTTACGGATATGAGAACGAGGACCGCGGCCGTGAGGCTTACACCGACGCTATGGGCAATACCCGCCACCGTCCGAACATCAAGCCTTACAACTACGTACTTCCTATTCCTATCCAGATCATCCAGTCCAACAAGGATGTGGAGATTCCTCAGAATCCTGGATACGGCAAATAATGGTTTGATGCCTTTTCCAAGGGTCGGTCCCACGAAGGGGACCGACCCTTTTTTAAGACCTTCGAATATCCTGTAATGAAATGATAATCAAGAATATCTCATATTATTTCCACCTTATTGCCTTGATTCTTTTGGCATCCTGCTCATCCTCTCCTGAAGGACTTGGGAAAATGGCCATGAAAAGGCTGCCTGATGCTCTGGAAAAGGCGATGGAAGATCAGATGTCCGTCAAGGGAGGCGCCAGGATACAATCCCCGGAAATCATTTTCGATTGCGACAGCCTATGTATAATCCATTTCCAGGCAGTGGCCAAGGATCCTTCCGGCAAGGAATACAGTTTCCCTGTCCGGTATGTCTTTGTCCGCGATGCATTCATGAGTGCTGCCGAAGGCCATCCTGTATATTCGGAGTTGGTGACAGGAAGTCCTACGATGGATAGCAGCGAGGTGGAAAAACTGAAGGAGTATTGCCGCGAGCACAGTGATGAACTTTATGTCCATTATGCCGGGGCGGCGAATCCTATCCCTTGAAAGCTCTCCTGACTGGCTTGCGGGACATTTCGAAGTGGAGGGTCGCTCCGTCCTTGATGTCCTCGTAATTGATGAAAGGATGGTCGAGTTTCTTTCCGTTGAGGTAAGCTGCCTTGATATACACGGCATCCTCGCTCCAGCCCTTCGTGGTCATCTTGACTGTCTTTCCGTTTGACAGGGTGACGGTCATTCCGGGGACGCAGGGGGAGCCGATATAATACCAGTCTGCTCCGGGGCAGAAAGGATAGAATCCGAGGCAGTTGAACAGGTACCAGGCGCTCATCTGGCCGCAATCGTCGTTGCCGCTCAGTGAGCCGGGCTCATTACCGTAGTAATTCTTTGCAACATAGCGGACCCATTTCTGGCAGTTCCAGGGTTCTCCGAAATAATCATAGAGGTAAGCTACATGGTGGCAGGGCTCGTTGCCGTGCCAGTAACCTCCTATGCGGCCCCAGATGTCGTGGGCGCCGGGGATGTCTTCCGGAAGCTCGATCGTGAAGAGTTCGTCGAGATATTTCTTCAGCCTGTCGCGTCCCGCCAGCTGGACATAACCGTCCATGTCGTGGAAGACGCTCCAGGTGTACTGCATCGTGAAGCCTTCGGTGATGTCTCCCCAACCGTTGACGGAGCCGGGGCCCTGATAGGCTATCGGGGCGAATGGAGTACGCCATTCTCCCTTTGAATCCCTGCCCCTCATATAGCCGGTCTCCGGGTCGACCAGGTTCTTGTAGTTCATCGACCGGTTGAGGAAGAACTGATAGTCTTTCTCATGTCCCAACTTCTTCGCGACCTGGGCGATGCACCAGTCGTCGTAGGCATATTCAAGGGTCTTGGAAACGCTCTCCTTCTCGAGGTCGAAGGGAACGTAGCCGAGGGAGGTATATTCAGGGATGCAGTCATAGTGGGCGTTGGTGGCCGTGGTCTTCATCGCCTGGAAGGCACGTTCGTAGTCGAATCCGGGGACGTCCTTGAGGATCATGTCGGCAAGGATGGAGCAGGAGTGGAAACCTATCATGCACCAGGTCTCGCCGCCGTAGAATGACCAGTAGGGGAGCATGTGCTCGGCGCTCTTGTCATAGTGGGCGAGCATCGAATTGGCTATGTCGGCCTGCAGGGGGCGGTTGACCAGGTTCATCAGAGGTTCGAACGCCCTGAAGGTGTCCCAGAAAGAGAAAGTCGTCACGTTAGTGAATCCTTCCGCCTTGCCGATGGTGCCGTCGTGCTCACGGAACCTTCCATCGGCGTCCTGGAACAGGAAAGGATGCTGCATGGTGCGGTACACGCTGGTGTAGAATGTCTCCCTGAGAACCTTGTCGTCAGTGTCCAATGAATATGTTCCCAGAGCCTTCTCCCAGGTGTTCTCTGCCTCAGCCAGGACGGTATTGAAGTCCTTTCCGTCCAGTTCCTTCAGGTTCAGCAACGCCCCGTCCGTCCCGACTCCAGAGATGGCTACCTTGACTTGCACTTGGAACTGTTGCCGGTCGGACGCCTCGCTCCGCTCGGCCCCACCGTTCGCCTTGCTCACGGTCCCCCCTCTTACAGTGCCGAGGGTGGCATGGTCCTCCCCGGCAACAGTTCCAACTGCCGCAAATTCTTTGCGTGCAGCAAAAGGCGACGACTGGCCGTCGAAGCGGACTATGACCTTGAGCTTGCGGCCCCAGGCCTCGAGGGAACTGCGGAACCGCTTTGTGTTGTATATTACAGGCTCGCCTTCCTGGAGGATCGTGAAATCCTTGACCGGCTCGGAGAAGCGGGCGGCGAAATAGACGTAGCGGCTAGGATTCCAGCCTTTGACCAGCTTGCTGCCTATGATGGTATGGTCATCGAGAAGACGGACGTCGGACCATTCACAGTTCCAGTACAGGGTGTGGTCTAGATCTATCATCACGGTCGCATTCTCCTTGTCCGGATAGGTGAACCTGAACATTCCCGAACGCATCGCGGCCGTCATCTCAGCCTTTACACCGCTGTCCAGCATCAGGCTGTAGTAACCGGGATGTGCGCTTTCCTTCCCGTGGTCAAGCGCGGAAGGCTTCGGGTCCTGGCTTGTTCCCGGCAGGAACAGGAAATCACCCAGATCAGGGATTCCAGTACCGCTGAGGTGTGTCAGACTGAATCCCTGGACGGTCGGTTTGGAATATTTGTATCCTGCGGCGCAGTCATAGTCCTTGTCGTCGCAGTCCGGGCTAATCTGGATCCCGCCGTAAGGTAGCTGCGGTCCCGGATACACGTTCCCGAACCCATCCGTCCCCACGAACACGTTCACGTCGTGGATAAGCTTTTTGTTATCATTGGAAGCAAATGATAATGAAGTGGTTAAGAGAATAAGGGCCGAAACGGCGAGACCTTTAAGAATATTCATAGCGAGATTGTTTACTTTTCACAAAGATAATGATAGAAAGAAAAAATACCTATATTTGAAAAAATGGTAATACTATGAACAAACTTGCTGAAAAAACGAAGAATCATGTAGAGGTTATTGACGGAAAAGTCAAGACCGTATATGATGACATTACCCTCTCCAGAGGATGGCTTCCACTTGAAGAAGCGAAACAGTTAACTACTGACTACATGAATGCGTTGAAGGATACTGTGTTGAGAGATGAAAACGGTAGTCGACTTAACAGTCTATGAGAGGATTCTTGAATTCTATTCCAGGGTCGCTTTAGCCCATTCTAACACTTTTGATTTTTTTGACACAAGTCATCAGTCCTTCAAGGTTTATGAGGATTTGATTGATTTATGCAATCATTTCACATTGCCCCGAGTTCCTCGAATTGCGAATTGGAAGAAAATGGGTTACATGGAACTTTTTTCAAAAACAACAGGATGGTGCTTCTGCTACACCATTGATATAATCGATGGTGAGCCGATGCGTCATATCCGGGTATGTGAAAAGTCGGAAAATATCCGTTAGGAAAACTACCTCCCGGTCATGGAATAGGGCTTGTCGGCGGGTTTCTGGCCGCGGGCCTTGTTGGGTTTGGAGGCCATGTCGAATTCCAGGACACCGCCGGCCAGGAGGTCGGCATGGGTGAGGTAGAGCTTGGAATATTCCTTACCGTTCAGAAGCACCTTCTTGACATAGCGGTTCTTGTCACTGACCTTCGGGGCCTTGACTGTCAACGATTTCCCGTTGGGCAGTTGTATCGAGACCTCCTTGAAGAAGGGTGCGCCGATCACGTACTGGTCGCTTCCGGGGCATACGGGGTAGAAGCCCAGGACGCCGAATATGTACCAGGCGCTCATCTGGCCGCAGTCGTCATTGCCTCCCAGTCCGCGGATCTCCGGTTTGTACATCCTGTTGATGATCTCCCTCATCCAGTACTGGGTCTTCCACGGCTGTGATGTCCAGGCATATAGATAAGGAATATGGTGACTCGGCTCGTTGCCGTGGACATAGCCGCCGATCAGGCAGTCCTTCGTGATGTCCTCGTTGTCCGCGTATGCATATTCGGGAAGGTCGTTGTAGAAGAGTTCGTCAAGGGCGGATATGAACTTCTTCTCTCCACCCATGAGCGCCATGGCTCCGTAGACATCCTGGGGAACGTGGAAGGTGAAATTCAGCGAATTGCCTTCGATGAAGCCTTCTCCAACCGTCTGCATGATGTCGAAGTCTTTCTTGAAGGTCCCGTCCGTGTTCTTCGGCCGGCAGAAGCCGAGATCAGTGTCGAATACATTTCGGTAGTACAACGCCCTGGGGGCATATTCCTTCGCAACGGCATCGTTGCCCAGGAGCCTGGCGGTGTTCCAGACGGTCCAGTCGTCGTATGAATATTCAAGGGTGTTGCTGGCAGCTGTTGAGATCTTGTCGTAAGGGACATAGCCCAGCTTCATATAGTCGCCGAGGCCGCAGTACCATTCCTGCTTGGAAGTCGTGACCATCGCCTCAAGCGCCCTGGCCTTGTCGATGTCGAGCCCCTTGGCGATTGCGTCAGCGAGCACCGGTACGGCATGGTAGCCGCTCATGCACCAGTTCTCGTTGGCCATATGGCTCCAGACCGGAAGCATGTGCAGGACGTTCTGGTCGTAGTGGGCCAGCATCGACTGCACCATGTCGCGGTCCCTGTCGGGCTTGAACAGGGCAAGGAAGGGATGTTCGGCACGGTAGGTGTCCCAAAGGGAGAATACGGTGTAATTGGTGAACCCTTCAGCACGGTGGATTTCGTGGTCGAGACCGCGATAGGAACCGTCCACGTCCATATAGACAGACGGATTGATCATCGTGTGGTAGAGGGACGTATAGAACATCTTCTTTTCCGCTTCCGTTCCTTCTATCTCCATCTGTGACAGCTCTTTTTCCCATGCTTTTCCCGCGGCCGTTGCTATCTGGTCGAAGGTCCTGCCTTCAGCTTCAGCCTTGAGGTTTTTCATCGCTCCGGTGGTTCCGGTTGAGGAGAGGGCGACCTTGACGGTGAGTTTCGGATCCTTGGAGGTTGCGAACCTGAACCATGCGACGAGCTTGCGCCCGGCCATCGCAGGGAAGTTCCGGCTTACGTCGAACTTGGCCCAGCCGCCCTTGTAATCGATCTTCTGGCGGTCGGTGTAGCCATATTCGGTGATTGGCTGGGAGAACTCGATTGCGAAATAGGTGTAGTTGGTCCTGGCCCATCCGTCGGTGATGCGGTAGCCGACGAGATGCGTGGGATCCTGAACCTGTACCTCCGCCCAGAGGGTCTTGCCGTCGTAGTCGTAGATACCGTGAATCAGGTCAAGGATTATGTGCCCGTCCGAGGGGTAGGTATATTCGTGGACTCCGACTCGGGTGGTGGCGGTAAGCCTGGCCTTGATGCCATAATCGGCCAGTGTGACTTCATAATAACCGGGACAGGCTTTTTCCGAGTCATGGCTGAAGCGGCTCCGGAAACCGCTGTCGGGGTTGTCCACGGTGCCGGGATTGAGCTTGACCGGTCCGATGGCCGGCATAATGAGTATGTCTCCGAGGTCGGAATGGCCGGTGCCGCTGAAATGCGTGTGGCTGAATCCGACAATGGTCGGGTCGGTATAGCGGTAGCCTGAACAGGTCTCATATACCATCGGCTGGTACTTGCCGTTCACGTTGTGGGGAATCGAGTCGGTGTCGGGGCTGAGCTGGACTCCGCCGAAAGGCACGCAGGCACCGGGGAATGTGTGACCCATGCCGTCGGTTCCTATGAACGGGTCGACATAACCGGTCTTGTTCTGGGCCGGCAACAGGAACGCCGGAAGCACCAATGCTGCAGATAGCAGCAGCGTGATATGTAATTTATTCATCTATGATTGATTACTTATTTTATTCCGTATTTCCGAAGGATCTTCTTCACGGGCTTCTCGATGGACTGGGCCCAGAGCTGGTAGCCGCGGTCGGAAGGATGGGTTCCGTCCTGGGTGGTCTCGTGATCCTTGGCGGAAGCGTTGGGATAGATGTAGTAGACGTCCTTGTACTTCTTGCAGGCAATCTTCATCAGGCTGTCGGCCACCGCTATCCTGTCGGCTTCAGCCTTATCCCTGTTCTTATCGAAATTACGCCATTCCCTGTAGATGGTTCTCTGGAAGATCAACGGCTTGCCGGGATGGGCGGCCTGGACCTTTTCGATGAAGGGGAACAGGCGTTCCTCGATCTGCTCGATTGAAGGATTCGAGAAAGGATCAAAAATGAAGGCGTCCACTTCGGCTGCTGCCAGCACATCTGCGAAATAGCTCTGGAGTTTGCAGTTTCCACTGCAACCAAGGCTGAGAAGCTGAAGTCCGGTGTCTCTGGAGAATATCGCCGGGTAAGCCATTCCGGCACGGCTGGTCGAGATACCGTGGGTGAAGCTGGACCCGAATATACCGATCCTGTAACGGAAAGGGTTCGGGATGGCCTCGAGGACGGAACCTTCATTGACTCCTATCTTGACTGAATATTCCTCGCTGAGAATCGGAAGATACAGAAGGCATTCCTTCATCGTCCCGTCCATGTTCGAGATGACGTTGAACGGTTTTTTCAGGTCGCCGGGTACTCCCGCTCCTGCCCAAATCCATCTGCCGTCCTTCCTGATATACAGGTCATATCCCCTTGCCGAGAATCCTCCGGTGTTGTTGGGATAACCGACATCGCCGTATTCTGTAAGGATTGAGATGTTTTTGGCGTTTGTCCTGAAGGCTACGCCTATTCCGGCGGAATTCCGGACCTGGTTGTTCTCGCTGGTCGTGAAACCCTTGAATTTGACCGTGTCCACCCTGTGGTAGGGATTCGGGGTGTCCATCAGTTTGCCCGTGAGGGTCAGGTCACTGGCTTCAGTGTAAACGATTTTTGGAGTGGTAGGCGTCTGGGCGCCCATCAGGAATGAGATTCCTGCCAGGATAAGGGAGAATAGTATTCGTTTCATCGTGATAAGGGAGTTGCTTCACAAATGTACGATTTTCGCGGAATAATATGAATAATACTTAACTTTGTCTATCATGAGAATTAGATTGTTGACCCTATTGGCTGCTGTTGCGGGAATCGCCGTCGCAGCGGTTTCGTGCAAAGAGGACCGCGTGGTCCTGTCGCTGGGTGTCGTCAGTGACGTGCACATCAACACGGGGGTTCCTATGACCTCTGAAAAGTGGACTTCGGCCCTCAATCAACTGGTGGCAAAGGCTGCGGAGAATGATGCCGACGGACTCGACGGAGTCCTGGTCGCCGGAGACCTGATCGACTATCCGAGCGAGCGTTTCCTCGGCGAATTCAAGAGGGTATACGAGTCTGTCCTGGATCCCGTCAAGGTGCCTCTCATCTATACCGTAGGCAATCACGATGTCCCTAAATACAGGTGGGACTCGACTATGGTCTCGGATGCTTCCTATATCCGTAAACTTCTGGGGGATAACTATTTCCTTAAAGATGTCGAAAAGGTTTCCGGAGAAGGACTGGAGTGCAGGCACTGCGAGGTAGGCGGTTATGACGTGATCGCAATATCTCCAGACGGGACCGGCCCGGTGGTGTACAACCCCGAAGCCCTCGAATGGCTGGATTCTACATTGTCAAAGATCACCTCTAAGAGACCGCACCGTTACGTTATATTGATCACCCATCCGATGCTGTACAACACGGTATACGGCAGCCTGCTTGGTGAGGCGGACGGCATCTGGAAGTCATCCCATCCGGGTTACTGGGCTAACCGTGAGATTCCGGAGATACTCTCGAAATATCCCCAGGTCGTAGCCTTCGGAGGTCACCTGCATTTCCCTCTCAACGACCCCAGGAGCGTCTGGCAGGGGAGTTTCACTGCCCTTGGCTGCGGTTCGGTGCGATACATGGCCCTCGAGGCCGGGAATTATGAACATATGGCCGGCCAGACGGTGATGAAGGACAAGGATGAGTTCTCCCAGGGTAACCTTGTACAGTTCGACAGGAAGGGCAACATGAGGATACTGAGGATGGATTTCTACAATGGTGCGGTGATAGGGGAACCGCTTGTGATGCGCCGCCCTTCGAAGAGTGGAAAGCATCTCATGAAATATTCATTCGATGCCAGGCAAGAAGTGAATGCAGCCCCCTCGCTGTCCTCGATGGATATCGCCGTCCTACCGGCAACCGATTCCACGGGACGCAGCGTCTCGGTATCGTTCGCTTCAGGCACCGACGATGAATTCGTCCACCATTACGAGGTGTCCATTTCCGTTGATGGCAGGACACTTGCAACCAAGAAGATACTCGCGGATTTCTACAAGTATCCGGACCCGTCGATGATGAAGCCCTCCTGGGACGTCACTTTCAGTGCGGAAGACCTTGCTGAAGCACCTGAAGAAGGGAAATGCACCGTAACTCTCAAGGCTTTCGACTCCTGGGACGCGTCCGCCGAACCGCTTGAAAAGGAAGTAGAATTATAGAAAAAGATAACGATATGAAATTCATCAGCTGGAATGTCAACGGCCTCAGGGCCTGCGCGGGTAAGGGCGATTTCGACAAGGCGTTCAATTCCCTCGACGCCGATTTCTTCTGCCTGCAGGAAACCAAGATGCAACCCGGTCAACTCGATCTCGAGTACCTTGGCTATACCTCTTTCTGGAACTCGGCTGAGAAGAAGGGATATTCGGGCACGGCTATATATTCAAAGCATCAGCCGCTGTCGGTTACTTACGGAATCGGGGTGGAGGAGCACGACCGGGAGGGCAGGGTCATCACCCTCGAGATGCCGGAATTCTTCCTGGTCTGCGTGTACACCCCCAATTCCCAGGACGGCCTCAAGCGACTGGACTACAGGATGACGTGGGACGATGCCTTCCGTGAATTTGTTCTCGGACTCAAGGCCCGCAAAGGTGTGGTCATCTGCGGCGACATGAACGTCGCCCACGAGGAGATCGATATCAAGAATCCCAAGGCGAACCGCCGCAATGCCGGATTCACCGACGAGGAAAGGCAGAAGTTCTCGGAACTCCTCGAGGCAGGATTCGTGGATACCTGGAGGTCACAGCACCCGGACGAGGTCAAATACTCCTGGTGGTCCTACCGTTTCAGGGCAAGGGAGAACAACGCGGGATGGCGTATCGACTATTTCGTAGTGTCAGAGGATCTTAAGGATCGGATAGCTTTTACGGACATCCATAATGAGATTTTCGGGTCGGACCACTGTCCGGTCGAACTCGGTCTCTTCTTTTGATAATTGAAGTTTTCATCGTATATTAGCAAACTGCATAGTAGCGAAAATTAATAACAGAACGATACCAGATGAAAATCCAGAAACTTTTATTCAGTTTCCTCGCAGCCTGCGTTATTGTGGCCGGCTGTCAGGAAGAAGAACCTATGCCGACCATTCCGTCGCTCAGCGTAGGACAGTCAGAGATTTCCTTCGATAAAGGAGGCGGTACTACGACCTTGACGGTAACGTCCAACCGTCCCTGGAGCATCTCCACGGATGCCGACTGGCTGGCATTCAATCCTTCAGAAGGCACAGCTTCGGACGCTCCGGTAAATGTCACGGTCACAGCCCTCGGGAACGCCGCTTCAGACCGCGTGTCTTCTTTCAAGGTCAAGACCGATTTCGACTACAAGACCATAGTCGTGACCCAACCGGGAGAGAAGGGAGTGGATCCTACCCAGACTGCGACCGGAGAGGGAACGGCAGATGATCCTTACAATGTCATCGCTGCCCTGGAAAAGGCTAAGACCCTTGTCCCTTACAATAACGGAGATGACTATAATACCGAGAACTCCGCTACTGTCTACACCATGGGTAAGGTTGTCTCGGTCGAGATCGATCCCAGTTATGGAAACGCCACTTACTATATCTCGGCTGACGGTACGGCAAATACCCAGCTGGAGGTGTATAGGGGCAAGTATCTTGGAGGAGCCAATTTCCTGACCAAGGACCAGCTCAAGGTCGGAGACGAGGTCGTCGTGTATGGAACAATTGTCAATTTCAAGGGCAACACTCCTGAATATACCGCCGGGAGTATGTTGATTTCCATAAATGGCAATACGAAGCCCGATGAGATCGATTACACCAAGTTCGAACTTGTTTCTGTCAAGGCATTCATCGACAAGGCGGACAAGGTCAACTTCTTCAGGCTCAAGGGAACCGTCAGCCGGTTCAACAAGCAGTATTGCAGCTTCGACCTGACTGACGACAGCGGAACCATCTATGTCTACAACGTATCCAACAAGGATGAATGGAGTGACAAGATTTCCAACGGAGGCACTGTGGAACTTGCAGGACTGTACACCTACTATGAGAAGAATGATCAGCACGAGGTCGTAAGCGCCAATATCATTTCCTTCGAATCCGGTTCGGGCGGAGACCACAGTGATGCGGAAGCAGCCACGGTTGCTGAATTCATCAATACTGCCAATACGAATATGTATTTCAAGCTTACCGGAACGGTCAGCAAGTTCAATGCACAGTACTGCAGCTTCGACCTTACCGATGCCAGCGGCACTATCTATGTCTACAGCGTGGACAACAAGGCGGAATGGAGCAGCAAGATTTCCAACGGCGGTACCGTAACCCTTGCCGGCAAGTATGCATTCTATCAGGCCAAGGAGCAGCACGAGGTCGTCGAGGCACAGATCCTTTCCTTCGAGCCGGGTTCCGGCGGAGGAGACCAGAGTGATGCCGAAGCGGCTACTGTCGCCGAATTCATAAATACGGCCAACCCGGACAAGTACTTCAAGCTTACCGGAACGGTCAGCAAGTTCAATGCCCAGTATTGCAGCTTCGACCTTACCGATGCCAGCGGCACTATCTATGTCTACAGTGTCGCCAATAAGGCGGACTGGAGCAGCAAGATTTCCAACGGTGGTACCGTCACCCTTGCCGGCAAGTATGCATTCTATCAGGCCAAGGAGCAGCATGAGGTAGTCGAGGCCCAGATCCTTTCCTTCGAAGGTGAAGGCGGCGGACAAGGCGGCGACAGTACCCCGAAGGGTACCGGAACCCTTGCGGATCCTTACAATCCTGCCGCTGCGGCTGCTGCGGTCAAGGACCTGACCTGGACGTCCAACCAGGATTACCAGACCACGGATGTCGTCTACGTGAAGGGCAAGATTGCCAGCATCGCCAACAACGGAACCTTCACAGGTGGGGGCACCTATGGTAATGCATCATTCTATATTTCGGAAGACGGATCAAGCGAGGGCACATTCTATGTTTTCCGTACGCTCTATCTCGGCAACAAGAAATACGAGTCCGGCCAGACCGATATCAAGGTCGGTGACGAGGTAGTCATCTGCGGCAAGCTGATGAACTATCACGGCAATACTCCGGAGACCGAAGCCGGAAGCAGCTACCTCTATTCCCTCAACGGCAAGACCGATGGCGGAGAAGGCGGCGGAGAGCAAGGCGGCGAAGAAGGCGGTGATGATGGCCAGTCTGCCGGTGGTGGCAGCGTTGTTACCGGCAATGTGGAGACGATCACTTTCAAGAACTGTGGGCTGACAAATGCGGAGAAGTATCCGACCATCAATGGAACCAAAGTGAAGGTTACTTTCGGAGATGGCAACAATGATGGAAGGTATTACAATACGGGTGATGGAATCCGTATCTACAACGATGCTTATGTACAGATACAGGCTGAAAAGGCAATAACCAAGGTTGTCTATACTTTCCATAAGGCAACTTCGAGTGAGAAGCCTACGTATCCGACAGGTTCTGATTATAATGTTAACGCCGGTTCTTTGACCTTGAATGATGCCGTGGCGACATGGACGGGATCAGAGAAGACTGTCAAGTTGACCCGTCCTGATTTGAAGGGTGGCCACTGGCGTCTCCAAAAAGTCGAGGTAACATTGGCTGAATAATCAAGGAATAAAGTATGAAGGGATTCCGGTCCATACAGGAAGTTGTCCGTACGCTGGCAGTGCTGGTAGCGCTGTCGGCGGCGGTCTTTTCCTGCAAAGAACCTCAGAAAGAGGAACCGGTACTCCCTCCTTCCGTCAGCATCAAGACCCAGACCGTCGACGGTGAACCCGGAAGCCAGTTCATCACCGTGACTGCAACCGGAAACTGGACGATCTCCACTTCAGCGACGTGGCTGACCGTCAGCCCTTCGAGCGGCAGCGGGAACAACAACATGGTGGTTCTCAGTTACACGGAGAACACCGATGCTGTCAGGAATGCCACGGTTACCGTTTCCGGTATGGGCGGCACCGCTTCGGCAAGCCTTACCCAGAACAAACTGGTGGTTCCTGCTCCGGAACGCGAGAGAGGATATGGATCCAATACGGCCAACGTCACCTGGCTTGAGATCCCCGAGACTTTCGAAAAGGACGGCCTCGAGTTCTTCACCCACAGCATGACAGTCGGGTCCACCAAGACACGCAATTATTCCTTCTACTGGGATTACGATAACCTGGTTGCACCCTGGGTCGCATATCCCCTGTGCGACTGGAACATAGGCCGCGGGAACCGTTCCGATGCCTGGGGACTTGATCCCTTGCTCCCTCACACTGGCCAGCCGGTCCTTGTCAACGGGTCTTACAGAGGAGGAGGTTTTTCCAGAGGCCACCAGATTCCATCGGCCGACAGGGTTGTCAACAGATTGGCCAATGTCCAGACCTTTTACGGTACGAACATGACCCCACAGAACTACAATTTCAATGGTGGTATCTGGGCCAACCTGGAGGAAAAGGTTCGCGCGTGGGCCAGGAAGACAGGGGCGACAGCCGGCACTGACACCTTGTACGTCGTTACTGGATGTTTTGTCGGTAATAATCCCAGGAAGGTATATGACAATGAATACCATGGGTATGTCACACTCGAGGAATTGGACAATAAGAGCGTTTTCATAGACCATAATTCCGTTTCCGTGGCCGTCCCTGAGTACTATTTCAAGGCCCTGCTCCGCTACAAGGACAACGAGGCGGTTGGTCACAAGGGTTTCATGGGGTGCGCGTTCTGGTTCGAGAATGCTGACAAGTACGGCTCAAAGATTTCCAAGGAGATGTCGATGTCCCTCTCCAAGCTTGAGGAAAAACTTGGTTACAAGCTGTTCGTGAACCTGGAGCAGAAGGTCGGAGCCGAAACATACAAACAGATAAAAGAAGAAGATCCCGCCACCGTCACCTGGTGGTGGCAATAACAGATAACCGATGAGAAGATTCTACCGCATTTCGCTGGCCTTGGCGGCCTTGCTGATCCTTGCCCCGATGGGCTGGGCCCAGAGAGTGCAGAAAAGCCATGTCATTGGGTTCTACAATCTCGAGAACCTGTTCGACACATATCATGACGAAGGCAAGAACGACTATGAGTACCTGCCTGACGGAGCCAACCAGTGGACCGAGGTGAAGTATCGCAAGAAACTTCACAACATGGCCGAGGTCATCCGGGCGATGAAGGACGACAACAAGGTCTATCACACGATACTTGGTGTGAGCGAGATCGAGAACAGGAACGTCCTCGAAGAACTGGTGTCCCAGCCCGAGATCGCGGACGCCAACTTCCAGATAGTCCATTACGACGGTCCCGACAGGCGCGGAGTCGACTGCGCCCTGCTTTACCGTCCGGACCAGTTCACACTGCTGGAGAGCCGTTCCATCCCGTTCACCTTCGATTCGCAGAACATCGTATTCGACATGGATTCCCTGTCCATGGCGGATTTCCGGACGAGGGATATCCTCGAGGTCCGCGGTACGATTGACGGTGAGATGTTCGCCTTCTATGTGACCCACCTCCCTTCCAGGATTGGTGGCAAGAGCGGTTTCCTCCGCAGCCGCGGGGCTGAGATCATCTACGAGAACGCGATGAAGCTCATGCAGCAGTACCCTGGCATCAAGATCGCGGTCATGGGTGACATGAATGACAATCCTTTCGATGAGAGCATGGTGACATATCTACATGGCAAGGAGACTCCCGAGGAGGTCGGTGAGGAGGATTTCTTCGATCCCTTCCTTTCCATGATCAAAGCCGGCTTCGGTTCGCTTGCATATCAGGGAGTCTGGTGCATATTCGACATCATCATGGTCAACAACAACCTTCTCAATCCCGCCAGGGGTACATTCGGGATCAAGCCGATCGTCAACAGGAAGTATTATGGAAGGGTTTTCCAGCAGCCTTTCATGACACAGCAGGAAGGCCAGTACAAGGGTACTCCCAAGAGGACCTCGTCCAACGGAGCCTTCATCAACGGATACAGTGACCATTATCCTACCTACATAGTAATATCCAAGTAACATGAATATAACCAAGAAACTAGTCGCGGCCCTGGCCGCCGGTCTGCTGGGCATCGCCCTTTACGCCCAGGTTCCGACCGGAGGAGTCAAGGGAACTGTCATCAACAGGGTTTCCAGGGATCCGATCGATGGCGCCAGCCTTATGCTCAAGGCCGGATCCAGGGAGATCGGGACCGTGCAGTCCGACAGTCAGGGTAACTTCCTGATCCAGGAGCTGCCCGACGGTATGTACGACCTGTTGATCGAGGCGCCGGGATTCCTTCCCACCACCGTCAACGTGACCGTCAACGACGGGTACGTCAAGAACATGTACAACCTCAGCCTTTCACCCTCTGTCCTCAACGACGGGGTGGATGATTCGGTATTCGGAGAGTTTGACCTGGACGGAGCCGGCTACGAGGACACGCCTACTATCCTCTATGACCAGAACGACGTGTTCAACAACGCCGCCAGTTACAATTTCAGCGCGGTCCGTTTCAGGGCACGTGGATACGTCAGCGAGTCACAGGATGTATATGTCGCAGGTGTCAAGATGAACGATGCACTTACCGGTTATTCGCCGTATTCCCTCTGGAGCGGCCTGAACGAAGCGACCCGTGCGAAGTCATCCGTGATAGGCTCCGAGATATCCCCTTATGGGATCGGCGGTTACAACGGACTTACGAATATCTATGCGACACCCAACCAGGTCCGTCCCGGAACCCGGTTCAGCGTCCTGACGAACAGCGCCCTCTACCGTCTCCGCCTGATGGGAACATATGCACAGCCTGAGAACGACAATGGTTGGTCCTATGCCTTCAGCGCTTCGGCCCGTCTGGGAGGAAACGACTGGGTGCAGGGAGTTTACTACCGGAATTTCGCATACTACCTGGGTGTCGAGAAAAACTGGGGTGACGTCCATCGCCTTGCCCTGGTAACCTTCGGAGCTCCCGGTCAGCGGGGTGCCCAGAACGCGTCCACCCAGGAGGTATATGACCTGGTCGGCGACAACATGTACAACTCCAACTGGGGCTACCAGAACGGAAAGGTCAGGAATACAAGGAACAGGATAACCTTCGAGCCCATCACGTTCCTGAAGTACGACTTCACTCCTTCGAAGAAGTTCGAGGGTTCGGTCACCCTCCTTTTCAGGACCGGAAAGAACGGCTACACCGCCCTCGACTGGTATGACGCCCAGGATCCAAGGCCGGATTACTACCGCAACCTTCCGAGTTATTTCTACATGGCCAACGAGGATTACAACCGCCGGAATCCACAGAAGGCTGCCTGGGCTCGTGAGGCCTGGCAGACGAACCAGGCGTCTACGACCCATGTCGATTGGGACAGGCTCTATTCGGTCAACCGCAATTCCGCGGATGGCCGGGCCAAGTATGCTCTGGAAGAGAGGCACGTGGACCAGAATGACCTGAATCTGGCCATGAGTGTCAAATGGCGTCCGAAAACTAGCATTATCCTGTCAGGCGGATTCAATGCCAAGGTCAACAGGACGGAGTATTACAAGTCCATGAACGACCTGCTTGGTGCCGACTATTTCCTCGATGTGGACCAGTTCGCTGAAAGGGATTATGCTTCTGAAATCAAGATCCAGAATGACCTCGACTATTACCTTACTCATGGCGAGGCCCGTAAGATCAAGGTGGGTGACAAATACGGTTACGACTACTACGCCTATCTGACGAAAGGTGAGGCCTGGGCTTCAGGCAAGTTCCAGTTCGGCGGGCTTGACGTGACTGTGGGAGGACGCCTGGGCACATATTCATTCTGGAGATACGGCCTTGTCAGGAAGGGCCTTTTCCCGGGGCTCGGTCCGGATGGACAGCCTATTACGCAAGGCGGTGACATCTACACCACCTATGACCATAAGGGCAATCCCATAACTTCCAAGGGCAAGTCCGAGACGAGGTATGCAATGAATTATGCAGGAAAGATCAACCTGGCTTACTCCCTGACCGGAGGTCACAGGTTCTTCGCCAACCTGGGCTATTTCAGTGACCCCCCGTATTTCGACAAGTCTTTCGTGAACGCCAGGACAAGGAACCAGATGATCGATTTCCTGGGAAATGTCAAGTCGGTTTCCGGTGACGTGAACTACATGTACGCATCCAACGGATACAGCCTGCGCCTTACCGGTTTCTACACCAGTATTATCAACCAGACCGATGTTATGAGCGTGTATTACGACCTCAACAACTCCTTCGGTAACTTCGCGATGAGCGGTATCGACGAGAAGCACACCGGTGTCGAACTCGGTTTCGAGGTGCCCACTCCACTCAGCGGCCTTTCCCTTATCGGTGTTTTCACGGCCGGAGAGTATGTCTATACCTCGACGCCCCTGCTGACCGCCACGGTCGACAACAGCGCAGAGCCCATCTATGACGATGTCCCGGTTACTTACTGGAAGGCTACCCCGATGAGGGACGGCTCTACCCAGAAGCACTATGTGCCCAGCACGCCGCAGCTTGCCGCCAGCCTGGGTCTTTCATACTTCTACAACTATTGGTTCATCGATGCTGACGTGGACTATTTCGCCAATTCCTATCTGGATATGAGCCCTCTGAGCCGTACGGACCAGGCGGTGGCCGGACCTGACGGAGTCATCACCCCCGAAGAGGTGGAGGCGCTGACGAGGCAGGAAAAGTTCGATCCCGCATGGCTGGTGAACTTCAGTGTCGGCAAGTCCTGGTACTACAAGAGGAAATACCAGTACGGCTTCTCGCTCAACGCCAAGAATGTCCTGAACAAGACGAATGTAAAGACGGGAGGCTTCGAGCAGACCAGGATGGTGGACAACACGACCAGCAAGACCCGCTACTACAACTTCGATCCGAAGTATTTCTATATGCAGGGATTCAACTACATGCTGAACCTTTATTTCAGATTCTAAAACGGGAGGGAAGATCATGAAGAAGATATTATATCCGATAGCGATTATCCTTTCGTTCCTGGCCGTATCTTGCCAGGAATGGGAACCTGTACTCGGGAACCAGGGCGAACCGGCCGAACCTGCGCCCCAGGTTCTGACGGCCAATACGACCATCGCCCAGTTGAAAGCCTTGTATCAAGGCAAGCCTTACCACGTTGAGAAGGATCTTGTCATAAGCGGCAAGGTCATCTCTTCCGATGCCGCTGGGAATATCTACCGTTCCCTGTACATCCAGGACGAAACTGGCGGAATCGAGGTGAAGATCGGCAATTCTGGTCTCTATAACGACTATCATCTCGGACAGACCCTGTATGTCAAATGCGAAGGACTGACGGTCGGCAACTATGGCGGTATGCTCCAGATCGGAATCGAGGATCCGACTGGGGAGTACGAGACTGCCTACA
Source organism: uncultured Bacteroidia bacterium (assembly GCA_902779765.1). Taxonomy (GTDB): domain Bacteria; phylum Bacteroidota; class Bacteroidia; order Bacteroidales; family UBA932; genus Cryptobacteroides. The sequence continues at coordinate 67,365 of CACZCQ010000001.1, forward strand.
TCGATGTGAAAAGCATCATAAGCACCCACGTATTCAAGGGGGAGAAAGGTTCTCCCGTGACTCCTCTGGTGGTGTCCGAGGATGAACTCAAGACCGCACTCAGGTCGAGCTACAAGAGCCCCTATTTCGGTAAACTCGTGACTTTGAAGGATCTTACCTACGGTGACGAAATATTCGTCCTCATCTATCTCGACCCCAACAAGGACAAGAAGGCCTCTTCCAACCGCCTGTTCCTTTCGGACCAGCAGTGGGGAGTCGACACCTGGGCTTTCAGCGAGAAGCAGATGAAGAGATATGTCTTCTCAGGTGTCTGGGATTCCGCCAGGATAGGCAATTCCGGAGACTATAACTATGGCACCGTCCGGGAATCGATCAATACGATTTACAACAATGCGGCTGCTTATGCGGTCAGCCAGTATTTCAAGATGCCAAGCGGTACCGAAGTCCAGGTAAGGACCAGCGGTTATGCAAACTTCGCCGACCAGAAGATCGACCCTGCCATCCTGAGAGGTGCGAAGATCGACCTGACGGGAATCCTTACCAACTATAACGGAGCAGCCCAGTTCACCCTCATCGACCTGGGTGGGGTAAAGATCAAATAATAACGGACACAAATGAAAAAATCAATCCTGATTATCGGAACAATAGTGGCTATGACAGCATGCAGCCAACCCAAGAATCCATTCCTGACGGAATGGGACACCCCTTATGGCGTACCTCCTTTCGACAAGATAACCCTCGCCGACTACATCCCTGCGATCAAGGCAGGAATCGAGCAGCAGGAAAAGGAACTTCAGGAAATACTCGACAACGAGGAGGCTCCTTCTTTCCAGAATACCGTTGCCGCCTATGAACTTTCGGGAGAGATCCTGGACAAGGTGACGGCCGTCCTTTTCAACCTGCAGGAGACGGAGGACAGCGAAGAGATGGAGAAGGTGGCCGAGGAAGCCACCGAGCTCATCACTGCCCAAAGTAACGAGATATCGATGAACAAGAAGTTCTTCGAAAGGGTCAAGGCTGTCTACGAGGCTGACCAGAGCGGACTCACAAGGGAGCAGCAGATGGTGCTGCAGAACCTGTACAAGAGCTTTACCCGCAACGGTGTCGCCCTGGACGATGCATCCCAGGAAAGGCTCAAGGAGATCAACCTTAAAGTGGCTGCATCCCAGCAGAAGTTCGGCAACAACCTCCTGGCTGAGAACAACGCCTTCAAGGACAAGTTCGGGATTCCCGTATCATCCTATACGTCCGAGATGACGACCTGCGAGGACCGCGGACGCCGCGAGGAAATGTTCAAGGCGTATTCATCCAGGGGCAACAACGGTAATGAATATGACAACAAGGCACTCTGCCTCGAGATCCTGAAACTCCGCGCCGAGAAGGCCCGGATGCTCGGTTTCGACACGTACGCCGCCTACGCCCTGGACGAGCAGATGGCTCATGACCCCCAGACGGTCGACGAGTTCCTGGACAAGATCCAGAAGGCTTCCAATGCCAAGGCAAAGGAGGAAGTCTACGACATGCAGAAGATCATGGACGAGGACATAGCCGCCGGCAAGGTGGAGAAGGGCTCCAAGATAATGCCTTGGGACTGGTTCTACTATGCCGAGAAGGTGCGCCAGAGGAAATATGCCCTTGACGAGGACCAGACCAGGCCGTATTTCAAGATGGAGAATGTCCGCAACGGTGCTTTCGCCGCGGCTCACAAGATCTATGGCATCAACGTGGAACCCGTTTCGGGAATCCCGGTGTACAATCCTGCAGTCGAGACCTTCAAGGTCACCGATGCAGACGGAAGCCTGCTCGGAATATTCATGACCGACTACTACCCCCGTCCTTCCAAGAGGGGAGGAGCCTGGATGACCGTTTTCCGCGACCAGTATGTCGACAAGGACGGCAACGAGGTGCGTCCTATCGTGTTGAATGTCGGTAACATGACCGCTCCTACTGACAGCGAGCCTGGTCTGTTCACCGTCGACGAGGTCGAGACGGTTTTCCACGAGTTCGGCCACGGCCTCCACGGCCTCCTTACTAAGTGCACATATCCTTCCGTGAGCGGGACCAGCGTCAAGCGTGATTTCGTGGAGACGTTCTCGCAGTTCAATGAGAACTGGGCTTTCCAGCCGGAGATCCTGGCCGAATATGCCAGGCATTACAAGACCGGTGAGGTCATCCCGGAAGAGCTGGTCGCCAAGATCAACAACGCCCACAAGTTCAACCAGGGATTCATGACTTCGGAGCTTTGCGCAGCGTCAATCCTGGACATGAAGTGGCATGAGCTTACCATGGAAGACCTGGAAAAGATGAGCGAAGGCGACCAGGCTGCCAACGTGGCTGCTTTCGAGGAAAAGGTCTGCAAGGAGATGGGGCTGATCGACGAAATCATCCCCCGCTACCGTACGACCTACTTCAACCATATCTTCAACAGCGGCTACAGCGCTGGTTACTACAGCTACCTCTGGGCCGAGGTGCTTGACAAGGACGCTTTCGAGTATTTCCAGCAGCAGGGAATATATAATCCCGAGGTTGCTGCAAAGTTCCGCAAACTCTTCCTCGAAAGGGGAGGCAGCGAGGAACCGATGGTGCTTTACATGATGTTCCGCGGCGCCCAGCCCGATCCCGGAGCCCTTCTCCGCGCCAGGGGGCTGGAATAATTGTGTCAATATTATAAAAAAATCATAGGACCCAGCCAAGGGTCAGGAACATGAACGGTTGGAGGGTGTTATTCCAGAAAAGGTATCCCTGATGGAATGAGCCCAACGAGACCTTGAAGTGTCGGTTGACCTCTACTCCGGTCTCTCCGAGAACCCCCATGGTTGTCCCGTGATACTTACCTGTTGAGGACTCAATGGTATGGACATATTGCGGCCCTGCACCCAAGGCAATATATGGCCTTACACTCCTGTCCCTCAGGAAAAGGTATTCTCCTGCCAGGGTAAAGGTATGAGCCCTGTACTTATGATACCCGTTCAGCGAGTAAGTCGGGGAAAAGAGGTATTTGGCACAGATGTCCAGATTGTCATTGAATAAATAGCTGCAAGTCCCGCCGAGGACGAATCGACCCCGATTCAAATCACCTTCACCCCTATATAATTGTACGTCCATTCCTCCTCCGGCCAGTACCTCAAATCTGAAAGGAGACTGCGCCTTGGCGCAAAACGCAAGGATAGTAAGTGATAAGATGAGTAGGATTCTTTTCATGGTTAATCGTTACAAGAGGGTTCTATGGCAAACTAAGATTATCGGTTCTGCCGAACCGTGATTGCTCCGAACCTCGAATTGTTAGAATTCGAACAAGAGATGGAGCATGACCTTTCCTTTCCGGTGTCATTTGGCAGGAGAGAGATGATTATGCCCATAGATTCATAGTCATTAGTAACACTGCACCAAAGATTATTCAATGGTGTTTTCGGATCACCGTCATCCTGTACGGATATTCCGTCAACAGTGATGGTCTTCACCCTGAGACTGCCTTCATTTGTGGATCCGGCCAAGAGTTTCTCTCCACCGATTGCTTCGAACGTTATCACTTTGTCGGCTATTGAAAGGGGCTTATCGACAAGTGGCGTGTCGTATTTGACGCAACCGGAAAAGAGCAGATTCCATAGTAGAATAATATACACTCGTTTCATTTCCCTAATAATTATATGTTATATACTGTAATTCGGAATCATAGTTTTCAAGAGCTCCGTATTGCCATGAAGGATCTATAGAATCTCTCATAAAACGACTGTACATAGCAAAAGAACCAACCCAAAAGTACCCATCACTTAATCCATTATAACCCCAATTAATGTGGTAAAATTCAGAATTAACAGTGTAATGGATATATCCATCTATGACCCAAGCATGGCCAACAAAACCGTTTGAACCGCTCATAATCACTGGTTTTCCACTTTTGATATGGTTTGTAACCGTATATGCATCATTATCTGTAAAATAGTCTATTAATAAATGCCTGTTGATAGTCACAGAACTATAGCCTAAAGACAGTAAAGTTCTCTGAGCTCCTTCCATTGTTCCGGAAGATCCATTGGGGGAGAAGTTGATATCGCAATGATTTTCATCTGTTATTACTTTTATAAAATTAGCGACTTGTAACTTTGCTTCAGAAGATCCTGTGTATGTTCTGTTCGAATAAAAGCAAACAGACTCTAAATCATCCCATGAACAGGTTTTACCATTAAATATCATAGAGTTGGCTATCCTATTTGCTACAATAACTTGTCCTACAGCTACTGTCATACACCCAATTGGACAACCTACAACAGTCGAATCAGTAAATGGTGATACGTCTTGTTGCCATTTGGTAAGAACAAGAGGCCCATATTTTTCATCAATTATCAACCCCGGCCCACCACCTACTTCTGTTGAGTCAATCGGGGGCGCTATTTCATTCGACATAATTGATGCCGTGATCAAATCCGTGATGAAGTGCGTTCCATCATTAATGCCCGTAGTATCTCCTGATGCCCTTGTTTGTATAGGACCGAAGTCTTCGACAGAGAGGCTCCCGCTTTCTGTTATGCAGAAGAGGGTATTACCATATTTCCGGTTTGCCGAAGTAACTGCATATCCTGAATTATTGGCAAAATTGAATATGTATAAAGCCGTGTCAGGTATTTCAGAAGATACAACCGATCGAGTGGCTTTGGACAGATCCTTTTTTGTCAACGTGATAGCATCAGAAATAGATAGGTTAAGGTTAGATCTTGTCTCAGGATAAAGCAACTTTGAATGGTTGATAACAAGTTCAAGAGCTTCTTCCTTGGGAATAACATCATTATTACTCTCGGAAGTTGGGAGTATTGCTCCTTCTTTGGAGCAGGATGCCGCAATAACAAGCAGCATGGTGATAATGATCAATCGCTTCATAGATAAAGCAAGATAAGTGAAACTACTGCAAAAATAGGGAAGGAACGGTTAAGAAGCTATTTTCCCATCAATTATTTCGTTACACCGATACCCCCTCAGAGGTGTCTACAAGGCCGTTTTTGGCAATCTTTATAAAAAATCGTTACAAGGGGCCCATGATCAATCTCTTCATGGTTTCTATATACTAAATCCCGAAGATGATAATCCTTGCACAATCATTAGTTAAGAAAAGGTCAAGGAATAATCGGTAAACGTCAATGTGTTGCGCCAGCAAAGATTTATCCATGGTTAATGTACAAGTGAAATTTATTTGGCGACATTATCCGGTTTGACGGAGTTCGGTTATTTTATTATCTTGCGTAAAATTTAAGACAATATCATATGGTCAAAAGGGTTTTTCTTTCCAGTATTCTTTTAGGAGTATTCGTTTGTGCTTTTGCACAATCATCCGATGAGGCCCGATTGCTCAGGTTCCCCGCCACCAACGGAACCGACATAGTGTTCTCCTATGCCGGAGACCTGTTCACCGCCCCCCTGGCCGGTGGTGAGGCCAAGCGCCTTACTTCGCACATCGGATACGAGATGTTCGCGAGGTATTCCCCGGACGGCAAGACGATCGCTTTCACCGGCGAGTACGACGGCAACCGTGAGGTCTATGTGATCCCTGCCAAGGGCGGGGAGCCGGTCCGTCTGACCTACACGTCCACCAACTCCCGCGACGACTTGGGAGACAGGATGGGCCCCAACAATATCGTTATGTCCTGGACTCCGGACGGCAAGTACATCGTGTACCGTAACAGGACGGGTGACGGATTCCCCGGAAAGCTATGGAAGGTATCGGTCAACGGCGGCATGCCGGAGGAACTTCCCCTTCCCGAAGGTGGTTTCTGCAGCTATTCCCCCGACGGGAAGAAGCTGGCTTACAACCGCGTGATGAGGGAGTTCCGTACCTGGAAGTACTACCGCGGAGGAATGGCCGACGAGGTCTGGGTCTATGACGGAAAGAGCGTGGAGAAGATTACTGACAATCCCGCCCAGGATATCTTCCCGATGTGGATCGGAAACGAGATATACTTCGCATCCGACCGCGACATGAACATGAACATATTCGTGTACAACACTGCCACGAAGGCCACGACGAAGGTCACGGATTTCTCTGACTTCGACGTCAAGTTCCCCAGCACCAACGGAAAGATAGTGGTATTCGAGAAGGGCGGTTTCCTGTACAAGCTGGATCCTGCCACGAAGAAGGCCGAGCAGATCCACATCACCCTGGCTTCCGACGTGGTTTACTCCCGTCCCGAGCTGAAGAAGGTTACCGGCCGTGGATTCAGCGTTTCCCCTGACGGCAAGAGGGCTGCCGTGGTCGCCCGCGGAGAGGTCTTCGACGTTCCGGTGGGCAAGGGCATCACCAGGAATATCACCCAGACTCCCGGTGCCAACGAGAGGGCGGCTACCTGGAGCCCCGACGGGAAATACATCGCTTACATCAGCGATTCCACCGGTGAGAACGAGGTTTATCTTTATGAAGCCTCTACCGGAACGACCGTCCAGGCCACCAAGGACAACGACACCTATATCAGCAACCTGATGTGGGCCCCGGACAGCAAGCATATCTACTACACCGACCGCAAGAACCGTCTCGTGGAGGTGGATCCGGCCGCCAAGTCGAAGAAGGTCGTATATTCCAGCCCTGAAGGAGGACTTTACAGCGTATCCTTCTCACCGGACAGCAAATGGATAGCCTACACCAAGTCTGCTTCCAATGAAATGGGTATCGTCTATGTCCAGAACCTCGCAACCGGCAAGGCATATCCTGTCACCGAGAAGTGGTACAGTTCCGGATCGCCGATGTTCTCCTCTGATGGTAAATACTTGATATTCACCTCTGAAAGGGACCTTACCCCTATCTACAGCCGTATCGAGTGGAACTATGCCTACAGCAGCATGACCGGCACATACATGGCCATGCTGGCGAAGGACACTCCTTCTCCGCTGCTTCCTACTGACAGCGAGACAGTGCCGGCAAAGGAAGAAGAGAAGGCAGGCCCTTCAGCCGGCCCTTCGACTGGTTCGACAGGCTCACCAACCGCAAGGACTGCAGGGGCCGGGAAGGCTCCCGAGGCCAAGGTGCCGGAGACGAAGATCGATCCTGACGGGCTCATCGACAGGGTCGTCAAGCTTCCTGTCAGCGGAAGGGTATTCTTCTGCGACGGCAAGAAGGTTTGGTTCACAGGTGGCGCAGGTGCTCCAGCGGGCGGTGCCCGTGGCGGCTTCGGCGGCGGAGCGGGTGTCAAGACTTATGACTTCGCTTCCGGGAAGACCGAGGATTGCACGGACGGCATGATCAGCTACAGGCTTGGAGACAAGAAAGCCATCCTCTCAAGCAGGGGCAAGAGCACCGTGGTCAACTTCCCTTCACCCAAGGTCGGAGGCGGTGAGGAGATCGATGCCGACAACATGTACGCCACCGTCGATTATTCCCAGGAGTGGCCCCAGATCTACAGTGAGGTCTGGAGGGCGTTCCGTGACGGATACTATGTGGAGAATATGCACGGACGCGACTGGAAGGGCGTGAAGGCCAAGTATGAACCTCTCCTCCCTTATGTCAGGACCCGTCTCGACCTCAATTACCTGCTCGGTGCGATGATTGCCGAGCTGGCGAGCGGTCACGCCTATGTCAATCCCGGACCTTACCCGAAGCCCGACCGTATCCCGATGGGTCTCCTGGGTGCCAAGGTCAGCAAGGACAAGGGCTATTTCAGGATCGACCACATCTACTCCGGTGCCACCTACAGGCCTGAGCTCCGCAGCCCTCTGACCGAGCCCGGCATGGACATCGCCGAAGGTGACTACATCACCGCCATTAACGGCAAGTCCCTCAAGGACGTGGACAACATCTACAAGTGCCTCATCGGCAAGGCCGACAAGCTCATCGAGCTTACCGTCAACAAGAAGGCCGCCGAGGGTGGCCGCAAGGTCGTGGTCAGGCCCATCGACAACGAATATCCCCTCGAGCATTACGAGTGGATCCAGAAGAACATCAAGACCGTAGAGGAGAAATCCGGAGGCAAGGTGGGATATATCTATATTCCCGACATGGGTGCCGAAGGACTCAACGAGTTCGCCCGCTACTGGTATCCACAGCTCGACAAGGAAGCCCTCATCATAGACGACCGTGAGAACGGCGGCGGAAACGTATCCCCGATGATCATCGAACGTCTCCAGAGGGTGGTGTACCGTATGAATGCCGGTCGCAGTTCCAACCGTGTCAGCACTATTCCCGACGGTGTCCACTTCGGACCCAAGGTCCTGCTGATCAACAAGTATTCAGCCTCTGACGGTGACCTGTTCCCTTGGGGCTTCAAGGCCAACAAGCTCGGAACCGTGATCGGAACCAGGACCTGGGGAGGAATCGTCGGAATCGGCGGCTCGCTTCCTTACATGGACGGAACCGACGTCAGGGTTCCCGGATCCACCAGCTTCGATCCCAACACGGGCGAGTGGATCATCGAGAACTACGGAGTTGATCCGGACATCCTCCTGGACAACGATCCGATCAAGGAATACGCCGGAACCGACCAGCAGCTCCTGAAGGCCATCGAGGTCGCCCTCGAGCAGATCAAGACCCAGAAGTCCCACAAGGATCTGCCCGGAAAGCCGGCACCCCGTACATTCAAGGATCTCGGACTTCCGGAGATAAAGTAAAAGGAAATTGTTAATTATTGATAAGATATGAAGAAATTGATTGTTTCTTTGATTGGCGTCTGCCTGCTTTTTACAGGCACCAGGGCCAATGCTCAGATCTCCGCATCTGACGGAACATGGTCGTTCGGTGGCGGTTTTTCCGGATTCACCCTCGGAGGAGCCGATGCCGATGCAGTCAAGAGATTGGGATTTGAGAATATGATACCGGGATTCTACTTCGGGGTCAACTTCGACTATGCCTTCTCCTCGATCGACGGCCTTACCCTCGAGCCGGGAGTGAATATCTTCCATTACGGAAAGGCTTTCACATTCGGTCTCGCTGAGGACCATAAGTCCTACCACGCCAACTATCTCCAGATCCCCGTCAACATCAAGTTCGCTTTCCCGATGGACAGTTCTCCGGTAGGGATGGCCGTGTATACGGGACCCAGGTTGAATATCGGCATCGGAGGCAATATGTTCAGCACAGGAAAGACCTATCCCGGTCTGAAACCCATTGACGCCCAGTGGGGATTCGGCCTTTCCGTAGCCATTGCCGAGGCCGTTGCCCTCCGTGGAGAATACAACATCAGCCTTACCAACTGCCTGAGGGACAACAAGGAGTTTAATTTCGACGATGAAATCATCCGCAGGAATTCATTCTCGATCGGAGTCAGCTTCATGTTCAAATAATCCTTCGTGGCAAGCTATTTGAGGAAGGTTCGCTGGCTATGATAAACCAGCGAGCCTTTTTTGTGGGAATAATGACTATGACGAAATGGAAGACTTTGCAGGCAGCCCTGCTGCTTGCTATCTTTTTTGCATCGCCGGCCTTTGCCCAGCGCAAGGTGACCATCAGCGGGCACATAACGGACAATGAAAGCGGTGAGACACTGATCGGTGCGGGAATAGTCGAGGAGAAATCCCTTGCCGGTGCGGTTACCAACAACTATGGATATTATACGCTTACCATCCCCGCCGGCGAATATTCATTCCATTATACCTATGTCGGATATGAAGAGCAGGTCCTCCGGGTTCCGCTGCAGCGCGATACGGTGATCAACATATCACTCAAACCCGGCGAAGTCCTGTCTTCTTCGCATGTCGTTGCCCGCAAGGACGCCGGAATCCAGTCTACCTATCTCGGTGCCATAGATATCCCGGCGGCGCAGATAAAGAACACACCGGTTCTGTTCGGGGAGGCCGATGTCCTGAAGGTCCTCCAGATGATGCCGGGAGTCCAGGGTGGAAACGAGGGCTTTTCAGGAATATATGTCCGTGGCGGCGGCCCCGACGAGAACCTTATCCTGCTGGATGGTGTACCTATCTACAATGTGGACCATATGCTCGGCATATTTTCGGTTTTCCAGCCGGAAGCAGTCAAGAAGGTCACTCTCTACAAGGGCTCGTTCCCGGCCCGTTACGGCGGAAGGGTGTCCAGTATCGTGGACATCCGCACGAACGACGGCAACATGAAGGAGACCCACGGTTCGGCCAGCATCGGCCTGATCAGTGACAAGCTGCATCTCGAAGGCCCCATCATAAAGGACAAGCTGTCATATTCGGTAAGCGCGCGGGGGATGCACACAGTTCTTTACGGGCCTCTCATCAGGTATGCCCTCAAGGATTCCTATGCCAACTATTATTTCTATGACCTGAACGGCAAGGTCACCTGGAGGCTCAGCGACAAGGACCGCTTCTATTTCGGTGCTTACCACGGCCGGGACCGCTTCGTATACAACGAAGATGAAGAAGGGGAGGGGACCACGACCATAGGCCAGGTTTCCAAGAGGATCCAGTACAAGAACCGCACTGAAGTGGGGGTGTTCTGGGGCAACACGGTGGGTTCCGCGAGGTGGAACCACATATTCAACAGCAAACTGTTCGCCAACACCACCGTATCGTACAACCGGTACAACATGGTGATGAATGCAGGATCCTCCGAAACCGAGATTGAGAACGGTATCAAGTCTACGAACCGCTATCACCTGGACTACCATTCCGGAATCCGCGACCTGAGCGCCAGGGTTGACTTCGACTATAATCCATCACCCCGCCATCTCGTGAAATTCGGTTCGGAATACACTTGGCATACCTTTATCCCCGAGCGGATGTCCGCCGTCGACAGGGAGGTGCAGGGCGGCCAGGTTCAGGTGGATACAACCTTGCATTTCACGGATCCGAAGAAGATATACGGAGGCCATGAGCTGTCGTTCTATGCCGAGGATGATTTCAGCCTCGGGGACCATCTTACAGTCAATCCCGGATTCCATCTGTCAATGTTCAATACTGAAGGCCGTACCTACTGGAGCCTTCAGCCGAGAGTTTCGGCGAAGCTCTCTACAGATGCGGGATTGTCCTTCAAGGCCGGATATGCCAGGATGGCCCAGTATGTCCATCTCCTGAGTTCGGCGCAGATATCCCTTCCAGTCGACCTCTGGGTGCCGATTACCAAGGACATCCGTCCGGTTACTTCGGACCAGTTCTCCGTAGGTGCGTATTACGACAAGGTCAAGGGCTGGGAGTTCTCCGTGGAAGCATATCTCAAGAACATGAAGAATATCCTGGAATACAAGGACGGAACGCTGATGCTCGGGACCTCGGACGGATGGGAGAACCGTGTCGAGATGGGAGAAGGAACCGCAAAGGGCATTGAATTCCTCGTCCAGAAGACTTCGGGCAAGACCACCGGCTGGCTGGCATATACCCTGGCCAAGAGCGACAGGATATTCAGGGACGGCTCCATCAACAACGGAGAGCGTTTCCCTTACAAATATGACAGGCGGCACAGTATCGACCTGAGTGTCGACCACCGTTTCAACAAGACCTGGGGAGTAGATGCAACCTGGTCATTCGCTACGGGAGGGACTACCACGGTCCCGGTCCGCCAGGTGGCGGTGCTGATGCCTGACGGCTATATTACGGATGCCCAGTACGTCGACCACCGCAACAATTTCAGGATTCCTCCCAGCCACAGGCTGAACGTAGGCTTCAGTCATCACAGGGAGTGCCGTCGCGGCGAGAGCGTCTGGAACCTGAGCATATACAACGTCTATAACCGGATGAATCCGAATTTCGTGTTCATGGATTACGGTCCGGATTACGACAAGGATGGCAATTACATTGGGACCAGCCTGAAGATGGACAAGATAACGATCCTGCCCATACTGCCTTCCATAAGTTGGACCCGCAATTTCTGATGAGCCATGAAAAGGTATTCCATAATCACCATACTTGCTTTCGCAGTACTCTCCGTCTCCTGCGAGAATACCATACGGTACGAATATGACCTCAATGACGGGAAAATAACCATCATGGCTCAGCTCTGCGCGTCGGATATCCAGCATTCGGTGTTCCTTTCCATGAGCTATCCGGACAGGATAGACTCGCTGTCGGGAGCGACGGTGAACTGCTATGTCAACGGCGTGCTGCACCGGGCCACCCAGGTCCATCCAGGCTATGAGGAGTACATCGACTGGGACACTCAGGAGACCGTCATCGCCCCCATAAAGAACAGATACACCAGATATGATTTCCAGGCTGAATTCAAGCCGGGCGACAAGGTCAGGATAGAGGCGTTGAAAGGCGGGGCGGAGGCCTGGGCTGAAGAGGTCGTACCGCAGCCGGGCCGGCTGGTTTCCGTCGATACCGCCACTGTAGTGAAATCCTTCGTCTTTCAGAACCTGGACGGTTCGGAGACCTATGAGCAGGAATATGTCGAATTCACGATACGCCTTGATGACGTCAGGGGAAGCGACAGTTTCTTCACGATGGACGGTATGATGACGACTGTCACCCAGCTGACCTCCGCGGGGGAAGGCGAGAACAGGGTGGTCGTCGATGGTCCTTACAGGTTAGACTATGAAACTTTCCACGACCTCATCCTCGAGGACGGTTATTCTTCCGGGCTGGGTGAGCTCTTCGAGGACCTGATGCCGGTGAATTCGATGCATTGCTTCTCCGACAAGTCCTTCCAAGACGGCGAGGCGGTCGTCCGCTTCTATATCCCTTCCTACTATTTCAAGAGCTATCCGTATTATTACGATGCCGACAGGATCGAGGTCAACAAGTTCTTCCGCCTCTCCTTCAAGAGTATCGACAGGGGATTCTACAACTACCTTCGCGCCCTGAACAACATGCTTTGCTACGGCTTCGACGTTTCGCCCATCATAGAACCTACGATGCTGCCCAGCAACGTCAACGACGGGATGGGGATGGTGTCCATCGCCTCGGAATCGGACTACGAATTGGTACTGGATAAGCAGGTATTCTATCGGGAAGACTTTATTTATTATTAATTTTGCAAGACTGAGACAAAGGATATGAATACGAAATCAATGATAGCGGTCGCTGCGGCACTTCTTATCGGCAGCGCATCTTTCGCCCAATCCCAGAGTTTCAAGCTCGGACAGTGGACGGAAATCCAGAATTCCATCCTCAAGGAACTCAACCGTTCGTACGTCGATTCCCTGCCTGTGGACAGGATCGAGCGTGCCGGTATCGATGCCATGCTCGAAGCGCTGGATCCCTACACGGTGTATATCCCTGAGGAAGAGAATGAAGACCTCCAGATGATGGTCAGCAAGAGCTATGGAGGAATCGGTGCAGTCATCTACAAGCCGTACAAGGACGGCAACGTGATAATCAATGAGCCTTACGCCGGTTCCCCTGCCGTCAAACACGGACTCCGCTGCGGAGACGAGATCATGGAGATAGACGGAGTTTCCACCCACGGGCTCACCAGCCAGGAATGTTCCGACAGGATGAAGGGCAAACCCGGGACGACCGTAAGGTTCAAGGTCAAGAAGGTCTATACCGACGAGATCGTGGACATAGACGTAACCCGAGAGAGGATCCACCTTCCCGATGTGGAATATGCCGGAATGCTCGACAGTGAAACCGGTTACATCTACCAGAGCGGCTTTACCGAGAACGTCTCCAACGACATCAGGAACGCTGTCATAAGGTTAAAGAAGCAGGGAATGAAGAAACTGGTCCTTGACCTCCGAGGGAACGGCGGCGGATTGATGAACGAGGCTATCAGCATAGTCTCCCTGTTCGTCCCCAAGGGTTCGCTGGTCGTGTCCTCCAAAGGCAAGGGGACCGGCGAACAGAAATACAAGACCACTACGGAACCTATTGATACAGAGATTCCTATCATCCTTATGGTGGATTCGGGATCGGCATCCTCGTCAGAGATAGTCGCGGGTGCCCTCCAGGATCTGGACAGGGTGACCGTGATGGGTACCAGGACTTTCGGAAAGGGATTGGTCCAGAGCATCAGACCCCTGCCGTACAACGGCCAGCTCAAGGTCACTACCGCCAAGTACTACACTCCTTCGGGACGCTGCGTCCAGGCCATCGACTACGCCAGGCGCAATGAGGACGGAAGTGTCGCCTTCATCCCTGATTCGTTGACGCACGAGTTCAAGACGGTTCACGGACGTACCGTCAAGGACGGTGGCGGAATAACTCCCGACGTGATTGTGAAGGGCCACGAGTACAGCCGCCTTACCTTCTCACTGGTATATTCCGCAATCATCCAGGACTATGCCATCAAGTTCGTCAAGGAGCACAGGAGCGTGCCTGAGGACTGGACCATGTCGGACGCCGACTGGAAGGATTTCGTCGAGTTTGCGAAGGCCAAGGAGTTCGACTACCGTTCCAGCGCCAAGACATACTTCGACCAGATGAAGAAGGAACTCGAGAAGGACGGTCTTGCAGATAGCATGAAGGGGCAGATCGATGCCATGCAGAAAGCCCTCGAGATGGACAAGGAGACATTCCTGAACCTCAAGAGGGACGAGATCGTGCCCTTCATAGAGGAAGAAGTCATGGTCCGCTACTATTTCCAGGAAGCGGGCATCAAGGTCCGCCTGAAATACGACGAACAGCTCAAGGAGGCTCTCACTAAACCTTTGGTCACTTTTTAGGACAGTACGTTATGAAACACCCGGTATTGCTGCTGATGGCCTCATTGGTCATACTTGCATCGTGTTCAAAGGAGCGTTGTACTCCGTATGATATCTCTTACCGTATCTCCTTTGAACCCGAGAAGCACTATATCGATGTAAGGATGCACTATGCACCTTCAAAGCCGGGGAAAGACAAAGTGGCTTTCAAGATGCCGGTATGGGCGCCAGGCTACTATCTCATAATGGACTATCCGAAGTATCTGAGCGACTTTGAAGTCAACGATGCTTCCGGAAAGCCTGTAAGATGGGAGAAATCCGGGAAAAACAGCTGGATTATCGACCGCACGGACACGCTGGATATTCATTACAGGGTATTTGCGGATGCAATGTCCGTTGCGGACAGCAGGGTGACCTCGGAGGGTGCATTCGTCGCCCCGAACGGAGTTTTCCTATATGAGGATATTGACCATCCCGTGTCAGTGTCCGTTGACCTCCCGGACGGGTGGGAAAAAATATCGACATCCCTTCCGCTTCGCGGGGGAGCCTATGAGGCTGTGGATTTCGATGTTCTCTATGATTCTCCGTTCCTCATCGGCAACCACCTGACCAGGTTTTTCGAGCAGGACGGCATTGTCTACGAGTTCGCCGTCCAGTCAGCGAAAGGCTTTGATGAAAGTCCCATAGCCAAGGATTTCCTCGCAGGTGTGCGCGAAGCCGTGAAGATATTCGGAGACACCCCTTATGAATCATACCATCTGTTGCTTCTCGGGCGTGGACCGGGCGGCCTGGAACACCAATCATCACAAGCCGACTACACTTCAGGGAGCTGGGACTTCAATACAAGGGAAAGCTATCTCAGCACGCTGAGGTTCATCTCACATGAATATTTCCATTGCTATAACGTAAAGGCGGTCCGCCCTGTTGAATTGGGTCCTTTCGATTATGACAAGGAAGTATACACTCCCTTGCTGTGGTTCAGCGAAGGCATAACCTGCTATTATGAAAGTGTCATCCTCGAGAGGGCCGGAGCAGAGACTTTCCAGGAGCATCTGGACTTCCTGTCCGGATACATAAAGGACACGCAGAACACAGAAGGACGCAAGCATATGAGCCTGCGCCAGAGCAGTTATGACATCTGGCTGAATTTCTTCAACCGCTCGGCCAACTCATCCGAGACCACCATTTCCTATTATGTCAAGGGCCCTGTCATAGGATTCCTGATGGACCTCAGGATCCGGACACTCTCCGGCGGGACGAAAAGCCTTGACGACCTGATGAACCTCTTGTATTGGAGATACTACAAAGGGGAGGGAAGGGGTTTCACGGAAGAGGAGTTCTGGGCCTCGGCGGAAGAAGTAGCCGGCGGCAGTCTTGAACAGATCCGCCGCTACGTCGACACTACCGAAGAAATCGATTATGATTCAATCCTGGAACCCGCAGGATTCCACCTTGACAAGGAAACCTGGACTCTCAGGAGTTCTGGTCCACGAAGCTGGTAAGGCAGGTCATCTTGCCGTCGGGATGGAACTCGACTGTTGAGGATGTCGCGGGGATGAGGACAGTCTCTCCCTGGCGTATCTCCATCCTGTGGACCGAGCCGTCACCTTCATTGTCCACCAGTTCGCCCTTTCCTGCAACACACATCACAACCACGAAGGAGTCCAGTGCGGACAGGTTCTTCGAGGCCGGCTTGTCGAGGTCGAACAAGGTGGTGGTGAAGTACTTGCAGCTCACCAGAGGAGTCTCGGCGTTCTTGATGGGGGAATATT
The DNA here is from genome assembly GCA_902779765.1 of uncultured Bacteroidia bacterium. Classification (GTDB taxonomy): domain Bacteria; phylum Bacteroidota; class Bacteroidia; order Bacteroidales; family UBA932; genus Cryptobacteroides. The sequence continues at coordinate 83,611 of CACZCQ010000001.1, forward strand.
CGGTCCTGTAATCCGGAAACACCGTATAGTCGATGGCTTCCTTCGCCTGCTCGATATGCAGTTCGCGGGGCTTGCCGTCAAGGCCGAGGCGGCCATAGTCATAGATCCTGTAGGTGATGTCGGAGGTCTGCTGGATCTCGGCCACGAAGGCTCCGGCCCCGATCGCATGGATGCGTCCTGCGGGCAGGAAGAAGACGTCGCCGGGATGTATCCTGTGGCGGGCGAGAACATCGGTGATGGTGTTGTCCTTCACCTTCTCCTCATATTCCTCGGGAGTGATCTCCTGCGTAAGTCCACTGAGCAGGCAGGCGCCCTTGTCGGCTCCTACCACGTACCACATCTCGGTCTTCCCCTTCTGGCCGGGACGGATCCTGGCTGCAAGGTTGTCGTCTGGATGGACCTGGACGGACAGGTTGTCCTTGGCGTCGATGAACTTGATCAGGAGCGGGAATTCGGTGCCGTTCTTCTCGAAAACCTTGCGTCCGACAAGTTCTGCACCATGTTCCTTCATCACATCGGTCAGGGACATGCCGGCGAAAGGACCGTTCTCGACAACCGAGACATGCCCTTCGACAGCGGAGATCTCCCAGCTTTCACCGATCCTGTTCCTGGTTGTGTATATTCCCTTGAAGGGGGCGATCTTCTCTCCGCCCCATACCATTTCCCTGAGGTAAGGCTTGAATTTTAGAGGATACATCCTAGGCCTCCTTTTTGTCGAGTTCTGAAAGGGCGAAGGCATATGCTCCGAGGGATATGGCCTTGCTGGCTCCTATCTTCGAACGCATGACACCGATCCTCTTCTGGGGGTCATAGACCACCTCTTCATTGCTGCCGTATACCTTCAGCCTGCGGGCCTCGCCGCGTGCGAAGTCGACGAATTCGGCCGGGTCGTCCAGGTTGTAGACCTTCATCTGCACCCTGTTGAGTTCCTCTCCGGTCAGCTGGTGCATCTTGGACCTCATCGTGCGGAGGATTCCCGGCATCAGGAATTCGTGGTTGTTCATTATGCCTCCTCCGATGACCACTAGGCCGTCGATAAGGGTCACCGCCGTTGCGATGGCATCACCTGCAACCTCTCCCATCTTGTCGAAAGCCTTGATCGCGGCTGCCTGGTCTCCAGGGGCATTACCCTTGGCGATTGCACCGATCTCCTTGGGCTCGAGGCCATGGTTGGGATTGCCGCAGAGTTCTCCGAATACCCTCTTGACGGCGCGGATGGCGACTCCGTCCTCGACGATGATGTCGGGCATGTCAGGGTGCTTCAGACAGAAGGTCTCCACACAGGAATTGTCACCCCTGTTGAGCCTGCCGTCGATTACGGTTCCGATTCCGAATCCGGTGCCGAAGGTATAGCCGATGAGATTGTGGTAGCGCTTTGCGCTGCCGGCGTCTTCAAGTCTCTTGTTTATCTCGGGCAGCGCACCTCCCAGGGCCTCGCCGTAAGCATAGAGGTCACCGTCGTTGTTTATGAATACAGGCACTCCGAACTTCTGCTTGAGGAAAGGTCCGAGGGCTACTCCATCCCTGAATGAAGGGAAATTGGGAAGGAAGCCGCCGATGATTCCGTTGGGGTAATCAGCCGGACCGGGGAAGGCGAAACTGATGGCTACAGGTTGCTCCTTTCCGAGTCTTTCGATTATCGTTCCGAAGCCAAGGACCATCGCCTGGAGGCAAAGGTCGAGGTTGTTGGAATTGGAGGGGAGGGTGATGGTCTCACCGTAATACTCTCCGCCCTTCATGGCTCCGAACACCATGTTGGTGCCGCCGGCGTCCAGGGTTAGGACGATCCTGCTGTCGTTTCTGATGTCTGACATATCGAGATAGAATTAAATTTGTCGGGGTTCTTCTGCAAAGATAATCAATGTGGGCGGAATTTGTTAACTTTGTTATTGATTAGAATACAGCTACAGATGCATAAAGGAAACAAGCGCCCGGGAGGCAGGAAAGGCCGGCAGGCACTCAAGAAAAGCAGGGATATCCAGTTTGGCTCAAGGCAGGCAGGCAAGAGAAGGTTCGAGGAAGTGATCGGCAAGGTCCACATGACCAGGGACGGTTATGTGTTCGTGGTTCCGGAAGGGGACACCTCCGACAACGATGTGTTCGTGAAAGCTTCCAAGACCCGCGGAGCACTCAACGGCGACAAGGTGAAATGTGTCGTCACGCGGGAGAAACCTGTCGCCAGGGTAGCTGTCCCCAGGGGACGTGGCGCAAAGGCGAGGCCGTTGCCGGTACGTGACTCCGGCAGGCGCAGGGAAGGCGAGATCGTGGAAATCATAGAGCGCAGCAAGGTCCCCTTCGTAGGAATACTCCATCTCGTCGGGAAGCAGGCCTGGGTGCTTATGCAGTCCAAGACCATGCCCTATGACATTGCCGTGGATTTCGATTCGGTACCTGAGGGTGCAAAGAGAGGGATGAAAGTTGCAGCGGTCATCGACAAATGGGAGAGGGGAGACACCAACCCCACCGGCCATATTGTCGACGTTCTCGGCGAACCCGGGGCAAATGAGACTGAGATGCACGCCATCCTTGCTGAATATGGTCTCCCATACAGGTTCGAGCCTGCCGTGGCCAACGCCGCGGACAATATCCCGGAGGAGATTACGGACAAGGATCTGAAGGGACGCAGGGACTTCCGCAAGACCTTGACCTTTACCATCGACCCGACCGATGCAAAGGACTTTGACGATGCCCTTTCGATGGCCAGGCTGAAGAACGGGAATTTCGAAGTCGGTGTCCATATCGCGGACGTATCCTATTATGTAAAGCCGGGTTCCATCGTCGACCAGGAGGCGCAGGCGCGCGGAACTTCGGTATACCTCGTGGACCGCACCGTCCCGATGCTGCCGGAGAAGCTTTCCAACAAGCTGTGTTCCCTCAGGCCGCACGAGGACAAGCTTACATATTCGGCCGTATTCGAGATGACTCCGGATGCCCAGGTGGTCGACCGTTGGTTCGGCCGCACCGTGATCTGCTCGGACTACCGCTTCGACTATGAGGGTGCGCAGAGGATCATCGAGACCGAGGGTAAGGAACCGGAGGATCCTTCGGTGACGAAGGAGATAAGGGATGCCGTGCTTGAACTGAACAGGATGGCTTCCATAATGCGGAAGAAGCGCTTCGCCTCCGGGGCCATCAGTTTCGAACGCCCCGAGATGAAGGTTGAAGTCGATTCGACCGGGAAGCCTGTCAGGGTATACGAGAAGATATCCAAGGAAGCCAACTGGCTGATCGAGGAGTTCATGCTGCTGGCGAACAAGAGCGTGGCGGAATTCGTCGCAACCTCCGGCAGGATGAACGGCAGGGAGGACAAGAGTGCCAAGACCTTCGTCTACCGAATCCATGATGAACCGAATTCGGAGAAGATCGCCGGCCTGGGTAAATTCGTGGGCAACTTCGGCTACAAGATGGGTCCTACCGGCACCGGAAGGGATATCGCCAAGTCGCTGAACAGCCTGCTGACCGACGCCAAGGGCACGCCTGAGTGCGATGCCTTCCAGATGATAGCCCTTCGCTCCATGGCCAAGGCGGTATATTCGACCGACAATATCGGCCACTACGGCCTGGCGTTCAAGTTCTACACCCATTTCACCTCACCTATCCGCCGTTATCCGGATATGATGGTCCACAGGCTGCTTTCGATGTACCTTGACAACCGTGAGAGCCAGAACAAGGATTACTACGAACAGCAGTGCCAGTATGCATCCGAAAGGGAGCAGATCGCTGCGAATGCCGAGCGCGACAGCATCAAGTACAAGCTGATCGAATACATGGTCGACAAGGTCGGGCAGGAGTTCGACGGAACTGTCTCGGGACTTACCGAGTGGGGTATGTACGTGGAGATCAAGCCCGAGATGATCGAGGGCATGGTGCCCTTGCGCGACATCCGTTCCGACTTCTATGATTTCGACGAGGACAACTACAGGATAGTCGGCAAGCACACCCGCAAGGTTTTCCGCCTGGGCGATCCGGTCAGGATCCGCGTCAAGTCAGCCAATCTCGAGCAGCGGCTCCTGGACTATGAACTCGTTGAGGAAAATGCCAATTAATTTGTTTTCGATATGATCAGGATCAATTGTTTTTTTAAGGCATCTCCCGGAGAAGATGCTCTCAAAAAGGCCCTTGAGGCCGCAAAGGCGTTGACCGGCAAATCCCTCGCACACGAAGGATGCATCGCCTATGACACTTTCTGCAGCGCCACACGCCCGGACGTGTTCATGATCTGCGAGACCTGGAAGGACCAGGCTTGCCTCGACAAGCATTCAGCCACTCCCGAGTTTGCCGAATATGTCGGCATAATCCAGGAGAACGGCCAGCTCAAGATCGAGACCTTCGAATTCTGAGGTTGACCGGAATTGCCGCCGGGCTAGCCGTAAATCTCCCTCAGCACCGCGAGGGAGCGGACGTTTACGGCTGATTCTGTGTGGAATTCAATGTATTTCAATATGGATTCGGCGATGGCATTTCGGTCAGCGCCGGAAAGAGGCATCAGCATAGCTTCTGCGAAAGGCCTTTTCAGCAGGGTTTCCACCTGGGCAAGGTGGATGTCTGCAAACGGGGCTATGCCCGCCGTGTCCGGATCGAAACCCAGGGCTGAGCAGAGATTCAGCAGGAACATCAGGTGGAAGTTGGCGAAGTCGCTCTCCAGGGCGTCAAGCGTGAGTATCTGTCCCTTCAGCCAATCAGCAAGTCCGTCTTCATTCGTCTGGTCCTTGACCACCCTGTAAAGCACCTCGCTCATGAAGAGCGTCATGGTGTTCTTGTGGATATTGCTCCTTATCCCGTTCAGCGGTGAGACGCTGACGAAGTTCCGGGCGAACCAAAGGTCCGATTTGGGATTCTCTGTCACCTCGGCCTGAAGGATATTCAACGGCAGGAACAGGGCCATAGCCGTCTTGGGGCTCACGCGTACCAGGAAACCACGCCTTCCGTACTCGGCACTCAAAGTGTGGAGCACGATGGAATTGTCACCAATCTTGGTGTGGTTGAGGACTATGAGCTCAGCCTTGGACTTCATCTCTTCGTTCTGTATTCCGAAAGGAAACCGGCCATGGCACGGAGGGCCTTACCCCTGTGGGAGATCTCGTTTTTCTGTTCCTCGGTGATGTCGGCGGCAGTGAGGCCAGGATATTCATCGGGAATGAATATGGGGTCGTAACCGAAGCCTCCCCGTCCGGATTTCTCCCTGGCTATGGTGCCGTCCATCGTTCCTTCGAACTGGTGGATCTCTCCGTCCAGGATCAGGGTCACCACGCTGCGGAACCTGGCCCGCCTGGTGGTCGAAGGGTCCTTTGTCTCCAGGCCGGAAAGTTCGGCAAGCACCTTGTCCATGTTCTTGCCGAAATCCTTTCCCTCCCCGGCATAACGGGCGGTATACACCCCCGGAGCACCTCCGAGAGCCTCTACTTCCAGACCCGTGTCATCGGCGAAGCAGTCGCATCCAAGATGCTCGAAGATATATTCAGCCTTCTGAAGCGAGTTCTCCTCAAGGGTAAGGCCGGTCTCGGGAATGTCCTCCGTCAGACCGTAGTCTGCGGGGGTGAAAAGTTCGAATCCTTCCCCGAGGATTTCGGAAGCCTCACGGAGTTTCCCGCGGTTGCCGGTAGCGAAAACGATTTTTGTGACTTTCATGAATGCAAATATCCGAAAAACAAGGGTAAAATCCACCGGAATGGTTAAATTTGTAGATACTAATTCTGAAAAGCCATGGCAGTTGACTACGAGAAGGCAGGCGTCAGCCTTGAAGCTGGTTAACATCAAGGAGCCGGTACTCGTGAGCGGTACTGACGGTGTGGGTACGAAACTCAAGCTGGCCTTCGCCATGGACAAGCACGACACCATCGGCATCGACGCCGTGGCGATGTGCGTCAACGACGTCCTGGCGCAGGGAGCGGAACCCCTTGTGTTCCTGGATTATGTGGCCCAAGGCAAGACACGTCCCGAAGTGGTCGAGGCGATAGTCTCGGGTGTCGCTGAAGGTTGCCGCCAGGCCGGCTGCGCCCTCGTGGGCGGCGAGACGGCCGAGATGCCCGGGATGTATGCTGAAGGCGAATATGACATCGCTGGCTACACCACAGGAGTCGTCGAGAAGAGCAAGCTCATTGACGGAACTAAGGTGAAAGTCGGCGACGTGCTGGTGGGAATCGCTTCCACGGGAGTCCACAGCAACGGCTTCAGCCTCGTCAGGAAGATATTCTCGGACAACGGACTGGATCTGTTCAAGGCATATCCTGAACTGGGCACCGACGAGCCTCTCGGCCTCGTGGCCCTGACTCCGACCAGGATTTATGTCAAACAGGTACTGGATGTCATCCACAGCCTGGACGTCCACGGAGTCGCCCACATAACCGGTGGCGGCTTCGACGAGAATATCCCGAGGATCCTCCATGAGGGCCAGGGGATAGAGGTCCATGAAGGTACTTGGGAAATCCTCCCGATATTCCGTTTCCTTGAGAAATACGGAAAGATTCCTCACAGGGAAATGTTCAACATTTTCAACATGGGTATCGGAATGGTGCTGGCGATGGACGCCGCCCAGGCCGGCGAGGCCATCGACATACTCGCACAGCATGGCGACAGGGCTTCTGTCATCGGCAAGGTAACTGACAGGCCGGGAGTGGATATTTGACGTATTGCAGGGTTTCACTTGTTTAAAAACAAGTCTGAATATTTTTTTAATCTCAATTATGAAAAACCTTATCAAGAAACTGATTTCATTTCTGGGGCCGGCTGCCGTGGCCGCCCTGGGCTTCACCAGTTGTGATATTATTCCTATTCCCCGGGTGGAATATGGAGTACCACACTCCGATTTCAAGGAGGATATCACTGTCACGGATGAGAATGACCGGGCTCTCAAAGGTATCCAGGTCGTAATAGACAGGCATCCTGAATCTAAATACCGGATGTGTATGGATACCTTGGTCACGGATGCTTCCGGCAAAGCCCAGAAGGTGGTAAGTAATAATTATGAAGGGGTCGGTCCCAAAGTCAAGGTCTACTTTGAAGACAAGGACGGGGAACTCAACGGAGGCAGTTTCGCCAAGGATTCCATGGAGATAGTACCGGTTAAGACCAAGGAAGGAGACAAGCACTGGTACTGGGGAGAATGGACCGTCTCAGGAACCAAGAAGCTTAAGAAACAATAATGGCCGAAGTATCTCTCAGAAGAAGGATCGCACTTGACATAGCGAAGTCGTTGAGGAAATCCGAGACGGCTGACCATCCTCTGCGACAGCTTTTCTGGGAGTGTACGTTGCGTTGCAACCTTAAGTGCCGTCATTGCGGAAGCGACTGCAAGCAGGTCGCCAGCACTCCGGATATGCCCAGGGAGGATTTCTTCAGGGTGCTTGACGGGATTGCTGCCCATACCGATCCCCACAAGGTCTTTGTCATCGTTTCCGGGGGTGAACCCACAATGCGCGCTGACCTCGAGGAATGCGGCAGGGGAATTTATTCCCGGGGCTTTCCCTGGGGTATGGTCACCAATGCCTTCGGTCTTACACCGGAAAGATATTCCGGCCTGCTGAGGTCAGGACTACATTCGATGACCATCAGCCTGGACGGCCTTAAGGAGAACCATGACTGGCTGCGCGGGCGCGAAAACAGTTTCGAAAGGGCTTCCAGGGCCATCAAGATGGTAGTGGATTCGAATGCCATCGCCTTTGACGTGGTGACCTGCGTCAACCGCCGCAATTTCATGGAGCTTCCCCAACTCAAGGAGCACCTTATCAGCCTCGGCCTGAAGGAATGGAGGTTGTTCTCCATATTCCCTACCGGACGTGCCGCCCAGGATCCTGACCTGCAGCTTCCCGCCGACATGTACCGGGGAATGCTCGATTTCATCGTGGAGACCCGCAAGGAGGGACGCATCAAGGCGAGCTACGGCTGCGAAGGCTTCCTTGGCCATTACGAGGGTGAGGTTCGAGACCATTTCTATACCTGCCAGGCTGGAGTTACGGTCGGTTCGGTTCTTATAGACGGATCCATATCCGCCTGCACAAGCATCCGTTCCGATTACCATCAGGGCAATATCTACCAGGACGATTTCTGGGACGTTTGGCAGAACCGGTTCCAGCCCTACCGCGACAGGTCGTGGATGAAGAAGGATGAATGCGGGGAATGCAAGTGGTGGAAATGGTGCGAGGGCAACGGCATGCACCTTCGCGACTCTGACGGCAGGCTCATGCTCTGCCATATGAAGAGAATTACAGACAATTATAGATAAATGAGAGCATTAATCAGTGTCAGCGACAAGACGGGCGTGGTGGAATTCGCCCGGGAACTTGTGTCGCTCGGTTGGGAATTACTGTCCACCAGCGGAACCATGAAGATGTTGAAGGAAGCGGGTCTGCCCGTGACGAGCGTGAGCGATGTCACCGGTTTCCCGGAAATCTGTGACGGCAGGGTAAAGACCCTCCATCCGAAGATACACGGCGCCCTGCTGGCCCGTCGCGACCTTCCGGACCACATGCGCCAGCTTGATGAGAATGGGATCGGGACCATCGATCTGGTCTGCGTGAACCTATATCCTTTCCGTGAGACCATAGCCAAGCCTGACGTGACGATGGAGGATGCGATCGAACACATCGACATCGGAGGCCCTTCCATGGTACGCAGTGCGGCAAAGAACTGGGAGAGCGTGACCATAGTCGTGAATCCCGAGGATTATGCCGTCGTCCTGGACGAACTCCGCAGGGACGGCCATACCAGCCGGGAAACCCGTTTGCAACTGTCTGCCAAGGCATATACCCACACTGCCGAGTATGATATGGCCATCGCCTCGTGGATGCGCCCCCAGGCAGGCCTCCCCGAAAAGCTGTTCCTGGAATATGACATCTGCCAGCCGCTGCGGTATGGTGAGAATCCTCATCAGGACGCTAAGTTCTACAAGACCCTGAAGAAGGCACCGTATTCGCTGGCCACCGCTGAGCAGCTGAACGGCAAGGAACTGTCTTACAATAATATCCAGGATGCCAATGCGGCCCTTAACATAGTGCGCGAGTTCACCGACAGGCCTTTCGCCGTCGGCCTCAAGCATATGAATCCCTGCGGGGCCGGAGTGGGAGAGACCATCTCCGAGGCCTGGACGAAGGCCTATGAAGGCGACAAGACCTCGATCTTCGGAGGCATAGTGGCCTTCAACCGTGAGGTCGATCTCGAGACTGCCCAGATGCTCAAACCAATATTCCTGGAGATAGTTATGGCCCCTTCATTCGCACCTGATGCCCTTGAGCTCCTCTGCACCAAGAAGAACCTAAGGGTCCTGAAAGTGGAGATGGGCGTAGACGTGAAGGAACAGATGAGCTGCGTGAGCGTCAACGGAGGCCTCCTGGTCCAGAACCAGGACCTTTCGATCTGCCCGCTGTCCCTCGACCAGTGCGTCACGGAGGTAAAGCCGACCGAAGAGCAGATGCGCGACCTGGAGTTCACCTGGAAGATGGTGAAGCACGTCAAGTCCAATGCCATAGTCGTGGGCTGCGGCGGCATGCTCCTCGGAGTCGGCGCCGGCCAGATGAACCGCGTCGGCAGCGCCGAGATCGCCCTTAAGCAGGCTATAAGTGCCGGAGCGGCTGTCCGGCCACAACTAGTTTTAGCCTCCGATGCGTTCTTCCCGTTTGATGACTGCGTCACCCTGGCCGCGAAGTACGGTGTCAAGGCCATAGTCCAGCCCGGCGGTTCGATCCGCGACGAAGACTCCATCAAGAAATGCAACGAGCTCGGCATAGCCATGCTCTTTACCGGAGAAAGACACTTCAAGCACTAGAAACATATGGGAATCAATTCATTGCTTCCGTGGAAGAACAGCAACGTGGAAGTTGACAAGAAGGCCTTCGATGAATTCCGCCGCAGGTTGTCCGTAATGGATGACGCCAAGGTGTTGGTCGTAGGAGGAGGCGGTCGCGAACATGCCATAGTCGACGCCCTGTCCCGCTCAAGCCACGTAGGAAAGATTTACTGTGCTCCCGGAAACGCCGGAATCGCAGCCCAGGCGGAATGCGTACCGATCAAGGACACGGAGATAGACAGGCTCCTGGAGTTTGTGAAGGAGAACGGAATCAACCTTACCGTCGTAGGCCCTGAAGCCTCCCTGTCAGCCGGTATCGTCGATGTATTCACGGAAGCCGGGGAAACCATCTTCGGCCCTACCAAGGCGGCTGCCACCATCGAATCCAGCAAGGATTTCGCAAAGCGGCTGATGGAGAAGTACGATGTCCCTACTGCTGCATACAGGACTTTCGAGAGCTATGACGAGGCCCTTGGGTATGTCTCCGCCGGTCCTTTCCCGGTCGTCCTAAAGTACGACGGCCTTGCCGCAGGCAAAGGCGTGGTGATTGCCGGGAATCTTGAAGAGGCTGAGGCTGCTCTCAAGGACATGCTGCTGGACGACAAGTTCGGCCATGGTAAAGTCGTGGTTGAGGAGTTCATGACGGGACCGGAATTCTCCTTCCTGTGTTTCGTTTGCGGAAGGGAAGTCTTCCCGATGGTCCTCTCCCAGGATCACAAGCGCGCTTTCGACGGCGACGAGGGGCCCAATACCGGAGGCATGGGAGCATATTCCCCGCTGCCTTTCATTACCGAAGAGGATTATGAATATGCTCTCGAGAACATAATGAAACCGGTTGCCGCCGGAATGGTCGAGGAAGGATGTCCCTTCAAGGGAGTCCTTTACGGAGGCTTGATGAAGACTCCTCAGGGAATCAAGGTCGTGGAGTTCAACTGCCGTTTCGGGGATCCTGAGACGGAGGTTGTCCTGCCTCGCCTGCAGACCGATATTTTCGAGGTATTCCTGTCCATCGCAGAGGGCGGATCTGCTCCGGAGCTCCCTGAAGGGACGATTGCCATGGAAGGTCTGACCGTGCCGGCATCGGCTACGATGCCTGAACTCAAATGGTCTGACGATGCCGTCCTCGGTTTCGTGATGGCCTCCAAGGGTTATCCCGGATCCTACCAGAAAGGTTTCGAGATCACCGGTCTCGAAGACGCCCTCTCCGACCCAGCCATCCGCATCTATCATATGGGTACCAAGACCGTCGATGGCACCTCGACAGGTGAGGACAATGCCACCCTCGGCACTAGAGGGGGGACCGGAGCGGAGCAAGGCGGAGCGAGCGGTGGGGCCGAGCGTAGCGAGGCGTCCGAACCGCCGAGAGTGCCATCGAACAGGAGATATGCTACAGCCGGAGGTAGGGTACTTATGGTAGTGGCCAGCGGAGCCGACTTGAAGGAGGCAAGGGACAAGGCCCTCGAGGCCGTCAGGAGAATCAAATGCGAGAACCTGTTCTACAGGACTGACATCGGGCATTGGGTGCTTTAGTTTCATCTGTGCCGTATTTTGTAAGTTGCTGAAGTACAAGGAATTATAAAAAACGCATAGTATAATTGTCTAGGCGTTTTTGGGAATTGATTGAATTATAATAAGTTGTAAATACAATGGTTATCAGTGGCAAAGAACTGGCGGCCAAGTTGAAGGCCGAGATGGCGGAACAAGTCAAGACGTTCCCTGAAAAATACGGACGGGTACCTCATCTGGTCGTTATCCTGGTCGGGAACGATCCGGGAAGCCAGACGTATGTAAGGAACAAGGAAAGAGCCTGCGAAGTGGTCGGGTTCAAGCATACCACTTTCCGTCTTCCGGAGGAGACTTCCGAGAAGGAAGTCCTGGACAGGATCGCGGAACTGAATGCAGACGATTCCGTGGATGGTGTCCTGGTGCAGCTGCCGCTCCCCAGGCATATTTCCGAGACAAAGGTCATCGAGGCCATTGCCAAGGAAAAGGACGTGGACGGTTTCCATCCTCTCAATACTGCTGCCCTTTGGCAGAAAAGACCCAACAGCTCCTGCGTGGTCCCTTGCACCCCGATGGGCATCATAAAGCTTCTTGAGGCAGGGAATGTCGTGATTGAAGGGAAGAAGGCTGTGGTCCTTGGCCGTAGCCAGATTGTCGGCCTTCCGATATCCAAGCTGCTTCTCGACAGGAATGCGACCGTGACGATCTGCCATTCCCGCACCCAGGACCTGCCTGAAGTCACTAGGCAGGCTGACATCCTCGTGGCCGCCATCGGGAAGGCGAAGTTCGTGACCGGGGATATGGTCAAGGAAGGAGCTGCGGTGATCGATGTCGGAATGGACCTTGACGAAAACGGCAAACTCTGCGGCGACGTCGATTTCGCATCCGTGGAGCCCAAGGCATCAGTCATCACTCCGGTTCCCGGTGGAGTGGGCCCGATGACAATCTGCTGCCTGATGTCCAACACCATCCAGTGTTTCCTCCAGAAATTTGGATCATGATCTCACTTGCATTCCAGCATTATATTCCTATTTTTGTAAAAGAACTTGACAAATAATCGTTTGAATACCATGAGAAGAATCTTCAGTTTTTGCCTGATGGCAGCACTTGCCGTCGGCTTCAGCCTGTCCGCCGTCGCACAGGACAAGGTAGTCAAGAAAATCATCGAGACCGGCAAGAATGACAACCAGGTGATGGTCCATGAGAACCATCTGGCAAATTACATCGGAGGCCGTCCTGTCGGATCGTCCGCCCTTACCCATGCCGAGGCCTGGGTCAAGGAGATGTTCGAGTCCTGGGGCCTTGAGGTTATGGTACAGGAAGCCGGCGAGATCAACGTAGGTTTCGACCGTGGTCCCTGGTACGGACGTATGCTCAGCGAGGATGGATTCCCCCTCCATTTCGGAACCCCGGCCTACACCGCCCCGACCCGTGGAAAGCAGGCAGGCCATGTTGTTGTAGAGCCTCATTCCAGGAGGGAATTCGAGAGGATGAAGGGTGCCCTCAAGGGAGCCTGGGTCCTTCTCGACGCAGAATCCACGGGAATGGCCATCGACTGGTCCGACAAGGCGAACGAGACCCGTGCCGACATCATCAAGCAGAATGAGGAGATCGACCGCCAGAACATGGAGACGACTCGCTACAATATGACCCACAGGGATGAGGCCCCGAAGGAGATGCTTCCCTACAAGCAGGTCACCGCTCCGTTCTACAAGGAGATGGTCGAGGCCGGAGTGCTCGGATTCATCCGTTCAGCCAAGGTTCCGCTCAGGGTTATGTACGACCGTGCCAACTGCTACAACATCACCATGGAGAACCTGCCTACAGTCTGTGACATCTGCCTGGACGAAGCACAGTTCAAGGTGATAAAGGAGAAGGTCCTCCGCAAGGATATCTTCCAGCTCGAGTTCGACATCCGCAACCACTTCTACCGTGGTCCCGTCAAGTACCACAACATCATCGGCATTATCCGTGGAAGCAAGTATCCCAATGAATATGTGCTCACCGGCGGTCACCTCGATTCCTATGACAACGGAACCGGTGCGGTTGACGACGGCAACGGAACCAGCCTCAACATGGAGGTCGCCAGGCTGCTTGCCACTTCCGGTGCAAAACCGAAGCGTTCCATCATGATCTGCATCTGGACCGGCGAGGAATATGGCCTGCTGGGTTCCAAGTTCTTCGTAGAGAACAAGACCGTGCCTCTTGAGAAGATATCGAACTACATCAACAGGGACGGCGGCCCTCTCATGTCGACCGGCGTTTCCGTACCTCCGGCAATGTATGATGACTATGTAGAGATATGCAAGCCGATTATGGATCTTGACCCCGAGGTTCCTTTCACTGTCAACAAGCGTCCCGGCGAGCCGAGGCCCCGCCCGACCAGTGCCGGTGGAAGCGACCATGCATACTTCGCGATGAACGGAGTTCCGACTATCGGCTTCCAGGAGTCGGATCCCAAGGGCTACAACTTCGAGTACCAGGAGATATGGCACACGGAGAGGGATATCTACAACAAGGTTATTCCCGAGTATATGGAACATTCGGCAACGGTCACTGCCGTAGTAGTCTACGGACTGGCCAACCTTGACCACCAGCTTTCCCGCCAGGGACTCTACAAGGAATAGGGTACAGAGATTTCTAAAACTCTACAATAACTCTATACCAACCCCTACAGAAGGGCTTGCAGAGTGGATGCAGGCCCTTCTGTTTCTCTACATGTTTTTGTTTTTCGCCCATTAATTACTATAATTACGAAAGCAATAACCAATGATATGGGCCTTTTCGACATATTCTCAAGGAAAAAAGCGGACAAGCTGATCGAGAGCGTGGACAAGCTCCTTGCCATTGTGGACCACTCCTTGCTGGTCTTCCGTGACGGTGTAAAGAATTACCTCTACAAGGATGATCCCGACTTTGTCGAGAACCTCTCTTCGATGGCATCCCTCGAAACTGAGGCCGGAGCGCGGATCAGGGAGATTGAGAGCATCCTGTTTTCCCGGGGATATCTTATCCGCTCCCGTGGTGACATCATGCGTCTTCTCGAGCGTTTCGACCATATCATATCAATAATCAGCGTAGACCTGGTCCAGTTCGAGATCGAGAGCCCTTCCATTCCGGCCGATTTGCGGAAGGAGTTTGTCAAGCTGAGCGAACTTGCTTCGATGGCGGTCGAAAGCACCATTCCCGGGACCAAGGCATACTTTACACAGCCGGAAGATGTGGCTGAGACGACGGACAGGGTCTATTTCTATGAGAAGGAGGCTGTCAAGCTCTCACAGTCGATCAAGCGTACCGTATTCCATGACATGGGTGATGAACTGAAGCTCAGCGAAAAGTTCCATCTCAGATATTTCGCCCTGCATATCGAGGACCTGGCCAAGGCTGCTGTGAAGGTGGCGGAGCAATTATCGGTAATGACTATCAAGCGGGCCCTTTAATATATTATGGAAGCGATCCTGTACGTCATCTTCTCCGTAATCCTGGCAGAATCCCTGCCGGTCCTCCGGGATATCCCGGTTGTGAACGGCACCGTTCTGGCTTCCGGTGCCGGAGAACGGCTGTCCGTCAGGATCCTTTGGCCGCTGGTGTTGCTGGCCGGTATAGTTTCACCTTGCTTCCTGCCGGTGGAGCCCCTGTCTGAAACCGCCGGAAAGCTCTTCCTGCCGGTATCGACATGGTCTGTGCTTCCAATCGGCCTCGCGACCGCGGTTGCGGCCATGGTGGCGGGACGTTTCAGCCGATTCCCTGCGGTTCCATATTCATTCATCGCTTCACTCGCCGGTGTCTCTCTGGCACTTACGGGCAGGATTGAATCCGATGTGGCTTTTTCCTACATCCTTTCCTGGTTTGCAGCACCGGTCCTGTGTGCTTTGCTTGCGGCGGGAATATACAGGCTCCACGCCTTGTCCATCAGGAACAAGAAGATCCACCTTGCAATCCTGGATGCCCGGCTTCAGGGCATATCCATAGTTTTTTCGTTCCTGCTCCTGGCGGCATTTTCCGTCAATTATTCCTTGCTTTTCTCCTATCTGCCCCAGGCAGCGACGGCAACCGCCTATGTCAGGGCAGCGATTGCCGGCGGTTGCGCCATCGTCCTGTATCCTGTTATGAGGAAGGGGATCCTGATGGAGACTTGGAATATCGCGGATTACGAACTTGACATAGACGCCCAGTCCATTTCCTCGATGCTCATCTCGATTTTCCTGGTCTTCGGCCTGTTCTCCAGCCCTCTACCCGGAATGGTCGGGATGGCTGCCACTCCGCTGCCGGCCGGCGTGCTGTTCTTCTCGGCACTGGCGGGGATCAGCGTCACGCGGCAGCGCGCCCTGACCGAGGGAAGGGAGATAGTGAATACCCTGGCATCGGCTTTCCTTTCCCCGGTACTCGCATTGATGCTTGCATATTGCTTTGCCCGGGTGATGGACGGAACAATTGTGGGAACACTCTTCGTGCTGGTCTTGGCATTGCTGGTCGCCGCCCTTCTGGTGTTCATACGCTGGCAGAGCGGCAGGAATCTCGAGAAGCAGATCCTCCGTTCAAGGGAACAGCAGTTCTACAGCACCCAGAAATCCCTGTCCGCTCTTGAGGTGAAAGCCGAGATGACGGAGAAGGACCTGCTCAACAAACTGGATATCAAGCGCAAGGAACTGGTGGATTTCGCCCTCGGAATAGGGGACCAGAAGAAATTCATGGAACAGTTCTATGAGGATCTGAGGGAAGTCAGGGCCCTGCCTGACGGTGACGCCAAGGATGCCATGACCGACAAACTCCTTTCCTCCCTGCGCGAAAGGATGTATTTCACAAGCGAGATGAACGATTTCTATGCCCGGAGCGAAGTCCTTCACAGGGACTTCAACCTGCGGCTTTCAGAGGCCTATCCCAACCTCACTGAAAACGAAAGGAAACTGGCCAACCTCCTCAGGCAGGGCTTCTCTTCGAAATATATAGCATCATTGATGAACATAGCCCCGAAAAGCGTTGAAATCAACCGTTACCGCCTGCGTGCCAAACTTGGCCTGCAGCGTAGCGACAACCTCATAAAGTTTATAAAATCCATATAATCATTAATCCTAACCAATTATGCGTAAGATTACTTTCATACTCGCGTTGATGCTGCTGGCAGTACCGGCAGCCCTCGCCCAGAAGGCGACTACCAAGTACAACCAGTACGGTGTGGCCGTCCAATCAGACCGCTTGGATGTGGAAGCCCAGGACGGAATCCTGGTGATGGAGTCCCCCAAGTCCGGCTACAAACTCTGGTTTGATATCCGTGCCCAGGCTGACGGTGCGGTATTTTTCGGCGCTCCGGAATATGCCGACCCTATCGGTAACGGTACAAGCATCCGCAGGGCCCGTTTCGCCGTCAAGGGCCAGATCGATGAAAAGTGGTACGGTGAGTTCGATATGGACCTTGCCAACGGTCTTGCAGAACTTAAGGACGCCATCATCCGTTATACCGGAATTCCCAACCTGGACCTTCAGGTAGGTAACTTCAAGGAGAATTTCTCCATCCAGCGCAACACCACTTCCCGTTACCTGCAGTTCATGGAGAGGCCGATGGTCACATCCGCCCTCTCTCCTTCCCGTCATATCGGAATCAATGCCAAGTATGCGAAGGACTGGCTCTGGTTCTCAGCAGGAGCCTTCTCGCAGATCATTGCCGGTCAGGAGGAGTGGACCAACGTGGCTGACAACAACAAGGACTTCGGCCGCAATTCAGGCTATTCCCTTACCACCAAGCTGGTCATCCGTCCCCTCTACAAACTGGACAACGCCAGCCTTCACATAGGTGCCGCATATTCATACCGCACCACTACCACCGACCTGGCAACGGGAGAGTGGGGGACTTATCGTGCAAGTGCCCGTAATTCCACGAGCATCAACCGCAAGAAGTATCTCGACACCAACAACCTGCCCGGTTACGACCACAACAACCTCTGGACGGTAGAGCTTGCCGGTCACTGGAAAGGTCTCCGCTATGAGGCGGCCTACATCGGCGACAACGTCCATTTCAAGGCTGATGCGGCCGATCCCGAGACCAAGAATTTCGGAGGCTGGTACGCACAGGCCGGTTACCTGCTCTTCGGTGGAACCCAGCGCTATGACTCCAATGGTGGCAAGTACACCAAGATCAAGCCGGTCCACAAATGGGGTGACCTCGAACTCTGCGGACGTTACGAGAATTGCAACCTCAACTTCGGCAATGTCTATGGAGGCGCCTCCGAGGCTTATGCCGTGGGACTCAACTGGTGGGTGAACAACAACGTGAAACTGCAGCTCAACTATCAGTTCAACAACAACGACCGTTATGCCAACGGCAAGGACAAGCTCCACGTCGGATTGGATTCCGCCGGCAACCCTACCAAGGATTACAAGAAGGTCGTGGCCGCTGACGGAAAGGCCGGAGTGGACTACCACATGCTCGCCCTTCGTTTCGAAATCGACTTCTAGTTTGACATATTAAAAGACACTGATCATGAAAAAGATATTCTTTATTTCTGCAGCGATCCTTCTGGCGCTCACCGGATGCGTCAAAGACGAAATGTACAAGGGCCCTTCATCCATCGACAAGGTTGTGTTCAGCCCCGAGGCTCCTACCTCCATCACGCCCATCGAGGTTACCGCTACCGTGAGCGGGCTCCAGGCGGTGACTTCAGCCGTCCTGAATTACAACGGTTCCAGCATCCAGATGACCGGTTCCGGCAATCAGTTCAAGGCAACGATTCCCGCACAACCTGACGGTACCAATGTTTCTTTCTCGGTGACCGTGGACAACGAAGCCGGATTCAAGACAACTTCAGACAATTTCTCATTCAAGGTCGGCGACCCTGCTACGGACTGGAGCAAGCTGAAACTCAACGAAGTCTATGGTGCCGGAGCGGACGAGGAGAAATTCTTCGAACTTTACAACGGCAGCGACTTCCCGATCAAGCTCAACGGAGTGACCATCAACAAGGACGAGGAGCTGACCTGGACCGGAATCGACGGTTATGTGGTTCCTGCAAAAGGCTATTTCTCGATAGTTGGAGCTAAAGGAACGGCAAAAAAGAATGGTGGTTTCAAAAGTGGTTTTTCTGCGAAGAAAAGTGTTCTTGTTGAACTGTTCGATCCTAAAGGCAATCGGATTGATTTCTTCCAGCGAGGTGAAAAAATGGACTCTGGTGAGTGGGGTGCTGGTCTTTCAGGTGTTAAAGGTTCCTGGAGCCGTATTCCTGACGGTGTTGGTAAATGGATGATAACAGACAGTATTACAGAAGGAGTCGCCAATTCTACCTCTGGCAGTGAGGATCCTGATGTTAAACAATAACCAATTAAACAAACAGATATGGCAGAACTTAAAATAGGCGAGCAGAGCAAGCCTCGCTTCGAATTCCGCAGTTTCGGCCAGTGCTTCTGCGCTGCCCACAAGAGGATGGCACGTCTTTCCGTTCCCGTTCCCGAGAAGGTCTGGGAGAGGGAGAGCGATGAGATATACATCATCTCGGCCAAGAACGACATCAACAATACCAAGATCCGTGACGGCAAGATGGACATCAAGACCTATGTTCAGACCGTCGACGGCCTCGAGCAGTGGAATCCCCTCATGAAGGGAGAGTTCCCAATCTCACGCGAGGTCCTGGAGAAGGAAGTATTCCCTGCCTTCATGGTCGAGATGCCCGCCCTTGACAAGGACACATATACCTTCGAGGAGTTCATCGCCATGGTGAAGGCCAATCCCGACCTTGCCGCGGTGCGCGTGCACAAGCAGCGTTTCGGATATATGGTCAACAACACGATCTGCGAGGTGGCCAACGTGCTCATCAACGGAGCGAAGGTGGTGACCATCAATTCCGAGTCCACCGAGATAGAAGACATCAAGAAGACCATCGCTGACGTGGGTCTCGAGGGAGTTGAGAATATCAACTATCTCCAGGCGATCAAGCGTGTCATCGGCATGAGTGACAAACCTTTAGCAAACGAATAACATCATGGCTCAGGAAATAGAAAAGAAATTCTTGGTCAAGGGAGACTTCAAGGGAGAAGCTTTCAAGGCCACACGTATCACCCAGGGTTATCTCTGCAGCGTTCCGGAAAGGACCGTGCGCATCAGGGTGAAAGGAGATAAAGGTTTCATCACCGTGAAAGGTATCGGCAATGCCTCGGGCGCAGCCCGTTTCGAATGGGAGAAGGAAATCCCTGTCGACGAGGTGAAGGCCCTTCTCGACCTTGCCGAACCCGGAGTGATCGACAAGACCCGCTACCTTGTGAAGAACACCGACGGAGTCCATACCTGGGAGGTCGATGAGTTCTACGGGGACAACGACGGCCTGACCGTCGCCGAAGTGGAACTTGCAGACGAGAACGAACCCTTCGACAAGCCCGAGTGGCTTGGAGAAGAGGTTACCGGCGATCCCAAGTACTTCAACTCCATGTTGATGAAGAACCCTTACAAGAACTGGAAATAAAATGGAAGCAGATATCAAGGCAAAGGCGGCGGAGCAGTTCGATCCGCTGGACATGAACAACTACAAGGTCGAGAAACTGCCCAAGATGCAGAAATCGAAATTCGAGATCTGGATGGCCAGGCTTGGCGGTCCGCTTGCGATCGTCGCCTTTGTCTGGATATGCTGGTTCTGCCACATTGGCTTCATCGACAACCTCGACCAGACAGGCCTTGCCGCCACGGCCCAGAAGAGGCTGGACGCGCTCGGACTGGATGGTTTCATCAGGGCGAATTACGCGATGCTGGCAATCTTCGTTGCCAGCCTGATCCTGTGGATGACGGAAGCGTTGCCGAATTATCTGACATCCCTTCTGCTCATCCTGGGAGTCGTCCTGTTCAATGTAACAACCCAGAAGGAAGCCCTGGCACAACTCGGTCACCCCGTGATGTGGCTGAATATCCTGAGTTTCGTGCTGGCCTCGATGCTGGTCAAGACCCAGTTTGCCAAGCGTCTGGCCCTGGCCTTCGTGATAAAGTTCGGCAAGAGTGCCAAAGGGGTCCTGTGGAGTTTCCTGGTGATCAACCTCGTGCTCTCCGCCTTCATCTCGGCGACCACCGTCAAGGCCACCATCATGCTCCCCATATTCATGGTCATCTGCGCCATCTACGGAGCCTCCGACGGGCACAGGAATAATTTCGGCCGCAACCTCGTGATCCAGAACCTGTTCCAGGTGAATATCGGTGCCAATGCCTTCTACACCGGTTCAGGCGCCCACCTGCTGGCTATCTCCCTGATTGCCGGATTCCTCGGCTCCTGTGATTTCGGATATGCCGACTGGCTTGTAGCCGTAGGACCGATGAGTATCATCATCCTGATTGTCGGCCTGCTGGTGGGTATGTACATATTCTTCCCGATGAAGAAGGAAGAGCAGCATCCCCAGATCGAAGGTGGAATAGAACGCCTGAGGGTTGAACTCGATGCCATGGGAAAGATGAGCGCCCAGGAATGGAGGGCCGTCAGCATATTCCTTGTCGTCCTCTTCCTCTGGGTCACGAAGGGCACCTTCCATAACATCGACGAGACGATAGTCGCTTTGATCGGAGCCTGCCTCGCCCTGCTTCCCGGAATAGGGGTGGTCAAGTGGAACGACGTGGACATCCCCTGGCACCTTATGCTCTTCTCGGCCGGAGCATATGTACTTGGAAGCGGACTGAATGCTACCGACCTGCCGAGCACGATGGTCAATGCGGCCTTCGACTCGATGGGAATCACCTCCGGAACTCCGTTCTGGGTCCTCTATGTGATCCTTACGTTCCTGATGATGTATTCAGGACTGGTGTTCCAGAGCAAGACCATCCGGACGATGGTGTTCGTACCCATCGCCCTCGGAGTGGAACAAAGGTTCGGCTTCATGCCGATGAGCCTGTCGCTGCCGGTTGCCATGCTGATCGAGCACTGTTATGTGCTGCCGTTCAACAGCAAACCTGCGGCACTTCTTTACAATACGAACCAATACAGTCAGACCGATGCCTTCAAGTTCGGTATCACGATGATGACATTCTCGTGGTTGCTGATACTGATTTTCGGGCAGACGGTCCTCAAGTGGCTGAGCATTACACCAGGTCTTTTTTAAAATGAATGGATTATGACAATAGAATGGAATTTCATACTTAGGATATTAATAGCCGGCCTGCTGGGCGGGGCGATTGGTTTTGAACGTGAATTCAGGGCGAAGGAGGCCGGGGTGAGGACCCATTTCATAGTGGCCCTCGGCAGCGCGCTGTTCATGATCATCTCGCAGTATGCTTTCTCAGGGCAGTTCGACCATTCAAGGGTTGCAGCCCAGGTCGTGTCGGGAATCGGTTTCATCGGTGCTGGCGTTATCATATTCCAGAAGAATGTCGTCCGCGGCGTTACTACGGCTGCCGGCCTCTGGGTCGCCGCCGCCATAGGCCTGGCCTGCGGTTCTGGAATGTACGCCCTGGCCACCGCCGCCATGCTCATGACCATCATATGCCTCGAGACCATGCATATCATCACCAATAAATACAGCGAAAAGATCCTTACCGTCTCACTGTCTCCAGTCGACGGCGACAGGCTTCTTGAATTCATGGACGGCGCCAAGGCCCGCAAGATCGATATAGATTCTTTCGTGGTGACCGATGAGAAGGCCACCCTTCAGGTCCGCACAAAGCTCCTCAAAACCACGGAAACATCCAAGAATCTCCTCGCCCTCAGCAAAGGCCTCAAAATCGAGATCTCCTGACGGTTCCGGCAGCCTTGAGCCTATTCCTTTCTCAAAGCCACTGCGGGGTCGGTGCGGGCCATCTTGAGGTAGTGGTAGAGGACTACTGCAGAGCAGAGGAGAATCACTACCAGCAATGCAATCAGGAACACGCCAAGCGAGAAGCCGACCCTGTGTGAGAACTGTTGGAGGTAGTACCTTACGCACAGCCATCCAATCGGGGCCGCAATCACATAGCAGATTGCGAGAGTACGGAGATAAATACCCAGACCTTCAGAAGTGATCTGATTCATTTCGGCCCCGAACACCCGCTTCACGGAAATCTCCATCCGCTTGTACTGCACATCCATCAGCACCTGGCCCCAGATGCCCACCAGCGACAGCAACACTGCCAGCAGGGAGAACAGCCACACGGCCAGCCGCAGGCGCTCCTCGCCGCTGTAGAGGTTCTTGCCGATGGCATCGTAGAACTGCACCTCGAACGGTATCGTCGGGTCCATATCCCTGAGGATGGCCTGGATCTTACCGGTGGCGGCCAGACGGTCAGAACCTTCGGACAGGCGGATATAGGCGAACGGCATGGAGTGCCCCTTTGGGGTATGCACCTGGAAAGCAACCGGTGAATCGGCCTTGCGCATAGACGTAATGTTCACATTCTTCACGAATCCCACAATGGGGGAGTCATCGCCGAATTCATCGGCATACACCTCCATCTCAGCGCCGTGCGCCTTCAAATCTTTCGTGAACAGGATCGGGCCGAACTCGCCTTCGTTGAAATCCCTTCCTTCAATGAGTTCCAGCCCGAGTACCTGCGGCAGATTCCAGCTGCAGTAAATCATGTTCATCGACACCTGGCCATCACCGAAGTCCGCACCCTCCGTCATATAAGTATCCGACCCGCCGATGAGATCATTCGCGTAGGCCACGTCCTTCACCTCCGGAAGTGCGCATAGCCTCTCCCGCAGCCAGTCGGCCTTCTCCCTGCAGTTCTCGCCGCCGATATTCACCACCGCCAAGTTATTCTTGTTGTAGCCGCAGGGATATTCCTGCATGAACTTGCTCTGTCGCTGGACGAACAGCACGAAGATGAGCAACGCCGTGGAAATAACGAACTGCACCCCAACCAGGATGGTCCTGAGGTTCTTTCCGGAGGCCGACAGGCCATAGTTACCCCGCAGGATCATCGCCGGCTGGCCGCTCGTGGAATAGATACCCGGCCAGATACCGGCAATGATACCGGTAGCCACGGCAACCGTTCCGACGAACAGCATCAGGTCCCAATGCTTGCCGATAGCAAAAGACTGCATCAGCACACCCCTGGACAGCAACGCATCGGAAACCGGTCCCAGCAGAAGGGCTGCCACTACAAAGGCGCAGATGCACCAGATGACCGCCTCTGCCACCACCAGAGCACGCAGCCGCCGGGTTGAAGACCCCAGGATCTTCTGCAGGTTCACGCTCCTGATGCGCAGCGGCGTCAGTGCCACATAGAAATTGGTGAAGTTGATCAGGCCGATGCCCAGGATCAGGATGGCAATCGCGATTAGCAGAAGCAGCTGCGAACGGCTGCCGCTCTTATAAACATTACCCTCGTTTCGGAAATAGATGCTGGTCAGCGGCACCAGTTCGATGGGCGTAAGCCAGTCTCCTTGCGGAGGAAAGTCGAAATGGGCGTTGAACTCATCGGCCACCGCTCCGGCATTGCCAGCATCGTCCAGCAGCAGATAGCAGACAAAGTTGGCTCCGCCGTAAGAACCTTTCTGAATATCCCCGACAGTCATAAACAGGTCATTCCCTAGCTGAGTATTTGTCGGGAAGTCCTCATACACACCGGTCACGGTGATTTCACGTGGAATCTCCATATACTTGGCATCCGTCTTCAGCAGTTTGCCCGTCGCCCGCTCTCCGGGAAACAGGTTCTCTGCCAGCGACCGGGGAATAATCACGGAATTGGGGCCCTCCAGCGCGTGAGAATCGCCCTCGATCATCTTGATGCCGAAGACATCGATGAAACGTTCCGATACGAAGATCAGGTCCCGCTTGTAGCCGACCGGATCCTTGCCTTCCTCCGCCACGGAGAAATAGATCTCTCCCAAGAACGGCATGAACGTACATCCCGCCTCTATATGGGCCGATGAGCCGATGATATCGTCGGCAAAGCCTCTTGGTAATATGTTCCTGAACAGCGATTCATCGCCTTTCTTATCGGCCCGGAAAACCCGGTCGGCCGTCGGATGGCACTTGTCAAAAGACAGCTCATAATCCGCCTGCAGGAAAATCAGGGCGAAGGCAAGTAGCGCTGCCACAAGTCCCGTGAAGTTCAGGACCACTGCCACCGGATAGCGGCGGATGAGGCTCTTGAGATTCTTTTGTATCATTTGATTATTCGTTCTTCAGGGAATCTACGGGGTTGGAGGTGGAGATGCGCCAGGTGTTGAGGACGACCACGATGAGAATGATCAGGAGTACCGCCAACGTACCGGCAAGG
Organism: uncultured Bacteroidia bacterium; assembly: GCA_902779765.1. Classification (GTDB taxonomy): domain Bacteria; phylum Bacteroidota; class Bacteroidia; order Bacteroidales; family UBA932; genus Cryptobacteroides. The sequence goes on from CACZCQ010000001.1 coordinate 108,054, forward strand.
AAGTAGAAGGGGTTCAGGGATACCTTCTCGGCGAACAGTTCCAGCATCCTGCGGGCAACGAAGAAGCTGCCGGCACAGGCCAGGGCTGCCATTACGAGGGAAAGTTTGAGTATGTCAGAGGCGAATATCCTGAGAATATCCTTGGCCGAGGCTCCGTTGATCTTGCGGACGGCCATCTCCTTGCTGCGCCTAAGGCTTTCGTCACGGATGAAACCGATCAGACCGAGAAGGGCTACGAGGAGGGAGAATATGGCTCCGATTGTCAGAGTATTCCTTATCTTCCTAACGTCGGTATAGGCAGCGCGCATCTGATTCTCGTAGGAGAGTATATTCACTTCGCGGCCTTCCAGAGTCTCCTCCAGGGCGGTTTTCACTTTCTCCAGATCCTCGGGAAGCACCTTGAACAGAATATGGGGCATCCAGGACGACATCGAGCCGATCTCGCCGTAGAACAAGGCGCTGGGACGTTTGTCGACGGCTACGAGACTGCCGATAAGATAGCTCTTATATACACCGGAGATGGTGAAATACTGCCTTCCCTGCATGTCCTGGCGGTCATGCCCGGTGATGAACACCTGCTTCCCGACAGCCCCGTCACTCCAATCCGTGAACTCGGACATCTTTGCCACAAACTTCTCATCCACAACTATTTCCGAGGAATCTCTCGGTGCCCGTCCATCGACAAATTGAATATTCATCAGATCAAAGAACTCCGGAGAGCATTCGTACTGGTCGGCGATGTTGAACAGCTCCCGGTCGTCGTCCGGCAAATAGACATTGTCACCGCTGGAACCGTCGAAGGGCAGGTTGTAGCTGGTTGCCACTCCTTTCACTTCGGGAAACCCGCGAAGTGTTGCAACAGCCCTTGAGACCGCCTGGCGGTCGCCGTCGAACATGCTGATGTAGTAGAGGTCCTTATAGTCATAGCCAGGGTTGCTGTTGGAGACTATCTGGTACTGACGGCCGATGACCAGCATCATCACCACAAGGAAAACGTTGATCAGGACCTGTAAGCCCAGGAGGCCGAGTTTCCAGTTACGCGAGTGTTCGGTGTAGTTCTTGAGCGCCTCATATACAGGTATTTTCTGATAGAGTTCCGCCGGTACGACGATAGAGACCAGCAGCACGAAGAGGATGACAGCAATGACTGCCACGACACTCTTCGGCACCAGCAGGGTAGTGAACGGCACGCCGAGAAGGTTTTCTATGATGCCTCTCCCGGCGATTATGATGACTGCTGCAAGAGCAAGGGACAGGGCAAGGTGAAGTAATGCTTCCTTCGTCAGCATACCGTAAATATTCCTGCTTTCCGCACCATAGCACTTTCTGACACCGACTTCCCTGGAACGTTTGACCATGGAGGAGATGACTATCAGGATGTAGTTGAGCAAACTGATGAGGATCAGCAGGGCTGCGACGATCGACAGGAGGATGATCTGGGATTTTATTTCAGGTTGGGAGGTGTGGACCTTGCTGAAAGGGCTCAGGAAGTACCTGAGACTCGTGCCGTTGGCTTCAATCTGCTCCAAAGGCTGGTGGGCCTCCTGCATCTTCCTGATGGCATCCTTGAGGGTCTCGGGGTCCACTCCTGGCATCAGTTTGACATAGCCTTTGTACCTGTCGTTGCCGAGCCAGTTGTCCGTGCTCTGCTTGCCGTAGGTTTCCATTGAAAGGAGGATGTCATAGTCCAGGCTTCCGTTCCTGGGGAAATCCTCGAAGACTCCTTCGACCGGGAGTTTTAGGCCGGCCATATCCTCGTTGTAAACCTGTTTGCCGATGCACTCCTGCACACCGCCCAGTTTCTCTGCGAAACTCCGGCTTACCATCACTCCGCCCCACTTTCCGAGAATCTTCACAGGATCTCCGGCCAGGACCGGCCTGTCGAAGACCTTGAAGAAACAGGTATCTGCGCAGACCAGCGTGGCCTTCAGTTTGTTACCATCCTCATCAAGGTATGTGTCGCCATTGAAGACAAAGGTTGTGCGTGTACCGGTCTCGACACCGGGCACTTCCTCCATGAAGCCCACGGCAACGGCTCCGCTCACCTGACCGTAATCTTTTTCGTCCCCGTTCTGGGAAATCCATGTCCTTATGGTGTACACCCGGTCAATGTCCTTGTAGAAACTGTCGTAGCTGAGTTCGAAGAACACTTTGGCGATAAGTACGATACCCACTGCCAGCCCGATGCCCAGGGAAAGAATCTTGATGAGGAGATCACTGTGCCTTTTCATATCTGATTTTTATTATTATTAACGTATCACTGCCCGAACTGCAACACTTGCCGTGCCAAAGTAGTTAAACGGTTGGAAATTAATTATTTAAGAGGCAGCGGCAATGTGTAAACCCATCGTAAAACTTTACACTATTGTAAAGTGCTTTACAACACAGGAATCCTTGATTTCAGTTTTTGAATCTGAGACAGTATATTTGCATCGTTAAAGGAATCATAATTCTCCATGAGACTTTACTTCATAACTGTTATTTCCCTCCTTGGCAGCGTTTTCGCGTGGTCACAGGAAAAGGCTGCGTATTTTACAACCGAGGAAATGCCGGACCTCGTCAAATGTCTTCCCGCCCCTCCGGCAAAGGGCAGTCCGGCTTTCCAGCTGGATGTCCAGCGTTACAAATGGGGGAAGCAGCAAAGAAAGGATCCGGTGCGTGCCGAAATGGCCTGCAGGGATGCCGTTTGGACGTATGAAGCCCTTCTGGACGAACTGGACGACCATTTCGGCATGGCCGTGTCGGAAGAGAACACTCCTGCTATCTGGAATGTATTGGAAAGGAGTCTGCGCACGGTAGATCAGATAAGGGTGGCCCCCAAGGCCTGGTTCAAACGCATCCGTCCTTTCGAATATTTCAAGGAGAAGACTCTCACCGGAGAGGATGATGAACTCCGTGGCGAAGGAAGTTATCCTTCAGGCCACACCATCCGTTCCTGGCTTGCCGCCATGCTCCTTGTCGAAGTGAACCCCGCCGTCGCGGACTATGTCTACTCAAGGGCCTGGGAATATGGCAACAGCCGTGTCATAGCAGGCGCCCACTGGCAGAGCGATGTTGATGCCAGCCGTGTGGCCGCCAGCATCGGTTTCGCCAGCCTTCAGACCAGCCCGGAATTCCAGGAGGACATGGCGGCAGCCCGCGAAGAGTTCTCCCGTCTTTCCATAGGCCGTGACTATTTCGTGAAGATCACCGAGGTGGTCCCGGATGTGATTCTGGAGATAAGATATTTCAGTACATACAACTTCGTCGGAAGCCGGGTCGACGGCTATGAAGCACCCACTGCCTTGCTGACCAGGCAGGCTGCCGACAGTCTCAAGGCTGTCAGCGACGATGTGAAGGCTCTGGGTTACCGCCTCAAGATCTATGACGCCTACCGTCCTCAAAAGGCCGTTTCCCATTTCGTGCGCTGGGCGGCGGACCGTACGGACACCGTGATGAAAACCGCCTTCTATCCAGATCTTGACAAGAGCGTGCTTTTCGAACAGGAATATATCATGGAGAAGAGCGGTCATTCACGCGGATCAACCGTGGATCTGACTCTCATTGATGCGGTTACAGGCAAGGACATCGACATGGGCGGAACCTTCGACTGGTTCGGTCCTGAAAGCCATCCTGATTTCTGTGGCAATCCTGACACCGGCGAATATAATGGTGACAACCATAAGAGCCCTGCGGCAAGGAGCATCACACCCGAGCAGTTCGCCAACCGGATGATCCTGCGCGAAGCCATGCTCCGTCACGGCTTCAAGGCACTCGACAGCGAATGGTGGCATTTCACCCTCCGCGACGAGCCCTTCCCCGACACCTATTTCACCTTCCCGGTGGAGTAGCTTATTCCTTTTTCAGTTCCGTGGCGGGGTTGGTGCGGGCGGCCTTGAGGATCTGCCAGAGGACGGCGAGCAAGGCGATGAGGGCTGCCGCGATGACAGCGACCGCGAAGACCCAGCCATAGCCGGAAATCCTGTAGGAATACTGTTCCAGCAACTTCCCTGCAAGCCAGACCGCTACTGGCACGGCAACTACCGCAGCTATCGCCATCAATAAAAGATATTCAAGGACAGTCTTTTTGACTTCTCCTTCGACAGTGCTTCCAAATACCTTCCGCACAGCGATGTCGCGAGAGTTCTCGTCGGCATAGTAGCCACTCATCGCGACAAGGCCGAGAGCAGACAGAAGAAGGCTGAGCAGCATGAACAGCCTGACAAGAGACAAACGGTCCCTTACTTCTGAAAGCTGTTCTGAGATAATTGACGGGATGTAATCGAACATGTATGGTTTGTCCTCGATCCCGTTCCGTTCGATGCAGAGGTCCATGTACAGGTCATATAGACTCTTCCTGGCCTCTTTCTTGTCTCCGGTCGTCTCGATCAACAGGCCGTATTGCTCCTCAGGACGTCCTATTATGACGTAGCTTCCGGTTCCGGAGTCGTACCTGAGGACATCGTTGGGCGCAAAGTCACCGATAATACCCCCAATCGACCGTCCCGTGATGTGATGATGGCCAAGGTCCTCGGTATACCTGTCAACTCCGAATCGGGTCATTTCCTTTTCAGAAATCCAGACAGTTCCGACCGACGGTTCCTCGAACTTCTCCTTGATGTCAAACCCGAACATGTCGAAGGCGGTGGCGTCACAATTGAGGACGGCCAGGTTCAAGAGTTTGCCTTCCTTGTCCTCCGTAACCATCTCCTCGACCAATCCCGGGAAATAAGTGCTGTGGCCGATCCTGCTGACGCAGGGAAGGGAAGAAGCCTTCTCCTCAAAGATATCCATGAGATCCGGGTCGTTTAGCTGAATGTAAAAGTCGTTGTCAACATCGGCTCCGAGCGGGCGGTTGACCATGTGTGACACTTGCAGCCCCATCACGATGGCAAGTGCCAGGAGGATGATGGAGAACACGTGCTGCAGGATGATGAACACCTTGCTGAATACGTGCTTGTTCTTTGCGCGGAACTCTCCTTTTACGACGGAAATGGCTGGGAATCGTGAACTTATCCATGCAGGAAGACTTCCCTGGATGAACGACACAAGGAGTATGAATATAGCATATAACAGCAACCAGCCCGACGAATACCTCACCCTGACCGGCACGCTCCCGCCGATGATCCGGTTGAACCAGGGAGTCAGCGCTTCGGCGAGAAGAATGCCAAGCAGGAAGCAGACGGTCGTGAAAACTATTGATTCCAGGATCCGGTTCCCGAACAAACTCTCCTTAGAGGCTCCAAGCACCCTTCTTGTCGCCATTTCCCTGGCCCTTTTGCCGGTCATGGACACACAAAGGTTGATGTAATTGAATATCGCCGAGATAAGCAGGATAATCGTTATCAGAAGGATGATCCTTGTGTAAAACCGGCTTCCTCTTTTGAGGCTCTGGTTGTTGGCCGGGGAGTACCAGAGTTCGTCATACCTGACTAATCCACTGTCTTCCAAGAAGTTCCTGGCTCCGAAAGCGTCAAAGGCCTTGGTGGCAAGGGAATCGGCCTTCACTTCGAGTGCTGCCCTGTCCGTTCCTCTCCTGACTTTAACGAAAGGGATCACGTCCATCATGAACGGCCTGTTTTTCCTGTTGGTGAGGTTCTCGATGCTGACTATCACATCCGGCTCCCCGAATATCGGGTTAGGGGTATCCTCGATAATCGCGGAGATAGTGTACTTCCCGTCGATGACCTTGCCTATGGCCGCCGACTCGCCGCCAAGGCGATTGGCGAAAGACCTGGAGATGATGGCGTTGGAGATGTCGTTCATGGCCGTGGCGTTTCCCGTCTCAAAATCGGTGGGGAATATGTCGAAGAAGTCGCCGCCGACCATGCACTCCTGGACATGGTATTTAGCGCCGTCAATATCGATGGTGCTCTCGTCCTCCGCCACAGCTTTCCAGAACATCGCCGCCTTCTCCACTTCTGGAATATCCTCTTTCGCTTGGAGAGCGGTTCCCCATGAAAACCCTACACCGGAACTGCCGTGCATCGACCTGTAGAACGTATACACATCCTTGTAATCCGGGACGTTCCTGGTCATCTGCCTTTGCTGCCACACAAAGTGACCGGTGAGCAGCACGAAGGCCAGGCTCACAATCAGTCCCACCGCCTCGATGGCCGTGTACAGCTTGTTGCGACTTAAGAACTTCAGGTAACTTCTCATATTCGTCTCTATTCCTTTTTCAGTTCAGTGGCTGGATTGGTGCGGGCGGCCTTGAGGGTCTGCCAGAGGACGGCGAGCAATGAGATTCCAAGTGTGATTACAACCGCCAACACGAATATCCACAAATATCCTTCCAGTTTGTAAATAAAGTCTTTCAGGTATTCCTGAGCCGCATAAACGGCTATCGGAATGCCGATGATGCAGGCGATCCCCACAAGGATCATATAGTCCCGGATCGTGCGCCAAGCCTCGGTGTCAACGGTACCTCCAAAGACCTTCCGGACTGCGATGTCGCGGGATTTCTCATCGGCATAGTATGCACTCATGGCCAAAAGGCCCAGAAGGGAAATAATGATGGACAGAATCATGAATATCTCCACGAGCCGCATGTTGTTCCGTGCGGGCTTACACTCTTCCTCTATGCTTTCGTCGATCCAGGAAGGATAATTCAGGTAGGTCTGTCGCTCCTTGGCAAAGTCTTCATAAGTCTCCATTATTTTCGAGTAGGCTTCTTTCCTGTCCCCGGTGACCTCTATGACAAAACTCCCGAACCATATGTCTTCCGGCCTTACTACGGAGATGACGGCATGTTCTTCTTTACCTATATTGGCATTGTTCGTGGGGAATGCCTTGAAGACACCCGCCAGCTGTTCGCATCCGCGCGCCCGTTGGGAAAGCACGCTGATGTCGTGATAATCATCGTCAAAACCGGTAGCGGCAAAACTCTCATCGGAAAACCACACGCTGTTGAAGACCGGGGTGTTATAATCTTTGAGTATTTCGAAACCGAACATCCGGAAAGCTGTACTGTCCATCCGGTACAGACGGTACATAATATCCTGTCCGTCCCTTGTCGTGCTGTACTGCCCACTGGCGGGAGTGCCGGGGGTGCCGGAGCATTTACCGATCCGTTTCACGAACGGAAGACTCTCCAAAGCATCTTTAAGCGGCGTCTGGTCTTCTGTTGTGATGAAGGACAGGTTATACATATCCTTTATGTTGCAATGCATAGGCCGGTTCTGCGTCTTTCGCATCTGTGCCTCCATAGTTATTGCAAGGGCAATCAGGATTACGGCCAGGGCATTTTGCAACACTATGAATATCTTACTGAACACCATCTTGGTCTTTCGCCTGTAATTGCCCTTCATTACCTCCAGTGCGTTGTATCGGCCCGCCATAAGCGCCGGAATAACGCCGCAGATGATCCCGACTGCTGAAATGATTCCTACATAGGCGAGGACGTAACCCGGAGACCAGGCAACCCGTATCGGGACATCCGGGTTGTTAAGGAGCCGGTTCAGCATAGGACAGAAAGCCTCTGCAAGCAAGAGACCCGCCCCGAAGCAAACCGCCGTAAACAGGATGGATTCACAGATGTACTTACCTACGATGCTTCTTTTTGAGGCACCGTTGAGTTGGCGTACTGCCATCTCCTTCGCACGTTTTCCTGTGAGAGCAACCGACAGGTTTATATAATTGAAAATAGAGGACAGCAGAAGTAGAAGCCCGATCAGCAGGAGAATGTGAAGGGTCTTCAGGTCCCCGTGCCGGAACTGCCGGTCCGTTTCCCGGAAGAACAGTTCATCAAAGCGGAACAGGTCCAGCCGCTCGAAAAAGACATGCCCGTACGTGTCCGGATAGACCTTTTTGCAGATGTCCTCTATCTTGCCATAGAGTTCCAGGCGGTCTGTTTGAGGACGGACCTTTAGGAAACAGAGGGTACTCCCGAAATTGTCAAACGGTTCCCAACGGTCCTGGAAATGCTCTGTGGGCAGTAAAATTTCATAAGGGTTGAATACTGTCCCTTTAAGATCCTTAAAAATGGCGGCAACTGTATAATCCTTACCGTCCAGCGTCAGATTGTCTCCGAGTGAAAGATCTTCCTTCCTGGCGAAGGATTCCGACAGGAGGACGTTCATCCCCGAAAAGAGCGCATCTGCATCTCCTTCCAGGAAACGGAATATCGGGAACATCTCGAAAAAGGCACGGTCCACGGCTGCAGCATAAAGGGTCTCGTGCATTTTATAGGTAGGTGCGAGAAAGCTCAACTTGGCCACCTCTTCAATTTCGGGGATTTCTGCAAGCAATTCGGGGAAGCCATAGGTCATACCCGGATAATCCGGCATGCCAGGCACGTAAATCCTTTCCCGGTCCGGATTCTCACGTGTCACAGCGAACTGCTGCCACACATAACTCCCGATCAGTATCACGAACGCCAGGCTCACCGCCAGTCCCACCGCCTCAATGGCCGTGTACAGTTTATTTCGGCTTAAGAACTTCAGGTAGCTTCTCATATTTGACAGAATCTGCTATATTTGTTGCGTTACTATCTAAACTGTTTATTTATGAAAGACGAAATCGTTCTTGTTCAAGACCTTATCCATGAGATTCGTGGGAAAAAGGTGATGCTGGATTTCGATCTGGCAAGGTTGTACCAAGTAGAGACACGTACACTTAAACAAGCTGTCAGAAGGAATATTGCCCGGTTTCCTCCTGACTTCATGTTTGAGTTGACTCTTGAAGAAACTAAAAATCTGTTGGATTCTTCAAGATCACAATTTGTGACCTTGGAGAATACGGGAAGGGGGTCAAATGTTAAATACAAACCCTTTGTGTTTACAGAGCAAGGTGTTGCTATGCTATCCTCTGTATTGCGCAGCGAAACAGCAATACAAGCCAACATCGCCATCATGCGTGCGTTCGTCCGGGTTCGAGAGTACTTGCTTGCGGCTTCATCGGTCTCTTTGGAACTAAAGGAGCTCAGGGCTAGAGTTGACCTGCTGAAACAAGAGCAGGAAGAAAATCTGGAAGCCATGAACGACCTGTCCGAAGATCTAAGGCAAGACATTGACAACCTATACTTGGCAATAGGCGAACTCTCCGCAAAGATTGAGGAGAAAAAGAATGAGCCTAGGCCTCGTATAGGTTTCAAATAACGCATATCCTATTCCTTTTTCAGTTCCGTGGCGGGATTGGTGCGGGCGGCCTTGAGGGTCTGCCAGAGGATAGCGAGGAAGGAGATTACCAAAGCGATTACAGCGGCCACCACGAACACCCAGCCGTAGCCCTCTATCCTGTACCAGAACTGCCTCAGGTAGCGCTCGGCGAGGAACACCGCGATCGGCACCCCGATCAAGATGGCCACGCCGACCAGGACAAGGTACTCAATGACTGCTCTCCGGGTCTCGGAATTGACCGTCCCGCCGAAGACCTTACGGACGGCGATGTCCTTGGTCTGCATCCCAGCGTAGTAAGCGCTCATAGCGACCAGTCCGAGCAGGGAGATGATGGTTGCGAGCAGCATGAATAACTCAATGAGGCTGATGAAGTTCCTGGTTTCCTCCATGCCTTCCTTGATAAGGTCGGGGATGTACCCGAAGTACTTTTCGGCATATTCCTCGTCACCGGTTATCCTGAGACTCTCCTGGCGTCCGATTTCCTTTAACTCAGCGCGAACCTCCGGATCGAATCTGTTAAGCTTCAAAACGCAAGTTGACACGCCCTCCAAGTCGTCTATCGCGATAAGCCCGATATCGTTCCCAGAGATCTCCGACGCGCTCCTGGTCGCGAAGTCTTTGATTATTCCCCCGGTCTCCAGATGACCCCAGATCATGCTGAACACATCCGGAGCGGCTTGATTGTCCTCATCAATGTTATAAACCCTCGCAGCCGATTCGGTGAACCATAAGGAGCCCTTCCTGGGCCTGCCGAAATCCTTGACCTGCTCGAATCCGAACATTTCAAAAGCGGTCTCGTCGCACTCGAGCAGGCGGATGTTGTATTTCTGGCCATCAACCGTCGTGCTGATTGACATGTTGCCTTTGCCCGGGAAACCATGAGATACTCCTATCTTGTCAACGTATGGCTTCGCGGCAAGAGCGTCCCTTCCCACGCTTCCGCTTGAGATGTAATACATATTGTCCACATTCGCTCCCAAAGGCATATTCACAAGATGGTTGTACTGAAGTTCCATGACAAGGGCCATCGCGATCAGGGCGACGGAGATCACATTCTGGATGATGATGAACACCTTAGAGAACAAGCTCTTGGTCTGGCGCCTCTGCTCTCCCTTGATGATGGAGACGGGGTCGTGACGGAAAGTCATGGCCGCGGGAACAATCCCGGAGATGGCTCCCACAAGGCAGATAATCAGGATGTAGGCGGCGAGGTACATCGGTGAATATGCCACCTCAAGCCCGATGTCTCCCGCCATGTACCGGTTGAAAACAGGCTCAAGAGATTTGGCCAAAAGCATTGCCAGAGCCATACAGACGGTCACGAAAACAATTGATTCTGAGACATATCGCCAGAGTATCCTACCCTTGGACTCCCCAAGGGTCGAGCGGATGGCCATCTCCTTTGCCCTCTTGCCCGCCAGGGCTACGCTGAGGTTGATGTAGTTGAAAAGAGCGGAGGCCAGCAGGAGGATTCCGACCGCTATCAACACATATAGGAGGGACTTGTTGCCATGTTTCAGGACGACACTTCCGTCCTTGTAGAAGTAAATGTCCTTGAATGGCATGGTCATCGAACGCTCCGGCTTGTTGACCTTATAGAAATCGGCGAATTCCTGCCGTATCAGCGTGTCAATCAGCGCCCTTGTCTCTTTGTGGTCCGCTCCTTTCCTGAGTTTGATCAAGACCATGCTCACCGGGAAAACGAACTCCGCCGTGTAAACTTCGTCCGGTCCTTTGAAGGCACGGTAGATGTCACTACCTTTAAGGATGGAACGATCTGTCTCCTTGAGGATTCCCCCAACCACGCAGGTGTCATTCCTGACGATAATAGTCTTGCCGACAGGATCCATATCAGGGGATATTTTATTAGCGAAAGACTCTCCGAGAACCACCTGGCTTCTGTCTTTCAAGACATCCGCTGACCCGGAAATGAATGTCTGCGGGATGAATTCGAATATCTCCGGATCAATCTCAAAAAGATTGACCGATCCCTGGACCCTCTGCCCGTTGAAGATCGCCGAGGTTCCGAAATCGCTGATCCTTCCTCCGGCCTCCACGTCAGGGACACGGTCCTTGACAACCGACAACTCTCCCGGCCAGGCGGACAGGTATTCCTGACCGCCGCTGAGGGCGTAAATCCTCTGGTGGTCAACAGCTTCCCTCGCGATGGAGAACTGCTGCCAAGTGTAGCAGGCGATTATAACCACGAACGCCAGGCTCACGATGAGCCCGGCTGCCTCGATGGCGGTATACAGTTTATTTCGACTTAAGAACTTCAGGTAGCTTCTCATATCTTATTCTTTTTTCAGCTCTGTGGCGGGATTGGTCCGGGCAGCCTTGAGGGTCTGCCAGAGGACGGTACCGAAGGCGATGGCCAGTGAAATCACCACTGACAGCGCAAACACCCATCCGTACCCTTCGACCCTGTAGGCGAACCGCTCCAGATAAATCCGCGCAGCCCAGATGGCAAGCGGAATGCCGATCAGGCAGGCGATACCGGTCAGGACCATGTAACTCTTCACATTCCGCCAGGTCTCTTTCTCCACATCGCTTCCGAACACCTTGCGCACAGCGATCTGTTTGGTGTTCTCGTCGGCGAAATAGGTGCTCATTGCCAGCAAGCCAAGCAGCGCTATAATCACCGAAAGTATCGCGAACAGTTCCACCAGGCGCAGCGTTCTCCGCACCGGAGCCAGTTGCTTTCGGTTGATATCCTTGACAAAGCCGTACCTCCACGCTGGCTCTTCCACTCCGGAAGTCTCCAGACGGAATTCCCGGTATGCCTGAAGGATCTGGTCCTCATAGGATTTGTCTTCCCCTGTGGTGCCTATGAGGAGGCAATTGGCATAGTTAAGTTCTTCCACCCTGGTAACGATAATACCACCATTTGAGTTCTGAGTACTCTCCGAAGCCGGTCGGGTGGGATAATCAGCCACCACGCCCCCGATGAATTCCGGCTGTGCTCCGTTCATGCTGATTCTTCTCGGGAATACGGTTGAGGTGTCGGAAACTCCTGCCCCATTGAAGGCGGAACGGCTCATCCACAGCGAATGCACCAGAGGATGTCCGAAATCCTCCTCCACTTCCAGTCCCAGCAGTTTGAAATAGGTGGAATCGCAGATAATGACGGGCATATCGACGTGATGTTCTTCGTCCACCTTGATACCCATCGTCATGTTGATCATTCCGGGAATTCCACGGCCGACACCAGTACTTGTCACAAAAGGCAACTGTTCCACCTTGTCCTTGAAAAGCTTCATTGCATCATAGTTCTGCGCGGAATACTCGATGTAATAAAGATTGTCTGTGGCTGCATGCATCGGCCTTGTCAGCATGTGCCGCATCTGCACTTCCATCACCAGGGCAAAAGCAATCAGGAAAACGGAGAGGACGTTCTGTACAACGATGAATACTTTGCTCATGACCATTTTGCTGCGCCTCCTGAGTGTGCCTTTGATCACGTCGATCGGCTGGTAGCGCGAGGCTGAAATAGCAGGGAGCAGTCCGTTAATGACGCCCAGGACCAGGATACCGGCAATATACGCCAGGATATACCCAGGTGTCATCATAAACGAAAGCCTTACACTTGTGTCCCCGATGCCCAGCATCATTTCGTCCGGGTCACTGGTGGAGACCAGGCTGTTCACCATGGGCGCCAGCAGGTCGGCCAGGAGCAGTGCCGCCGCGAAACAGACGGCCGTGAAAACCACGGATTCCCCGATGTACTTCCACAGGATGCCGGCCTTGTCGGCCCCGAGGAGCCTCCGGGTAGCCATTTCCTTGGCCCGCTTGCCCGTGAGCGCCAGGCTCAGATTCACATAGTTGAAGATGGCCGAAAGCAATAGCAGCAGGACGACGATGGTCAGCAGGCGCAGCATCTGGACATTCCCGGTGCGTGTGAGCCCGTTGCTGCTGCCTGTGAAGAAGAAGGCCTTGTCCATCCGGTAAGCCTGCCAGGGATCCACTTTTTCAGCGCCCCATGAAGCATCATAGTTCTTGTGAAGGAGAGCTTTCACCTTGGCCTGCACGTCGGCAAGGTCCGCATCCTCCCGCACCCGGAACCAGGTTGTGTAATTGCCGATGCTGTTGAATGCCTTTCCCTGCCCGGCCGCCCAGGTGTTCGAAATGTTCGTGATTATGTCCGCGGGCATGAAGAAAGTGCCGTCAAAATCGGCAAAGATGCCCTTGATGGTACGGTCAACTTTTTCCACCTTGATGACTTGGCCGACCTGTGCGCTCAGCTTGCGCGCAAACGACGCACTGATAAGGATGTCCTCCTTGCCGACAAAGTCCTCGAGGCTTCCTTCCACCAGGCGATATTCAGGGAAAACACTGAAGAAGTCGGCGTCTGTCTCTATTCCGGAACCCTGTATCGGCTGCTCTCCGTTTTGGATGACGGGCTGCCAGAGCATCGCCACGTGGGTCGCCGCCTGGACTTCCGGAATGTTCATTTCGAGTTCTTCCTTGTCCCAGTAGGTCAATCCCAGGAAATCGTCGTTGCCCAGTACGAAGGTACGCTTCCATTCCGGCGACTCGTGCGCTACCTGGTACTGTTGCACCACATAGCTGCCTATCAGAATCACAAACGCCAGGCTCACTGCCAGTCCCACCGCCTCGATGGCGGTGTAGAGCTTGTTGCGGGAAAGGAATTTCAGGAAACTCTTCATGATATTAAAAAAGCCGTGAAATGTATTTGGTTTGTCGTTAAGTGTTTAATTGAACTGACTTATTTAACTAAAATACTGTCAAATAGAAGGTTACATTCCACGGCTGCAAATATGCTTATAGTTCGTTCTTGACATCCGAGACAATCTGGCCGTCGAAGAGGTCGATGGTCCTCTGGGCTACGGCAGCATCCTTCTGGGAGTGGGTCACCATTACGATGGTGGTTCCTTCCTGGTTGAGTTCGGTAAGGAGATCCATAACCTCCTTGCCATTCTTTGAATCCAGGTTACCTGTGGGCTCATCGGCGAGGATCAGCTTCGGACCGGCCACGACGGCACGGGCGATGGCAACGCGCTGCTGCTGACCTCCGGAGAGCTGCTGCGGGAAATGCTGTGCACGGTGGCTGATGGCCATCCTTTTCATGATTTCCGTGACTTTTGCCTTGCGCTCGGAAGCAGAGATGTTCAGGTAGCGTAGCGGGAGCTCGATGTTTTCATAGACATTCAACTCGTCGATGAGGTTGAAACTCTGGAACACGAAACCGATGTTGCCCTTGCGGAACTTGGTGCGCTCTTTCTCCTTGAGCTGGCCGACCTCTGTACCGAGGAGCTCATAGCTTCCGGAAGTGGGGTTGTCAAGAAGGCCAAGGATGTTCAGCAGGGTTGACTTGCCGCATCCTGAAGGGCCCATGATTGCGACGAATTCGCCGTCCTTGATCTCAAATGAAACACCATTGAGAGCCGTAGTCTCGATTTCTTCCGTGCGGAAGATTTTGGAAAGGTTGGTAACTTTAATCATAACTATTTAATTATTATTTGTTTAACTATTCATTCTTTAGTGAATCGACCGGATTGGCATTGGCGGCGCGCCAGCTCTGCAGGGTGACTACACCGAAGGTGACCGCTGCCACGAAGGCAAGAGCCGCTATGAATATCCACACCGGCACAGGCGCCTGATAGGCGAACCCTTTCCGCCAATTGGTGATAATCAGATAAGCTACAGGCGAGGCGATAAGGAAGCTTATTCCAGCCATAATCAAGTATTTCCGGTTGATCATCCCAAGGATGCTCTCCGCGGTGGCGCCATTGACACGGCGAACCGCGATCTCCTTGCGGAGGAACTGAGTCTCGAAGAATACCAGTCCGATGATTCCGATGATGGCAATCAGCAGGGCCACGAAGGATGCGATGGTGATGAGTTTTCCAAGCGACTCTTCTTCTTTATACATATTCTCGATCCATTCGTCCAGATGGCGTACATTCACCTGGTCCGGCTCCCGGGTCTTGTCAAACTCACAGACCGATTCCTTTATGAATTCGGATACTTCCTTGAAGTCAGCTCCAGGAGCCATCCTGACATACATCGTGCTGAAGTTGCGCCACTGAGTCTTACCCCAGACCAAGAGCATCAGCGGCTCCATCGGATGCTGGAGACTCTTGGAATTGAAGTCCTTGACGATTCCGACAATCTCGGTATTGTCCACATGACCGCCAATCTGGCTGCCCACATGGTACTGCGGGAATTTCTGGATAAAGTTCTCGTTGGCAATGAAAACACCGGTCTCACTCTGGTTGTCAGAAGCCTGGAAATCACGACCTTCCAAGATCTGGAGGTCAAAGAACCTCAGGAAGTCATCAGTGACTGGAAGCACCTCGAAGAAGACCTGTTTCCCGTCGTCGCCCGTACGGCCCCAGCCCATCTTCTGGTCGGAGACAATCATGTTGTCGGAGAAAGTCGCCGCCTCTATCGAGGGGTTCTGCAACAGTTTGGATTCCAACGCTTCATGCTGGCCTCCGGCGTAATCGCCGCACCATACTTGCAGCACTCTCGCCTGATCGAATCCCATGTCCTTGCGGATCATGAACTTGGTCTGGACCGAGACGTAAAGCGCCATGATTATGAATATGAAAGACAGCACGAACTGGATTGCGACCAGGACGTTTCTCAATGAGCGTCCCTTGACGCTTGTCCCGTAGGAGCCTTTCAGAACAAGGGCGGCTGGTTGCGAGGTGGAATACAGGGCCGGGGCGATTCCGGCCACGACAGCAGAGACCAATGCCACGCAAAGGGTCAGGGCGAGTATTCCAGGAATATCTTTAAGTTTCAGTGAATCAGACACGTAGGATGCCCAGGAAGTCCCTGATACAATGTGAACTGTCAGGCAGGCCACTCCGAATGCCGCCAGGGCGATCAGTCCGGCGTGGGCGAGTTGACGGCCGATGAGCGAGGCTCTGCTCTCGCCAAGCACCTTGCGGGTGTTGATGTTCTTGATCCTGAAAGGGATCTCGGCAAAGGCGAAGTTGATGAAGTTGATTATGGCAATGAGAATCAGCAGGATGGCGATGGCCGCCAAAGTGATGGTAATGGCTTTGTTGGCGCTGGAAACATCAGCCTTCACATCCCTTTCAAAGTGAGCCTCGTGGATTTGGGAAATCCTGAATCCGTTGCGCCATTCTGCCTGGGTCTCTTCATCGGACGATATGTATTCCTTGAGAGCGGTATATATCGCATCCTCTGTCTCTTTAGCCAGAGAAGGATCTTTCAACTTGAAGAAAGAACCGTACGACCATTCGCTAAATTCCTCCAGATTATTGTCCCCGATGTTTGCGATAATCCCGCAATGCATACTGTAATTACGAGGCGTATTCTTGAACACACCGATGATACGGGAGGAGATGTCGCCGGTATGAAGCGTCTTTCCAATGGCGCTTTCTTCCCCGAATATCATTTTGGCGAAGGTCTCATTCAGAACAGCGTTCCCCGGGACGTTGAAGTCCTTGGCCGAACCTTCCACCCACTCGAAAGGGAATACCGAGAACATTGCGCTGTCCACCAGAACGGCCGGGATCGTTATGGCTGATTCCTTGTCGCCCTCCCTGTAGAATATCTGATTCCCCTGGTCTGATATCGTCCCCACGGCTTCGATATTCGGGCTGGCATCACGGGCCGTTTCGATGAACGGCCGGCTGATATGTGTGCTGAAAAGCCCTTGATCTATCCAGTTGTTCTCCATCCGGAACACCCGCTCGTGTCCCTCGAAGTTCTTATTGTAAGTAGTGTCCCAGCGCACCTGCACCATCAGGATCATCGCCGCCGCCAGAGCGACCCCCATCCCGATGACATTGATCACCGTCGAAACCCCTGTCTTTCTGAATATCTTCATTTCGCTCTTTTAAAACACCAGCACATCACTGTCACCGTAGGTGTCGTAGCCGGAGGTGATGACCTTCTCGCCAGGCTCAAGACCTTCCAGAACCTCGTAATACTGAGGGTTTTGGCGTCCGATGCGGATCTCCCTCTTGACGGCCTTGTTGCCATCTTTGTTAACCACATATATCCATTTCCCGCCTGTCTTCTGGTAGAAGGTGCCTCGGGGGATGATGACCGCCTCCTCGGGCTGCCCGAGCTGGAGGTTCAGGTAATATGTCTGGCCGGCGCGGATGTTGTCCGGCTGCTCGCCGTCGAACTTGAAATCAGCCTTGAACTTGCCGTCGCGCACTTCGGGATATACCTTCCTGATGACGGTCGAGAAAGTCTCGCCCTGGCGCTCGAAAGTGGCTTCCAATCCTGCCACCACACGGTCGATGTAATGCTCGTCAATCTGAGCTTCAACCTTGTATACTCCCACAGAGTTGATCTGTCCGATCTTGGCTCCGCCCGAGATAGTCTGTCCCAGGACCACGTCCAGAAGTCCCAACTCACCGTCGATGGGAGCCTTGACGATAAGGTTGTCCTTGCGGCGGCGTATCATCGACATGTTGATGAGCATGTTCTCGAGACTCTCTTCCATCCTGTCGATCTGGGTTCCGCGATACAGGCTGTCCTGACGGGAACGCTCCTGGATGAGCTCGTATTTCTTGACGGCCAGGTCGTAATCCTCCTTCGCCTTGATGTAGTCTTCCCTGGCGATCAGCTTGTCTTCGTAGAGCGCTTTCTGCTGCTCATAGGCGCGTTGCATGCGTTCCACCTGGGTACCGTATTCAAGCACATTCTGCCGCACGTCCAGTTTCTGCTGTTCCATCTGGATCTGGGTGTTGCGGAGGATGTTCTCCTTCTCTGCCAGTTCGGCCTCGGAATTCAGGATCTGGAGGTCCAGGTTGTCGTTGGAAAGGACAAGGATGGGGTCTCCGGCTTTGACGGTGGAGCCTTCCTCGATAAGGATTGCCTGCACCATTCCTCCTTCCTGGGGAGACAGCTGGATGGTAGTCATCGGCTGCACCCTTCCGCTGACCCGGATGTAGTCATTGAATTCGCCTCTGGTGGCTGTGCTGACAGTCAAAGTGTCCTTGTCCACGCGCAGGGTCTTCGCATTGGGCCTTGCGATAAGGTAAATGATGAATACGGCCAGAAGGGCGCCGAGCCACCAGGGCAGGGCTTTCTTCGTGAATGCCACTCTCCAACCTGTTTTCTTTTCTAGTATCCTATCCATGATGTTGTGTTTTTTCTACTGGTTGATGTATTCCTCTCCGTTGTAATAGCGTACGACAGAGTCCTTTATGAGGTACTTGAACAAGGAGTTCATCTCATCTGCCTTGGATTTCAGGTAATTGTTGGTAGCTGTCTGAAGCTCCAAAGGAGAGATGAGGCCCTGCTCCATCTTTTTCAGGTTGAGATTGTAGGCCTCCGCCTGGATCTCGCACTTGTGGAGGGCCTGCTCATAGGCCGCCGCCGATCCTTCACGGTCCTGGATGGCCCTGCGGACCTCCGATTCGACATCGCGGCGCTTCTGGTCATATTCGGCCGTGGCCTTGGCCAGGGCGTTGCGCTGCTTGGCTATCCTGGAATGCTTCTGCATCCTGCCCCAGATAGGGAATGACACTGACATTTCCACATATTCACCGCCATTGTTCCTGAACTGGTCGCTGAAGCTCTTGGACTGTGCACCCTGGATCGAATAGAGGGAAGTGTTCCATCCGGCATACATCCCGACCGAGGGGAGCAACTGCCATTTCGTGGTGTTCAGTTCTCTTTTTGCATTCTGTGCCTGCCATTGGGCTATCTTCACCTGTGGATTGTTCTCCAGGGCGTAGGAGACGATGGATTCTTCACGTTCGTCCATGATGGCGGCGGAGTCCTCGCCATAGGCGGGGGAACTGATGGATGTCTCGATGACCAGTTCCTCGTCTTCCGGCCAGAACATAAGGTCGGAGAGGGTGGTCAGCTGGTCCTTGTACGAATTCCGGACAGTGATGAGGTCGTACTTCCGGTCGGCCAGGTCGGCTTCCATCTGGACGACGTCAGCGTGCCCCTTCTGCCCGATTTCCTCCTGCTTCACGGCTTTGGTCAGGGCGAGTTCCGCTGCGCTGACCTGTTCCTCGTAAATGTCGGCCAGTCTCTTGTTGTAGACCACATTGTAGTAGGCTTCCATTACGGCCAGGCAGATGTCGGCTTCGGCCTGCTTCTCCTGTGACTCGCTGATGGCAAGGCCGGTTTTGGATATTTTGAGGTTGTTCACTGCCTGGAAGCCGTTGAACAGGTCGAAACCGGCACTGACACTGTAGCTGTTGTGGAATGACGTCTGGGTGAAATAGGTGTTTGTCTCGGGGTCGATGGAACGTCCGAAATTGTAGTAGGCGTATGTGCTGCTGCTGATGTTCGGAGTGAAAGCCTGAAGGATCGCGTCCCTGCGGGCTATCTTAGCATCTCCCGTCGCGGCCTGCTGGATACGGAGTTTGGTAGAGTTGGATATCGCATACTCCATGCAGTCCTTAAGAGTCATGATCCTTGACGGTTCCCCGGCTTGCAGGTTTCCTGCAAGCCACGGAGCCATCACACAATACACACTTATAAACGTTATGAATGTTTTCTTGATCATATTCTTTCCCGTTTTTGCATAAAAGGCAAGCACCGAGCGTGCCAAACCGCGTAATTGGTTGGCTAACAATTTATTAAGTATTTGAGGGTGGGTGTAAAGTTGTAAAGGTCTTTACACTTTTCTGTAAAGGCTTTACACTTTTTTAATTGAATATGAGTTCGAAGACGGTGGAGGTTTCGTCGCTGCGAAGCAGCTCGATTGTACCGTTGTGGTTGCGCATTATCTGGCGCGAGATGGAGAGACCTATGCCGCTGCCTTCCTTCTTGGTTGTGTAGAAGGGAATGAATATCTGTTCCTGGTTGGATGCGGGTATGGGCTCACCGTCATTTGATACCCGGAGTATGACCTCGTCATCCTTGCCCATCTTCCCCGTGACCTCGATGTTTCTTGCCCCTGCCTGGACGGCGTTCTTGATGAGATTGATAAGGATCTGGGAGATCTGGCTTTCATCGGCGTAGATCATCAGGTCGCTGTCAACGGGAATATACCTGCAGACCGCACCGGCGGATGCCACCAGTTCGCTGTTGAGGGAAATAATCCTGTCCATCAGTTCCTGGATGTCGACAGCTTTCCTGACAGGCCTGGCGACTCCGCTGAGCTGCCTGTAGGTCTGCACGAACTTTATCAGGTTCTTCGAGGAATCGGAGATGGTCTCCAGCCCGGCCTTGAGATTCAGTTCGCTCCGGCCCTGGTCATCGACCGACTCGGCCAGTGCGTCAGAAAGCGATGCGATGGGGGAGACCGTGTTCATGATCTCGTGGGTGAGCACACGGATGAGTTTGGTCCAGGAATCCTGTTCGTGGGCCTGCCTCTGGCGTTCGAAGATGGAACGGATGCGGTTGAGGGTGCGGTTGAAGCGGTTGCTGTCCTTGAATCTGAAGTTAAGTTCCCCGTCCTCGAGGGCGTCCATCATGTATGCGACCTTGCGGATTGCCTTCCTCCTGGTTATGATCGTGGCCACTATGGCCGAGAGAAGTGCGGCAAGGACGCAGGCTCCGGCCACACACCACGCGGAAACTGTCATAGGCCGTATTTCTTCAGTTTGGAATAAAGCGTAGGGCGACTGATCCCGAGCATCTTGGCTGCCGCCGAGATGTTGCCGCCGCAGCGTTGCATCGCCTCCTTGACAAGGGTTTCCTCGTCGCGTCCGTCGTCAAAGCCGCGTTCGGGACGGCTTGCCTGGGAGTCTATGGATATATCCTTGGCTGTCAGGGTATTCCCTTCGGAAAGGATGACCGCCTTCTCCATGCAGTTCTGAAGCTCCCTGATATTCCCGCTCCAACGATGTGCCTCAAGTACAGCCCTTGCACCGTCATCAAGTCCTGATATGCTCCGGTGGTATTTCAGGGCGAAATCGGAAATGAACCTTTCAGCCAGAGGAACGATGTCTCCCTTGCGCTCACGGAGAGGCGGAAGGGCGATGTGGACGGTGTTGATCCGGTAGTACAAGTCTTCCCTGAACCTTCCTTCACGGACCAGGGCTTCAAGGTTCATGTTGGTCGCGCAGATCAGCCTTATGTCTACAGGACGGGCCTGGGTACCCCCCACGGGGATTATGCTCCTGTTTTGGATGGCGCGCAGGAGTTTGGCCTGGAGATGTGGAGGGATATTCCCGATTTCGTCAAGGAACAGCGTACCTCCGTCTGCCTGCTCGAATTTGCCAGTATGGTCGGTATGTGCGTCCGTGAATGCTCCCTTGACGTGGCCGAACAGTTCGCTTTCGAACAATGTTTCGGTTATTGCTCCGGCGTCAACCGCCACAAGGGGTTTCCCGCTTCTGGCGCTGTGTGCATGTATCTCCTTAGCGAGAACATCCTTTCCGGTACCGTTTTCTCCGGTAATCAGGACCGTGGCATCGGTAGGCGCAATCTTGTCTACGGTTTTCCTTATCGCCGCCATCGCCGTCGAAGTCCCCCAGAACATCGAGCCCTCCCCGTTTCCGGTCCCTGAGCCTGTCGAAGGGGTCGAAGGGCCAGGTTGCTGGCCCTGCCTTACCACCTTTCTGGCCTTATCCCGGGCTGCTTTAAGGGTTTCAATCAGTTTGTCATTCTCCCATGGTTTCACGATGAAATCGAAAGCACCGCGCTTCATTCCTTCCACTGCAAGCTGGATGTCGGCGTAGGCAGTGAACAGCACCACTTCGATTTCGGGTGCCATCTTCTTGATCTCGCTGACCCAGAAGAGGCCTTCGTTACCTGTGTTGATTGAAGTGTTGAAGTTCATGTCCAGAAGGATGACATCCGGATGGAACGATTCGATAGAGGAAACGATGGTGGCCGGTGAGGGGATGGTCTCCACCTCGGCGAAATGGAGGGGGAGAAGGATTTTCAGGGCCTTGCGGATGCCGACATTATCGTCGACTACGAGTATCTTTCCAATCTTGTTAGCCATTGCAGAGGCAAATATAATGAATATTGTAGTTGTCCGTCCTTTGAATATTGAAATAAAAACGCTATTATTGTAAATAGGGTGAGTAATCACTAAAAACCTTTACAAATGATACCGAAAATGATAAAATGCATTGTCACTTTGGTGGCATTGCTGTTTTGTCATGTCCTGTCTGCCCAACCTTCCGTTTTCCTCGAGGCGGAGGGTTTCGCCGATACGGGTGGTTGGACGAATGACAACCAGGTGATGATGCAGATGGGATCTCCCTATCTGATAGCGCACGGTATTGGACGTCCTGTGGCCGATGCGACCACCACTTTCACGATAAAGTCTCCCGGGACGTACCGGCTTTGGGTGCGTACCAGGGATTGGACCAAGACGTGGGGCCGGACGGAAAGTCCCGGCCGGTTCCAGGTCATAGTCAACGGGGAAGCCGCGCAGGCAGTGTTCGGTACTGAGTCCGAGCTGTGGGCATGGCAGGATGGCGGTACGGTCGATCTTTCCAAGGGCGAGAACACCATTTCCCTGCACGACCTTACCGGATTCGAAGGACGTTGTGACGCGGTATACCTGACGAAGGATATCAATGCGAAGGCTCCTGACCCCACGGCCGGGTTCCGGAAGAAAGCCCTCAAGATCGGCAGGCCAGAAAGGGCCGGGAAATACGATTTCGTCGTGGTAGGCGGGGGTATCGCAGGCATCTGTGCAGCGATCAGCGCCGCACGTCTTGGATGCAAGGTCGCTCTGGTCCAGAACAGGCCTGTGCTCGGAGGGAACAATTCTTCAGAGGTCAGGGTGGGACTCTCAGGACTGATCTACAGGGATCCCTATCCTAAACTTGGTTCCTTGATGGACGAGATAGGAGGAGTCGGCCACTGGACGAATTTCGAGGCCAGGAGGGACCCTGACTTGCCAAGGAGCAAGAGAATCCTGAAAGTCATCGAAGAACATCCGGAGAAACTTATCCATAATGCCGGCCCTGCCTCCAATTACGAGGATGACAGGAAACTTGATGCAGTCCTTGCCGAACCTAACATAACCCTGTTCCTGAACAAACAGGTCATTTCGGCAAAGACCCGCCGCAACAGGATCCGTTCCGTTGTTGCCAAGGACATATCCACGAGTGAAGAGATAGTCCTCAAGGGCCGCTTGTTCGCAGACTGTACGGGAGACGCCAACCTCGGTTTCCTGGCAGGAGCCGATTTCCGCATGGGACGCGAAAGCAAGGCTGAGACGGGAGAGTCCCTGGCTCCGGAAGAGCCTGACATGCTGACCATGGGTACTTCAGTCCAGTGGTACGCTTCTGATTCGGACCCTTCGACAGGCTCAGGGACCGAGTTCCCCGAATGCCCTTGGGCGATTGCCTTCAGTGACAGTACCTGCATTCCTATAGTACATGGGGAGTGGGACTGGGAGACCGGTCTCGGAAGGGACCAGGTCGAAGAGGCGGAGCGTATCCGCGACCATGGA
This sequence comes from uncultured Bacteroidia bacterium, assembly GCA_902779765.1. Lineage (GTDB taxonomy): Bacteria > Bacteroidota > Bacteroidia > Bacteroidales > UBA932 > Cryptobacteroides. The sequence continues at coordinate 131,490 of CACZCQ010000001.1, forward strand.
CTGAGAGCTGTATACGGCAACTGGTCATATCTTAAGAACAGTCCGAAATACAGGGAACAGTTCAAGGACAAACGCCTTGAATGGGTCGCCTGCATCGGCGGAAAGCGGGAGTCCCGCCGTTTGCTGGGAGATGTGGTCCTGAAGGAACAGGATATTTCGGAGAATGTGGTATTCGATGATGCCACATTCACGGCCACCTGGGGCATGGACTTGCATTACCCCAAGCCTGAGCCCGGTCTGGAGGGAGAGGAACCTTTCAGGGCGAACAGCGTAACGAAGAGGCACAAGGAATTCGCAGTGCCGTACAGGTGCCTGTATTCCCGCAATATCGGCAACCTCATGATGGCAGGACGCGACATAAGCGTTACGCATGCGGCTTTGGGAACGATTCGTGTGATGCGCACTGGCGGAATGATGGGAGAAGTTGTCGGAATGGCAGCATCAATTTGCAAGAACCACCGCTGTGATCCCAGGAAAGTGTACGTCTCTTATTTAGACGAACTCAAGTCGCTGATGGAAGAAGGCGTTCCGTCCCCGTCCTACTTGAGGTAGAATTCCCTGGTCACCAGGTTTCCGTCGGCATCCTTCCAGGATAGCTTGTAAGCGCCTTTGAATCCGCGGAACCTGATTACGCCGCCTTTTCCCGCTTTGACCGTCAGGTTTGTCTTCCATTCATGGTTAATGAGGTTTTCAAGTGCGTAATATGAGGCCTTAGGCTTCATGTCCCGGTCGAAGAGTCCTGAAACGGAAGGTTCTCCCGGGGCACCGCAGTCATCGACCACGTTCCACCAGGTTATCCCCATCATGGGTTTGAGGCTGAACCACAGACGGTAGAGGTTCCTGGCTATTATCGCCTGTATCTCGCGTCCGCGGGTATCGTTGCCGGGGGCGCTGATAGTGATTTCACTCAGGTGGATCGGCTTGCCGGCCTGTCCCAGTAGTCCGGCCCATTTCCACACCTTGTCAGGAGTCTGTATTTCCTTTCCTTCAGCTATGTCAAGGCACTGTTTCGGATCGAAAAGATGCATCTGCGAGCCTACGATGTCTATCTTGCAGCCCCTGGATGACAAATCTTCGATCTGGTCAAGGTAGTCCTGACCAAGGTTGTAGTCATTAATATTCAATTTGACTCTGTCGGGGAGAACGTCCTGGGCGATTCTGAAGGCTTTGTAGGTGTAGTCGGCCGGCATTATGCCGTAGTTGCTCTTGATAAGCCTTCCGCCGGGATTCATTAACTTGAAATCGCAGGAACTTTCATTGACTACGTCCCAGCTGTCAATCCTGTCTCCGTAGCGTTTAGCGAGATCCCTTATCCTTTTCTCGAACAGTGCGTTGATGGTGTTCGTGTACTCGGGAAGGGAATCGGAGAGCTGTTCTTCAGTCAAGGCCTTGTACACATCGGTGTATTTCTCTATCGCCTGGTTGTTGGCAGGGTTGACTATTTCAGATGCATAGGTGTCCATCCTAGCCTTTTCTTCCGGAGTCATCTTCTTTTCGATTATCCAGTGAGGATGCTGCCATGTCCGGTTTCCCCAGATCATAGTGTGTCCGTGAAGCCGTATTCCCTTGCTCTCGCAGAACTCAACCACCTGGTCGGTTGACGGCCTTCTCCAATGAGGTTGTCTCTTGGGGTCTTCACACTCATTCCAGAATTCCTCTGCGTCCCAATATTCAGTTACAAAACGCAGCCTGTCCGGTTCCATCTCGAAGGTCTTCCAGTAGAATGCTATGGTTGCGGAATTGAACAGGGTTCCGTAGAGTTCCTTGTACTTTTCGTTGCGCTCTTTGGTTCCGAGCTGGTTGAAGTTGAATATATGGGCGCCGAAAATGAAATCATGGGAAACCTGTTCAATCTTGACTTCGGTTCCTTTCGGTACGTCAAGTTCGATTATGGCATCTGCCTTCCGGTTGGCTTCGATGTCGGCGTCTATCTTTGCCTGCACCTTGGGATTCCAGATTGCCCAGTAGGCATCGCTCATGATGTGGTCCTTGTCTTCATTCTGGTTCCGTGGAACCGTGTTCTGTCCGAAGGCGATGAAAGAGAGAAAGGTACAGCAGACAGTTAAAGAAAGCTTATTCATGTGACATTATTTCATCATAAATATAATAAGTTTTCCCTGGTTAAACCAAGAGAAATGATTTAGAATAGTTAAATTGCAGAGTCAAATACTTGTTTCATGAATAAGATTGTTTATTCTATTGCGATAATCTTTGCAATCAGTGCATGTTCATCTTCCGTGGAGCCTACCCCTCAAGGCCGGATCGATCCCGAGAACAAAAAGGAATGGAAACTCGTCTGGAAAGACGAATTCAATTACAAGACCCGTTACCAGTTGCTCAAGGTATGGGAGTCTGCGAACGGACCTACGACACACACACTATGCAGCCGCTGGCCGGAAAACATTGAGACAGGCGACGGCACGGTACGGCTTGTCAACCATAAGCAGAGCAGGGGAGGACAGGACTGGACCTCCGGAAGCATTACTTCGTACGAGGATTTCATGTACGGCTATTTCGAATGCCGTTACAAGTATGCCGCCGCTACCGGCACAAACAATTCTTTCTGGATCATGTCACGCAATACCGGAATAATGCCGGAGGAAGGAAAACCGTTTGAAATCGATATCAACGAGGGCCACTATCCTTCTGAATATACCAACTGTGTACATGAATGGATATCAACTAAATACATATCTTCTAACGGCGGATCCGAGAAGTATCCGGAGATCGATTTTTCCAAAGACTTCCATACATTCGGTCTGGAATGGACTAAGGACAAAATTGTCTTCTATATTGACAGGAAGGAGTTCCGCAGGATAAAGAACGAGTTCTGCCATTCGCCCGCTCCGTTGAGGCTCAGCGAGGCGATACTGCCATGGGGCGGAGAAGTAACAGACGCTATTGACGGAACGGCCATGGAAGTCGATTACGTCAGGGTTTACTCCCGCCGTTAGTGCATTTTTTTTAAATGTTGTATATTTACACAGAATAACGAATCACATATTTCTCAACCAATACAAACACTACTATTTTATGCACCAATCATCTCTTTCAGCATTAAAAATGCTGCTTGTCGGATTGTTGATGGGCATAGGCTCCATTGCCTTCGCCCAGAAGACAATCACCGGTACCGTCGTGGACGAGAATGGTGACCCTGCCATCGGGGCTGCGATTGTTGTCCTCGAGGATGCTACCAGAGGCGCTATCGTGGATGATAACGGCCGTTATTCCATAACGGTCTCTCCCAACCAGACCCTCCGCATCTCATCCATCGGCTTCAAGACCAAGGACATCAAGGTCGGATCCTCTGATGTGATCGACATCAATCTTGAGACTGACATTAACCTTTTGGACAATGCCGTGGCCATCGGTTACGGTACGGCCCGTAAAGGAGACCTCACCGGATCCATTTCCAGCGTACGTGGTGAAACAGTCACTGAACGTTCACAGACTATGCTTTCGACCGCCCTTCAGGGCCAGATCGCCGGTCTGCAGGTTACCCGTTCAGGAGGTGCACCCGGATCGCAGGGTACCATCAGGATCCATGGTGTCACCACCATGTCCACGAATGACCCTCTGGTCATTATCGACGGTGTTCCAGGATCGATCAACGATGTTGTCGCTGAAGATGTTCAGGACATAGCGGTCCTTAAGGATGCCGCTTCAGCTTCCATCTATGGATCGAGGGCAGCCGCAGGAGTCATCCTGATCACCACCCGTCGTGCCCAGGAGAACAAGTTCTCTGTGGATTACAACTATTACTACGCAATCGACAAGCCTACCGCAAAGCCTAAGATGGTCGGTGCCGTCGATTGGATGAAGACCGTCAATGACCTCAAGTACAATGATGGTGCTTCTAGTCCTTTTTCCGAGTTCACAGAGGAATACATCAATGAATATCCTTCGAAGAACGCTTCCGATCCTTACCACTATCCTTCCACAGATTGGTTGGATGTCGTGTTGAAGAAGACCACATCCCATCAGCAGCATACCATCAGCATCAACGGTGGCAAGGATAACCTGAAGACCAAGTTCACGATGAACTATCAGAAAGGTGACGGTTATTATGACAATAGAAGCTATGAGAGGTATGCCGGGCGTTTGAACAATGACTGGCAGGTTACCAAGTGGTTGAAGGCAAATGTCGATTTGGATTTCTCCAAGAGCGAGTCGATTTCCCCTTCCAACAACAACGTGATGTATTTCACCTATGTTATTTCTCCTATCTATTGTCCTTTCTGGGAGGATGGAAGCTACGCTGACGTCAAGGACGGAGGTAACATCATAGCATCCATCGACAAGGGAGGTACTTCCAACACTCAGTACTACAAAATGGGAGGTAAGATCCAGTTCGATATCAAGCCCTTCAAGGACCTTACCGTAACGACGATCTTCGCCCCTCGTTTCTCTTTCACCAAGGGCAAGACTTTCGCAAAGGCAGTTGCCGTTGAAAGAAAGGCTGATGGATCGATAAGCACCAACCAGTTCCATAAGACTACTGACCTGTCTGAAACCAGGAACGACAATCACTCCTACACCTACCAGGCCTACGCGAACTATGGTAAGAAGTTCGGTCTTCATTCGGTTAATGCCATGGTCGGTTACGAGGGCTATACCTACGAGTGGGAGAACCTTGGCGCAAGCCGTAACAAATTCCAGCTGGACAATTATCCTTACCTGAATATCGGTCCCGAGGACTTCCAGTTCAACAGTGGATCCGCAGGACATAATGCCTACCAGTCTGCTTTCGGCCGTCTGATGTATTCCTTCAAGGATCGCTACATGCTTCAGGTCAACTTCCGTGCTGACGGTTCTTCCCGTTTCGCAAAGGAGTGCCGCTGGGGTTATTTCCCTTCAGTATCCGCTGGTTGGGTTATCTCCGAGGAGCCATGGTTCAGCAACAATGTGGTTTCTTATCTGAAACTCCGTGGATCATGGGGACAGCTGGGTAATGAGCGAATTGGTTCCGAATTCCCTTACCAGGCTGCCATTTCCTTCGGAAACAGCTACATGATGAACAAGGACGGCAGCGTTACCGCCCTGCAGAATGCAGCTCAGGTCTATTATGCTTTCCGTGATATTACCTGGGAAACCACGACATCAACCGGTGTCGGTCTGGACGCCACCTTGTTTGACGGACGCCTCCGTTTCAACGGTGACTACTACCACAAGAAGACGGAGAACATGCTGCTTACCCTCGGCTTCCCTTCATATGCCGGTTTCTCCGCTCCTGACCAGAATGCTGGTGACATGTTCACTAACGGCTGGGATATCGAGCTCGGCTGGCAGGACAGGATCGGTGACTTCTCCTACGGGATTTCCGCCAACCTTTCCGACTATCGTTCCAAGATGGGATATGTCGGTGACAAGAAAACCGTCAATGGTAACAATCTCATCGAGGAAGGTTCTTATTACAATGAATGGTACGTCTACAAGACCGACGGCCTGATCATGACTAATGAAGATCTTACCGGACCTGACGGTGAGCGTATCCCTACCTATTCCAACAATGACAAGGCCGGAGACATCAAGTATGTCGATGTCAATGGTGACGGAAAGATCAATTCCGACGACAAGGTCAAGATGGGCAACTCCCTTCCTGAGTATCTTTACGGAGGAAACATCTTCATGGGTTGGAAGAACTGGGATTTCAACATGTCCTTCCAGGGAATCGGACGCCAGATGGTCATGTTCCAGTACTGGTGGATCCAGCCTTATAAGGAGCAGTGGGGCTCAGTTCCCGAACTTCTGGTAGGTAACTATTGGAGGATCGGCGACGATGCTGCCAACAAGACTGCCAAGTATCCTCGTGTTACTTACACCAACACCGGAAGTCAGAGCGTCGGTTCCGACTACTGGCTTTTCAACGGAGCTTATTTCCGTGTCAAGAACATCACTCTCGGTTACACGGTTCCCAAGCGTATCATGGAGAAGACTTTCATCAAGAACCTCCGGGTCTATGCCAATATTACAGACCTACCTGCAATCAGCAAATTCCCGAAGGGATGGGATCCTGAGGCACCGGCCAATGGAGATTATATCTCTACTTCATTCATCATGGGTGTAAATGTTAAATTCTAAATGGGCGCGATTATTATGAAAAAGATTTTTTACTCGATTTTTATGATTTCGGCGCTTCTGTTTACATCTTGCGTCGATTTGAATCTCAATCCTCTTTCCGAAGGATCCAGCGAGAACTGGTATTCATCAGCTTCCGAGATTGAGATGTCGCTGAACGATTTTTACCGTTCCGCTTTCTTCCCGATAGATGGTACAGCATGGGCTGATGATGCCGCATGGCGAAGCAATACGCAACTGGTTTGGAATGGTACCATGACCTCCGAAAACAGTACGATCGGTACTCGTTGGCAGAACTATTATAAGGGTATCGCCAGGGCGTTGCGTATTCTCAATAACCTGGAAGCCAAAGGTGACGATCTCGGGTTGAGTGATACCAAACTTCAGCAGTACAAGGGAGAGGCATATTTCTATCTTGGATATGCTTATGGAATGCTGGCCTTCCATTGGGGAGACGTTATTCTGGACAAGACCGGAATGACACTTGAAGAGGCGTATGCCGCAACCCGCTCACCTAAATCAGAGGTCGTTGCATATTCCATGGAATGCTTCGACAAGGCCGCTCAGATGCTTCCTGCCACTTATGGTGGTGTCCAGCGTGCAACTAAGGGTATGGCATATTCATTCAAGGCCAGGATCGCCATGTACAATGGTGATTATGCAACTGCTGCAACTGCGGCGAAGGCCTGCATGGACCTTGGTGTGTATTCCCTCCACGAGAACTACCAGGATCTGTTCATTGCCGGTAATTCTCCGGAATGGATTTTCGTATTCAAGGGAGATTATTCCTTGAAACAGTACTATTGGTCTGCAAGTGACTGCCAGAACTATGCACCCCGCCTCATCGGTGGTTGGGGAACCTGCGGTCCCAGCTATGAGCTTGTTTTCGCATATCCTTGCACCGACGGTCTTCCTGTTGACGAGTCTCCTCTCTACAACCCCAAGGCCATCTTCGACCACCGCGATCCTCGTATGGCAATGACCATCGCTCCATTCGCCCAGCCCGAATCAGAGTGCGTGAAGAATGGTACTTACAAACCCGAGGATTATGCTTTCTGCGGATATGAGTTCACTCCTTCACCTTTGGCGAACAAGGTGAAACGTATTTCCGACGGCGCCATGGTGTTCAATACTGATTCAAAGGCCTGTGCCCTTCACGCCGCATATAACGGTTTCTATTGGAAGAAGTATGTGGATCCCGGAAACTGGACTGCAGCCAATGGATGGAAGGGTAACAATGCCTACATCCACATGCGTTACGGAGATGTCCTCCTCATGTATGCCGAGGCTATGAACGAACAGGGCAAGTGCGACCAGGGGGTCCTTGATGCAACCATCAATAAGTTGCGTGAGCGCGCCTACAAGGGTACCGGAATGGATTATCCCAGGGTAACTGCCGACAGCCAGGCCAAGCTTCGTACCATTATCCGCACAGAGCGTTTCATCGAACTCGCTTTTGAAGGACATCGTTATGAGGACCTGCTCAGGTGGAGGATAGCTGAGATTATCTTCAATCGTCCTATCTACTACCTTGAGCGTACATGGTCCGGAAGCGGAAACTGGGACGGAGTGTTTAATGATCAAACGCCGGCTGCTTTCAAGCAACTTGCCCAGAACTGGCTTGACGGAAACTATCCTGTAGGCGGTATTCCTGATATCGACGAAAACGGACTTTGCGATCTGGCTTATATGGCCGAGAAGGGATGGGTTGTTCAGGCTACGACCCGCCAGTTCGACAAGAACAGGGATTATCTCTGGCCTATTCCTGCTGCGGATATCCTTGTGAATCCCGGTCTTACCCAGAACCCAGGATATTAATGTATGAAGGGTTTATTTAGACTGTTTATGGTAGCGGCGGCCTTCCTGGCCGCCGTCGCCTGCTCCGATAAGGCTCCTTCAGCCGTCGATGAGACAGGTTACAAATGCTTCAGTGGTATCTACCCGCACCTGGCGTATTACAACTCCCAGGGTGAGTGCGGTACCGGTGCTGTCGTTCCCTGGCAAGGCGACCTGTGGGTGGTGTCCTATTCTCCACACGAGCCCTACGGATCGGATGACAAGCTTTACCAGATCACTTCCGGCCTTGAAGAGATCGTGAGGCCGGAGAGTATTGGAGGCACTCCAGCTGACCGTATGATCCATGATGCTTCAGGCCAGCTCTTCATCGGTCCTTACGCCATCGATGCCAACAAGAATGTCCGGGTCCTTCCTTACGATAAGTTCCCTGGCCGTCCTACAGGTCTGGCGGCTCACCTGACCGATCCGGAGAATCGCATACTCTACGCTTCAATGGAAGCCGGTTTCTACGACATCGATGTCCACACCCTTGATGGTATCGAGCTCTACAAGGACGGTAACCAGAAGCGCAAGGAGGGTTTCACAGGCGACCTTTGCACCATGTTCCCGGGTTATCATGGTAAGGGATTCTATTCCGGCCAGGGCGTGGCTGTATATTCCAATAACGGAGAGGAAGGAGAACTTGCCCAGAAGCAGTTCGACATCCCTTCAGGAGCACTCGTGGAGTGGGACGGCAAGGACTGGACCCTCGTCCGCCGCAACCAGTTCACCGAGATTACCGGTCCCGGCGGAATTCACGGCAGTCCATCTCCTGCAACAGACCCTATCTGGTCGCTTGGCTGGGACTATCGTTCCGTCATTCTAGCCATCAGGGAGCCTGATAAAGGGTGGTCATACTACCGTCTTCCGAAGGCGAGTTTCGCTTATGACGGAGCACACGGGTGGAATACCGAGTGGCCACGCATCCGCAACGTTGCCCCCGAAGGTGCCGAGCCGGAATACCTGATGACCATGCATGGCATGTTCTGGCATTTCCCCGGCACATTCAGTACGGCAAACTCTTCTGGAATCCGTCCCAGAGGAGCCTATCTGAAGGTTATCGGTGATTTCACCGAGTGGAACGGCAGGCTGGTGTTCGGCTGTGATGATTCCGCCCAAAGCGAGTTCCTGAACAAGCGCAAGCAGAAGGGACGTATCGGCGGTCCCGGTCAGTCCAATTCCAATCTCTGGTTCACTTCATACGACCAGCCCGACCATGTAGGTCCCACTACTGCCGGAGGTTCTGTCTGGCTCAAAGACGAGGTTAAGGCCGGAGTGCCTTCCGATCCTTTCCTCTTCAGCGGATGGGACAACCGCTGCGCCTGGGTGGCCAACCATTCTTCCGTTCCCTCGGAGATTTGTTTTGAGGTGGATGTAAAGGGCGACGGCAACTGGACAGAGCTGATGAAGAAGTCCGTCGGAGGCGGTGAATCCATATTCATTCCGTTCGAGGCTGGTCAGAATGCTGTCTGGATAAGGGCTGTCAGCAGTGCCGACATCAAGGCCGACCTGACTTTCGTCTATGCCGAGGCTGAAACCCGTGGGGTCGAGCCGGATCCGATTTTCGCAGGTCTTACTTCCGTCAAGAAGGATAGTGATTCCAAGGGCTTCCTCTATGGCCTTCCTGACCAACGGAGGGCACTTGGCGTCCTTGCCAGCACTGTTAACGGAGAGCAGTACTACGAGATCGACGGCAACATGGACATGGTGGCCAAGGAAGATTCCGCGATGGTGGAATATATCCGCGACAAGTTCGAGATCCCTACAGATGTAGTGGAAGTGGATGAAGGTTCTATACTTATAGTAGATGCCAAGAATCGCCGTTGGAGACTGCCTCTTGGAGATGATAAGTATGGATCGATGATTGAGAAAGGCACCTTGAGGCTCTGCCGTGAGGTTGCTACTGAACGCGACCTCCTCTCCCTTGCCGGAACCTTCTATGAACTGCCGGCTGAGAATGCTGATGGTTATGCCAAGGTCCGTCCTGTATCATCCCACAAGTTCGGAGTGAATGACTATGCTTCCTATCGTGGAATGCTGATCATGACCGGAATAGACCATAAGGCGGCCAAGGGGAATCCTCATGTGGTGTTCTCTGGGGACGGCAAGGCTGCTGTATGGGCAGGAACTATTGACGATCTATGGAAGCTCGGAAAGCCGGTCGGACATGGCGGTCCCTGGGTGGAAACCGATGTCAAGGCAGGGGAGTACTCAGACCCCTTCCTCATCGGTTTCTACGACAAGCGCGAAATGGCCATATCCCACCGCTCTTCCGGCGATGTTACCTTCACTGTTGAGGTCGATCCTACCGGAGACGGGCAGTGGTTCCATTATGCCGACTTCGAAGTCAAACCCGGAGACACTGTGGAGCATCGTTTCCCGGCTGCCTTCCAGGCAAGGTGGATCCGCTTGAAAGCTGACCACGACACCAAGGCTACGTCATTGTTTGATTACAGATAATTATTAGCCAATGAAAAGAGTAATCTTGAGCCTAATCGCCCTGTCTATGGCAATCAGTCTTTCAGCGCAGGGTATATTTGTAGAGGCCGAGAGTTTCACAGACAAAGGAGGATGGTCCGTGGACCAGCAGTTCATGGATCAGATGGGTTCGCCTTATCTGATTGCCCATGGCATGGGTATTCCGGTCCAGGATGCATCGACTGTCATTGAGATTACTGATCCCGGAGTGTATCACGTCTGGGTGCGCAGCTACAACTGGACTTCTCCGTGGACTGAAGCGGTCGGTCCCGGTGCGTTCAGGGTCAAGATCAACGGCAAGCCGCTGAAGAGCATCCTTGGTACTGCCAAGGACCACTGGTACTGGCAGTATGCAGGCAACACGAAACTTAAAACCGGTTCCTGCGTGCTGGCACTGTCGGACATGACCGGATTTGACGGTCGCTGCGATGCAGTATGGCTCTCGAAGGAGGTGGATAATGTTCCTCCTGCCGACAAGGGTGCGCTTGAGGCGTTCCGAAGGCAGGTGGGAGCCCTCCCCGTGAATCCTTCTGATGGTGGTGAATATGATTTCGTGGTGATAGGCGGTGGAGTAGCCGGAATGTGTGCAGCAGTCTCAGCCGCCCGTTTCGGGTGCAAGGTCGCCCTGGTCAATGATAGACCTATTGCCGGAGGAAACAATTCTTCCGAAATCAGGGTACATCTCGGTGGTCACATCGAAATGGGTCCCTATCCTGCCCTTGGCCGGATGCTTCGAGAGTTCGGTCATTCCAAGGGTGGCAATGCCCAACCTGCCTCCAATTACGAGGATGACAAGAAAGAAGCGTTCATCCGCGGCCAGGAGGGGCTTACATACCTTCCGAACTTTCGTGCAGTCAAGGTCAACATGGATGGATCCAGGATTGCATCAGTGGTCATACGGAACATTGAATCCGGAAAGGAACTCCTCCTCAAGGCCACGTTGTTTGCGGATTGCACAGGAGACGCCAATCTTGGTTTCATGGCCGGAGCGGACTGGATGATGGGACGAGAAGGAAAGGATGAGTACGGCGAGGCCCTGGCTCCTGAGAAGGGAGACAAGCTGACGATGGGCTCTTCCGTCCAATGGTACAGTGTCGAAGATGCTAAAAAGACCACCTTCCCTGAGTTTGAATATGGTGTCAAGTTCACCGAGGAAAACTGTGAGAAGGTCAAGATGGGAGAGTGGACCTGGGAGACAGGCATGAACAGGGACCAAATCAATGATTTCGAGAGGATCAGGGACTATGGTCTTCTGGTGGTTTATTCCAACTGGAGCTTCCTGAAGAACCATTATTCAGGCAAGGCGGAATATGCGAACCGTTCGCTCGGCTGGGTCGCCTATGTCGCCGGAAAGAGGGAATCCCGCAGGCTCATGGGAGATTACATCCTCAAGCAGGACGATGTGGACAAGCAGGTATTCCACGAGGATGCTTCGTTCACCCTGAGCTGGCACTTCGACCTCCATTTCCCGGACCCCGTGAATACCGCCAACTTCCCCGGCAACGAATTCAAGGCCGCTACGAAGAGCAACCTGATATACCCTTATGCCGCACCGTACAGGTGCCTGTATTCCAGGAATATAGATAACCTGTTCATGGCGGGACGCGACATTTCCACAACCCACGTTACCCTCGGTTCCACACGCCTTATGCGTACCGGAGCGATGATGGGAGAGGTCGTAGGAATGGCGGCGAGCATCTGCAAGGACAAGGGCACTACGCCCAGGGGTGTCTATCAGAAGTATCTTCCTGAGTTGAAAGCCTTGATGACCAAGGGAGCGGCCCGTACCGACATCGATCTCCCGGACAACCAGCACTTCAACGAGGGCGGTTACCTTGCCAAGCCGAAGGACATAGTCTTCCCGTGATTTGACGTCCGGTTTTTTCTTTAAGACAACCTTTTTTTGCTAACTTTATAGCATGAAAAGGTTGTTTTTTATACTGGCGGCATTGACGTTGACGGCCAATGTCTTTGCACAGGGTTTTGTCACCAAGCCGGGCCGGATGGACCGCGGCAAGTTGAACATAGGGGTTTATCATCTTAGGCCTTACGCCAGGACTGAAGCGCACATCAAGGACCTCGCCGATTGCGGTGTGGATTTCGTCATATGCATGGATTACGACCGTCCGGCTCTGGATCTTTTCAGCAAGTACGGAGTCGGGGCGATAGTAAGCGGCATAGTTCCCGGCTGGTGGGGAGGTGACGGCGACAATGCAGGTAAACTGGAAGAGACCAACCCTCTTTCAAAATATGAAGAGGCGGCAGCCTCCTTCAAGGACCATCCGGCGATATGGGGCATCGACATCGGTGACGAACCTTCCGCCCTGGATTTCCCTTACTATGCCAAGGTGATGGCAAAGGTCGAGGAACTGTTTCCCAACCAGTTCGCCTTCCTGAACCTGTATCCGAACTACGCCTCCGTCTCCCAGAACACCTCTGAGCAGACCAAGAGCCAGCTCGGTACGGCTACCTACGGCGAGCACATAGCCCAGTACTGTAAGTATGTTCCCGCTGACTACATCTCCTATGATTTCTACTACAAGAATGTCGGGGTGGCCGCTGACTACGCCAACCTGCGTACGGTTTCCGACGCCTGCCTCAGGACAGGCCGCGGAATGTGGGTGACGGTCCAGGTGAACAGCTATGACCCGAAAGTCTGGATCACTGAGAACGAGCTGCGTTTCCAGGCATATTCTGCCCTTGCCTTCGGTGCGGAGAACATTACCTGGGCGTGCTATACCGCCGGTTGGTGGAACAACCAGGTGGTCGATGCGAACGGCGTGAAGACCCGGCAGTACGATAAGCTTAAGAGGGTCAACGCCGAACTTCATTTCCTGGGTGTGGATTACATGAAGTATATCAGGAAGGCCACGTCCTTCGTGGGCTTCGAGGGAACGGATATCCCGGAAGATACAGGAGAGAAGAGTGTCGGGAAGTATGACGACGGAGTGTTCTCCGACCTTTCAGCCAGATGTCCCCTGGTCGTAGGCGGGATGGAGGCGAGGGATGGCAGTCCTGACAGGGCCCTGTTCGTGTGCGTGGCCGACGATCCTTTCGACAAGGCTCCGAAGAAGCATACCCTACGCTTCAAGGCTCCCGGACGGGAAGTCACCGTCAGGGGAGGGGACGGCTACCTGCCGATGCGCAGGGATGCGGGAGGCTGGTATGAGTGTACAGTCTCTTCCTGCCAGGGAATCCTGATCGAGGCAAAGAAAAATCTGTAACATTGTTGTCTATATATGGTTATGAAAAGGATAACGACTATAATCCTGGCGCTAGCAATGGCTTTCGGAACGCTTCAGGCGCAGACCAAGGTCATGTCCCACAGGGGCTATTACGCCCATCCGGGTTCGTTTGAAAACACCCTGACAAGCCTTAAGGGCGCCCAGGACCTTGGGGTCGAGGGAGTCGAGCTGGACGTCCACCTCACCACGGAAGATTCGCTGGTAATCCTCCATGGTCCGAAGATTCCCGGATCCAACTATCCGGATGTCCAGAAACTCGACTACAGAACCGTACGTTCCTGCATCCTGCCCAACGGAGACAGGATCCCGAACCTGAGGGAATATTTAACACAGGCCAAGAAGACACCCGGCCTCATGCTCTTCCTCGAGCTCAAGGCCCATCCTACTCCGGAGAGGGAGACGCGACTGGCTGAAAGGGTCATCGCTCTCTGCGACGAGTTGAACATGTACGACCAGTTGACGTTCATTTCTTTCAGTGAGCATCTGTGCGACGAGATCCTCCGCCTGAAGAAGGGAACGGTCGTCATCCCGATATCAAGCAGCAAGGCCTTCACGACGGAAGAACTGCTCAGAAAGGGTTATTCCGGGGTTTCATACCACATGGGCGTGGTGATGAACAGGACCCATCTGCTCGACGAGGCACACAATGCCGGCCTGCAGACAGTCCTCTGGCCGGTGAACAGCTACGACCTGGCTGATTTCGCCATGAAGCACCATGTCGACTATGTCAGTTCAGACGAACCCCAGGCGATGCTGAACCTGATGACGGCAATCCGTGAACTGAATTGGAAGCAGACGAAGAAACTCATCGCATTCGACCTCGACGGCACCCTGACTGCTCCCAAGCAGCCTTTGAGCGCTGAGAACAGGGCGGTTCTGGATACCCTTGCTAAGCGCTACGAAGTGATCATGGCAGGAGCCGGCAACTGCAAGCGGATATTCAACCAGATGGGAGGATATCCGATCACCATCGTCGGCAACTACGGGATGGAGGAAAGCCGTATGGTTGACGGAGAGTTCCGGATAGTGCGAGAGGAGAAGACCCCTGCCGACAGGAAGTTCTTCGACAGGAAATGCATGGAACTCCGCAAGAAATACGGCTACACCTCATACAAGGGCGATCCTTTGGAGTACCACGAATCGGGAATGGTCACATTCGGCCTCCTGGGCACCAAGGCCGACCAGGCCGACAAGCTTGCCTTCGATCCCGACAAGGTCAGGAGGCGCGAGATGTTCCCTGAGGTGAAGGAGGTTTTCAAGGACTATTCGGTATTCATCGGGGGGACGACTTCGTTCGACATCACTCCTAAGCAATACAACAAGTACGATGCGGTCATGCGCTACGCCGCCGAGAAAGGATATGTCAAGGACCAGATCCTTTTCGTGGGTGACGATTTCACTGACGGAGGCAACGACAGCCAGATACGCATCTACGGTATGGATTACATAAGGATCGATGACTATACGCGTCTTCCCGAGAAACTGCAGTTCCTGTTCTGATATAGCGGTATTGTTCACTTACCATGTCCGTATCCATTGCCAGAATCCTCTGTACGACAGTCGTTTCCACTGTATGCCTGCTCTCTTCCGCCCAGCCCGCGGCCGAGATTCTCAGGTATAAGAATGATGTCGAGGATAACCTGGCCGTAGGCCTGTGGAACTGCCCTCTCCCGATGGATTATGACGGAGACGGAGTCCGTGACCTCGTGGTGTCCTGCCCGGACAAGCCGTACCGCGGGCTCTATTTCTTCAGGAATACAGGTTCGGATGCAGAACCTTTCTTCGACGCTGCGGTGAAAATATCTTCAGAGGGGAAGAACTATATCCGGATGTCCGAGTCGGACGGGACGGTCCGGGTGCTTTCCCCGGGTATCGAATATCGCAGTTTCCGCGAAAAGCTTTTCTCCGATCCGGTACAGGTACCTTACGAGGGGGAGCAGATAGACCTCGAAGGCAAGCGCAGCCATACCTGGGAATATGTCGACTGGGACAGTGACGGAGACCTGGACATAATCGTGGGTATCGATACCTGGAAGGAATACGGTTGGGACAATGCCTATGACTCAAATGGAGAATGGAAGAAAGGTCCCATCAAGGGATTCGTCCATCTTATTAAGAACACGGACGGGAAGTATGGGTATTGGGGACCTCTTCCGATGAGCACTTTCGGGGCCCCGGACCCTTGCGTGGCCGACTTCGACGGCGACGGCGACCTTGACGTGATCTGCGGCGAGTTCACCGACGGCCTGACCTGGTACGAGAATATCCAGATGATGGATAATCCAAGTTTCGCCGAGGGCAGGAGACTCAGGAACCGGAAGGGAGAAATCACCGTACACGTAGAAATGATCGTACCCGTTGCCTGTGATTTCGACGGTGACGGGAACGTGGACCTTATCGTAGGAGATGAGGATGGAACCGTGTCCTGGCTCAGGAACACGGGAAAGGTCAGGAAGCATATGCCCATTTTCGAAGATATCCGTTATTTCAGGCAGAAGGCCGGAGAAATCAAGTTCGGAGCCCTTGCAACCCCTTGCTGCCACGACTGGGACGGAGACGGGGACATCGACATAATCTCTGGCAATTCTGCCGGAGACATCTGTCTTATCAGGAATCTCTCCGGGGGTGCTGAGCCGGTCTGGTCCACCCCTGAGCTGTTCTGGGTCGGAAGGAAACCTTTCCGCATAATGGCCGGAAAGAACGGCTCCATACAAGGCCCCGCAGAGAGGAAATGGGGTTATACGGTCCTCACGGTTTCCGACATGGACGGAGACGGGCGTCCGGACATAGTGTTCAACTCGATCTGGGGGAAGGTCCAGTGGTTGAGGAACAAGGGATCTGAAGACGGTCTCAGGATGTCCCGGCCAAAGTCCGTGAAAGTTGATTGGGAAGGTGGGACTCCGAAGCCGGAATGGAACTGGTGGAATCCCGAAGAAGGTACTCTGGTTACGCAGTGGCGTACGACACCGGCGATGATCGACTGGAACGGGGACGGCCTGGATGACCTTGTCTGCCTCGATCAGGAAGGTTATCTCAGCCTTTACGAGAGAATCCCCGGGAAGGTTCTGTTCAAACCCGGGAAGAGGGTATTCTTCTGCGAAAACTGTTCATCCTACAATAACATGCAGGGAGCTGTCGATTCAGCGCCCGGGCTCCTGAGACTCAATGCCGGCAAGGCCGGAAGTTCCGGAAGACGGAAGATCTGTTTCGCCGATTGGGACGGAGACGGGCGTAAGGACCTGATCGTCGACAGCCGCAACGCTTCCTGGTTCAGGAATATCTCTGAAGAGGAAGAAGTAACGACCTTCAGCTTCATGGGCGATATCTCAAGTACGGTCCTCGCGGGCCACAGCACCAGCCCGGCCACCGTCGACTGGAATGGTGACGGGAAGGATGACATCCTCCTCGGAGCCGAGGACGGCCATTTCTACCTTGTACGAAACCCCAACTAAGCAATTGAATCCTGAGCCATGGTAAAAAGAATCATACTTTACATAAGCATCTCCGTGCTGCTTGTCTCGTGTGCGGACAGGTCATCGGCTCCGCGGATGATCCCGCGTGACGACAGCCTAGAGGCCAGGGTTGAGAAGACCCTGAAAGGGATGACCCTGGAAGAGAAGGTGGGACAGATGGTCCAGCTGACCATTTCCGTCCTGGAAGACGACACCCACGAGGCGCTTGACCCTGCCAGGATGGACTTGATATTCGGAAAGTATAAGGTCGGTTCCATCCTGAACGTGATGAACGGCAGAGCGCACACCAGGGCGCAGACGGCGGCCATGATCAGGGAGATACAGGAAAAGTCCATGGAAATGATCGGGATTCCCTGCATGTACGGCCTGGACATGGTCCATGGGGCGAATTATCTTACCGACGGAACCATATTCCCCCATGAGATAAACATCGCCGCCACTTTCGACCCCGCTTTCGCAAGACGGATGGGGGAGGTGACGGCCTATGAGAGCAGGGCTGCGATGGTCCCCTGGGTTTTCACTCCCACTGTCGACCTGGGCAGGGACCCCAGGTGGCCGAGGATGTTCGAGAACTGGGGGGAGGACACCTTCCTGGCTTCAGTGATGGCGGTCGAGGAAACCCTTGGCCTGCAGGGAGAGGATCCCAACCGGGTTGATCAAGAACATGTCGCCGCCAACCTCAAGTGCTTCATAGCCTACAGCATGCCCTACACCGGCAAGGACAGGACCCCGGCATATATCCCGATGCACGATTTGAGGGAGAAGTATTTCGCACCTTTCCTTGCGTGCTTCCGTTCGGGAGCCTTGAGCCTGATGGTCAACTCCTCGTCCGTCAACGGAATACCCCTGCATTCCGACAGGACCCTCCTCACCGGATGGGCCAAGGAGGAGACCCTTTGGGACGGAATGATAGTGACCGACTGGTCGGACCTGAACAACCTTTATGAGCGCGACCATATCGCTGCAGACAAGCATGAGGCCATACAGATCGGAGTCAATGCCGGAATCGACATGATCATGGAACCCTATGATGTGGAATGCTGCACTATCCTGGCCGACCTTGCCAGGACCGGAGGGATTCCGATGTCCAGGATAGATGACGCCGTGAGAAGGATCCTCAGGATGAAATACAGGGCGGGTCTTTTCGACAACCCTGTCTGGGACACCGACTCATATGTCAGGTTTGGCTGCGAGGAGTTTGCCAAGTCCTCATACCGTGCCGCCCTGGAGTCCGAGGTCCTGCTGAAGAACGATGGAGCGCTTCCGATAGCGAAGGGCAGGAGGATCCTGGTGACCGGCCCCAATGCAAACAGCCTCAGGACCTTGAACGGAGGCTGGTCCTATACGTGGCAGGGTGAGGGGGATTCCTATGTTCCCCACTATAACACCATCCTGGAGGCGATGTGCAACACTTTCGGGGAGGATAATGTGATTTATGAACCCGGAGTGACATATGACCTTTCGGTCAACGACTGGAAAAGGGAAAACAAGCCGGAGATAGGGAAGGCCGTTGCGGCTGCGGGGCGGGCGGATGTTATCCTTGCCTGCGTCGGCGAGAACTCCTATTGCGAGACCACCGGCAACATCGACGACCTCAATCTTTCTGTGAACCAGAAGGACCTCGTCCGCGCCCTGGCTGCTACCGGCAAGCCTGTAATCCTGGTCCTGAACGAGGGACGTCCGAGAATCATCGGAGACATCGAGCCCCTTGTCAACGCAGTCGTGGACATAATGCTTCCCGGCATATTCGGAGGAGACGCCCTGGCATCCCTGGTTTCGGGAGAGGAGAATTTCAGCGGCAAGCTGCCGTTCACATATTCAAAGCACATCAACGCCCTGCATACCTATGACTACAAGGTCCAGGAACACCGGGAGATGATGGACGGGGAATACAACTACGACGCGGTGATGGACGTCCAGTGGCCGTTCGGCACCGGCTTGAGCTACACTGAATATGCTTTCACGGACCTGAAGTGCCTCGGTACCGATCCGTTCACTGCTGACGACGTGCTGCGTTTCTCCGTCACCGTCACCAATACCGGGGACCGTGCCGGCCGCGAGGCTGTCCTGCTCTATTCGAGCGACCTGGTGGCCAGCATCATTCCGGACGTCAAGAGGCTGCGGGCATTCACTAAAGTGGATCTGGAAAGCGGTGAAAGCAAGGAAGTTACATTTGAAGTACCGGCATCATCCCTGGCTTTCGTCGGGAGGGACGGAAAGTGGCGCCTTGAAGAAGGAGATTTCCGCATAAGCTGCGGCGGCCTCTCCACGCTGGTACATTGCCGGGAAACCAAGGTTTGGGCCAGCCCGAACAAGCAGGAATAATTACAAAAGCGTATAAGATATGTTCAGGAAGTTTACATTCTTTTTTCTGGGGGCATTGCTTGCCCTTTCATGCAGTCAGGCCGAAACGGAGGTCCTTCCCATGGCAGTCGCCCATAGGGGATGCTGGCTGAAGGAAGGCGATGAGTTCTACATCAACGAGAATTGTCCCGCCGGGGTGCGGATGGCCGCACAGTACGGTTATCCCGCCATCGAATGTGACGTCAAGTATACCCTTGACAGTGTGATGGTCATTATGCACGACGGCACCATCAACCGAACCATGCGCAATGCGTCGGATTATTCGGTGATAGAGGAGCCTGTCAGGGTCACCGAACATACTTTCGAGGACCTGAGGACAAACTATGTCCTCGCCTCGACCGATCCTTCCCTGAGGGTTCCCATCCCCACGCTTAAGGAAGAACTCGAGGCCTGCAGGGAATATGGGATCGTCCCCATGCTGCACAGTGCCGTCGTAGAATCCTATGAACTTGCCCATGAGATACTGGGAGACAAGTTCATTGCCTTTGACGCCTCCCAGGCTGCCGTCGCTCACGCACGGGACTTTTCACAGTGCCTAATCCTCCTCGATCCGGGACAGGACGAAGCCTCACGTACCATTGAAAGGCTTAATGAAATCGGCGGCTACTGCGGGATGAGCACAATGAAATACAATATGCTCGATGCCGGATACATCAAGGCTGTAAAGGATGCCGGATTCGAAGTCCAGGCTTCTATTTTCCCCGCTCCCCATGAGCAGAGGGCCGTGTCCGACGAAGTTACCATCCAGCTGTCCGACTTCTGGTGGCACCAGACTGACAACCGGAAACCAGTCGAAACCTTTGAGAAGAAAAGATTGAGCCTGGCTGAGGGCGAGACTGTTGAATGGAATGCGGAAACGCCTGAGTATTCTGCTGTTACGGTTGATATTGACTTCGAGGGTTCGTTGGAGGTGACTCTCTGTGAAAGGACTTACACTCTCACGCACGGGACATCGGGGAAGGTGGAGCACTTCGGGACACGTCTTTACAGATATGACCCGGGCCTGTCAGTCAAGGCCCTTGGCAATTCCACCGTCAAATCTCTCAAGGTGAGGCTTTACGACTGTTCTGCCAGATAGGGGATCTAGAAGTCAAACCCCAGGGAAAGGGAGAGTGAGAGTCCGGTAAGGTCGCACCACTGTACGCCGAGGAGCATAGGCCCTACGACTGACTTCTGCCCGATTTCGGCTCCGAATGCATATGCGCTCAGTTTTGAGCTGACCATTTCCTTGAGGGTGCCTTGATTCTGCATGATCCCGCCCCTGAATGTCAGGAAATTCTTGTTGTTGATGCGGTAGCGCATGTCCAGCTGGGCGGTGGCTGCAAAGTGGTTGCTGGTCCTGAATCCCGAATTGATCCCGAAGAAAGGTATCTGGTATTCTATGTAACGATGTGAACGGATACCTCCTATTGCCAGCGTGTGGATGAAATTCATGTGGCCGGGCGTCTCGGTCATCCAGCCTGCATAGACGGAGGGCTGCAGGACGAATGAGTTTCCTATTGGGAGAGCGGCTGTGAGATGGGCAATTCCTACGCTGTAAGGAGGGACGTTGTCTTCATATCCGATTCTCCCATCAGGGACATCCTCTTCATCTTCAAGGTAGATGGAGTAACCGTCGAATACGTACCGCGTATCCAGCGAGGCTTTGAATCCTCTGGTAGGGAAATAACTCTCGTTCAAGGTGTCGTAGCGGAGTGAAGCGAAAGTAGAGAACCATCGGCTGGTGAAATCCCATCCCTGCCATTCCAGGGAGCTGTCTAGATAATTCTCGTAAGGCTCGAAGTCGGTCGCTATTCCGAACCGGGTGTTGCCGTATACCAGGCGCGCGTCTTCCAGGTAACCTTCCATGCGGATGTTCAAGGCATTGTAGCGGGCCTTGTCTCCTTGGTCATAGTACTGGAAATCACTGTATGAATTCTTCAGTGTGATACCGAAGACAGGAAGATCCTTCAGGGGTTTGTACGAAAGATCGAAATTCAGTTTTGATACGTTTCCGATCTTGATTTCTGACAGGAAACGGAGGCCGGACAGCTTCCTTGTCCCGATTCCGAGGTATGCACCGATGTAAACCTTTTCATCCGTGTCTATATGGGCGCCGGCACCGAATTCGTTTGTCTGTCCTTTCTGGCAGTCGAACACCAGGGTATAGGGCTCTTCTGAACCCCTCAGACTGTAAGTGACGGATTCGAAAGCCCTTGTGCCATAAAGCGTGGAGAGGATACTCTCGATACCTTTCCTGTTGAAGAGATTGTCCGTCGGCATAAGTGACGGTCTCAGGAGGTAGTCCGATTCCTTTTTGGTCAGGCCCTCGATCAGGATTCCTCCGACCTTGACTTTCCGTTTGTTTATGTCGATGGCGGTTGCCTTAGGCTTCTCGGACGGTCCCGTCTTCAATTTTTCGGCAAGGGCCTTGAACGCTTCTTCATATTTCGTCGCGTTCTCATATCCCTGCCGTATGATATCTTCCACGCTTCCCTTGTCGAAGGACAGCATCGTATACCCGTCCAGAGGATGCTGCAGCAAGATGTCCGCATCTTTGCGATTGATGTTGGTGGCATCTGATGCCATCATGGAAATGTTTTGCAAGGCAAGGTCCACAAAGGAATTCAGTTCAGATATATCACGGTTCTGGGGCATTTCAGAGCCGATAACTATGTCCGCTCCCATCGCCCTGGCTATGTCGACAGGGAAATTGTTCCTGGCTCCTCCGTCGGCCAGGATCATGCCTTCGGTGCGGAGGGGCCTGAAATACATCGGAATGGCCATGGTGGAACGCATGGCATCCACGACCTTCCCTGAAGTCCAGTTCTTTTCCGACATGGAGTACATGTCCGTAGCTACGCAGTAGAAAGGGATCGGCAGGGTTTTGAAATCAATGGAATCCTGATAACCGACGGTCACGGCACTAAGGGTGTTCCTGACATTGAATCCGAAAAGGAATCCGTCCGGCATTCCGAGTCCTATCCTGGACATCATCTCGGCGCCCATGTCTCCTGTACGGGTCTCTGCCTGCTCGTAACTTTTTCTGATACTGCCTTGTCTCCGGACTTTTGATTCGAGGCTCTCATCCTCGTAGTGGAAAGGTACGGTAACTGCAAACCTTTCCTTGTTCCTGCGGACCTTGTAAGTCTGGTAGCTGTCCGGAATCTTGTCGGACATCATCACGGTCCAGTCGATCGCCCGTACAAGCGAATCCAGGTACTGCTCGCTATATCCCATCGAGTACAGGCCGGCCACCAGGCCACCCATGCTGGTGCCTCCTATGATGTCCACAGGGATCCCGTTTTCTTCAAGGAACTTGAGCACGCCGAGATGGGCCATTCCACGGGCCCCTCCTCCGGCAAGGACCACCGCCACGGTGGGCCTGAACCGATGTATGGAATCCATCCTGGCTTTGAACCTGGAAATAGCCAGCGAGTCGGCGGCAGGGTCGACGCTAGGCATGACGAGCCCGTTCTGGGCAAAACATGTTGCAGATAGAAGTATCAGGAAAATCGAGAGCAGCCTTTTCATGTCGTCCTTGGAATCGGTTATAAAAATAACCATTTTATCTGAATCAATGAAAACTTTGCATTCTTGATTGCTGGAGGTTATATTTGTGTACGCTTAACTTATCTGGAATGCAAAGGAAATGGATCTTCATCGCGGCAGCCTTGCTGATGCTGTTGCCCGATGCCTCATTTGGACAGAAACCCGTGAATTACGACGAGTCGGCCGTCGCCCCTTATTCCCTGGAGAACCCTCTGGTATTTGCCGATGGCAGGAAGGTTCGCAGGAAGAAGCAGTGGCCGGCCCGCAGGCAGGAGATACTCGATATCTTCCAAAGGGAGATGTATGGCCAGATGCCTCCCGAGGGAGACGGGATCTGGCTGGAGACCCTTGAAGAAGGTACGACACTTGCCGGATTCGCTACCCGGAAACAGGTCCGGATGTGGTTCCGCCCGGACAAGACCGGACCCAAGGTCGACTGGCTCCTGGTCATTCCGAATTTCGTGAAAGGTCCGGTTCCGGTCATTATGCTCCTGAACTATTCCGGCAACCATGAGTTCCTTTTTGATGAAGAGATCCTGGTCACTGATTCATGGATGAGGATCGGGGAGAGGATCAAGGATAACAGGACCACAGCTGCCACGCGCGGCCTGTATGACCGCGACGGTGGAGACAACGTATATCCGGTAGGAATGCTGGCCGCAAGGGGATATGCAGTGGTAACTGCTTGCTACTGTGATATTTCTCCGGATCCGACCAGTGCGGATATAGTGGATGGCGTCAGGCTGCAGGACACATTCGCCTATACCGGGGTATTCGACCTTTGGGGCGAAAGGGATCCTTCCCGTGATGACAATACGACTTCCCTGGCAGCCTGGGCATGGGGACTGATGCGGGGGATGGACATGGTTGTCCAGGATCCCCAGCTTGACGAGAAACGTGTCATCCTGACCGGGTATTCACGCCTGGGGAAGGCAGCTCTCATAGCCGGGGCTTTCGATGAGCGCTTCCCGGTGGTAGTACCTGTCCAGACCGGTGGCGGCGGAGTGCCGCTGGCCAAACGTAATTTCGGGGAGACTGTAGGAACGGAGGTCGTCTCTTTCCGTCACTGGTACTGCCGGGCATATGACAAATATGCCGACAACACCGATGCAATGCCCTTCGACCAGCACCTTCTCCTGGCCTGCATAGCTCCCAGGGCATTGCTTGTAGAAGGATTTGACCAGCCTTGGTTCGATACGAAGGGAGAGTTCCTCTCGGTGCAGGCTGCAAGTCCGGTCTGGAAATTCCTCGGATGCAAGGGATTGCCTGCGGTGGACTGGCCGGATGACTATGACACTTCCGCCATAGGCCCCCGTCTCGGTTATGTCCGCAGGCCCAACAACCACGGCATCTCTGCAGTGGACTGGACGTGGATGCTGGATTTCGCCGAGGTAGTGTGGCCTTAACAAAAAATGTGTATCTTTGTTTAGCATGAAAGAGTCCGTAGTAACATTCTTCAAAGACCTGCTTGCGATCGTCCTCGGTATATTCATCACTTTTGCCATCCAGGGGATGATAGACAGGTCAAGGGACCGGAAGAACACCCGGTCATCACTTGAACTTGTCCGTTCCGAGCTGGTCCGTAATATCGAAGATGTTTCGATCATCAATGAATTCCTTCTGACGGAGAAACGTTCTGCGGAGTATCTGCTTGCCAACAGGGATTCCCTTGATAAATGCCCTGTAGACTCCGTGAGGTACCACGAAGGAATCATTCTAGCAGATGTCTCCTTCTCTTTGAGCCAGGATGCCCTTGAGTTGCTGAAGATGTCGTCCGTGTTCCAGAATGTGGGCAGCAATGACCTTTCGATGAAGATTATCAGGGCATACGACTGCTGCGGGGCCATCGTTGGCAACGTGAACCGTCACATTTCCATAAGGGATACAAGGTTTGAGAATTCGATCGACCGCCAGTCCGCCGGGGAGTATGTCTCAGAAGGCAGCATTGACATAGATGAGTTCATCAAGACGGATTACGGCCGTTACGCCATCGAGTGGATAACCACTCAGCCTGATCCGGGTTATTACACGGATGTCAGCGATCTGGAGGAAGCAATCAAAGCCATCGATCTCTATTTAAAGTAACATATTATGGAAGAGACAAACAAAAACCAGAAACCGACCCAGAATCCTTCAAAGGTGGTCATCGTTCCCAAACCTCCAAAGGGCAAGGTTTCCGAAACCCCTGAAGTTTCAGCTGAAGAGTTGGAAACTAACAAGGTTGAGACAGTGAAAGTCGCCAAGGACTCTGTCAAGACAGGAGATGTCGCCGAGGTGAATACCGGAGTACAGGCCCCCAAGAAATAAGATTACCAATACCACATAATACCATGACACGAAGAGAGTTTCTGGAAAGAAGCGCCACTCTCGGCGCTGGCCTTACCTTGAGCCCGCTTATGGTTCGCATGGCCGCCAGGCCGGTGGGCGCCAACGACAAGATCCATCTTGGCCTGATCGGTTGCCGAAGCCAGGGTTTTGCCAACCTGCAGGCATTCCTGCGTAATCCCGAAGTCGATTGCATAGCGCTCTGCGATATCGACAGCGGAGTGCTGGAACAGCGCGCGGCCGACACCGAAAAGATCCAGGGAAAGAAGGTAAAGCATCTCTACAAGGATTGGAGGAAGCTCATCGACAACAAGGATATTGATGTGGTGATCATCGGTACTCCCGATCATTGGCACTGTCTCCAGCTGGTGGCAGCCTGCGAGGCCGGAAAGGATGTATATTGCGAGAAACCCCTCGGCAACAGCATAGAGGAATGCAATATTATGGTCCGTGCCGCGGAAAAGTACCAGAGGGTCGTCCAGGTCGGACAGTGGCAGCGCAGCGATCCCCACTGGCAGGATGCGATGGATTTCGTCCACAGCGGAAAGCTGGGCAAGATACGTACTGTCCGCGTATTCTCCTATCAGGGATGGTGCCCCTCGATTCCGGTCCAGCCAGACCAGCCCGTTCCCGACGGCGTGGATTATGACATGTGGCTTGGTCCCGCTCCAAAGCGTCCCTTCAATCCCAACCGCTTCCACTTCACCTTCCGCTGGTTCTGGGATTATGCAGGCGGCCTGATGACCGACTGGGGAGTACATCTCTTGGATTATGCTCTCTACGGAATGAATGTGACCGCCCCCAACAGCATCATGGCTTCAGGAGGCAAGTTCGGTTATCCCGATGATGCCTGTGAGACCCCTGATCTCCTCCAGACCGTATATACCTTCGACGACTTCACGGTCATGTGGGATCACGCAATCGGAATCGATGACGGTGCATACGGCCGTAACCACGGTCTCGGGTTCGTGGGTGAGAACGGTACGCTCGTAATCGACCGCGGCGGTTGGGAAGTCATTCCGGAGCGTGTCAACGGCGCTGAGCGGATGGAGGCGGTGGAACTGCACAAGAGCTATGGAGAGGGCGGCTTGAATCTGCACGTCAAGAATCATCTCGAGTGTATCAAGAGCCGTAACGTGAATTGCAACGCAAGCATCCAGATCGGAGCACACATCGCAAAGTTCGCCCATCTGGGGAACATCGCATATCGTACGGGGAAGAAACTGACCTGGGACGGCAGGACATTCCACGATGCCGAAGCCGACACCTATCTCTGCAAGACCTATCGCGAACCCTGGAAGATACCTCAGATCTAGTACCCGTTAAAGGTCATCGATCGGATTCCTTCCCGGCGTTCCGGTTGTTGAAGCAGGATACGAGTTGGAATACTTCAGGATCACATGCCAGGAAGCGCGGTCTTTGACATCGGCGTCCAGGGTAATGGTTCCGTTGGGAAGGTTATAGAGGGCAACGTTGCTGCCTTCCGAAGTCTTCGGTTCGATCCCGTATTTCTGCGTAAGGGAAGCCTGGAGGGAATCATAAGCCTTTTCCAGTGCATCCCAGTCCGAGATGACCGGGAAGTCCACGCGGACTTCCTGGACGGGATTGCTGCCGACAGGGGTTACCTTGCATCCGCTGTATCCTGCAAAATCGCCCACGTAGGGGCCTTCCAGCGACTTTTTGAATCCGGCTTTGACAAGCTCGTTCCCGAATGACGAAAGCGAGCCCGTGATGGGAATACCCTTGAAGGCAAGAGGTGTCGATGCAGTAGGGGATGCGGGAGGGAGAGTGGCCGGTGTCGAGGCGTTGCCTTCATTACCGATGCCGAGTTCCCTTTCCAGGTCCTTGATATCCTTGGGCACGTCCTTGTCCGAAACCTTTCCGTCGGATTTGTCTTTCGGTCCGAACCAACCGCCTGTTTCTTCGGTATCATTCCCGCCAAGTCCGCCGGGCAGCGTGATAACTCCACCCATTTTGTCGGTGCATAGTTTCACTACGAGCAATACCACCACGACGGTGAGTATAAGCCGGATAAGTTTTTTCATTGTCGCTTTATTTTAATTTATTTTCTCTCGAAAGGGATGCCCCTTCTCTGAAGGGAAGTCTGGATCTTTACGAAGGAGTTGTGCGGCTCCTTCAGCGCAAACCTTTTTCCTAGGGCCTTGATAAGGGTTTCGGGGTGTCTTACCTTAAGGCTGTCCATGAGCCGCAAGGTGTCTTTCGCGGAGACGACGATGCTTTCGCCCTTTTCCGGGTCTTCATCCCAGCCGTAGCGCGTGAGGATGTATTTCCCATTCTCTACCTTCGCTACGATGCTGTACTCATCGCGCTTGAAGTAAGTTGCTTCAGGACCATTGTCCTTCTCGACCACTTCGATTTCGGGGGATCTCAGTTTCTTGACGTCTGACTTTGCCATGGGGTAATGTTTTTGTTCGTTGAATAAACAATGCTTGTCCGTAAATATAACGAAAAACAATTAATTGTACTAGTTTTCCTTCTCCCTGTATTCCTCCCATTTCTTCAATACCGTGAGCAGGTCGTCCGCGTGAGGATTGGACTCCAGGGACTGGAATGAGAACTGGATGGTGACGGGGCAGTGCCATTCTGCAGCCAGGCTGTCGGCGAAATCCCACATTTCCGGAGTGGTCTCCGGCCTGATGTTCCACCACCCGAAGTCAAGGCGGGTCATATTGTCGGCCATCTTCGGTGCTTCGGCGTATGGGAATTCGAGGATCTTTTCCTTGAATACTTCGGGAGGGAATACGTCGAAAGCGTTTGCGCCTGCCTGAACATGCCAGCCGAAATGGGATTTTGCCGCTCCTTCCGAGAAGACCGGCATCTTGGCCAGTTTCGACGCCACCCTGTACTGTGCGAGCGAGACATTGATTCCGGTCGGAGGATTGACTCCTTCCGATCCGTCGAGATACAGGAATTCGAAACCGCAGTCATAGATGCGCGCTATCTTTTCGGCGATTTCATCCTGGAGGTCGTTGTCCTGGTTTATGTAGATGGAGGTCCCTTTCCCGTATTCGCTGAGGTCGAGTACTCCGCCTGTCTCGCCCTTGCGGTGGGAGACTGCATCCGTGTTGAACGCCCCACGCCTGACACCCGTGAACATATATGGAGGTTCCGTGGTGTACCCCTCATATTCAAATCCTTCCCCGCCGAAAGCCAGGACCCTGGTGTAGTCATGAAGAGGAGAATCAACCGGATTCTCTTCCACAAAGATTTCTTTCACTTCGCCGGAAGCAGGAATCGGTTCCTTCAAGGTGAACATCCGCTTGCGGTTGAGCCGGGCGTCGATGGAGTGTCTGACATAGCGGCTCTCCACGCCGACGTGTGTCTGAAGCGTGTGGAAACCGGGAGTGATTCCTGCCGCCTTGACCTTGTCGATCATCTTCTTAAGGTAATCGTAACCACCGGGATAATCATCCTTCAGGTCATAATCTCCCATAAGTCTGTAGCCACGGGACTTTACGAAACAGGTGTAATAGAACAGCATCATCTTGAGACCGGCTTTCCTGGCGATGGCAATATGCCGGTCTATGTTCGATGGGTTGGCGTCGGATGTCCAATAGATCGAGCGGTTGAGAATTGGAGAACGACGGCTCTGAACACCTCTGGGCAAGTCCAGGTCTGCTTCGAACCTGTCCATCGCGTCGAGGAAAGGCTCCTTGCCTTCGGCTGCGATGATGGCGGCGGATCCTCCACGGAGCTTCTTGCCGGAGAGGAGGTCTGCCGTGAGAACCCGGCCGTCAGTCCTGTCTTCATGCCAGATCAGCGACCAGGGATCGCATCCGGCCACACAGACAGCAGATGCGTCGTCCCACATGCAGTTCAGCCATTCTCCGTAATGATCCCGCTCCTTGACAGGCAGCTGCAGGATCCTGAATTCGGCGACAGGGGGGAGGTCCAGGGCAAGGTTGCCGTAGTCTTCCGGTTCGCAGATGAAATCCTCCAGGGTGAACCTGAGGTATCCGGCTCCGGCATCAACTTTAACCACAGCTTCGTAAGGAGCAGTGTCAAACCCGACTGTCAGCCTCTCGCCGTCCCAGGAGAGAGAATCTGCCTTGTAGGTTGTCCTTGTGTTCGGATGCTGGAGCTTTGTCTCGTTGTTGAAAGGCCGGTCCTGGGTGACTGAAAACAGAGGTACGCCGGCATCCTTCAGGAGCATCTCCTCATTGGTCTTCTTGATTACAAGCGACCGGGCTATGGCATCTTTTCCGACAGTAAGCCTGAATGTTTCCGTCTCCAGGACGACGCCGTCGTCCTGGTCCTGCCTGCCTTTGCAGCCCTGCACCATCGTCAGCGACAGGGCAAGGAACGCTGCAACCAGTATTCTGAACCGTAAATGTATCATTTTCATATTATAAAGATACCACAAAAAGAATTAAATTTGTTTCCGGATCCTAAAAAAGTGTTTTTATGAAAAAGATCATCCTTTCAATCGTGGCTTTGGCCCTGCTGATTCCATTTGCTTCAAAGGCTGATGACGGCCGTCCCATCTCCCCGGACAAGATACCTGCTGCTGCCATGGCGTTCATACAGGAGACATTCCCTGAGATACCTGTCGTCTATGCCGAGATAGACAGGGAGATAGCCAGAACCAAATATGAAGTCCTTCTGAACGACGGCACCAAGGTAGAATTCAACGCGAAAGGTGAATGGGACAAGGTCGAGTGCATACGGAAGGCTGTCCCCGCTTCCCTGGTTCCTGAAACGATAGCCAATTACGTGCAGGCCAGTTTTCCTGGCAACCTCATAGAGAAGATCGACAAGGAGCGTTTCGGATGGAGCATCGAGCTGAGCAATGACCTGGAACTTGATTTCTCCCACGAAGGCGCGCTTCTCAGGATAGACGACTAGATCATTCGTATTCTATAACAGCCTTGATCAGCTTGTACTTTGTCACGACATCATCGGCCCTTGGGGTGTCGTGGGAATAAGTCCTTGTGTTGTAGGCAAGGTACAGGTCGTCACCAATCCGGATGAATCCCGGAGCTGCCAGCACCCATTTTTCTTCCGGCTCGACCCATTTGTTCAGGTCGCAGGCGAGTTCTTTCGTGTACATCCCGTCGACCACGAAACACTTGAAGAAGCAGGTGTCAGTCATTCCCGGGTACATGTTGTTGAGGTAAGTCGGGAACAGGATATCCCGGCTACCGTCGACAGGGCAGGCTGCCGGATTATACAGGAAGTCTCCGGCAAGGGGTGTTATGTCCTTCAGGAGTTCCCCGTCGGGAGTGAATTCCGCCACGGCGTTCTTCCTGTCCTTATGCTCCTCATCCCATGTCCGGGTGTAGAGCTTATAGTGACCGTCCCTGGGAATCATCACGCTCTGGGTGTCATTCCACCGGGTTGAAAGCAGTACCTTTCCGTCGAATACCAGTCCGTCCTTCGACTTCCACATATACATCTTGAACTTCTTGCCCTCACGCACCCGGCCTACCATCCCGTAGGGCAGTTCCTTGTCCCCGGTGAAGAATATGGTCTGCTCGACTATGGAATCCATGATCTTCCCGCACATCTCATAGTGGATACCGTCGGTGGATTCTGCATAATACAGGTTCTGGTTATCCCAGTCGGGGCCGCACTCGTCGGCCTTGTAGCCGGAGAAATACATCCTGTAACCTCCTTCCGGGAGTTGGATGATGTTGAAATAATTGATCAGGTTCATCCCGACACCCTCGTTGCTCAAGATTTCAATCGGGGCTTCGGGGAAACTTACTGAAGCGATTTCTTTGACTTCTTTCCTGCAGCAGGATGACAGTACGGCTGCGATCAGGAAAACTGTGACGGCAGGATGCTTTTTCATTGGATGTGATGCTTTGGATTACAAGATACACATATTCAATGAAAAAACTCAGAAACCGAAACCAATAATAAGCAAGATGTTATTGAAACGGGTCTTCCCGGTAATGTTATGCTCGGGGTGGGGGATTCTCATGTTACTGAGCCCGATATTCCCTTCGACGCCCCATTTGAAGTGTTTCCCGTGCTCGAAGATCAAGCTCG
This sequence comes from uncultured Bacteroidia bacterium, assembly GCA_902779765.1. Classification (GTDB taxonomy): domain Bacteria; phylum Bacteroidota; class Bacteroidia; order Bacteroidales; family UBA932; genus Cryptobacteroides. The sequence goes on from CACZCQ010000001.1 coordinate 162,835, forward strand.
GACGGAGTCCGAAACCTGCATTCCTGAATTTGCGGTCATTGTTCCTCGGGTCGCCGGGATCGGCGTCTATATAGTAAGTGTCCTTTTCTTTTGAATAGTAGAAGCCTGGTCCGAGGCCGACCACTATCCTGCTTCCATCGGAGTCAGTGTGGAACCGGACATCGCAGAAAGCATCCACGCAAGAATAATGGTCTATGTCGCCACCTATCCATCCAATATGGGCTATGTCTCCAAGCATGCCGGTCGTCCCAACCCCGGGCATTACGGACCAGTTTTCATCAACCTTGACATCCAGGCCGTATGAAAGCCTCAGGGCAAGCCCCGGATTGTTGCCACTATTGAAAGTTCCGCTTTCCAAAAAAAGTCCCCCACCGATCTGGAATATATTCTCGAATCGTTTGATCCGTTCCTGTGCGCTGGCTCCTGCTGCTGAAGACAGCACTGCGATGATAAGAATAATGGCCTTTTTCATATGATTGTCATGTGTACATATTCCTAAATCCCGGGATGCTTGATTCTTGCATCAATATTCTGCAGTGGCACTGAAATTGATGCTTTTTTTGTGTATTAAGGATATAGTCATGAAAGCAATAATCAAGTATCTGGTCCTTTCTTCCGCAGTGTTGTGTCTCGCGGGCTGCGGATCGGCATATTACGGCTCCACACGCTACAAGAACGATGATATAAGCCTGGGCGATTCCAAAGGTCGCGTGGTGCAGAAATACGGCAAGCCCTACTCCCAGGAGATTGAGACCATCGATGGCAAGACTGTTGAGACGATAGGTTACAAGGAAAGGATGCGCTACGGCTACAGGATCAACACTTTTTTCGTGTTCGAAGACGGCAAACTGATAAGGAAGGTCCAGCAGGAACAAAGGCCCCATCCCAGCATTACGGTCGACGAGGAATAAACATTCATAATCGCAATAATTGGTTTCAAATGGATAGAAGGAATTTCATCAAGGTGTCCGGCACCGCTGCGGCACTTGGACTGACTGCGTCTTCTGTGCCGGGAATGGCGGCAGTGCCCGGTACCGCCTCCCAGGCAAATAGGACACCTGCCGTGTCACATGCGTTTACGTTCAACAAAGGCAGATTCAAGATACTCCAGATCACCGATACCCATTTCATGATCGGTGATGAGAGGTGCAAGGATGTCCGGAAGAATCTCGAGGAACTCATCCGTACCGAGTCGCCTGATCTGATCATCCATACCGGCGATGTGATGAACGCCGGAGACCGGAATAGAACGGACGGAGAGGAAGCCATGCGGATTGTACTTGGCTGGATTTCCGCATTCAAGATCCCGTTTGCCGTGACACTGGGCAACCACGACGGCCAGTATGAGCTGAACCGCAGTGAGATATTCAAGGTCGTCAAAAGTATCCCTAATGATGTCAATCAAGGCGTTGAAGGCATCTATGGCGATTCCAATGATGTTTTCACCCTTTCCGCCCCGGGCGAGGGCAAGCCGCAGTGGGTGTTCTATCTGTTCGATTCAGGTGACACTACCGATCTCAATGTCGTGGAAGGCCGTGAGTATGACTATGTCCACCACGACCAGATCGGCTGGTATCGGGACTGCTCATCCTATTTTGCAAGGCTGAACGGAGGGAAGCCGGTGCCGTCCATCGCATTCCAGCATATTCCCACTCCAGAATTCAGTTATGTCCTCCGGGACAAGTTGCGCATAATCAAAGGCAACATCGGCGAAGAGCCCTGCACTCCGGCCATCAACTCCGGCCTCATGGCGAACTTCAAGGAAATGCGGGATGTCAAGGCCATTGTTTGCGGCCACGACCACGATGATGACTATGCTGCAAAATGGAAGGAGATATTCCTTATCTACGGCCGTTTCAGCGGCGGAGACACCGTCTACAACGACCTCAAGCCCTGCGGAGCGCGTGTCTTCGAGTTTACCGAAGGATCCGATAGCTTCCGCTCCTGGATCCGCCTTGTCGGCGGCGAAAAGATCCAGGACCTCCGCTTCCCGGAAGATTTCAACTGGTAGTAATAATACTGTTATTATATGATTATCTTTGCTCTTTATGAGCAAGCGTTTGAAATCGTTTTCCGGCAGATTGACCAGGACGATAGTCATAATCGTCCTGGTTACCATGGCCGTCATCTCCATGGTCGTTTTCATCGTAACGGCAAGTGGACTGTATTCTGCTTTTAAGGATCGCTTCGCGGATGCCATCGAAAACATCAGCCGCAGCATAAGGGCCAACCTCGAAAAAGTCGAAATCTCTGCAGCCAATATAGCCGATGAGGTTACCTGGCATATCTCTTCGCCGGAGCTCATCGTATCGACTCTGGAGTATGAAATATCGGTTAACCGCAATCTTTCGGGATGCGGGATGGCTTTCGTCCCCGATTATTTCGAGGAGAAAGGAAGGTGGTTCGAACCCTATGCCAGTTATGGCGATGACGGAGCCACCGTCAGGAATATAGGTTCCGCTACCCACGATTACCATCAGACCGAATGGTTCACTTCCTGCTTGTCCAGCCCCGGCGGAACCTGGTCCAAGCCATATCTCGACCAGGACGGAGCCGGTACGCTGCTGTGTACCTACGGTATTCCTATCACTTCTCCGGAAGGGAAGCTTGCAGGAGTCCTGGGCGCGGACATGTCACTGATCTGGCTGGGCAGTCTTCTGGCCGAAATCGACAGAAGGGAAAACAGGATGGATTCGCTGCCTGAAAGCCTTGATGACAGGAAATTAGGTATATTCAGCTTTATCATAGGCCCCGAAGGGGAATACATCGTTCATCCTGACAGCAAACGTTTCCTGGAAGGAGGCAATTTTTATGGTTATGCCGGCCCCGGCGATTCCGATAAATACCTGAAGCTCGGAGATGAGATGTGTGCAGGGATGACCGGAGAGAAGACCGTCACGATGGATGGCCGGAAGTATGATGTCTTTTACGCCCCGGTTTCGGATTCCGGATGGTCCATGGGGATAGCCGTTCCGATGAAAAGCCTGCTGCGACCAGCCTTCTCCTTCGGTTTTCTCATCCTTTTGCTTATCCTTTTCGGGTTGATGATAGTGTCCCTTATCTGCCGCAACGCTATCAAGAAGTTTGCGCAGCCGCTTGTCCAACTCGCCGGCTCCGCCACTGAAGTGGCCCGCGGCAAGTTTGACACCAAGCTTCCCGAGATCAGGAGCGAGGATGAGGTACGTCTGCTCCGGGACTCGTTCGACGATATGCAGAAATCCCTTTCCAAGTACATCGAAGAGCTTACCGAGACGACCGCCCAGAAAGCTTCTATGGAAAACGAGCTGGACATAGCCAGGAATATACAGATGGCGATGCTTCCGATGACCTGGCCGGCATTCCCGGACAGGGACGACATCGACATCTTCGGCAGCCTGACTCCTGCGAAGGCCGTCGGAGGAGACCTGTACGACTTCTGTATCCGTGACGGAAAGCTTTTCTTCTGCATCGGTGACGTTTCCGGCAAGGGTATCCCTGCTTCCTTGGTGATGGCCGTCATCAGTTCCATGTTCAGGACACTCTCGGCTTCGGAGGACGGTCCTGACAAGATTGTGTCCGTCATCAATTCATCGATGGCCTCCCGTAATGAGAACCTGATGTTCGTCACTCTATTTGCCGGTGAGCTCGACCTGGGAACCGGGAAGTTGATGTATTGCAACGCCGGTCACAATGCTCCGATAATCGTTGAGGGCGGTTCTCCACGTTTCCTGGATACCGATGCCAATATCCCGGTCGGCATCATGGCCGATTGGAAGTATTCGCTTCAGACAGCGGAGCTCACAGCCGGAACGGTCCTTTTCCTCTATACTGATGGACTCACGGAAGCGACCCGCGAGGATGATTCCTTGTTCGGGGAAGAGAGGGTCTTCTCCAATCTCTCCGGTCAAATGGCTGAAAACTCATCCAGAAACCTGGTCGCCCATATGATAGGCGCCGTCAAGGAGTTTGTCGGTGATGCAGAGCAGAGTGATGACCTGACCATGCTCGTGCTGAAGGTGAAAGGCGGACGCTGACAGGTGCGTCAGGTTGAGAAAAAAGCTTATCTTTGCAGATACACTGAAACAAACCATGCGTAGTCTTCGAGTCGTACTAACCATTCTTCTCCTTTTGCCGGCCTTTTGTTTTCAGGCGTATTCCCAACGGCCGGATTCGTTCTGGGGCAAGATTGTCAACAAGATATCTGCTCCATCCATGGAACTGAACCCCAGCGCAGTCTATCAGCCGGCGGCACGCTGGAGTGTCGCGGTGTCGGGCGAACTGCACCAGGCTGGAGCCACCCAGGAAAACACGATTGATTATATCTTTACGGAAGAAGAAGTTGCCGTTGGCGGCTCCGAACTCTTGCAAGCATACGCCTCGACCAAACTCCTGGGCGGTGTGGACAAGGTAGTCGGCCTGCAGGTCGGGTACGGAAACCTTTCTTTGGGTTGGAACCACAGAGTAGGAGGCGACAGGGCGAACACCAACACATCCTTCTCTTTTGACTATCTCGCCCCGGGCTACGCCTTGCAATTGCAATATTTCGACTTCCGCCGTCCGGCTGACTATGAAATGAGGATTGGTGTCGGCGGAGATTGGGGTGACATTGAAGATTCCGGCCAGACCGAAAAACCGGGACGCATGACCACCTTCATCGCCGATGCGTTCTATGCATTCAACCGGCACAGTTTCGCTTATTCCGCAGTTTACAAAGGGAATGTGGTCCAGCGGCGGTCCGCCGGGACATGGATGTTCGGGGTCAAATACCTCCAGGGGTTGTTCGAATATGATCCGGACGAACTGGTTTCCGATCTGTTGTTCGGAATGGTTCGGCAAGACACCAGGCAGGTTTCCTTCGGAGGCGGTTTTTCGTACAACCTGGTTCCTTTCCACCGACAGCCCGGACCTGACGGGGAAGGACTCCGCAACCTGACCTTCAACGTGACGGCCATTCCCATGGTCACCCTATTCAACCAGTTCTCCTCCACGATGAAGAACAACTTTATTGGAGAGGATCCGGTCTTAACCAGGAATGTCATCAACGGCAAGTTGCTCGTGAACTATGTGTTCAAGGCCGGGGCCATCTATTCCTGGGACCGGTTTTTTGTCGGCGTCTCGGGCAGTTATGACAGTTATAAATACAAAGGATCCACCAACGTTCCGGAAGAAATGTCGGATGAATTTGTCGAGTTCGGCAAAATATACTCCTCCGGCCTTTTCAGCCGGTGGTCTGCAAGCCTCAAGCTCTGCGTGAAGTTTTAGAAATCAAATCCTATCGACAGGGCAGCGGAAAAACCTGTCTCGTTGCACCACTGTCCTCCTAGTTTCATAGGGCCGAAGGTTGATTTCTGTCCCAATTCCACACCAAAGGCATAAGCTGAAATGGGTGTCCGCACCAGGTCTTTCAGTACACTCTTATCCTGGAACATGCCACCGCGCAGCGTGAAGAAATTCTTGTGGTTGAGGCGGAAACGAACGTCAAGTTGGGCTGTGGCAGCGAAACTGTCGCACACATAGAACCCTTGGCTGAACCCGAAGAACGGAATCTGGTTGTCGATGTACCGGCCCGCCAGGGTACCGCCGGTGGCCAGCGTGTGGATGAAATCCATATGCCCGGGGGTCTCTGTCTGCCAACCGACATACAAGGAAGGCTGCAGAACGACGGCATTGCCGAGCGACAGAGCGGCGGAGGCGTGAACCGTACCTACGCTATAGGGTGGAACCTCCCCTTCATAGTAAGTGCCGGCCGCCATCCCCTCGTCTTCCAGATATATGGAGAAGCCGTCAAACACGTAGCGGGTATCCAAGCCGAACCGGTAGCCTCTGGTCGGGAAATAGCTCTCATTGAAAGTATCGTAGTGGATGGAAGCAAAGGTGGAAAACCAATGACTCCGGAAATCCCAACCCTCCCAATGCATGGAGTCGTCCAGATAGTTTTCGTACGGCTCAAAATCATAGGCCGCCCCGAAACGCACGTTTCCATAGACCAGCCGGGTATCTTCGGCATACAGTTCCACGCGGGAGTTCACCCCGTTGTACCGTGCTTTCGAGAAAGCCCTGGCCTTTGAGGCGTCGTCTATGTGATAGCTGAAGTTCCGATAGGAGTTTTTCCAGGAGACACCAAAGACTGGCAACTCTGCCAGGGGCTTGTAGGAAAGGTCCATATCCATCTTGGAAACCTGACCGATCTTGAGTTCGGAAATGAAGCGGAGTCCGCTGAGTTTCCGGGTACCGATGCCAAGGTGGGCGCCCAGATACAATGCTTCGTCCGAGTCCAGGTGGATGCCGAAGCCGGCTTCATTGGTCTGCCCCTTCTGGCAGTCGAAAATGAGCGTATAGGGCTCCTGCTCGCCACTGATCCGGTAAGTGACCGACTCAAACGCCTTTGTACCATATAGGGCAGAGAGGACTCCCTCGATCTCTTTCCTGCCGTACATTCCATCACGGGGCAGAAGGGCAGGGCTGATAATGTACTCTGCCTCCTTTTCCGTAACGCCTTCATAGCGGATTTCCCCCACACGGACTTCGTGCTTGGACAGGTCGATAGCCTGACGACGTTCTGGAGCCTGTCCGTTCTGAGCGACGCCGATCCGCTTCGCAATGGCTTCGAAAGCTTCCTTATTCTCCACGGCCTTGGCATACCCTTGTGCAATGATGTCGTCAACGCTCTTAGAATCAAAGGACAGCATCGTATATCCTGGCAATTCGTGCTGGAGAAGGATGTCCGTATTCCGCCTGTTGGCCTCGCAGATGTCTGCGGACAACAGGGTAATGTGCTGCATAAGGATGTTAGCCAGGCCTCCGAAGTCCGCAAGTGTGCGGGGCACGGGCATTTCCGAACCGATGACGATATCTGCACCCATTGCTTTGGCGACGTCCACAGGGAAATTGTTGCGCGTACCGCCATCAACCAGTACCATCCCCTCCAGTCTTACCGGCCGGAAGTAACCGGGGATGGCCATAGTGGAACGCATCGCGTCCACCAGGCTGCCCGAAGTCCAGTTCTTCTCATTCATGCTGACCATGTCAGTAGCCACGCAGAAGAAGGGGACCGGGAGTTTGTCGAAAGACAGAGAATCCTGATAGCCGACGGTGACGGAGCTAAGGGTATTCCGTACGTTGTACCCGAACAGGAACCCGTCAGGCAGGCCCATACCCACTTTGGCCATCATCTCCTTGCTCATGTCACCGGTCCTGGTGTCACTCTGCTCGAAATTCCTGTTGAAGCGGGTCTGCCGGTCAATTCTGCTCTTCATATCCTCATCGTCGTAGTGGAACGGGACCGTTATGGCGAAACGCTCCTTGTTGCGACGTACCTTGTACGTCTGGAAACTGTCCGGAATCTTGTCGGACATCATCACGGTCCAGTCGAAGGAACGCACCAGGGAATCCAGGTACTCCGCCCCATAACCGAGAGAGTATAGACCGGAGACCAGGCCGCCCATGCTGGTTCCTCCCACAAGATCCACCGGAATGCCCATTTCCTCGATGTAGCGCAGAACGCCAAGATGAGCCATACCACGCGCACCACCGCCACCAAGTACCACCGCAACAGTAGGACGGTACTGGCGGATAGAATCCATCCTTGCCCGGATGCGGACGACTGCAAGGGAGTCTTCCGTCGGGTTGACACTGGGAGCGATGAATGTGTTTTGCGCTATTCCGAGAACGGTGGACAAGCAGATACAGATTGGCAGCAGGGCGCTTTTTAGAAAAGTCATATTATAAGTTTTTCAGATATACAAAGATATGAAGAATTCCTGTTCGGGCAACACTCTTATCTCAAGTGAAAGCAGCTGGATTCCAGTCGCCTCCATTTTGACAAATAGGCGCACATTCTCAGGCCACTCACTCCGCAGAAATAGCTATCGTGGTGCGCCATAGGCCTATTTTCGTGTTCCAGTCACAGCGACCTTGCTTGTGGGGCCGTAGAATAGACGTTGTAGTGCGCCTATTTGGCAAATGAGGTGTGGCATCATTGGGGAGCACCTTTCTGAAGCGGTCGCAAAGGCTTGGTTATTACTTGATAGGGATTTTGAAACGGGCACGGATACTTGCAAGATCGTTTTGACTTCTTAGGATCGGCCCGACTGACCGGCCTCTGACGACTATACAGACAAGTTCACCGGGGAAGGTGAATTTCGGGTTGCCCGATTATCTTTCGTCCTCAATAGAACCGGATACGACAAGAACCAATTGTTTGAAAATGTGGTTTAAATAACTGCAGACTAATTATTTAACGCCATATTTGCGACGACTTTCCCCGTAACGCAAAACCGGTCGCAAAAAATGGCATTTTCCAGCAGTAATAGCCAATATTCCAATAAAGTCTTTTCATAGGTCACCAGCCCCACAACGACCTGCAGGGCCTATTTTACCCAAAATAAAAAGGCCTTCGCATCTCGCAAAGGCCTTGGAGAGCGGAAAACGAGACTCGAACTCGCGACCCCGACCTTGGCAAGGTCGTGCTCTACCAACTGAGCTATTTCCGCAGTATTTTGGGTTTTGTACTCCCGTTTTGGTGAATCGGGATGACAAAGATACAACATTTTTGGAAACGAGCAAATTTTTTTTGAGTATATTTGTGTATCGGCAGAATTCAAATCAATCCTTTAATATGAAAAAAGCATTATCAATCATCCTCCTGGCATTGCTCGGAGCCTCCTGGGCAGGGGCGAAGGTGACCCTCCCTTCATTCTTCAGCGACAACATGGTCCTTCAGCGCAATGCCGATGTGGCCATCTGGGGTTGGACCGATTCCGGCAGCAAGGTCACTATCACTACGACCTGGACCGGCGTGAAATTCACCGCTGTTCCGGACAAGGACGGAAAGTGGACGGCCACCTTGCAGACACCCGAGGCAGGAGGACCTTACAAGATATTCATAAATGACGGTGAAAGGTTGACACTGAGCAATATCCTCATCGGAGAAGTATGGTTCTGCTCAGGCCAGTCCAACATGGAAATGGTAATGGCCGGATATTCAGGCCAGCCAACCGAGGGTGCGACGGACATCATCCTCGATGCGAAGGCAAGTACTCCGATCCGAATGTGCACGATCACGAAGAAGGCTTCCCTCAAGCCAGTGACCGAATGTGAAGGATCATGGCAGGAGAACACCCCCGAGGCTGTAGCCAATACCAGCGCTACTGCATATTTCTTCGCAAAGAAGCTTCAGGATGCCCTCGGAATTCCGGTAGGCATACTGATTTCCTGCTGGGGAGGGTCCACCATTGAGACCTGGATCGACCGCGAGACCATAGGCGGAAAGTTCCCGGGCGAATTCAACCTCGATTTCCTCGACGGAACCGAGATGCCGAAAAACAATTACCAGACCCCCTGCACCCTTTTCAACGGCCAGGTCGCTCCTCTGGTGCCATTCACCTTCAAGGGTATGATCTGGTATCAGGGCGAAGCAAACCGCGGCAGGGCAGAGCAGTACATCCGCCTGCAGAAGGAATATGTCGAAATGATGAGGCGTCTCTTCAACAATCCTGACGCCCCGTTCTATTTCGTACAGATCGCTCCATATCCCTATGACGCCCCTGACGACTGGACTTCCGGCTACTTCTGCGAGGCCCAGCGCAAGTCGCTCGACGTTATTCCCCACAGCGGAATGGCCGCCACGGTGGATATCGGTGAATATGGCACCATCCATCCATGCAAGAAGAAGGAGGTCGGCAGCCGTCTTGCCTATCTCGCCCTTGTCAATGATTATGGCCTGAAGGGAGTCAGTCCCGTTTCTCCCACCTATGAGAGCGTGAAATTCGAAGACGGGAAGGCATTCGTCCAGTTCAAGGTGGACCACAGGCTCCTTTCGCCGATAGGCACCGATCTCGGCGGATTCGAGATCGCCGGTGAGGACAAGGTGTTCCATCCCGCAGACGCTATGATCTCCGGTTGGAGCGGAGTAGTCGTGGTCAGCAGTCCCGATGTCCCTGAACCCAAGGCGGTACGTTACTGCTTCAGGAACTGGGGAGTGGGAACCTTGTTCAACAATTATGGAATCCCGGTCGGTCCCTTCCGCACTGACGACTGGAATCTTTAACCCTTGACATCCTGCAGATAATGAAGAAGTTTTTCCTCATCGTCGCCGCTTTGGCGGCGTTCGCTTCGCTTGGATATGCGCAGACGGCTGACGAGATAGTCGAGCGCATGGACAAGGAGCTCAAGAAGGGTGAATCCGTCGGAACCGCCGTTACCTTTGATATCCATATCCCGATAATCGGCCAGGTGTCCTCCCGCATCAGGACCCTTGGGAACAGGAGCCGTGCCGACATCGATGCAAAGGGAGAGAAAGGTATAATCTGGGTCGTGAAGGACACCTCCTGGTCATATTCGCCCAAGGACAACGAGATTGTGATCGAGTTGGGAAAGAAGGATAACGGTTCATCCCAGCAGGGGAATGAGATGCTGTCAGGTATAACTGAAGGATACAACGTCTCCATCGTGAAGGAGACGGCTGACAGCTGGCAGCTCCGCTGCGACAAGGCCAAGGGCAACAAGGATAAGGACGATCCCGCCAAGATGGACCTCGTTGTCGCAAAGAAGACCTGGCTCCCCGTCAGCCTCAAGGCGAAGTACAAGGGAGTGACCGTGACCCTGCGCGATTTCTCGCTGGGCGTTTCCAGGAAGGAAATCACATTCAACCCCTCTGATTACAAAGGAGTCAGGATAATTGACAAGAGAAGTAACTAGACTTCGATGGCAGTATTGAACTCCGAGAGGAAGCGGAGGTCGTTTTCGAAATAGTGCCGGAGGTCATTGACCTGCCATTTCAGCATGGCGATTCGCTCCAGGCCCATTCCGAATGCGAATCCGCTGTATTTCTTGCTGTCGATCCCGGATGCTTCAAGGACGTTGGGATCGACCATTCCGCAACCCATGATTTCCAGCCAGCCGGTTCCCTTGCAGATGTTGCAGCCCTTGCCATGGCAGATGTTGCAGCTGACGTCGACCTCGCTTGAAGGCTCGGTGAAGGGGAAGTAGGACGGCCTCATCCTGATCGCCGTCTCGGGACCGAACATCTCGCGGGCGAACAGCAGGATGGCCTGTTTCAGGTCGGCGAAGGTTACGTTTTCGTCGATGTAAAGGCCTTCTACCTGATGGAATATGCAATGGGCGCGGGCTGATATGGCTTCATTGCGGAATACCCTTCCGGGGCAGATGACCCTGATCGGGAGTTTCATCGTCTCCATCGCCCGGACCTGGACTGATGAGGTATGGGTCCTGAGAAGGAGCGGGTTAAGATGCCCAGCGGACACGAAGAAAGTATCCTGCATGTCCCTTGCGGGGTGGTTTGGAGGGAAATTGAGAGCCTCGAATACGTGGTAGTCGTCTTCGATCTCAGGTCCTTCCGCCACATCGTATCCGAACTTGCGGAATATGTCCACGATCTGCTGGCGTACGATGGAAACCGGATGCCTTGATCCGAGGGGAACGGGGGTTCCGGGCATTGAAAGGTCTTCCTTCGGACCGTCAGAGACTGAAGACGAGGCGGTCATTTCCTTGAGAGCCTCAATCTTGGAGGTGGCTGCCTGTTTAAGTTCGTTGATCTTCTTTCCGAACTCTCTCTTGAGGTCGGGGCTGAAAGACCGGAACTCTTCGAAAAGCCTGGTTATCTCTCCTTTCTTGCCAAGGAGACGGACCCTGGCTTCTTCCACTTCCTTGGCATTGGCGCATGTAAGGTCACGCACCTGTTCCATCAGCTTCTCAATTTCTTCCTTCATTGTCTTGCTATGTTAGTTGTGTTTGGCTTTCCTTTTATCCCTTGCCTTCTTGTTGCGTGCAGCTCCGTTTTTCTGGTATTTCTCCCACTGCTGCTCGTTCAGGATGCGGTGCATGGCGTTGTACATCTGCTCCGCCCATTTGTCGCTGGCCTGTGTATACAGGTCCTGGTTCGATACCTTGGCATCCTGGAGTTCCTGCAGTTCGGCTTCCAGGGCATGGTAGTCGTGGTTGAGGATCGAGTCGGCATAGAAGACCTGCCAGTCTTCGAGTTTCAGGCTGCTCTCAAGCTTCTCCACTTCCTTCTGGATGAATTCATCCATTTTCTTCGCGCGTTCCTCGGGAGAGAGCTGTTGCTGCTGGGCATAGGCGGCTCCCAATGAAATGAGCAGGCCGAATGCTGCAAACAATATTTTTTTCATATCTTTACAAGTCATAAGATTGGAGACAAAATTAAACAATAATCGAATAATCACAAAATGACCGGAAGATCAACAATCAGCCTCTTGCTGGCTGCGGCTCTTCTCCTTGCCGGAGGATTGAGAAGCAAAGCGTGTACCAATATCATCGTCACCAGGGGCGCCAGCGCCGACAATTCCAACATGGTCTCCTATGCGGCCGATTCACATACGCTGTACGGAGAACTGTACTACCATCCCGCCGCGTTGTGGAAGCAGGGAACGATGCTGGAAGTAGTTGACTGGGATACCCACAGGCCCCTCGGTTCCATCCCGCAGGTCGCCCGTACCTACAAGACCGTCGGCAACATGAACGAATACCAGCTCATCATCGGTGAGACTACCTGGGGAGGCCGCAGGGAACTCCGTGATCCCAATGGCGTGATGGACTATGGTTCATTGATCTACATAGCTCTCCAGAGGGCACGTACGGCCCGCGAGGCCATCCAGGTAATCGTAGACCTTGCGAAGGAATTCGGTTACGCTTCTTCAGGAGAGACCTTCTCGATCGCTGACAAGGACGAGGCCTGGGTGATGGACCTGGTCGGAAAGGGAAGCGAGGTCAAGGGACTGGCCTATGTGGCAATAAAGGTTCCGGACGGCTATATCTGCTCCCACGCAAACCAGGCGCGTGTACAGACTTTCCCCCAGAACGATCCCGAGAATTGCGTGTTCGACCCGGACATGATCGCTTTCGCCAGGGAGAAAGGATGGTTCAGCGGCAAGGACGAGGACTTTGACTTTACGGCCGCCTTCGGTCCGGTAGATTTCGGAGGAGCCAGGGCTTGCGACGCCAGGGCCTGGAGCGCTTTCAACATCCTGACAGGCGGTGAGTTCGCCTATGAGAAGGATGGCAAGATGGTCACTGAACCCGCTTCCGCCTATCACGACTACATCATGGGCAAGGATCTCAGCCGCAGGCTGCCCCTGTTCGTGAAGCCTTCGAAGAAGATCACCGTCAAGGATGTCGCGGATGCGATGAGGGACCATTTCGAAGGCACTCCTCTTGACATGACGACCGATATCGGTGCCGGCGGAAACGCTCTCCCTTACAGGTGGAGGCCGATGAGCTTCGAGAAGGACGGATGGAGCTATGTCAACGAAAGGGCAATCGCAACCCAGCAGACGGGATTCTGGTTCGTGGCCCAGGCAAGGCATGACCTTCCCGACGTGGTCGGCGGCATAATCTGGTTCGGAACTGACGATGCAGCCACATCATACCTCACCCCGATCTACTCGAACACCAACGAAGTCCCCGAGTGCTTCAGGGAGGGTAACGGAAGCATGCTTGAGTATTCCAAGACTTCTTCGTTCTGGATCAACAACCGTGTGGCGAATGATTGCTACAAGGCATACAACATCATGGCCCCGACCGTGCGCGAGGCGATCGACAAGTTCGAGAACGAGCAGATATTCACAAAGGTGGCCGAGATGGACGCCAAGGCCCTGGCTGCATACAATTCGATTTACCAGAAGGCCGAAAGCAAGGGACTTGACAGCAAGGACTGGTTCGCTCCCGTGAAGAAAATGCTCACTGATTATTCTGTCAGTACCGCGCAGAGGCAGTTCTGGGATTGGGTCGCACTGGAGGAGTTCATCACCGTCAAATTCGTGGACGGCAACGTGAAGGCCCAGAATGAGGACGGCAGCTTCAAGCATTCGAAGTATCACGACGGTACCCCTTCCGGAATCACCAATCCCGGTTACACCGAGAAATGGAAGGAAGCTGTGATCAAGGATCACGGCGATGTCATCCGCTCCAGATAATGAAGAACCTTAAGGGCATACTGGTAGCGGTGCTGCTGCTGTCCAGTTTAAGCATCCATGCCGATGAAGGGATGTGGATGATCCAGGATATCAACGCCGCCCTGGAGAAGAACATGAAAGCCCGCGGGCTGATGCTGTCGGCCAAGGAGATCTACAATGCCGACGCCCCCGGCACTTCAGTCGCGGATGCCGTGGTATCCCTGGGATTCTACTGTACCGGCAGCCTCCTCTCGGACAAGGGCCTTATCATCACCAACCATCATTGCGCTTATTCCAACATAGCCAAGCTCAGTACTCCTGAACACAACTACCTGGAAGAAGGATTCTGGGCCATGAGTTCGGAGGATGAGATTCCGGTGGAGGGCGAATCGGCCTATTTTCTCAAGCGGGTATTCGACGTGACCGATGAGGTCGAGGAGATGAAGAATGCCGGAAGGCTTGACATCCAGTCGCAGCTGGTCAGGAAATACAGTGAATCGACCGGCCTGACATGCATCTTCAGCAATATGTGGGCAGGGGAGAGGAGCTATATCTCCGCCTACAAGGTCTATACGGACGTCCGGCTCGTCGCGGCTCCTCCCGTGTGCATCGGGTATTTCGGAGGTGAGACGGACAATTGGACCTGGCCGAGGCAGAACTGCGATTTCGCGATGTACAGGATTTACGAGAATGACCTGCCGGTATCCTGCGAGAAGAGCCTCAGGATATCCCTGGAAGGTTATACCGCTGGATCCTTCGCGATGGTCATAGGCTATCCAGGAAGGACGGACAGGTATGCCTCCTCGGCCGAAATCGAATATCAGGAGGAGGTGGCCCTTCCCGCATCGAACGAACTAAGGGGCAGCCAGATGAAGATCATCAGCAGATGGATGGACGCCGATCCAGCCGTCAGGATGAAGTATTCAGACTGGTACTTCGGACTCAGCAATACCCAGGAGAACAACGTGGGCATGGCGGCATGTTACAAGCGCTTCCGCGTGCGTGACGAGAAGCTTGCCCAGGAACGTGAGATGCAGGAATGGATCGACTCCTCTCCGGGCAGGAAGGAGCGCTGGGGGACCCTTATTCCCGACCTGAAGGCGGCATATTCACTTATCGCCGACGGGGAGCAGGACAAGGTTTATTTCCGGGAGACGATCCTGAGGGGGACATTCATCAGCCGTTACATCCTCAGGGCTTCCAATTCGAAGACCCTGGAACAGGCGAAGGAGCATCTGCTCGCCGGCATCGCCGAAACCGATCCGAGAGTGGAGAAAGAGCTTCTGGAATATGCCCTCCGGGAGTATTTCACCAATCAGGACAGCTATTACTTCGGTCCTTACCAGAAGAGGATTCAGGCCCGTTTCGGATATGATTTCAGGGCGATGGCAGAATACCTTTGGGACAGGAGCCTGGTTTCCTCCAAGTCGAAGGTAGAGGCGATGGAGGCTCTGGAAGAGATGGACAACGACCCGCTCAGGAAGTTCCTGGAAGATGCCCGTATTTCGGTCTACAACGACCGTAACGGCCATCAGGACAAGAGGAACCGTGCAACTGAACTGGAGAACGAGTACAAGAGAGCCTTGTATTGGATGAGGTTGAACAAGGGTGTGCTCCAGTATCCGGACGCCAATTCCACGATGAGGATCAGTTACGGCAGGGTCGGAGGTTTCGAGCCTAACGACGGCGTATGGTATAATTGGTATTCCACTCCCGACGGTATCCTTCAGAAGTATGATCCCGCAAATCATGATTACGACCTCAATTCTCGTCAGAAGGCCCTCCTGGAAAAGGATTTCTGGGGCAGATGGGGCTTCCGCCTGGGGAGGAAGAGACATGGGATGATAGTCGACTTCCTTACGGACAACGACATAGCCGGTGGCAATTCCGGCAGTCCGGTGCTGAATGCCAATGGTGACCTGATCGGTCTGGCTTTCGACGGAAACCTCGAATCCCTGGCTAGCGACACCTCTTATACCCAGGGTTACAACAAATGCATCAATACCGATATCCGTTTCGTACTTTGGGTGCTTGACAGATATGCCGGGATGAAGCGGATACTCAAGGAACTGGAGTTCTCTTAGAATTGTCTTTTATGAGGAAGGTCATCGGGATAGGGGAGACTGTTTATGACATAGTCTTCAGGAACGGACAGCCGGAGGTGGCCGTTCCCGGCGGGTCCACATTCAATTCCATGATTTCTGTCGGCCGTTGCGGCATCCCTGCGGTATTCCTTTCCGAAGTGGGGAAGGATAAGGTAGGAGACATCATCCTTGACTTCATGGCCGCCAACGGGGTGGAATCCGGGTATGTCAGCCGCCTGTCCACCAAGACGCCCGTTTCCCTGGCGTTCCTTGACGGGAACAATGACGCATCCTATACCTTCTACCGTGACCCTGTGGTCGACAGGACTGATTTTTCCTACCCGGACATAGACAGGGACGACGTCGTCCTGTTCGGTTCATTCTATGCCCTCAATCCGGCCTGCCGCGGCATCGTAAGGCGTTTCCTGCAGCATGCGAAGGACCGCGGGGCGATCCTGTACTATGACGTGAATTTCCGTCCGTCCCATATTAAGGACCTTGGGGACATAGGTGATGCACTGTGGGAGAATTTCTCCTTTGCGGATGTGGTAAGGGGGAGCCATGAGGATTTCATCACCCTCTTCGGTATGGATGACGCCAGGCAGGTATTCAGTGAAAAGCTTTTGTCCCGCTGCGGCAATTTCATATGCACTTTCGGCCCTTCGCCCCTGAAGGTCATTGACATACATGGCCTTGAAGAGGAATATCCGGTCGAACAGGTCGAGACGGTCAGTACCATCGGAGCGGGCGACAGCTTCAATGCCGGATTCGCCTATGGCCTCGTAAGGGACGGAATCACAAGGGACATGCTCCATGACGGACTCCGGAAGGAGCAGTGGAGCCGGCTCGTGGGATGCGCCGGGAGTTTCTCCTCCTGCTGCTGCAAATCATCTTTCAACTATATAACAACGGACTTTGCATCTACTTTAAAACTTTAGTCTTTCCCCCACTTGAGCAGCTTACTCTCCATCCTCATCTCCATATTGTTCTCGGCGGCCACCATCCAGTATTCGGTGACGGGTACCGTCGAGGATGCTTCCGACGGCACGCCGGTGGTTGGAGCAGATGTCCTTGTAACAGACCTGGAAGACAAGGTCGTCGCTTACGGGGCGACCGATTCCCGGGGACGTTTCAGTGTCGGTGGCATAACGCCTGACGAGGTCCTTGTGCTGGTCAGGATGATGGGCTATGATACTTTCATAAGCGGAAAACTCAAGATGGATCCTTCCTCTCCGCTCGACCTGGGGGTCATCAAACTTGAACGTGCCTCGACTGGCCTTCAGGAAGTGACCGTGGTCGGAGAAAAGAACAGGATTGTATATAAATTGGATCGCCAGTTGATAAGCGGTTCATCTTCAATTACTTCTGCAGGAGGAACGGCCGTGGATATACTCTCCGGCCTGCCTTCTGTCCTGGTCGACAGCGAAGGAAACCTGAGTTTCCGCGGCAGTACTCGTTTCCTTGTATATGTTGACGGGAAACCCAGCCCCCTGGAAGGGACTGCGGCTCTCCAGCAGATACCGGCGGCTTCCGTAGAGGACATCGAGATCCTCACCACGCCCTCTGCCCGTTACAGGACCGACGGCGATGCCGGAATCATCAACATAACTACCAGGAAGTCGACTTCCGACCAGTGGAGCGGATTGTTCACAGCCACGGGAAGCACCCTGGGCACCTGGGGTTTCGACGGTACCCTCAATTACCGGAAGGGAAGGAACAACTGGTACGCTGGAGGAACCCTGCAGCAGATCAAGGGAAGAAGCGATTTCTCCCAGGAGAAGAAGACGGATGTCCTCGGCATCAAGACCACCTCCCTTTCCGAGGGAGAAAGGTGGAGCCGTAACGGGACTTACGTAGGGCGCGCCGGGTGGCAGTATTCCGACGGAAAGAGGAACAATCTCTCCCTCGACATGCAGGCCGGCCGGACAGATTTCTGGAGAGGCGGGGATATGCAATACGACGAGACCAGGGTGTATTCCGGTTCCGGACTGATTACCGCCGGCAACAGGCAGGAATCCCGCTTCGATTCGCACGACCGTTACAATCTGATGAAGAATCTTTTCCAGACGTCCCTGGATTATGTGTGGCGCCCGGATGAAAGGAATGAGATAGCCGTTCAGAACCGGTTCAGGTACGACGGATACAGCATCGAATATACCGAGAGCAACATGTTCGACGGTTCCGGCAACCGTTATGAGGGCACGAGGGGATATGAGGAAGAGCACCACTGGGATTGTGACGGCTCCCTGACATATAAGCTGTCTTACCGTGAAGGAGGCCAGATCGAAACCGGATATCAGTACACTACTTACAGCGAACACGGAGGCTACCGGATCAAGTACTGGGACCGTGAGGCCCGGGAGTTCGACTGGCAGGAGGACCTGGCTACTCCTTTCTACTACCGTCGTCAGGTCCATTCCGTATACGCGATGGTCAGGGAGCATGCAGGTCGCTTCTCCTTCGATGCCGGAATCCGCGCGGACCGCGTCCTGGACAGGATGGACATAGAGATAGTGGATGCCTCCAGGGATATCAGGAGGTTCGACCTGTTCCCTTCCGCCCATCTCCAGTATGATGCCGGCAACGGGGGAGTGCTTCGGGCAGGTTATTCCTACCGCACCAACAGGCCTGGGATCTGGAACCTCGAGCCCTATATTACCTACGAGGATTATTATACAAAGAAGATGGGCAATCCCGACATCCTTCCTGAGTATATCCACAGTGCCGAAGCGGGGTGGCAGAAGTCGTTCAGCAAGGGCAACAGTATCGGTGCCGCGACGTATTTCCGTTACCGCAAGGACATCAGTGACTGGGTGAGGACTGCATATGAACCCGGAGTGACCCTGGATATGATCGTCAATGCCGGCAACCAGGTCGAAGTCGGCTTCGAGTTGAACGGAGTATGGCATCCTGCGGAATGGTGGACCAGTTCCGCTTCCGGAAGCCTCTTCGATTACAGGTTCTCCAGCAGGAACGAGGCGTGCTCGGATGCCAGGGGCTATTATTTCCAGGCCAACTGGATGAACTCGTTCCAGGCGTCGAAGAAGACAAGGATACAGTTCGATTCATATGCCGTCGGTCCTCGGATCCTTACCCAGGGCCGCGAGAAGGCCTACGCCTATTTCAACCTGGGAATACGCCACCAGATGTCCAAGGACCGGCTGACCCTTTCGATGGTGGCGCACGATATATTCCACACGGCCAGGTATTACAACAGCCGCACGGCACCCGGACTGATGTCCCGGACTACCGTACGGCCTAAATACCCGAATGTCGTGCTTTCCCTGACTTGGAATTTCAATTCGTCTTCCCAGAAGGGTTCATCCTCTTCAGGATCCGCCCTTTTCGAAGGGAAGGACTTCTAGTCTCACTTGTTCCTGAGGACGATGCTGCCGCCGGCGGCGTCGACCTCGATGGCTGAGTCCTTGTGGACCTTCCCGGCCAGGATTTCCTTGGCCAGCAGGTTCACGAGTTCCCTCTGCATGAGCCTCTTGACGGGACGGGCTCCGTATGCAGGGTCATACCCTCCTTCGACCATCCAGTCCTCGAATTCCTTGGTGAAGCCGATCGTCACGCCTTCTTCGGAAAGCTTGTCCTGAAGCTGCTTCATCTGGATATGCAGGATGTCCCTGATATCATTCCTGGTCAGCGGATCGAACATGATGATCTCGTCGATCCTGTTGAGGAACTCTGGACGGACCGTCATCTTGAGTACGTCCATCACCTTATCCTTGCACTCGTCCAGCAGTTCGCGCCTGTGGGCGATAGCCTTCATCTCTTCCGTGGGATCGGCACCGGGCATGCCCACCTGGGGCAGCTTCTCCATATAGTTGGCAATGATGTCGGAACCCACATTCGAGGTCATGATGAGGATCGTGTTCTTGAAATCCACGGTGCGTCCCTTGTTGTCGGTAAGACGTCCGTCATCCAGGACCTGGAGCAGGACGTTGAACACGTCCGGATGGGCCTTTTCAATCTCGTCCAGCAGGATCACGGAATATGGCTTCCGCCTCACCGCTTCGGTCAGCTGTCCGCCCTCGTCGTATCCTACGTATCCCGGAGGCGCTCCGACCAGTCGGCTGACGGTGTGCCTCTCCTGGTATTCGCTCATGTCGATGCGGGTGATCATGTTCTCGTCGTTGAACAGGAATTCCGCAAGGGCTTTCGCCAGCTCGGTCTTTCCGACTCCGGTCGTACCCATGAACAGGAAGGATCCGATGGGCCTCTTCTCGTTGGAAAGGCCTGCACGTGAACGGCGTACGGCGTCTGCCACTGCCTGGATTGCATGGTCCTGACCGACGACCCTCTTGTGGATCTCTCCTTCGATCCGGAGCAGTTTCTCCTTCTCGCTCTCCAGCATCTTGTTGACAGGGATCCCCGTCCATTTGGCCACCACTTCAGCGATGTCCTGTGGAGTTACCGCCTCGGTCACGATAGGGTCCTTTATCTCAGCCTGCCTGGCTGTGAGTTCGTCGATGGTCTTCTGGGTCTCGGCCATCTTGCCGTAACGCAGTTCCGCCACCTTGCCGTAATCACCGGCCCTCTCGGCAGCGGCAGCCTCGATCTTGTAGTCCTCCATCTTCTGGCGGGCCTCCTGGAGTCCGGAGAGGATGTCCTTCTCGTCGTTCCATCTCTTCATCAGGGAGTCACGTGCGGCCATCTTGTCCGCAAGGTCCTTGTCGATCTTTTCCGACTTCAGGGAAGTTCCCTCCCTCTTGACGGCCTCCTTCTCGATTTCCAGCTGGCGTATGTCGCTGTTGAGTTCCGCGAGAGGCTCCGGTACGGAGTTCATCTCGAGACGCAGTTTCGAGGCCGCCTCGTCCACCAGGTCGATGGCCTTGTCCGGCAGGAACCTGTTGGTAATGTACCTGTGCGACAGGTTGACTGCCGCGATCAGGGCGTCATCCTCTATCTTTACCCTGTGGTGGTTCTCGTATTTCTCCTTCAGGCCCCTCATGATGGCGATGGACTCGGCCGTGGAAGGCTCGTCGACCATTACCATCTGGAAACGGCGCTCAAGGGCCTTGTCGGTTTCGAAATACTTCTGGTATTCGTCCAGCGTGGTGGATCCGATAGTCCTCAGTTCACCCCTTGCCAGGGCCGGCTTGAGGATATTCGATGCGTCCATGGCGCCTGAAGACCTTCCCGCGCCGACCAGGGTGTGGATCTCGTCGATGAAAAGGATTATCTCACCTGCGCTGTCCACGACTTCCTTCACCACTCCCTTGAGCCTTTCCTCGAATTCTCCCTGGTACTTCGCTCCCGCGATGAGGGCTCCCATATCCAGGGAATATACCTTCTTGCTCTTCAGGTTCTCGGGTACGTCGCCGTCGATGATCTTCTGCGCTATGCCTTCAGAGATAGCGGTCTTTCCGACTCCCGGTTCTCCGACCAGGATCGGATTGTTCTTGGTCCTCCTGCTCAGGATCTGGAGGACCCTCCTTATCTCGTCGTCCCTGCCGATGACAGGGTCGAGTTTTCCTTTCGAGGCCTGCTCGTTCAGGTTGACGGCAAACTTCGGGAGGAACTGTAATTGATTGTCATTATTTCTGTTGTCCATATGATATACCTCCTAAAACAAAATATGTCCGGCTGGTTGGCAGCCGGACATATAAGAGTCAAAATATGTTCCAACAAAGATTTATGACAATTTGTCACTAGTTGGCGGGAGTGGAAGGAGCCTCTGTGGAAGGAGCTTCCTGCTGGATAGGAGCTGAAGGGAACTCGGGCTGGGTCTCTACGTTCTCGATGATGTCAGTCACGTCAACGCCGGAAGTCTGGTTCCTGACGGTGAAGGAAGTGATGATCGAAACGACGAGGATGAAGGTCACGAGGCCCCAGGACACCTTTTCAAGGATGTCGGCAGTCTGCCTGACTCCGAGAGTCTGATTGGCTGAAGTAAAGTTGCTGGCCATTCCCTCGCCCTTTCCGCTCTGGAGCAGGACGACTGCGACAAGCAAGATTGCTGCGATGACAATCAGGATTGTAAGGATTGTGAATAGAGTGTTCATATTCTTGATTTTTAATTTTCCTTGTCCAATTTTTCAATAAGGGATGCAAAGTAAGCACTTTTTTCCGGATAACGCAAGATTAGCCGGGAATAAATCTTCTTGGCCTCAGTATAATAGCCCTGGTCGGCATAGATCCAGGCGAGCGTCTCGGTACAGAATCCGAGTTCCGGATCTTCCCAGGTCCTGTCTTCCTTCTCTTCGGACCTGTGGGCCTTGAACCGGGAGAAATAATTGTCTCCGGCCTCCTGTACCTGGTCGTATTGTTCGGAAGAGAAAAAGTCTCCGCCGACCACCTTGACCGTCCGGTGGTAAGCAGGGGCGGCCCCTTCGACAGGCCCTTCGACAAGACCTTCGACAGGCTCAGGAACCGGTCGGTGATCCACCGGGACGATATATTCCTTGAGCAGGGCTTCCACATCCTTGTCCGAATAATCTTCCTTGCGGGTTGAACGGACGATGTCGGATACTATGTTCCTGGAAGAGATATACATTGCGGCGTCCGCATACTGCTCCTTACCCCATTCGCTGCCTCCCAGGCGGGCCATGCGCTCGCAGAGTTCCCTGCGTGCGGCACCGAACCAGGGGTAGAGGTTGATGACCCCGGCCAGTTCGTCAACTGTCAATGACTTGAGTTTGCCGACCGCGTCCATCCCTACCACTGCGCTACACTTGCGTTGAACATATCCTCGACCAGTTTCTCCACTATCTCCTCGCACAGGGTTGCCTCTACGGCATCGAGCGAGTTGGTGGAATCGTAGTCCGAATAAGCCGAGAAGCTCTTCTCGAAATCTTCCTCGGGATACTTCCGGTTCATGAATTTCAGGCTTACCGAAACCGTCAGGCGGTTCTGGGCGGCTACTTCGTTGGCCGTGACCGCGGAAGCCCTCACTTCGTAGCCGGTCACCGCACCCTGAAGCTCGAGGTCCCCGTCCATCTCGACCTGCTCGAGTTTGGTGAGCTTGCGGAATTTGTCCTTCATCGCTTCCGTGAGGTCGTTGCTGAGGGAAGGATTAACCTTCAGGGCCTTGTATTCGAAATAGTTGATGGTCACTGTCTTTACATCCGGCTGGATGGAAGTTCCGGAGAAGGAATACTTCACGACCGAGCAGCCTCCCAGGAGGAAGGCGGTGATGATAAGTGACGCTGCTATGAAGATCTTTTTCATTCTCAATCCAGGTGATATTTCTCTATCCAACGGTACAGGGTCCTCTCCGAGATACCCATCTCCTCGGCGGCCAGCTTGCGGTTGCCGTTGTGCTTTTCCAGGGCCTTTACGATTATGTCCACCCTTGATTTCTTCAATGACAAGTCCTGTGCCGGGGGTTCTTCGTAATTGATATCGACCACCTTCCCGATATCCCCGCTGCTGACCGGGGCGCCCTGCCCCTGCCATTCCGCTTCTTCGCGCTCTTCCCGGGTATCGGCGGCCTTGAGGACGTTGGGTGCGGAATGTGATGAATCGATCCGTGCCCTGAGGTCGTCGACTTCCTGTTTCAGGTCCAGTATGGCCTTGATGATCATCTGCCTGTCCGAATCGGGCATCGACTCAGTCCTGGCCTCGTTGGCCGCTACGGGGAGGAGTACCTCCTCGTGAGGCATGTACCTGGAGAGGGTCGCCGCATCGATTATGCATTTCCCTGAAGTCGGTGTCAGCTTCTCGGACTCGAGCGCTGTCACCGTTTCGGCGAGGTTCTTGAGCTGGCGGATGTTGCCGGGCCAGCGGTAGTTTATCAGCATGTCTATGGCGTCATTCGTCAGGGACACCCTGCCCATGCCGAACCTTTCCGAAAAGTCGGAAGAGAATTTCCTGAAGAAAAGATAGATGTCTTCCTTGCGGTCCCGCAGGGCAGGCATCTGGATCTGGATGGCATTTAGCCTGTAATAGAGGTCCTCGCGGAACTTGCCCTTGCTGACCGAATACATCAGGTTGACGTTCGTGGCGGCTATCACCCTCACATCTGTCTTTTCGACCTTGGAAGATCCTACCTTGATGAATTCCCCGCTCTGGAGTACCCTTAGGAGCTTCGCCTGCGACGAAAGCGGAAGCTCTCCGATCTCATCCAGGAAAAGGGTGCCTCCGTTCGCCTCCTCGAAATAACCCTTGCGGGTTTCGATCGCTCCGGTGAACGAGCCTTTCTCGTGCCCGAACAGTTCCGAGTCTATGGTTCCTTCCGGGATGGCTCCGCAGTTGACCGCGAAATACTTTCCGTTTTTCCTCAGGCTGTTCTGGTGTATGATCTTGGGAATGTTCTCCTTTCCTACGCCGCTTTCACCCGTAATCAGCACGGTAAGGTCCGTAGGGGCGACTGCGACAGCCGTCTCAAGCGCCCTGTTCAAGGCGGCATCATTCCCTATGATGTCGTATTTGTTTTTCAGTCTCTGAAGCTCTTGTGAATCCATACTATTTGCAAGATGGTTTGGCAAAGTTACGAAAATTATAGTTATATTTGTCCTGATTATGGGCTTGTCCAAACGAGCAAACTCTCAACAAATAAAAAACATAAATCAGAATCATGAAGAAAGCAGTTAGAATTCTTGCAGCCGCGGTTCTCGTCCTGGGCGCCGTCGCTTGCTCCTCAGCCAAGAAGATGGCTGAACTTGCTGACAATGTGATTGTAAGTTGCAATCCTGCAGTCCTTGAGTGCATCGGTGGAAGCATCGATCCCACTGTCACGGTAACCTATCCCGCCAACTATTTCCACCCGAAGGCTATCCTCGAGGTTACTCCTGTCATCGTATACGACGGTGGTGAGTCCAAGATGGCTCCCCTCATGTATCAGGGTGAGAAGGTAAAGGATAATTACAAGGTGGTTCCCAAGGCCGGTGGTACCGTTTCCGAGAAGCTCCACTTCGATTTCGTCGATGGTATGGAGAAGTCACATCTCGAGCTCCGCGGTGTTGCCAAATACAAGAACAAATCCATCAAGCTCCCTACCAAGAAGGTTGCTGACGGTGTCAACACCACCTATATGCTCGTCAAGGCCGGTGGAATCGTTCCTCTCCAGCCCGACGGATATGAGGCCATCCTGAAGCAGACCGCCGAAGGCCAGATCCTCTACAAGGTCAATTCCGCAGATGTCCGTAACAGCGAGCTCAAGGGACAGTCCATCAAGAACTTCCAGAATGCTCTCGATGAGATCAAGAACAATGAGAGGAAGACCCTCGTCGGAACCGAGGTCGTTGCTTACGCATCTCCTGAAGGTGGCGAGAAGCTCAACCGCAAGCTTTCCGACAACCGTTCCAAGACTGCTGACAAGGCTTGGGACAAGGTCGTCAAGGGCAAGGATGTCGCCGATCCCGAGGTCAGGAGCATCGGTCAGGACTGGGAAGGCTTCCAGGAGCTTGTCCAGAATTCCGATATCCGCGACAAGGATCTCATCCTCCGCGTTCTCTCCATGTACAGCGATCCCGCTGTCCGTGAAAGCGAAATCAAGAACATGTCTTCCGTCTACACCGAGCTGAAGAACGATGTCCTTCCTGAACTCCGTCGTGCCAGGTTCATCGCCAATGTCGAGTTCAAGAACTACACCGCCGACGAGCTTGTCAAGATGATCGACGACGATATCGATGTCCTCGACGAGCCTGCCCTCCTCCACGCCGCCACGCTCGTGAACGACCTTGACAAGCAGGTGAAGATCTACAACAAGGCTATCAACAAGTATGACAGCGACAAGGCCAGGTTCAACCTCGGTGTCGCCTATCTCAACGCAGGTGACCTCCAGAACGCCTCCAAGGCTTTTGCCAAGGTTGAGAACAAGGATGAGGACCTCAACAACGCCCTCGGTGTCATCGCCCTGCGCAACGGTGACTATGCGACAGCTACCAGCTACTTCAAGAAGGCCGGCACCAACATCGCAAAGGCCAACCAGGGTGTCATCGACATTCTCTCCGGCGACTACAACAAGGCCGTCGAGGATCTTAAGGATGCTCCCGGATGCTGCAACAACACCGTTCTCGCCTACATCCTGACCAACCAGCTCGACAAGGCTTCCGCCGCTGCCAAGTGCAAGGACGCCAGGGTCAACTACCTGAGGGCTGTCATCGCCGCCCGCCAGGGCAAGATGGATGAGGTCAAGACTTACCTCGACCAGGTTGCCAAGCAGGACAAGGCTCTTGCCGAGAGGGCTACCAAGGACGTCGAATTCGCAGAGTACTACAAGTAGACTCCTGCGTTCTGAAGAAAAAGAGTCTTCCGGGTGACCGGAAGACTCTTTTCTTTTATTCTGGATTAGCCTGCCGCGATCAGTAGACGGCGTTCACCCAAGGAGCCTTTGCTGCCATGAATCCCTTCACTTCCACCGGGATGTCGGTGCAGAGGAAATCGGCTCCGAGATAGACACCCAGCATCGCATCTGCTGTGCTCTGCCCCGGCCACAGGCTGACGATAAGGCCCTGCTCGTGTGCCTTTTTGACTGCGGCGCGCGATGTCCCGTCCATCGTGGCTCCGAGCCTGTCGATTCCCATGGCCTTGCACAGGGCTATGGTCTCGTCGTTGCAAGGCTTGCCTGTGATAAGGAGCATCTGGACTCCGGGATGCTTTTGCTGGAGGTAGCGGAGACCGCGGTAATCGCCTGAGGTGAACAGGTATGTGGCTCCCTCCGGCTTGTTGCGCATTACCCTTTCATACAGTTTGTCGCAATACTCGCGGAGCCTTTCCTCAGGATAGAGGTCCACGGGAGTTGTCTTGAGTTCGAATTCCACGTAGGTCACGTCTCCCTTCGAGTCGAGCCAGTCCATAAGCTCGTCGAGGAACATGACCTTGTTGCCCTTCTTGGTCCTGGCCTTCCGGATCTGGGCTTCAGTCATCTGCTCCACCACGCCTTCGGTGTCGGTGGTACGGGTCAGGTTCGAATCGTGAAGGATAACGAGTTTCCCGTCCTTGGTCATGCGTATGTCGGTCTCATATCCACGGTAGCCGGCCTTGTAGCTGGACTCGAAGGCGGGGATGGTGTTCTCGTCGAATTCCATCCTGCCTCCCCTGTGCGAGAAAAACCGGACCTGCTGGTCCTGTGCGATAGCGGTTGCGGCCATAATTGAAGCCGCCAACAGCAATGTGGCTTTTTTAATATTCATAAACGGAGATTATTAACATCCTTGGCTTAACAAATATAGCCAAAAAATAACGGATAAATTGCTATCTTTGATTCCATGAGTAAAACAAGATTCCCCATTTTCCTGACAGCGAGCCTGGTGGCTCTGCTGGCATTCGCATCCTCCGTTTCCGGACAGGTATATGACGTTCTGCAGATAGTGGCTTCCGACAGGAACAAGAGCGCCGGCGTCGAGGGCCCCTACAGGTTCGATGCCGCACCGCTCACTCCGGCTCCCAAGGGATATGTCCCTTTCTACATCAGCCATTACGGCCGTCACGGATCACGTTATGCCTGGAGCGCTTCCACATACACAAAGGTCAAGGACGTCCTGGATGCCGCGGCCGATGCCGGGGCCCTCACGCCCAGGGGAGAGAAGCTGCGCAAGGATTTCCTGGATTTCTACGAGATTCCGCTTATCAATATGGGTGACCTTACGGACCTCGGAAGGGAACAGCACAGCGAGATCGCAAGGATAATGTGCGAGCAGTTCCCTGAGGTGTTCAAGGACGGTGGGGCTGTACTCGCCCGCTCGTCCACGTCCCAGAGGGCGATAGTCAGCATGAATGCCTTCACGGTCAGCCTCCAGAAGCACGCCCCGAAGGTGGACATTGCGATGGACGCCCTGCACACGAGCCTGCTTTACACCAATCCCACCGCAGCTCCCAGGGGAATAGCCGAATTCTATGAAGGCGAGATCATCGTTCCCGAAAGCACGACGGATTTCCGCAACCGCATGACCGACTATGATGCGATCCTGGGCAGGCTGTTCAAGGACAGGGGTTTCATGGAAGAACTCGGGGGCAGGTTCGATTTCGTCTACCAGCTCTACACGCTTTGGTGCGGCTACAAGTACTATTGCGACGGTGACTGGATGGAAGACATCTTTACTCCGGAACAGCTCCTGGCGGAGTGGGAGAGCGAGAACTATCTCCAGTACATAGGACACAGCAGGAACCGTTACAGGATGATACCCATTGTCCGGGACATCATAGGCTGTGCCGACGAGGCGATCGCCACGGGGAACTACAAGGGACATTTCAGGTTCGGTCACGATACCGTATTCAATGCGCTGTGCCCCCTGCTTAACATCAACGGCGGCGGATTCGAGGCCACCAGGGCCGAGGATGTGAAATACTGGTTCCAGAACTACAACACCTCCAAGGCGGCCAATCTCCAGTTCGTGCTGTACCGCTCGAAGAAGAACCCCGAAATCCTGTTCAAGGTCCTCAGGAACGGCGAGGAGGTTTCACTCCCTCAGATCCAGGCCGTTGACGGCCCCTATTACAGATGGAATGATTTCAAGGCCTGGGCCGAAGAATTGTTCAGGAACCATCCAAGGGTCAACAGATAGAAACCTTATTCCCCTTTCAGAACGGGAAAGTCCGGGTTGGGGATGTGTGCCTCCCTCATGATGGCCTTCAGTTCCTCGACTTTGCCCGGATTGCTTCCTGACAGGTCATCGGTCTCTCCCGGATCGCTGTCCAGGTTGTACAGTTCGTATCTTGGACTGTCGCTGCGGATATCCATGTGTACAAGCTTCCAGGGACCCTGCCTGACGGCCTGGCGACCGTTCAGCTCCTGGAATTCGAAATACAGCCAGTCATGTTCCTTCTGTCCCTTCGATCCCGTAAGCAGCGGCAGGATGCTGATGCCGTCCGTATCTCCCCCGGCCTTCGAGCCGGTCAGCTCCCGGAACGTGGGCATGAGGTCCCAGAAAGAACACATGAAATCCG
The DNA here is from genome assembly GCA_902779765.1 of uncultured Bacteroidia bacterium. GTDB lineage: Bacteria > Bacteroidota > Bacteroidia > Bacteroidales > UBA932 > Cryptobacteroides. The sequence continues at coordinate 191,666 of CACZCQ010000001.1, forward strand.
TCTCTACCCCCTTGGCGATGTGCCCCGGCCAGGAAACGATAAGGGGGACACGTATGCCGCCTTCGTAGACATCCCGTTTGTACCCTCTCCAGGGACCGTTGCTGTCGAAGAAGTCCGGATCGGCCCCTCCTTCCCTATGGGGTCCGTTATCGCTTGAGAAGATGATGATGGTGTTGTCATACAGCCCGTCTTCCTTCAACTTTGCGACAATCTCTCCGACATAGGCATCCAGCCTCGTTATCATCGCGGCGAAGGTCGCATGCGGCTCTTCCTGGGAGATATATCCTCCTTTCAGGAACCCGGGCATGCCGGGATCGGTGCCGTGGTAGGGAGTCTCGGGATAACGTCCCCTAAGCCTTTGGATGATGCTGTCCTGTGGCACAATCAGTTCGGCGTGGGGAATCGTAGTGGGATACCACATGAAGAAAGGCTTCCCGTCCTTTGCCGCCTGGTCCAGGAATCCGAGAGCCTGCTCGTGTATCAGGTCCGGTGCATAGGTCCCTTGACCGTAGGAACCGTCGTTCCGGTTGTCTTCCAGGACTATCCGCCTTTCGTTGTCCCACAGATGGTCAGGATAGTAGCTGTGTGCAAGGAGCTGGCAGTTGAATCCGAAGAACCTGTCCACTCCCTGTCTCCCGGGATCTCCCGTCGTGCCTACGAAACCAAGGCCCCATTTGCCGAAAGCCCCCGTAGTATAGCCCGCATCCTTGAAATCATGGAATATGGTACCGGCTCCCTCAGGAAGGGGGAGCTGTCCCTCGGGGTCCAGTTCCATATTCCCTCTGATGGGGGTGTGTCCGCTGTGTGTACCTGTCACAAGACAAGACCTGGATGGTGCGCTGACCGTGGTGCCGCTGTAGCATTGGGTGAAGCGCATCCCCTCGGAAGCCAGCCTGTCGATATTCGGCGTCTCGAAATTCCTTTGCCCATAGCAGCCCAGGTCACCCCAGCCCAGGTCATCCGCCAGGATGAACACCACGTTGGGAAGTTCCGTTTCTTGCACAGGGATGCACGAACCGGCGGCAAGCGCCGTTCCTGCCATCATAAGGATCCTTTTCATTTCAATGGCACTGATTCATCTGAACAAAGATAGAAAAAAGAGTTTTACTATCTTTGCAATCCTTACAGTTAATGACTATGACACCGACAGCAGAGAAAAGATTCAACCTTGCCTTCAACATATTCCTGGTCACGGGTATGCTCGTTGCCCTCGTAATCACGACGGTATTCAAGCTTCAGCAGCCCGGTGTCAAGACATTCATGCTGATCCTGGCATCATTCGGCGCCATGATGGGCATAGTCAACACGGTTCTGTCGGCCAACGGCCATATCCTGACTTTCGTATTCGGATTGCTGGATGTCCTGGTCGCCACGATCGTGTATCTGGACAACGGGATCATGGGCAACTTCGCCCTGCACGCCTTCTATTTCCTCCCTATGCAGTTCATCGGTTTCTGGCAATGGCGGAAGAGGGGCGCGAAAGTCAAGGGGGCTGAAGGAGAAGACGCACGGGTCAATGCCAGAAGGCTCACGGGGAAGCAGTGGGCCTGGCTTGCCGCCGGTGTCCTTGCCGGAATCGCGGTGCTCTACCTGATCCTGCACGCGGTGGATGTCTCGAAGTTCCGTGCCGGGAAGATATCCTCGGTCGACAATCCTAAGATACTCCTGGATGCTGTGGTGATGACACTGAATATCGCCGGGCAGGTCCTGCTGAGTTTCGCCTTCATGGAACAGTGGTATCTCTGGATACTCGTGAACATATCCTCCATATCCCTGTGGGCGGTCGCCCTTGCAAGCGGAACCGGTTCCGGCAATGCGGCCGTGATGCTCATCAAGTACATATTCTACCTGATGAATTCCCTGAACGGACTGAGGATATGGCTGAACCTGAGCAGAAGGAGGATTTCAAACGATTTGGAAAATTGATGAATTATTCTTTACTTTGCACGGTTATTGTGTAGAAATATCAAAACTATTTAATCCTTATAATTATGACTGAAGAAGAAATCGTAAAGCAGGTCAAGGCGATTATCGTTGACAAGCTCGGCGTTGAAGAGTCCGAAGTTACTGAAACTGCTAACTTCACTAATGATCTTGGTGCTGATTCTCTCGATACCGTTGAACTTCTCATGGAGTTCGAGAGGGTGTTCGGAATTAAGATTCCCGATGAGGAGACCAGCACGATCGCTACCGTTAAGGACGCTATCGACAAGGTTCAGGAGAAACTCGCCGGAAAGGAAGAATAATCCACGAGACTGCAAAACAATCAAGCCCCGGAAAAATCCGGGGCTTTTCTTTTCCTTAATATGTATTGCTATTGCTTGGGCAAGGCGTAGGTGACCTTGAGCTTTGGCTTGCGGTCATCCGATCCGGGACCGATCAGGCAGCAGTTGTAATAACGGTCCTTGTCCAGTTCTGAACTGGAGGAAGTCTGGGTAGCGGCCGCAGATGCATACTGGGCCATCATCATGTAATTATAGTAATTGTTGTACCCGTAGCCGTATCCGCCATAGCCGCCATAACCTCCGTATCCGCCATAACCTCCGTATCCGCCGTAACCGCCATAACCGCCGTAGAGCTGGTTGTAGTAGGACATGTAGGCGACCTGCTGGTAATACTCGGCCATCTGGCTGGCTTCAGCATCGACGGAAGTCGTCTGCTCGCTCCACATGATCAGGAACCAGATGTCATAATCCGAGAGGTCATCATCGGTCTTCCTGATTATCTGCTGTACGTGGTGCGTGACATCCGGAGAATACTTGCAGAGCGAGCGGTTGATGTCGCCCTGGTTCTCCGTCGAGACGCTGGCATCGGTGAGTCCGGCGAAGGTGACGGTGGTGTCAGTGGATATCTTGACCGAAGGGCTCAGCACCTTCGGATAGAGGAACATGGTCTCGTAGTCATCCGGGAAGTCGAATGAAAGGTCTATGGTGGCCTTGGAGATCAGAGCCGTATTGGGGTCCCCTCCATGCGAAGCTATGTCAGAGTTGATGAGCCGCCTCATCTGGTCGGCGGGAATCATGGGCTTGAGTCCGCTTCCACCCTCAACGTAGATCTTGTCCGTTGCCTTGCCGGAAAGCTTGTCCGACTCATGGTAGTCGACGTTGAAGACGAACTGGTCCGGGACCGCCGTCACACTGACAAGGGAATCCAGGTCCTGGAACTGAAGGGGACTGAAATAGAACATAAGGCTCGAATCCCTTCTTTCGCCGTTGTATATGCCGCTGTAATACAGGATCGCGTAATTGTCGGTTCTGGCAACATAAGCGGAAGAAGAAGCCTGCACGACCTCCAGGATGTTCATGTCGAACATGTTGAACCTGCCTCCGTTTCCGACCGGGTCATCGGTGGTGATGAATATTCCGGGGAACTTCTTTGAGAACTTCTTCATGTCGGACAGGTCATCCTGGGTGATGTCCAGGTAACGCTTTCCGAAATCCTCGGTGAACTCGAACACGAGGGAATCCGAACCATTCACGACGGGAACGCCCTTGGTGATCCTGTCCGTGCCGTACTTGACTTCGGTCCTTGCGAAATAGACATCCGGGTCAAGGGGCTCAGTGAGGGCATAGACATTGACGTTCTGGAGGATCCTGGCCTGGTTGGCGTCGGATACTGAAACGGAATCACTGCCGGCCTGGAACCTGAACCTCTTGAATATCGGATTGGAACCGAAATCCACGGTATCGAGCACCGGGACGAGCGAAAGTGCGCAGCATCTCTTGAAAAGGCCGTAGGTGTCGTCCCTGATGGCTCCGAAGTTGATCCTCCTGGAGGAATATGCCGAAAGGCTGTCCACCGGTTTCATCCAGACCTCGTCGAGGTCGAATTCCGCAGTGTAGAAATCATATTTCTGGTTGGTTGCGATGAAATCGCTACCAATGAGTTCGTTGACGTTTGTGCAAGAAAGCAGGGCCGTCGCAAGGACGATCGCCGCAAGAAGCTTTTTCATTATCTACTTCAGCTGTTGATAAAAACTGTCGTATTCCTCGATGTAGCGCCCTGAGTTTATCGATTCTTCATCGAAAGGCAGGACGGGGACATTGATCCCATCGCAGAACTTCACCAGTTCCTTGTCTACATCCGGGGCACCGATAATGATGCCGTCGGAATACATGGCAGCCAATTCCGCAAGATTTATGCCAGTGGGGGTGTCAAGGATGGAGACATCTTCGGGCTTGATGGCGCCTGATGGAATGGCCTCCTTGAAGGTTTCAGGGAAACTTTCCGAGCTGATGTCATTGTAGAGGGAAGTGACCACCTTGCTGCCACTGAATATCGGATCACCGTTATAGACTTTCTTGAGATAGAGGGGGACCAGATGGGAGATCCAACCCTGACAATGGATGATGTCAGGAGCCCAGCGCAGTTTCTTGACGGTCTCGAGGACGCCCCTTGCAAAGAAGATGGCCCTCTGGCCGTTATCCTCGAAGAACTTGCCGTCGGAATCGTATGTGATCTGCTTGCGGCGGAAGTAATCGTCATTGTCGATGAAATACACCTGGATCCTGGCGGACGTGATGGATGCGACCTTGATCACCAGGGTCCTGTCCACGTCTCCGATGATGATGTTCATCCCGGACAACCGGATAACCTCGTGCAGCTGGTTCTTCCTTTCGTTGATGCAGCCGTATCGCGGCATGAATGCCCTTATCTCCCTCTTGCGCTCCTGGATGCCTTGCGGCAGGTAGCGCCCGATCCTTGAGATCGGAGTCTCGGGGAGGAATGGCATGATCTCCGAATTGACGAACAATACTCTGTTGACGGGATTTCCCATATAATAATAATTGTCTTACAAAGATAAGAATATTTTTTCATATTTTTATATTTCACTATATTTGAAACCAATTTGGAGTATTCCGCACATGTCAGCAGGTGAAAATAAATTGATCAGGAGGAGGCTTGCGGGGGCTTGGCTGTCAAGCGTCATAAGCATCACCCTGGTCCTTCTTCTGGTCGGTGTCGCCAGTCTCCTGCTAGTCAATGCCAAGAGCGTCTCAGACTATTTCAAGGAGAATGTCCAGGTGTCCGTCCTGATGAAGCAGGAAGTCACCGAAGACGCCGCCATGGACTATGCCACCAAGCTGGATGCCCTGCCCTTCATCAAGGGGACCAGGTTCATCTCCAAGGAGGAGGGGACCCGTGACATGACAGACATGCTCGGCGAGGATTTCCTCAATGTTTTCGAGACGGCGCCGATCCCGGTCTCGGTCGACGTGACCCTCAAGGCGGAATATGTCAGCGCCGACAGTCTCGAGATGGTCAAGAAAGTGATAGGGGAGTCGCCGCTTGTGGACGAGGTGGTGTACCAGCAGTCCCTCGTGGACAAGCTCAATACCAACCTGGGAAAGATATCCATGCTTCTGGGAGTGTTCATCATACTGCTTCTCTTCATCTCTTTCGTACTTATCAACAACACGGTGCGGCTGAATGTGTTCTCGAAGCGGTTCACCATCCACACGATGAAGCTGGTCGGTGCGACCAAGTCCTTCATCCGCGGGCCTTTCCTGGGCCAGGCAGTGTTCCAGGGGTTGTTTTCGGCCTTGCTGGCCATCCTGATGCTCCTCGGACTGCTGTTCGTCGTAAGGAGGGAGTTCTCCCAACTGTTCGAAGTGTTCAGCCTCGACCTGCTGCTCGTGGTTATCGGAATCGTGGTATTGTCGGGAATAGTCATCTGCCTCGTCAGCACCTATTTCGTGGTCGGCAGGCTGGTGTCGCTTTCCAAGGATGAATTGTATTATTAGCTTGAATCAAGGATATGTCTGAAAACACAAAGATGGCCACAACGAAGAAGGGTATCAGGATGATCCTGATAGGCTTCCTGGTGATGGTCGCCGGTTTCATACTCATGATGGGGGGCGGAGTCAAGGATCCCCAGGTCTTCAATTGGGCCATGTTCGATTTCAGGAGGCTCGTCGCAGCACCTCTGGTGATCCTTTGCGGGGTCGTCATCGTGATCGTCGCCATCATGAAGCGTCCGGCGGAAACGGAAGATAACAGGAAGTAAGATGAACTGGCTGCAAGCTCTCCTTCTCGGCCTGATCCAGGGCCTTACCGAGTTCCTGCCCGTCAGTTCCAGCGGTCACCTCATGATAGTAAGGGAACTTCTCGGCGTGGATGCTGAAGGTTTCCTCGATTTCACGGTCACGGTCCATCTGGCTACGGTCCTCAGCACCATAATAGTATTCTGGAAACCGATCTGCAGGCTTTTCGCCGGTCTGTTCAAGTTCAAGTACAACGACGAGACCGACTATGTCTTCAAGCTCATCGTCTCCATGGTTCCCGTGGCTATCGTCGGTTTCCTCTTCAAGGACAAGGTCGAGGCGCTGTTCGGTGATTCTCTCACGACCGTCGCCGTCTGCCTCCTCATCACCGCCACCCTGCTTCTGCTTTCTGACTTCTTCGGGAAGGGGCAGGTCGGAAGGGGTTCCCCCTTTGCGACCATTTACCCGGTTAGGGAGCGAAGCGCAGGGAGAAAAGGGGGAACCCCTTCCGACCTTTCGGCCGATGTTCCGGAGGTTCGGAACGGTATCAATTTCTGGCAGGCTTTCGTGGTCGGAATCGGCCAGGCGCTGGCTGTCGCCCCGGGGCTTTCCCGTTCCGGCACCACCATTGCGACCGGTCTGCTTTGCGGAGTGAAACGCAATGTGATGGCGCAGTTCTCGTTCCTTATGGTCCTTGTGCCAATCCTCGGTGAGCAGTTCCTGGATATCCTCAAGGCCGTGTCGGGCGAAGTCTCCCTTGGAGGAGACCTGAGCCCCGTCTGCCTTGCCGCCGGATTCGTGGCGGCATTCCTCGCGGGCCTCTTCGCCTGCAAGGCGATGGTGGCGCTCGTCAGGAAGGCAAAGCTCGGATGGTTCGCCCTCTACTGCCTCGTCGTGGCCGTCCTGATATTCATTCTTGCATAGGATATGGCAGAAAGGACCCTGGTATATTTCGTTTCCGATGTCCATCTCGGCCTGGATGTGAACGATCCAGCCGCGAGGGAGAAGCGGTTCGTCCGGTTCCTCCGGAGTATCCCTGCCGAGCGGACCCTGACTCTTTATTTGCTGGGGGACATCTGGGATTTCTGGTATGAGTACAGGGATCTCGTCCCGAAGGGATACGTCCGGGTGTTCTCCGTCCTTATGGACCTGATGGACGCCGGTGTGAAGGTCTGTTTCTTCCAGGGCAACCACGACATCTGGTGCTATCATTATTTCAAGGACATGGGGATCGAGATCCTTGAGCAGCCTTACCTTGTGGAACTGGGCGGCAAGGTCTTCTGCCTGGGTCACGGAGACGGCCTCGGACCGGGGGATTATTCCTACAAGGCCATGCGCTGGGCTTTCCACAACAAGACCTTGCAGAAACTGTTCAGTTCGCTGCTCCACCCGACCCTGGCTTTCAAGATCGGCAAGGGATGGTCACGCAAGAGCCGTCTTGCGAGGAACGAGGAATATCATTTCAGGGGACAGGAAGAGCCGTTGTACAAGTTCGCGGCCAAGTTCGCCCGGAAGCACAAGGTCGATTATTTCATCTTCGGGCATTTCCATACGAAAGTGGACATGCCGTTGCCGGGAGGGGCCAGGCTGATCGTTCTCAGGGACTGGGTGCAGTCTCAGTCCTCGAACGCGATGGTCTTCGACTTGACCTCCGGATGCTTCGGCATTTCCCAGAATATCGAATAGTACAGGGCGTCGAATTCGCCCCGTTTCCATTTCTCGACCAGGTATTCAGTCATCTTGTCGTCGCCGTTGGCGTCGTAGCGGCTCTTCAGGTCGTTGCCGAATATCTTGGCCACGCCCTGCCAGAAGCCTGCGGTGATCCCGCTCTTGTAGTCCTTGATGATCTTGAATGAGGATTTCCCGATCTCGCGGTCGATCAGCTTGATAAGGAGACGGCCCTGGGATATGCTCATCTTCTTCAAAGGCTCTTCATAGATGTTGAAGAGTTCCTTCTGCATTTGGTTGATGTATTTCTCCTTCTTCCTGCGCCGCAGGGAGTTCCCGGCGATATGGTCGTCCACCTGCTTGGTCAGGTCCCTGGCGAGGAGGGCGTAGGGATATACCTTGTTGAAATTGTAGACGAGTCGGTAATATTTCTTAAGGTCTCCGTTACCCCTTCGCCCGCGCGGGAATATCCAGATGGGATTGATGCTGTCGTAATAGACGGTATCGCCCTTCTCGACACGGTATCCCATGTATCCCGCGCCGGTCCTTCCGGTGACCTGGGGCATGCCTTCCTCCTCCTGGGCGGCGGCATTCGTCGTCAGGAGTCCGGCCAGCAGGCACAGGGCGGATATTATCAGATACCGATGTTTCATATACAACTCGCGAACGAGGTCGCAAATGTACGAATTTGCTGAAAAATTCGTGCCTGAAAGATAAGTCTTATGAGTGGATGTCGAAACCGAGGGGTAAAAATTTCTTATCCTAAGCTTAAATGCTTGAAAATAATGTATTTCACTTGTCGGAACCGTGGTCGAAAATGTTGAAATATTTTTCGAATAATGTTTGAAATCCACATTTTTTTGCTAACTTTGCAGTCCCAAATTCCAGGGATTATAGACTTAAATAGTTGATAATCAGCGATTTGGAAAGTTTGGATATTTTATTTAAAGTAATACAGCAATGTTACAACCAAAGAAAACCAAGTACAGAAGGGAACAGAAGAACGTGATGAAGGGTAATGCCCAGAGGGGCAACCAGCTCGCGTTCGGTTCTTTCGGTCTCAAGACCCTCGAGAACTGCTGGATCACAGCCCAGCAGATCGAGTCCGCCCGTCAGGCTATCTCACGTCGCATGAACCGTGAAGGACAGGTCTGGATCAGGATATTCCCTGTCAAGCCCTTCACCAAGAAGCCTCTTGATACCCGTATGGGTAAGGGTAAGGGTGATCCCCAGGGTTTTGTCGCTCCCGTGACCCCCGGCCGTATCCTTTTCGAGGCTGACGGAGTTTCCCTCGCCACCGCGAAAGAGGCGATGCGCCTTGCGTCCCACAAGCTCCCTATCGCGACCAAGTTCGTCGTCCGCAGGGATTATGTTGAATAATTTAATGGAGAAGAAAGGATATGAAAACATCTGAAGTTCGCGAAATGTCCATTGCAGACCTGCAGGACCGCATCCAGGTAGAAAGGAACAGGCTTGACACAATGAAGCTCAACCATGCCATCTCTCCATTGGAGAACACATCGGAATTCAAGAAGATCAGGAAGGATATCGCTCGCATGATCACTATCCTCGCTGAAAAAGAAAAAGATCAGAAATAATTAAGCCATGGAAAGAAACCTTCGTAAGGAAAGAACAGGCATAGTGGTCAGCAACAAGATGGACAAGACCATCGTGGTTGCGGTCGAGACCAAGAAGATGCACCCTCTCTACGGAAAGTTCATCAAGCAGACGACCAAGTTCGTCGCCCAGGACGAGAAAAACGAGTGCAGTGAGGGAGATACCGTCCGCATCATGGAGACCCGTCCTCTGAGCAAGACCAAGAGGTGGAGATTAGTTGAAATCGTTGAAAAAGTTAAGTAATTATGATACAGCAGGAAACACGTTTACAGGTTGCCGACAACAGCGGTGCTAAGGAGGTCCTTTGCATCCGTGTGCTTGGCGGTACCCATCATAGGTATGCGACAGTGGGTGACCAGATCGTGGTTGCGATCAAGAGCGCCATTCCCAGCGGCGACGCCAAGAAGGGCACGGTCTCCAAGGCTGTCGTAGTACGCACCAAGAAGGAAATCCGCAGGCAGGACGGATCCTACATCCGTTTCGATGACAACGCCTGTGTCCTTCTGAACAACGCCGGCGAGCTCCGCGGAACACGTATCTTCGGCCCTGTGGCCAGGGAGCTGCGTGAGAATTACATGAAGATTGTTTCACTGGCACCTGAGGTCCTTTAATATCAGAGAATCATGAAGAAGTTACATATAAAGAAAGGTGACACAGTGTATGTCAACGCGGGAAACGACAAGGGAAAGACCGGAAAGGTCCTGACCGTCATCCCTGCGAAGGATAGGGTGATCGTTGAAGGCGTCAACGTCATCAGCAAGCACACCAAGCCGAATGCAGCCCACCCTCAGGGAGGTATCATCAAGCAGGAAGCCGGAATCCACGTATCGAACGTCCAGCTCATCGACCCTGTCAGTAACAAGCCTACCAGGGTTGGTTACAAGGTCGTCGACGGCAAGAAGATCCGCTACGCTAAGAAATCAGGAGAGGAGATCAAGTAATCATGGCAAAGAAAGCAGCAAAACCCGTAGAAGTCCAGGAACTTCCGAAGGATTATGTACCTTCACTCAAGAAGGTCTATAAAGAAGAGATCGTAGAGAAGCTCATGAAGCAGTTCTCCTATACGACTGTAATGCAGGTTCCCAAGCTCGTGAAGATCACGATCAACGAGGGAATCGGTGACGCCACCCAGGACAAGAAGCTCGTCGAAGAGGCAGCTGAAGAGCTCGCCAAGATCGTCGGTCAGAAGGCTGTCCTCACTTCTTCCAGGAAGGACGTTTCCAACTTCCGTCTCCGTAAGGGCATGCCCATCGGTGTGAAGGTCACCCTCCGTGACGTCAAGATGTACGAGTTCCTCGAGAGGCTCGTCCGCATCTCCCTTCCCCGAATCAGGGACTTCAACGGCATCGCCGAGAAGATGGACGGTAAGGGCAACTACACCCTTGGACTGAAGGAGCAGATCATCTTCCCCGAGGTCGACATCGACAAGAACCCCAGGATCCATGGTATGGAGATCACTTTCGTTACCACGGCCAAGACAGACGAAGAGGCTCACGCCCTTCTCGCCGCCTTCGGTCTTCCTTTCAAGAAACATAACAACTAAGGAATATGGCAAAGGAATCAATGAAAGCCCGCGAAGTAAAGCGCGCGAAGCTGGTAGCCAAGTATGCTGAAAAGAGGCAGGCCCTCAAGGAAGCAGGCGACTGGGCAGCTCTCGACAAGCTCCCCAAGAACTCTTCTCCCGTCCGTCTGCACAACCGCTGCTCCCTCACCGGTCGTCCGAAGGGATACATGAGGAAGTTCGGTCTCAGCAGGATCCAGTTCCGTGAGATGGCCAGCAACGGCCTCATCCCGGGTGTGAAGAAGGCAAGCTGGTAATAGAGCAAGCATATACATCTTATTATATTAACAATCGGATATCGGGCGTCCAACGGGCGTCGAACCAAAAACAAAAGAAACAATGACTGATCCAATTGCAGATTTTCTCACCAGGATCCGCAACGCTTATCTGGCAGGAAAGAAGGTCGTAGAGATCCCGTCCTCCAAGATGAAGGTTGCAATGACAGAGATTCTTTGTGAGAAGGGTTACATCCTCAGCTACAAGGTGGTCGAGGGAACCCCGTACAACACTATCAAGATCGCTCTGAAGTACCATCCTCAGACCAAGATGGCCGCCATCAAGAAGATCGAGCGTATCTCCACCCCGGGCCTCAGGGTCTACGCTGATGTGGAGAATATGCCCAGGGTCCTCAATGGTCTCGGCATCGCGATCCTTTCCACGTCCAAGGGCATCATCACTGACAAGGAGGCCAAGAGTCTCAACGTCGGCGGCGAAGTTCTCTGCTATGTTTATTAATATTAAAAGTTAAGAATAATGTCAAGAATTGGTAAATTACCTGTAAGCCTTCCGGACAAGGTGAGCGTCGAAGTTCTCCCTGGCAACGTGTTGAAGGTTAAAGGACCTCTTGGTGAACTCAGCCAGAAAGTCGATCCCGACATCAAGGTCACCGTCGAGGACAATGAAATCAAGTTCGAGCGCCCTACCGACCAGCCTCGTCACCGTTCGATGCACGGCCTTTACCGCGCTCTCGTCAACAACATGGTGGAAGGCGTGTCCAAGGGTTTCCAGACAAAGCAGGAACTGGTAGGTGTCGGTTACCGCGTCGCTGCGCAGGGACAGCTCCTTACCTTCTCCCTTGGTTACTCCCACGAGATCCAGCTTATGCTTGCTCCCGAGGTCAAGGCCGAAGTTCCTGATGTGAAGAAGGGTGAGAATCCCGTCCTGATCCTCAAGAGCAACGACAAGCAGCTCCTCGGACAGGTCGCGGCTAAGGTTCGTTCACTCCGTAAGCCTGAACCTTACAAGGGCAAGGGTATCAAGTTCGCCGGCGAGCAGCTTCGCCGCAAGGCTGGCAAGACTGCTGCTGCTAAATAATTAGGAGGACACAGATATGGCATTGAATAAAATTGAAAGAAGAAGAAGGATCCATTACCGCATACGCAAGCATGTCAATGGAACCGCCGAGAGGCCCAGACTGGTTGTCTTCAGAAGCAACAAGCAGATCTATGCCCAGGTTATCGATGACGAGAAGGGTATGACCCTCGTGGCAGCCGCTTCAAACGACAAGGTTCTTGCCGCCGAGTGCAAGGGCAAGACCGGTATCGAGGCCGCCGCTATCGTCGGTAAGGCTATCGCCGAGCGCGCCAAGGAAAAGGGAATCGAGATGGTCTCTTTCGACCGTGGAGGTTACCTCTATCACGGCAGGGTGAAGAGTTTGGCGGACGGTGCCCGCGAAGGTGGACTTATTTTCTAATTGAAGAAGACTATGGCAAATACAAATGTTAAAAGAGTAAAGACCTCTGATCTTGAACTTAAGGACAGGTTGGTCGCCATCCAGAGAGTAACCAAGGTTACTAAGGGTGGTCGTCACTTCCGCTTCGCCGCTATCGTGGTGGTGGGTGACGAGAACGGCGTTGTTGGTTATGGTCTTGGAAAAGCCAATGAGGTAACTGCCGCCATCGCTAAAGGTGTCGAGGATGCCAAGAAGAATCTTGTGAAGATTCCTGTCATCAATACTACTATTCCCCACGAGCAGGTCGCCAAGTTCGGTGGCGCAGAGGTTTTCATGAAGCCTGCAGCCCCCGGTACCGGTGTAAAGGCCGGAGGTGCCATGCGTGCCGTTTTCGAGTCCGCAGGTATCCAGAACGTCCTTGCGAAGTCCAAGGGTTCTTCCAACCCCCACAACCTCGTGAAGGCTACCGTTACCGCTCTCACCGAGATGAGGGACGCCTATACAGTGGCCGGTCTTCGTGGTATTCCCATGAACAAAGTTTTTAACGGATAGGAGGCTAAAGTTATGGCAAAACTCAAGATAACCCAGGTCCGAAGCAAGAACGGAACAACCAAGAGGCAGCAGGACAACCTCCGCTCCCTCGGTATCCGCAGGATCCGCCAGACCGTCGTGGTCGAGAAGAACCCGGTGACAGAAGGCCAGCTCGCCAAGATCCGTCACCTTGTTGAAGTTGAAGAAGTGGACTAAGGAGGAAAGACGATGAAACTATCAGAATTGAAACCCGCAAAGGGAGCTACTCATAACAGCAAGCGTATCGGCCGCGGCCAGGGTTCCGGTAAGGGTGGTACTGCCACACGTGGAACCAAGGGTGCGCAGGCTCGCGCAGGATACGAACACAAGATCGGTTTCGAGGGTGGCCAGATGCCTCTCCAGAGACGCGTTCCCAAGTTCGGATTCAAGAACCCCACCAGGGTCGAGTACAAGGCAGTCAACGTCTCTGCTCTCCAGGCCCTTTCCGAGAAACTCGGCAGGACCGAGATCGGTCTCGACGACATCAAGTTAGCCGGCTTTGCCGATACCAAGGAGCTCGTGAAGGTCCTCGGTAACGGTGACATCACGGCCGCCCTCACGGTTACCGCCGATGCATTCTCCGCATCTGCCGTTTCCAAGATCGAGGCTGCCGGTGGCAAGGCAATCGTAATCGGCAGGTAAAGATGAAGAAGTTTATTGAAACAATAAAGAACATCTTCAAGATCGAGGAACTCCGTACGAGACTCGGTTACACGTTCCTTCTCATCCTCATCTACAGGTTGGGTTGCTTCATCGTGCTGCCGGGTATCGATACGACCATGCTGGCCAAGCTCCAGAGCACGACCCAGCAGGGACTCGTCGGTCTGTTGAACATGTTCTCCGGCGGTGCCTTCGGTAACGCCTCCGTCTTTGCGCTGGGTGTGATGCCTTACATTTCGGCATCCATCGTCATCCAGCTCCTGGGCATGTTCGTTCCTTACTTCAGGAAACTCCAGATGGAAGGAGAGAGCGGCCGCAGGAAGATGAACCAGATCACCAGGTATCTCACCATCCTGATCCTCTGCATCCAGGGACCGGCTTACATCGCTTCGATCCACAGCCAGATCCCCGGTGCAGCTTTCATCGCTGAGACCCAGCTTGGATGGAGCAGGTTCGCTTACAACCTCGTCGCCACCATCATCCTGATGGCCGGTTCGATGTTCGTGATGTGGCTTGGTGAAAGGATCACCGACAGGGGTATCGGAAACGGTATCTCCCTGCTCATCATGATCGGTATCGTGGCACGTCTGCCTTACGCCCTCGTGGCTGAGGTAGGTACCAAGTTGTCCACCACTGCCGGCGGCGGTCCCATCGCCCTCATCGTCGAGCTCATCATCTGGTTCCTCGTGATCGTTGCCACGATCGCCCTCGTGCAGGCTGTCAGGAAGGTTCCTGTGCAGTATGCCAAGAGGGTCATCGGCAACCGTCAGTACGGCGGAGTCCGTCAGTACATCCCTCTGAAGATCAATGCTGCCGGCGTTATGCCTATCATCTTCGCCCAGGCCCTGATGCTGTTCCCGCTCCTCTTCTCCCGCTTTGACGCAACGAGGGGTATCGCAGCTTCCCTGAGCAACTACACCGGATTCTGGTACAACCTGATTTTCGGTCTTCTCGTCGTGATATTCACTTACTTCTACACTGCAGTCACTGTCAACCCGACCATGATGGCTGAAGATATGAAGAAGAATGGCGGATTCATCCCCGGAGTCAAGCCTGGAAAGGCTACCGTCAATTACCTTGACGACATCATGTCCAAGGTGACCCTCCCCGGATCCATATTCCTTGCCATTATCGCCATCCTCCCGGCTTTCGCGAGGATCGCTGGTATCAACGACTCGTTCGCTAGCTTCTACGGCGGCACTTCGCTGCTGATTCTTGTGGGAGTTGTCCTTGACACTCTCCAGCAGGTGGAAAGCTATCTCCTGATGCGTCACTATGACGGTCTGATGAAGACCGGACGCCTCAGCGGACGCTCCGGAATGTAATTTTGATCTTTGAAGGAAGATGGTCAAGCCCAAGACAGAAGAAGAGATAGAGCTTTTGCGCGAGAATGCCATAATCGTCTCGAAGACGTTGGCGGAAGTCGGCAAGTGGGTCGCCCCTGGTGTGACAACTGCGAAGTTGAATGAGGTGGCCGAGACTTTCATCCGCGACCATGGCGCTATTCCCAGCTTCCTTGGATTCGAGGGCTTCCCTGCAGCAACCTGCATGTCGGTCAACGACGTCGTCGTCCACGGTTTTCCGTCGGACTATGTCCTCAAGGAAGGCGACATCGTAAGCGCAGACATCGGTACGCTGTACAAGGGCTACAATGGTGATTCGGCATACACTTTCCCCGTCGGGGAAGTGGATGCCGCCACCAGGAAGCTCCTTGATGTCACCAAGGCTTCGCTCTACAAGGGCATCGAGGCTGCAGTGGCAGGGGCCAGGACCGGCGACATCGGATACGCGGTGCAATCGTACGCGGAATCATTCGGCTTCTCCGTGGTTCGTGAGCTGGAAGGCCATGGACTCGGAAAGGAGATGCATGAGGCTCCGGGCGTTCCCAATTTCGGACGCAGGGGTCATGGCGCCAGGCTCGTCGAGGGCCTTGTGATATGCATCGAGCCGATGATCAACTCCGGTGGAAGGGGAGTGTATGTGGCCAGGAATGGCTGGGCTGTACACACCTCCGACCACAGGAAGTCGGCTCACTACGAGCTTACGGTTGTTGTCCGTCGCGGCAAGGCTGAGCAACTGTCGACCTTCGATTATATAGAAAGTACTGGCAAGTAAATTTTAAAGTGTTTTTTCAATGTCCAAACAAGTAGCAATAGAACAAGACGGAAAGGTTATTGAGACTCTTCCCAACGCAATGTTCAAGGTGGAGCTCGAGAATGGCCACGTCCTTCTGTGCAACATCTCTGGGAAGATGAGAATGAACTTCATCCACATCCTCCTTGGAGACAAGGTTAGGGTTGAAATCTCACCTTATGATTTGACTAAGGGAAGAATATCTTTCAGGTACAAATAAAAATAACACGCGATATGAAAGTCAAGACATCCATCAAGAAGCGCAGCGATGATTGCAAGATCGTAAGACGCAAAGGTCGTCTTTATGTAATCTGCAAGAAGAACCCCAAGTTCAAGATGCGCCAGGGATAACAGTTCGTAAAACAAATAAAGTCTAAGATAAATTATGGCAAGAATAGCCGGTGTTGATTTACCTAACAACAAACGTGGTGAGATAGGACTCACCTACATTTATGGAATCGGCCGCAGCAGTGCGCAGGAGATCCTCGACAAGTGCGGTATCGATTATAACATCAAGGTCGGTGACTGGAACGACGAGCAGGTGGCGCTGATCCGTAACCTCATCAACGAGGAGTACAAGATCGAGGGCGAGCTCCGTTCTTCCGTCCAGATGAACATCAAGCGACTGATGGATATCGGTTGCTACAGAGGAATCCGTCATCGTATCGGTCTGCCTGTCCGCGGTCAGAGCACCAAGAACAACGCCCGTACGAGGAAGGGAAAGAAGAAGACCGTTGCCAACAAGAAGAAGGCGACCAAGTAAAAAAGGATGAATTATGGCAAAGAAAACATCATCATCGAAGAGAGTTGTCAAGGTTGAGGCTACGGGTCAGGCCCATATCTCATCAACCTTCAACAACGTGATCGTCTCCCTCACCAACAATCAGGGGCAGGTCATCAGTTGGTCCTCCGCAGGAAAGTGCGGCTTCCGTGGTTCTAAGAAGAATACTCCCTATGCCGCCCAGATGGCAGCTGAGGATGCTTCCAAGACCGCTTACGATGCCGGTCTCCGCAAGGTCAAAGTCTATGTCAAGGGTCCCGGAGCAGGACGTGAGTCCGCAATCAGGACTATCAACAACGCTGGAATCGTCGTCACCGAGATCATCGACGTGACTCCGATGCCTCACAACGGATGCAGACCCAAGGGCCGTCGTAAAGTCTAATCATTTAATCTGTAATTACCATGGCAAGATATACTGGTCCTACCACCAAGATCGCCCGTAAGTTCGGCGAGCCTATTTTCGGAAGCGACAAGAATTTCGAGAAGAGAAACTATCCTCCGGGACAGCATGGTCTGGCATCCAAGCGCAAGAAACAGCGCGAGTATGGAATCCAGCTCAAGGAGAAGCAGAAGGTACGTTACATGTACGGCCTTCTCGAGCGTCAGTTCCACAACACCTATCTCAAGGCCTCCCGTATGGCCGGACAGAAGGGTGAGAACCTGCTCTTCCTCCTCGAGTCCAGGCTTGACAATGTAGTCTACAGGATGGGTATCGCTCCTTCACGCGCCGCCGCCAGGCAGCTCGTGAGCCACGCCCATATCACCCTCAACGGCGAGGTTTGCAACATCCCGTCCGCACAGGTGAAGCCCGGTGACGTCGTCGCCGCCAGGGAACGTTCAAAGAGCCTGGAGGTCATCCAGAAGAGCGTTGCTTCCGCTTCCAAATACTCATGGATCGAGTTCGACCCCAAGGCTGTTTCCGGCAAGTTCCTGAACGTGCCTACAAGGGAGGACATTCCTGAGGCCATCAATGAGCAGCTCATAGTTGACCTGTACTCCAAGTAACGTAAACACCCCAAAAAGAATAATTATGGCAATCTTGGCATTTCAGAAACCGGACAAGGTGATAATGCTCGAAGGCACCGATACCGTCGGCCGTTTCGAATTCAGGCCCCTTGAGCCTGGATACGGACAGACGATCGGCAACGCGCTCCGCCGCATCCTCCTCGCCTCACTGGAAGGTTTTGCTATCAGTCAGATCAAGATCTCCGGCGTGGATCAGGAATTCGCTACCATTCCCGGAGTGATCGAGGGTATGCAGGACATCATCCTCAACCTCAAGCAAGTGAGGTTCAAGAGAATGGTCGAGTCTGTGGACTCCGAGGTGGCAAACATCGTAGTCAGCGGCAAGAACGAATTCACCGCTGAGGATATCTCTAAAGGATTGTCTTCTTTCAAGGTGTTGAATCCCGAGCAGCATATCTGCTCGCTCGAGCCGTCAGTAACCATCGAGATTTCCCTGACCATTACCAAGGGCCGCGGCTTCGTTCCGGCCGAGGAGATGAGGGATGAGAACACTCCGATCGGTACCATTCCGGTCGACGCGGTCTATACCCCTATCCGCAAGGTCAACTGGACAGTCGAGAACTGGCGTGTCGAGCAAAAGACCGACTACGAGAAGCTCAACCTTGAGATCATCACTGATGGCTCGATTTCTCCCAACCTGGCTCTCCAGGAGGCGGCAAACATCCTTATCTATCATTTCAAGCTTTTCACAGATGACAAGAAGATCTCCCTCGAGAGCGCTGTCGAGTCCGATTCCAAGGAACTGGACGAAGAGAGCCTCAGGATGAGACATCTCCTTCTCACCAAGCTTTCGGACATGGGTCTTTCAGTCAGGGCATACAACTGCCTGAAGGCCGCCGACATCGACACCTTCGCCGACCTGGTATCCTATTCCAGGAACGAACTCATGAAGTTCCGCAACTTCGGCAAGAAGTCCTTGAACGAAATCGACCAGCTGGTTGAAAAGATGAAGCTCCAGTTCGGTATGGATGTGAGAAAGTATAATATTGAACCCAAGAAAAAGAACAACGTATAGCAATGAGGCACAATAAAGCAATCAATCACCTTGGCCGCAAGAGCGGTCACCGCAAGGCGCTGATGGCCAACATGGCTTCTTCCCTGATCAAGCACAAGAGGATTGAGACCACCGTGGCAAAGGCAAAGGCCCTTAAGACATACGTGGAGCCCCTCATCACCAAGTGCAAGGAAGACACCACCCACTCCCGCCGTGTAGTTTTCAGCTACCTCAAGGACAAGGATGCTGTCAAGGAACTCTTCGGTGTGATCGCTCCTAAGGTAGCCGACCGCCCCGGCGGATATACCCGTGTACTCCACACCGGTTTCCGTCTTGGTGACGGTGCCGACATGGCCCTGATCGAACTCGTCGACTTCAACGAGGCAGCCCTCGCTTCCGCCAAGAAGGAAGAGAAGAAGGCAACCCGCCGCAGCCGCGCCAAGAAGGCAGAGCCCAAGGCAGAAGCCGCTCCCGCCGAGCCCGCAGCAGCACCTGAGGCCGAAGAAGCACCCAAGGCTGAATAAAACCTTATTGATAATCTTCGGGATTATCGGTAAATTTGTTCCTGACGGAATCACTTTCCGTCGGGAACATTTTTTTTATGATAATCAATGACCAATAATCCCATAAAGATGAAACGCACTTTTTTGTCCCTGGCTATGATCTTCCTGGCCGTATCCGCATTGGTTTCCTGCGGCGGGAAGAAGGATGCCAACCTGAAGATGATCACCCCGGTCAAGTTCTCGGAGGTGAAGATAGACGATGGATTCTGGTCCCCGCGTCTCCAGAGCCATAAGGACGTGACCCTCAAGGTCTGCATCGACCAGATCGAGAACCAGACCGGCCGTATCCGCAATTTCGAGAATGCTGCCAAGGGAGAAGGTGAGCATTCGGGAATATTCTTTGACGATTCCGATGTCTACAAGGCGCTCGAAGGCATGGCTTATTCCCTGCAGAACAATCCGGATCCGGTACTTGAGGCCAAATGCGACGAGTGGATAGACAAGTTCGCCGCAGCCCAGCAGGAAGACGGATATATCAATACCTATTATACCCTTACCGGCCTTGAGAACCGCTGGGACAATATGGACAAGCACGAGATGTACTGTGCCGGCCATATGATAGAGGCCGGTGTTGCATATTACAATGTCACGGGTAAACGCAAGTTGCTGGACGTCTGCATCCGGATGGCTGACCATATGATGACCGTCTTCGGCCCCGGCAAGCGTCACTGGGTGCCCGGGCACGAGGAGATTGAGCTTGCCCTGGTGAAACTGTTCGAGACCACCGGTGAGAGGAAGTATCTTGAATTCGCCGACTGGCTTCTGGACCAGCGCGGACACGGATACGGGTCCTATGGCAAGTTGATCGACAGGCCCTGGCCGCCGCAATACTACCAGGACGAAGTCCCCGTACGTGAGATGGCCGAGATTTCCGGTCATGCGGTCCGTTCGATGTACCTGTACTGCGGAATGTCCGATGTGGCTTCCTATACCGGTGACCAGGGGTATACGGATGCATTGAACCGTCTCTGGGACGACGTTGTGCTCAGGAACATGTACATAACGGGAGGTATCGGTCAGAGTTCGAGCAACGAAGGTTTTTCGGAGGATTATTCCCTCCCGAACCTGACCGCATACTGCGAGACCTGCGCTTCCGTGGGAATGGTCCTCTGGAACTGGAGGATGAACCAGGCCACCGGGGACGCCAAATATGCCGACGTGATGGAACGCTCGATGTACAACGGAGCCCTGGCCGGAATATCCCTTGCGGGAGATACTTTCTTCTATGTCAATCCTCTTGAATCCCTGGGCAATCATCACCGCCAGGAGTGGTACGGCTGTGCCTGCTGCCCCAGCCAGATATGCCGTTTCCTGCCTTCGATCGGCAACTATATCTATGGCGTTTCCGACAATGCGGTCTGGGTGAACCTGTATATGGGCAATACTGCTGAATTCAAGGTCGGGAACAAGGATGTAACCCTCGTCCAGGAGACCAGGTATCCCTGGGAAGGCGCGGTGGAACTCCGGGTCGGGCTCAAGGGAAGCCTCAAGACCCAGGTCCGCCTCCGCATCCCGGGCTGGTGCAAGGACTATTCGCTGTCAGTCAACGGTGAGACCTTAGATGCCCCGGTCGAGAAGGGATATGCGGTCATAGACAGGAAATGGAATGGCGGAGACGTGGTCGAAATCAACTTCGACATGCCCGTAGAGGTTGTCGCTGCCGATCCCAGGGTGAAGGAAGACGTGGGTATGCGTGCAGTCCAGCGCGGACCTCTCGTATATTGCATCGAAGAAGCCGACAACAAGGTGGACTTCGATGACCTCCGTATCTCCGAGGATGCCGCCTTCGACGCAGCCTTCGAACCAGAGAAGCTGCGTGGAATAGTGAGCCTGGCAGCCCACGTCGGGGACCGGACCCTCAATTACATCCCTTATTATGCATGGGACAACCGCGAGGCTGGAAAGATGAAGGTCTGGGTCCCTCTTGTGGGTGAATAACAGATATTTACTATGAAACGATCCTTGATCCTGACAGGTATGATCCTGCTCTCGCTGGTCCAGGCCGCGGCCCAGGACTATATCTCCAACAGGGCTCCGCTGCTTGAAAGCCGCTACATGGAGCTGCCGCTGGGCGCAATCAAGCCAGAAGGCTGGCTGAAGTTGCAGATGCTCTCCCAGGTGACCGGCCTCACCGGCCATCTCGACGAGGTCTATCCAAACGTCGTGGGTGCCAGGAATGCCTGGCTCGGCGGTGACGGGGATGCCTGGGAGAGGGGACCGTACTGGATTGACGGCCTCCTTCCACTGGCCTATATACTTGACGACGATGACCTGAAGGCAAAGGCGCAGGTCTGGGTGGAAGCCATCCTGGGTTCCCAGAAGGAAGACGGATATTTCGGCCCGGATACGGACCGCGATCCCGAACCCGGTCTCCAGAGGAACAACTCCCATGACTGGTGGCCGAAGATGGTCGCCCTGAAGATCCTCAAGCAGTACTACATGGCGACACGCGACAGCAGGGTCGTCCCTTTCCTGGACAGGTATTTCCGATACCAGCTGAAGATGCTGCCGCAGTACCATCTGGACAACTGGACCTTCTGGGGTGCCCAGCGCGGCGGTGACAACCTGGAGGTGGTCCTTTGGCTCTATAACCTGACCGGTGAGAAGTACCTCCTCGAACTCGGAGAACTGATCCACAGCCAGAGCACCAGGTGGAGCGAGTACTTCCTCGACGGTGAGATACTCCGGACCCCGAATACCCTCCATTGCGTCAATCTCGGGCAGGGGTTCAAGGAGCCGGTGATATATTACCAGCAGAAGAAGGATCCCATGCTGCTCGAAGCCATGCGCAGGGGAGAGAAGGTTATCCATGACTACCTCGGCCTGCCTACGGGACTCTGGGCCGGAGACGAACTCATCAACTACGCCGATCCTTCCCGGGGGTCGGAGCTGTGCACGGCTGTCGAGATGATGTTCTCACTGGAGGAGATGCTCAGGATTACCGGAGACACCCACTGGGCCGACTATCTTGAGAGGGTGGCCTACAACGCCCTACCAACCCAGGTGACGGACGATTTTACCGCCCGCCAGTATTTCCAGCAGGTCAACCAGATCGAGTGCACGCGCAACACAATGCGCAATTTCTCAACCCCGCATGACGATACCGACCAGGTATTCGGTATACTTAACGGTTATCCCTGCTGCACCTGCAACATGCATCAGGGTTGGCCGAAATTCACCCAGAACCTCTGGTATGCGACTGATGACGGAGGCCTTGCCGCACTGGTATTCGCTCCTTCCAACGTCGAGGCCATCGTCGCCGACGGGGTGAAGGTGAACGTAAAGGAGGAGACCTTCTATCCCTTCGATGAGGAGGTACGGCTAACGGTTTCCTTCCCGGACAGGAAGGTGAAAGGAGCCTTTTTCCCGGTCAAGTTCCGTATTCCGTCCTGGTGTTCCGAACCTGTGGTCAAGGTGAACGGATCTCCGGTAGACCTGACCATGGCTGCGGGAGAGATAGTTTCCCTCAGGAGAAACTGGACCAAGGGTGACGTGGTGACCATCGAATTGCCTATGAAGGTTTCTTGCGGAGAGTGGTACGACCGTGCCGCGGTGATCGAGAGGGGCCCGCTCGTCTATGCGCTGAAGATGCAGGAGAACTGGACAAGGAAGGAATTCAAGCCCGAAGAAAGGGTCAGGTACGGAGAGTGGTACTATGAAGTCACCTCTCCTTCCAAGTGGAATTACTGCCTTTCCCGCCGGGATGTCTCCGCCGGGGACCCTGACGGGGTGTTCAAAGTCGAGCGCACCGGAGCGGACCGGAACCTGTACCCATGGAACGTCGCCAATGCCCCCCTGGTGATCAGATGCAGGGCACGTGAAATGCTTGACTGGACGGCATATCGCGGTTCCGCAGGCCAGATTCCCTATTTCACCCAGCAGGGAAGCAACCTTGGCGGGGAAGAGACCATTGAGCTGATCCCATACGGATGCACGACCCTGAGGATCGCCGAATTCCCGGTCAGATAATGGAAATTATCAGCATTTTTTCTTACATTTGTCCCTTGGCAAGGTCCGAGGGACCTTTTTTTTACTGTAATAATCTAAATCGTTATATAGATTCTGCTATGGACAATCTGTTCTATATGGTGCCTGTTGCATCCGTGCTGGCCCTGTTTTTCGCTTGGTATTTCTACAACCAGATGAAGAAGGAGAGTGAAGGCACCCCTACCATGAAAGAAATCGCACAATATGTCAGGGACGGCGCCATGGCCTACCTCAAACAGCAGTACAAAGTTGTCGGGATAGTATTCATCGTCCTCGCCCTGCTGTTCGCTTTCATGGCGTATGTCCTTCATGTCCAGAACGGCTGGGTTCCTTTCGCTTTCCTTACGGGAGGATTCTTCTCGGCACTTGCCGGTTATATAGGAATGAGGACCGCCACGTATGCTTCCGCCAGGACGGCGAACGCTGTCAGCAGGTCCCTTAACTCGGGCCTGAAGCTGGCTTTCCGTTCCGGAGCAGTCATGGGTCTCACGGTGGTCGGTCTGGGCCTGCTTGACATTTCGATCTGGTGGTTGATCCTCAATGCATGCATAGACAGTCCTGACGTGTCCCAGAAGCTTGTTGTCATCACTACGACGATGCTTACTTTCGGAATGGGAGCTTCAACCCAGGCGCTTTTCGCCAGGGTCGGTGGTGGAATTTACACCAAGGCCGCTGACGTAGGAGCGGATATCGTGGGAAAGGTGGAGCAGGACATTCCTGAAGACGACCCCCGCAATCCCGCCACCATAGCTGACAATGTGGGTGACAATGTGGGTGACGTTGCCGGAATGGGTGCCGACCTCTATGAGTCATATTGCGGGTCCATACTTGCCACCATGGCCCTTGGAGCCTCCGCTTTCTTCAGTGCCGGAGTAGAGAGCCAGATGAAGGCCATCCTGGCCCCCATGATGATCGCCGCCATCGGAGTGGTCCTTTCCATTATCGGAATATATGCGGTGCGGACCAAGGAGGGCGCAGGCCTCATGCAGCTGCTGAAGTCCCTCAGTGTGGGTACGAACCTTTCAGCCTGCCTCATAGCGCTGGTGACTTTCGGGGTATTCTATGTCCTCGGTTTCCCTAACTGGTGGCAGCTCAGCCTCTCGGTCATCTCAGGACTTCTCGCTGGCGTGATCATCGGCAAGGCTACGGAGTATTACACTTCACACTCATACAAACCTACCCAGAAGCTCGCCGAAAGTTCCCAGACAGGACCCGCTACCATAATCATAAAGGGTATCGGACTCGGAATGGTTTCAACCTGCATTCCTGTGGTGACTATCGTGGTTGCCATCCTCCTGTCCTATCTCTTCGCCACCGGCTTCACATTCGATCCTTCGAAGATCAGCTTCGGACTCTACGGAATCAGCATCGCTGCCGTCGGAATGCTTTCCACCCTTGGAATAACCCTGGCAACCGATGCCTACGGCCCCATCGCGGACAATGCCGGAGGAAATGCCCAGATGAGTGAACTCGACCCCGAGGTACGCCACCGCACCGACACCCTCGATGCCCTGGGTAACACCACGGCTGCGACAGGCAAGGGCTTTGCCATCGGTTCGGCCGCCCTTACCGCACTTGCCCTCCTCGCATCATATATCGAAGAGATCAAGATCGGCCTCCAGCATGTGGGTACAACTGCCCTGAATATCGGAGGCAAGATGGTCGACGTTGCACAGGCGACCATTCCCGACCTGGTTGAATATTATCAGGTCAACCTCATGAATCCCCGCGTCCTGGCCGGAGTCTTCATCGGTGCGATGATGGCTTTCCTGTTCTGCGGTATGACCATGGATGCGGTCGGAAGGGCTGCCGAGAAGATGGTCGTCGAGGTGCGCCGCCAGTTCCGTGAGATCGCCGGCATCCTTGAAGGAAAGAAGAGGCCGGATTACAAGCGCTGCGTGGAGATTTCCACAAAGGCTGCCCAGCATGAGATGATCACTCCCGCAATCACCGCCATAATCGTCCCCATACTGGTCGGTGTGCTGCTTGGAGAATCGGGTGTGATGGGACTTCTCATCGGAGGACTCGGCGCCGGATTCATACTGGCTATCTTCCTTGCGAACTCGGGCGGAGCCTGGGACAATGCCAAGAAATATGTCGAAGACGGACATTTCGGCGGCAAGAATTCAACCAACCACCATGCAACCGTGGTCGGGGATACGGTAGGAGATCCTTTCAAGGATACTTCAGGACCTTCCCTCAATATCCTCATCAAGCTGATGAGCATGGTCTCCATCGTGATGGCCGGGCTTATCGTAATGCTGCATGGTTAGGCGGATCATAAACGAACTAACAAATAACGACAAGAAGATGAAGAAAGTAACTATCAGGGATGTTGCCAGGGAGGCGGGTGTTTCCGTTACCCTGGTCTCCTTTGTGATGAATGCCAAGATGGGGAAGGACGGACGTCTGGACTGCCCTGTCAATCCTGTTACCGCCGCAAGGGTGCTGGATGTGGCGAAAAGGCTGGGATACAGGAGGAACAACGCTGCCGCTTCCTTAAGGAGCGGAAGGTCCCATTCCATAGCTGTGATCGTTTCCGATATCGCTAATCCTTTCTTTGCTGATATATGCAGAAGCCTTGAAAGGTTTGCCGACAAGGAAGGGTACACAGCCATATTCACGTCTTCAGAAGAGGATCCCCAGAAGCTTTCCCGCCTGGTCGAAACCATGGTTGGATATAATGTGGAAGGCTTGATCGTGGCTCCCTGTCTGGGTGGTGAGAATGCGCTCTCGCATGCTACGAGCATAGGTATCCCTACCGTCCTTATAGACAGGGATATCCCCGGAGATGAGTTCGGAAGGGTCCTGGTCGACAACGTCGATGCCGGTTATGTCGCGACGAAGTACCTGATCCACCAGGGATTCGGCAAGATAGAGATGCTGTCCTACAAGCTTGGTGTCACCAGCCTTACCGATAGGGAGACGGGTTACTTCAAGGCTATGGAGGAAGCCGGGCTCAAGGATGAGATCGTCCTGCACAGGATCGATTACGATGCCGATGCAGCCAGGAAGGATGTGATAGAGATTTTCCGCGATGCCGCAAGGAGAGGTACCGAGGCTTTCATCATCCCGACCAAGAAGATCGCGATTTACGGATTCAACGCCCTGAATGTCCTTGGACTGAACCTGCCCAAGGATTTCTCCTTCGTCTGCTTCGACGAGAGCGACATATACGACCTCAACAAGCCGTTCGTCCCTCACATGGTACAGCCTATGGCCGAGATCGGTGAGAAATCTTTCGAGTTGCTCTGCAAGATGATAGAAGGGAAGGCTACGGAAGAAGACAAGAATGTCTCCCTGAAGTCCAAACTGGTCCTGGGCAGCCGCTTCGGAGCGGAGCCTACCGAAGCGAGTTTCTGATAATGCCGTTTGTAAGAAGATTCATCCACACATTGGCCATCCTGTCATCGCTGGCCGCCTGTACACCTGAATCTTTTTTCAATCAAGGAGGAATCCATACCTGGATGATGGCCGAACAAGGGTTCGAGTCATCCAACGATTATTCATCCGGAGGGGCGGACTCCGTGATGATGGATGTCGTTTTTACTCATAAGCGGAGCGGCGAGACCCTGGTCCGTCCGGCTTTCTGGGACGGCGGGAACGTTTTCCTGGTCCGTTTCGCCCCGACTCGTCCCGGAAAATGGAAATGGAAGTCTTCCTGTCAGCAGGACGTGTCGCTTGACGGCCTTGAAGGAACTTTCCGCTGCAAGAAGTATGAAGGAGACCTTCAGATATACCGGCATGGCTTCCTGAAGGCCGAACCTGGAAGGAAGTACTTGACCTACGCTGACGGCACCCCGTTTTTCTATCTTGGCGACACGCACTGGGGGATGTACACGGAAGAGTTCGATGCTCCCGGTCCCTATGCAGGCGACACCGGAGCCGGATCCCATTTCAAATACATAGTCGACAGGCGTGTCGCACAGGGTTTTACAGTATATCAGAGTGAACCCATCGGAGCCGGCTTCAACCTGGCGGACGGTAAGGTCGACTCCGAGGATATCCCCGGATTCCGTGCCGCTGACGGGTATTACAAGTACATAGCAGGAGCCGGTTTGGTCCATGCCAATTCGGAGTTTTTCTTCGCCGGTTCGATGCGTTCCTTCGTAGGCTCTGACGGAGCGGCCTTGAAGGCCCTGTCCCGTTACTGGGTGGCCCGTTTCGGCGCTTTCCCTGTATTGTGGACCCTTGGCCAGGAAATAGACAACAATTTCTACGGCGTATTCGATGTCTCGGACAATCCCTGGGTCAGGGCCGCCGAATATATCCATGGATATGACGCATATGGTCATCCCTTGTCCGGGCATCAGGAGAATGCCTGGCATACGACGGTGACCGGTCGCGGCACCGGAGATGAAAGGCGGGATGCCGGCGGGGTGTCGGTATTCGCGTCGCAGGAAACAGCTGCGAAGACCGGCCACAACTGGTGGGCCGTACAGTGGAGCCCTTCACTGACCAGTCCGGTAGCCCCTGGACTCGTCAGGGACTATTGGGAGGATCCGCGCCCGGCTATCAATTATGAGGGCCGGTATTGCGGCCTGTGGACGAAGGATTTCGGATCGAGGGCCCAGGGCTGGATATCCTTCCTTTCCGGATTCTCCGGCTATGGCTACGGGGCAATAGATATCTGGCTTTACAGGAGCGATTATGATGTGAAGACCGTGTCTTTCGACGGCGTGGAGCATATAACTCCTGAAGATAAACTCAAACCCTGGTCGGAATCCATAGAGTATCCAAGCGCTGTCCAGATGGGGTATCTGCGCTCCTTCATGGAGTCCTTCGACTGGTGGAACCTGAAGCCGGTCCTGTCGGACGATAAGGCTTTCAAGGCTGCCTCTCCCGCATACGTATATGCCCGGACCGATGATGTCCACGTACTGTATTTCTTTTCCAAGGACAAGTCAACCGGAGTGATTACAGATATTCCGGCGGACAGGGCTGTAGATGCCCGTTGGTTCAACCCCCGAAGCGGGGAGTGGACCGAGGTGGCCGGATTGTCCTCAAGCCAGGGCGTGGGGCTGACCCTTCCAGAAAAGCCGGACGACAGGGACTGGGTGCTGATGATTTCTCACACTTAGACGTCCACCCCGGCGGTTTTTGCCGGTTCCATGTGCAGCGTGACAATCGTCCCGTTGCCGAACCTTCCTTTAAGCTGACTCTCGATCGCAGAAGTGAGTTCATGTGCCTGGAGCAGGGTCAGGTTCCCGTCCATCCGGATATGCGCTTCTATCGCTATCCGGTTTCCAATCCGTCTTGTGCGGAGGTTATGCGGCTCCGAGATTTCAGGGAACGAGCATATGATCCCCATTATCTCTTCTTCGGTCTTGTCAGGAAGGGATTCGTCGGTCAGTTCTCCCATGCTGTTCCGCATTATCTCCCAGGCGACCTTAAGGAGCATCGCACCCACAACGATGGAGGCCAGTGGATCCAGGACGGTCCACCTGCCTCCGAGAATGAGCGCACCGCCGATTCCTATGGCTGCCGCTATTGAAGAGAGGGCGTCGCTCCTGTGGTGCCAGGCATTGGCTTTCAGGGCGGGGGAGGACAGTTCACGGCCTTTCTTCTCCGTGATCCGGAACATTATTTCCTTAATCAATATCGACAGAAAAGCTACCCAGAGTGCAAGGGCGCGCGGGGTGCCAAGGTCAGCTCCCTGGAGCCAGGAAGCCAGTTTCAATGCTCCGGACACGATGATGCCTATGGAAGCACCTACCAGGGCCAGGCCGATGAACAGGGTGGCCATCGTCTCGAACTTCCCGTGACCATAGTCGTGGGAACTGTCCTGGGGCCTGGCGCTTATGCCCACGAATACCAGCACTATGATGTCCGTGAGGAAATCCGACAGGGAATGGACGGCGTCCGCTATCATCGCGGAACTGCGCCCAAGGATTCCCGCGATGAACTTGACGATGACCAGGAGCACGTTTCCGGCGCTCCCTAGCAAGGTTATCCTGTATATCTGTTTTTCCCTTTCCATCGTTCTTCTGCTTGATTCAAAACAAATTTACAAAATATTACGGAAAAATTTGGTTTATATTATAAACTTGTTTACATTTACAATGGAGTTAAGGTGGTATGCGCAGCCTCGCTTGGCTCCGAAAACAATGTAAATAATTGATATCATGGAACAAAACAAAGAAATGACGGCGAGTGAGAGCCTGGCTCTCATTACCGAGACGCTGAATAACAACCGTAAGGAAATCACCCGCAGGGGAGGGAAGTTCTTCATCCTCTGGGGAATCCTTCTGGCTTTCTTCTCATTGTTGGTATACGCCCTTTGGAAATCGACCGGACATGCTTACTGGAATAACCTTTGGTTCGCCTTGCCGCTTGTGGGCTATCCTTTGGCCAGGATGATCCGTTCCAAAGAAGAACCTGCGGTGGCGACTAATGTTGTCAGCAGGATCGTTTCGGGGATATGGACATCATTCGGAGTATTCGCCTGTTCCGTCGCTGCATTCACAGTCCTTTTCACCACTGTGGGTGACCACCCTCTTGCAGCCATAGTTGCAGGTGCCGGTCTTACTGTGAACATAGTTCTTCTTTTCGGTCTGGCAGAGACCATCACCGGGGTGGCTTTGAAGAATTGGGCAATCAAGATCGCCGGTTTCGTCACCGGCATTGGCAGCGTGGCCATCTATTACCTTACAGGAGCAACCAAGGAACAGATGTTCATCTTCACCTTTGCGGGACTCGTCCTGGTGGCTACGGGCCTCATTGTAAAATACCAGAACCGATAGACCATGTTCCCGAAACTTGACCCGGTACTTCATTCGGAGCTGAGGCTTGCCGTCGTTTCCCTGCTTGCGGGAGTGGAGTCAGCCGACTTCACCTACATCAAGAAACAAACGGGAGCGACTTCCGGCAACCTCAGCGTCCAGATAGACAAACTCTCGGCCGCCGGGTACATAACGGTCGAGAAAGGATTCAAGGGCAAGATGCCCTGCACCACCTGCCGCCTCACAGAAACCGGCCTCGAGGCCTTCAGGAACTACGTCACCGCCCTCAAGGAATACATTTCCTGAACCTTGGTACCGTCGGGCTAGTACTTGATCTTGTACTGGTTGCAGAAGTCGATGGCGGGCTGGTAGCCGCAGCGGGCGGCAAGGGAACAGCGGGACTCTGTCTTCTGGACCTTGCCTTCAGCGGCGTACAGCCTGCCCAGGCGGTAGAGGGTGGCTCCCAGATTCTCGTCGTGGAAATTCCCGGCCTTGATCCCCTTCTCTGAAGTGTTGAAGAGTTGGTAGTAGGTCAAGGCCGCTTTTTCATAACTTTCGATCGCCTTTTCATTATCCTTCAGGCGGGCGTATGCAGCACCCAGACCGTTGTGGATCCAGTAATCCATGGTGAGGGACTTGCCACTGTTGGATGCGAGCCAGTCCTCCGAAACTGCGATGTTCTCCTTATCCCTGCCGAGCAGGTTGAGGACCACCGCATACTGGTACTGGGTAAGCATATTCAAGGCTCCCTTTTCCTGCAACGAGCTGAAGCAGGAAGCGGCTCCCGGATAATCCTCGGCATCCAGGCAAGCCTGGGCCGCAAGCCTCAGGCTGTCCACGGGATCGACGACGTCCGCCAGGGATTCGACAGACTCGAGGTCTCCGATTATGATCCTGTTCCCTTCACGCGCAACGTCACCCAGGCTGGTGAAAGTCGAACTGCCGATGAGGAGCGGTACGGTCTGTTTCTTTATGACGAAGGCCGGGATGTCGGTGATCATGACCTTGTCCCCGACCTTAAGCTTCCTGATTACGAACGAGGCGGACTTGGTGCTGGATCCGTCAGGCATCTTCAGGGTGGTCAGACCCTTGACATCATCGTCGTGGATGTATCCGTTCTCATAGAGGAACAGGTAGGTGGTCGTGGACATGCTCACGAACCAGTTTTCCTCCGTGTAGTAGGTAAGCACCCCCACTCCGTTGACCGATGTCTGGATGGTGTATTTACCATCCTCTGCAGTGTCCTGGAGGGTGATTACGCTCTGGGCGTTGGCGAAGGATGCCGCAAGGAGCAGGCTTCCGACGGCGGCAAGCAGGCGGGCGTTCATGGCTAAATGACAGTGTTACGGATCTTCTCTGCCTGGGCCTCCCTGTAGGCGTCCAGTTTGTCGGAAATGGCCTTGTCCCCAAGGGCTAGGATCTCCGCTGCCAGTATGGCGGCGTTCTTCGCGCCTCCGATGGCAACTGTCGCCACCGGGATTCCGGTAGGCATCTGGACCATGGACAGGAGGGAATCCAGACCTCCGAGGTTCTTGGTCGCCATCGGGACGGCAATCACGGGGAGGGTGGTAAGTCCGGCGGCTACCCCCGCAAGGTGGGCTGCTCCTCCGGCTCCGGCGATCACGACACCGAAACCTCTGTCTTTAAGGGCTTTCGTATATTCGAACATCAGCTCCGGAGTCCGGTGGGCGCTGATGACCCTTTTCTCATATTCGATTCCGAAGTCTTCGAGGATTCCGAATGCCCCTGACATGACTTCCAGGTCGCTGGTGGACCCCATGATGATGGATACTTTCATGATCTATGATTATTTACACGTTTGTCCAGTGAATCTTGAAACCGTCCTTCTCCATTCCGCGGAACCAGGTCATCTGCCTCTTTGCGAACTGGTGGATGGCGTTTCCCAGCAGCAGGCGCATCTCGTCGTAGGAGAGGATGCCCAGCACGTGCTGGGTCACGAACTTGTATTCAAGGCCGTAGTACATCAGGTCCTCTGGCCTTATCCCGCTGTCCAGCAAGCCTTTGACTTCCTCGATGAGGCCGCCTTGAAGCCTGGCGTCCAGCCTTGCGTCTATCCTGGCGTTCCTTTCCTCCCTGCTGACCAGGGTGCCGATGCAATAGGGTTTCTTAGGCATGAAGGAACTGTCCTTGACAGGATGGTCGCGCTTGTAAAGGGCAACTTCCAGGGCCCTTATCACTCGGCGCTTGCTCTGCATCACGCCTTCGTCCGGAAGGGGACCGAGTTCCGCCAGCTTCTCCCGGAGCTCCTCGATGTCGAACTGTTCCAGTTCGGCACGGAGTCCTTCATCCGGCGGGACCTGCGGCAATGAATATCCGCTCGTGGCAGCCTGGATATAGAGGCCGGTGCCGCCGCAGAGGATAGGGATGCTGCCGCGTGAGCGGATGTCCCTGTAGGCTTCCTCGAAGGCCTGCTGCCATTGGTACAGGTCGAACCTCGTCCCGGCCGGGACTATGTCGATGAGGTGATATGGGACGTCGCCGTACTCCTCAAGGTCCTTCCCGGTTCCGATGTCCATTCCCCTGTAGACCTGCCTGCTGTCCGCGGATATTATCTCCGCTATGATGCCAGAGGGGACACCTCCCTCTGTCGTGAGGGTGGAAAAAATCCTGGCCAGGTCGACGGCGTAGCGGGTTTTGCCGGAGGCGGTGGGGCCGAGGACGACGACCAGGTCGATGGCGCCGGAAACATATTCATTGAAGACGGAGGCGACATCTATCGTCTCCGGGTCCGGCAGTGGAGCCGGCGGAGGGATGGGAATAGCTTCCCGAAGCCTGTTCTGACGGTTCCTTCCCATGTCATTCACCCCGCTCCATTTCGCGGCGTATATCCTTTTCCTTGATGGTGGCCCTCTTGTCGAATACCTTCTTTCCTCTGGCCAGTGCTATGACAAGCTTCGCGTAGCCTTCGTCGTTGATGAAGATCTTGACGGCAACGATCGTGAGTCCCTTCTCCTTGACTGCTTGGTGGAGGTGGCGCAGCTCTCGCTTGGTCAGGAGCAGTTTCCTGTCGCGGAGCGGCTCATGCTGACCCCAGGACCCCCAGAAGTATTTAGCCACGTTCATCCCCTTGACGAACAGCTCGTTTCCGACGAAATAGCAGAAAGAATCGACAAGCGAAACCTTTCCCATCCTTATGGACTTGATTTCGGTGCCGACAAGTACGATACCGGCTTCGTACGTCTCGAGAAACTCGTAATCGAACGAAGCTTTCTTGTTGCGGATCTCCACTTTGTGAGCCTTCTGCTTAGCCATATTCCTATACTCGTATTCTACAAATATACCACTTTTTTGGTGTTGCTATGAAAATTGTTTAAGTTTGTCCCCCCTAAGTTATTGAAAGAAGAATGAAAAGATTCATCATTGCGGCGTTGGCCGCGGTCGCAGTGCTCTCGATGGCCTCCTGCGCCAAGTACAAGTACAAGTATGAGACTGTGAAGGGAGATCCCCTCAAGACGAAGATCTATACCCTCGACAACGGACTGAAGGTCTATATGACAGTCAATAAGGAGACCCCCCGCCTCCAGACCTATATCGCCGTTCGTGTTGGCAGCAAGAACGACCCCCACGAGACCACCGGTCTCTCCCACTATCTCGAGCATCTTATGTTCAAGGGTACGGAGAGCTTCGGTACCGCGGACTATGCTGCCGAAAAACCGATGCTGGACCAGATCAGGGACCTTTTCGAGGTCTACAGGACCAAGACCGACCCTGCCGAAAGGCTGGCCATATACCACCAGATCGACTCCGTCAGCTACGAGGCGTCCAAGATCGCCATTCCCAATGAATATGACAAGCTGATGTCCGTCATCGGAGCCAAGGGTACCAACGCCTTCACGTCCAACGACATGACGGTCTACCAGGAGGATATTCCTTCCAACGAGATCGACAACTGGGCGAAGATCGAGGCAGACAGGTTCAGGCATCCCGTCATCCGCGGTTTCCACACCGAGCTTGAGACTGTATACGAGGAGAAGAACATGAGCCTTACCGAGGATGACTCCAAGGCAATGGAGGCAATCGACTCCGTCCTGTTCGCCCGTCATCCCTACGGCCTCCAGACCACTCTCGGAACCCAGGAGCACCTGAAGAACCCTTCGATCATCAACATCGAGAACCACAGGAACAATTTCTATGTGCCCAACAACATCGCCATCTGCGTATCCGGTGATTTCGATCCCGACACTTTCGTGGAGACCATAGAGAAGTACTTCGGTGACTGGGAGCCCAACCCGGACATCAAGACCCTCGAGTACGAACCTGAGCAGCCGATCACCAGCCCGGTTGAAAAGACCGTCTACGGTCTCGATGCCGAGTTCGTCATGGTAGGCTGGAGGACTCCCGGGGATAAGGACATCCTCAGGAGCGAGGTCGGAGAACTCGTCAGTTCCATCCTGTACAACGGCAAGGCCGGTCTGGCCGACCTGGACCTTATCCAGGCCCAGAAGATCGGATCCTTCTATGGCTTCAACTACAGCCGTCCTGACTATGGTGAATTCCTCCTGGTCGGTTATCCCCGTGAGGGACAGACCCTTGAGGAGGCACGCGACCTGATGCTCGGGGAAATCGCCAAGCTTCGCAGCGGAGACTTTGATGAGAACCTCATCAAGTCCACCATCAACAACTTCAAGCTCAGCCAGATGTCCAGCCTTGCGAATAACGGCAGCAGGGCCATGCAGTTCGTGAACTCTTTCATCAGCGGTCATGAATGGAAGGATGACGCCCTCCAGCTCGGCCGTCTCGAGAAGGTCAGCAAGCAGCAGATCGTGGACTGGGCCAACGAGTATCTCGGAGCCAAGAGCTATGTGGTTGCATTCAAGAGGATAGGAGAGGACAAGGGTATCGAGAAGATCGCTGCTCCGGCCATCACTCCTATCGAGACCAACCGTGGTGTCCAGAGCGCCTTCCTGACCGAAGTACAGCAGACGGAGGTCGCTCCCATCGAGCCGGTGTTCACTGATTTCTCCAAGGACATGGCGAAGGGCGAGCTCAAGGGTGGCGTCGAACTCCTTTATAAGAAGAACGAACTGAACGATATCTCAACCGTCGACTTCGTTTTCGACCGCGGCACCAATGCCGATCCGAGGCTCTCCCTGGCATTCAGCTACCTCGATTATCTCGGAACTCCTACCAGGAGTGCGGAGGAAATCAAGAAGGAGATGTACTCACTGGCCTGCCGGAATGTCTTCTTACCCGGAGGAACCCAGTCTACGATAACAGTAACCGGCCTGGATGAGAACATCGGAGCAGCCGTGGATATCGTCGAGGACCTCATTTTCAATGCGGTTCCCGATACGGCCATCCTTTCTGCCCTCAAGGCTGACATACTGAAGGACCGTGCAGACAGCAAGCTGAGCCAGAGTGCCTGCTTCTCTGCCCTGCAGAGCTATATTTTCTATGGACCGGAGTACATCTACAAGACCACGCTGCCCAATGAGAAGGTGCTTTCCCTTACTTCCGAGGAACTTCTCGGAGCTGTCAGGGATCTTTTCTCCAAGAAGCACGAGGTCATGTATTATGGCCCGGCGGAAGAGGCGGCCGTTGAGAATATGCTTGCCGAGCATCATACTATCGAGGACAATCCCCAGCCTTTGGTAAAGGAGCGTCCCGCAAGGAGGCAGGTCGCCGAAAGCGAGGTGTTCATCGCTCCATACGATGCCAACCAGTTCTATTACATACAGTATTCCGACAGGGGAGAGAAGTTCGATGTCGCCAACGATCCTGCCATCTCGATGTACAACAGCTACTTCGGCAGCGGTATGAATGCCATCGTCTTCCAGGAGATGCGCGAAGCCAGGGGCCTTGCCTACTCGGCCAGCGCCTTCCTTTCCTCTCCGCCCTATGCCGACGATGACTATATGTTCTATGCATTCATTGCGTCCCAGAACGACAAGCTGAAGGATGCCGTCGAGGCTTTCGACCAGATCATAAACAACATGCCCGAGTCGGAGGAGGCATTCCAGGTTGCCAAGACATCCATTCTTTCCAGGCTTCGTACCAGCCGTACGACCGGGATGGGCGTCCTGAACAAATATGTGGCGTTGAGGGATCTGGGGCTTTCCGAGGACCGTGACAAGGCTATCTTTGAGAAGATCCAGAACATGACCCTGGCCGATGTCAAGGCCTTCCAGGAGAAGTGGATCAAGGACCGCAGCTACGCATACGGACTGCTTGGACGCGAGAGCGATTTCGACATGGACTTCGCCCGCTCCCTCGGCCCCGTCACCAGCCTCACCCTCGAGGAGATATTCGGATACTAGCCTGATTCCTTCTCCCGGGCCCTGAGTTTGTCGAGGGGCCAGTGTGGAGACAGAATGGAATTGAGCATCAACTACTTAAGCATTTATGTTCGGCCAAAAACCGATAATCATAAATGCTTAAGTTTTTGTATATCAAAATGATTGTGTCTCCCCCAAGCCGGCTCGTTCTACCCCTGTATTCCGAAAGCTTTCCGGATATCTTCCACGGAGTCGAGTTTTTCCCAGCCGAAGAACTGTACTTCCTTCTCGTAGGGCTGGTCGCCACGGTACAGGGTGACTTTCCTGACAAAGGGGTCGCGTCCGAAATGGCCGTAGGTGGCGGTAGGGGAGTAGATGGGGTTCTTGAGTCCGAAACGGCGGATGATAGCTGCAGGACGCAGGTCGAACAACTGGCCGATCCTGAAGGCGATTTCGGCGTCCGGAATCAGGCCGGTACCCCAGGTGTTTACGAATATGCTGACGGGTCTGGCTACACCTATGGCATAGGCCAGCTGTACCATCATCCTGTCAGCCACTCCTGCTGCAACCATATTCTTGGCGATATACCTGGCAGCATAGGCCGCGCTGCGGTCGACCTTGGAAGGATCCTTCCCGGAGAAAGCTCCGCCGCCATGGGCTGAATGGCCTCCGTAGGTGTCCACGATAATCTTCCTTCCGGTCAGGCCGGTATCTCCGGCAGGGCCGCCGATCACGAATTTCCCGGTAGGGTTGACGTGCAGGATGAAATCTCCTTTGAAGAGCGAGGCTGTGGCCGGGTCGAGCTGGGCTTTTACCTTGGGCAGCAGGATGTTGCGTACATCGTTCTCTATCCTGGAGTGCATCGCTTCATCGGTGTCGAATTCGTCGTGCTGGGTGGAGAGGACTATCGTATGGATGCGCAGGGGTTTCCCGTCTTCTGAATATTCGATCGTGTACTGAGACTTGGAATCAGGCCTGAGATACGGCATCAGTTCAGGTTCCTTGTGACGGATCTGCGCAAGGGTCCAGAGGGTGAGGTGCGAAAGATAGAGTGCTAGCGGCATGTAGCTTTCGGTATCCTTGCAGGCGAAACCGAACATCATGCCCTGGTCGCCGGCACCCTGCTCATCGGGATCTTCCCGGGAGACGCCGCGGTTGATGTCCTGGCTCTGCTCGTGGATCTCGGAAAGGACTCCGCACGAATTGGCGTCGAACATATACTCGGCCTTGTTGTAACCGATACGGCTGATTACGTCGCGGACAGTACCCTGGATGTCGACATAAGCATCAGTGCGGACCTCGCCGCCTACTATCACCAGACCGGTGGAACAGAAAGTCTCGCAAGCGACCTTGGATTCGGGGTCGCGGCGGAGGAATTCGTCGAGGATAGCGTCTGAAATCTGGTCGGCCACCTTATCAGGATGGCCCTCGGAGACTGACTCCGAAGTAAAAAGATAATTCATTTCTTTAGCATTTTTTTGACCGGGGTTGCAAGCGGTGCAAATCCTTCCCCGGAAGTTTAGCGTTGCAAAGGTAGGACAATTTTCGTAATGATTGAAATAAAATTTTAGCAACCCGATTATTTGTATTATTTTCGTAGGTTAAAATAATGTAAATAAAAGTTAATTCATTAATATTTTATTACTTAACAAATCTATGGTTCAATCGATCAAGAGAGGATTCGCCGCTTTGCTGGCAATCTTTATCGGAGTAGCGGCCTTCGCCCAGGTCACTACCTCCAGTCTCGCCGGAAACATCAAGGATGAGAACGGCGAGCCCCTGACAGGTGCAGCCGTGGTGGCTGTCCACCTTCCTTCAGGTACGCAGTATGCTGCCGTAGCCAACCAGGATGGTTACTACGTGATCAACGGTATGCGTGTCGGTGGCCCTTACAAAGTGACCATCACTTTCCTGGGTTATCAGACCCTCGAGTACACCGATGTCACCCTTCAGCTCGCTGAGACCTTCAATCTCAATGCCCAGGTCAATCCTGACAACGAGATGCTTCAGTCAGCGGTCGTGACCACATCCGCCGCCAGCAAATTCGCTGTCGAGAAGACCGGAGCCGCCACCAACATCAACAAACAGCAGATTGCCAATCTGCCCACCGTTTCCAGGAGCATCACTGATGTCACCAGGCTTTCCCCTTACGGAGGAAACGGAATGAGTTTCGCTGGTTCCGACGGCCGTACCGCCAACTTCACCGTGGACGGTGCCAACTTCAACAACAACTTCGGACTGAATGACAACCTTCCCGGCGGTGGCAATCCTATCTCGATTGACGCCATTGAAGAGCTTCAGGTCGTTATCTCCCCTTATGATGTCCGCCAGACCAACTTCATCGGCGGTGGAGTGAACGCTATCACCAAGTCCGGTACCAATACCTTCAGGGGTACGGCTTACGTCTATCACCGCAACGAGAACATGCGCGGTGACTCCATCGAGGGCGAGCAGATCCCGGGTGTACGCGAGAAGGACCGCAATACCACCTATGGCTTCACTTTAGGTGGCCCTATCATCAAGAACAAGCTCTTCTTCTTTGTCAATGCCGAGCAGTCCAAGATCCCTACGGTGGTCAACCGTTGGCGTGGCTCGAACAATGGAGTTGCAGATCCCGACAATTACATCTCCCGCACCAGGCTTTCAGACCTCAAGACCGTCTCTGATTTCGTAAAGAGCAAATACGGCTACGATACCGGTTCATGGACTGATTTCCCCGCAAACGAGGACAACTCCAAACTCCTCGCCCGCCTCGACTGGAACATCAATGACAAGAATCATCTTGCCGTCCGTTACAACTACACCCTGAACAACTATTGGGTTTCCCCGAATGCGACCTCGATGGACGGTGGTACCCGTATGTCCGGAGCCCGTATGTCCCAGTATTCCATGTCTTTCGCGAACTCGATGTACTCCATGCAGAACATCGTAAGCACCTGGTCGGTCGATCTGAACAGCCGGATCTCGGACAAACTGTCCAACCAGTTCCTGGCCACCTACTCCAAGCTTGACGACGTCCGTGGAACCAACTCTGAAGAATTCCCGTTCATCGACATCCTCGACGATGAGGGCGCGAACAACTATATGGCCCTCGGTTACGAGCTGTTCACCTGGAACAACGCCGTCCACAATACCGTAGCCAACGTTAAGGACGACCTTACTTATTACGCGGGAGCCCACAAGGTCACCGGAGGCGTCAGCTACGAGTATCAGATGGCTGACAACCAGTATATGCGTAACGGTAGCGGCTATTATCGCTACAGCAGCCTGAATGACTTCCTCACCGGAGCTGCCCCTGAGGTCGTGTGCTTGACTTACGGATATGACGGGGAGCAGAAGCCTGCAGCACGTGTCCGCTTCAACAAGCTTGGAATCTATGTCCAGGACGAGTGGAGCATGACTCCCAACTTCAAGCTAACCGCCGGACTCCGTCTTGACGGCCTGTTCTTCGACAACCAGGACCTGATGACCAACGAGGCCATCAAGAACCTCACCTATTATCCCAAGACTCATAACTACGAGGAGACCCACATCGACACCGGCAAATGGCCAACTTCCAACGTGACCCTGTCGCCCCGTATCGGTTTCTCCTGGGACGTCCTCGGAGACAAGAGCCTGAAGGTGCGCGGCGGTACCGGTTTCTTCTCCGGCCGTCTGCCTCTGGTGTTCTTCACCAACATGCCTACCAACGGCGGTCTCGTCCAGTACCAGGCTCAGATCAATGCCAAGAATGCAGCCGCCAAGGGCTTCTCCATGGACACCTTCGCCGGAGGTCTCGTGACCGATTCCCAGGGTAAGGCCACCGTGGATGCCCTCTACAACAAGCTTGTTTCACTCGGTTATCCGAGCACCGTCAGCCCGAAGGATGGAACGGTTCCTTCCTCCATCAGCGCCGTTGATCCCGGATTCAAGATGCCTCAGGTTTGGAAGACCTCCCTCGCTATCGATTATGCCTTCCCGACCGTATTCCCTATGAGCATCACTGCTGAAGGAATATTCAACAAGACGATCAACGCAGTCTGCATCTCCGACTGGAGCATGAACAATGTCGGTGGCTTCGCCCGTTTCAACGGAGCTGACAACCGCCCGATCTATCCCAAGAACTTCCGCAATACTACCAAGGCATTCGTCCTTGAGAATACCAACCAGGGTTATGGATGGTCCGGTAACATTACCTTCAACATCCGTCCTATCGAGAGCCTGAGCTTCATGGCCGCTTACACCCACACTGTCAGCAAGGAGATCACCGGTATGCCCGGATCTGCTGCCGAGTCGGCTTTCACCTATGTCCCTACGAGCGAAGGTCCCAACTACATCAAGCTGCACAACTCCCAGTATGTAACTCCTGACCGTATTGTCGCATCCCTTACCCATCACGACAACAGCGGCAACCACTACAGCTTCATCTATGAGACCTGGCAGGGTGGATACAAGGAGTCCTACATGCTCACCAACGACATGAACAATGACGGTTATGCCTATGATGCTATCTATATCCCTACTGATGAGGAGGTTTCTTCCAACAAGTTCCGTTTCATCAATGCTGACAGCCGTGACCGCTTCATGGATTATGTCCATAACAGCAAGTACCTGAGCAAGCACCAGGGCCAGTATGCCGAGGGTTACAGCGTTTACTCACCTTGGGTCCACAGGATCGATTTCAGCTACAAGCACGACTTTACCGTGAAGGTGGGCAACACCAAGAACACCCTTCAGGTCGGCTTCGACCTCAAGAACGCACTCAACCTGTTCAATTCCAATTGGGGCGTCAGCAAGTACCTGAACCCTGCAATCGGTTCAGAGGCACGTATCCTCAAGTATGAGGGAGTCGATGCAGAAGGTTTCGCCACCTTCTCCACTCCTTCCTCCATCAAGGGCGACACCCAGACCTTCGTACCGTTCCACTCGATCGGTCAGTGCTGGTTCGCTTCCATCGGCCTCAAATATCTGTTCAACTAATTAATAGGGAAATCTTATGAAAGCTAAATATATCTTTACTTCCCTGATTGCCGCTCTCGGTCTCC
This sequence comes from uncultured Bacteroidia bacterium, assembly GCA_902779765.1. GTDB lineage: Bacteria > Bacteroidota > Bacteroidia > Bacteroidales > UBA932 > Cryptobacteroides. The sequence continues at coordinate 232,864 of CACZCQ010000001.1, forward strand.
TTATGACCGCTTGCGTGGAGGAGGCCGACCACTTCCTTGATGAGGTCCAGGTTTCATCCTCATACGTTACATTCTCCGCCGGCGGCGGCTCCGTTCCCGTGGAATTGACGGCAACAGGCTCATGGACGGTTTCCAACCTCCCCTCCTGGGTTACCGTCAGTCCTTCTACCGGTGGTGCCGGAAAGACCACCGTTACTTTCACAGCCCCCGCTGCCGATGATACACGTGAGGCTACCGCTACGATCGAGTGCGGAGGCAAGACACAGAATATCAATCTCCTTCAGGTAACCCAGAAATCCGAGCCCGTCACGATGACGGTCAAGCAGGCCCTTGAGGTTATCGCTCCGCTCGCTGACCAGGAAGTGGCCGGCGGAACCTACCGTGTGAAGGGTATAGTCTGCAAGATAGATGATCTGAGCAAGCAGTATGGCAACGCTACTTACTACCTGTCAGATGACGGTTCGTTCACCGCTGGTTCCTGGCTTGAGGTCTATCGTGGCCTTTGGCTCAACGGTGCGGCTATCACGACCGGTGACGAGTTCTCGGTAGGTGATGAACTCACTATCGAAGGTTCCCTCATGAACTACAAGGGAACTCCCGAGACCAAGGAGAAGACCGCTATCGTCGTTGCTTTCAAAAAGTCCCTTATCAGCGTCGATGCTTTGGATTTCGATAAGCTTCCTTGCATTGACACGACTTTCAACCTTGTGGTTACCGCAAAGGAAAGCCCGCTTCTTGTGACCTGCGATGCCGATTGGCTCCAGATTACCGACGTGAACAAGGACGGGAGCTATAAACTCCATGCGGATGAGAACACCCGCACAGCCGAGCGTAAGGCTGCGATCACCATCAAGGGCCCCACAGCTCTCAAGACTATCGAGATTACCCAGGCCGGTACTCCTGCGACCGGTATGTCCGTGACCGAGATCATAGCTGCTGCAGACAAGGATAAGGTCCAGACCCTGCCTTCAACCGTGGTAGTGGCCCTTACGACCAGGGGAGCAGTCCTTTCCGATGGAGAGAACTGCATCTACGCCTACGGCGACAAGGCTGCCGCCCTGAAGGTTGGTGACGGAGTCAAGTTGTCCGCTACCAAGACTACCTACTACGGAGTTCCCGAACTTACATTCTCAGACACCGATGAGGTATTCGTCGACAGCGAAGGCAATGCCGTTGTCCATCCTGAAGCTACCGACATTACTGCGAAGGCTGCAGAGTATTCCTCGGCCGTTGCTGAATATGTCAAGCTGTCCGGAGTCCTTAAAGTTTCCGGTAACTACTATAACATGGAGATCGACGGAATCGATCCCGAGGTTCTCCAGGGTAGCATCAATTACCCTGTGGATGCGCTCGACGCAAAGAGCTTCGACGGAAAGAAGATCACCGTGACCGGCTACTTCAACGGAACCAACGTCAACAAGAATACTGGTGTCAAGTATGTCAATGTGATCGCCACCAAGATTGCCGAGTTCGTCGATAACCCCAAGGGAACCCTCAAGAACCCGTACGAGGCCACTGAACTTGCTGAACTCCTCAAGTCCGGCACAGTCCCCGAGGGTAATGTCTATGCCCGTGGTATCATCAACAAGATCGACAATGTCAGCACCCAGTATGGTAATGCCCAGTATTGGCTCTCTACTGACGGTTCCGCTGCCGATCTTGAGGTTTACCGTGGCTTCTATTATGGTGGAGAAAAGTTTACTGAAGAGACTGCCGAGGCCATCAAGGTCGGTGACGAAGTCGTGGTTTACGGTAAGGTTAAGGTTTATGGTGAAACCCCTGAGTTTGATGCCAACAATTATCTGGTGACTATCAATGGCAAGGCTGCTCCTTCCGGAAGCGGTACTGCCGAGGATCCTTACAACATCACCAAGCTTGCAGACTTGCTCCTCTCCGGCGAGACCGTCGAGGGTGAAGTCTATGCCAAGGGTATCATCTCCCAGATTGACAATGTCAGCATCCAGTACGGAAATGCCCAGTACTGGCTTTCCGATGACGGAAGCAAGAAGTATCAGCTTGAGGTTTACCGCGGCTTATGGTTCGGTGGTGCCAAGTTCACCTCCGAGGACCAGATAGCACTTGGTGACGAGGTCGTCGTCTGTGGAAAGGTGAAAGTTTACAACGGAACACCGGAGTTCGACGCCAACAACAAGATCATCTCCCTGAACGGAAAGACCGAATAGGTCGGACTTTGACCAGATATCATCCGGGGCCGGTTCAATTGAACCGGCCTCGCTTTTTTTTGTTATCTTTACGGAAGAGTCATCCGGAATGATCATGAGACACTATTCTTTCATCGTCGCGACAATAGCCTTGTTGCTTATGTTTGCCGGCTGCGGCAAGGATTTGGAACCTGTCGATTATGTCAACCCCTATGCCGGGAACATCAGCCATCTGCTGGTACCTACCTATCCTACGGTCCAGCTCCCGAATTCTATGCTGAGGGTTTACCCCGAGCGTTCGGACTACACTTCAGAGTATCTGCGGGGACTGCCCGTGATCGTAACCAACCACAGGGAGCGTTCGGCGTTCAAACTGTCGGTGGTCCGACAGGCCGACCAGACTGCCGTAGGGCCGGTCGTCTCAATGCCTTACGACAATGAGCATCTGACTCCGTATTCCTATGACGTTACCCTTTGGGACGGGGCAATTCAGGCAAAGTACGCCCTTTCGCATCAGAGTGCGGTTTATTTATTGGAGTCCGGAGAACCATTCAAGGTGATTCTGTCCGGCAGGGGAGGAGAAATCACCTGGAACGGTGAGGCTTTGGAAGGATGGCAGACCGTTGAAGGCGAGACCAGGGTATATGTATTCATGGAGCCGGAAATGATGCCGTCCAAGGTGGATACGGTCAGCAGGGGGAACAACAGCTGGGTGACCCTCAGTTTCAGGGAACCGGTGGTAAGGCTCCGTTACGGTGTCTCGTTCATCGACGTCGCGCAGGCCAGGGCGAATCTCCGGAGGGAGATTTCCGGCTATGACGTGGATGCTCTGGCAGCCGAAGGACGAAGGATCTGGAACGAAAACCTCGGGAGGATCCGGGTAAAGGGAGACGAAAAACGCAAGATAGTTTTTTACACATCCTACTACAGGACTTTCGAGAGGCCCGTATGCCTCAGCGAGGACGGACGTTACTGGAGCGCCTATGACAATAAGGTCCATGAGGACGGAGGCACTCCGTTCTATACCGATGACTGGATCTGGGATACCTACAGGGCGGCCCATCCGCTCAGGACCCTTATGGACCAGTCTCTGGAAGAGAATATACTCGCTTCTTTCCTGAGGATGGCGGACCAGATGGGAACCGGATGGATGCCGACGTTCCCGGAAGTGACCGGGGATTCAAGAAGGATGAACAGCAACCACGGTATCCCTGCTTTCGCCGACGCCATGGCAAAGGGGCTCAAGGTCGATGCGAAGGCGGCTTTCGAGGCAGGGAAGAAGGCATTGACGGAGAAGACGCTGGTTCCATGGTCCGGGAATCCGGCCGGAGAGATTGACGGTTTCTATTGGGAACACGGATATATCCCCGCCCTCCGTGACGGGGAAGTAGAGACGGATCCCAATGTCGGTTGGGAGAACCGCCAGCCGGTGGCGGTCAGCCTTGGTACGGCATACGATAGCTGGGCTCTGTCCAAACTTGCGGAAGCGGCTGGAAATAAGGAAGATGCGGAATATTTCCGGGAATGGTCGAAGAATTATGCCCTCCTTTTCAATCCGGAGACACTGTTCTTCCATCCCAAGGACAAGGAAGGAAACTTCATACCTGACCTCGACTACAATTTCCCGGGAGGGATGGGTGCCCGCGAGTATTATGACGAGAACAACGCCTGGGTGTACCGCTGGGACGTCCAGCACGACATCCCCGGACTTGTAGTCCTGATGGGAGGTCCCGAGCGCTTCTGCATGGAGCTCGACAGGATGTTCGCCACGCCTCTGGGGAGGAGCAAATATTCATTCTACGCCAAGCTTCCGGACCATACCGGCAATGTCGGCCAGTTCTCGATGGCCAACGAACCGTCGTTGCATATACCTTATCTCTATAATTACGCCGGAGCCCCCTGGAAGACCCAGAAGCGGGTGCGCCAGATGCTTGACACCTGGTTCCGCGACGACCTGATGGGCGTTCCCGGCGACGAGGACGGGGGCGGAATGACCTCGTTCGTGGTCTTCTCATCCCTCGGTCTCTATCCTGTTACCCCCGGAGAACCGGTATACACCATAGGCAGCCCGGTTTTCTCGGATGCCAGCCTGAAGGTTTCAAGCGGAAAGGTTTTCCGTATCGTTGCCAAGGACGTGTCCGATGACAACAAGTACATCCAGAACGCCACCCTGAACGGGAAGCCTCTGGAGGGCCCCTGGATCAGCCATGATGAGATTATGGCCGGAGGGACCCTGACTCTCGTGATGGGACCTCTTCCGAACAGGGAATGGGGTGCGGTCAGCCCCTCCGACAAGAAGGAATGGGATGCGGCAGGATGGGAATGGAAACCTGTCGGGGATAATGCCGAATGGACCTATGCCCAGTTCCCGTTCAGGGGGACTACCCAGAGTATCAGCATCGTGAGATATCCTGCATCCAAGCGGGCGACTGCCTTGGTCCATGCTCCTGGAGAGATGGCCAACACCACGGATTCCATAGCACGCAGGGAGGGCGCCCGTATCGCCTTGAACGGCAGTTTCTTCAACATGAGGAGACTTATCCCCCACACCTTCTTCTGCATCGACGGCGAGGTCTTGGGACAGACTCCGGCCTCCGGAGAGTCACGCTCCGACGGAGTCCTGGCCATCAAGGACCGTGAAGGCCATCAGCTGGAGCTCCTCCAGTACGACAGTACCAAGGTCGAATCATACAGGACAGGGTATCATTCAGCCCTGGCCTCGGGCCCTGTCCTGAGGCTTGACGGCAAGGCTCCTGCATTCGATAATGGGGCTTCCTTCAATTACATGCGCCATCCCAGGACCGTCATAGGCTGGGATGATAAAGGAGAGGTCTATATGATTGTCGTTGACGGCCGGTTCCCGGGGCAGGCCGACGGAATGAGCATCACGGAACTCGCCGCCGTAGCCAGGATGCTGGGACTCAAGGATGCCTTGAACCTCGACGGAGGCGGCTCATCGACCCTGTGGACCGATGCCACCGGTATAATCAATTTCCCTTACGACAACAGGAAGTTCGACCACGAGGGCGCCCGGAAGGTCCCGAATATCGTGATCGTCAAGTGACATGATTATTCGATCGTCCACTCGGCACCGTCCTTGGTATCCTTCACGGTGATGCCGAGGGCTTTCAGGTGGTCACGGATCGCATCGCTCAACGCCCAGTCCTTGGCGGCCTTGGCCTTGGCCCTTTCTTCGAGGACCATGTCCATGAGTCCGGAGATGACTTCCTGACCCTTGCCGCTTTCCCCTGCAGCTTCATCCCTGAGTCCAAGGACACCGAATACGATGTCGTCAAAGATCTGTGCCAGGGCTACCCGGTCGTTTGCTGTCAGCTTGACCGAACCTGACTTGGCGGAATTGATGATCCTTACGGCCTCGAATATGTGCGACAGTGCGACAGGAGTGTTGAGGTCATCGCAGAGGGCATCGTAGACGCCGTCGAAGATTGCCTTGATTTCAGGGGAATCTGCAACGCAGTTGTCAGGTGCTGTCGCGTTGGACAGTTCACCGTACGGCAGTGGTTCGGCAGGTTCACCAACCAGGTCCTTGTAGGCCTGGAGTACCCTCTTGAGAGCCTTCTCCGAAGCCTGGAGGGCTTCGTTGCTGAAGTCAAGGGTGCCGCGGTAGTGCGCCTGGAGAATGAAGAACCGTACGGTCATCGGGGAATAAGCCTGCTCGAGCTTCGGGTGGTTTCCGGAGAACAGCTCCGGAAGGGTGATGAAGTTCCCGAGAGACTTGCCCATCTTCTGGCCGTTGATCGTGATCATGTTGTTATGGACCCAGTAACGTACGCCCTGAGTGCCTCTCCACGCCACGTTCTGGGCAATCTCGCATTCGTGATGCGGGAACATCAGGTCCATTCCGCCTCCGTGGATGTCGAATTCCTCTCCAAGATACTTCTCACCCATCACCGAGCACTCCAGATGCCAGCCCGGGAAACCCTCGCTCCAGGGACTCGGCCAATGCATTATGTGCTCAGGCTCCGCCTTTTTCCAAAGCGCGAAATCATAAGGAGCCCTTTTGTCACTCTGTCCGTCCAGCGAACGGGTGCCTTCAAGGGTGTCGTCGAGATTGCGTCCTGAAAGGATGCCGTAGTGATGCTTCTCGTTGTATTTCTGGACGTCGAAGTAGACGGAACCATTTGAGATATAGGCATATCCGGCCTCAAGGATTTTCTTGATGGTCTCTATCTGCTCGATGATGTGCCCGGAGGCCCTGGGCTCGATCGAAGGGGGAGCGACGTTCAGAAGCCTCATGGCCTCGTGGTATCTGAAAGTATAGCTCTGGACCACTTCCATGGGTTCGAGCTGCTCCAGGCGCGCCTTCTTGCTTATCTTGTCCTCACCTTCATCCGCATCGTGCTCGAGATGGCCCACGTCAGTGATGTTGCGGACATAACGAACCTTGTAACCCAGATGCCTCAGGAGTTTGAACAGTACATCGTAGGTCACTCCCGGCCTGGCGTGGCCCAGATGGGCGTCGCCGTATACGGTCGGGCCGCAGACATACATGCCCACATGGCCTTCATGGACCGGTTTGAAAAGTTCCTTGTTCTTGGTAAGGGTGTTCGTCAGATAAAGATTCCTCATCTCAAATGATTCTGTTTACAAAATCCAAATGTACGCCTTTTTGGCGGAAAATGGAAATCAAGGCTTTATTCCGCCGGGGAGAAATCCTCTTTTCCGACTCCGCAAAGAGGGCATACCCAATCCTCGGGGAGGTCTTCGAAGGCTGTTCCGGGAGCGATTCCGTTTTCCGGATCGCCGGCTGCGGGATCATATTCGTATCCGCAGACATCGCAAGTGTACTTTTTCATAATAGTGTTGATTGATAATGTTGTCAGGTCTTTACAGGCCTGTATTTCGGTACAAGAGATATCATTACGGTCCAGGACAGTAGATAGGCCAGACCGCAATAACAGAATATGATGAAATAACCGGCCGGCTTGCCTTCGAATCCGAGGAAGCGGAAGGAACTGCCCGCCTTTTCAGCGAATGTGAAAAGGTTGCCGGCGATTTTCTGCAGGGCCATGGTGGAGATGCCTCCTGCTAGGGAACTCAGGCCTGTCATCGTGGCTATGGTGCTCTTTGGAAAGAGATCACTGATTACGCTGTACTGGTTGGCGGCCCAGGCGGAATGACCGGCAGCTGCCAGTCCGATAAGGACCGCAGGCCACCAGGGGGTGTTGAACCAGGCCCCCATGGGTTGGGCAAGCAGGGAGAACAACGGAAACAACGCGAATATGAACATTGACTTCATGCGGGCGTCGTACGGATGCATTCCTTTCTTTTCGACGAAATACTTGGGGACATATCCTCCGAAGATGGACAGGACGGAACAGATGGCGTAGAGCGTGATGAGCAGCAGCTTGCCCGTCGTCGAACTGGCCTTTGACCCGAACTGTGTGTCGAAATATGACGGTGCCCAGAACAGGAAGAACCACCAGACGCAGTCAGAGATGAACTTGCCCAGGATTACGCACCAGGCCTGGCGGTATTTCAGGCACTCCCGGAGGGGAATGCTTTTTTCCTCCGCCGATGCGGCCCGCCGGATTTCTTCTTCGGCATCGTCCTGGTGGATATATTCAAGTTCCTTACCGTTCACGTGCCTGCTGTCTTCCGGCCTGTCGTACAGGAATATCCAGAAGAATACCCAGATGAAGCCGATCGCTCCTATGATGATGAAGGCCATCTCCCAGCCGTAATGCTTGGCGAGGGCGGGGATGCATAGCGGGGCTGTAAGGGCCCCCACGGATGCTCCGGCGTTGAATATGGTGGTGGCGAAGGCGCGGTCCTTCTTCGGGAAATACTCTGCAGTTACCTTGATCGCGGAAGGGAAGTTGCCGGCCTCTCCCAAAGCCAGCACACCCCTGCAGAACATGAACAGGTAGACCGAAGTGGTCGATACGGCGAGCGCCACGTTGCTGCCTGCTTCCACAGCCTTGAGTGCGGAGGCTGAGCCGAGCCCTGTCAGTGATGCAGTCATCCATCCCGTGGCCGCATGAAGGCACGCTCCAGCCGACCAGATGAGGATGGAGACAAGATAGCCGCGCTTCACTCCTATCCAATCTATGAACTTGCCTGCAAAGAGGCAGCACACTGCATAGAAGATGCTGAAGAATCCGGTCACGGTACCATATTCAGCATCGGTCCAGTGGAATTCCGGTTTGATGAATTCTTCGTAGGTGAGCGACAGGACCTGACGGTCCAGGTAGTTGACGGTCGTGGCGAAGAAAAGGAGCGCGCACATCCACCAACGGAACGAGGTCATCGATGAAGCGTAGTCAATCCTTTTCATTGTAGTCGGAAAGGGCTTGGTAGAATGCCTGGATGTTCACGACAGGGGTGCGGGGCGGTACGTCGCATCCGGTCGATAGGATGAAATTGCCGAAACCTGCCGTCTTGCCAAGAAGCTCGGATACAGCGGCATATACCTGTTCGGGAGAAGCCTGCTGCATAACGGTCACGGGATCGATGTTTCCCATCACCGGAAGCTCCGGCGGGCAGGTTTTCAGGGCTTCCACCATATCCGCACGGTTGCCGAAATGGAGTGCCGAGGCTCCGGAACGGATCATGGCGTCGGTACAGTGCCCGGTGTTGCCGCAGTTGTGCAGCACGATAGAGAAACCGTCATCCTGGACCGCATCGACGATTCTCCTGACATAGACCGATGAGTACAGGTAGCAGTCGTCGTTGGAAACGAGTCCGGAGGCCGGTTCGGCGAGTATCACTCCGTCGATTCCGGTCCCTTTCATCGCAAGCAGGTAGGAAGTGATGAAAGCCGTACACTTCTCAAGGAGCATCGTGACAGTCTCCGGTTCGATGTACATCGCCATCATCAGCTCCGAGAGGTCGAAAAGCCTGCCGGCCAGGGAAAATGGACCTATGCAGCCGCCGAAAACCTTCTTGTCCTTGATACGTGAAGCTACGATCCGGTTGGCCTTGAGATACTCGGGTATCCTTCCCTTGTCCAGCGAGGGGACTTCAAGTCCGGCCACCGATCCTGCATCATGGACAAGCCTTCCGAGAATGCTCGGAATCTCATTCTCTGAGAACCTTATCTGTGCGCCGAAAGCCTCTGCTTCAACAGTCAGGTCCATGATAGCGGTAACTGCATCGGCCGGGAACCGGTCGTTGAGAGCGCATATGGCGTCTGCGTGTGCCTGCCCGTCTGTCACCGCCTTCAGGACCGTACTTCCGCAAAGCTCGATCCCCGGATGAGTCATGATGGGGATGGCTAGGCGTTTCTTCTTTTGAAGCATTTCGTGTTCTTGCAGATTTGACAATGATATGGCTGCCGCTGCAGGGTTTCCCCAAGTGCGAAGAAGCCGCTGACGGATTTTTCCGGTGTCATAAGGGAAGACTCCGAAAGGATGATGCCGCAAGGGCGCTCCGGGAACAGGGAAAAGAGGATGTGCTGTTCACGTATGTCCCAGTTGCAGTAGCCAGGGCTGTAAGGCATGGAGATGGTCTCTTTCCCTACGTAGTCCTGTTCAATCCTGGCCACGGTCATTTCGGCCAGGACCGAACCTATGGAGTCGGCGATGAAATCGGCCACGATGTCGTCTTTGGCTTTGAGGGCTTCTTTCGCCCTGTCGAACTCCCATCCGGCCGATCCGATGAATAGAAGCGCGTGGGTCATCCCTTGAAGGTATGAACAGATGATTCCTTCAGGGGTGAAGGTCTTGCCGGCCATGCGCACCTGCCTGGGCGAAAGCTTTTCTGCCTCGACCACCTGGTAGATGTACCGCAGGGTAGCCTTTGGCACGAGTTCGCAGATAAGTTCACGGACCATCCCCCGTATCCGTTCTTCCGGTACGGAATCCTTATAACCCATCGCGAACCACACTTCTTTTTCGGGCAGTTCCTCAGGGCTTATCTGGAAAGCCCTCTCGACCATCAGGAAAGAAGTTTTTTGGCGACCTGGACAGCTTCGTTTGCATTGGAACTGTAGCCGTCGGCCCCGATCGAGGCCGCGAATTCCGCATTCAGAGGGGCTCCGCCGACCATGACCTTGATATCCAGTCCGTCGGCCCGTACCGCTTCGACTACTTCCTTCATGTAGTCCATCGTGGTGGTCAGGAGGGCTGACAGGCAGATTATGTCGGCATTGTTCTCCTTGGCCGCCTCGATGAAGCGCTCCTTGGATACGTCGGTTCCCAAGTTGATCACCTTGAAACCACGGCCCTCGAGCATGGATGCGACCAGATTCTTGCCGATGTCATGAAGGTCTCCCTTGACTGTTCCGATCACCACCGTACCCAAAGTCGTAGTCTGTCCCGCTATCATAAGCGGTTTCAGGATATCCAGGGCGGATTTCATGGCCCTCGCACTGAGCAGGAGGTTCGGTACGAACACCCTGCCTGCCTCGAATTCCTGTCCGATCGCCTCCATCGCAGGAATCATCGACTCGTCGATGATGTCCTGGGGAGTCTTGCCGTTGTCGAGTGATTCCTGGACAGCGGTTTTTGCCAAGGGTGCAAGTCCCTTGAAAATGGCTTGGTACAGATTATCCATATTATGAACGAATTTCTTTCAATGTGTCCATCAGGGCGATTACGTTCTCCACGGGGACGTTCGCCTGGATGTTGTGGACGGTATTGTAGACGAATCCACCGTCTTTCCCGAATATGTCGCAGAGCCTGAGGACTTCCTCGCGGACTTGTGCGGGCGTTCCGAAGGGGAGTGTCTTCTGGGTGTCCACACCGCCGCCCCAGAATGTGACCCGGTCCCCGAATTCATCCTTGAGCCTTTGCGGGTCCATGTCCTTAGCCGCGATTTGGACAGGGTTGATGATGTCGAACCCGGCGTCGATCAGGCTGTCAAGCAAGGGATATATGGCACCGCAGCAGTGCTTGAAAGTCTTCCACTGGGTGTGCTGGTGGATCCAGTCGTTCATCCTCTTGTAGTATGGGACATACAGTTCGTTGAGGGTTTCCACCGACATGAACTGGCTTGTCTGGGTGCCGAAATCTGCACCGCACACATAGACGACATCCACATTCTCCCCGACGACCGAATGGATTTTCTCAAGATTCCTGACAGCCAGAGCCGAGATCCGGTCGAACAGCTCCTTGATGTAGTCGGGACGGCAGACTGTCGACATATACCATTCAGCGACGCTGCGGATGCCGCGCGGCTCGCGGATGGCCGGCGAGATGATGCGGGCGACATCGCCCAGGGCCATCCCTCCGAATCCAGCCACCACGGCACGCCCTGTACTGGCTGCCCGGTCGGTAACCGTCTTCCAATAGGCGAGGGTTTCGTCGTCGATGTCTCCATATTCCTGGAGATTGTCCTCCACGTTGAGGTTGTCGTCGTCTATCTCGCCCTGCTGGCGTTCGATCGAATCGAAGAAATAGCAACGCTCCGGCATATGCCCGGACGGCGGCAGTGAACGGTCTCCTTCCGGATAGGTGTAGAGTCCGCCGTCTTTCTCCGTGAAAGAATCGACCATCTTGGCGGGCAGCATCACCACCTGACCCCAAGGCATCCTGTATTCCTTCCAGTCCTTGTTCCAGACTCCGATTGAATTCTTGGGCGCAAAGCATCCGGCGGTATCCGTCCCGAGCGCTTCGGCTAGATCGTCTTCTATGTAACCGAGCATCTGACCGGGTTCGTGGACATAGACGGGATGGTCATCCAGGCCGTAGTGCCTGCGAAGAGCCTCCACGACCTTGCAATGGATTCCGGTGACCGGCGTGGTGCCGAAGTCCACCGCCAGCCTGTCCGCGTTCCTGTGCTCCAGTACGGTCCTGATCCTCTCTTTCCCGGTCATGACTGTTTCTTGAAATACCTTACCGCATTATCGAAGAGCGGCTGCTCGAGATCTGCCTCTATGTTCTTGAACAGGCCATCCTCGAAGCGTTCGCTGTGCCCCATCTTGCCCAGGATCTGGCCGTCCTTGCTGATAATTCCCTCGATGGCGTAATATGACCCGTTGGGATTGTAAGGAGACTCCATGGTAGGTTCGTCCGTGATAGGATCCACATACTGGAAAGCCACCTGGCCGTTGGCGAAGAGTTCACGGGCGAGTTCCTCGTTCACGACGAACTTGCCTTCACCGTGGCTCACGGCTATCGTGTGCTCGTCTCCGACGGACATTCCGCGCAGCCAGGGGGAATTGGTGGTCGAAACCCTCGTGGTAACCATCTGGGAGATGTGCCTGTTGATGTCGTTGCGGAAGAGTGTGGGGGAATCCTTGGTGACCTTGCCCAATTCGCCATAGGGCAGCAGACCCGACTTGACCAGGGCCTGGAAACCGTTGCAAATACCAAGGATCAGACCTCCCCTGGAGAGCAATCCCTCGATTGCTGAGGCTATCTTTCCGTTGTTCAGCACGTTGGCTATGAACTTGCCGCTTCCGTCAGGCTCGTCTCCGGCGGAGAACCCACCGGCGAGCATCAGTATCTGGCACTCGTCGATATTCCCCTTCATCTCGTCGATGGAATCGAACACATCCTTGTCTGACAGATTGCGGAATACGCTCGTGCGTACCTCCGCCCCTGCCTTCCTGAAGGCCTTTGCGGAGTCATAGTCGCAGTTCGTGCCCGGGAATACGGGAATATACGCAATGACCTTGTCCACCGCCGGTCCCTTGTATTCGAGGTCGGCCTTCCTGGCCTTATATGGCTTGACCCCTTCAAGGCCGCGGGGCAGAAGTCTATTGTTGGCAGGTTCGCTGACGGCGGGATAGACCTTCTCGAAGAGGGAACCGTTGAAGTCCATCAGTTCGAATATCGAGACGGAGGTCCCGTTCACCCGGACGTTGCCGTCTTCTCCGGAGGTCACTTCGCCCAGGAGTACTGCGTTGTCGAAATCGACCTCACCGTCGGTTTCTATGACTATCGAACCGTAGGAAAGATTGAAGAGGTCTTCCTCATCGATCCTGACATCGAACCCGAAGGCATTGCCGAAACTCATCTTGCAGAGGGCTTCAGCCACGCCGCCGAATCCGACTGCCCAAGCGGCCACGATGGTTCCGTCCTCGATTCTGGCATGGATGTTATTCCAGTTTTTCTTGAGCTGCTCTACATTCGGCATACGGTTCTCGAGCGGAGTGTGCCTGACCAGATACAGCCTGTCTCCTTCCCATTTGAATTCGGGTGAAATCACGTTGTCCACCTTCACGGGGGTGATTCCGAAGGCGATAAGTGTCGGAGGAACGTGGATCGGACCATGTTCGGTTTCGAAAGATCCGCTCATCGAATCCTTTCCGCCGATGGACGGCAGGCCGAAGGCTTCCTGCATCTTGAGGGCGCCTAGAAGCGCTGCCGCGGGCTTGCCCCAGGTATGGAAGTCCGAAGTCATCCTCTCGAAGTACTCCTGGCAGGAGAAGCGCATCGTGCGCCAGTCTCCTCCGGCGGCGACAACCTTGCTGCAGGCCTCGACGAATGAATATGCGGCACCATGGTACGGACTCCACTCGCACATGTCGGGATTGAAACCGAAAGCCATCATGCTGGCGGTGCCGGTGAATCCGTCGACAGGGAGTTTCTGGACGGAGACCTGTGTTTCGGTGGTCTGGAGTTCTCCTCCGAACGGCATGAGGACCGTCGAGCGGCCGATGGTCGAATCGAACATCTCGATCAGACCTTTCTGGCTGGTTACGTTGGGATCCTGGAGATTGGCGAACATCTTCTCCTTCAGGTCCTTCCCGGGGATATCCCTGTAGAAGGGATCGGTCCCGTCCACGGATCCGATGACCGCCTTCGAATAGTGCTTCGCTCCGGCGCTGTCGATGAAGTCGCGCCTGAGGTCGACTACCAGCTTCCCTCCGTTGTACATACGCATCCTTTCGGTGTCGGTGACGTCCGCGACGTGTGTGACCTCGATATTCTCGGAGTGGCAATATTCCTTGAAGAGTTCCTCGTCCTTGGCTTCGATGACCACGGACATCCTCTCCTGTGATTCGCTGATCGCCAGTTCGGTGGAATTCATTCCGCTGTACTTCACAGGCACCCTGTCAAGATAGATGTCCAGTCCTGCCGTGAGTTCGCCGATGGCGACGCTCACTCCGCCGGCTCCGAAGTCATTCGATTTCTTTATAAGTTTAGTGACCTCGGGCCTTCTGAACAGTCTTTCAAGCTTCCTTTCCTCCGGAGGATTACCCTTCTGGACTTCGCTTCCGCATGTTTCAAGGGATTCCTCCGTATGCTCCTTTGACGACCCTGTCGCACCGCCGATACCGTCGCGGCCGGTCCGTCCGCCGAGCATCAGCACCACATCTCCGGGCTTCGGGCTCTCACGCCTTACGTGGTCCGCCTTGACCGCACCCACTACAGCTCCGACCTCCATCCTCTTGGCCGTATAGCCTTCGTGGAATATCTCGCGGACATGGGTTGTCGCAAGACCTATCTGGTTGCCGTAACTTGAATAACCCTGTGCCGCCTTCCTGGTGATGACCTTCTGCGGGAGCTTCCCGGGAATGGTCTGGGAAACGGGTTTGTAGATGTCTCCTGCACCGGTAACGCGCATTGCCTGATAGACATAGGAACGTCCGGAAAGGGGATCCCTTATGGCTCCGCCCAGGCAGGTCGCCGCTCCTCCGAAAGGTTCGATCTCGGTAGGGTGGTTGTGGGTCTCGTTCTTGAACATCAGGAGCCAACGTTCCGTTGTCTCCTGATGTTCATCCACCCCCCTGCACCCCCCGGGGGGATTGAGGGGCGTTCCCCTCAAACTCCCTGCGTCGCTTCGCTCCGAGTCGCCAGAAACGAAGGGAGTGACATCGACGTCGATGAATATGCTGCAGGCGTTGTTCTCCTCGCTGACCTCCATGTCGTCCAGCTTTCCGGCCTTCCTGAGGTAGCGGGCACCTATCGTGGCCATGTCCATGAGGTTCAGCCCCTTGTTCTCACGGCCGAGTTCCCTGCGCATCTTGAGATAGAGGTTCATCGTTCCCTGGATGTCCTCCTTTATGAAGGAATCCTCGATGGTGATGTCCTCAAGTTCGGTGGTGAAGGTGGTATGGCGGCAGTGGTCGCTCCAGTAGGTATCCAGGATCCTCAGTTCAGTCTCGTTGGGGTCCCTGCCTTCTTCGGTGAAATACCTGACGACTTCATTAAGGTCGTCCTCGTTCATGGCGAGGCCCATCCGTTTGCAGAAATCCTTCAGTTCTCCGCCTTTCATGTCCCTGAATCCCGTAAGCACCGGTACTGGCTTCACGGCAGCATTCTCGGTATCCGAAAGCTTGCCGAGATCCTTGACCCTGGATTCGACGGGGTTGATGACATAATGGCGGATCTTGTCCAGAACCTCTTCAGTCGCATTTTCGTCCACGATCAGGAGTTTGGAACTCTTGATGTTGATCTTCGCTTTCGGATCGATCAGGTGGACACAGTCCACAGCCGATGCCGCCCTCTGGTCGAATTGCCCGGGAAGATATTCCACAGCGATGTATTTTGCGCCTTCAAGGTCGAGGCTGTCGGTCACGAGGTCGGTGACCACTTCACCGAATACGCTGTAGCGGCTCTTCTCCAGGAGCTCGGGGGTGAAGCCGAAAAGATCGTAAACGTTAAGCAGCCGGAGCGTACGGAGCTTCAGCTGCAGATTCTCGTTAAGTTCAGCGAGGAGGCTTTTGGCTTCCACCTGGAACTCGGGATATTTTTCAACGAAAATGCGGTAGTTGTTCATTTGTTTGTCAAGAATGGATGTCCTAGAAGTTTAATGACAGTCCCAGTCCGCCGGACCTTGTCGGGCCCAGGTTTATGGAATAATTACGCCTCACTGTCGGGTCGGAGTTGTATGTATCCGCCAGATTGCCCAGCTTGAGCCATCCTCCGAAATCCATAGACCCGCCGATCAAAGTGCATACTCCTCCGATGATGAACGAAGGATCCTTCAGGATATTCCTGTCATAGTTGTATACCAGGGAATATATCATGTCGCTGGCCATATAGGAAAGGCCGAGCGTCCAGATGTATCTTCCCCAGTCCTGAATCCTCTGGGCGTTGTAATACTTTTTCCAAAAGTCATTGGTAACATCATTCGCGGACAGGTAGCGGTTGTTTTCCGTGAACATCAGCTTGCCATGGAACCTTTCCAACCGGCCGTTGCCCTCTGCCGTGATGGTCGTGACTTTCGGGGAATACAGGTCCTGATAATCTACGGAACCCTTGTCTTGGGCAAGGGTTCCGGTTAATGAAGCGAACAGCAGCGTTGCAGCCAGCAGCAGTCTGTTCATATCAAAGACTAGAACTTGGGGATATCGAACACCTGCGGCAGCACCATGGCACCCTCGTCGAACTCGAGAGCCTTGGCGACTATCTTCATTCCGCTGACTTCGGTCTCCTGCTTCAGGCCGAGGCCTTTGTAAGCCCAAACCTTGATCGCGGCCTTCATTCCCTGGGCCTCGTTCTCCATCGTGTAGACGGTGCATTCCTTGCCCAGGTATTCGTCCTTCCCGACTTCCTTGATGTTGTACTTCTTTATGTCATCTTCGGAAAGCTCGGAGAAGTTGGGTTGGCTTACAGGATTCTCCTGAACGGTCTTCATGGCATAGTTGACAGCCCAGGACTTGCCTTCCTTGGTGATGACCGCGGTCTCCATCTCGCCCATTCCGGGGACGCTGACCTTGACCTTCTGGCATTCCTTCGCACCGAATTCATCGATGTAGGTGGTGGATTCGATACCCTGTCCCATCACCTCGGTGGTATACTTCACGATGGCGGATTTGAAACCATATCTCTTTGCAGGCTCCTTGCCTTCTTCCTGGGCGTAGAGGCCTAATGTTGCCAGCATGAGCAGGCTGGTGAACAAAAACTTGATTTTCATGATGCTATTTGTTAAGGGTTATTTGTTTTCTGCTTCCTCGACCGCCTTGAAGTAGCGGTATGAATTGACTTTCAGTTCTCCTGCCGCAGGTTCGTCAAGTACGACGATTCCGTTCTCATGAAGCTGCAGGGCGGAAAGGGTTACATAGTGGCTGACAGGGCCTTCGACTGCCTGGGCGACTACCCTGGCCTTCTTGCTTCCGAAAGCGAGGATGAGCACCTCGTCTGCGCTGCACACGGTCTCTACCCCCACTGACATCGCCTGCCTGGGAACCTGGCTGGTATCTCCGCCGAAGAAGCGTGAGTTGACCTCGATGGTGTCCTGGGTGAGGGTTACCACCCTGGTCCTGGAATTCAGGGATGAGAAGGGTTCGTTGAATGCGAGATGGCCGTCTTCCCCGACGCCGCCCAGGAACAGGTCGATTCCGCCGGCATCGAGGATGGCGAGTTCGTAATCCTCGCATTCCTTGTCCAGGTCAGGAGCGTTGCCGTTGAGGATATGGATATTCCCTGCCGGGATGTCGATCTTGTCGAACAGGTTCTTGTACATGAAGCTGTGGTAGCTCTCCGGATGCTTTTCGGGAAGGCCTACGTATTCATCCATGTTGAAGGTTATGACATTCTTGAAAGATACTTCTCCGGCTGCGCACATCCTGGCCAGTTCGGCATAGGTGTCCAGCGGGGTGGAACCTGTGGGGAGGCCCAGTACGAAAGGCCTGTCCGTCTGTTCTGCCTTTGCCTTGATTGCATTTGCGATATGATGGGCTGCCCAGATGGAAGCCTCTTTCTTGCTGTCTCTGATTATTACTTTCATGATATTCCCTTTATAGTTTTAGTCTTACAAATACTTCTATGGCCTGATATTCCGCCATGCCGAGTTCGTCATAAAGCTTGGCGGTGTTCTGGGTGCGTTCCTCGGCCCTCTGCCAGAATTCCCTGGGGTCATCGCCCGGGAAGGGGACGATATCTTTCTGGGACAGATGGCGGAAGATGGCATGACGCTTCTCGATCAGCTCGTCGGGGCTGAGAGGAACGGCCATGTCGACTCTCCAGAGTTCCCATTCCATCCACGCGCCCCTGTAGAGCCATATCGTGGTGTCGTTCAGCCAGTCGTTTCCTTCCTCCTTGAGCTGCTCGATGGCTTCGAGCGCGGCCTCCGTACATACTCGGTGAGTCCCGTGGGGATCCGCCAGGTCACCGGCCATGTAGATCTGGTCCGGCTTGATCTGGCTAATCAGGACCTTGATGATATTCAGGTCCGCCTGGGTCCTCGGCAGCTTCGTGACGCCGCCTGACTCATAGAACGGAAGGTTGAGGAAGTGGACGTTGCTGTCGTCGTCCAGTCCGAAACTGCGGACGGCGCTGCGTGCTTCGCTCCGGCGGATTGCGGCCTTTATGGCAAGCAGATCCTTGGGCTCCGGCTCACCGGGCTTCTTGGTGTCGATTATGTATTTGACTTCGTCGAACCTGTCGCCGAAACCGAGCTGGCGAGCGGCATCCATGTGCTGGAGGACCACATCGTCGTGGACCGCAAGGTCTCCGGATGTCTCATAAGCGACATGGACATCATGTCCCTGATGTACCAGGCGGATGAAGGTTCCGCCCATAGAGATGACGTCGTCATCGGGGTGGGGGGAGAAGATCAGCACCTTCTTGGGGAACGGGGTGGACTTGACCGGCCTGGTGGTGTCGTCGGCGTTCGGTTTGCCGCCGGGCCATCCGGTTATCGTATGCTGGAACTCGTTGAATACGTCTATATTGATCTTGTCGTACGGTCCGAACAGTTCCAGGAGTTCTCCCAGGGAATTCTCAAGGTAATCTTTCTGGGTAAGCTTGAGGATGGGTTTGTGGAGATTCTCGCACAGCCAGACGACTGCCTTGCGTATCAGTTCGGGTGTCCATTTGCAGGGGCCTACCGTCCAGGGGGCGATCACCCTCGTAAGCAGGGATGCGGACATTTCGTCCGTGTAGAAGCTGATATTCTCGTGCTTCTGTAGGAAGGATGCGGGGCAGGCAGGATCCACCTTGCCTTCCACGACACTCTTCACCACTTCGGCCTTCTTCTCGCCCCAGGCCATGAGGATGATCCTCCTGGCGCTCATCATGGTACCTATGCCGATGGTGATGGCGGAATTGGGAGTGACTGCTATGTCGCCGTTGAAATTGCGGGCTTGTCTCTTCCTTGACTTATATGAAAGAGGTACGGTCCTGGTCCTGGAGTTTTCGGTCGCTCCGGACTCGTTGAAACCTACCTGACCTCCGTCTCCTACGCCTATGACCAGCAGGTCGAGCCCTTGGGCTGCCTTGTCGAACTCGGCGCAGTATTCGGATACTTTCTCTTGGGGGACGGTACCATCCGGGATATGGATGTTCTCCGGACGGACGTCGACCTTGTCCAGAAGTTCTTTGTAAAGGCGGTTGTTCCTCCTTTGGGCTACTTCCTGTCCGCAGGGGTAATATTCATCGATGGAATATATCTCCACGTCTGCAAAGGAGATGGCTCCGTCATCGTAGGACTTTACGAGCCACCTGTAAAGGGATACAGGGGAAAGTCCGGTTGAAAGACCGAGCTTGAAAGGACGTCCGGAACCGGATGCCTTGTGGTCGGCGACCGCCTTGATGATGATATCTGCGATCTGCTCGCTTCCGACGGTGGAATCCGCGTAAATCTCCGTGGTGATCTTCTCGTGGGAGTGCAGAAGGCTCTTGGGCAGTTTATCCTCGATCAGGCCGCCGTTCTTCGGTAAAGAAAAATGTTTCATCTTTAAAGTTGGCTATAGTCGGGAGAGAAGGAGTCTCCGTGTTCAATATCTCCGTAGGTCATGCCTTTCTTAAGCCAGTTGTAGCGCTGCTGGGCGGTCCCGTGGGTGAAAGACTCCGATACCACATATCCCTGGGCTTTCTTCTGGAGATAGTCGTCACCGATCTTTGCGGCGCAGTTGAGTGCCTTTTCGATGTCCCCGGCCTCAAGAGACCTGTACCTGGCGTTGTCGTTGTTCGCCCATACTCCGGCGTAATAGTCGGCCTGGAGCTCGAGCCTGACGCTGTACTGGTTGGCCACGGTCTTGCTGGACCTGTTCATGATCTGGTGGGCCTTGCCGAGCGTACCGAGAAGGTTCTGTACGTGGTGGCCGACCTCATGGGCAATGACATATGCATAGGCAAGGTCACCGTCGGCTCCGATCTGCTGCTTCATGTTGGTGAAGAAACTCAGGTCGATGTAGACGGTGTTGTCTGCTGAGCAGTAGAAAGGTCCTACCTGGGAATTGGCCGTACCGCATCCCGAGGAAGTCACGCCGGTGTAAAGGACCATCTTGGGCGCCTGGTACTCATAGCCGTATTTTGCGAACTGGGCCGTCCAGACATCCTCGGTTCCGGCAAGTATCTTCTTGGCGAAGGATGCCAGTTCCTGCTCCTCCTGCGAGAAGGTGACTTCACTGTTCTGGGGAACTGTCTGTGTCCCGGCATTCTGGAGGACCGATGTAGGGTCACCTCCGAGAAGCATGACAATCAATGCGATAATGAGTGCGCCTCCACCGATTCCTCCGGCGATTGCGCCGCCGCTCATACCTCTGCGGTCTTCGACGTTGGTACTTTCACGTCTTCCTTCTAGTCTCATGTTATTTGTTTTTTATGGATTAAGCTTTTTATGTATGCCTTCTATCTTACAAATATAAGCAGAATTTCTGTCAATAAGTATACCATTTATCACCTTATTCTTTTTGGATTTTCGATGAAAGTGAATATCTTTGCAATCCAACGTTTACATGCCCGAATGGCGGAATTGGTAGACGCGTTGGACTCAAAATCCAATGTCCTTTAAAGACGTGCCGGTTCGAGCCCGGCTTTGGGCACGAGAACGACAAGAATCGTCAGCATTTCAAGGCGCCGCCGCGATATGCTGGCGATTCTCCTTTGTACGACCGCCCTGCCCGTCGTTCTCGCGCCCCTTGGGCGCCTATTATTCATTGAGGGGAGAACCCCTCAAACTCCCCCCGTCTGCCTGCGGCCTCCAATTATTTCAATCTTAAAAAAGGGAACAACTGTCCTTGAATAATACTTCGAAGATCTCAGGTGCCTCAAGGGAAAGGAAATCGCCTGAATACTTCCCTGTTGCCCACTTCAGGTTCTCCAAAAGAAAGAATAACGCCCAAATCCTTCCCTTTGGCCCGCTTAGTCTGCCCGGTTTTGATTATCTTTGTGTATATTACACCGTATTTCATGAAATCACCCAGACAACTTTTATTGTCCGTCTTGACGTTGATTGCGGCGCTTTCTGCCGCCGCACAGGATTACCGGCCGAATCTGCCCTGGGCAGATATTTCGGGCCAGCAGCACCGCCAGGTGGTAATTGCTGCAGGGACGCCCGATCTGTACAATGGTCATCCCACGACGGTTTTGCTCGACGATGGTAGGACCATGGTCTGTACCTGGTCCAAGGGCCATGGAGGGGCGGCGGCCTTCCTCGGTTTCAGTTATGACGGCGGTCTAACCTGGCATAACCAGGCTGCCCCTGATGAGTGGAAAGGTCTGGTCAACTGCCCCAGTATCTACAAATTGACAGACAAGGATGGCCGGCAACGGCTCTTCGTATTCGCGCAGGTCGATACCGGAAAGACCTACAGGGATATGGCTTATTCTTACAGCGAAGACGGAGGAAAGACGTGGAGCGGAATCAAGATTCTGGATAAGCCTTGCATAATGGCGTTCACGAGTATCATACGCCTTGGGAACGGGGATTATCTTGGGATGTACCACCGTGGCAATTCCGATCAGGACAGGGCTCCTCTGAAGATCTGGCAGTCGGTATCCCACGACGGAGGGCTGAGTTGGGAAGAGTCTGTCCTGGTGGGAGAAGAGCCTGACAGGTCACCATGCGAGCCGTGCGTATTCCGTTCCCCCAAAGGCAGTCCGCTGGTCTGCCTGGCCCGGGAAAACCAGCGCAAGGGATGCTCCCTGATGATGTTCTCCCACGATGAGGGACAGACATGGACGCCATTGAAGGAGACCCCATGGGGCCTTACCGGAGACCGCCACATGGTCCGGTACCTTCCTGACGGCAGGATAATAGCAGTTTTCAGGGATATGGCTCCGAACAGTCCGACGAAGGGCCATTTCGTCGCATGGGTAGGTACTTACAATGACATTACCGGGGGACTTTCGGGCCAGTACAGGGTCAAGCTTCTGCACAATTACGCGGGAACCGATTGCGGATATCCCGGCCTTGAAATGCTTCCGGACGGGACGATCGTGGCTACAACATACATCAAATACCATCCCGGTACGGAAAAACACTCCGTTGTCTCGGTTCGTTTCAAGATCGAAGAACTGGATGGACTGTTCTGATCAAGGGACGATATGCCCGATAGCAGCCAGTTTCTCTTTGGCAAGGTCGAGGGGGACTTCGCGAGGGTCGCAGTGACGGTCAGCCGCTATGGCCGCAACCACTCCGGCAGCCTGCCCCATGCCCATGCACGATGCCTGCACCCGCAGGGCCGAGTTGGCCCCATGGTCGCTTGAGACCGCCCTCCCGGCTACCAGCATGTTCCCTACACCCTTCGGAATCATGGCTCCGAGCGGCACGGAAGCGACCTTGCCTTCCTCCAGGAATACCAGCCTTGCCCCACCGGTACCGGCCTTGTGTTCATCGACCATCCAGTAGGACCAGCTCAATGCGTCTTCGGCAGGGATGCCGTCCAGGTATTCCTGTTCCGTAACAGTCTTTTCGCCGACCACGCGGTAGGTTTCCCGGACGCCCACCTCGCTTGCAGCCCTCACAACTTCCACATCCTCCAGCCCGGGTTGTTTGCGGATGAATGCCAGGACCCTGTCCATCGCCTCGATGCCCCGGCGGTTTGTCTCCGCGCGGGCCTCGGGTGTGGAGTTGTCCGCATCAGGAATATAGCATCCTGATCCTCCTCCCTTCTGGATGAACCAGACAATTCCCACATATACATCAGTAGGGAGGAGTTCACCTTTCCCGATAGCTTCCTTCTGGGCCCGGATCACCGCCTGGGCGTCAAACTCAAGTCCTTTCGAGGAAAGCCAGAAGAAGAAAGATCCCGGTTGGCGGACGTCGTCCGGTTCCCGCATCCTCCGGGCTCCGGCCAGGGCCGCCACGGTGGCGCTGCCGGTCGCATCCACTATCTGCCGTCCTATGACAGGCCCGACCTTCCAACCTCTGCCCTCCTTTTCCACAGACTCTATTTCGGTGCCGAAGATTATCTCGACCCCTGCATCCCGCAGTTTCCTCTCGGCTACCCTGGAATATACTTCCGGATCGACGTGGACACAGCTTTCCATCCATTTGTGCGGCTCTTGAAGGGAGAAATCAGGAAGGGTTCCACCGGCTTCGGCGACAGCCTCGGTGACAAGGTCCCAGACAGGCCCTGCTATGATCTGACGCTTCCAAGCGTAGAACAGTCCCATGTCCACTACCTCTGCCTGGACGGTCGTTCCCCCGATCCGGGTGTCCCTCTCCACGAGAGCCACCCTTGCACCAGTCCGGGCTGCCGCAAGCGCAGCCCCTATTCCTGCAGGGCCCCCGCCCACTACTACGACATCGTATGATGCCGGAGAGGAGCAGGAACAGGATAAGACCAGAACTATCAGGGAAATGAGCTGCGTCCGCATAGCCTGGAATTACTGGCAGGTTGCAGGCAGCTTCTTGAGACCTTTCAGTTCTTCCGGGGAGGCCGGGAAGATGCTGATCGCATAGCCGCCACCGGGGGCTGCAGTGAGCTTGAGTGCGGACTTGGAAGTGACTACGCCCTTCCTTATCACATAGGCGTGGGGATTGGTCTGATAGTGGGCGTCCTTGCTGTCTGCATAGACAGTGGCGATGTACTTCCTGTCAGGATCGAGGAAGTCCAGGGCTACGGTCGAGGTGTGGCCGTGCTCGCTGGCGGTGCAGCCGATGAACCAGTTGTCAGTTCCCTTGGCCTTGCGGGCTGCAACTATATAGCGTCCGGGCTCTGCCTCGAGATAACGCGAATCATCCCAGTCCACGGCGACATCCTTAATGAACTGGAAGGCATCCATATGCTTGAGGTAGTTGTCGATCTCGTCCGCAGCCATCTGCAGGGGACTGTACATGGTCACATAGAGTGCTAGCTGGCGGGCAAGGGTTGAATTGACATGGTTGTGGTTCCGAGGGTTGTTCTTGCTCATGTCCATCTCGAAGATTCCGGGAGTGTAGTCCATCGGACCGCCCTGCAGGCGGGTGAACGGGAGGATGGTCGTGTGGAAGGGCTTGCTGCCGTTAGTGGCCTCATATTCAGTGCCCCTAGCAGCCTCGTTGCCGATAAGGTTGGGCCAGGTACGGCACAGGCCGGTGGGACGAACGGCCTCGTGGGCGTTCACCATGATATGGTGCTTGGCGGCCTCCTGTATACAGTAGAGGTAGTGGTTGTTCATCCACTGGCCGTAGTGGTACTCTCCACGGGGTATGATGTTGCCGACATAGCCGCTCTTGACTGAATTGTAGCCGTACTTGTTCATCAGGTCGTAGGCAGCCTCGAGGTGACGCTCGTAGTTGCGGGTAGAGGCGGATGTCTCATGGTGCATCATAAGCTGCACTCCCTTCGAGTGGGCATATTCATTGAGCCCGTCAAGGTCAAAGTCGGGGTAGGGGGTCTGGAAGTCGAAGACATAGTCCTTGGACTTGCCGAACCAGTCTTCCCATCCGATGTTCCATCCTTCCACGAGGATCTGGTCGAATCCGTGCTCTGCGGCGAAGTCGATATACCTGCGGACATTCTCGTTGTTTGCTCCGTGAAGTCCGTGGGGCTTTGTCTTTGAATAGTCGAGGTTGTCGAGCTGGACTGAGGGAAGGTCGAAGGTATAGGACCACTGGCTCCTGCCGTTGATCATCTCCCACCAGACACCTACGTACTTGACAGGCTTGATCCAGGATGTGTCCTCGATCTTGCAGGGTTCGTTGAGGTTGAGGATCAGGTTGGAAGCGAGGATGTCACGGGCGTCGTCGCTGACCATTACGGTGCGCCAGGGGGTGACGCAGGGAGTCTGCATGTAGCCCTTGTTGCCCTGGGCGTCGGGGGTGAGCCAGGACTCGAAGACCATGTCCTTGTCGTCGAGGTTGAGGTGCATGCATGAGTAATCCACCAGGGCGGCTTCATGGATATTTATGTAGAGGCCTTCGGCGGTCTTCATCTGGAGCGAGGTCTGGACACCGGTATCCGAGAACGGGGTCTGCGAGGCGTTGGGAGAGATGGCTCCCTTCATGAGACCGCGGATCTCGGAGAGTTTGGATTCGGTATAGTCATATTCCTGGGTATCATAGTCTCCGGGGATCCACCATGCGGTGTGGTCGCCGGTCATCGCAAACCGGGTGTGCTCTTCCTTGATCACGAAATATGCCAGCCTCCTCTGGAGGGGGAACTCGTAGCGGAGTCCGATTCCTTCGTCATAGACCCTGAACCTGAGGTTCATCTCCCTGCCGGACTTATTCTGGACCATCTTGACCAGAAGTTCGTTGTAGTGGTTGCGGATGTCCCGGGTCTCGCCCCAGACAGGCTGCCAGGTCTCGTCGAAGGTGCCTGTCTCAGAGCCTGTCACCTCGAATCCCTCCATCAGGTCACCCTGCCTGGAGACTATCTCCAGTCCGAGGGTGCTGGGCTTGATGACTACCTGGCCCTTGTAAGTCAGTGAATATACAGGAGTTCCCTGTCCGTTCAGTTCAAAATTGAGTACTACGTTCCCGTTGGGGGATTTCTGCTCCAAAGCCAAGGAAGGAATGGTCATGGCCATGGCGATAACTGCGATAATGATTCTTTTCATCTATTGTTTCTGATAAGTTTGGCGAATGGATTGTCTGCTAATATACGGAGATTTTTTCACCGTTTTCAGGTATTTCTCCCTATCTTTAAAAAATTATTTGCAATTCTGATGTACAGGAAATTATTCATTGTGCTGGCAGCGTTGCTGACGCTTGCAGCTTGTTCATCCGAGAAGGAACCGGTAGTCAATTACAAGCTTTATCTTGACTGGCCGGAGCGCCATCTCCCTGATTTCTCCACACTTGGCGAACCCGATGTCACTGGAGTCAAGAACAATTTCGACCTGGTGGATATCGATGAGACCCTGAACCATTATGCCCTGCTCCTCGAAACCACACTGAAAGTCAAGAAGGAGGAGGATTATACCTTCAAGGCTTCCACCGACGACGGCTCCAGATTCTATGTCGATGGTGAACTCCTTTACGACAACGACGGGGCACACGGTCCTATCACCAAGGTCGTAACCAAGAGGCTGTCAAAGGGAAAGCATGACCTTAAACTTGAGTATTTCGACTGCGACAAGGGGCAGTCGATCAATTTCCTCTACTGTACACCCACCATCGGTTGGAGGGAAATCAACGACAAACTGCTCGAAGCGGAAGACAAGGCTACGGATGACGCATCATTCGTGATACCCCAGATAGACGAGGCCTATGCAAGGTTCGCCGAATGGAAGGGGGACGATGAGGTCCTATGCTTCCCCATAGTGACAGACGTCCACACTGCCGGCAGGTTCTCATACAAGCACATAGGCCATGCCGTGACCGCTGCGGAAGCTTTCGGAGCCGACTTCATGGTCAATTTCGGAGATATCGGACTCAATGCATATCCGGCTACGGAGAATTCCGCCTATGCCCGGGAGATTGTGGACAACACGAGGGCCCAGATGGATAAATATGACGGAGTCTGGCTCTACACCCCTGGCAACCACGACTGGGACGCCGGCGAAGGGAAATTCTTTACTGACGATGACCTGTCCGGCTTTTTCCAGAAACCCTGGCAGGATAGGGCAGGGGAGAACCTGCACATTACCCCGGGCAAGACCTACGGCTGGTATGACGTTCCCGGGAAGGGGGTCAGGGTAATATTCCTGAACAGCCAGGGGACCGGCACGCAGAACGGTTCATACTATCTGTTTGACGATATCCAGATGGAATGGCTCAAGGCATTGCTGGACAGCACTCCCGCCGATCTCCCCGTCATCGTGCTGGCCCATTACATGCCTCATCCTCTCGGACGCTGGACCAATTCCAATCCTACTGAAGAGACACTCGCCAGCAATCAGCGCGTGATGGATATCCTGTCGGCCTTTGCCGGAAAAGGAACACTCGTGGGAATGTTCACCGGTGATGCCCACGTCAATATGTACATAAGGGAAAACGGGGTGAATTATTTCATTTCCCAGGGATATGGCTGGGTCGTGCCCGACCTCATGCTTCCCGGAACGACTCACGCTTTCTACGACTACAAGACCAACCTGTGCATTGACGTGATGGCGGTCAAACCCGGTAAGAGGGAAGTCCATACCTTCCGCATCGGAGCCGGTGGAAAGGACTTTGACTGCTCCTTCGGATATTGATTTCTTCCACTTTAGAGATAAAATCACTATTTTTGACAAAATTCGATCAAATGTACAAGAGAGTTCTGCTGAAGTTGAGTGGTGAGATTCTCGGCGGCCCTGAAGGGAAGGGACTTGAGCCGGAGTATCTCAGGAAATATGCACGTGAGATAGCCCAGGCTGCCAAGGCCGGTCTCCAGATCGGTGTCGTGAATGGCGGAGGCAACATTTTCCGCGGCCTCCAGGGCCTCGACAAGGGTTTCGACCGCGTCGGAGGCGACCGGATGGGAATGCTTGCGACAGTGATCAACTCTTTGGCCCTCAGTCAGTTCATAGAGGACGAAGGAGTTCATGCCGAGGTATTCACCGCCACCCCTATGGAGCCGTTCGTCAGATACTATAACCGCGACAACGCTGTCAAGGTGCTTGAGGAGGGAGGAGTGGCCCTTATTTCCGGTGGTACGGGCAACCCGTTCTTCACCACGGACTCGGGTGCGGCACTCAGGGCTTTGGAGATCAGGGCGGACGTCATGCTGAAAGGCACGAAAGTTGACGGGGTCTACACCGCTGACCCGAAGAAGGACCCGTCGGCCGTGAAATATGCCGAGATCACTTTTGCCGAGGCGATGTCAAAGCAGTTGAGAGTGCTGGACCAGACGGCCTATGCCCTGTGCAATGACGGAGACATGCCTATCATAGTATTCGACATCGACGCGCCCGGAGCCTTGAAGAGGATTCTCGACGGAGAGAAGGTCGGCACATTGGTACATAAATAAAATAATACTATAACGATGTTATCAGAAAAAGCTAAGGAAATTGTCAAGGGTGTCGAGTCCAAGATGGAAGACACCGTGGCTTTTCTTGAGGAAGACCTCAAGACCTACAGGGTTGGCAAGGCCAATCCTTCCATCCTGAACAACGTGACTGTCAGTTACTACGGTACTGATACCCCGGTCTCGCAGGTGGCTTCCGTCTCTGTTCCCGATGCAAGGACCATCACCATCCAGCCTTGGGAGAGGAGTCTGATTCCCGCTATCGAGAAGGCTATAATGGCCGCTAACCTGGGCTTTACTCCGCAGAACAACGGAGAGATCATCCGTTGCCCCATACCTCCGCTTACCGAAGAGAGGCGCAAGGACCTGATCAAGAAGGCCAAGGCGGCCGGCGAGAGCGCCAAGGTCGCGGTACGCAACATCCGTCGTGAAGGTGTCGATGCCCTGAAGAAGGCCGAGAAGGCTGGGGACTTCTCCGAGGACGTACAGAAGGAAGGCGAGGGCGAAATCCAGAAGGTGACCGACGTCAAGGTGAAGGCCATAGACGTCCTCGTCTCAGCCAAGGAAAAAGAAATATTGACCGTTTAGTTGATTTTTTTGATTTTTTCCTATCTTTGTGAGGAGTATGGGCACACGATTCTTTTCATACGGCTTTTATTTTTATTCCCCTTCGTGTTAGAAGACCGGGCTTAGTCGTGTGTACATAATCATCAAGAGAAATTGTAACGCTGTCCGGACCTGATCCGGACAGTTTTTTTGAGCGGACTGACAGATATGACCAGAATAGCGATACAGGGTTACCGTGGATGTTTCCACGAGCAGGCGGCAAGGGAGTTCTACTCCCGGAGGAACGAAAGTGTAGGCATTGTCGAATGCCCTACTTTCGAGAGCCTGTTCAAGGCCCTGTCAGAGGGACGTGCGGATGCTGCCGTAATGGCCATCGAGAACACCATCTCCGGAGGATTGCTCCCGAATTTCGAGCTGCTCCGTGCCAATCCATACAGGATAAAGGGAGAAGTCTATATTCCTATCCATCAGAACCTTATGGCTCTGCCAGGGCAGGAGCTGGAAGACATCAAGGAAGTCCGTACCCACTATATGGCGATCAACCAGACCCGCCGGTTCTTCGTGAAGAACTGCCCGTGGATAAAGATGGTAGAATCGGAAGATACGGCCAAAAGCGCAATCGACATCGCACAGGGAGGACTTAAGGGTATCGGTGCAGTCGCATCCGAACTGGCGGCGGAGGAAAACGGGCTTACCATCCTGGCGCGCGGGATCGAGACTTACAAGCAGAACTTCACCAGGTTCCTCATACTGGATGATTCGATCACAGTCCCCAGGGGGAATACCAACAAGGCATCGCTCTGCTTCACCCTTCCGCACAAGCCCGGATCCCTGGCGCAGGTCCTGACGGTCATGTCCTTCTATGACATGAACCTCACAAGGATCCAGTCGCTTCCCATCCCGGGGCAGGAGTGGCAGTATTTCTTCTATGTCGACATCAGGTTCTCGACATACGAACGCTATCGCCAGGCCCTCAAGGCAGTGCGGCCCTTGATGGCCGGTCTTTACATTTTAGGTGAATATAAATCAGCAATGCAATGATAATCAAACCTTCGGACAGGACCAGAGGAGTCCAGGAGTACTATTTTTCCCGCAAGCAGAAAGATCTCGACGCGGTCTCTGCGGAAAGGGCGGCCCGTGGTGTGGGTCCCCTTATCAACCTTGGTATAGGAGCCCCTGACGGTATGCCTCCCCAGCCTGCCATCGACGCCCTGGTGAAAGCAGCGGTCATGCCCGGTAACCATAAGTATCAGAACTACAAGGGTCTTCCGGAACTCCGTCAGGCCTTTGCCAACTGGTATGACCGTTATTATGGAGTAACCCTCGATCCAAACGGAGGGATCCAGCCCCTGGTCGGTTCCAAGGAGGGTATCCTGCTGATCTCACTGGCCTTCGTCAATCCCGGCGAGAAAGTCCTGGTACCCGATCCGGGTTATCCTACATATTCATCTACCGTCCAGCTGGTCGGGGGAGAGGCCGTGAAATATGACCTCAAGGAGGAGAACAACTGGTTTCCCGACTTTGATGCCCTCGAAAAGATGGACCTGGACGGAGTCAAGCTCATGTGGGTGAATTATCCGAATATGCCGACAGGAGCATCTGCCACTCCCGAGCTTTACGAAAGGATCGTGGATTTCGCGAGGAGGCACAGGATACTCGTCGTCAACGATAATCCGTATTCTTTCATCCTGACCGAAAAGCCAATATCAATACTGGCCGTGGACGGCGCGTGGGACTATTGCCTGGAGCTGAATTCATTGAGCAAGGCGCACAACATGAGCGGATGGAGGATCGGCATGGTGGCCGGCGATCCTGCGATGGTCAATGAGATCCTCAAGGTCAAGAGCCAGATGGATTCTGGAATGTTCAAGGCCTTGCAACTGGCTGCCATAGAGGCACTTGCACAAGGCCCTGATTGGTTCGGGGACCTTAATGCCGAATACAGGAGGCGCCGTGTCGCCGCCGGACGCATATTCGACGCCCTTGGAGTAAAGTATAATCCCGACTCCACGGGTCTCTTCCTCTGGGGCCGTATCCCTTCCTCTCCGGTCCCTGAGCCTGTCGAAGGGCCTGTCGAGGGAACTCACACCATGACCCCCGGTGAGGCATTGTCCGAAAGGATCCTCCATGCGACAGGTGTCTTCATCACTCCCGGTTTCGTATTCGGAAAGAACGGTGAGAACTACGTGAGGATATCGCTCTGCGCACCTGTCCCGGTACTCGAAGAGGGCCTGTCCCGCATCAAGGCTTTTCTGGAGGAAGGAGCGTGATTGTCAAAGAATCAGGAATAATCAGATGATAGTAGGAGTTATAGGCCTCGGCCTCATCGGAGGCTCGATGGCGATTGATTTGAAGAGACGCGGGTTCGCGGACAAGGTGCTCGGAGTCGAGAACGACCCGGTCGCCTCCACCGCCGCCTTGAAAATGGGACTTGCTGACGAGATAGTCACTTTCGAAGACTGTGTCCGCGGGAGCGATATCGTGGTCGTTGCAGTGCCGGTCGGTACTGCAGTCCGGATGCTTCCGAAGGTGCTGGACATATTCGGAGAAGAGGGGAACGGGACCAAGATAGTCCTGGACACCTGCTCCACAAAGAGCCAGATTGTCCGTTCGGTGCATTACCATCCGCAGCGCGGCAGGTTCGTGGCCACACACCCCATGGCGGGTACCGAATACTCCGGCCCCTGGGCCGCGATGCCCAACCTGTTCGACGGAAGGGCATGCATTTTCGCCAATTCGGAAGATTCGGATCCCCAGGCACTCAAGACTGTCGAGGGACTGTATGACATCCTGAACATGCGTCCTATCTACATGAATGCCGACAATCACGACGTCCATACAGCCTATGTCTCCCATATCTCCCATATCACCTCGTTCGCACTGGCCCTGACCGTGCTGGAAAAGGAGCAGGATGAGAAACACATCTTCGACCTTGCGTCCGGAGGTTTTTCATCGACGGTGAGACTTGCCAAGAGTTCCTCCGACATGTGGGTCCCCATACTTACCCAGAACAGGGACAACGTCCTGCACGTCATCGACACCTATCTGGACAAGATGAAGGAATTCCGCGATGCGATCTCGTCCTTCGACGAGGCCAGGATAGAGAAACTCATACACGAAGCCAACAGGATCAAGAAGATACTCAGATAAGAATATGCAACGACAGCTAGACATAATCCCCGTTTCGGAGTGGGGATTCTTCGACGAAAGCATACCCCCTCTTGTGATAGCGGGTCCCTGCAGCGCCGAATCTGAACTCCAGGTAATGATGACGGCGAAAGGCCTCCACGACTTCGGCATCCACGTTTTCCGTGCCGGAATATGGAAACCCCGTACGCATCCCGGATCCTTCGAGGGTGTCGGGGTTGAAGGCCTGAGATGGCTCCAGAAGGTGAAGAGGGAATATGGGATGAAGGTCTGCACCGAGGTGGCCGGAGAGAAACATGTATATGAATGCATGAAATACGGAGTCGACATGGTCTGGATCGGTGCCAGGACCACGGCCAATCCTTTCATGGTTCAGGAAATAGCTGATGCACTGAGGGATACGGATATCCCGGTGCTGGTCAAGAATCCGGTCAATCCAGACCTGGACCTTTGGATAGGAGCCCTTGAAAGGCTCAACCGCGCCGGGATCAGGAAACTCGGAGTCGTCCACCGCGGTTTTTCCACGACCCAGAAGATACCTTACAGGAACCTTCCTGGCTGGCAGATGGCTGTGGAACTCAGGACCTTGTTCCCCAACCTGCCTTTCTTTGCGGATCCAAGCCATATGGGAGGGTCCCGCCAGTATCTCAAGGAACTTTCCCAGAGGGCGATGGACCTGGGTCTGGACGGAATCATGATCGAGTCGCACTGCGACCCTTCCTGTGCCCTGAGCGATGCCAAGCAGCAGATCGTGCCGTCTGACTTGAAGGTCCTCCTCGAAAGCCTGACGGTACGCCAGAAATGTACGAATGACAGGGAGTACAACGAGAACATCGAGCAGCTGAGGACAAGGATAGACGTCATAGACGAGAACCTGCTCATCTCACTCGGCTCCAGGATGGAGGTTTCCCGTAAGATCGGAGAGTTCAAGAAGGCACACAATATCGCGATCGTCCAGGCTCAGCGCTGGGACGAGATCCTTTCCGACATGATAGAGAAAGGGAAGCATTACGGTCTTTCCGAGCATTTCATCACGACATTCTTCAATGCAATCCACGACGCTTCTGTAGCCGAGCAGAACAAGATCCTGGAAGGATAAGGTCAGAGCAGTTTCATCCTGTTCTCGACGCATTTGCGTTTTTGTTCCAGCCCCGGGTGGACATACAGGTTGAGGGTGGTGCTGATATTCGAATGTCCCAGTATCGAACTGAGGGTCTTGATGTCACAGCGGCTCTCCACGCACCTTGTTGCAAACGTGTGCCTCAGGCTGTGTACCTTATGCTTCTTGAGCCCGAGTTTTCCCAGGACCTTCTTGAAGTTGTTCCTGAAGGTCTGCGGGTCCGCGGGTTTAGATGTCCCGCTCACGATGAATGCCTTGCCATCCTGGTCCTTGTGCACTCCCTGCAAAAGCTTTATCAGGGAACCCGTAACCGGAACATACCTGCGCGAATCCGGAGTTTTCGGGTTTCCGATCACCAGTCTTGACTTGGAGTCCTTCCCACTGGAATCGTTCAATCTGAAAACCGTCCTTCGAATATAGATGACTTTGTTGTCAAAGTCAATGTCGCTCCATCTCAGGGCACAGATCTCTCCGTTGCGCAATCCGCAGCAGATGCAAATCAGAAGGCCCAGGTTGCGCGGGGTCGGGTTATCCGCCAGGTACCGGGCAAGTTTCCTTTCTTCCTTGGTGGAAAGGACATCGGCTTCATATTTCTGCGTCCTTGCAGGATATATGGGTTTGAAAAAGTGATGTCCGGTCCATCCCCTTCTTTCACAGAAACGTGTAACCATCTCCAGGACTAGGACTATCCTCTTGACCATGGTGAGTCCAAGACCGTCCTTCAATTTACTGTCGACCATCTCCTGAATCGAATCGTCAGTAATATCATCGAGGGTTAAGAATCTGGGTTCCAGATGTTTCCGAATTACGAAGGAATATGCGGCCAGCGAAGAGGCCTTGACATATTTCAATTTTTCAGCTTCCCAAAGACGGCAGGCGTCCTTGAATCTGATAGCAGTCATAAATAAAAATAGTGGTTATTAGTAGCTGAGTGTAAAGATACGAATTTCCTCTTATTAATAAAAAAAATTTAGATGTTACAATTTGTAATAAACATTCGTTGAAAAATGAATGATTTTAAGTATAAAATCGATATCAAAAACCGGCCTAAAAGAATAAAACGATATAAAACAGGGATTTTAATTAAATTCGGCAATTAAAAATTGTTGCAGTATTCCATTTTTATTACTTTATTTGTATGTCGGTTTTTGCTGTTTATGTCCAGGGTAAGGGGTAAATTGTCCCTTTCCATGCCTCCAGCCGATCCGATCAGAATATTCAGTTATTCATTAAATATTAAGTTTAATTAACGTTTAAGCTTATGAGTAAAAAATTATTTTCTTTCGCGCTGTGCCTGCTTGTCAGCATAGGCACAGCATTCGCGCAAGGTTCCGTCTCCGGTAGGGTGACCGACGAGAGCGGCCAGCCCCTGGCCGGCGCATCGGTCGTCGTTGAAGGAACGACTGTCGGAACCAACACGGATCTCGATGGAAAGTACACGCTCAACGTTCCCCAGAACGGAGTGCTCGTATTCTCATTCATCGGTTTTGTAGAGGAGAGAGTGATGCCCGGCTCACGCAAGGTCGTGAATGTCACCCTCATTGAAGACAAGAACCTTCTCGATGAGACCATCGTGGTCGCATTCGGAACCACGACAAAGGAAGCCTTTACGGGTTCCGCATCCGTCGTGAAGTCCGAGGAACTCCAGAAGCGTTCGACCGCCAACGTGACCAACGCCCTCGTGGGTTCCGTCCCGGGACTGCAGCTGAAGGGTGCCTCCGGAGCTCCCGGTGCAGGAGCAGGTTCGATCAACATCCGTGGTCTTGCCTCCGTCCAGGCTTCAACCAGCCCTCTGGTGATCGTCGACGGCGCTCCTTATCCTGCCAGCCTTACCAACATCCCTCAGAGCGACATCGAGTCCGTCACCGTCCTTAAGGACGCCGCCTCCGCCGCCCTTTACGGAGCCCGTGGTGCTGCAGGTGTCATCCTCGTTACCACCAAGCGCAGCAAGAGCCGCGACGCCCTCGTCAATGTCGACATGCGTCTCGGTGTCAACAGCCGTGCCGTCCAGGATCACGATGTAATCACTGATCCTGCCGAATTCTACGAGGCCTACTACGCCCAGATGTACAACTACTATTATTATGGACTGGGCAATACCCCTGAGGCCGCTAACAAGAGTGCAAACTCTCAGACTCTTTCGCACTTGGGATACAATGTTTATACTGTTCCCGAGGGTCAGCTCCTCATAGGTCAGAACGGAAAGATCAACCCCAATGCAAAACTTGGCCGTTCCGGAAAGTTCAATGCCAACAATCCTAACGAGACCTACTACCTGACTCCCGACAACTGGCGTGATATGGCTTATTCAAATGCCTTACGTCAGGAGTACAATGTGAGCGTGAGCGGCGGCAGCGACCGCGGAAGCTACTATTCCTCGATCGGCTACCTCAACGAGGACGGTATTATCGAATATTCCGATTACTCCCGTATCTCCGCACGTATCCGCGCAGACTATCAGGTCAAGAAGTGGATGAAGGTCGGTGCAAACGTCGGTTTCACCCAGTCACACCAGACTTCCAACCCTAACATGGGCACCAGCTGGGGTTCTACCAACTTGATGTACTACACGACTTACATTGCTCCTATCTATCCTGTTTACGTGCGCGTCCTTGACGGAAGTGGCAACCCTGTCATCCGTACCGACGAGTTCGGTCGTGAGCAGTACGACTACGGTGTGGCTGCTACGAACTACGGTATAGGCCGTGGATTCATGCAGACTGGTAACCCCTTCGGTTCCAACCGCTACAACAAGGTGTTCAATGACGGCCGCAACCTTACCGGTACCTTCAATGCCGATTTCGACATCACCCAGCACCTGAAGGCTGTCGTCCAGAGCACCGTCAACTGGGGTAACACCCTCAGCACGAGCTACGACAACCCGTTCTACGGTCCGAAGGTCGGTGTCAACGGAGAACTCTACAAGGGCATGTCCAACAACCTCCGTTTCAACCAGCTCCAGACCCTCACCTACTACAACAGCTTCGGCAACCACAACGTCAACGTGATGCTCGGACATGAGTATTACAGGACCGCCGGCAACAGCATGGGTATCACCGCCCAGGGTGGATTCTCTCCGGACATACTTGAGGTCAATGCTTTCGCGAACGTTCTCTATTCCGGCACCTCATCCAGCTCCAGTGCTTACAATGTCGAGGGTTACTTCATCAGCGCCCAGTACGACTACGACAAGAAGTACTATCTCTCCGCATCCTATCGTCGTGACGCCTCCTCCACATTCGCGGTGGCTCACCGTTGGGGAGACTTCTGGTCCGTGGGTGGTGCCTGGATCATATCCAAGGAGCCTTTCATGGCCGGTTCTTCCTGGATCGACCAGTTGAAGCTGAAGGCTTCCATCGGTCAGCAGGGTAATGATGGTATCGGTTCATATTCCTATACCGACCTCTACAGCCTTACCAAGTCTTCGGACACAAACATGGCCCCTTCATTCTCACAGCTTGGTAACGAGAAGATCACCTGGGAGACCACGACCAACGCCAACATCGGAGCTGAATTCAGCTTCTGGAAGGGGAGGGTTTCCGGTGTCCTCGATGCATACTACAAAAAGACCAGCGACCTGCTCTTCTGGATTTCAATTCCTGAGTCTGCGGGTACCCGTGGATACTACGGTAACATCGGTGACATCGCCAACCGCGGTCTCGAGCTCACGCTCAACTTCACTCCTGTACGTACAAGGGACGTCGAATGGAACATCGGCGGCAACATCGCCACCAACAAGGCTTGGATACTTTCCCTGCCTAAGGCCAAGATGGGCGAAAATGGTGGTTACTACGAGAGTGGTTACTGGTGGACCCCCGGAGGTGTCATGCGTAACTACATGAACTACGAATATGCAGGTGTATCAGATGACGGACAGGCCCTTTACTGGTATGACGAGGATATGAGCCCCGCCGGTCCTAACAAGGGCATCAGCAACGTCACTAATCTCCCTGGAAAGAAGCATTCAGGTACCACCACCCTTATCGGTGAGGCTACCAGATATGCTCAGGGCACCCTGCTTCCTAAGGCCTTCGGTGGTTTCAACACTTCTCTCCGCCTCTGGAACTTCGATCTGAGCGCTTCATTCGATTACCAGATCGGCGGTAGGATTTCAGACTCTGTATACCAGAAGTTGATGACTCCTTCAACCAGTGCATCTGACGGAGGTTACAACTACCATAAAGATATCTTCAAGGCGTGGTCTCCTACCAACACCGAGAGTAATATACCTCGTTGGCAGTATGGTGACACCTATGCTGCATCAGGGTCTTCCCGTTGGCTCGTTAACGCCAGCTATATCAACTTCCAGTCGTTCTCAATCGGTTACAACGTGCCTGTTGCAAGGCTCGGTATCGGCGAGCTGATCAACCGCATCCGCATCTATGCCGTCGGTGAGAACATCGGCTACATCTCCGCCCGCAAGGGATTTGACCCTCGTGCATCCCTTTCCGGCACTTCTTCTACCAATGTATATTCACCCGTGCGTAGTATCTCGGGCGGAATCCAGGTTACATTCTAATTTGAGGAGGATATGAATATGAAAAATATAGTAAAATTCTCTCTGGTCGCTATCTGCTCCCTCGTGCTTGCCGCTGGCTGCATCAAGGAGACATTCCCGCAAAGTGGTACAGCCACTGCTTCCCAGGTAGCTGCCGCTCCGGGTGCTTTCGACGGATTCGTTGATGCGATTACCTCAAGGCTTGCCGGTTATCCTACCTATGGCGGAGGAACTGATGCCAACGACTTCGGTATCACCAGGTTCTTTATCGCATGGGATTCGATGGGACAGGATATTGTCCAGCCTGCCCTTACCAACGGTTGGTTCAATAGCTGGTATTGCATTGACCACCTCGGACCCACTTGGGCTAACAGCCAGTATGCTTGGACCCTTTACTACAAGCATATCAAATCCTGCAATGACGTTATCAGTCTTGCCGGAGAAGAGCCTGGCTCAGACAAGATCGTCGGTGCCGGTATAGCCAGGTTCTATCGCGCATACTGGTATCTTGACCTTGCCCAGATGTTCGCCACCAAGCCTTGCTATCTTGACCCTTCCGCCGAGACCGTTCCGCTTGTCTTGGAGACCTCCGTGGTAGATTCTCTTGCCAACAATCCCAGGGCTACCAATGAAAAGATCTACGCCCAGATTATTTCCGACCTTGATAAGGCAGAGACGTATCTTGCTGGATATACCAGGGCTGACAAGTATCTGCCCGACGTAAGTTGCGTTTATGGTCTCAAGGCCCGTGCCTATCTCCTTATGGGTGACTGGCAGAAAGCTCGCGACTATGCTAAGAAGGCACAGGCTGGCTATTCCATAATGAATGAGGATCAGTACACGAGCTGGGAGACCGGATTCAATACTCCGAACGCATCCTGGATGCTTGCTCTCAATTTCAAAGCAGACGATCCTTGCATCCAGAATAATGACGCAGACTCCAGTTGGGCATCTTGGATGTGCATGGAGATTAACCCGAATACTTCCGGTTGCGGTTATGCCGCCAACTACGGACGTCCGATCCACATCGACCGTCACCTCTATGAGACAGTTCCTGCAACAGACTTCCGTAAGAAGTGCTTCGTTGATTTCGCCATTGACGATATGGACGAGGAAGCCGCTCTTGAAGCATTGTCCGCTTATACCAATCATCCGGACTGGATTTATTCAACCAATGTCAACAACAATAACCCCCAGGGTGGAACCAACATGAAGTTCCGTCCTGCCGGTGGGGAAG
The DNA here is from genome assembly GCA_902779765.1 of uncultured Bacteroidia bacterium. Classification (GTDB taxonomy): domain Bacteria; phylum Bacteroidota; class Bacteroidia; order Bacteroidales; family UBA932; genus Cryptobacteroides. The sequence continues at coordinate 271,495 of CACZCQ010000001.1, forward strand.
CGGGCCGTGACAACCAGTATATCGGTTTCGCGGTTTCCATCCCTATGATGAGGGTTGAGGAAATGGTCCTGATCGAGGCTGAGGCTGCTGGTAGGATGAATGAGGCTGAGGGTATCGCCCTCCTTACCAACTTCGCTAAGTCCCGCGATGCTTCTTATGAGTACGGTACCCATACCGATGCCTATTACAATACTTCTTCCGGTACTTTCATCAACGAGGTTTGGTGGCAGCGCAGGATAGAGTTCTGGGGCGAGGGTCTTGCTACAAAGGACATCAAGCGTCTCCAGAAGGGAATCATCCGCAGCTATCCCGGCACCAACCATGTCGAGACTTACCGTTACAACGTGGACCACACTCCTGATTGGATGAACCTCTGTATCGTGCAGACCGAGACAAACTACAACTTCTCCTGCACTAACAATCCCGAGCCAGTGGCCCCTTCTGCAGACTCTCCGGAATATACCTGGTAATTAATCATTATGAATCTCAATATGAAAAGATATAGTTACATTTTAGCCGCGCTTCTCGTTGGGTTCTCTTTCACCTCATGCGTGGAGGAACTCGGCACAGAGCCCGGAAACGATAAACTGCCTGCAGTTATTGTTTACAGCTATTCTCCTTCAAGCGAGTATGACTCCGATACTGACCAGCGTGTTCGTTTCGTAAGTAACGGAAAGGTTTCAAAGGCAGCATATCTCGTTGAGAAACAGGCTGATAAGAAGGCATTCATCGATGCTCAGGGAGAAGCCGCATATGCAGAGAAAGTTCTTTCTCAAGGCACAGCCATCTCATTCGCATCCGATGGCGTTGCCGAGACAACCGTTACCGGTATGACTGGTGACTATGAGATCACAGCTGCTGCTTCTGATGGATCACAAAGTACGATGAGGAGTGTCAAGTTCAGTGGTATCCCTTGGGACCCTAACTATGTAATACCTGGGACCTATGTGCTTGGCCGTGCCAGCATCCAGAATGTTCTCGGAGCCACTTCATTCCCGGCCACCCTCCAGCGCCACGAGACTGACGAAACCCTGTTCCGTATCAAGGGAGCTTTCGGAACTGGTTCAAAGGTTACTATCAGATTGATACAGCAGAAGGGTGAGGATGATGATGGTGTATACACGTTCTTCCGTATACCTGAGCAGGCTACGACATTCTCATATGGTAGCTATGGTACCGTGAGCGTACGTGACGTGGGATACTGGCAGGGCGATGATGCCTATGTAACAGACAATGGCTATGAGAGTGGTATGTATGCCGACGGAACCTGCTTCCTCTGCATCCAGTACTATGTCTCGGCCGGTAGCCTTGGTTACACCTACGACTACTTCATTCCGGATTAATCCTTGGTCTGACAGATTATTTGTGAGGCTGGTCCTATTCGGGCCAGCCTTTGTTATTCATATATTTAAGGATATCAATAATCCTTCCTGAAATTCCTCAGGGCGGTCATCAGGCTGTCCTCGAAGACTTCCTTTTCACGCTCGGAAAGGAAACCGACCTCGATCGGTACCTGGAAGAGCCGGACCTTGAGATCCTGTGGTATACCCTTGAAATCCAGTATCCTCTGGCAGTCCTTTTCAGTTGTAGCCACGACGGCCGTAGGATGCTCGCGTATTGCCCTCATGATCTTGCGGATATCCATCTTCGTATAGGTGTGATGGTCCTCGAAGCAGAAACGTTTGACAATCTTGTGCTCATCGCTCAGGTACATCCGCAGGGGAGTATCCTTGGCAATCCCGGAGAAAAGGATCAGTTTCTGGGAATATGCGTACCTCGGGTCGGCTTCTTCGAAGATGGGCTGCAGGGAACTGTACCAGATTGTGGTGAACAGCAGGAGTTTATCCCTTCCCTTCTTATCCTTGCATCTGCAGGTGAGCGGATCATATTCCTTGAGTCCCAGATCCTGTGCCCAGAGGGCTTTCTTCTCGTCATCCAGATAGGCCGGGCACTTGGAAACTATGATCACGTCAGCGGCCGACAGCCTCTCGGGAAGGTCGCGCAGTCTTCCGAACGGAAGCAGCATATCCTTGCTGAGGGGACGGTTGAAATCTACCAGTACGATGTTGTAGAACGCCCTGAGGGAGCGATACTGGAAGGCATCGTCAAGGACGATCAGGTCTGCGGGAGCCAGTTCGGCGTCAGCGCATTTGCGGGCCCTTTTCTCGGTCTTGAGCTTTTCAGGGTTGCAGAGGATGTCGCATCCCTTGACCCTGTGCCTGTCGACAGCTACGGTTACTCCGGGGAACTTCTTCTTGATCTGCAGGGGTTCGTCTCCATATTCCTTGACGGAGCCGTCCCTTGTCACTATCTGGAAGCCTCCGCTTGCGCGCCGGTGGCCCCTGGACAGGACCGCGATATCTTCATATGCCCAGTCGTCGCTCTTGAGCAAGGTCCTGAGAATCATCTCGGTATGGGGAGTCTTGCCCGTACCGCCCGCGGTGATGTTGCCGACACAGATGGTCGGGACACTGCTGGTGCTGACCTTGCGTATTCCGTGGTCGAAAAGGATGTGCCTCAGTTTCAGAGTGAGATAGTATGGAGCAAGAATTACCCTGTCAAGCATAGGTTACAAAGATACAAAAAACGAGTCATTTCTTGATTATCCATACTCTTTTTCTTAAAACACCCGCCAGGAACTATCAATCCTGCATACTATCCACCCAAGGTGCTATCAACTTATGTTACTACCTTCATTAATTACTATTAACTTAATGTATTGTCTCCCCGAAGAACTATCTGCCTGCCTCTACACATTCCTTTTTCTTGAAAGTGCTCTGTTGGCGAGGATTTCGCGTGGATCCTTCCCTGATGCCCACCTCAGGTGCTCATGAAGGGAGCAAAAGACCGATTTCCTTGCTTTTTGACCACCTGGTGCTCATCAAATGGTAGCCGGCAAAGAGATAAAAAACGTAAAAAAGGTGTCCATCTTTCTTATATTTATAATATAGGTCGATTCTTTTCCCTAAAATTGCCTTTGCCAATCATTAAACCGATATGACTAAACTTGAGAAACTTCGAAAAGAATACAAGTCCTGGGGGAGGTGGTACTATCACCTGGTCCTGGACAGTCTTGGAGACAGGAACCTGTTCAATGACAGGGATGAATATGTCAACGGGATGAATGTCGTGGCCATCGGCCAGTTCATCAACAGGATAGGAGTGATCCAATTCGACTGGATGAGGAATCACGGACATTTCGTATTGCTTGCAACCGGACTGGAATGCTGCCGTTTTTTCGACTATATCCGTTATCGACTTAACGCCCGTCTGGTCAAGGACGGCTTTCCTCCCTTGCCGGACAAATGGTTTTTCAAACTGATCCGTCTCGAATCAATGAGCGAGCTGGTCAATGCGGTGTCATATTCCGCGCGAAACTCCTATGATGCCAGGAAAGACATATTGCCAGGAGGCTATCTTTGGAGCAGCAACTATCTTATGTTCAGCGAAATGAATGAATTGGTGGAATATAGGACAGTCGGTGAGACAGGCACTTGCGGGATGATCCGCCTCCTGGGCTCGAAGATAAGGCTGCCGGAATCCTATAAGGTCTGCAAGCTAGGGTTTGTACTCCCGGAGAGTTATATCCTCAGGACTGATGACGGGACAATGACCAAGGCACGGAGCCTCTACAGTGATTCCAAAGATTATACCTACCGTATCTTCCGTGATTATGAAACCTACAGGAGGACGGCATCCGGCCTGGGAGAGACATGGTCTCCTTCAGGAGGAGACGTAGATTCGTTGATCGGAAATATCTTGAACGTAAATTACGGAGTTAAGGATGTCATGGCACTTGATGCGGGGAAACGGTGTGACCTGGCGGTGACTCTATGCCTTGATTACGGCTTGAAAGTCGAAGATGTCGCAACGAGACTCCGTCTTTCTTCTCCAATGGTTTCGAAGCTCATATACTCATATTCGAAAAAGCACAGGAAAGCCCAATAGATTGGCTTTCGTGTATGGTGAAGGTCGTCATGTGGCAAGGATATCCTCAAATAACTTCCCTCAAGCCCACCCGAGGTGCCTGTAAAGGAAGGGAACACGCATTATCCTTACCTTTCAACCACCAAGGGCGAAGGATAGGGGGAATCATCATGGCCAGGAGGGAAACAGGAGATTGGGAATGGGATATAATTAAAGGGAAGGCGGCAAGGATGACCGCCTAAGAGGGAATCAGATGTCGTAGACGCCGGAGGCGGCGGGGAGGGGGGTGTCGCCCCATCTGTCGGCGATATGGTCGAGGATTGCCAGTACTTCCTCCGGGTCGTTCTCCGTGACGAGCCTCATACGGGTTTCCTTGAAATCGGGAAGTCCTTTGAAGTAGCAGCTGAGGTGACGGCGCATTTCATAGACGCCGACCGGCAGGCCCTTCAGTTCGACCGAAAGCCTGAAATGCCTCTTGGCGAGCTCCACCCTTTCCCTGACCCCGGGAGGAGGCAGTTCCTCTCCTGTCCGGAGCAGGTGCTTTATCTCCCTGAATATCCAGGGACGCCCGAAAGATGCCCTGGCTACCATGATACCGTCCACTCCGTACCTGTCGAAGGCATCCTTTGCCTTGGCGGCCGAATTGATGTCCCCGTTACCTATTATGGGAATATTCATCCTTGGATTGTTCCTGACCTCTCCGATAAGGGTCCAGTCGGCTTCGCCCTTGTACATCTGGCAACGGGTGCGTCCGTGTATGGTCAGCGCCTTGATTCCGCAGTCCTGAAGCCTCTCGGCCAGTTCCACGATGATCTTGCTCCTGTCATCCCAGCCAAGCCTGGTCTTTACGGTGACCGGTTTTCCGACGGCTTCCACGATCCGCTTGGTGATCATCACCATCTTGTCGGGTTCCTTCATCATTCCGGAGCCGGCTCCACGCGCGGCGATCTTGCTGACGGGACAGCCGAAGTTGATGTCTATCAGGTCGCATCCGTGACCGCCGACGATCTGTTCGGCGTGGTCGGCCATCCTGGCGGCTTCCACCATGGCATCAGGGTCGCTTCCATAGATCTGTATACCTATCGGAGCCTCTTCCACTGAGGTCTTCAGCTTGGCATAGGCTTTCTTCGCGTCACGGATCAGGCCTTCGGCCGGTATGAACTCGGTATAGACCATATCGGCTCCCTGCTCCTTGCATATTCCCCTGAAGGAGGCGTCTGTGACATCCTCCATGGGGGCGAGCATCACGGGCTTGTCGCCAAGGTCTATTTGTCCTATGTTCATTGTCCTGCAAAATTACTATTTTTGTATGATAAAACAGGTTATTCATGAAAGAGATAAAGACAATCGGCGTCCTGACTTCAGGCGGGGATGCACCAGGAATGAATGCTGCAATCAGGGCTATCACCAGGTCTGCCATATATGTCGGCTGGAGAGTGTTCGGAATATACCGCGGCTATGAAGGCCTTATAGCGGGGGATTTCAAGGAACTGACCACGGAAAGTGTCAGCAATACGATCCAGAAGGGTGGAACCTTCCTTAAAACTGCCCGCAGCAAGGAATTCATGACTCCGGAAGGGAGGGCCAAGGCATTCGCCAGCCTCCAGAGATTCGGGGTGGACGCCTTGATCGTGATAGGCGGGAACGGCTCGCTTGCAGGAGCTCAGGATTTCGCCCGGGAATATGACATCCCGGTCGTGGGTCTTCCCGGAACGATCGACAACGACCTTTACGGGACCGATTCCACCATCGGTTATGACACAGCCCTGAATACCATAGTCGATTGCGTGGACAAGATCCGTGACACCGCTACGTCGCACGACCGTATATTCTTTATAGAGGTAATGGGACGCGACGCCGGTTTCCTCGCGCAGAATTCGGCCATAGCGGCCGGTGCCGAGGCTGCCATCATCCCGGAGGACAGGAAGGATATCGACCAGCTCGAACAGTTCATCTCCCACGGCCGCCGCAAGAGCAAGAACAGTTCGATAGTCATCGTTTCCGAGAGCAAGAAGGACGGAGGTGCGATGCACTATGCCGAAAGGGTGAAGAAGGAGTATCCTGAATATGACGTCAGGGTAACGATCCTCGGCCACCTCCAGCGTGGCGGCAGTCCTTCGGCCTACGACAGGATCCTGGCCAGCCGCCTAGGATATGCCTCCATAGAGGCGCTCCAGGAGGGCCAGAGGAACATCATGATAGGCATCGATGACGACCATGTGGTCTATGTCCCCATCGACAGGGCCATCAAGAAAGACAAGCCGATCGACAAGGAACTTATCGACGTTCTGGCGGTTCTTTCGATATAGATGGATTTCGTTTGATTTAATCAAAAAAAATTCCTACCTTTGCGACCCCTATATTGTGTAGGGATCGCAATTATTTTATGTTAAACCATTAAAGATCAAGACAGTGGACACACTTAGCTACAAAACAGTCTCCCTTAACAAGGCTACTGTAAAGAAAGAGTGGGTCGTCATCGATGCCACGGATCTTCCGCTTGGCCGTCTTGCATCCAGGGTTGCTCTTGTCCTCCGCGGCAAGACCAAACCGGGCTACACCCCTCACGTGGATTGCGGTGACAACGTCATCGTCATCAACGCCGAGAAGGTTTCCCTAAAGGGTGACAAGATGGACAACCGCGTTTACGTTCGTTACACCGGCTATCCGGGTGGACAGCGTTTCACGACTCCCAAGGAGATCCTCGCAAAGAGGCCCGCTGAACTGGTGCGCAGGTCCGTCAAAGGAATGCTCCCCAAAACCCGTCTTGGTGACAAGCTCATCGGCAATCTGCACGTTTATGCAGGTCCCGAGCATCCTCATCAGGCGCAGAATCCCAGAGAAATTAAGTTGAACGAAATCTAACAGAGCAAATGGAACAGAAAAACGCCCTTGGAAGACGTAAATCAGCCGTCGCTCGTGTTTACCTTTCGGCCGGAGCTGGCAACATCACGATCAATGACCGTCCCCTCGAAGATTACTTCAAGAGCGGATCTCTCCAGTACATCGTGAACCAGCCTTTCGTCGTCACCAAGACTGAAGGTCAGTTCGACGTGAAGGTGAATGTTGTCGGAGGTGGTACCAAAGGCCAGGCCGAGGCTATCAGGCTCGGAATCTCCCGCGCCCTCAGCGACCTCGACAGAGAGGCTTACCGTCCCGCTCTCAAGGCTGAAGGCTTCCTGACACGCGATTCCCGCGAGGTCGAAAGGAAGAAGCCCGGACAGCCGAGCGCACGTGCACGCTTCCAGTTCAGCAAGCGTTAGTTTGCTGCAGCTGAGTTGCTTATTTACGTTTATGCACAGTCCGGTGCAACCAATCCGGCCCGATATATGGCAGGATGCCGAGACTGCGGAAAATCCCAGAGACTGGCAGGACCATTACTGCTGGGATTGAAGAAAAGAGTTATCAAACAGAAAAAAAGAAAACACAAATGCCACGCACAAATTTCCAAGAACTTCTTGATGCAGGCGTACATTTCGGCCACCTGGCCAGGAAATGGAATCCCAAGATGGCCCCTTACATCTTCGACCAGAAGAACGGGATCCACATCATCGACCTGCACAAGACCATCGTCAAGATAGACGAGGCTGCCGATGCAATGAAAGAACTTGCGCGCTCAGGCCGCAAGATCCTCTTTGTCGCCACCAAGAAACAGGCGAAGGAGATCGTTGCTGAGAAGGCTACGGCAGTCAACATGCCATCCATTACCGAGCGTTGGGCTGGTGGTATGCTTACCAACTTCCCGACAATCCGTAAGGCTGTCAAGAAGATGAACACCATCGACAAGATGAAGGAAGACGGTACATTTGACAAGCTCGCCAAGAGGGAGCGCCTTCAGATCAACCGTCAGAGGGAGAAGCTTGAGAAGAACCTCGGTTCCATCAGGGACATGAGCCGTCTTCCCTCCGCCCTCTTCGTCGTCGATATCCAGAAAGAGGCCAATGCCGTCAAGGAGGCCAACCGTCTTAACATACCGGTATTCGCAATGGTTGACACTTGTTGCGATCCCACCCCTATTGATTATGTGATACCGGCCAATGATGACGCCACCAAGTCCATCGAGCTCGTCATGAACATCCTCTGCCAGGCCATCGAAGAAGGTCTCAGCGAGAGGAAGCTTGAGAAGGACAAGGAAGTTGCCGAAGAGGCAGCTGAAGGTGAAGCCCTCGCCAATCCTACCGGCAAGAAGCTCCGCGCCCGCAAGAGCGCCAAGCCCGTTGACGTGACCGCTGAGTCCGCCCCAGTCGAGGAGGCCGCTCCGGTTGCCGAGCCTGCCCCGGTTGCTGAGCCTGTCGAAGCACCCGCTACTGAAGAACCCAAGGCTGAATAATTTAAAGGAGAACGACTTATGGCAATTACAGCACAAGACGTAATGAAATTACGCAAGATGACTTCCGCCGGCATGATGGATTGCAAGAATGCCCTTAACGAGGCTAATGGCAATTTCGAAGAGGCGGTCAAGATCATCCGTGAGAAGGGTAAGCTCGTGGCTGCCAAGAGGGCTGACCGCGAAACCTCCGAGGGTGCAGTACTCGTACGCACCAATGGTGACAAGGCCATCATCGTCTGCCTTGGTTGCGAGACTGATTTCGTCTCCGCCACTCCTGACTTCAAGGCTCTCGCAGCCGAGATCGCCGATGCAGCTATCGCCGCTTTCCCGGCCGATGCAGAGGCTCTCAAGGCTTGCAAGTGCTCCAACGGCCACACTGTCGAGGAAGAGATTTCCGCCCAGACAGGAAAGACCGGTGAGAAGCATGTCCTTGCTTACTATGCCGCTCTCGAGGCTCCGTTCGTGGGACAGTATGTCCACTTCAACGGCAAGCTCGGTGCAATCGTTTCCTTCAACAAGGTGGTTCCCGAGGATCTCGGAAGGGCTATCGCCCAGCAGATCACGGCCATGAACCCCGTCGCAGTCTCCGAGGATGACTGCCCTAAGGAGGTCATCGACAACGAGCGCGCAGTCGCAATCCAGAAGACCAAGGACGAGCAGGTCCAGAAGGCAATCGACGCTGCCCTGAAGAAGGTCGGCATCAATCCTGCCCATGTGGACAGCGAGGATCACATCGAGTCCAACACCGCCAAGGGTTGGATCACTCCTGCTGAAGCCGCACAGGCCCGTGAGATCATTGCCAAGGTCGGTGCCGAGAAGGCCGCCAACCTGCCCGAGCAGATGATCCAGAACATCGCCAACGGCCGTGTCCAGAAGTTCCTCAAGGAGAACACCCTTGAGAATCAGGATTTCGTCCAGTCTGATGAGAAGGTTTCCGTGGCCGACTACATCAAGTCAGTCGACAAGGATGCAAAGGTGGTTGCTTTCCGCCGTTACTCTCTCAACGACTAAGGGATTTACCCAAATATCAGAATTAATGAACGGCCCGTGCAATCTCTGCAAGGGCCGTTCGCAATTCTAACCTAAAACTTAACCTATGAAAAAACTATTCGTATTTTTTACCTGCAAAAACTACGCCATCGATTGGTTAATTCTGGTTTTCCGGTTTGATTTTGGTGACGATGTGTTTGCCCCTGCGTACTGATTCGCCGGGAACGGCATTCGGGGCGCTTGCAGGTCCTTTTGCCCCTTGCAGCTGAAGATCCGGGATGGGTGTGTTATCCCCTTCGAGACGGACCTTGCGGATCCTTACATCCATGACCGGTCTGTCCTTGGGATCGGTTGCCACTTGGGCGATCCTGTCTATGATATCAAGTCCCTTGATGGTCTCTCCGAAAACCGTATAGGCTCCGTCGAGCTGGGCGCAGGCCTGTTCGTCCTGTACAAGATAGAACTGTGAGCCTGAAGACTCCTTCATCGGATTAGCCACGTCTCCGCGTCTGGCGGCGGCGAGAGCGCCTTTCTTGTGTTTGTATTCAGGAACGAATTCGGCCGGAATAGTGTATCCGGGGCCGCCCTGTCCGTATTTCGCGACCGCAGCGGCGGAGGTGTCACGGGTGTAGGGATCTCCGCCCTGGATCATGAATCCGTTGATGACCCTGTGGAAGAGGAGACCGTCGAAATAGCCTGTGAGGGCCAGTTTCTCGAAGTTATCCCTGTGCTTGGGAGTCTTGCTGTAGAGTTTGACCGTAATGGTTCCGAGGTTCGTGACGATCTCGAATACCGGTTCTTCAGGGAGATTTGACATGATTTCCATTGCTGTCTTTTCTTTTGCGGCCTGTTCGGCGGCGGCTATCGAATCCAGCCTCGCCTGTTCCGCCTGGGCTTCAGCCTCGGCTTTCTTGGACTGGTTGCCGCAGCTGAATGCCATCGTGGCGGCTGCCGCCAATGCGATTCCAAATAGAATATTCTTCATATCGTTGAAACTAGAATTTACGGTAATTGTATCCGAGGGTATCGAATATCTTGAAAGATTCCGCCCTCATGGCTGCGGAGAAACGCTCGAAGTCCTTGCCTTCACGCTGGCACCACTGAACCTCGCTCAGTGCGCTCATCCTCGGGAGGAGCATATATTCGAGGTGCTCGGGAGTGGCGATATATTCAGTCCAGAGATTGGCCTGGACTCCAAGGATATGCTTCTGCTGCGATCCGTCGAGTCCGTCGAAAGGCTCGTAACCGTAGACCTGCTCGATAGGAAGATGTCCGCCTATGGCAAGGGGTTCCTTGTCCTGCTCCTTGCTCTGGTAGTAATCGAAGTAGCAGTAGGTGTTGGGGGTCATGATGACGTCGAAGCCCATCGCTGAGGCCTGTACACCGCCCTTGACGCCTCTCCAGGACATTACGGTCGCTCCGGGAGCGAGCTCACCTTCGAGAATCTCATCCCAGCCGATGATCTTGCGTCCGTGGTCGTTGAGGAACTTCTGGATCCTGGCAGTCACGTAGCTCTGGAGATACTGCTCGGCGGTATGCTTTGAGTCTCCCTTGATTCCGAGGGCCTTGATCCTTGCCTGGCAGTCGGGGCACTTCTCCCATTCGGTCTTGGGACACTCGTCTCCGCCGATATGGATATATTCGGAAGGGAATAGGTCCATGATCTCTGTAAGCACGTCCTCGAGGAATTTGAAAGTCTCTTCCTTGCCGGGGCAGAGCACCTTGTCGGAAACTCCCCAGATGGTCCAGACTTCGTAAGGTCCGCCGCTGCATCCCAGTTCAGGATAGCCTGCGAGTGCACCCATCATATGTCCGGGAAGGTCGATCTCGGGAACGATCGTGATTCCGAGGTTGGCGGCATAGTCCACGATGTCCTTGATCTGGTCCTGGGTATAATAGCCGCCGTAGCGTACTCCGTCGTTGGACCGGAAGTTCTTGCCAACCATCGTTCCGTTGCGGTATGCACCGACCTGGGTCAGCTTGGGATATTTCTTTATCTCGACCCTCCAGCCCTGGTCGTCGGTGATGTGCCAGTGCATGCGGTTGAGCTTGTAGACAGCCATGATGTCAAGATACTTCTTGACTTCCTCGACGGGGAAGAAATGCCTGGCGCAATCGAGGTGCATGCCCCTGTAACCGAAGCGGGGCTTGTCCTTGATGGATACGCAGGGGAAGAGGAATTTCTGTGAAGGATTGACCTGCTCACTGAATATCTCCACGTCCGTAAGCTGCTTCAGGGTCTGTATCGCGTAGAGGAAGCCGTTGTACGCGGCGGCACGGACGACGCAACTCTTCTTGTTGATGTCGATGGAATACTCTTCCGGGCCCTTCGAAGCATCCTTCAGGAAGAAAAAGCCTTTCATCTTGCCGGTTGCGAGCACTTTCTGCAGCCCGACGGGGGTGGCGAAGGAATTGGTCCTCCCGCAGACGAATGTCATCCTGCTGGCGAATTCCCTGATCAGGTTCAGGCTCTTTGCATCTATCGCCTGGTCACAGTTGAAGTTGGCTCCGGCGGCCTTGAAGGTGCCCTTGCCTATTTCGACACTCTGGGGATAAGGAATGACGTTGATGACCGTTTCGGTCTTCTTTGCAGCCAGCGTGGCGGGTACCAGCAGGCATGCGAGTACGATTAGTCTGAAGAACTGTCTCATTTATCGTGAATATTTGAAATAATCGTATAACCTAGGCAATTTACAAAAAACCTAATAGATGAGCAAGCCCAGTATGCCTCCGGCGATGATGACGGGTATCGGTCCCACCCTGAAGAACAGCGAGGCTATGACCGCCGCGGCGAACAGCAGCCAGCTGGTCCAGTCCTGGAAATTCTCCCTGACTATGGAGATACCTGCACGTGCTCCGTTCCAGTCCACCTTGAACATCAGGATCAGGGCCGCGGCTCCGATCAGTCCGACCACCGCAGGACGCAGCCAGCTCATCACACCTTCGAATATCTTGTTGTCCTTGAACCTGGTGTAGAACCTGACGATTGTCAGTACGATTATGAAAGAGGGCAGCATGACGGCGAATGTCGCGGTCATGGAACCCAGGATGCCAGCCAGATGGGTAGCCCCGGACTGCCGCAGGACTTCATATCCTACGTATGTCGCGCTGTTTATCCCGATCGGCCCCGGAGTCATCTGTGAGATGGCGACGATGTCCGTGAATGCGCTTTCAGTCAGCCACGAATGGGTTACTACGACCTGGGTCTGGATCAGGGACAGCATCGCATAACCGCCTCCGAAAGTAAAGAGGCCAATCACGAAGAACACCCAGAACAGCTGGAGATATATGCCCGGATCACCCATTGCCGGACCTCCTTTCCTTGATCAGGGTGAAACAAAGGGCGAGTGCAAGAAGTACGAGAAGGATGTAGATGGGCGAGAAGTTCAGGAAAGCGACCAGGAACAGGGTCACTCCGCTGATCAGCCAGGCCCACCACGTCTTGTTGCCCTTGCGCGCCATGTTGATCATGGGTACGGCTATAAGGGATACCACTACGGGACGGATGCCCTTGAATATCCTGACAACCACCGGATTGTCCTTGTAGCCGGTGAAAAGCATCGCGATCAGCAGGATTATCAGGAAAGAGGGGAGTATGGAGCCCAGGGTGGCGGCTATGCTGCCCTTGACTCCGCGCATCTTGTAGCCGGCGAATATGGACATGTTGACGGCGAGTACTCCGGGAGCGGATTGTGCCAGGGCGACTATATCGGGTATCTCTTCCTCCGATATCCATCCCTTCTTCACGAGTTCGTCCCTGATAAGAGGGATCATGGCGTATCCACCTCCTATCGTAAAGGCTCCGATCTTGGCGAAGACTGCGAATATCTGCCAGAGAGATACCATATCAGCAACCGGTCATCAATGCGACGGTTCCGGCGGAAGTCCTGCCGTCCGCTCCGTGGGAAGATGAGTGGAATTCCGTAATGCCTGTGCTTTCTTCCAGGCTGTCTATGTTGGCGGGACGTACCCCGGACCCTGCAAGGATGATTATCCTTCCTGCCGCCTTCTCATTCAGCCGTTTCAACATTTCACGGCCTTCGTTCACATCGGAGGCATGTCCTGCGGTGAGAAGCCGGTCACAGCCCAGACGGATAATATCCTCAAGTGATCCGAACGGATCCGAACACTCGTCGAATGCACGGTGGAAAGTGACCTGCAGTCCCTCGGCGGCCTTCATCAGCCGGCTGACAGTCCCGATGTCCACGGAACCGTCTTCCTTGAGGGCACCGATCACGACCCCGTTGACTCCCAGTTCCCTGCACATGGCGATGGAGTCGAGCATGAGGCTGATTTCCTTCTCATCGTAGACGAAGTTTCCGCCGCGCGGCCTGATAAGGACATTGACGGGGATATCGACACTTTCCAGTACCCTTTCGATATTCTTCTTGGACGGTGTCACCCCTCCGCAAGGAAGGTCCTCGCAGAGTTCGATCCTCCCTGCGCCTCCTTCCTGGGCCTCGGCGGCCTCGCCTGCATCGGTGCAGCAGCACTCCAGGAAACGTCTTACGCTGCCTGTGCCTTCAATCTCGAGCAGAAGCTCCGGCCGGCAGATGTCAGCGACGAGGAAATGCATGGGAACGCCTTTCCAGCGGTCCTTGACGGTGCTGATGATCGCACCGGCATCCTCCTCGTGCTTTATGTATATCCTCAAGGCTCCAAACCTGGACCTCCTGCATCCCGGGAAGATGTTCCCGGGCCGGACAAGATGCTCCACGACATCGATCGCCGCCTCGGCCTGGAGACCGGGATCGGATGATATGTCGCTGTTCTCTCCCTTGATCGCGGCTGTACCTGAAATCAGTACAGTATCTTCAAGCAGCCTTGCCCGCTCGAATTTCGGAGTGGTCCTGACCGCGTCGCGGCCCTGTACCAGCACCCGGCCCGAATACCGGTGGGCAGGCACCTGGATGGGGTTGTCCACGGGCCGGCTTGCCTTGACGGAACCGGAGACGGCGTATATGGAAACTACCACGCCGCCTGCGGAACTGCCTATACCCGTGGCCGCCGGATAACCGTTGGTCCAGTCCGTGCCGGAATAGAATGCGGACCTTGCGTCATTGAACATCTGGTAGTTCTGCATGCCTCCGGTCATACCTGTTATGCTTTCGATGTAGTTCCACTGGCGGACTATGTCCCCGGTCCTGAATCCTTCACCGTCGAGGATTTCCCCGATCCTTGCGAATACCCTTGCGGCCTGTTCTCCGGTATCTCCGGAACCAGGGAACTGGATGCCTTTGGTGATGAGTTCGGAAGTGTCCCCGGAACGGATTACCAGGTAGTCATCGTTGAATTCGACCGTTCCGTTGCCGTGAAGATACAGGACTTCGGCTGATAAGGCAGATTCCAGTGGCTTCTGTGCCACGCAGGTCACCATGGGCATCCGCATTCCGAAGAAACGCCGGCATTCTCCCGTGATGGCGCTCATTGCAGAGTCATAGGAGCCTGCGGCTTCGACATCGAAGAAGAATACCAGGCTCAGGACGATTCTGTCGGAATCCGTCCGGTCAAGTATACTTCTGCATTGCTCCGCAAGCGTGCCTTTGAAGGAAGTGGTGGAAATTATCAGTTTTTTCTCCGAAAGCATATCCTTGCAAAGGTCGGGATTTTTCCGCTATTCTGAAAATCCAACAAATAATTAGTGAGCGGGCCCCAATACCAATATCTTGTGATTGCCTGTCTTTGAAATAATGCCTATTTTTGCGACAATGAAATTGTCGGATCTCAATACAGGCAGCTCAGGGATAATCGTAAAGGTAGGTGGACAGGGCAACTTCCGGAAAAGGCTCATCGAGATGGGCTTCATTCCCGGGAAGAAGGTCAACACCATCCTTAACGCCCCGCTCAAGGATCCCATCGAATATGAGATAATGGGCTACAAGGTCTCTCTCAGGCGTGACGAAGCCGCCCTTATCGACATCTGTTCCGAGGAGGATTACAATGCCGACAAATCCGGTACCATCAGGATCGCCCTTGTCGGTAATCCCAACTGTGGCAAGACATCGCTTTTCAACCTGGCGTCGGGCAGTCACGAACACGTGGGCAACTACAGCGGCGTGACGGTGGATGCCAAGGAAGGCCATTTCACTTACAAGGGACGCAAGCTGGTCTTCGTAGATCTGCCGGGTACATATTCATTATCCGCTTTTTCCCCAGAAGAACGTTACGTCAGGGAGAACCTGATGGAGAAGACCCCCGATGTGGTAATCAATGTGGTGGACGCTTCAAACCTGGAGAGGAACCTATATCTTACCACGCAGGTCAGGGACATGAACCTCAAGGTGGTGATGGCCCTGAACATGTACGACGAACTGAAGAAGAGGGGAGACCGTCTCGATACAAAATGGCTCGGCCATCTGCTAGGGATGCCTGTCTGTCCCACGGTGTGCAGGACCGGTGAGGGAATACCCCAGCTTCTGGATACCGTGCTTGAAGTGGCGGACAATCCCGGACCCGAGGAACCTGTGTCCGTCGACAAGGTCATAGTGGGGGAGGAGTCCGAAGACATCGAACGGAGGTACCGTTTCGTCCATGATGTGCTGTCCAAGACCTATGTCAGGCACATCGAGCCGGTCGGGGAGAAGTCCTGGACCGAGAAGATAGATTCCGTTGTCACGAACAAGTGGGCGGCTTTCCCGATATTCCTCCTTATGCTTTACGTCATCTTCCAGGCGACATTCTCGCTCGGAGAGTATCCGATGAACTGGATCGACTGGCTGGTAGGCAAGTTCGGGGATTTCGTGGCCACGTTCATGAAGGACGGATGGCTCAAGGACGTACTCGTCGACGGAGTCATCGCCGGGGTCGGAAGCGTACTCGTGTTCCTGCCCAACATACTCATACTGTATTTCTTCCTGTCCATCATGGAGGATACCGGCTATATGGCCCGCGCTGCCTTCATCATGGACAAGCTCATGCATAAGATAGGCCTTCACGGCAAGTCATTCATCCCGATGGTCATGGGATTCGGATGCAACGTGCCGGCGATCATGGCCACGAGGGCGATAGAAAGTCGAAAGAGCCGGCTGATCACAATAGCCATAATTCCTTTCATGTCGTGCGCAGGCCGGCTCCCGATTTTCGTCCTTCTTGCGGGTGCTTTCTTCCCGCATCATTCCGCCCTGGCCCTGTTGGGCATATATTTCACCGGAGTCCTGCTGGCCATCCTTTCTGCCATGGTGCTCAGCCGTTTCATCAAGGAAGACGACCTTCCCTTTGTAATGGAACTGCCCCCGTACCGTATTCCTACTGGCAAGGCTATCTGGAGGCACACCTGGGAGAAAGGCAAGCAGTACCTTGAGAAGATGGCGACTACCATCCTGATCGGCTCCGTGGTGATCTGGTGCCTGGGATATTTCCCGCGCTCGGGGCGTGATACTGAATATCAGCAGGAGCATTCCTACATAGGGCAGATCGGCAAGGCAGTTTCCCCAGCCCTCGATCCTCTGGGTTTCGACTGGAAGATGGACATCAGCCTGCTGTCCGGTGTCGTGGCAAAGGAATTGGTCGTCAGTACCCTCGGGGTTATGTATGCTTCCGATTCCGACGTGGATGAGAACAGTACCCAACTGCAGTCGGCCCTCACATCATCGGTGACCCTGCCTGCGGCTGTAGCTTTCATGCTGTTCATACTGCTGTATTTCCCGTGCATTGCGACTTTCGTGGCCATAAAGAACGAAACCGGCAAGTGGAAATGGGCCATCGCTGTCTGTGCCTATACGATGGTGATAGCCTGGGTATGCGCCTTCATCGGATTCCATATCACCGCCTTGCTGATATAATTAGTATATTTACTTCATGAAACAGATATTTACTCCCGACCTGAAACTGTCGGACATAATCGACATGGACTACAACCTGGTCCAGGTCATTTCCCGTATGGGTATAGACTTGAGGCATGCCGGTTTGCCGGCTTCCGAGGCCTGTGCCCTCGACGGCATCGATCCCGCGTCATTCCTGCTGATCTGCAATGTCTATTCGTTCCCTGATCACCGTCCGTCTGATTCCGACATAGCAGCTGCGAGCCTCAAGGATATCCTGCGCTACCTGCGAGGCTCCCACCTCTACTACACAGGTATCGCTCTCAGGAATCTGGAGACCGCCTTCGACCGTCTGGTCTCGCCTTGCGACGAAGGGCGCAAGAAAGCGGTCCTGAAGTTCTTTTTCGACTACAAGGCGGAGCTTGAGAAGCATTTTGCAAGGGAGGAGGATGAGGTGTTCCCGTATGTCGAAGCCCTGATGGAAGGTAAGAGGCCGGAAGGCTATACGATAGACCAGTTCGAGGAGCATCACGAAAGCGTGGACGAGAAACTGGAGGATATGAAGAACATCGTGATGAAGTATCTTCCGTCTGAATGCGACGAGGAACTAAAGATGTGGGTTCTCCTTTCCGTATACCGTCTCCGCGACGATCTCAGGCGCCATACTTTCGTTGAGGACGGCATCCTTGTGCCCATGGTCAGAAATCTGGAGAACGATGGAAAGTAGGAAGACAGTAGCCCTGATAATTCCCTCGGAGATCATTGCGAAGGGACTGGCAAGCATCCTTGAAGATTCCGGCAGCTTCTCTGTCCTTGAGGTCTTCCACGATTATTCCAAGACGTGCGAGACCAGGCTCAGGGGCTTTGACCCGGATGTGGTCATCATCGATCCTGTGATCCTTGATTTCCGCAGCAGGAAGGAAGCTAGGAACATGCTGGCCGATGTCTGTGATTCCATAGTGATTGCACTTGACGGTCCGGCCGTCACCGAGGATGTGCTCAGGCAGTACGACGGTTCGGTCTCCCTGTATGACCGTCAGGATGAGCTGGTCCGGAAGCTTAGGAACGCAATCGACACCAAACTCCAGGACCCGGCTCCCGAGCCTGTCGAAGGGGAACTTTCCGCAAGGGAGAAGGAAATCCTGGTCTGCGTGGCGAAGGGAATGCTGAACAAGGAGATAGCCGACAAGCTGAACCTCTCGATATACACCGTCATCACCCATCGCAAGAACATAACCCGCAAGACCGGTATCAAGACGGTCGCGGGCCTGACGGTTTATGCGCTGTTGAACAATCTTATAGACATGTCATCGGTGCAGTAGCCTGCGTCCTGCATCGTATCAAAGGGAAATCTCTGCCACTACCGGATAATGGTCGGAATACTTCAGGCGCGGCGTGCGGTGGCTGACTGCCTTGAAATGCTTCGGATAAAGGACGTAGTCAATCCTGACAAGCGGCCACAGGCCTGAATAAGTTGCCCCGAAACCCTTGCCGGCTTCGACGAAGGTGTCCTTCCTGCCTTTTCTCAGGCGATAATATGTATAGGACAAGGGATTGTCGTTGAAATCTCCGGCTACTATGGCTTCGACGGGACATTCTTCTATGTTAGACATGACCTGGTTGACCTGGACCGGCCTCATCGAGATCGACCGTTTGATCTTCTCCTCGGTGTCCCTGACTATGGTGCTGTCCCTTCTCCAGGACTTTACCAGCCTGGCGAGGGAGATGTTGTAGCTCTCGAAGTGACAGTTGTACACCCTTATCGTGGAATTGTCCCCTATCTTCAGGTCCGTGTATATGGCCAGGTTCGAGCTCTTGTCAAACTGCAGCCGTCCCTTGCTGGTGATGGGGAAGCGGCTGAGGGTGACATTGCCGTAAGAACCCTCGTCGTTGACGAACATGAAGTAGCCAGCATTGTATTCCGGGAAATATTTCCTGAAGAAACCGTTGACATCGTATTCCCCGCTGAGGTCGACTTCCTGAAGGCATACGATATCGGCGTCCGTTTCCCTGATGAACGACTCCACCGAGTCCTTGCCTGCCAGGTATTTGCCCATCTGGAACCGGCCTACATTGTAGGAAACGATCTTGACAGTCTGCCCGGCCGCCTCTTCTCCCCCGGAAGAGAATTGGAAATAGCGGCCAATGAATATGACGGCGGGGATAAGGGCAAGCAAGGGAATCAGGAACGCACCTGATTTCCTGCGGAGTGCCCATACCAGCAACAGCAGGTTCAGGAGTACCATCGGCACGAAAAGCAGACCGACGACAGTCATGTACCAGGCTTTCGCAGGATTGACTACCATCGAAGCATAGGTCAGGAAAAGCAGGAAGGCCGCAAAAAGCATCATCGCCCTTGCGGTGATATCCATCAGTCCTTTGGTTCGATTCTTCCTGGCCATTGCCTAGTCCTTAGTACTTCCAGAGAGTTCCTTTCTTCTTCCAGTAAAGGATCATGAGGAAACCGAAGAGGGCTCCGCCTAGATGGGCGAAGTGGGCGATTCCGTCCAGGGTCCCCGTCACTCCGGTGAAAAGTTCTATACCGATGAATATCAGTACGAACCATTTGGCTTTCAAGGTCACGGGAGGGAACAGCAGTGTCCACTTGTCATTGGGATAGAGCATCGCATAGCCGATCTGGATTCCGTAAAGGGCTCCTGAGGCTCCGAGGGTCGGGGTGCGGAGAATGTCGTAATAGGCTTGCTGGGAGGATGCTCCGGCTGCCATCAGGGACTGGACCTGGAGATACTGGACTCCGAAGTGGATCAGCAGGGCTCCGAGGCCGGTCACGAAAAAGAACAGCAGATATTTCTTCGAACCGATGGCCCTTTCAAGTGCGGAACCGAACATCAGGAGTCCCCACATGTTCACGAAGATGTGCCAGAAATTCCCGTGCATGAACATGTAGGTGACCGGCTGCCACCAGCGGAAGAAAGGGGACTTGGGGTAGAACACGGCGAAGGTCCCTACCATGAAATTCTGGTTGATCAGGGTCGCGATGAACATCAGGGCATTCACGATGAAGAGGTTCCTGGTCACTTCAGGAATGTTTCCGAAAAGCCTTCCCATCATTCCGCCCTGGTTGTTGTCGTATCCGTAGTATTGTGCCATGATTGTTGTCAGAATAAACGTTCAATTTGTTGCAGTGACATCACTGTCATTATCTTCCTCCCGTTGCTGGTGAGTTCAGGATTCGCGCTGGCGAGCAAGGCGTCCATCAGGTTGCGCGCTTCCACTGGGGAAGACAGCGGCTCGGCCGATGTCGCTCCTAGCATGGCTATCTTTTCCGCCATGGCGGATTCCATCACTCCCGGCAGCGAGGCGCTGTCGTCGGAGAGTATGAGCAGAAGGTCCTGCACCATTGTCTGTACCTTGCCGGGCTCGCCTGAATAACCCTCAGGCACACCGCTCACCACCACGGTATCGGTACCGAACGGGGTTATATCGAAACCCAGTGAGGAGAGGAGGACCGACTTGGAATCGAACAAAGTCCTGTTGGCCGTCCCGACCACAACCTTGACCGGGAACATATTGGCCTGCGTAACGTGGCCGTTCTTCGTAAGGGCTGCAAGCGCCCTGTCATACAGCACCCTCTCACGGGCCCTTCTGACATTGACAACCATCAGGCCTCCTTTCGTGGGTGACAATATGAATTTCCCGTCAAGGATAAGTGTCTGGGTGACCGGAAGTACCTTGTCTTCAAACAGTTTGCCGTAATCCTCGCGCTTTTCCACATAGCGCCCTTCATTGAATATGGGTTCGAAGGGATTGTAGTCAGGATCGACCTGGACCTTGGGGGCGGAATCGGGAGTATATTCGGAGAAATGCCTGCCCAGGACCGGCATGTCGTTGGCCTCCGGGTTGGAAAAGTCTATACCTCCTGCGAATGAATTCTTGCCGAGGGTCTCCTTGACGGCTGCGTAGATGACCTGGAACAGGAAGGAGTCGTCTTCGAACTTGACCTCCGTCTTGGTGGGACTGATGTTGACGTCGATGGACCTCGGATCGGTCTCGAGATATATGAAGTATGAAGGCGTCACCCCTTCGGGAACCAGCCCTTCATAAGCTTTCATTACAGCCTTGTGGAAATACGGGCTCCTGAAATACCTCCCGCCGACGAAGAAGAACTGGTTGCCGAGAGTCTTCTTCGCCGTGTCCGGACGTCCTACAAAGCCCCTGAGGCTGACGACGGAAGTATCGGCGGAAACGTCCACGAGATCCGAAGCGACAGACGGACCCATCAGGTCCATAATCCTGTATTTGAGAGATTTGGCAGGCTTCAGCACGAATATGTCCTTACCGTTGTGGCTGAGGGAGAAACCGATTTCAGGCCTGGTCAATGCCACCCTGCTGAATTCTTCCACTATGTGCTTGAACTCCACATTGTCCGATTTCAGGAACTTCCTTCTTGCCGGAATATTGTAGAAAAGGTTCCTGACAGCCACGTTGGTTCCTTTCGGGGCGCTGACCTCCTTGGTGGAGAGATGGCTGGATGCGGCGAACTCCACCTGGCAGCCTGTCTCATTGTCCTCGGTACGGGTCTTCAGGGTGACCTCGGAGACGGCGGCTATCGAGGCCAGGGCCTCTCCGCGGAAACCGAAAGTCAATATCTGCTGCAGATCCTCGGCAGTGGCTATCTTGGAAGTGGCATGGCGCTCGAAGCAAAGCACGGCGTCATCCGGAGTCATTCCGCAACCGTTGTCTATCACCTGGATCAGGGTCCTTCCGGAATCCGCAATCACCACGGACACCTGGTCGGCCCCGGCATCCACGGAATTCTCCATAAGTTCCTTGACCACGGAAGCAGGTCTCTGGACGACCTCTCCCGCGGCGATCATGTTGGCTATGTTCCCCGGCAGTATCCTCAGGTCCATCCTAGAGCAACATGTAGAATTTGCACAGATAGATCAGGACCATTGCCAGGAGGATGAGCCCGACGATTCCGATTATTTTCTGGGCGATCGTAGCCCCGCTGTCCCTCTTGGCGTAATTGCCGTCACGCCAGGAACCACGGATGTAGGCTCCGGCTTTGTATTCACCGGCTTCCTTTTCCTTTTCTTTCTCGGCATCGAGGGTACCGTCCACCTTTCCGAACACGCGGCGGCGCTCCTCCTCATCCTTGTCGTAATAGATAGGCCTGTAGTTGAACTTCCTGTGTTCCTGCTGGCCTGGAAATGTAAAAAAGCCCATGGCAAGTCTTGTTTTCGTAAAAGACAAATATAAATAAAAATGTTAAATTAGCGGCATCAAATCCATACCAGATGAAACATATAGGAATAACCATCCTGGCGGCTGTCGCCGCCTTGGTCTCCGGCTGCAACGGCGGTTCTGCATCCGGGAACGACCTGACGGAATTCGTCAACGTCAAGATCGGTTCGGGAGGGCATGGCCACGTGTTCGTTGGAGCCAGCGTGCCGTTCGGAGCCGTCCAGCTGGGCCCTACCAGCATCCCCCAGTCCTGGGACTGGTGCTCAGGCTATCACGTGAGTGACTCGACCGTCATAGGCTTCTCCCATACCCACCTGAGCGGTACCGGAATAGGGGACCTTTTCGACGTGACGCTCATGCCTGTCACAGGTCCTGTCAAGTATTCCCGTGGAACCGAGAGGGATCCTCTGTCGGGTATGTGGTCCTATGCCGACCGTAGCAAGGAGATTGCAAGGCCGGGCTACTACAGCGTTCCTCTTCTGAGGTATGGGATTACGGCTGAGATGACCGCCACCAACCGTGTTGGACTTAGCCGTTACACCTTCCCCGCATCCGACCAGGCCGCGATCGTCATAGACCTCGAGAACGGAGGTTGCTGGGATTCGGCGTATTCCACGGGATTCGAAAAGGTGGACAGCTGCACCCTCAAGGGTTACCGTTTCTCCTCCGGTTGGGCAAGGAACCAGAAGATATTCTTCTACGCGCAGTTCTCGAAGCCGTTCGATTTCTTCGAGGTCATTCCTGTAAGGGAGAGGGAGATCAATGGCAATACCCTTTCCGTCAATTATGGCCGCGCCGGTTTCCGTACGGCTGACGGGGATCAGATAATGGTCAAGGTGGCCGTTTCTCCCGTGAGCGAAGAGAACGCCAGGCTGAATATGGAAACGGAACTTCCCGGATGGGACTTCGAGGCTACTTCGGAAGCTGCGAGGACAGCCTGGAACGAAGAGCTCTCAAGGGTTAAGGTGAAGACTGCCGACGCCGACACAAGGACGATATTCTATACTGCCCTGTATCACACGATGATAGTCCCGTCTACTTTCTGCGACGTCAACGGAGAGTATCGCGGAGCCGACGGTGAGGTACATCTGGACGGAGGCTTCGTTAACTACACCACCTTCTCCCTCTGGGATACCTACCGCGCCCAGATGCCCCTCATGACGATCATCCATCCCGACAGGGAAGCCGACATGGTCAACACGATGATCCGCATTTGCGACGAGCAGGGACGTCTGCCCGTCTGGCATCTCATGGGCAACGAGACCGACTGCATGGTCGGTAATCCCGGAATCATCGCAGTCGCTGACGCCGTCGTGAAGGACATCCCCGGCATAAACAAGGAAAAGGCATGGAATGCCTTGAAAACCACCGCAATGGGAGATGACCGCGGCCAGGACCTGAGGAAGCGCTACGGTTACATCCCTTCCGACCTTTTCAACCAGTCCGTGGCCTATGACATGGAATATGCGATAGCTGACGGAGCCATGGCATCAGCTGCCGAAAGCCTCGGTAAGAAGGAAGATGCCGAGTATTTCCGTGAGCGCAGCCACTCCTACAGGAATTACATGGACAAGGAAACCCTCCAGGCACGTGGCCGTCTCTCCGACGGCAGCTGGAGGACTCCTTTCAGCCCCTATCATTCAGCCCACGAAGTGACTGATTACTGCGAAGGCACCGCATGGCAGTACACCTGGCTTGCCCCGCAGGACTATGAGGGACTGGTGGAATTCTATGGGTCCAGGGAATTCTTCCTGGAAAGGCTTGATTCCCTTTTCCTTGCTGATTCCCATCTGGAAGGGGAGAATGTCTCAAGCGACATCACCGGTCTCATAGGACAGTATGTACACGGCAATGAGCCGAGCCACCATATCATCTATTTCTACACCATGGCCGGCCAGCCTGCCAAGACAGCCGATCTGGTACGCAGGGTCTACGACGATTTCTACTTTAACGATCCGGAGGGCCTGGCAGGCAATGAGGATGCCGGCCAGATGAGCGCGTGGTATGTCCTTTCCTCCCTCGGATTCTATGAGCCGGAACCGGCTTCCACCCGTTTCTGGTTCGGTGCCCCCGTGTTTGAGGAGGCCGAACTGAAGGTCCCCGGAGGAACGCTGAAGATAACGGCCAAAGGCTTGAGCGCCGACAACAAGTACATCCAGGATGTGACCCTGAATGGGCAGAAACTGGACAGGGGGTATATCGAGTACTCCGAAATCATCTCCGGAGGAGAGCTTGTCCTGACCATGGGCCCCGAACCGGCGGTCTGGTTCTGACCCGGAAACAAAAAATAGTTAATTTTCCCCGAAAAAAATTTGTGGGGAAAGAAAAAGTTGTTACCTTTGCAGCCCGCTTCTAAATGAAGCACCACGTTCATTGAAAATATTGAAAGATTAGTACAAGCAAGTACCGAGAACAAGAATAAAACGAGAGCGTTGATTTCTTTTAGAAACTGTCGGGGTCTAACTTAGATTTATAGTGTATATACAAAGAAGAGTTTGATCCTGGCTCAGGATGAACGCTAGCGGCAGGCTTAACACATG
>CACZCQ010000002.1 GCA_902779765.1 uncultured Bacteroidia bacterium
GTGGGTTGGAACGGCGGTTTGAATGGCTTGGAGCGGTCACTCCTGAAATCCATGCAGAGGTAGGCCATATCTTCCAGCGCGATCACATCGTACTTGGTGCAGAGCTCTCCGATCGTCTTGAGTTCCCCTTCCGTCAGGTTTACCCAAGCGGGATTGTTAGGGTTGGAATATACAATGGCACAGACCTTTCCGTCCGCCATCATCTCCTCGAGCATCGGTCCGAGTTTTTCGCCGCGGTTATCATAGATATCCAATGAGCGGGCCTCCAGGCCGAGGATCTTCGCCTGCAGGAAGTGTGACGGGAAGCCGGGACTGAGATAGATGACCGCCTTGCGGCCCTCATGCAACTGTGAGCATTCCAGCAAAAGGTTGAAGCAACCCTGCATGGAACCGACCGTTGGAATCACACATTCGGGGAACACGTCTATACCGACAAACGCCTTTATGAATGCGGAGGCATTCCACTTGAACTCGGGAATACCACCGGTCGGAGGATAAACTGCGGCTATTCCGGCATCCAAAGCCAGTTTCTGCATATCTACTCCGAACTGGGACGCCTTGATCCCGGGAACCCCGAATTCGAGGTGGACAAACCCCTCGCCGGATACACGCTCAAGTTCCTGGGCAGTATTGACACACTGCCTGATGGTAGCGCTGGCAAGGTCCTTTATATTCATGCCCCGCAATACATCGTCGAGGCTGGCTTTCGGGATAACTCTCATTTGCTGAACTTTTTAGATTCTTCCAATCCTGCGTTGAATGCCGCAATGTTGGCGGCGACTATCGCATCACCCTTGCGGGAGAATATCGCTGCGATTCCCTCCCGGAGTTTATCCGGTCCGACAATATCCATCACAGCAGCCGAAGCCCCCAGAAGTACCATGTTCGCACTCCTGGGTGAGCCGGTCTCCCTTGCAATCGCATCGCAGTCAAGGGTTATGACATTCGGCACCGAGTGCAACTCGGCCATGATATCATCGATCGCGGGATAGTTGGGAATATTCACGAACGGGGTGGTGTTGGTCACAATCCATCCGGTCCTGGAAAGCCAGGGCAGATACCTCAAGGCTTCCATCGGTTCGAGGGAGAGGATGAGGTCACACTCCCCTTTCGGGATCAGGTCGCTGAATATGGGAACGGACGAAAGGCGGAGATTGCTCTGGACGTCCCCGCCACGCTGGCTCATGCCATGGACTTCGGCCTGCTTCAGGTGGAGGTTCTCCTCGAGGGCCGCCCATCCTATAACCGTAGCGATGGAGAGGATGCCTTGTCCCCCCACGCCGGAAAGTATGATATCCTTTTTCATATTCTTACCTGTTTTTAGCGGCCAGGTGACGTTTGGCCGTCTGGATGCATTCCCTGCGGCATATCACCACAGATACTCCGTGATAATTGATTTCCTCTTCAATCACCTTTTCCATCTCGGGATAATTCTTCGGGAGCGGGACGATGGTCCTGATATGGTCCTCTTCCACTCCAATGGCTGCACATATCCTTTCGAGCTTGCCGGTCCCGGCAGAATCCTGGCCTCCTGTCATTCCGGTGGTCAGGTTGTCGGAGATGCAGAGCGTGATGTCCGCCTTTGAATTGACGGCATCCAGCAGACCGGTCATTCCGCTGTGGGTGAACGTAGAGTCTCCGATGACTCCGACCGACGGCCACACTCCGGAATTGGCAGCTCCTATAGCCATCGTGAGCGAAGCCCCCATTTCCACGCAGGAATGGATGGCATTGAAAGGAGACATATAGCCCAAGGTGTAGCAGCCTATGTCGCCGAATACCTTCGCTCCGTCATATTTCTTCAGGACAGCGTTCAAAGCGGTATAGAAATCCCTGTGGCCACAACCCTGGCAGAGTGCCGGCGGACGCGGGACAGTCATCTTAGCCTCTCCGAAGGCATCCAGCGGCTCGAGACCGAGAGCATTCCTGACATGGTCGGGATTCAGCTCACCGGTCCTTGGAAGGGTTCCGTCAAGACGTCCCTTCACCTTGACAAAGCCATTGCCTTCATTTTCGTCATACAGCAGCCCCCTGAGTTTCTCCTCAATCAGCGGCTGCCCCTCCTCGATGACCAGGATTGTCTTGCAGGACCCGGTCATCTTCTTAAGAAGCCTTGTCGGGAATGGATAACGGGTAACCTTAAGGACAGGATACTGGCAACCTTCGGGAAAATTCTCCATCAGGTAATTATATGCGATTCCGCATGTAACGATCCCACGGCTGTGGTCGGGGCCGTCCTTATACATATTATCGCCGGACAGCTCGGAATCCTGACGGAACTTGGCTTGCTCCTCTGCCAGTTCCTTGACACGTGCCCTGGATATCCCAGGCAGGGTGACCCAGAATCTTTCCCGGTCCTTCGGAGGGAAATGAAGTTCGTTCTCTGGGGCCGGTTGGTGAGCCTGTCGAACCACCGCACGGGAATGCGCCATACGCGTGGTGAGTCGCATCAGGACGGGAATATGGTTGGCTTCGGAGTAATCAAAAGCCTCCTGGACCATATCGTAGGCTTCCTGCTGGTTGGACGGCTCGAAGCAAGGCATCATTGCAAAGTCTGCATAGAAGCGAGAATCCTGCTCGTTCTGGGATGAGTGCTGGGAAGGATCGTCGCAGGCAGCGATGACCAGACCTCCGTTGGCACCGGTCACGGCTGAATTGACGAAAGCATCGGCGCAGACATTCATTCCTACGTGTTTCATGCAGACAAGGGCGCGCTTGCCGGCAAACGATACTCCGAGGGCAGCTTCCATAGCTGTCTTTTCGTTGGTACACCAGTCGCAGTGGATGCCGCGTTCCTTTGCCAAAGGATGCCGCTGGATATACTCCGTAATCTCGGTCGAGGGGGTTCCCGGATAGGCATAGACTCCCGAAAGACCGGCATGCAGGGCACCCAGTGCCAATGCCTCGTCTCCCAGAAGAAGGTGTTTGTCAACCATTGTTATAAAGTTTTCGTGTTATTCCGTTACAAGTTACGAAATTTTCGGAATAATCAAAAATTTCTTCCGATTTCAAATCAGAAGAACACGAAAGATAATGAAAAGGGATTCCTACCTGTCCAGCACTGAGAATGCGGAATGGTTGCTGACGTATTCCGGGACGATCTGTTTCATCGCAGCCACGGTCTTCATGTCGTCATATTCGTATGAGATCTCGATTAGGCGGTCGATCTGATCGCAAATGGAAGCATAGTCATATTCGCGGACGGTGGCGATTCGGATCTTCTCGTTGAATGAGGGCTTGGTGGATTCCTCGGAGTCGAGCACTTCTTCATAAAGCTTTTCGCCGTCACGGAGTCCGGTATACTTGATTTCAACTTCTTGCACGCCGCTGAGTTCAATCATCCTCTTCGCAAGGTCGGCTATGCGTACGGGCTTGCCCATGTCGAAAGCGAATATCTCGCCACCCTCCCCTTTCGTTCCGGCCTCAAGGACGAGCTTGCAAGCCTCGGGAATCAGCATGAAATACCTGACGATGTCGGGATGAGTCACGGTCACAGGACCGCCTTGCTTGATCTGGCGTTCGAATATCGGGATAACGGAACCGTTGGATCCCAGCACGTTGCCGAAACGGGTCGTTATGAATTGGGTATGTCCTTCGACCTCGCCCTCCTTCTCGGCCTTGTTCAGGCTCTGGACGTAAATCTCGCAGATACGCTTGGAACAACCCATCACGTTCGTCGGATTGACAGCCTTGTCGGTGGAGATCATAACGAATTTGGAAACTCCGTACTTGACCGAAAGGTCGGCGATTATCTTGGTCCCCTGGACGTTGTTCTGGATGCTCTCCGAAGGATTATACTCCATCATCGGAACGTGCTTGTAGGCAGCAGCATGGAAGACGTAGTCCGGACGGAAGTTCCTGAATATGGCTTCCATATGGGATTCGTTCACGATGCTGGTGACGATGGTCGAGGTCTTGACGGCAGGATATTCACGGGCCATCATCAGCCTGATATCATGCTGCGGGGTCTCGGCCGAATCGATGAGCATCATCTCCGAGGGACCGAACGAAGCGACCTGATGCACGATCTCGCTTCCGATGCTGCCCGCCGAGCCTGTGATGAGTATCTTCTTGTCCCGGATATCTTTGGCAATCGAGTCCATGTCTATCTGGATCTCGTCGCGTGGCAGCAGGTCCTCGATCTTTACCTCGCTGATGGTCGCTGTCCCAAGGAGAGAGTCCTTGTCCCACTCCACCGCGGCATGGGAGAAATAGATCTTTGCTCCGGAACTGAGGATATAGTCCTGAAGCACAGTATCGTTACGGAAACGGTCAATCCTTCCCGGAGCGACGAGAACGGCCCTGATGCGACGTTTCTGCAATTCCTCGGGGAGGCTGTCATCTACGTCGAACACCGGCTCACCCATCAGGACGGTACCCTTGGCGCGAAGCGATGGGTCATGGGAGATGAAACCACGGAGCTTGAAACGCATCGGCTTCTCGCCACGGATCGATTTGGCAAGTCCGATTCCTCCGGCGCGGATGCCGTAGATGAAAGCGGCTTGAGCTGCTTCGGTACGGAAGAAGGCGTCATAGACAGCCTTGATAACGATCCTGGCCAGCCACATGAGAGCCGTGGCCAACACGAATGTTACAAGCAGGAACCTGGCCGTAAGGTGGGCAAACAGCCAAGCCGGAGTCCCACTCAAAGGATAATGGATCAGGAATGCCACGATAAACGAGCATGCCATGGCCATCCCGATCCGGATCAAGTCGCTGAAAGATGAGTAGCGGATTATGCCCGTATATGTCTTGAAAACCCTGAAGAAGATACAGGTAATCGCAAGATAAATCAGCATCACCCGCATCAATGGCAGGAAGTTACCTACCAGGAATGAAGCGCTGTGGAAAGCCCAGTAGACAACAATGCTGGAGAAAAGCAGGATAATGCAATCTATCAGAAGCACACACCAATAAGGAAGTGCCCCTTTTGAGAAATACCAGTCTATGATGTCCTTAAAGCTCCTCATGACTCCAACTTAACAAATATAAGCATAAATGGAGATTTATTTCCATAAATGATACAAGATTTTAGTCTTGTACTCTTGAAATGCAATGTTACCGAACATCGGTATGACTTTCAGGTATCTCCGTGTAATGACAATGAAATGCTTCGACGTATCCAGGAAACGATGACCGGACTCTGCCCATCTCTCATCCCATTCGTGGCCGAAATTACCCTCTTTCATAATCATCCCAAGCACCTTGTCGGATTCTCTTTTAACTGAAAGATCGAAAAAAGGCATATCTCCTTCCGGCAATCCAAGCTGGCGTACGGCAATCAGGCCGAACACTTTCCATGGTTTGACCAGGTCCAGTTCATCTAGCATCCGGAAGAGACTCTTCCTGTCGATGCTGGACTGGTTGGCATGGAGTAACAACGACCAGTCACATATCTGCCTGAAACCGACTCCCGCCGCTACGAAATGACTCCAGATATGTTCAAGGATATACATTACATTAAATGTCGGACCTGGAGTATGTACGATGATGTCATCTACATCAACCGATCCACAATCGCTGGCAATACCGGCATCAGAAAAACTCTGAAAAGCATCGTTGTATCTTGGAACAAGTACATCAGCAAATTGATGAAGCTCTATCGGTATGCCCTTAGTGACAATGGTAGAGTGCTTTTCAGACTCTTCAAACTTCTTTTCCTCAATGCATGCGATGTTGTCGGAAAGTATGTCGAAAGCCCTCTTGTATTGGTCTGGCCTTACATAAAGGTCGATATCTCCACACTCCCGCAGAAGGGGCTGATGGTAGTATGAAGCCACTCCATGCCCCTTAAGAAGGATAGGTTCAATACCACCGCTGCGCAAGGCCTTGACAGCATCGGCAAGGATGTGCGAAATCTTGAAATTCATCGCAGCGATGGAAAGAATCTTCTTCTGAAGCATCTCGGATGCCTTAGGATGCATGCGACCCGTGTTCAGCAGTCCCTGGGCCACAAGTCCGCTGACAGCCTGTTTCTGCGCATCGGCCCAAATCCTCTTGAAATCGGCACCACGCAGGTCAGCCTCAGGAGCCTTGTTCCAGAGACCGGCCCGAAGGACCGAACAGAAGATGTCGATATAGCTGTCCATCCCTATACCTCGATGGCTTCCTTGATCTTGGATACTATATACTTGACATCCTCATCCGTGACACAAGGGCCTGCGGGCAGGCAGAGTCCTTTCTTGAATATGGCTTCAGAGACACCATTCACATATGCAGGGGCATTTCTGTAGACAGGCTGCCTGTGCATGGGCTTCCACAAAGGCCTGGCTTCGATTCCGGCCTCGTCGAGGAACATCCTGATGGCCTCGACATTAGTATTCGGCTCGCAATCCGTGTGTACTCCACCGCCGGCATGTATTACGCCGGCAGCACCACCGATGGCTTTGGTAATCGCCTCTGCATAAGCTCTCTCCTGCCCTTTTATCTTCAAGTCTTCATCAAGCGTGAGAGTACAGAGCCAGAAGTTTGAATCAAAGCGAGGGTCAGTCTGGCCATGGACATGGATTCCCTTAACATCAGCAAGAAGCGCCTCATACATCTTCTGGACATGGCGGTGATGGGCAAGATGGTCATTGATTACCGTCATCTGGCCGCGACCGATTCCGGCACAGATATTCGACAGGCGGTAATTGTAACCGATCGACTCATGCTGGTAGTATGGATATGCCTCTCTGGCCTGGGTGGCGTACCACATTATCTTGTTCTTAGCCTCCATGTCCGGGCATATCAGGGCACCTCCGCCGGAGGTCGTGATCATCTTGTTGCCGTTGAAACTCAGGACGCCGTAATCTCCGAAGGTCCCGAGCACCCGCCCGTCGAACCGGCTGCCGAAGCCCTCGGCGGCATCTTCAATGACAGGGATGCCGTATTTTCGGGATATCTCCATGTATCGGTCAATACGGTAAGGCATTCCGTATAAGGCAACGGGAACGATGGCCTTAGGCTTCCTTCCAGTCTTTGCGATACGGTCGGCAATCGCCTTGTCCAGCAGGTCCGGATCCATATTCCAGGAATCCTCCTCTGAATCTACGAATACCGGGGTTGCGCCAAGGTATGTCACGGGATGGGATGACGCGCAGAAGGTAAAACTCTGGACCATCACCTCGTCCCCGGGTCCCACTCCGCATGCAATCAACGCCAGATGAACCGCCGCCGTCCCAGAACTCAGTGCTACCACCTCCTTACTTGTTGGTGAGCTTGTCGAACCACTTGAGCCTGTTACAAATCTCTTCAAATCCTCCTCAAACCCATTGACATTCGGACCGAGCGGAACGACCCAGTTCGTATCGAATGCCTCCTGGATGTATTTCATCTCATTTCCACTCATATGAGCGAGACAGAGATATATTCTTTTACCCATAGAAAGTCAAAGTCTTAAGCGGTACAAAGATAATATTTTTTATCTTTGTCTTTAACCAGATCGATCTCCAAATGAAAAGCACGTCAATCACCGTTCCCGCCGGTCTTGCGATAGCCGCAATGCAGGCCCTCGCACCTCAGGCCCAGGGCCAGGAAGCCCCGAAGAGGTTGAACATCATCCACATCATGACGGATGACCATTCCTATCAGGCCATCAGCGCCTACGGCCATCCCCTGAGCCGCCAGGCACCGACTCCGAACATGGACCGCCTGGCTTCCGAAGGTATACGTTTCGACAAGGCCTATGTCGAGAATTCCCTGTCCACACCCAGCCGCGCCTGCCTGATGACCGGTCTTTACAGTCATCAGAACGGGCAGAGGACCCTGGGAAGGGGAATTGACACAACTGTGACCTTCGTCTCCGAGCTTTTGCAGCAGGCCGGCTACCAGACTGCTATGATTGGCAAATGGCACATGCAGTGCGAGCCAAAGGGATTCGACTGGTATTATGTCCTGAGGGGGCAGGGAGAATACTATACCCCTGCATTCAAGAGCCATCTTTCTGAAGGGAAATATATCCCTGAAGAGGGATACGCCACCGACAGGGTCACAGCCCGCGCGATAGAATTCCTTGAGCAGCGCGACCCCGACAAGCCTTTCTGCCTCTATGTCCATCACAAGGCGCCTCACCGGAACTGGATGCCTCCGACTAAGTATCTGGACCTCTATGAAGATGTCACATTCCCCTTACCGGCCACTTTCCATGACACCTGGTCTGACAAGGGAGAGGCCGCACACGTGCAAAGGATGACCATAGACAAGGATATGACCATGATCTATGATCTCAAGATAGAAGAGCTTGATGTAGAGCCTACCGGAGCACCGCATCCCAAGAGGGCGTTGCTGAACGGGCTTAACCGGATGGATTCAACCGCCAGGGCTGCTTGGGAAGCGGCCTACGGCCCCAGGAACAAAGCCTTCCTGGAGAGCAATCTGGAAGGAGAAGAATTGTTGGAGTGGAAGTTCCAGAGGTATGTCAGGGATTACCTCAGGTGCATCCGGTCGGTAGACGATTCTGTCGGAGAGATCCTGGAATATGTCGACTCACACGGACTTGCCGACAATACAATAATCGTATATACCTCCGACCAGGGATTCTATATGGGCGAACACGGCTGGTTCGACAAACGCTTCATGTACGAGGAATCCTTCAGGACTCCCCTCATCATCCGTTATCCGGGTGGCCGGGGCGGACTGGTCTCGAACGCATTCGTCCAGAATCTGGATTTCGCGCCTACCTATCTCGATGTCGCCGGAGTGGTAAAGCCGGAAGAGATGTCGGGAAGGTCGCTGCTGCCGGTCATAAAGCATAATGGGAAACAGCCTTGCAAATGGCGCAAGTATATGTACTACCACTACTACGACCTTCCGTCGGAGCATAACGTGCTGAAGCATGACGGCGTGGCCGACAAGCGCTTCAAGCTTATTCATTTCTATGGTGGGGAAAACGGAGATTACGATGAGTTCTATGATCTCCGCAAGGATCCGGACGAGATGCACAACTGCATTTCAGAGCGCCGCTATGCCCGCCGTGTACGCAGGCTTCAAAAGCAACTGGATAAGTTCAGGGTAGAATTGAAGGTGGATGAATATTAGATCCGCTCGCCGGCGTAATCGATACGGCGGCCGAGAACAGTAGCGAAAATCATCTTGAGATCAGTCTAGAAAGAATAGTTGCGAAGTTAAAATAAGTATAGGAAAGTATAATAAATCAACACTTATTTTATCCCATAAACTAGTTTTGTGCCTAGCATGAATTATTTATTAATAAATGAACGATAAATACTTAACGATAGAATATCTTCGATTTATTTGTATAGGAGCAGTGGTATTATTACACGCCGTTGGTGCACCAGTAGAGGGTAGAGATATTATTTCATGGCGTTATGGCATCTATGATATTATCCGTATCTTTTTTTCAGAAGGCATCTGTAGAGTAGCAGTACCGACTTTATTCCTTATTTCCGGATTTCTTTTTTTTACAAGGCTAGAAAAGTGGAGCGCAGATATTTGGGCAAATAAACTCAAGAGACGCGCCAAAACACTAATTCTTCCATACTTCATTTGGAATCTATTGTCGATTGTTTTTTCTCTTCTTATGCTTTATTTAATATTCGCATTAAGGGGGGGGGACGTTCCGATCATGGCTACGTGGTATAATCAAATTGGTGGTTTGAGGGCATTCTGGGATTCAGGAATAGGGGGACAACCTATAAATTACCCCTTATGGTATGTTAGAGATTTAATCGTTTTTGTAATACTGGCACCTTTAGTTTTCTATTCTTGTAAAATAACTGGGAGCGGAGGATTACTCTTTTTGTATATAGCATATTTATTCCATACTTGGAAAGATCTTCCAGGGCTTTCTATGGAGGGTTTTTTCTTTTTCACCTTTGGCGCCTTTCTAAAAATCCGTAGTATTAACATATCATACTTCTTCAAAAAACGTTTCATAATTGTAACGTGTTTAGCAATACCGACAGTATTAATAATGGTCTTTACGTATGGTAATAATAACGTTGCCTATAGATACGCATATCGTCTTTTCACATTGTTTGGTTCATCAAGCATAATTGGTTTTGTTACATTATTAGTTCAAAAGCAAAAAATAAATATCCACCCTATCCTTTTAAAGAGTTCTTTCTTCGTATATGCATCACATATAATGGTTCTGCCATATGTGCTTATTTCTCTAGGGAATTATTTGCCAAGCAATCAGATAGGTTTGATTATCAAGTACTTTTTGGCTCCTATTATTACAGTTATTATTTTAATTGTCTGCTATTATTATGCAAATAAATGGATTCCTAAAACTCTATCTGTTTTAACTGGTGGGCGAGAATAGCATTTTCACGGATAAAGAAATGAACGCTCCTAGAAGGGATTATTATCATGGAGAATAGGATTCACCTGTTACTTGTCACATTCTATTTATCTCAAACACTAATTCATACGCACTCGATGGAGCGCAACTCTCCATTTAATGACCACTTACTAAAGCGTATTAGACATACAGACTAACTCAGCAGAAAAAACTCCACTTTAGGGAAACTGATACAACTATATAAATGATCCAATCAAGGAAACAGACGAGTAATAAAAAATGCAACTTAAAAGATCATATGTCCCACAAGAAAGCCGACAACAGAAGCATGTGGAGAGATTCAAGGGGGAATCAATGGAATACTAACACTGGTCAACTCCTTTTTCCAACGTTGCTGATACCAGAGTAACCTTCGTCTCGGAGCTGCTGCAGGTTTGTACCAGACCGCTAAGATCAGCAAATTTCACATGCTGTACGAGCCCAAGGGATTCGACTGGTATTATGTCCTGAGTGGGCAGGGAGAATACTTTACCCCTGAATTCAAGAGCCATCTTTCAGAGGGGAAATATATCCCTGAAGAGGGATACGCCACCGCCAGGGCGGCATGGGAAGCGGCCTACGGTCCCAGGAACAGGGCTTTCCTGGAAAGTAATCTGGAAGGTGAGGAATTGCTGGAGTGGAAGTTCCAGAGGTATGTTAGGGATTACCTAAGGTGCATCCGCTCGGTAGACGATTCTGTCGGAGAGATCCTGGAATATGTTGACTCACACGGCCTTGCCGACAATACGATAATCGTATATACCTCCGACCAGGGATTCTATATGGGCGAACACGGCTGGTTCGACAAACGCTTTATGTACGAGGAATCCTTCAGGACTCCCCTAATAATCCGTTATCCGGGAGGCCGGGGAGGACTGGTCTCGAACGCATTTGTCCAGAACCTGGATTTCGCGCCTACCTATCTCGATGTCGCCGGAGTCGACAAGCCGGAAGAGATGTCGGGACGGTCGCTGCTGCCGGTCATAAAGCATAACGGGAAACAGCAATGCAAGTGGCGTAGGTACATGTACTACCACTACTACGACCTTCCGTCAGAGCATAACGTACTGAAGCATGACGGCGTGGCCGACAAGTGCTTCAAGCTGATTCATTTCTATGGTGGGGAAAACGGAGATTACGATGAGTTCTACGATCTCCGCAAGGATCCGGACGAGATGCACAACTGCATCTCAGAACGCCGCTATGCCCGCCGCGTACGCAGGCTCCGGAAGCAATTGGATAAGTTCAGGGAAGAGTTAGGGGTGGATGAGTATTAGAAATGCCATCAACGGAAATCAGTAACCGGTATGATCAACTTATATTTTACTGCTTGATGGCAATATAATCGAATGTATCAAACACGATATTGTAATACTTGATGGCTTATCTGCAGACCAAGTATTCATAGTGTAAGTCTCAAATGTAAGAATAGATCTTACAAGTAACATATGAGGGAACAGGCAGTAAAAGAAATTACTATATGAAGCCCTCAAGAGGGCAAGGGTAAAACAAGGGCAACGGTCGTTAAGCGGTTAAGCATAACATCATTTATCTGAAAAGAATAGAGCCATTTTTTTTATTACATTCCTAAGACGGTTCTTATCTAAAACAGCTTGATCAATTTTGTACAAAGTATCAATATCTCCTTTAATAATCGGATCCATATGTGGGAACCTATCCATCCCACGTTTAACAATCGTACACGCTTCTTTTACGTCAGGAAATGCAAGAACCCGCTTAACTTCTTCCTTAAATGAAGCCTCAGATGCCTTGTTATACTCAAGAAGACTGCAGAAATATGTATTAATATAGTTTATTAGTTCGATTGAAGTCGTATAGATAAATGGTAGGGAAAACTTTTC
Organism: uncultured Bacteroidia bacterium; assembly: GCA_902779765.1. GTDB lineage: Bacteria > Bacteroidota > Bacteroidia > Bacteroidales > UBA932 > Cryptobacteroides. The sequence continues at coordinate 12,148 of CACZCQ010000002.1, forward strand.
GATGAGATTCTTTTTCAGACGAAAACCAGTTAATGCTGTTTCCAATATAGTAGAATCAAAGTGATTTGTCCATCCCCCCCAGCGATAAAGGTATGTAACATCTGGAATGACGGCTATTCGATTAGCATAAGGAAGCACATGCATATTATATGATAAATCTTCAATAATGCAGTTTGTCAAAGGTGGCTCAGGAATACTATCAAGAAATGACTTCTTATATAGTTTATTCCAAATATTCACTGGGAAATCATTAATTCCAAAAAAAGATTGATAATAATCCTTCATAAAAGAATCATGCTTGATTACCCTAGATTCAGTTAGGGATGGACAATCCTTTTCTCCAAATCTTACTCTGGGATTAAAGATAAATCTCGCATTATTCGAGACAACTACATCTGCGTCTGTTTTCTCGGCTACATCTATAAAATGATGGAAAGCATTGGGCAAATAGATATCATCTTGATCAATGTGTAAGATATAATCGCCGTGAGCATATTTCAGGCCCTCGCGCCGTGCAGATTCAACACCTCCGTTATCTTTACTGACAATATGGACCTTGCCAGAACGATAATGTGATAGTACATCAAGCGTATCATCTTTTGAACCATCATTAATCAATAAGACCTCGATATCCGAAAAAGATTGAGACAGTACTGATTCTATTGCTGTCTGAAATACACGCTTTTTCCTGCCAATATTATAGACAGGCATTATAACACTAATCATATAATACCTCTAAATACTATTAAATACCCTTTCAAACCCTCTCGCCGGCATAATCGATAAGGCGCGATGATAGTTATACTATAACACCGGGAACTCTGCAGACAAAAGATCGGCTTTACGCTTGATGACAACGTCATCGTACATCATCATGACAATATCTTCGTCATATTGGCCAATAATACTCTGGTTCTCAATACCATCAATATTATTCATAATCAGCTTGATGAAATCGACGCCAGCACCATACGCATGCAAATACGCACCTCCAAAACGAGGATTAATTTCTGAGAGATAGTATTCTCCATCCTTGATGAAAAAGTCCATATCACATGGGCCATAGAATTCCAGAACTGAACATACTTCTTCAACAAATGAGAACAGCTTGGAATCCTTGAATGATATTGTCTTGCTGGCCCCTCCTATCCGGCTCTCAATTTTTCTCTTCGAAAAGATGGCTACAGGTCTATTCGTTATGCAATCTACATAAACGTCAGCATCGCAATCCCCTCCCGTCATCAATTCCTGAATGATATATTGAAACTTCCCATCATTCCATTTTTCTTGAACCTCCTCAATATTATCACATCTTCCTATTCCAACGCTACCACTTCCCGAAATTGGTTTCATGAATACCGGGAACGTAATCTCGCCAGAAGATAGGCCTGCCATGAAAGACTCCATGGAATCATATGTCAAAACTGTTCTTACTCCCCTGGATCGCAAGAACTTGAACATATCATATTTATTGAAACAAAGATGTGCCGAATGTTGCGATGGACAAAGAGGTAAAATTCCTTTATCAATAAAGGACTCTCTGTGTAAAGCCAGCAATTCTATTTCCGGATCAATCAATGTTGTAATAGCTTTGACATGGCTTTGATCGCAAATTTCCAAAACCCTCTGAATATAACCAGGATCAGTAATTCTAGGAACAAGGTATGCCTCATCTGCAAATGCAAGTGCAGGAGCGACAGGGCTGAGATCTGTAGCAATTATTCTCCCACATTCCCCCATGGATTCCCTGAAATCCATCAGGAGACGTGCCCTCCGTCCAACGCTGCAAAACAAGATATTCTTATCATTCATAATACTATGCTCTTTTGTAAATATTCAATGACCGTCCATCTATCGCGGACTAATCGATAATCTTCTCCATCCCAGGAATAAACAGCAGGAAGGTACCTAATAAACATCGGTGTCAAACACATTGTATAAGCACCTACATTATTATATCTGATACGGTCGCCGATTCTAAGCAATGGAGATTGAGTCATCGTAAACAAGCGGTCGCTTTCCAAACAAGTACAACCTGTTATTATTTGTTGTCCGACAATTACATCACTCCCTTCAGTAATTAGTTCCTTTAAATAATCGGTTTTTCTGAAGAACGGATCTATATCATTTCTACTCCCATCGGTCGTAATAAACCACAGATCTCTTTCAACATGTTTGACATCAATAACTTCTGTCAGGAAAGAGAAACAAGATGCAACTAACGCATTACCTGGCTCAACGATTACTTCAAGATTATCCAAACCATATTCTGATAGAATATCTTTGAAAGAGTCGGCATATTGCTGATAAGTAGGTTTATCAGAGAAAATACCGAAATAACCTCCTCCAATATCTAGGTAATCAAGATTCAGATCGTACTTGTTTATAGTTTCACAAGCAAAGCGGATACTGTTACGATAAAAATTAATACTGCGGCTATGCGCAGTTCTATGTATATGAAGGCCACTAAGCTTTATATTCGAGAGCTTTGACAGCTGTTCAATTGCCTCATGAAAATCGTCCGTCCCGTCCGAAAAGCCAAAGCGACTATTATCATCAAAGCAATCTGCATCTTCAGGAGAAACCTTAGTAATATTGACATTAAGTCTCAACCCCACCTTAAAAATATCGTCGTTCGGTAAATCCTTCAGCCAGTCAATTTCACGATGTGTTTCTAAATTCACAATCGCCCCATTAATAATAGCATCGATAAAAGTATCGTGCGATTTCATCGGCCCATTGTAGATAATGCGATCCTTTACGAATCCACATCTTAAGGCTAATTCATACTCATCAGCAGAAACGACCTCTGCGAAGCAACCTTTTTCATTAGCCATTTGCAAGCAATATGGCAAAGAATTCGTTTTTACAGAATACCCCACCGAAGATCGTACAAAGCGACTATTCAAGGCCTCCTGAAAACCTATGATACTACGTTGAAACTCTTGATTATCTATAATAAAACACGGAGTCGCAAGATTCTGAAAAGCCCTCATCAGATGTCTGTCTTTATTATATTCAGTTAGTTCCATCAAATACAGGTTCTGTTATGTTGTTTTCAGACGCTTCAGTATTATTAATGCTCTCCTTCCTAAAAACTTTCATAATTGTCATATAAACGATCTTGCAATCAAGAAGAAAAGTAAGGTGATCTACATACCAGACATCAAACTTGAATTTTTCAGACCATGTGAGATTATTACGGCCATTGACTTGTGCCCATCCGCTGATTCCTGGACGGACATCATGGCGTCTCATTTGCTCTTCCGTATAAAGCGGCATATACTGAGTAAGTAAAGGGCGTGGCCCTATCAAAGCCATATCTCCCTTCAACACATTGAACAACTGCGGTAACTCATCTATCGAGGTAGAACGAACAATCTTACCAATTCTGGTAACACGAAGGAGATCCGGAAGAAGTTTGCCGTCATCCCCCCGCTTTTCGTTCATGGTCTTGAACTTTATTACTTTGAAAATCTTTCCTTTCAGACCAGGGCGTTCCTGCAAGAAGAAAACGCCAGCCCCTTCATTGGCAAAATAAAGAAGAGCCGAAACAACTATTAATAATGGGGAAATACAGATAATCGCCACTAAAGCGATAAAAAAATCTAACAGTCTTTTGAAGAAATGCCGGTACATAGTTCATTCAGTATAATCCTCCTTCGTCCCCCAAAGCATAGCAAAAGGTTCCGTTTCCATCTCTTGTTTGAAATCCTTCAACTGATCAATATAAGAGTACTTCGGGCGGTAGTTCAATTCATCGAAAATCTTGGATACATCAAAAGCATTTTGAAGGGGATCCGGTTTTTCAGGGCAATAGATGACTGGAGATTTATTGCCTTCGGGGCTAAATACATCAATAATCCCCAATATTTGTTCCTCCAAGGTAACTTGCCAACCATTTCCAACATTGAAACATCCTCCTTCACTATCACTCTCAATGCAACATTTGACCAAACGGATGAAATCCTTAATATAGACCATCTCTTTGGCTTTCTTGCAGTCTCCCCAAATCTCAATCGGCAGTCCCTTGCTTGCCCTGTCCATCAGCATGCGGTAGGGCATCATCCTACGCTTGAAATCTGCATAATGATAGGCATTGGGATGATACTGATATATGGTAAAGAATCTCAATGCGAAGAAACGGATGCCAAACTCTGCGTGATAATGTTCCATCAGATCCACAGCGGCATTTTTAGCAATTGTATAAACGGCATGGTCTCCTGTCAGAGGGAAATGCCTCGGGGCATCCTCAGGAATCAGGCCTGGGCGATTATGGTATTTAGCCATATCTGAAGGAGTCTGGGGGAAAACAATTGTCTTACAATTACATTCCCGCATCCATTCCAATACATGAAGGGTGCCGATTGTGATTGATTCGATCAAGTCCTGTGGATCATAAGCATATCTGGACGGAAGTGTGCTAGCAAAATGACAGACTGCATAATAATCCTCTTTAGGAAGACACTCAAAAGAGTTTCGATCCTTGATATCAACTGAATAATATGGAATTCCTTTTGTTGCAAAGAACCCGTTATCTGAAGAGCGTCTCCCGACAGCGACCACATCATAACCGCTATCTTTCAAATAAACAGAAAGATAAGCTCCAATATTACCAGTTGCACCGAAAACAACTACCTTCTTCTTTCCTGTCATAATATACTATTCCAATTCTTTATACATGGACAGCAACGCATCCCAGACATCATTCTGCTCATATTTGGATACTATGATGTTTCTGCAATTCATTGCCATCTGTTCGACTCCTTCAGGATGCTCAATGAACCACGTCATCTTTTCTATAAGGGCTTCCTGATCCCTGGGCGGAATAATCATGCCATTAAAGCCTTCTGAAACGACCTCATTACAACCATTGATATCCGTAACTATTGATGGCAAACCCATAGCTCCAGCTTGAAGAACGACGTTAGGGAAACCCTCCCTGTATGATGGGAAAACCAGAGCATCTGCAGCTAACAGATATGGCCGTACATCCATTTGGCGTCCCACATACTTAACGTTTGGAGACGTTTTAAAGAACTCCTCATTGCCTGGTGCCAATGGATCCAATTCAGACTCAAAAGATCCGACCAAAATCAATTTAGCCGTAGCATGAGTCCTGCCTAAGATGCGCATTGATTCTGCAAGTTCATTCATCCCCTTATCACGTACGATGCGACCGATAAAAATGAAAACAAAATCATCCTTGGACAACCCTATTTCTGAACGGATATCTTCTCTGGATTTTGGAGAGGCTTCCCGAGAAAAATATGTGGTATCTATACCGTTGATATTACCATTATGAATAACCCCTAATGGCTTCTTTGTTATATGGTCTTTCAAAAGGGTTTTCTTGACGCCCTCGCCTTCAGGAATCACTTTAGTCGCACACAAGCATGTGATACGTTCCATAGTTTTTAAAAGCCACTTACCTGCACCAGATGCACCTTGATAGCGAAGTCCTGTTACAAGGTACAATCTATGAGGGACTCTTGTCAGTTTAGCAGCTATCATCGATAATAAACTACCTTTCGGAGTATTGGAATGAACGATATCTGGCTGCTCCTTTCGGAAAATGCGGATCAGTTTAATAAGACACTTAAAATCAGAAATCAAAGAGATTTCCCTGTGCATCGGCACATCGATAACACGTATTCCTTCCCGCTCCCCAACAGCCTTTAACACACCGGTATCTGCTGCAAGACCGACTACCTCGAATTCAGTGCTTAAGAAACGGAGTTGGCCTTTCAGCAATGAAGCAAGACTTATGTCTGCGGTAGTAACGCGGATTAATCTATTCATATCGTCATTTTTGCTCAAATTAATTGCTGCTCTCTTGATAAGAAAGAGAATTCAACGTTTCAAGCAGGCCATCTTTTATACAATAAAGTGATATCCAGCCAAGTGTATTTAGTTGTACAGCGCTGAACAGGGATTTTACCACCCGATTGTATCCGGCAGATTCTGAGTAGCTTGACTCTTGCCGTACAACTTTCTTATTACCAATCTCTGCAATTATTTCTGCAAATTCTTTAATTGAAACATTAGAATCTTTACTAACGATGTTATATGCCTCACCTCTTTCCCCCTTCAACAAGATGTAAAATAACGCAGAGGCACAATCCACCACATAGCACCATGAGCGGAACTGTTCACCAGCACTCTTCAATACAATATCCTGATCGTTAAGAATATTCCTAAGGAATTGGGCAAAAACTCGATTATCAGATTCTGTAAATTGAGGGCCATATACATGGCATGGACGAGCTATAACTGTATCTATGTCATATTCTTTTGAATATGCTACACATAGGTTCTCAGCAGCAATTTTCGAAACAGGATATGAAGAACGGGGACTCATGTGGTCGATAGATCCTCGATATGATTCATCAATGATCATTCCCTCTCCTTCACCATATATTTCTCCGGAAGAAACATACAGAAGCCTTTTAAGTCCGTGATTCTTACCATAATCCAGAAGATTACATAGTCCGAGAATATTCGCTTTAACAATTTCTACTGGGCTTGATACAAAAAAGGCGGGGCTAGCATTGCTTGCAGCGTGAACAATATAATGAAACTCAATATCAGAATCTAGAGGAGTCATCACATCGTAACTGATGTAATGAAAGAATGGGCTATCATAATAATCTGAAAAGAGGAATCGCGCGCGATGTTGATTTCTGCCTGAGGCATAGACATGATAGTCGATATTATTATTAGCCATCAACGCATCAACGAGCGCAGATCCAATCAGCCCGGTTGCACCTGTGATAAGGATGTTTTCACCTGATAACTTTTCTATGGGCAACCCAGGAAGAGTTAATACCTTCCTTATAGATTCTCTGTAAGTCATTATTTAAGCCAAGATTCCTTATGAGTGTGCATCAATGCCTTAAGAATTTCCAAATCCTCAGTTGTAGTAATTTTAATATTCTTTTCAGATCCTGGTACTACGTGCATGTCACGACCTCCGACTTCAGCTATGAGGGTACACGATGCGACGGAATTCATAATTCCCTTAGCCTTAGCCTCCTCATGGACAGAAATAATATTGCCCAGTCTAAATGTCTGCGGAGTTTGTGTCCTTATCAGAGTATCACGAGGTATGCTTGTCCTAGTGACAAAACCATCATCACTCTGCAAGATTGCCTCCCTGCATTGGATACCAGTTATTGCACATCCATATTCTTTGCAAATAGCTATATTATTTGATATTATTTCCTGAGAAAGTAATGGGCGTACAGAGTCATGAATCAACACAAAATCATCATCTTCATAGCCATCTTCTTTTAGGCCATATATGCCATTGTGAATTGATTCCATACCAGTGCTTCCACCAGGATAGATATGCTCCAACTTAGAGATGGAGAATTGATTTGCATAGGATTGGAGAACGGTTTCCCAACCTTTTAGACAAACTACGGCAATAGAATGAATATCAGGATGATTCTGAAATGCAAGCAAAGTATGGATAATAATAGGGCAACCGTCAACGTGGATAAACTGTTTTGGTATATCCTGTCCCATTCTGTTACCGGATCCTCCGGCAATTACCAGTGCTATATTCATAACAAAAAATGATAAACAAAAATAGTGAATGTAAAATCTGAATGCTAATCCTGAAGGAGTTACAGATAATTATAATCTAGGAGAATATGACTAAGTCTCTTCACATGAATCTAGGCTGATGGACCGAATAATATGCCTCTCGCGTTTTTCAACACTAGGTAGGGCCATATAGTCGCCATAAAGATTCTTCAGATAGAGATCCCATTCTCTTGGTATGTATATTAATTCAGTCTCAAAAGTAGCAACAATGGTCTGGCAAAACACGGAAGAGGGCAATAATTCCCCAAGGTAACGCTTTCTTCCCGAGGCGATTGTCGCAAATTCTTTCATAGTTGGATTGGAGACAAAGCGATCAAACCAATAAACCCATCTACGATGAGGAATGATTGAACAGATTCTTCCGATAAAACGGCGAATCTTTATGGTGTGCATCAAATCAGGATCAGATGAATAGAATTCAATTTCAGTATCAGACAATGGATGAAAGTCATACACAGTATTAGCAGCAAATCTTAAACCATCTGATATTATCCCTTTCAATCTTCTAGCTAATCTATTCGAGGGAGTCCCATCTATAGGGAAAACATCAATACAGACCTTCTGGGGAAATCGTTCATCATCAGATAAGCCGACTAGTTTAGTTTTGTTCTTATATATTTTTAAAAAGGATATTGGGGCATCTTGTTTGCCGTTTGGATATAAATACGAATAATCGGTCTGCAAAAAGCCTTTATCTAAGAGAACGAGTAATCTCTGATAATCTTCTCTTGGCATCATTATATCCAAATCATCATCCCATGGAATGAAGCCTTTGTGACGGACTGCGCCTAAACAACTGCCACCGGAGAGCATATAACAAAGATTATTAGCATCACATAAATCAGCTACAGCCTTGAATATCTCCAATAAGCAGGACTTAAGCGCAGCGGACTCTGTTTGAGTTAACTCTCGACAAACTGAATTCTTCTTTAAAGCATCATTTATTTGTTCTTTATATGTTTTCATAAATACCTATAGACTGGATTAAACTAATATAAACTTATATAGAACTCTTGTAAACGAAGAGCAGATATAGCCGCATTATATCCAGCTATTGTTATATCATCAATATGAGACCTTCTCTGATATGAGATTTCATTAAGTATACGACTGGTCCAGAAACTTACGCCTTTCTCCAGAGGCAAAAAAGAGACCAACCCGGTTTTGTCTGATTCACGAGGGACTCCTTCGGATACAAAGCATCGCAATCCTGAGACTTGAGCTTCAATCAATGAAAGGGGTATTCCCTCATTAATTGAGGGCAGTATGAAGAAATCCATCGCTTGAACATAATCTGATACATTTGGCACTGTACCAACAAAATGGACTCTATCCGATAGCCCAAGTTCCTGTACCTGATTCTCAATTTCGAATCTAAGTTCTCCCCCACCTAACAATAGTAACACAGAATCTCTTACAAGCTTATTAAATTCATTGAACACACACAACAAAAACCGATGATTCTTCTGAAAAGAGAATCGGGCAGTACATCCCAAAACTACTGTAGATTCTGGGATGCCAAGCAGATTTCTAATCTCGTACCTTCGTTCTTTAGAGAAACTGAATAACTCTGCTTCAATGACGTTTGGGACAATAAGAACTCTGCCATTATTAAAGTACTTTTTGCCATACAACCAAATAGCAGCTTCTACACCACAAGCACAGAAATGAGTAGCAACTCGCTTCAAAGGCAATTTCAGACAATTTCTAAAAAAACCTCCTAGGCCAGCCTCAGATTTAGTATTGTGTGAATGGCAAATTCTTACTGGTATTCCGATCAACTTAGCAATCAGGAGCGGAAAGAAACTTTTAGATGAAGTATGCGAATGAACAATCCGATATTCGGGATGAGACTTATAAAAACGCCATACACCAACAAGATAAGGGAAGGGATTCCTCATGGTCAACCGCGGTACTCTGAATACTCGCCCACCAAGGCTGAGAATCTCATCCTCAAACTGGCATTTGGAAGGTTCCGTCAGCAAGAAATCGAACTGCACCTTTTCCCGGTCGATATGGCGATAGTAGTTCATTATCGCATTCTCAGCACCGCCACGGTTCATGGAATGGAGGATATGCAATACTCTTATTGGTTCCATGTCAACCGATCTTCATCTTTAAACCATGATGCACCATATACCGCGTTCTGAAATACAAACCAATTCCAGGAAGTAGGGCGAATATCGTCATTATCGGACACGGATTATTAAACAGTTCCTCACGCTTGCGCGCCCGGATTGAGTGAGATACGTAATGGATGCATGACTTGAATCTCCCTTTGAATGAATGATACAACCTCATGTGCTCTTTCCGCAAGAACATGAACCCATTAGGATTGTTCCAATACTGGCGATACATATTAAAGCTGGATCCATCCGTCTGGTAATCGACTATAACCAGCGGCTCATTAAGTGTGAGAAGTTTGTAGTCCTGATCGATAAGAAGATATTTATAGCCGAGAGAAAAGTACTTCTCTCCTGCAAATAGAGGATATTCAGAGTACTTGAGAACGACTTCCGTCCTATAAACCAACTTTTTATCACCTTTTCCTCCGTTAGCGTAGAAACCATTAAGGGTAGTTTCTTTCATCTCTTCAGGGAATTCCGTTCCGATCAGTCCTCCACCTTCAGCATAGTCAAGTCCAACGATACCGGCATATTCATCTGAGCCATGGGCCTTCCAGAATGAGACTATCTTTTCAACGGCATCGGATGGCATATAATCATCAGAATCGATGCACGTGTTAAGTTCCGTCGTGATATTCTTATATGCAGTGTTGTGCGCCCCATGCATTCCCTGATTCTCCTGATAAACATAACGGATTGGAATCTTTCCCTCTGCAATCCAACCGCTGACCAATTCCCTGGTGCCATCAGAAGATCCGTCATCAATAATCAGCCACTCGAAATCCTTACAAGTCTGAGAAAGAAGACTTGCATAGGTACGCGGAAGCGTATGGGCCCGGTTATAAGCTGGAGTAAATACCGTGAGAATACGCATAATAAACTATCAGACAAAGAATGCCATAACCAAAGTGAATGCCAGATGTGCCATCATGATTATAGCAGTTTTACGCCCTTGGGACTTGGGCCAAATCTTCAATTTCAACAATGGATACGCCAAGACTACAGGATAAAGGAACCACGATAGATATGCAAATCTATTAGAGTACTCAGCACGAATGACCATTATCCAAAAGGCATTAGCCAAGATATATGTTCCCAATAAGAGAATGTACGACTTATTAATGACTTTCTTCTTATTGATAATATACCAACCTAATATGATAGGCATCGCGCTATATAATAAAAAATCCCATCTAAAGCCAACGCGAGAAAACATATTCTCGTCTACATCAACTAATATATAATCAGAAAGTCTATCATCAAAGCCCAATCCAGCAAAAATGTTCGCAACCGCATTCCCTGCCAAAAGACTTATCAATATAGAGAGAGCCCAAAAGTAGAAAAACCATTTCGGTTTTCTAATGAAAAAAGCCGCTATCATACAAATAACAGGTAGAGCCGCTGAAGCATGAAATGCTATTCCTAGTAAAGACAGTATTGCACAAATAATTATATTCCAAGCACCACTCTTCATAAATGTCATTGCAAGGAACACAAAACTCAGTGCAACGCCATTCCTTAAACCATTGACTCCATAAGTAAAAAAGGAAAAAGCAGCAAAGCAGAAGATAAGTCCGATGTCAGCGTTATTATGCATCAAGCGGTAGCATCCCCATACTATAGGAAGGATATATAATATTTCAATTATGAAGAAGAACCAGTTTACGCTCATGAACTGTGAGCACAACCACATAAAAGAATAGAAAAACGAATCTTTTGAGGATGTAATACCTTCGGAAATCCGGCTAAAACTATTGTATGTCCTAGCATAATTGACAGTATCACCAAAAGCCGCTGATATAGGTCGAAAACCAACAGCTACAATAAAAAGAATAGCATAAATGTAAACCAACGAAAGACTTTTCTTTCTGTGTAATACTTTCTCTGCGTTCTTGGGGCTCAAAACTACCGTAAAATACAGAGAAAGAAAAAGGACAACAAGTAAATGAGCCTTTTCGTAAAAGAAAGGATCAAATAATTGCATAATTAATTAGTAATAAATCTTTTAAAGAATGCAATAAAACTATCTCCAAACGCACGCCTCATAAGACGTTTTACGAATACCTTTGCACGATTCTCACCTGGCATCCAACTTTTCATGAACCAATGGATGGTCCTGGTATTCTCTGTCTTCCTCAGCCTGCCGGTCGCGTCATCAAGAGGATTGAAATAGTCAGGTGCATAAACGAAAATACCCTCTATATTCTGAACACTGAATAAACCATTTAGGCCCGTCGATTTCATGATGTCTGTCACCATAGGTATCATAGTATACTGATTCCTTGAGCCATCAGGAAGATGATAATTTAACTTAGCAAATTCCTCAAGAATAGTCGCATATATTGGGTTACCTGACTCACAAGCTATGCCTAAACCGGGGTTAATCTTGCAATCATGTCCAGGTATCTCCAAACCCATAAAGGGACCAAGTGCTATAATATCGTCCATTGATTTGATTACCTCAACATCAGTATCAAAATACACTCCTCCGTAATGATACAGAATCCAGAATCTGGCATAATCACTCACGAAAGCATATTTACCATCTGCATATGCATCATTGGTGTATGGAATGATATTCACATCAAAATTATCCTCATTCCATTCCTTAATTACGTAATCAGGAAAGAATGCTCTCCAGCTCGCAATGCACTTTACGGCCATCTTGGGAAGAGGATTCCTTCCAAACCAGCAATAGTGAATAACTTTGGGAATCATGACAGATCAATTATATATTTATCGGAGAAGGACGTCTATCCCTTTTACTGCTGATAAGTTCCCGAAATCCGTCATTGAAAGATTCGAAGAAATACGCCTAATCAGGATAGTATCATTGAAAAGCTTGACAATGCCTTCGGCACAACTTTCATTGTCCATAGGAACGACAATTCCATCACCCCCATCTCTTACCTGATTGCGTGAGGTAGGATAGTCCGTTACAACTACAGGTATGCACAATATTTGTGCTTCTCTCACTGTCACCGAGTTCCCCTCATACCTCGAAGGCTGCACAAAGATATCACAAGCTTTTATGTAAGGATAGGGATTAGATTTCTTCCCTAGAATGATTACATGATTCTCCATCCCTGCTTCTGCAATCTTCGACCGGATCAACGGCTCATCTCCTCCATATCCGATAAGGTACCAGCGCACATTCACTCCAGATTCAATAATCCTCTTGCAGATGTCCGGCACATTATCGTAGTTCTTTGCATAACAAAAACGCCCCACGGAAAGAAGATTGGTCACGCCATTTTCTTTTGGCATTTCCTTTCTAACAACCTCTGGCGGAATCTGCTCTGCCCGCTCCCTGACAAAGATTGGTGATAATATATTGTCTATCCTTACTATCTTGTCTTTCAAAGATGGGAACACGCCCAGGAAGTTTTCAGTTACCTGATCGGATATGCTAACAACATGATCGAACTTCGACCAAACCGGCAACTCTAATTCGGCATCAACGTCAATCTTTGAATAATCAGTGTGAATCCAGGCTGCCTTCTTCTTCGCCTTCACCTTCTCGGCCACGATATTATGAGGTGTCAAGAAAGAAATAGCAAGATCATATTCTCCAAGATAATCAAGCGAGGGAAGCACTGGTGTCACGGAGTCAAACACATACCCAAATACCGCTCCATTGTCAACAGGATGCTTGGATTTCTTGTACCGTGCAAATCTTCTCTTGGCAATCAGTCGCCTCAACACTATCCTCCAATACCCGTCTTTCAGAGCATCCTTCATCGGCCTCTCAATCTGGGCATATTCTGGAATCTCCGGAAGCAGATTGACTTCCTTCGGAATGAACTGCATCAACTCTCCCCTATGGCTATAGACGAACAGATCCACGTCGTATTTGCTATAGTCGAGAGCTTGCAGTAGACTGATGAGACTGATCTCTGCTCCGCCTAGTTCTAGATAATGTATTGCAACAACAATACGTCTTTTCTTCGTTTCTCTAATTATGCTCAAAACATCCAATCAGTAAAAGCACTATACTATATTCCGGTCAAAATCTCACCTGCTTGCCAAGCCCATTCCACATAAGATGGCATAATGAAAGAGTAGTGATTCCTTATTTCAATTTCATGATCCATAAGCCAACGAAACTCATCAATTAGTACATTAGGATTGTTTATAGATTGGACAGGAATAACATAATGATCATCCGATCCAAAGAGATCCTGCGCGATGCCTCTTGATTTTACAGAATAGCCTAATACTAATGTAGGCACCTGAGTTGAATACGCTGCTATAGACGCATGTGTACGAGCAGCAACCATAAATCTACACCGAGCAATTATTCCTTTAAGAGCTTCGCATGATTGGTCCTCAATCATAATAATCCTACCTGTTTTTTCAAAAAAAGAAAACAATCTTGACAACGGTTCCCTATCATCATTATGATCCCACACTACATGAGGTATTAAGGCAACCTGCATCTTTGTATTATGAATAATATAATCAATGAGATTATAATAATTATTCATTATCATACCTTTCTTATACTCCCTCTCTATGATTAATGGACTTACATTAATACCTACAGTATCATTTTCTTTAAAACCGAGCGGCAAATCAACATCCTTACTATCTAAGGTAAAAGCTGGATCTGGGAATAAACAAACATTTGTCAGACCATTAGAAACCATTGAGGAATATGTAATACTCTCACGTGCCACAATTCTAACGTATCCTTTTAAATCGTCAAGCAATTCTCCATGAATCAAGTCTGGGTCAACAGAGCATCCCCAAAGAATAGTCTTAACATTACGCTTCCTAAACTCGCGATTTAAAAGATAGATAAAATGAGGAATTCCATAACAATAATTATCTCCGCCAATTGAGAAAGCATAATCATAATTACAACAAGAAGAGATTTCGGGGGAATATAGCGCCTTATCAAAAGCAAAAGTGTCACCCAAAAGATGATTACGAAACCAAGCAGAAACGAATCTTAAGGTAAAGTAGTTCAAAGGAGATGTATCCTCCCTCAAATTACAAATATCACTTAATCCATATCGAAAATCTTCTTCGACTCTAGTGGAATACAATGTCGCATCCGAATGAGTAATATGTACAGTAGAACGTACTATCGCCTCGCATCCATGATTACCACTACCACCATGTGGATACAATAGAATCTTCATTTACTAGCAAATAAAAAATAAACTCTAAAAGGAATAACACACCTATGGAGGATTGCTTGCTTAATCCATTCAGAACACTTAAAACAATCCTTATACTTCTTCAACTCAGTAATTTCAGGAATTGCTAATATTCTTTTTACGTATAAATTAGAAAGATTTGGGAAATGAGGAAGCATAAAAATGCCATCATAGACTATCCCCCATAGACGCTGATATAATAAAACCTTGCTGTCATGCACCAACATGCTTTTCCTTTCGTAGAACTCTCTCAGCACCTTCCATTGTTCATATTCAATATTAAATTGATCAACGCGTAAAATTGTAGATAAGGAGGAATTGCTTCCAACACGCCTATAATGATAAATAGCTTTTAGTGTGGAAACAATGCTAGATGAATAAGCTAAATAATCATAATTAAAGATTAAATCTTCACCATATGATTTACCAACAGGGAAAATGATGTGATAGTCTCTAATAATAGATAAACGATACAATTTCACACATGGCCCATATAACATGTGACGTCTATTCAAAGAAATAAATTGCTCAATGTGTTGTTTATCAATTGAAAAGGCAATTTCTTCTAACGAATCTTGTTCATCTACAATCATTCCATCACTATAATGAGAGATCAATTGCCCTACCGCTAAATCAGTGTTCTTTTGCGTTATAGAACAAAATAAGGATAACAAAAAATCACGATCTACCCAGTCATCACTATCAATGAAAGTCACATAGTCACCATTAGTAAGCTCTAAACCTTTATTGCGAGCTGCGGATACACCTCTATTTTCCTGATGAAAAACTCGAATCCTAGGATCCTTTCTTCCCCAATTATCGCAGATATACTCACTACCATCAAAAGAGCCGTCGTCTATCAAGATACATTCCCAATCGGCATAGGATTGATCCACAACTGATTGAATACACTCATCAAGATATGAAGCAACATTATAAACTGGAATGACTATGGATATCATAATTATTCTACAAAGCCAATGGAAGACTTCAAAGCTTTTTTCATTTCTTCCTTTTTAACCTCTGATATAACGTCTATCTTAAACGAAGAATCAAACACGGGTGTTTTTGACATCTCATTTTTTCGTTTTTGCATGTATTCCTCATATGTACAAAGCACCCTAGCTGGATTACCTACAACAACGGAATTATCTGGAATTGATTTAGAGACTATTGTTCCTGCACCAATAATCACCCGACTTCCAATTATTACTCCCGGAAGAATAATACTACCGGCGCCGACAAAAACGTCATTACCTATTATCACTCGACCAATTACTGCATATCCAAGCTCTCTTTTTGTGCTGGCATCATGTGCTAAGAGATGAACACGTGGCGCCAAAGTAACTCGATCGCCAATCTCTATCAGCCAACAGTGTCCAGGATCGATAATTACTTCCCCCATAATGGAACAATCTTTACCAATTGATAAACCATTCTCTATAGCTATCGACAATTGACTTCTATCATCAATATGTAGTAAATGGCGCCTTAGCCACAAATAAAACCTATAAAACATCGTTAATTATGCTAATAATTCTATCCATTGAATCTCGCAATCCTAAAAAATGACTTCGACTTTCGGCCTTCTTTTCATATTGTACTTTAAGAGAGGGATTATTGAGTATCATTTTCATAGCATCATACAAACCATCTTCAGAATTATCAGCTACTAATCCAAACTCACTTGCTCCTAAAAGCTCAGAAGTAGATGAACAATTGGTCATTAGAATAGCTTTATTCAATACAAGTCCTTCAAGGACAACTAGTCCCAAACCTTCTACATAAGATGGTACGATAATCCAATCAGCCATACTCATATATGGATAAGGATTATCTTTATGCCCAAGAAAACAGACACTATTTAATTGATTCTCTATACAATACGACTTGAATTGTGAGCTATCACCACCGCCTACAATCAAGGTTTTAAATGAATATCCCTCTGAATTAAGCTTATTAATAACACGCAGATAACGGTCATACCCCTTAACATTTACAAGCCGTCCAACAGAAACAAACAGTGGACAATCTGGCTTAGAAATAGAAACCGGTTCAAACGCCATCGCTTTAATCACGTCAATATCAATTGGATTATATGCCACACAAACCTTATCTACTAAATCAGGGAACAACAAAACAAAACTATCCGCTACTCCATGCGAGACAGCAACAATCTTTTCGAAGTTCTTATAGTCATTTACCGCATCTTCTAAACTCGCCTTAGATTTTCCTTTTTGTGACAACGATGTACTAGTATGCAACCATGCGACTTTACGCCCGCGTTTCAATTTCGCATTAGAAATAAAATGTGTCGGTGCCCCTTCATAGAAGGCAATCACTATATCGTATTTATCACCAATAAATAAAGCATATATCAAAGAAGGGACACGATTCAGTAAAAAATTAAACAGATAAAACAAAATCTTAAAATCATTATTCACTAAAAAGCGATAGGTAATATGGGGTTTAAAATGCTTAGATACTTCAACTCGATAATTAGAATACACGCTTCGTTTAAAAATACTAATAACCGAAACATCAAACAAATCCCGATCAAAATTGTTTGCGATGTCAACAAGAACTCTCTCAGCTCCTCCTAACGCGAAGGACTCAATCAAAAAAAGAATTTTTGTCTTCATATGCTATGAATAATGCTTGATTTGCATTTTGCGACGAATAGATAATAACCAACCTATGGGAAATAACAAAAAAACGAGGCGACTATTACACCTAGCTAAATAATTATACTCTTTAGCCAAACAACAGCAAGAAACAAACTGAATAACAGTTATAATCCTATTACTCTTAATATATTTTAATCTTGTATTATATAACATTGCATAACCCATGGGGTTCCTTTTAAGTAAACTCCATGACGAATTTGTTAAACCATCAGGTTGGTATTCACAAAAATAGATGCTTTTTTCGAACCACCTCAGTTTGAAACCATCAATCGCTATTTGATCCCATACTACAGCCTCTGGAGTGAAATACTCATTAGCCCAAACAGGGAATTTGTATTTCTGTAACTTACTCGTAAAGAAAACCTCTGCCATATCTGCTTGCAGATTATAGATCGGTCTTTCAATATTGTTACAATCGACGTAACCTATAGATGAATCAATCAAAGGCCTTTGATTTAGATATTTACCATCAAAAGAAACTTTTAATGCGGAGATACCAATAAAAGAATAATCGTCCTGTGGCAATGAATGAAAACCACTAATTATAAAAGAAATTGCATCAGGGGCAAGTGAATCATCAGAATCGACAATAAAAAAGAAGTCACCTGCCGCTAAAGCAAGCGCTTTATTAATTGCACGTTGCTTTCCTCCATTTTTTACTACATAATACCGAATCACAAAACGATTATTGTCTTCAAGCCAATTCTTAAAAAGCTCATCAGTCCCATCAGTCGAACCGTCATTAATCACTAACCACTCAAAGTTAAAGCAATCCTGATTACGAAGAGATTCGTAAAGTCTTGGCAATGTATTTGCGCGATTAAATGTAGGGGTAAAAACAGTTATCACGACAGAAGCAGTCTCTCAATTGAATTCACACGAGTTTCTAACAGAGAATTCTTGTTCCAAAGTTCAGCATTACGCTTAAAATAAGCATATAAATCTTTATTAAGTAAAACTCTTTTTATCCCTTCAAAGAGAGCGTCTTCATTGTTTTCAGTAATAAGCCCACATGAACCTCCACCTAGTAATTCTGTCATACCAGAACAGTTAGTAGTAACAATAGGTAAGCCTAAAACTAAAGCTTCTGTCACAGCCGTACTATAACCCTCACTCAAGGATGAACAAACAAACAAATCACTTTGTGCATAATAACCATAAGGATTGGCTTGGAACCCAAATAAGGTGACAGAATCTTGCAAATTCTTTTCATGAATCAATGATTCTAGAAAAGAATGCTCTTCGCCACTACCTAAAAGCCATAATTCAACTATAAATCCATCTTCTCTTAATCTCTCCATTATCCGAATTAAACGATCAAAAGCCTTAACAGATGTAAGCCTTCCTGCGGAGACAAGCCGGAAACTATTTTTAGGGAATCTAGGAGCCACATCGGCAAGATGCTTGATAATAATATCATCTATAGGATTATATAATGTTATAATCGGAGGTTGAAGACAAAAATAATCTTTAATTGCTCCTTCAACTGTTCTAGCCACTGCTACAATTTGATTATAAGAATTATATACACATTCTTCTTCAGAATCATTTAAATATAAGGATTTCGTCCAATGGTGATTCCTAAAGTCGGTATGTACCCAAGCTATCTTTTTAGCACAGATATTTGAGGAATGAGCTAGCAATTTTGTCGAAAAACCTTCAATAAATGCAATTTCTACATCATTCTTTTTAGGGATAAAAAGAGAATAAACTAATTGGAGAGGAAGCCAATCATATATGAGATGATACTTAATATGATATAACAAGTTTTGCACAGATATTCTTTTACAAGGTCTATTCAAAAGAGCTTTATATTTAACATAATCCCTAACTATGTTTTCATATTGCCCGCCTCCTACGATAGAACATACAGATACGTCGAAAACATTTTTATTAAGATGGCAGACCAGTGTAGAAAGAACCTTTTCTGCCCCTCCTCCCGAAAGAGACTCAATGAGAAACAAAACCCTTTTCATGCATTAATATGAAATAATTTGTTAATCAATGCTTAAATCGCTTAATAATAGGATCTAGAAGATGCCTTTCATATTGATTCATAATCAAAACCCAGTTAATAACGAAATATAATAGCGTAAAAGAAATAATTCCGATTAAAAGAACATACAGATTATAGAAATCTATCCATTTACCAATAATTAAGAAAAGGAATGATAATAAAGAAGGGGCAAGAAATGTCGGTGATATTTCTCGCCAAAATCGTTTAACATTTAAACCAATTTTATTATCATAAAACCAATTCATTATAATGCCCTGCCCAAGGAGCATAGCAATCCCAGTCATTGCTGCAGCTCCAACAACTCCAATTTTCCTTATCAAAATCCAGGACCCCAGAACATTCAGTGCCGCTATTATCAAATAAACTATAGATCTAAAACGATGTTTGTTTTTTGCAACAACTACGTTTAGAAAAACATTCTGTATTATGGGAATAATATAGGGAATCATAATCATTATTGCCACGAGATAAGAATTATTATAATCAGGGCCGGCATAATAATAAATAAATGGACGGCCGAAAGAAATGAATCCGCCTATTAATAAACAAATAATCAATGACTGGATCCTTGCAATTCTGATTCCATAGTTAGTTAATTCCTCTTCCGTTGTTCCTTGAAACACCATTCTATTAACTCTTGGTGACAGAAGAGTAGAAATACCTAAGCCAACGGTGAAAACAATTCCGCTGAAAACCGTACCCATATTATATACAGCAACTGCACCTGTTCCTAAATCTGGAACGGCACCTATTAATGCTGTATCAGTAGCCGAATATAACTTATCAACGATTTCTGCCAATAATACCCAGAATGCAAAAGAAAAAACTTGTTTAAGATCTTGACTTTTTATCTTTGTGTATACCGGCTTCAAAAGAAGACTATGTTTTGAATAATAAAGATAAGCAAATTGAATTAATAACTGAATAATAAGTGATGAGGTAGCTAATCCTATCGAAGCATAACCGAGGAAAAGAACAATTAAATTAATTATCGGGATTAACAATGTTGAAAGAATACCCAATATCTGGATGAATACATATCTTTCATGAGCAGATACAATTGATGCATACGGAGCAAGGAGAAAAGACATTGAAATATTAACCGACATAATCAACATAAGTATCCGCATTCGCGATAATTCCTCAGGTGATAATGCCGCCGCATACCATGATGAGCATTTATGTATTAAAACAAATCCAACCAATAAGGATATAATTGAAATAACTCGAAAAATAATAATAAACAATGCGAATACCCTTTCTTCTGCCTCCTTCCCACTTTCTTCTCGCGCTTTAATAATGAATCTACTTAGAGTCGCTCCCATTCCAAGAGAAACAAGTGATAGATAGCTCGTTAAAGATGAAGATAATTTGTAAAGTCCGTACTCACTCTGACCAAGGATACGCAACATAATTGGCGTATAAAAAATTGGTATCAGAGAACTTAATCCTAATTTAATATAATTGAGAACTACTCCTAAACGAAATTGATTAGTTTGGCTATCTCGCATTAACTTCATTTTTATTGGGCGACTATTTAACACTTATTGTACACTTAACAAGTGAGTATTATTACTAACGCTGATAGAAATATCATCTCCATTTTTATAAACAAGGCGAATAGATGAAACATCATTTCTAAGGGGAATTGCCATAAATACCACGCCCCTATATTCAAAATCAAAATAATTGCAGTTAATTGAATTCGTTCTTGTAGGGCAAATTAATAATGAAATAATACCCCTCTTAATTATATTTGAATCATTATTCTGCTTCAAACATAAAACACTATCAATATCACACACATCGACGAAAGGAATAAACCAATAAGGTAGGTTATCAAATAGAAGAGAATTATCTCTGATTACATAAAACAAATCCACCGGTAAAGCTTGAACATATTCTTTGCCATAATAGAAAGAACGTACGCGATTATGGAACTGGTAGCGGTCTAGATTCACCGTTGTTGCATAAACAAATCTCGAACTCGAAATAGGTTTAGCCTCAATCACACACTTAGAAGGGGATGTTAAAATTCGTCTTTCAACGTCAGCACTATAGACACAATATTCTCTTGTCTTACCTATAGCTTTTACTCCTTGCGGTAAGCATATAAAAAGAATCAAGATTGTTATTATACTAATCGTATTTCTATTAATGTGATAATGGTCCTCAGAATTACATACAGCAATAACAATAATCAAAGTACAAATAACAGAAAGGCCGAAAAACACTCTATGATCTGTCAAACCTAGCAGGAAACAAAACAGTGCCGTACAAAGAAAGGCTAGTAAGAACAAAGAACTACCTTCGATTAAGAAACTAAACTTTTTAAAACACGACACTAACAGCAATAGAAGGACTATTAATAATATTGGTAAATCTTTCAATAAAAAAACAGAATTGATAACACGTGATGAAACCATCTGTAGGATTGTCAGTTCAGTATTGATTTCTCCGGATGCAGCTCGATTCATGGTTCCAGGAGAAAGCAAGATCAAAAGGCAGCCGAGAAGATATCCAATAACAATCCAACGCGAAACTCCAACAAAGCGATCTCTGTGAATAAAGAAAAACACTACTATTCCCCCTCCAATGCCAAAAGATATGCTTTCGTTCATCCATCCGGCAAAAATGGCAAACAAGAAGAGTAAAAAGGTAGCAATAATTGATCGCTTTCCACCTACCATCAAAAACTTTATGACAATCAGCGAAAAAGTTGCTGACCAAAGATAATTGATACTTCCTGTTAACCAAAGCATTGTCTGCCCTGGAAATGGCAGCAAATACATTACAGAGGCAACGACAATTGCTAGAGGTAACAGTTTTCTTTTCCCGCAAGACAAGAAAACTATTAGATCGCAGAACAATAAAAAAATGAATGTGTTAAAAAAATTAAACACACTCTTCCCAAGAAGACCGCAAAACAGTTGAATGATAAAATGTGAAGTAAACCTCCCATTGACAGCATTATAGTGATTCCACATGGAAGGGAATATCTGCCAGAATGAGGTAATCGGCTCTGATGTAGGTCTTTCTATTGCACTATTAGAGTCGTAATAATAATGATATGCAAGATCATCATGCATAAAAGGGGTATTCCAGTTCAGAATCAAGAACCAGAAACCAACAGCGAACAGAATAATGAAGTATAGAACCGTTCCGCTATTAAATTTATGTAGACTCTTTATCATTATGCTTGAAAACAAAACGAACCATCAGGAAATTGATCGGAATTGCAATTGCATAAACGGGTATTGGTGCAAGATCCTCCTTAACTCCCAACAATATAAAAAAGTTGAGTAGAAGCATTTGTAATAGATAATTACACAGATGAGCTCCACCAAACCCTAACCCTCGTTTCAATGACGCCTTTTTCTTGAATGTGAAATATGATGTAAGGAAGAAATTGCACACAAAACTAGTTGCATATCCGATTGTATATGCAATGTTAACATTAATCCATTTATTCAATAACCAATAAATAAGATAATGGATGGCCGTCGCTACACAACCGACAATGCCAAAACGAAGTATTTCTCCCAAAGTTTTTGGGGATAGCGTAATAGGTTCCCTCAAGATACAAATATTGCCTTAAATCTTACAAATAGAATATTAAATCTATTTGAGACTATTTCCTCAAAAGGAGAAAAAAGTTTAATCCTAACAGAGTCAATAACTACTGATAATAAATAAAGAATGACCGGAAATACAATTAGAACTGTTATATACTTTAAGCCATTAAAATTCCCCAAATGAAAAAAGGATGTGGCCCACTCCCACATTCCCGGTCCTTGATGGATCAAATAGACTGCAAGACAGTTATTTGCCAAGCGGTTAATAATTGTTGAAGAAAAAGACAATCGTTCAAAAAACAAGAATAGCCCCAATGCTGATATAAAAACAAACAGTGAATTATATGCAAACAAGGATTTGAACTCATATCCCAAAACCAGGCTGACGATCGGCTGCAGAAGAGCAAGAATAGAGCAAGATACAATATAAGTTATCAAGAAGGAGAACTTGCTATAACTTGGAAACAAGCCATATTCATGAATATATCGTCCTAAAAGGTATAGATAGATAAAATTTACGATTCCATAACCATTATCTGATATCAACTGATTTGCAAGAACTAAAGAATTGAAAGTCGGCCATAAATAGAAAAGGACAAAACAGATTATGAGAATAGTCTTCAGTTGTTCTTTACTCAATAGTGCAAAAACAATGTTGATAAATGGTGAAAGCAGATACAATACAGCATAGCAAGTTACGAACCAATACCTCTTGGTTATGATAGGTATTAAGGCATGAAAATCCAAAACACCGATTTCATGATATCCTATAATAATTAAAAAAAGAAGGGATGCAATACTATAGAATAGTGTTTGCAAGTCCAAAGAGACTAATCGATTAAGCCTAAAATGGATACCAAAGTAGCCAGATATCAAGACAAAAACATCAACGGCACAAATACAAAAACTACGAACAATCCAACTGATCCAATCCGAGTAACCTAGGATTTCAATATGTGATTTAACAATATGCAATGCCACTATCATAAGCATGCATATTATTCTCAACAATTCATAACTGCTTTGCCGGGATAAACTATTTGTACTCATTTATTAATAATTAAAAACTCAAAATAGTTTATCCTTAATTATATATAAGGGTCGATGCTTAACTTCTGTATAAATACGTCCAATGTAAATGCCAATTACACCAAGAGCAATCAATAATATCCCACCAATGAACCAAACGGATACCATCAAAGAAGACCATCCCGGAACTACTTCGTCTTTAAAATATTTAATGATAACATATATAATTAAGCAAAAACTTATAGCAGTAAAAAGAAGGCCCACATGAATAATGGACATAATAGGCTTTGATGAGAAAGAAGTTATTCCATCCAAAGCCAATGACATCATTTTTCTAAATGAGTATTTGCTCTTTCCGGCTGTTCTTGCAATAATAACATCATCAACAGTTGTGGCTGGAAGTCCCATTAACGGAATAATACCTCGTAAAAAAAGATTTGACTCTTGATAAGTAGAAAGAATTTCAAGAGCTTTGGAACTCAGTAATCTGAAATCAGCATGATTATATACTGTTTCTATATGGGCATAACGTTTTTGGAACTTATAAAAGGCCTGAGCTGACATCTTTTTTAAACAGGAGTCACCTTCTCTCGATACTTTTACACCATATACAATATCATTTCCCTCAAAAAAACCATCGATCATCTTCTCAATAGCCGTGACATCATCTTGAAGATCTGCATCAATTGTAACAACAGCATCGCACATCCCCCTGACTGCCATCATTCCTGCCATGAGAGCG
Organism: uncultured Bacteroidia bacterium; assembly: GCA_902779765.1. Taxonomy (GTDB): domain Bacteria; phylum Bacteroidota; class Bacteroidia; order Bacteroidales; family UBA932; genus Cryptobacteroides. The sequence goes on from CACZCQ010000002.1 coordinate 37,100, forward strand.
TTTTGATGCCCCACATTATGTGCTAGATTAAGTCCCTTGATGGAGGGAGTAGAATTATGCATTTGAGAAATAATATCCCATGTTGAATCAGAACTGCCATCATTAACAAATAATACAAAGCTATCAGCAGAAATCTTACCTTTGCCTTCGAGATCACTTAAAACATTAAGAAGTCTACTAGAAGAGGAAATTAAAACTTCCTCTTCATTATAACAAGGAGAAACAATAGCAAGTTTAAGCATAATAATATTAACTATTTATAAGAATTATTATAACTAAAAACAATAGTCTTCTTGTCGTTATATTTATTCTCTGAACTTATATTATTGTCATGAACGAAAGCAACACGTGTCATGTATTTTAAGCCTAACTTCATCGAACCATCATAATCCGACATTCTCCAAGATGATAACCATAAAGGCTCTCCCTCAAAAAGGTTATGATGAATATTGCATAAAATACAATTATATAAAGAAACAGGAGAATCTGAGATATTATCATGGAAATCAAATGTATACACTCCGAATAAAAGCTTTCCAATTGAGTTTGATGTCCTAAAGAAAGAACAACCATAGATATTAAGATCCTTCGCAAAACTATCCTCAAAATTAATATGATAATTAGTTCCACCGATAGTAAAGATTGGTATCAATTTACCTAAATAGTTTACTTTTCCAAGGTTTTTGCTAAAAACGCAACACCTAATAATCACCCCATTACAACCGCCTGAAATCCCTCCCCTATGATTATCATGGATAAAACAATTTTCAACAACTAAGTTACTTGAAATCACATCAGAGATTGTTCCACTATGTTGAAAACCCTCCTGCCCTATGCCATCATCGTACCAAGATTGAATCCTCACTCCTGTTTCTTCGGAACTAAGTTCAAATCTTCCCAGGTATGATGTTTTGATAATTCTTAATGGATTCTCTGTCGATACTTTTTCATTAAATGTAAGTATCTCAACATTATGATAGTTATTAATAAGTCTTGTATAGCCTAGATTATTGTTTAACGAATAAAACCTTTTTGATGCAATTTTCCGAATTACAGCAAAATTATCATAATAATGACTTGTCAGTCTAAGATAATTTGAAACTGTGCAATAGTCGGCCTCCGCATTATCTTTTTCAATAGTTCCATTTCTAAAAACGAATTTACCAGGTATAGACTTTCCTGCCCATGTCATCTTAGAAGTATAATAGCGGGACTCATATTCTGGCATCCAATTACCAAACTGGGCACAGTTGATACCATCAGCCATGAAATCTAGCATCTCAAGATGGTGCAGCCGTATATTCTGGCAATAACCTGCAACAGCGAATGCTCTTGAATTCTCTAATGCTCTTTCGGCACCGTCATCATAATCCCTCAAAGCACGGTCTCCAACCATTCGGCCATTGTGGATCTGGAGATTGATGCAGGCTGCAATGAAGAACATCGTTCCCCCCTGGGCATAAGGCTTCTCAGGAGAATTGACATAGTACTTGGATTTCCTTTTGCTGTCAAGGATCAGATAGTACGATCCGCCGCCTAGGTCGATGTCGTACTTTTCATAGTCCTGCACCAGGACCATAGGTCCTTCCTCAGGCTTTTCGTTCTTTGTTGTCCTGGGAGTAAAGCAATAGTCATTCTTAGGGAACCGGATTCCATCGTAACCGTTATCGTATGCCCAACGTATGGCTTTCGTGAAGCCAATGCCGTTGTTGTACATGAGGTCATACTGCTTGTCGGTGTAGTGGTTGTCACTCCCCCGCTTCTGGTAGCCGGGAGTAATGCCGAACTTTTTTAGATCGACCAAGTAAACCTTCTTAGGAGCTGTAGTATCCCAGGGGAAAAGTGGCTCAGTCTGTTCGCCCCAGAGATCGACCAGAGTCTCGTAGTATTCACCGGAGACCTTGACCTTGCTGATGTTGCGCTCCTTGGATATGCCGTAGATGGGAGTTACAAGGGTGGTATTCATCTTCAACGAACCGTTCTTGAGGCTTCCCTGTTCAAGGTCGAGGATGCATCCGTCAGGCATGGAGATAGTTTTCCCACCAAGGTCCATGGAGCCGTTGACGACATAACGCCGGTATGGAGTGCTGATCTTATCCTGTGTCAAAGAATTACCCTTCAGTTCTATCCTTTCCAGGACCGAACCGATGGCACCGATATGCTCACGGTACCCCTGCTGGGCGGATTGCACGGCTTTTTCTGTCTTCTTCTTGCCGAGCAACTGGTCCAACGAAATGCTTTTGACAGGCTTACTTCCCTGCCCATACCCAATTCCGGTAAAGACAAGGGAGAAAAGGACAACAGAGATTATCAGTCGTTTCATGCCAGCATCAAATCTTTGAGTTGAGCGAGAGTGGATTCCTTGAGTTTGATGTCGGTGTACTGCTTCCGGATTGCGCGGAACCTATGGCAGTCGGAGCCGACCATGGTATAGAATCCCTTGTCGAGTAGCTTCTGGGCCTTGACTTGGACTTCTTCTCCATAAGCTCCGAGAATAGAAGGGAGGTTGAGTTGGAGGACTGTACCCATTGTGCGTAGACGCTCATAATCTTTCATGGTCATGTAGCGGTAACGCTCCGGATGAGCGATGAGGGGACGATAGCCATAGCTCATCATCCTTTCAAGAATCTCCCAAAGATCGATTGGCGGAGCCCAAGTCGAGGTCTCGACCAGGACGGTATCGCGTCCGTGAGTAAGAAGGTCACGCTCCTCAAGCCGCTGCTCGAAAAGGGTGTCGATCATGTATTCAGAAGCCAAAAGAAGCTCGATAGGGCCGGAATAGATAGCCTTGAGCTCTGCAAAACGAGATTTCAGCCCCTCAGAAGTATTCGGGACATCCTCCATGGTGTGAGGAGTAAGCCAGAGTGTCTTCAGGCCCAGTTCCTCGTAAAGGTCGAGAATCGCGAGGGTATCTTCCTGGGTCTTGACTCCGTCATCCAGTCCCCACAGGATGTGGGAATGATTGTCAGTGGCCCCACGGAGGAGGCCACTCGCTTCTATTGTCTTTTTTGGTTTGAGGAATCCGAACATCAATCCTTGCCCTTCTTTTTCTTCTTGCCGTCCTCATCGTCCTGCTCTCCATAGCTGCCGTAACCGTAGCCATAGCCATGACCCTTACCATAGCCATAACTGCCGTATCCGTAGCCATAGCTTCCGCTGCCGTAGTGCTGACCATAGGTGCCCTGCATCCTCTCGACTCCGTTGAGGATAAAGGCCATCCGGCTATAGTTGCCCCTGGCATAAAGCTCATCAAGGGCGGGCAGTGCCTGCTTGTCGAAGAGACCGGCTCGGATAATGAAAACAGTTATGTCGGCGCTATGGGAGATGATCGAGGTGTCGGCCACGATGTCCACCGGAGGGCAGTCCATGAAGATGTATTGGTACTCATCCCTCATTGAGGCAATCATCTGCTTGAACTTGTCTGAAACGAGGAGTTCAGCGGGGTTGGGGGGCAACGAACCAACCGGAAGGATCGAAAGGCTCTCTGCGACTTCCTGGATATGCGGATGGTAATCATCTGCGCGTCCATTGAGGAACGACGCTACTCCGGAGCCTTTAACCCCAAGGGCCTTGCTCAAGGAAGCTTTGCGAAGGTCGAGGTCCAGGAGAAGCACCTTCGAGCCCTTGACCGCCATGGAAGCGGCCATATTCATGGTCGTAAAGGTCTTACCGGCATTGGGGTTGAATGAGGTGACCATCACCACATGGCAGGCATCAGTGTAGCCGGTCATCATGTCGAGGTTGGTCCTCAGGACCCTGAACGCCTCGTTGACGACATCACGCTTACCCTGCTGGACCATGATCTTGTTGCTCTTTTCGTCAAACCGGTTAGGTTTACGGAAACTGAAGAAGCTCTTCTTCTCGAGTCCCATCTGTGGGATCTCTGCAAGGAAGGGTACCTTCAGCTTCGCCACATCTGCCCTGGAGCGGACGGTTGTATTGAAAAGGATGCGCAGGAAGAAGATGGCGAAGGGAATTCCAAGGCCTAGCAGGAGTGCGATCAGATATATCTTCTTGGCTACAGGGGATATCGGGACCCCATTGGTAGCCGACTGTATCAGCCTGTTGTTCGAGACATTCAGCTGGGTCGCGAGTTCGTTCTCCTCACGCTTCTGGAGGAGGTAGATGTACAGGGACTCCTTGACCTTCTGGTCGCGGCTCATGGACTGGAGTTCAAGAGCCTGGCCAGTAGTAGAACTAAGTTTTCCCATGATCGCACCCTCCTGGGCCATGATCTTGTTCTGCTGAAGTTGGAGGGCCGAGATGTTGTTGTCGATGGACCGCGTGATATTGGCCTTCATCGCATCCAGGTTGGCATTGAGGTCAGCGACCATAGGATTGGCCTCTGAACTCTCGCTGAGGTACTTGTCCCTCTTCATGAGGGTAGCGTTGTACTCGCTGATCTGGCCTTCGATATTGGCATTCGTAAGACCTGAATTCGAAGGGAGCAAGGTGCTGCTCTGGGTCGGATCGGTCAGACGGTCCCGAATCATCTGCGATATCGCGAGTTGGTTGCTGTTGGCAAAGGCTTTCTCCGAATAAGCAGAAGATTCAGCAAGATACTGGCCGGATACGGCACCGACATCGGTGATTCTGTTCTGCTGCTTGTATTCCTTGATGTCGTTGTCTATGTCGCCGAGTTCCTGCTGGAGGATCACGAGCCTCTCGGCTATGAACTCGGATGTATTGGCGGCCGCCCTGTTCTTGTTCTCGACCCACTGTTCGTTGTAGATGTCGAGTACTGTTGCAAGGATATTCCTGGCGCGCTCAGGGGTATAGTCGGTCATAGATAGAGTCACAACCGATGACTCATCCCTGGAAGCGGATACCCCCATGCGGCCGGCATAGGCCGCTGCCCTGCTCCGTGCATTTGCCCAGGAGACACGTATATCATCACCCCAGGTGTGGAAATAATTTGATTCTGTAAGGCGGATGCTCCCCACAGGAGTAACCAGGGAGTCCCCGAAGGAGCCGACTATAGGCTTCGCCTCCATCTCGACACCGCCTACCGTGAAACTGTCAAGGATGAATGAACTCTTGTCCCTCTTCCTGACTATGAACGAGAAAGAAGAGGCTCCGTTGTCTTCTCCGAGGATCGACATGAAGTACGGGGTCTTGTTGTATAGTTCCCGCTCACGCATCAGCATCAGGTCGGTATAGTTGGTCTCAAGACCCAGGCGTTCGACAGCCTTCGTCATCAGGTCCGAAGACTTGAAGGCCACGATCTCATTGGCCACGTTCTGGCCGTAATATGACCGGCGCCTCATGGATGCAGACATGTCGCTCAGTACATCTGCACTCTGATCAGTCTCGATGATAATCTTTTCCGTGCTCTGGTAGAGCTTCGGTGTGCGGTAAAGATAGAAATATGCAATAGCACCTGCCAGGATCAGCGAGAGCAAGTACCACCATTTGTGCCCCCAGAAAAGGGCCCATATATCACGGATAGAGAAAAGCTTCTCGTCGGAATCATCCTGGGCGGACCAGGACTGCATGTCAAGTTCTTCTGCCATAATCATTTGCTTAAAAATTCTCCATTCTGAATTGCTATGATCATCAATGTAGTCATAGCAAGTGATGATGCCATAGAAACCATAGATGTCCAGAATGTTACACTTCTAAGATTATTCTCGTTAACCTTGGATTGGCCAGCACGGACCTTATTCGGGTAAACATAGATTACATCACTTTGCTGAAGATAATATGCCGGGGAATTGAAGATCTCAGTATCACGAAGGTCGAGATGATAGAAAGTCCTCTCCTTGCCCTGCTCGCGGAGCACCGTAATGTTGTCACGCTTTCCCATGATGGTAAGGTCTCCGGCCAAACTGAGGGCCTGAAGGATAGTAACCTTGTCGCCGGCAATCGTATAGGTACCGGGAGAACCGACCTCACCCAACACCGAGACCTTGAAATTCAGGAATTCGACCGTCACTGTCGGATCCTTCAGGAGGTTACGGTCGATCAGTTCCTGTCGGACATAGTTGGACAGTTCCCAACGGTTCATCCCTGCCACATGGATCTGACCAAGCCCAGCCATATTGATGTTTCCACTGTTGTCAACGACATAACCCATAACGCCATTAGTACTGCCACCAGCATTATCCCCTTCTCCGCTCATAGAATTGTTGACCCGCACTAGATTGAACATCGCCGCCAGATCCGGGGTCCTTGCAGATACCACTATCGAAATCTTGTCCTGGGGTTGGATAACGATTCCCCTGTTGACAGCCATCGGGAGGGACATGTCCTCTTCGACATCCTGGAAATAAGCTATGTTCTTGTAGGTCCTGCGACCGCAAGAAGCTGCCACCACGACCAGGGCCGCAAGCAACAGCAGTTTTAAATGTGTTTTAAGCATTGGTATTGGATTTAATATTTATTTTCTTCGATCTTTTCGAGGCATGACGGAGGGATGAACCTCGTCGCAAAGGCGGCCACTCCCTCTATGGTGACGATCAGCTTCCGGTCGTGGCGGATGCGCTTGATATGGCCTTCGAAGCCTTTGAATATCCCTTCAGTCACCCTCACGCGGTCTCCCAGATGATACTTGGCATCGTCGCCGCCAAGGTATTCAAGTCCGGAATCCCTCATCTCACAGAGCTTGATGAACTGGTCCATCTGCCTGCCGGGAACCACGAGCGGAGAATGTTCCGACTTGTCATAGTAAAGCGCGATGGAACCCCCGAACTTTGAGCGCATCAGGTGAAGACGATCAAGGGTGGTCCTCACGAACAGTAGTGAACGGACAAGTGGCTCGGGAACGAACTTAAGGCCGGAGGGTGTCGGTTTCTCGACCAGGCGGGTCGGGTAGAAATACTCGACGTCAGATTCGTCCAGTGCGGTCTTGATCATTTCCGCCCTGCCGAAGAATACCCTGATGGGGTACCAATTCGTCTTGATTTGTTCAGCCACAGTAATCTACCAGAATCAGGCCTCTTTGTATCAGTATTTGTCAGATGCGACCATTTACCCGGCTAGGGCGCGAAGCGCAGGGAGCATCGACAAATACTGATACAACAAAAAGTGTCCCCTGGCAAATGCCAGAGTACCCTACGGTCGTCAGCCTTTCGATGCCTGATCCCGGACCGCTCCAATCCAAGAGCCCTTTCCGCAACCGATTTAAAACTTACAAATTTAGCCATTTTCGCCCTAAAATAAAATATATATTAAATAAGAATGATTTTTACTATCTTTGAAAAAGGGCTCCTGACAGCCTGAAACGGACTTTTACGGAAACAATTAATCAATGATAGATATGAACATCAAGTTACTGCAACTTGCGGCACTATGTGCCGCACTGTACATGCCTGCCCAGGTGTCTGCGCAGAAAAAACCTCTCGATCACGATGTCTACGACTCCTGGCAGAGTGTCTCAGGTGTAAAGATGAGTGACGACGGGAAGGTTCTGGTGTGGAATGTCAACCCGCAGGAGGGAGATGGGACGTTGTATATCAAAACGGTTGGTGAGCCCCGTCGAATCACCGGCCCTTCGGCAAGCTCAGGGACCGGAAAGGCCAAAGTCCTCCGACAGGCTCAGAGTCCGAAGGAAGTCGCCGTTCCCCGCGGCTACCAGCCGACGATTGATCCTGCCGGAAGATGGGTAGTCTGCCGTATCAAGCCAGAATTCGCCAAGACGCGCAAGGAACGCATCGACAAGAAAAAGAAGGATGACCAGTCCAAAGATACGCTTGCGGTAATCGATATTACTTCAATGGTAATCAAAAAGTTCGCATCAGTGGATTCATATTCATCAGGATCTTTCGGGATGCCTTTCATCGCATACAAGTCATCCTGGAAGGAGGCCAAGAAGGCTAAGTCAGGCCTGATACTCCTGACACCCGGAACCTGGCAAGCGGACACGTTGAAAAATGTCGACAGCTACACTTTCAGCAACAGCGGGTCACTCCTGGCGCTGACCACCAAGAAGGACAAGAAGGATTCGCTATCGGCGACCTCCATCATCCTCGCCAGCTATCCGGCATCCGGAGTCCTGACCTTAGACACTCTCAAGAAGGGTGCTGAGCAGTATTATCATCCTGTTTTCGACGATGCCGAGGCACAGCTCGCGTTCACGGCTACGACCGACACCAACAAGACCGGCAGCAAGAGGTGCGGGATGTACCTGGCGGGCCTGAAAAACGGCCCTTCGACTAGCTCAGGAACCGTTACGGAACTCATTCCCCAGGGCACTAAGGTCGCCGGAACCGACGGATGGACTCTCACGGAAAACAGCAGCATGTATTTCACTCCTGACGGCAGCAGGATCATGACCGGGATTGCCCCTGTGAGGCCCCCGAAGGATACTACCATCGTTGACTTCGAGACTGCACAGTTAGACATATGGAACTGGGATGCCCCCTACACCCCGCCGCAGCAGAAGAAAAGGCTGGATGCGACGCTGAAGAAGACGTATCCTGCGGTAATCAACCTCGGCCCTTCGGCAGGCTCTATCATCCCTCTCACAACTTCAGCTTTCGACAATATCAGACTGATCGCAGGAGGCAAGACGGGCCTTGCCCTCTCGCGAGACAATTCTGAATATGCCCGCGAATCGATGTGGGTGGACGGCAGCTTCGCCGACTATTACCTGGTCAAAATAAATGACGGCAGCCGCAAGCTGATCGCCAAGAATTACAACGCAGGACGCTTCGATGTTTCTCCAGGAGGCAACTACCTTATATGGTTTGACAGCAACGAGAAACAGTGGTATACCTACAATATCGCTTCAGGTGCCAAGGCCAACCTCACCGCCAAGACCGGAGTCGCTTTCTACACCGAGGACGACGACCATCCGTCAGCCTATCCGGGAGCTTACGAAGGATCTCCCAAATGGCTGGATAACGACCAGGCCGTCCTTATCATAGACCGCTATGACGTCTGGAAGTTCGCTCCCGACGGATCCAAGGCCGAGAACCTTACCGGCGGAGTCGGACGCCAGACCCGAAACAGGTTCAGGACCATGGACTTGAGGCAGGACAAGCGCACTGACAGCGAGCGCAGGAGTGGGGTGATCAATGCCTTCAAGGCCAAGGATGACCTTTTCCTCAGCCTCATCAACGAGGACGACAAAAAGAACGGCTACGGAAGGCTGAACCTTGCCAAACCGACCAAGACACTCAAGTATTTCACGGACACGGTAACCTTCCAGGGTCCCCAGATGGCCCCGGACGGCAGTATAGCCTTCCTGAAGGGCAACTTCCGCCACCCCTTCGACCTGTACAGAACCACCGATTTCTTCGCTTCCAGTGAGAAACTCTCCGCCATCAACCCGCAGATGGCCGACTACCGCTGGGGCAGCGCCAACCTGTTCGAGTGGAAAGCCTACGATGGGACGCCCCTGAAGGGTCTCGTATTCATACCTGACGGCATCAAGCCAGGCGAAAAACTGCCCGTCATGATATATTTCTACGAGAAATATTCGGACCAGCTCTACAACTTCTGGCAGCCTGCCCCTTCCCGCTCGACGGTCAACCTTAGTTTCTATACCTCAAGGGGTTACGTTGTATTTGTCCCGGACATCGTCTACAAGGACGGCCACCCCGGAGAGAGCGCATACAACTGCATCTGTTCAGGTGCCGAAGCCCTCTGTGAGAAGTATCCATTCGCCGACAGGAGCAAGATGGCCATCCAGGGCCAGAGCTGGGGCGGCTACCAGACAGCCTGGCTCGTTACGCGTACGAATATGTTCGCGGCCGCAGGTGCTGGAGCACCGGTCAGCAACATGACCTCGGCTTACGGCGGAATCCGCTGGGAATCAGGAATGACGCGCGCCGGACAGTATGAACATGGCCAGAGCCGCATCGGAAAGACCCTCTGGGACGAAGGCGGGCTCGACCTTTACATCGAAAACTCCCCCATCTTCCACGCCGACAAGGTCGAGACTCCCCTGCTGATCATGCATAATGACAATGACGGGGCCGTGCCGTGGTACCAGGGAATCGAATATTTCTCCGACCTGAGGCGTCTCGGCAAGCCCTGCTGGCTCCTTGAATATAACAACGAAGCCCACAACCTGGTGGAGCGCCGCAACTGCAAGGACCTCTCCAGGAGGCTCCAGCAGTTCTTCGACCACTACCTCAAAGGCGAACCGATGCCAGCCTGGATGAAGTCCGGAGTTCCTACCGACCGCAAGGGAGAGTACTTCGGTTTCGAGTATTAGAGCATATCGGCCAGCTGGTTGTAGTACTGCTTGCTGACAGGGATTCGTTCAAGTCCGTCCCGGGTGAACTCGGTGTAGATGATCCCGTCCTTGCCACGACTTAACACCTTGATATGCCGTGGATTGACATAAAATGACCTGTGACAGCGGACGAGGCCGTGCCTGAGGGCGTCGGCCTCGAAGCTTTTCATGGAGTTACGGAGCTGGTAGACCTTAACCCGGTCACTCTCCAGATAATGGATCTTGATATAATTGGCATCTGCACCGACGAAAAGGATGGCGGAAGGATCTATGGTGAGTTTCAGGCGTTTGTGTTCATCATAGAATTTCACCAGACCCTCTTCCGGTTCCCTCCCGGCTGTCTCGATATCCTTGGATTTGTTATCGATAATCCGGAGGAGGATAGCGATGAGATATGGATAGATCATGGTCATCACTCCCATCCGGAAGCAATATGAGAGCGCAGAGAAGTATGGCATCCCGCCGCTTTTGAGGTAGAACAGCGACATGTAAAGGGCGAAGAACAATGAAACTGTCAGCACCTCACCCAGGCACCAGACTACATAATGCCACCACTTGAACGGAATATATTTGTACAGGGATGAAAAGACCAACCTGGTCAAGGCAAGAACACCTGCCATGATCGAAGACAGCATCAAGAGGTGGAATGTCCAGGATTTGCCTCCGACATCGAACCATTCCTTGAAAGAGAAGGGCTGATATATCAATATGAAGGCGAAGAAAAAAGCAGGGAACAGTATCGCATATTTGACCTGGTTCCTGTAACCTTTCGAGACGCGCAAAGGGGTATTCATTGCCTAAAAATTAATCCCATACTTATACATCACATCCCCGAATATGAAGGGATAAAAATACCAAAACCGATATTTTCGTCCCAAATATAGGCCAAATTTCCCGCCAAAGCAAGTTTTAATCACATTTAGCAGTTCTTATACCACACATATTTCGTCACATTGACTCATATGTCTATTTTTGTGTTGAGCAAGAAAACAAGCAACGTACATTATGAAAACCTTTGAATACTCGGTCAGCCACAAGGCAGTCGCCAAGGACGGGCTGGCAACCGTATCTTCCATCTGCGGCTACATAGTCAACGCCGCCTACAGGACCCTTATAGACGAAGGATATGGCATGTGCTACCTCTCCAGGTGCTCAGTCGAGATAGATGAACGCCCAAGAAGCGGCGAAATGGTCACAATAAGGGTGGATTCGAGCCTTAACAATATTGTTACACTGCTTAACAGAAATGTTGTATTAACTGATAGTGAGGGTAATGAGATTGGAAGGGGTAAAGTCGAGTGGCTTATGCCCAAGTTATCCGAAACCGGTGAGATTTACGAAAATCCCTCCCGTTTAGCCAAGAGATACATCAACAGATTCCATGGAATCGTACCGGATATCGACTCGATGGCCGACCTCCAGATAAGGATCGACCTCGATTTCAGGGAAAAGGCAAGAAAGAAGGGCGACTTTTCCGTCGCCCTAAAGAAGATCTGCGATTCCCGCTATTTCTTCCTTGCCCGGTCAGGCTCCGACACATTATGCCGGGCCATGCTCCAGACCGCGTAATACTTTATTTCATCCTTGTAACCGATGAACCGCGTCCTATCGAGCGGATATCCAGCTTAAGGTTATCGTTGTCCACATACCTGAGGCTGGAGGCACCGCTAGCTTCAACCTGGAGAGACTTCACTGCATTCACTTCGCAGAAGGAAGCGCCTGAAACACTGGCCTTCACCTCATTGACGGTGGCCCGTGCCATCTCTGCCTTGGCGGCACCCGACACTTCGATTTCCATCACATCGGCAGCTCCCTTGAAAGAGAATACTCCTGCACCGGAGGCCTCTGCATCGATCCTGGCGAACTCTCCCGTATGGTAGGCCTTCGCTGCCCCGCTGATTTCCTGGTTCAATATGTCTGCACTGATTTCGAATTCGCATTTTGCCGCTCCCCCCATCTCGATCTTGGCATTTTCGAAGTCACCCCTGAGGGTAGCGGATGTTGCTCCGGACATTTCCATATCCAGATCCCTGGCAACGATGTCCAGGCCTTGAGCCTTGGCCGCTCCACTGATGTCGAGCCTGAAATCCTTGTCCCTGATGTCGAATGCATCGGCGCATTCGAACTTGGCGGCACCCGAAAGGGTCAGACTGGTGAAAACGGGCATGGCTACTTTTGCCGTCACATTCCAGTTCTTGAAATTCCTGCTGATTTTCAACGGAACCTGTTTCATCGACAGCGACAGCTTACCGTTGCTCACCCTGACGACAATGTACTCTTCAAGTACCTCGGGGCATGTCACGCTCACTTTCCAGTTGTTGGATTTTACCATTTCAATCTCGAAGATTCCGCTGGCGACTATTCCAGTGAAATCCTTCAGGTTATAATCCTTCGTAGTGTACCTGTCACTTGACACTTCCGCTGCAGCAAGGCTGGAAAAAGCCATGAAAACAGCAGCAAATACAATAATCAACTTTTTCATGTTCGTGTAGTTTATTATTATTACTTATATAATTACTTCATATTCTTGATTCTGTCCAATCCCTCGAGAAGATCGCCATAATACTCTTTGAGCACCGCTGCCTTCGCATCGGGATCCATCTCATCTGGAAGCTGCTCGATCATGGGTATAGTCTCCTTTGTAATCGTCTCTATGGTATTCTGCATATCCCCGTCCGGATATTTCCGGAGCAACACTTCATAGCATTCGGCGACCTTGTCGTAATAGGCGTTGCAGATTGCGAACTCGTCGTTCCCTATTCCGGCGAACCAGTCATGTGTGCTTACCTTCGGCCGGTTTAAGAATATGATGCCGGCCATTGCGGCTGCAACTGCAACCGATGTCCAGGCTAACCGGCGTATCAGTCCACGTCTTTCACCTTGTTTTCGCTTCTGCCTTTTCTGGCCGGAACCACTATCGAGCAGAGCTTCGAACCTATCAAGATGTCCTTCCGGAATCTCCTGTTCATCAAATGATTCCCGATTCAGCCTGATGTATTCCTTCAAGTTATCCATGTTACCTTTATTTTCCGATTTCATCTTTTTCATTCAATCTTGCCACCAGCATTTTCCTGGCTCTGGAATATTGCGTCCTGATCGTTCCTTCCCTCTCACCCGTATAGCTGCTTATCTCCTCATAGTCCAACCCCTCGATCAGCACCAGGTCCAGCACAAGCCGGTACGGATCCTTCAATGAATAGATGGCTTCGCGGATCCTCGCGATTCCTATCTGATCGGCGCTGATGGAAGCCTCTTCATCAGAATCCGATGAATCATCCTTCACGGCAGCATAGTCATCCAGGAAGAGTCTTTCACGTTTCCGTTTCCTCAAAGCATCTATGGATGCCCTGATGCATGTCCTTGCCAGCCACGCCGCTTCAGCAGTGGAAGCATGTGCAGCAGCGAACATCCCCGATGGAGTGACTGGGTGCATGATGTATTTCATGATGGTATCCTGCATGATCTCCTCGGCCACGCCACTGTCACGGACGATCCTCAGGCTGATATTGTACAGCCTCCTGGAATGTGCCTTGTAGAATGCTATGGATTCTTCCCTTGTCATCTTGAATCGAACTGCCACATTTCGGACGTCACTTGTGACGCTTCTACCTAATAAACGAAAATCATTCCGGATTGTTACAATCTTCGAGGTATTTTCTGCGGTTTATGGAGATTTCTATAGGTTTCTACGGTTTCTACAGTTTCCCATATTCCCCATCATTCATTGCTCCTAAGAATCAAACCCTCTCCCCATCATGCAACCCTCTTCCATCATGCCATGTGTGCGTCCAACTGGACCACATGGCACGTTTCGGCCGGGTATTCAGACCATATGTGCCTCTATTTGGACCACATGGCACAAAAAGGAGGTAGTTTCATAAAAAAATGCACGGACGAGAAATCCATGCATTATATAAATATCTAAATATCAAACTCTTCCGAAAGACTTCCGCCCAAAAAGGGAAGCCGAAGAACTAGTTATCCCCTCCGTCATCATCTCCGCCGTACTGGGAGATGTTGTCATCGGGAAGGGTGCCGTCAGACCCGGAATCGGAGGATCCTGCTACCTCCTCGTTCTCTGCATCTTCCTCACCCTCGAGCCATCTCTCCAGAGCCTCGGCATCATCCGTCTTGACCTTGATCTTGACCAGATAGATAGAGTCCGGAGTCTCGATGGTCACCGCGTTGAAGGGAGTGCCGTCCGGCTTGGTATACTTCACAAGATCCTGAAGATAATCGCTGAACCCCCTGGGATACTTCTCATTGAAGATCGCGGCAAGTTCTTCCGACATGTTCTCGTAGCTGACTACGTGTCTTTTCCTCGAGTCTGGAGCCATTTTTGTCTATTTATTCAGAGTTGGTTTGCGGTACAATATTAAGACTTTTTTCTGAATTGCAACACAGTGGGGCTACTTTTTTCTGAAGAAAAATGATTTCTGCCTTCTCTTGCGCTCAGGATCGCGTTCCACGAAGACAGGTTTCATGGTTCTGGGGTCAAGTCCCGTATAGTACATCACCGAGGAAGTGGTCATAGGCGTAGGGGTGAAATCCTGCACCTGATCCATGAAAATACCCTTCAGGGCCGGGTGTCTGGAAAGGTTCTCCATATCCTTCATTGTACATCCGGGATGCGAGGATATGAAGTATGGTACGATGCCCGTCCTGCGTCCGTTGTCACGGCATATCCGGTCGAATTCATAGCGCAGCCTCTCGAACAGTTTGAAAGACGGCTTCCCGAGATATTGGAGCACCCTGTCCTCGGTATGTTCCGGCGCCACTTTAAGACGTCCGGAAGTATGGTCCAGGATCAGTGTCTTCAGATATGGCCTGGAAGTGTCGTCCACGAAACCTTTCTCATCCAGGAATAGGTCGTAGCGTATTCCGCTTCCTATATATGAATGACGTACTCCCGGAACTGCATCAACTGCCTTGTAGAGTTCCAGCAACTGCCTGTGGGAGCGGTTCATATTCGTACATACGGACGGGAATAGGCAGGATTTCCTGCGGCATTTCGCGCAGAGGGACTGGTCCTTGCCCGTCATCATGTACATATTGGCTGTTGGGGCGCCGAGGTCGGAAATATTCCCGGAGAATTCCGGCATGGCCGCCAGTTTGCGGACCTCCGCAAGTATCGATTCCTTGGACCTGGACTGGATGAACTTGCCCTGATGGGCGGCTATGGTGCAGAAATTACATCCTCCGAAGCAACCACGGTGCGTGATGATGGAATCCTTGATCATGTCGTATGCAGGAATCCTCTTTCCCTTGTAGCGCGGATGCGGAAGCTTGGTGAAAGGCAGGTCCCAGAAAGAGTCCATCTCCTCGGTGGTCGAAGGCAGGCATGGAGGATTGACCTGCACATACCCGTCCCCCACCGGTTCGACGATGGTACGGGCGTGCATCATGTTGGCGTTGGTCTCAATCAGGTGGAAGTTCTCGGCCACGGCCTTCTTGTCGGCAAGGCACTCCTCGTAGGAATGGAGCACGAGAGGATCCTTGGCCTTCCACTTCCCGCTCATTCGGAAAGCTATTTGCGGAAGCTGATGGATCTGGTGCATGCTGCGACGGTCCTCGATGGCCCTCGTCAGCTCCAACATCGGTTTCTCCCCCATCCCGTAACAGAGATAGTCAGCCGGACACCAGTCCAAAATGGACGGGAGCAGCTTGTCTTTCCAGTAATCGTAATGTGTCAGACGGCGGAGGGACGCTTCCACTCCTCCGATCACGACCGGCACATCAGGATAAAGGTCTTTAAGAATCTTTGTATAGACGCTGACAGCATAGTCCGGACGGGCGCCGAACTTGCCCTCAGGAGTATATGCGTCATCATGGCGGAGCCTCTTTCCTGCCGTATAATGGTTGACCATGGAATCCATAGCACCGGAATTCACGGCGAAATAGAGCCTGGGAGCACCCAGTTTCCTGAAATCCCTGAGGTCGTCCCTCCAGTTGGGCTGGGGTATCACTGCAACCCTGTACCCGAATTTCTGGAGCCATCGGGAGATGCAGGCGGTCCCGAAGGAAGGATGGTCGACAAATGCGTCCCCGGTGAAGAAGATGATGTCGATGTAGTCCCATCCAAGGGCCTCGACCTCCTTCTTCGACGTCGGGAACATATAATCATTGCCCACCATCGGAAGCTATGTCCTAAAGGATGACGGTAATCCTGGCCGGGAATATGAAGCCGGGGTCGTTGCGCTGGGCAAGTGACTCCTGCATGAGAGCGGCGGAACGCTGCAGCCTTCCCTTGAAGAGGGTCTTCCCGGCATATTCCACCTGCACGGGCTTGTCGAGGTTGACAATACGGTCGTTGAGCCAGAGGGTAACGGACGGATAGTCGCACTTCTCGATGACGATCCTGTTGCCCTTGACTTCCAGACGCACTTCCTTGTCGCGTGCAAGCTGGTCCCTGGGAGCTTCGATCCAGTAGAAGGCCTTCCTCAGGACATCGGCCTGCCTCCAGACCACCTTCTTGGGAGCGGTATTCCTGGTATAAGGGGCCATCCATGCCACGGCTGCGGTGTCGACCCTGTTCATCCAGTGGCCAGCACCCTCTACGATTGTGGTCTTGTGGATATAGCCTTCAGGGTCGCCCTTCTGGAGTTCGTCCATGACGACTCCCCTGTCGGCGCATTCCTTGTTGCGGTTGTACGCCGAATCATTGCCACCGCACCATATCATGAACGGAGTATTGCGGAGATTCACCAGCGACACGTCGCCGGGATGCCCTGCCATCATCGATGCGGCTGCCCAGTGGTCGGCCATACGCGGGGCCTCGCGCCAGACGCCGTCACCTCCTGCTGAATATCCCATGATGTAGACCTTGTCGGGATTA
Organism: uncultured Bacteroidia bacterium; assembly: GCA_902779765.1. Classification (GTDB taxonomy): domain Bacteria; phylum Bacteroidota; class Bacteroidia; order Bacteroidales; family UBA932; genus Cryptobacteroides. The sequence continues at coordinate 54,118 of CACZCQ010000002.1, forward strand.
ACGTCCAGGTATGCGACGCACATGCGGATAACCTGCTCGTACAGAGGGTCGATCCCTTCGTGGAACCAGAGATCCCACGTATTCCATGGAGCCCTGGGAGCTACGTACACGGCGTTCTGCGGGGCATAAAGACGTTTCTGGTTCTCCCACTGCTGGTCGTTCAGACGGGGTGGCGCACCACCGCCGCCGTGCAACGAGATGTACAGTGAATATCCGCCTTCCGGCTTGGTGCCATAGGTCGTCCACCACAGCGGCATCTCCAGTTCGCCGTCCTTTGCGACCTTGCTGTTGTAAACGTCAGCCATGGCCACCCTGCTGTCGGCGATCCATTTCGCGGTCAGGTCCTTTGAATACTTTTCCGCTTCAGCACGGGAAAGGCTCTTCGAGCCGTCAGTGGAGGCCTTAAGACCTCCGCAGCCTGTGCAGAGCAATGCGATCACTGAAATAGTTACGATCAGTCTGTTCATGATGTGGATCAGGTTATACTGGTTACATCCTCTCAGGCAGTTCTATGCCGAGGATGCCCATTGCGCGACGCAGGACGGCTGAGATCGTGTCAATAAGCACCAGGCGGGCCTGCAACAGCATAGGATCCTCTTCCTTGAGGATCGGAGTCTCGTGATAGTACTGGTTGAATTCCTTTGCGAGGTCGTAGGCGTAATTGGCTATCACCGCCGGTGAATATGCCGCCGCGCCTTCCGCAACCTTGGAAGGGAACAGGTTGAGAAGCTTTACTAGCCTTATCTCCTTCGCGCTCATGTCGACTGAAGGAATATCCGAGGCCGAATATGCGATACCCTTCTCTTCCGCCTTGCGGAGGATGGAACGGATACGTGCGTGAGTATACTGAATGAAGGGGCCGGTATTGCCGTTGAAATCGATGGATTCCTTAGGGTTGAAGAGCATTGTCTTCTTGGGATCCACCTTGATTATGAAATACTTCAATGCTCCGAGCCCGATCATACGGAACAGTTTCTCCTTCTCTTCCTCGGGAAGGTCGGCGAGCTTTCCGGATTCTTCCGAAGTTGCCCTGGCCTCTTCGTACATCTTCTGGATCAGGTCGTCGGCATCCACGACGGTGCCCTCGCGGGATTTCATCTTGCCTTCGGGGAGTTCGACCATCCCGTAGGAAAGATGGAAGATATTGTCTGACCAGTCGAAACCGAGTTTCTTGAGGATGAGCTTCAGTACCTTGAAATGGTAGTTCTGCTCGTCTCCGACGACGTACACGTGGGAATCGAGGTTGAACTCGGCGAAACGCCTTTCAGCAGTTCCGAGGTCCTGGGTGATATAGACGGAAGTACCGTCGGAGCGCAGCAGGAGCTTGCGGTCGAGACCGTCAGCCGTGAGGTCGCACCACACCGAACCGTCGGGATCCTTTACGAATACCCCCATGTCGAGTCCCTTCTGCACGAGGGACTTGCCGAGCAGGTAGGTCTGGCTTTCGTAATAAACCTTGTCGAAAGATATCCCGAGCGATTTGTAGGTAGAATCGAAGCCGTCGAGGACCCACTTGTTCATCCTGGCCCAGAGGTCGCGGACTTCAGGGTCGCCGGCCTCCCACTTCTGGAGCATCTCATGGGCTTCCTTGAGGCAGGGAGCCTCCTTCTTGGCCTGCTCCTTGTCCATACCGCCGGCCACGAGGGCGTCGACTTCCTTGGTGAAGATATCGTTGAAGGCCACGTACATGTCTCCGACGAGATGGTCACCCTTCTTGCCGGTGGATTCGGGCGTAGCCCCGTTGCCGACCTTCTGCCATGCCAGCATGGACTTGCAGATATGGACTCCCCTGTCATTCACCAGGGTGGTCTTTATCACATTGTTACCGCTGGCCTTGAGCAGCCTCGAGACGGAATCACCGAGGAGGTTGTTCCTGATATGGCCGAGATGCAGAGGCTTGTTGGTATTCGGGGAACTGAACTCGATCATCACGTTCCTGCCGGTCGACGGCAGGAAACCGAAGCTGTCGTTGCCGGCTATCTCGGCGAAGAGCTCGTTCCAGTAAAGATTGGATAACAGGAGGTTCAGGAATCCCTTGACGCAGTTGAAACCGGATATCTCCGGAACATTCGCGACCAGCCATTCCCCTATTGCATTACCTGTATTCTCCGGTGTCGAACGGGAGACACGTAAAAGAGGGAAGACGACCAGTGTATAGTCGCCTTCGAACTCTTTCCTTGTCACTCCAACTTGAAGGGCAGATGCTTCGATGTCCGCACCGTAGATTGCCTTGATGGCTTCTGAAGCCTTCGAGGCTATGAACATGTCCGGAGTCATCTAGCCTAGATAGGTTTTTAAAAGCTTGCTTGCTGAAGGTTTCTTAAGCTTACGGATGGCCTTCTCCTTGATCTGGCGCACGCGCTCCCTGGTAAGGTCGAGCCTTTCTCCGATTTCCTCGAGCGTCATCTCCTGGCAGCCTATTCCGAAGAAGCTCTTGATGATCTCGCGCTCACGGGCCGTGAGAATCTGGAGGGACCTCTCGATCTCGGTGCTCAGGGACTCGTTCACGAGGCCCTTGTCGGCCATCGGTGAATCATCGTTGGGGATGACGTCCAGCAGGCTGTTGTCCTCACCCTCGACGAAGGGGGCGTCGACCGATACATGCCTTCCGGAGACCCTCAGGGTATCGGAAATCTTGTCCTGGGGGATGTCGATCATCTCGGCAAGTTCCTCGTTGGAAGGTGCCCTCTCGTTCTTCTGCTCGAACTGGGACAGGGCCTTGTTGATCTTGTTGAGCGAACCTACCTGGTTCAGCGGGAGCCTGACAATCCTGGACTGCTCTGCAAGAGCCTGCAGGATGGACTGGCGGATCCACCATACCGCATAGGAGATGAATTTGAATCCCCTGGTCTCGTCGAACTTCTCGGCGGCCTTGATCAGGCCGAGGTTGCCCTCGTTGATGAGGTCCGGCAGGCTGAGACCCTGGTTCTGGTACTGCTTCGCCACGGAAACCACGAACCTGAGGTTCGCCCTGGTAAGCTTCTCAAGGGCCTTCTGGTCGCCTTTACGGATCCTCTGTGAAAGTTCGACTTCCTCTTCGGGAGAAACCAACTCTTCGCGGCCGATCTCCTGGAGATATTTGTCCAGCGACGCGCTCTCGCGGTTGGTGATGGATTTGGTAATCTTAAGTTGCCTCATAAATGTTTTGTGTGACTATTCCTTCCCAAAGCCGAAGAATGACTTCCTGCCGTTGGCGGTTACGCCTTCGACGTAGACAGACCTCTTGGCGGCCTTGGCGATGTCAATGACATCCTGAGGTTTGCTGACGGCCTGGTCGTTTACGTAAGTGATGACCATGCCCTCGGTGGCTCCTGCCTCCTGCATCTTTCCGGTTCCGACCGATGTCACGAGGACACCGCTCTTCAGACCGAACTTGTCAAGGGTCTCCTTCGGGGCTTCCTTCAGAGTGGTGCCGTAGAAGGCGATTTCACCATCGCCCATCACAGTACCGTTCTCCGTGGCGCTTCCCTGGAAAGTGACATCGATGCTCTTCTCCTTGCCATCCCTGAGGATGGTAAGCTTGGCCTTGTCGCCCGGATGATAAGAATTGACCTTCACCTGTACGGCCGATCCGTTCTTCATCTTCAATCCGTCAATGGCCAGAAGCACATCGCCCTTCTTGATGCCAGCCTTGTCGGCTGAACCACCTTTGACAACCTCATCAATATATACGCCGTCCAGCGAAGAAAGTTTCAAATTTTTCGACATGTCGTCGACGGACTCATATTCGAGTTTCTTGGCCAGGCCTTCGGTGAGGTCAACCATCTGGATTCCGAGCACGGCCCTCTTGACGGAACCGAAGTCGATGAGGTCACCGACGATCTTCTTCACGATGTTCACCGGAACCGCGAAGGAATATCCTGAATATGAACCAGTCTGGGATACGATGGCCGTGTTGATGCCAACGAGTTCACCGGTCTTGTTGACAAGGGCTCCACCCGAATTGCCGGGGTTGACGGCGGCATCGGTCTGGATGAAGGATTCGATCTGGAGGGTCACCTTCTCCCTGGGGTCATGGGCCATCTGGCGGCCCTTCGCACTGACGATACCGGCAGTGATGGTTCCCCTGAGCTGGTAGCCCATAGGACTTCCGACCGCGAGGACCCACTCACCCAGCCTGAGCTTGTCGGAATCTCCGAAAGGAAGGGTGGAAAGGCCTTCGGCGTTGATCTTAATCAGGGCGATGTCGGTCGCCGGATCCGTGCCGATGACGGTGGCGTCATAGGTCTTGTTGTTGTTCAGGGTAACGCTGATCTTGGTGGCGTTGGCTACGACGTGGTTGTTCGTGACTATGTAACCGTCGGGACGGATGATGACACCGGAACCGCTGCCCTGGACCTGCCTGGACTGGGGGGCTCCGTCTCCGAAGAAGAAACGGTAGAAGGGATCGTCGATCTGGTACTGCTGGGTTGCAGTGACTTCCACATAGACGACTGCATCGACTGCCGCCTCGGCGGCATAGGTGAGGTCAGGATAGTCAGACTGCGCCAGATTGACAGTCCTGGTAACCGAATTGACCGATGGATTTGACACTTTGTCCGATTGATTCACGGTGGCCGCCTTTACGACACCGTAGGCCGCCAGCATGCTGAGCGCTACTGAAAGCAGCACTGAGATAATACCTTTTTTCATTTCTGACATATTGTTTTCATTTGTTAATATTCCGGCACTCTTTTTTTCAAATAAAATGCCACGAAATAAAATGTCGCTGAATACGGGATTATTCCCGGATTATTCTTATATTTGTATTTACGGTTCAATGAACCGTCTGAGGAACATTCGAAATCAAAAAACACCGGAATATGAAATTCAACGTATCCAGCACAGAACTGCTCAAGGGCTTGATGAGTATATCGAAGGCTATCCCTGCCAAGTCCGCCCTGCCAATCCTAGAGAACTTCCTTTTCGACCTCAAGGGTAATCTCCTCGAGGTCACCGCTTCGGATTCCGAGCTCACCCTCAGGACCGAGATCGAGGTCGACACGACCGAGGAAGAAGGCAAGATCGCCGTTCCTGCAAGGCATATCATCGACTTGCTCAAGGAACTCCCGGACCAGCCCGTGTCCCTCAGGACCTCGAGCGACAGTTCGATCGAGTGCAACTGGACCAGCGGCAACTCCGTACTCCCCTTCTTCCCTGCCGAGGACTATCCCGAGATCAAGGGTGCCGGAGAGGATGCAGAAACCATAGCGTTCCCTGCCTCCAGCCTCATCGAAGGTATCAACAGTACCGTCTATGCCACTGCCGACGACGAGATCAGGCCCGCGATGAACGGAATATTCTTCGATTTCGATACTGACTCAACGACCCTGGTGGCCTCCGATTCCCACAAGCTGATCTGCTACACCACCAATGACGTGAAGGCTCCCCAGAAGTGCTCCTTCATCCTTCACAAGAAGCCTGCGAACGTATTGAAGGCGATCGTTGACAAGGAAGACGGGAACGTGGACATCACCTTCGACTCGAGCACTGTGGTATTCACCTTCGGCAGGACCACGATGGTCTGCAGGCTCATTGTCGGCAAGTATCCCAAGTACCGTGACGTCATTCCCCAGAACAACTCTTCCGTACTCAAGATAGACAGGGTACGCTTCCTGAACACCGTGCGCCGCGTGGCTGTCTGCGCAAACAAGGCGTCCAACCATATCAAGCTGGAGTTGAAGCCCGGCCAGATGGAGATCACGGCCCAGGATCTCGGATTTGCGATCGCCGCATACGAGAAGGTGAACTGCGACTACAACGGCGACGACCTCGCCATCGGCTTCAAGTCCACTTTCCTCGGAGAGATCCTCTCCAACATGAACTGCGAGACCGTCGTGATGAAGTTCGCGGATGCCCGCAGGGCCGCCCTTATCGTTCCTTCCGAGGAAGACGCCGAAAGCGAGAAGATCTGCGGCATCCTGATGCCAATCATGGTCCAGTAGAATAATGGAACTTTCACTCAAAAGGCCCCTGCTGTTCTTCGACATTGAAAGCACGGGGCTGAACATCGTAACCGACTGCATCGTCGAACTCAGTTTCGTCAAGGTATTCCCGGACGGTCATCACGAGACCAAGACCTGGAGGGTCTTCCCGTATGACTATGTCAACAACTGCCAGAAGCGCATGGACCCCAGGGCCAGCGAGGTCAACGGCATCAAGGACGAGGACCTGGTCGGTGAGAAGAAATTCATCGAGATAGCTCCGGAGGTCGTCGAATGGCTGAAGAACAGTGACCTGGCCGGTTTCAATTCGGCCAAGTTCGACCTCCCGATGCTTTCTGAAGAGATCGAGAGGGTCAGGGCATACTGCCAGAAGAGGATCAACGACCCGCGTACCCCGCAGGCCAACCGTGAAAGGGCAAGGCAGATGCTCGAGAGCGTGGATGTAGACCTCCATTCCAAGCTTATGGTCGATGTCCAGACAATCTATCACTACATGGAACCCCGGAATCTCAGGGCCGCTTACAGGTTCTACTGCGGTGGAGATGACTTCGAGAACGCCCACTCCGCGGAGGCCGATACCATGGCCACCTACGAGGTGCTGAAGGGACAGCTTGAGATGTACAAGGAGGCTGACAAGTATCACGAGGTGGTCTTGAAGAACGACGTCGACTTCCTGGCCGGAGTCGCCGGCAGGCCGCGAACGATCGATTATGCCGGCAGGCTGGTCTATGGGAAGGATGACGAACCCACCATCAGCTTCGGGAAGCACAAGGGACGCACCGCCCGTGAAGTCTACGAGACTGAACCTGCGTACTTCGCCTGGATAGAGAACGGTGAGTTCACCATGGATACGAAAAGGCAGTTCGCCCGTCTCAAGGAGCAGTTCGACAGGGAAAGGAAGGAAGCGATGAGCAAGCCCCTGGAAGGTGAGGCTTTGAACGACGCCCTGGCCAGGCTGCAAGGCAAGTTCCAAAGTGGCAAGTTATTCTGAATGAGATACTTCTTCCATGCCGCATCAATCCTCCTGCTCCTAAGCATCTGCTACAGTTGCAAACCGGTCGGGAACGGGGACGGCGTTGAGGATGTCACCCTGCCGAAATTCCTCCAAATCATCGACAATGAAGGTGCCTTGAAAGCGGTGTCCATCTCCCCTTTCGACGGTAGCCGTGACACACTTGCGATAGACGGTCCAATGGACAGGCTCATCGTAATGAGCACCTCCCATATCGGATTCCTCGAGGCCATCGACAGGACCGGTGTGATAGCCGGTGTGTCCGGACTTGATTATGTGTATTCCCAGGATGTCGATGCGGTAGACGTAGGTTACGATGCATCTCCGGACTATGAGAAGATAGTCTCGCTCAAGCCTGACCTGCTCCTGACATATTCAGTTTCCGCCGCGAAATCTCCTTTCATAGCGAAGCTGGAACAGCTCGGTATACGGGTGTTCACAGTCAACGAGCATCTCGAGAGCCATCCGCTGGCAAGAGCATCTTACGTCCGCCTTTTCGGCGCCTTGACTGGAACCATGGACAAGGCGGATTCCGTACTGGACGCCGTCCGTTCATCATACACATCACTTGCGGATTCACTGGCCACATCGATCCTGAATAAAAGGAAGGTCCTTCTCAACATACCGTACAACGACCAATGGTTCGTCCCATCGGAGAGCAACTACCTTACGGCAATGATCCGGGATGCAGGAGGAGAAGTCCTGGGGTGCGAGGACGGCCGTACGGTTTCGTCGGTCATGTCGGTCGAGAAGGCATATTCATTGAGCAAGGATGCCGACTGCTGGATGAACGTTGGATGGTGCTCGACAATGGGGCAGCTCCTTTCGGTCAATCCGGTGTTCGGGGATATGGCCGGCAACATACGGTCAAACGCCGACGCTCACGGATATGCAGGGACGTCGGTCATCTGGAACGACAACAGGAGGCTGAGTCCGAAGGGAGGGAACGATATCTGGGAGAGCGGTGTCGCCAGGCCAGACCTCGTCCTCAGGGACATCGCATCCATCCTTCACCCATCCCCTGCCTCACCAGTCCCGACATATTACCTCCCTCTCGATTGACCTTCCGACTTTTTTCGTATATTTATATGGCCGCCACCCCTTCTGCCAAGAACCACTGCCACCCTCGGCACGTTAAGAGGGGGGACCGGAGCGGAACGAAGTGAAGCGAGCGGTGGGGCCGCGAAGCGGCGGTTCGGGTAGAAGGAGTGGCGGCAAAGAATAATTGAAGAATTATGGGAAAATACGATTTTGACGAGATGACGGTGCGTCGCGGCACCGACTGCGTAAAATGGGATGCCGACAGCCCGGCGGGGCCGATCGATGAAGATGTCATCCCTCTCTGGGTGGCTGACATGGACTTCAAGGTAGCTCCGGAGATTACGGAGGCACTGCGAAAGAGGGTGGAGCATGGAGTATTCGGCTACACCCATATTCCTGACAGTTATTACGAATCTGCGATCCGCTGGTGGGAGCGCAGGCGCGGTTGGCATACCGAAAAGGAATGGTATCTCCCGGTCGCGGGAATAGTCCCCGCAATGTCCATCGTCATCAAGGCCCTGACACAGTTCGAAATCGATGGGAACGGCAATGTCGTGGAGAAACCGGACCACGGAAGGGGCCCCGGCGGGGAACTTCCGAAAGTCATCATCCAGACGCCTGCTTACAACTGCTTCTTCTCATCGGTACGCAACGACCTGTGCGAACTGCTTCCGAACGCCCTGATATATGATACGGAAGGAGACCAGGCCACCTGGTACCTGGATTTCGACGACCTGGAGAGGAAGGCTTCGGACCCAATGACAAAGGTCCTTCTGTTCTGCAATCCCCACAACCCCTGCGGACGCGTATGGCCGAAGGAAGACCTGCAGAAGGTGGCCGAGATCTGCCGCAGGAACGGGGTCATAGTCGTAAGCGACGAAATCCACTGCGAACTCGAGATGCCCGGATACCATTTCACACCGATGGCCGTGATAGACCAGGAGAATACGATCACGATGAATTCCCCGAGCAAGTCCTTCAACATCGCCGGACTCGGAATATCCAACATCATCACAGACAATCCCGTATGGAGGAAACTGATCGACAAGGTCATCAACCTCTGGGAGCACTGCGACCTCAATCCTTTCGGAGTGATCGCCCTGCAGGCTGCCTATGACGAAGGTGAGCCCTGGCTTGACGAGCTGAAGGAATACATCTACGGTAATTACAGGCTTATGTTGGATTACTTCGAGCGCGACCTGCCCATGTTCCCTGTCAGCAAGTTGGAAGGCACATACCTCGCCTGGGTGGACGTGAGCGCAATCGGCATGCCTTCGATGGAGATCGAGAAGAGCCTTATCGAAGAAGAGAAGGTCTGGATAAACGGTGGGACCATGTATGGCCGGGACGGTTTCATGAGGGTCAACCTTGCCTGTCCCAAGGCACGGCTGGAAGAAGGCCTGAAGCGGATCGTCAAGGGATTCAAGAGACTGATGGATAAATAATTGACTGTCATGAAAAAGGTTTTCTTACTGCTGGCCTCCTTGGTTCTGGCGGCTTTTACGGCAAACAGCCAATCCGGGAATGGGAATATCCCCCAGCTCAACCTAGACAGGACGCTGAGGGTCAATTATATCTTCAGCGGAACCGACAAGACCCAGGAGATCGCGCTGGCTGAGTTATGCTCGATTGACGGCTGGGCCGGACGAAGGGTCAACATGGACAAACTCCCCCTTCGCGGCAACGGCCAGGTGGTCATGAGCGTGAAAGGCCCTGAAGGGGAATTCGACGATATCGTCTATATGATGTCCTTCTCCACCCTGTTCCAGGAATGGCAGGCCACCGAGGAAGCCACCACGACAAGGAAGGCATTCGAAAACGTATTCCTTCTCCCGATGCCTGCCACCCAGGCCCGGGTCACCGTCAGGCTGTTCGATTTTCACGGCAATGTTTCCTGCGAGTATTCCCACCTCGTCAACCCTGATGACATCCTGATACGTCCTGTCGGAAAGACGGTAACTCCCCATGAATGGATCTGGAAGGGCGGCAAGGACCTTGGATCCGACCTGGACCAGGAGCACAGGATCGATATAGCAATCGTTGCCGAGGGTTACACGGAAGAAGAGATGGGAACCTTCATGGATGACGCCCGTGATGCGATGGCAAGCCTGTGGGCGCATGAACCGTTCGGAGCCTTGAAAGACCGCTTCAACATCGTCTGTGTCAAGTCCCCGTCAAACGAGAGCAATGTGAGCGTGCCGCGCGCCGGGCTCTGGAAGGATACAGCCGTGGGCTCCCACTTTGACACCTTCTATTCCGACCGTTACCTGACCACCCTGAACCTTTTCCGTCTCCACGACGTGCTGGCTGGAATCCCTTACGAACATATAATCATTCTGGCTAATACAGACACCTACGGAGGGGGCGGGATCTACAATTCCTACACTCTCACTACAGCCCATCATCCGGGATTCAGGCCCGTTGTAGTCCACGAATTCGGGCACAGCTTCGCCGGACTGGCAGACGAGTATCATTACGACGACCAGTATTCGGAGCAATACTATCCTGACACGGAGCCCTGGGAGCAGAATATCACTACAATGAAGGATTTCGACTCTAAATGGAAGGATATGGTCGGGAAAGAATACAATATCGGCAGCACCGGAATCAACTGGAATGGCAGGAAGCGGGTGGACACCAATGTCACTGTCGGAATCTTCGAGGGTGGCGGCTACCAGTCAAAGGGCGTCTGGAGGGGCAGCGACGACTGCAGGATGAAAACAAACAGTTATCCGGCCTTCTGCCCCGTGTGCCAGAGGGCAATAGACCGGATAATACGCTTCTATACCGAAGAGCAGGACTAGTACAGTTTCGAGCTTACAACCGTACTTACGAAATTCATGCTGACCGTAGGTTCGAAACGGGCGACGACATCGCCTTTCGAATCGACGAGGAACTTGGTGAAGTTCCATTTGATGTCAGGCTTGGAAGCATAATCGGGATCCTGCTTCTTGAGCATTTCGTCCATGAACTTGGCCTGCTGGCCGTTTCCGAAGCCCTTGAATCCCTGCTTTGACTTGAGATATGCGAACAGGGGGCTCTGCCCTTCACCGTTCACCTCGACCTTGTCGAACTGCGGGAAGGTCGTATTGTACTTCGAGGTGCAGAACTCGTGTATGCTGGCGATATCGCCGGGAGCCTGCTCTCCGAACTGGTTGCAAGGGAAATCGAGAATGACGAGCCCCTTGTCCTTGTATTTGTCATAGATGGCCTGCAGCTCTTCATACTGGGGAGTAAAGCCGCACTTTGTGGCTGTATTCACGATCAGGAGGACCTTCCCCTTGTATTCAGAGAGAGACACCTCCTTTCCATCCATGTCTTTCACCTTGAAATCATAGATGCTCTGGGCATTGATGGCCGTTGCCATGGTAAGGGCGGCGAATGCAGCCGCGAATAACTTTGTTCTCATATACAACTATTTGGTCAAGTGGCTCACTGCAAATTGTATACCTTTGAAGGACGGGTACGGGGTAGCGTCTGTAGGTTCGTCATCTGTCCGGCCGAAAGCCCGTTTCCGGCATCGATCGAACACAGGACCTCTTCAGTCGCGGCATACGCCAGGTCCGGGGTATTGTTGTTTTCACTCAGGTGGCACAGGAATATGTTCTTGAGGCCTGGATGCCATATCCTGCCGATGGCCTCGGCACACTCGTCGTTGCTGAGATGGCCGTAGCCCTGGCAGATCCTCATCTTGAGTTCATGCGGATACGAACCTCCGAACAGCATTCCAGGATCGTAATTGGATTCGAAGACTATCGTATCTGCGCAGGAAGCATATTCCAAGGCCTCCCTGGTCACCCTGCCGGCATCGGTCATCAGGAAGAACTTCACACCCTCCCATTCAATGAAATAGCCTACGGTCTGGGTGGCATCGTGGGGAACCACGAAAGGACGGACTATAGGGCAGCTGACGTCCGGGATTCCGGGAGCAAGCCTGAGCAGGTTGTCGCCATATTCCAGGATACGCCTGCAGGGGGCTATCCAATCCCTTGTGAAAGAATGGGTTAAAAGAGCCTCTTGGAGGATTTCAGTGGCATAGACCGGTTTCTGGAGATGCTTGCACCAGGCTCCTAGATGGCGGATATGGTCCAAATGGTCATGCGTCACAAGGATTGCCTGGAATGAATCCAGCGTCATCCCGTAGTCCAAAAGGGTCCTCTTCAGAGTTCGCAGGCTGACTCCCGCGTCAATGATGATTCCGTATTCTCCGTCAGAAAGCAGATAGCAGTTGCCGCAGCTGCCGCTGGAAAGGCTCATGAACTTCAGCATCAGTTCTTCTCCTCCTCGCAATACTTGGCAATGACGCTGTAGGCGTCCCCGACTCCCAATTCCCCTGCCCTTGAGAGGTCGATGCAGCCTTTCTCCTTGTCCTTCAAGTAGATGAGTACCAGTCCTCTGTTGAAGAATGCGTCACCCATATAGGGGAACACGTCTATCGCCTTGGTGTAGCTGTCGACCGATTCGACGAAACGTGAGGAGAGGCAGTAAAGGTTGCCGAGGTTGAAATAGACATAAGGGACGCCGGGAAGGAGCTTGTCCGCCGCCAGCATGTCGTCTATAGCTTCCGAATAATCATAGGTCCGGCTCACCTGGTCCCTGACACGGGCCCTGGTCGTACCCTGATCGTCCATGGTCAGGGTCTGTACGCTGTTCTCTATGGAGGAGATGAAATCGATCATCTCGGCCCGGAGAACTCCCCTGTTGATGTGGTAGAACGCCTTGTAATACTCTGAATACCTTCCCTCCGAAGCAGCATTGACGGCGGCGTCGAACTGGTTCAACGCAGTGGCGAATTGCTTGGACTGTACGCTATAAAGTCCTCGGATGAACTGGCGGTCAGCCTCGGTGAGCGACTTGGGATCGCCGGCCGCAAGATATGTGTCTCCGTAGATCGAAGCATCTATACCCCGTTCGAACTTCGGACGTGCGATGGAATCCGAATTCGATATGGTCATGTTGATCGGGGAATCAGATATGAACTTGTCTATGAGCAGATTCTCGTAACGGTGCTTGAGAGCGATGTTCTGGTTGTCCCTGGACTCGGAGAGCACGAATTTGTACAGGGGTTTCAGACGGATGTTGATGTCCCTGTTCTGCAGCAGTTCGTTGTCGAAGCCTTTCTTCGCAAAATCGGCGTCCAGGGCTATGAGTGAGCTGTACTTCTTGGTCGTGTCGGCGAACGAGCCTTCCTCCGCCGCATTCTTGGCCCTGTATTCACGGACCTTCTTCTGGGCGGTGTCGTAGTCCTGCTTGGAAGACTTCGTACGACCAAGCATTATCTTAACATATGAGCGGTTAAGATATGCCTTGGCAAAATCCGGATAAAGCTCGATCGCTTTGTCGTAATCATCCAGGGCATCGAGCCAGCGTTCCATCTGGACGAAATACGAAGCCCTGTTGTAATACGCCAGGACGTTGTCCGGGTTGATGTTGATCACGTGGTCCATGTCCGCCAGGGCGTCCTCGAAATTGCCTACCTGGGCGCTGATGAGACTCCTGTTGTAGAGGGTCAGGGCGTTGCCCGGTTCATCCCTGAGGACCCTGTTCAGGTCGGCCATCGCGGAATTGTAATCGTTCTGGTCATAGTACATCAGGGCCCTGTTGAAATATGCGAAGGTATTGGTCGTATCCAGTGAGATCGCCTTGTCCATGTCGGAGATGGCTTCCTTGTAATTCTTCCTGAGCGCATGGACGCGCCCCCTCCTGATATATCCTTCAGGATCGAAACGGTCCAGGGATATGGCCTTGTTGTAATCAGCCAGGGCCTTGGTGGTGTCGGTCAGGAAGAGATATGTCGCTCCCCTGTTGAGGTATGCCGACGGATCCTTGGGCTCCTTCTTGATATACTTGTCGAAATCATCCACCGCCTTGTCGAACTGCTGCGCGAGGAAATACGTCACTCCCCTGCTGAAATACAGTCCTATTAGACCCGGGCGGAGCTTCATTGCCATGTCAAGGTCCTCGAGAGCCTCATCGTATTTCCCGGACCGGCTCAGGGTAATCGCCCGGAAATGATAACCGTTGGTAAAAACGGGATTTATCTTCAAGGAGGCGTCGAAATCGTTCTGGGCTCCCCTTATATCGCCAAGGTTGTACTTCGCTATACCCCTGTAGAAATATACCCAGCAATCGGAGGTGTCCAGACGGGCAAGGACGTTGAACTGTCCGATGGCATCGGCGTACCTTCCGTCGGACAGGGCCTGGCGCCCGCGGAACATGAATACATCCTTGTCATACTGCGCCCGGCTGACCGAAGCGAAGCACAACAGGAGCATCAAGCAGAACGCCAATCTTTTCATGCTGAATTATTTTATAATAAGGGGTAAAATTCCTATTTTTGTCAGTTGCAAAGATAAACATTTATCGTGCCTTGAAGACGAATTTACGCTTTTTTTTAATATATCTCCTCATCCTTTCTCCGCTGACAGCGCTCCGGGCGCAGGATACGGGTGTCAAGATGATACCATCCGCGAGGAACGCTGAAAGGATCGTTTCTGCCGAACAGCTTGAAGCCCAGGTCGAATACCTGACAGACACCTTGTTCAAGGGAAGGGCTACAGGGACAAAGGGTGCCAACGAGACGGCTTTCTGGATCGCAAGGCAGTTCCGCGATGCCGGGCTCACTCCCCTCGGGAAGAACTGGAGCCGTTCATTCAAGGTCGGTGAGATCACAGGACATAACATCATGGGATTCATGCCCGGGAAAAGGCAGGGGTCCAAGGAAATGTACGTGATCGTGGCCGCCAACTTCGACAACCACGGAATCATCGAGGGAAAGCTCTATCCGGGAGCGGATTCCAACGCATCCGGAGTGGTGGCCATGGTCAACATAGCCAAGATGTTCAACAGGATGAAGGAACTCGGAAGGTCTTACGGGAAGAACCTGATCTTCGTAGGCCTGGACGCAAAGGAAAGGAATTCCGCCGGTGCGGAAGCCCTTTGGAGGGATATAGCCGCCGGAGCCTTGAAGGATCCCATCTCCGGGGAGACCATAACTCCGTCCAATATCTACTCCACCGTGGTCCTGGACATCCTTGGAAGTACACTTTCACCTATCCAGAAGGGACGGAAGGATTACCTTATAATGCTCAGCGAAGGCCAGTTCAAATACGACCTCCAGCGGGCCAATGAGAATCCCGGGCTGGGACTGGATCTCGGATATGACTATTACGGAAGCCCGGGCTTCACAGAGATGTTCCATTCCAAGGTCGGGGACCAGAGTGTCTTCACGAAGAAAGGAGCAATGTGCGTCGTATTCACTTCGGGAATAACCATGAAGACCAACAAGGTCGAGGACAATGCCGGAAGCCTGAACTACGATATCTTCAAGAGAAGGGTATTCCTCATCTTCCACTGGCTCACAAAAGTTCTCTGACGATGAAAGAATTCATGAAAATGATGAGGCGTTACATCGCGCCTTTCAAGAAATACCTGTGGGGATCCGTAGTGCTGAACATCCTGTCCGCGGTGTTCAACATATTCTCGTTCGCGATGATCGTCCCGATGCTCAGGATCCTTTTCAGGATGACTGACAAGACATATGCCTTCACTCCGTGGAACGAAGTATGGCACATGCCGCTCAAGGATATGGGCAACTCGATGATGCAGAACATCTACCACAGCCTGGAAACCAACATCGCCCAGTACGGAGAGATCAAGGTGCTGCTGGTACTCTGCCTCTTCCTCATAGTGATGACGGCCCTGAAGACCGCCTGCTATTTCGGCTCGTCGGCCGTGATGATACCTATCAGGACCGGCATTGTAAAGAATCTCAGGATGAAGATATATGACAAGATCCTGTCCCTGCCTCTCGGATTCTTCTCCGAGGAGAGGAAGGGTGACATAATCGCCAGGATGAGCGGTGACGTACAGGAGGTCGAGACTTCTGTCGCCGGGTCGCTGGAGATGCTGATCAAGAATCCCATCCTGATCGCCATCTATTTCGTGGCTCTCGTATTCATCAGCTGGCAGATGACCGCATTCACCATCCTGTTCGCCCCCCTGATGATATGGGTGATGGGAGTGATCGGAAGGAACCTGAAGCGCAAGTCGCTCGACGTCCAGACCCTGTGGAGCGAAGTCATGTCACAGGTAGAGGAGACCCTCGGCGGACTCAGGATCGTCAAGGCATTCATTGCCGAGAAGAAGATGTCAGGCCGTTTCGATGCCGTCACCGAGGCGATGAGGAAGAAAACCAGCCGCGTGACCATGCGCCAGGCCCTTGCCCATCCGGTCAGCGAGTTCCTCGGGACGCTTCTCATTACCATCGCGCTGTTCTTCGGCGGAACCCTTATCCTCAAGGGCCATTCGATGATCGACGCTCCGATATTCATCTACTACATGGTGATCCTGTACAGCATCATCAACCCCATAAAGGACTTCGCCAAGGCGGGCTACGCAATTCCCAAGGGCATGGCCTCTATGGAGAGGATAAACAGGATACTCGATGCGGAGAACCCGATCCGGGAAAGCAAGGATCCCGTCTCTATTGACGGCTTTTCCGACAGGATATCCTTCGAGGATGTCACCTTCCGCTATCCGGACGGATCGAAGACCGTCCTGGACAACGTAAGCCTCGACATCCCCAAGGGCAGGATGATCGCCATCGTCGGAGCCTCCGGTGCAGGCAAAACCACCCTCGTCGACCTTATCCCGCGTTTCTATGATCCCGAATCAGGGGTTATCAAGATCGACGGCACACCGATAAAGGATGTAAGGATTGCCGACCTGCGCAACCTGATCGGCAATGTCAACCAGGAATCCATCCTGTTCAACGATACGATATTCAACAACATAGCTTTCGGAGTCGGGAACGCTACCATGGAGCAGGTGGTGGAAGCGGCTAAGATCGCCAACGCGCACGACTTCATCATGGAGAAGGAAGGCGGCTACCAGTTCAACATAGGTGACCGCGGTGTCAAGCTCTCGGGTGGCCAGAGGCAGAGGATAAGCATCGCCAGGGCAATCCTGAAGAACCCACCGATCCTCATCCTCGACGAAGCGACCGCTTCCCTTGACACCGAATCTGAAAAGACCGTGCAGGAGGCTCTGGACAGGCTTATGTCCACCAGGACGACCATTGCGATCGCCCACCGCCTCTCTACCATACGGAATGCCGACGAGATCGTGGTCCTGGACGAAGGAAGGATCGTAGAGCGTGGAAAGCACGAAGAACTTCTGGCCCTCAACGGCCATTACCGCAAGCTGAATGATATGCAGGCACTATAAGGATATGAAAACTAAAAAGAAGATAAACGTTCCCCTGATCGAGGGACTTGAAGGAATGAGTCTCCAGGAGCTTGACCTTGTGATGGAAGGCAAGGCCTCGAAATTCCCCGTGGCCGAGAACAACTGGCCGAAGCAGGCCCCCTACTCCCCCGATTGCAACGGTGCTGTAGCCCGCAGCAAAACCCACCTTGCGGTGGTGTTCCATGTAAGGGGGCTCGACCTCAGGGCTACCGCTCTCGAGGACAACGGAAGGAGCTGGGAAGACAGCTGCTGCGAATTCTTCGTAGCCGATCCCTTCGACGGGACCTACTACAATTTCGAGATGACCTGCATCGGCTCCCTGCTGGCCTCCAAGAGGCAAAGCAGGCTGGAAAGCACCCTGATACCCGCTGAAGAGCTAAAACGGGTCATACGCCACAGCAGCCTGGAACACAGGGAGTGGGATGCGAGCGGAGAGATATTCAGCTGGACCGTGGCGATGCTGATACCTTTCGACCTGATCGGTATCGACTCCAATGACCTTCCTGTAAGCGTCCGCGGCAATTTCTACAAATGCGGCGACCTGACTGCCCATCCCCATTTCCTCAGCTGGAATCCGATCGATACCCCGAAGCCGGACTTCCACAGGCCTGAATTCTTCGGTGAACTGATCTTCGGCTAGGATGAAGAAGCGCAACTTCATATACCTGATTCTCCTGCTGGTCTACCTCGGACTGGTAACCTGGCTCTGTTTCGGGCATTTCGACGGTCTTCCCAAGGTCCAGAAGGACTTTTTCGGGATACCGGTCGACAAGGTTGTCCACTTCCTCATGTTCCTCCCTTTCCCATTCCTCAGTTTCAAGACCTTCGATTACCTTGCGAAGAAACCCTGGCAGGCAGTGCTTGCATCCTTGGTCATCTTCGCAGTCGGCTGCGCAATCGCTGCCGGCACAGAGATCGGCCAATCCAAGACTGCTTACAGGAGTGGTGATCCCAACGATTTCCTGGCCGATATCCTGGCCCTCGGAATCGCATCCGTCGTCACTCTGGCTATATCTCTGGCATGTTCAAGAAAACACTGACATCCATCCTGCTGCTTTTGCTCGTTTGCTCCGGCGCAGGCGCCCAGCAAGCGAGGGAATTCAGGCAGACCCTTGACTCCATACAGGTCCTGATGAAGGAAAGGACCACGGTCAAGGTAGCCCTCAAGGTCAACAGGGTTTTGTTCCGTGGGGAGAACCTCGACTTCACGTTCACATCGACCCTGGGAGATTATCCGTGGAGACAGGAAGACGTCAGATGGTTCCGCAGGAACCTGAAGACCCTCCTTCCCAGTCAATACAGGAACCGGCAGATCGGCAATATCATGGTCGGGAAGAACAAACTCGAGACATACGCCATGCCGACGGTCGGTTCCGATGGGAAACCGGGCACTGCGATGTTCAGGACAAAGGACAGGCGGGGCCAGAATCATTTCATCCGTGAGATCGGAGGGCAGGATTTCGGCAAGGGACTGACCGGACGTACGATCGCACTGTGGCAGAGTCACGGAAGGTACTACGAAGAGAAGACCGAAAGGTGGGAATGGCAGAGGGCTCCTCTGCTGCAGACCGTCGAGGACATGTATACCCAGAGTTACGTCCTGCCTTTCCTGATTCCGATGCTGGAGAATGCCGGTGCCTACGTGATGACTCCACGTGAAAGGGATACACAGACAAATGAGATCATAGCCGACAACGACCCTTCCTTCGAAGATGGCCGTACCGAAGGGGTAAGGATGAGGGGAAACTATTATGAATCAGGCACATGGTCGGATGCCGGGACCGGATTCGCCGACTTCAAGGCCACATATGTCACCGATGAGAATCCCTTCCTGGCAGGCACTGCCAGACAGGCTTCATGCCGTGCCCCCGGAAACGGCGGCAAAGCCGAAGCGGTATGGACCCCTGAGATCCCCCGGAGGGGACGCTATTCTGTCTACATCTCCTACAAGTCGCTGCCGAACAGCACCGAATGCGCCCACTATACCGTAAAGCACCTTGGCGGAAGCACGGATTTCATAGTGAACCAGAAGATGGGAGGCGGGACCTGGATCTATCTGGGGACCTTCGAGTTCGGGGAAGGTTCCGAAGGCAGCGTCATCCTCGACAACGGCACCCCTGAAGGCTGCACGCACGTCAGGAATTCCGTTATCACTGCCGATGCAGTCAGGTTCGGCGGCGGAATGGGAAAGATAGCCCGGGGACTGAAGGACCATGATTTCTCGGAATATACGGTCTCCGGGATGCCCTCCTTCGCGGAAGGCGCCCTCTACTGGATGCAATGGGCCGGTGCCGATACCACGCTCCTGCACCTGCACGAAGACGATTATACTTCCGACTATGCAGACAGGGGTGCCTGGGTAAGCTGGATGTCCGGCGGTTCGCGGACGAACCCTCAGGAAAAAGGCCTGGGAATACCGGTCGACCTGTCGTTCGCCATGCATACCGATGCAGGGACCTCCCAAAATGATTCCATCATTGGCACGCTTTCCATATACACCCTGCTCTGTGAAGGCAGCGACAAGCTTCCCAACGGAGAATCCAGGCAACAGGGCCGGCTGTATGCAGATTATGTCCAGACACAGATCGTCAGTGACCTTCGCAAGCAATGGAATCCTCTCTGGAGCCGCAGGGGTCTTTGGGACCGTTCATACAGCGAATCAAGGACCACCACCGTACCGGGAATGCTGCTCGAGCTGCTTTCCCACCAGAATTTCGGGGACATGAAATTCGGTCTGGACCCATCCTTCCGGTTTGCTGTCAGCAGGGCGGTCTACAAGGGAATCCTTAAATTCCTCAGCGCCAGGTATGGCTGTGAATATGCCGTCCAGCCGCTTCCTGTCAACTCTTTCTCCACTTCTTTCAGGTCCGCTCCCGTAGCCGGTAACGCATCCCAGATCCGCCTTACCTGGAAGCCCACTGCCGATTCACTTGAGGTTACTGCAGCCCCTGCCGGATATATCCTGCAGACCAGGATCGATGACGGATCCTTCGACAAAGGTGAAATCATAGATGCCAAGGAGGTCGGAGGCAAGCTGTACTACGACCTTACCATCAAACCCGGCAGGATATACAGTTTCAGGGTAATCGCGTTCAACCAGGGAGGAAAGAGTTTCCCTTCGGAAGTGCTGAGCATCGGTATCCCGTCCAAGGGCAAGGGCAAAGGCGTGGTGGTGGTGAACAATTTCACCAGGGTATCACCACCTGCCTGGTTTGACACACCTGAATATGCCGGATTCAACAATGTACTCGATTCCGGTGTACCTTACGTCGAGG
Organism: uncultured Bacteroidia bacterium; assembly: GCA_902779765.1. Taxonomy (GTDB): domain Bacteria; phylum Bacteroidota; class Bacteroidia; order Bacteroidales; family UBA932; genus Cryptobacteroides. The sequence continues at coordinate 74,619 of CACZCQ010000002.1, forward strand.
AAATCAATTTCATCGGCGACCAGTACGAATTCAGGCGTGAACTGCCCTGGGTGGACGACGACAATCCAGGATTCGGAGCTTCGTTCACCGACCAGGCCGGAAAGGTCATTCCCGGGAATACCTTCGACTTCACGGCGATACACGGCAAGGCGATCCTGGCCTCCGGCCGTCCGTTCCATTCGGTCAGCGCCGCCGCGTTCATATCCGACCCCATCCCCTCCAAGGGAGACTCTGCAGCAGACCTGATCTGCGGTAAACAGGTCACGACCCCTGTCGGGAACGGAATGCTCGGCAACCGCTATCAGGTCTTCCCCGATGAACTGCAGGAGGCTGTCAGGCAGTTCACAGGAGCCGGAGGCAGCATTATCGTTTCCGGTGCCAATATAGGTACCGACATATGGGACAAGGTATTCCCCGTCGACACGGATCCCGATTATTCCGCAAGGACGAAGGATTTCGCACAGACTGTCCTGGGATACAGGTGGATGACCAATTATTCGACCAACAACAACGATGTATGGCCAATGAAGAACGGCTTCCTCGACCTGGCCGGCAAGTTGGGCAAGACTGAGTTCTGGAGGGAGAGGAATGACAGGATATACAATGTCGAGACCCCTGACGGAATCGTTCCGGCTTCGGAAAAGTCCCACACATTCCTCAGGTATTCCGATACCAATATTTCTGCTGCCACCTGTTTCGAAGGTGATGGCTACAAATCCGCCTGCCTTGGTTTCCCTCTGGAAGTAATCAAGAAACAGGAGGATATCAATACCCTTGTTGCTGAGATCCTTTCATATTTCGAGAACCAGCCATGACAGAACGCGAATCCGAGATCATTGAACTGCTTCACAAGGAGGTCAAGCCGGCGCTTGGCTGCACCGAACCCATTGCCGTGGCACTTGCCGCCGCCAAAGCGACAGAAATTCACAACTGTATTTCATCCGATGGCGGCAATGCGGCAGGGCGACCATTTACCCGGCTAGGGCGCGAAGCGCAGGGAGCCCTGTCGCCTTTTGCCGCCATCGGTATCTGCATTACCGTTGAAGTTTCGGGGAACATCCTGAAGAACGGGATGGGAGTCGGAATACCTGGGACGGACATGATCGGACTGCACATCGCCGCCGCCCTCGGTGCGATATGCGGACGCAGCTGCTACGGACTGGAGGTCCTGAAAGACCTTACCGACGAGGATGTGGCAGCGGCCAAGAAGATGGTCGCTGAAGACAGGGTCCATGTAGGATTGGCGGATACCGACAAGCTCCTGTACGTAAAGGTTACCGTCAAGGACGAGGACGACACCTCCTGGGCAGTCATAGAAGACGACCACGACAGGATTGTCGAAACAGGTCACAACGGAGATATCCAGGACCTCAGGAAGGGATGCGACGGAGAGCCGGTACCGGATAAAACCATACGGGATTACAACCTCAGTGTCAAGGAAATATATTCATTCACCCAAAGCGTGGCTTTCGATGACATAAAGTTCATCCTGGGAGACCGCGACCTGAACCTGGCACTCGCCCGCGAAGGGCTTGAAGGCTCTTATGGATTGGGAGTAGGAAAAGCGATCAGGGAGAACCAGTTCGAGATATTCGGGGACGACTTCATGAGCTTCGCAATGGGCATGACCGCCGCTGCTTCCGACGCCAGGATGGCAGGATGCAAGCTGCCCGCGATGAGCAATTCCGGAAGCGGAAACCAGGGAATCACCGTCAGCATGCCGGTCATCACATACGCCATCAAATACAAGGTCGGAGACGAGGACCTTGCAAGGGCCCTTATTCTGAGCAATCTCGTCGCCATCCATATCAAGGGCTACCTGGGGAAACTGTCAGCCCTGTGCGGCTGTGTCATCGCATCGACAGGTTCGGCATGCGGGATCGTATACCTTCAGAAAGGGACATATGAACAGATCTGTGCTGCGATCAAGAACATGATCGGCAACATCACCGGCATGGTATGCGACGGAGCCAAGGTCGGATGCGCAATGAAGGTTGCCTCGGGAGTATCCTGCGCCATCCAGTCCGCCGTCCTAGCCCTGAGGGGGACCTGTGTTACCGAAACGGACGGAATAATCGACAGGGACATAGAAAAGACGATCCGGAATCTCGGAGAGATCGGATCGTCTGGAATGAAATCCACGGATCAGCTGATCCAGAGGATAATGGTCTGTAAATAAAACCCTTACTTGTCAATCAGGACGGCTTTGATCCTGTGGAAAATATCGGTATTCTCCATCACCTGGCCGAACTTCCAGGCAGATGCTCCGTAAGAGAAGATCGGAACCGGGCTTCCGGAATGACCCGTAGTGGAGAACTTGACATCGATGCCGGTATCTCCCTTAGTGAAATCCTTGCTTCCTGAGAGGAGTGTGATTCCTCCGGTCTCGTGGTCTGCCGTAACCACGACCAGGGTTCCCTTGTGCGTGTCAGCATAGTCGAAAGCGGCATTGAGCAATTTGTCGAATTCCTCCATCTCCCAGGTGAGCTGCTCGGCATTGTTGGCATGGGCTGCATGGTCGATGTGGGAACCCTCGATCATGACGAAGAATCCCTTCTTGTTGTCGTCAAGTATATCGATAGCGTGCATCGCGGCGTCTGCCAGGAAATCGGTGTCCCTTTCAATTGCCATGGGATAGCTGGTATCGGCAAACAGTCCTAAGACTGGGGTATTGCGGGTTGCATAGAACTCCTCAGGCGTGGAGACGAAGGTGATGCCTTCAAGCTTCGCCTTGTCGATCATATTCTCGGGAACATACTCGGGGTCAGTGAAATACTTCTTGCCGCCACCCACGAGGATGTCAGGGCGTTCCTTGAGGTAGTCGTCGATGATTTCCTTCCTCATGCCTCTCTTCGGTACGTGCGCGAAGAATGCACCGGGAGTAGCGTCCAGTACATAGGACGAGACAACGATGCCGGTGGACAGGCCCTTCTTCTTGGCCAATGCCGCAATGCTTGGAATGGCGACCGTGTCAGCAGTCATTCCAAGCATGCTGTTGTTGGTCTTCACTCCGCATGCAATGGCTGTACCGCCTGCTGCCGAGTCAGTGACACGGTTGTTGGCAGAATATGTCTTGCTCATTCCTACGAACTGTGCACGGTCGAAACTGGTCGGGGCGTAATGGCAGTCGATCATCCAGGAAGAAGTAGCAGCGAAGCCCATTCCGTCACCGATGATCAGGATGACATTCTTCACTTTTTCATTCTTCGGAGCCTTCTCGGCTGAGAATACCGGGGAAAATGATACAACCGCCACAAGGATGGATAAAAACAATTTCTTCATTTTAGTGCTTTTTATTCATACAAATATACAAAAAAAAGGTTTTTTCCGTATATTGGGGAAAAATGATATCGACATGAGACTGAAAGCATTACTCCTTCTGTCGTTGCTGGTCAGTTTCAACCTGTTTGCGCAAACTGACCACGAGACGCTCCCCTATTCAGTGAGCGGAACTGTTGTGGAATCGGAAAACGGACATCCCCTCCAATACGTAACCGTAACCCTTTCCGGACTCAAATATGCCACCGTGACCAACTCGGAAGGTGGATTCATAATCAAGTCTGCCACCAAGCCCCAATCCGTGGAATTCAATCTCCTGGGTTTCAAGACTGCAAGCATTCCTTTCCCGGAAGACGGTTCTCCGGTGACGGTCAGGATGGAGAGGAACAAGCTTACCCTCAACGAGGCGATAGTCATATCCGGCGATCCATACACCATCCTTTATGAAGCGATGAAGAAGATCAAGGTCAACTACCCGGCACAGGCCGAACTCTTCGACTGCTTCTATCGGGAAACCGTCCAGAAGAGGAACAGGTACATCTATATCTCTGAAGCGGTCGCACAGATGCTCAAGACGTCGTATTCCAGGGGAAGCGTGATCGCCGACAGGATCGCCATCCGTAAAAGCAGGGTGCTGACAAGTCCCAGCAAGAGGGACACCCTCTCGGTAAAGGTGGTAGGAGGTCCGGCCCAGGCGGTGGAATTCGACATCGTCAAGAACAACGAGTTGCTTAACGTCCAGGAACTCAGCAAGTACACATTCGCGATGGACATTCCCGAACTCATCGGTGACAGGATGCAGTTCGCCATCAGGCTCATCCCCAATGTAGTGGAGACCTACCCACTCTATGAAGGCGTGATTTACGTCGACAGGGAGACCCTGGCCTTCACCCGTTTCGACCTCAGCCTGGATATGCGCGACAAGGACAAGGTCACCGGGGCGATCCTGCTGAAGAAGCCGGCCGGCCTCAGGTTCACTCCCACCGAAGTATCATTCAGGTACGATTATACCCTGTCCGAAGGAGTATCAAGGGTCAGCTACGTCGGGACGAAGTTAAGATTCAAATGCGACTGGAAGAGACGTTTCATCAGGACTGACTTCACGGCGATAAGCGAACTTGTCACCACCGACAGGCATAGCGACAGTATCGAGCTGATTCCGAGGAAAGAGTCTTTCAACAGCCGTGAAGCCCTTTCCGACGTGGCCGCACAGCTCGATTACGACTCGGAGTTCTGGAAAGACTACAACATTATAGAACCGACGGAGAGTCTTGACCGTGCAATCACCAAGATAGTTAGGCAGAACGCCGGAAATTGAGTATATTTGCCTGTTATGGCAAACGGCAGACTATTCCTCATCCCTTCACCCCTGGGAGAGTACGCTCCCGAACAAGTCATTCCGGCTCCGGTGCTGGAAAAGCTCCGTGGCATCCGGCGGTACGTAGTCGAAGAGACCCGTACCGTCAGGCGCTATCTCTCCGCAGCCGGGCTCAAAGGACATATAGGCGGACTCGAATTCAGGGAACTTAATGAACATACCGCTCCCGAGGAGGTTGAGTCACTGCTGGATATGTTCTCGGAAAACGGCGAGCCTGTGGATGTCGGCCTCATCTCAGAAGCCGGTCTTCCTGCCGTTGCAGATCCCGGCGCCCAGCTGGTAGCCCTTTGCCATCAGCATGGTATCCAGGTGGTTCCGCTGGTAGGTCCGTCCTCCCTGATGCTCGCCCTGATGGCCTCGGGACTGAACGGACAGAGCTTCGCTTTCGTGGGTTACCTTCCCGCCAAAACTGACGAACGGAGAAAGGCTATCAGGGGTATTGAGAAAAGGTCAGCCCAGTTCAGACAGACGGAGATATTCATAGAGACTCCGTATCGTAATGATTCACTCATGTCGGATTTGCTGGCTACGCTCCAACCGGGTACGAAGCTCTGCATCGCGGCGGATATCACCCTGGACGGAGAAACGATCATCACCAGGACTGTCAAAGGCTGGCGGACTTCACCAGTCTCCATCGGTAAGAGACCTTGTGTATTCCTGATATTGGCGAAATGATGGAAAAGAAACTCAAAATAGACAGTGAAGGAATCATCGAACTCCTAGGGATGGAGTTCCATGCTTTCCATGGATGCCTGGAACAGGAACGGAAGGAGGGCAACACCTTCATCGTGGATTTCCTGGGCAGGAGGAACGTCCGCAAGGCCGCCAGGAGCGACATGCTGGAAGACACGGCCGATTACGGAACGATCTACCGCCTGGTGGCATCCGAGATGGAAAAACCATCCAACCTTCTGGAGAATCTGGCCGGAAGGATTGCCACAGCCATAGACAGCGCAAGGCTGGGTTTCTGGTACATCCAGGTAAGGGTATCCAAGAATAATCCTCCGGTCGGAGGAACCTGTTCCTGGTCAAGGGTAACCGTGACGAATGGTTCCGACCTTCTTTCAGTCGGTGACCCCCATAGTTTTTAAAAGATGAAGATAGCATTCCTGACACTCGGCTGCAAACTCAACTACGCGGAGACCTCCACATATGAAAGGGGGTTCGTTTCCGCCGGGCTCGAGGTGGTCGGATGGGAGGAAAAGGCAGACGTATATCTTGTCAACACCTGCTCGGTGACCGAGAGGGCCGAGAAGAAGTGCCGGAACGTCATCCGCAAGGTGCACCGGATTTCCCCTGAGGCAAGGATCGTTGTCACCGGGTGTTATGCGGAGCTCAGGAGGGCGGAGCTGGAAGCCATAGAAGGTGTCACCCTTGTCTTCGGCGCAGCAGAAAAGACCAATGTCGTCCCACGGACCCTTGAATTGTTGGGCGAACGCGCCCCGGTGGCAGATGAGCAGGACATCCTCAGAGCATATTCATCGGAGGAGCGGACCAGGTCGTTCCTGAAAGTGCAGGACGGTTGCAACAACTTCTGCGCATACTGCACGGTCCCCTACGCCCGCGGAGTCTCCAGGAATATCCCTATAGCCGATGCTGTCTCCCAGGCCCGGGAGATAGCCGCCAAGGGCATCAAGGAAATAGTCATCACGGGCGTCAACACGGGAGACTTCGGGCGGACCACCGGGGAGACTTTCCTTGATCTTCTGAAGCGCCTCAACGACGTGGAAGGTATTGAACGTTACCGTATTTCGTCGGTCGAGCCCAACCTCATAACTGAAGATATAGTGGACTGGATAGCGGCAGGGACGAAATTCCAGCCGCATTTCCATATTCCCCTGCAGTCCGGCTCGGACGAGATGCTCAGCCGTGTCAGGCGCCGCTACAGCACGGGGCTTTTTGCCGACAGGATCGATTATATCCGTTTTAGGATGGATCCGATCCCCGGGACACCTCAGGGCAACCTCAAGCCATACGTATTCTTCGGGATCGATGTCATCGCCGGTCTTCCCGGAGAGACCGAGGATCTTTTCGAGGAGACATATTCCTTCCTCAAGGACCGCATAAAACCTGCTTTCATACATGTGTTCCCCTATTCCAGGAGACCGGGTACGGTGGCCGCGGGATGGAAAGACCAGGTCAGGGATTCCGTCAAGACTGAAAGGGTCGCCAGGCTCGAGGCTCTCTGCGGAGAGTTGCATTCCGCCTTCGTGGCAAAGAACAAGGGACGCCTTTCCCGGGTTCTGTGGGAATCCGATGTCAAGGACGGTATGATGGGAGGATATTCAGGCAATTACATCAGGGTTGAGAGGCCGTATGATCCGGCCAGGGTCAACGAAATCGAAGATATCATATTATGACGACAGGAAAGGCCAGGCTTACTTTTTTGGGGACGGGGACTTCGCAGGGAGTGCCGATCATCGGGTGCAGATGCCCGGTCTGCCGTTCGGAAGACAGCCATGACAAGCGGTTCCGGGCCTCGGTTTTCGTCGAATACGGAGGCTTGAACATACTGGTGGACGCCGGCCCTGATTTCCGGATGCAGATGCTCGCCCATGGTCTGTGCCATCTCGATGCGATCCTCATCACCCACAACCATAAGGACCATACCGGCGGCCTGGACGATGTCCGTTCGCTGAACTATATCGACCGCAGGGCCAGCGAGATCTTCTGCGAGAAGAATGTCCTGGAAGACCTGATCAGGGAATATCCATATGTCTTCCGCTTCCCCAAGTATCCCGGGGCGCCGGAATGGCATATACACGTGATCGACGACAGGCCTTTCCTGATCCGGAAGGACACGGCGGAAAAGGAACTGGTATGGGTCCATGATGTCGGCTACCATTACCGCCTCCCCGACGGCCGGCTGATACCGACGGCCAAGTGCCTGGACGACATGATTGAAGATGCCTATGCTTCCGGTCAGGAACCGGACGGCGAAGGGAGTGTGAGCGTCATCCCGATCAGGGGCCTGCACGACAAGCTGCCTGTCCTGGGATTCAGGTTCGGGGACATAGCCTATATCACCGACATGAGTTCAATCCCCGAAAGTGAATTCAGCAAGCTGACAGGTCTTGAACACGTGACGCTCAACACCGTCGGATATAACAAGCACCACTCCCACTTCAGCCTTGAGGAAACCCTGGACCTTGCCCGTAAGATAGGTGCTAGGCACACCTGGCTGACACACCTTTCCCACACCTTCCCTCCCCACGGCCAGTTCTGTCTCGAGCTGGAGCGCATGTGCAGGGAAAGGAACATGGAACAAATTGTACAACCCGCCTATGACGGACTAGTAATTGAATGATAATCAGATAATTCCACTTAGATATGCCCCCTAGCTTCCTCCTCATCATCGCAGTAGTCATGCTCGCCTGCATACTGCTCAATATCGTATCTTCCAAGATAGGAGTCCCCACCCTCCTGGCATTCATGCTGCTGGGAATCCTGTTTGCCAACAACGGCATCTGGGCGGTACGGTTCGACGACTACGAAATCGCGAAGGAAACCTGTACCGTCGCCCTGATATTCATAATGTTCTACGGAGGTTTCGGAACCCGGTGGGAAGGGGTCAAATCCGTGGCTTTGGAATCGGCGCTGCTGGCTTCCGTAGGTGTAGTGGCCACGGCCGGACTGGTCGGGGTCTTCTGCCATTTCGCCCTGGGTTGGAAATGGCTGGAGAGCCTTCTGTTCGGTTCGGTGATGGCTTCGACGGATGCAGCCTCGGTATTCTCGATACTGAGGGGGAAACGCCTCGGACTGAAAAACAATACCGCAGGTGTCCTCGAGATCGAAAGCGGAAGTAACGACCCCGCCGCCTACATGCTAACCGCAATCATCCTTTCCATCATGAACGGTTCGGCTAACGGCGGGATGATCGCATGGACCGTCTTCGCCCAGCTGGCATTCGGAGCCGGCTGCGGACTGCTGATTGCCAAGCTGGCAAGCCTGTTCTTCCAGAGGATGGATTTCAGTACGGACGGATTCGATTCGATATTCATTTTCGCAATCGCCATAGTAGCATATGCCATCCCTACCATGATCGGCGGCAACGGATACCTGAGCGCATATCTGGTCGGAATCATTCTCGGGAACGAGGAACTTAAGGACAAGAAGGCCCTGGTCAGTTTCTTCGACGGAGTCACGGGTCTCATGCAGATGGTCATATTCTTCCTTTTGGGTCTGCTCGCCAGGCCGGCGATGCTGCACAAGGCCATCCTCCCCGCCATAGCCATCTTCGCATTTATGTTCCTTGTGGCACGTCCGCTGTCGATTTTCGGAGTCCTGACCCCTTTCAGGAAATACGGGATGAAGCAGCAGGCCCTTATCTCTTTCGCAGGGCTGCGCGGGGCGGCGTCCATCGTGTTCGCCATCATGGCGATGGTCGATCCAGCATTCCTTCAGAATGACATTTTCAACATAGTGTTCGTGGTCGTTCTCCTGTCCATATCGCTGCAAGGTTCGCTCATTCCGTGGGCCGCGAAGAAACTGGACATGATCGATCCGGGGACCAACGTGATGAAGACCTTCAACGATTATTCGGAAGGCTCGGACATGAACTTCGGGAAGATCAGCATTGCCCCAGGAAGCAGTTGGGCCGGCAAGGAGATCCGCGACCTGAACCTGCCCGGTGATGTCAGGATCGCCCTAATCCTCCGTGGGAAAGAGCGTATCCAGCCACGCGGCCATACCCGCATCCTCCCCGGAGACGAGGTCATAACCCTTACCAAGGGCTTCGATGACAACATGGCCTCCCTTTACGAAAAGACCATCAAGAAAGGCAGCCGCCGTGTCGGCCAGCCTATCTCCGAATATCCCGGGAAGGGCCTCATCCTCATGGTGCGCAGGGGTGATGAGAATATCGTCGCATCCGGACATACCATCCTGCATGAAGGTGACAGGATCGTTATCCTGAACATGAACGACGAACAATAGTAGTCATGGACCTCCTGGACATTCTAAGAAGCGGTAATCATTCCCTTGTAGTCCGTAGTTCGGCCGGTGAGATCACAACCTATTCCAAGAAAGGGGTACGCGACCTGATCTGGCTCCTCGACAATGAACCTGAAAGGCTGAAGGGTGCAGTCATTGCCGACAAGGTCACCGGCAAGGCCGCCGCCGGCCTGTGTGCTGTCGGGGGCGTCATAGGGATTCACACCGAAGTGATGAGCGAGCTTGCTGTCCCGGTCCTCGAGTCATCAGGGATAAAGTATGATTATGAACAGCTTGTGCCCAGGATCGTCATCCCTGAAGGTGATGACAGATGCCCTCTGGAAGAGATAGTCCAGGATGCGGAATCCCCTGAAGAGATCGAACACCTGCTCAGGAAGCATTTCGAAGAGATGAAGGACAGGAAACGCTTCGGTTTCGGCTGCATGCGCCTGCCGATGAAGGGCGGCGAGGTCGACCTCGAGGAAACCACCAGGATGGTGGACTGCTTCATCGAAAACGGCTTCAACTACTTCGACACGGCCCACGGATACCTGGGAGGAAAGAGCGAAACTGCCCTCAAAGCCTGCCTTACCAGCAGATACCCGAGGGAAAGCTATCTTCTGGTTGACAAACTGACCCACGGGATGTTCGAGAAGAGTCCAGAAGGTATCAGGAAGTTCTTCGCTTCCCAGCTTGAAGCCTGCGGTGTGGAGTATTTCGACTATTATCTCATGCACGCCCAGAACAATGAGTTCTTCAACGAATTCAAGGCATGCAGGGCATATGAGACTGCTTTCGAGCTGAAAGCCGAAGGGAAGGTCAGGCATGTCGGATTATCCTTCCACGACAAGGCGGAAGTCCTGGACAGGATCCTGACGGAATATCCCGGAATCGAACTGGTACAGATCCAGTTCAACTACCTGGACTACGAGGATCCGGTAATCCAGAGCAGGCTCTGCTATGAGGTCTGCCGGAAGCACGGCAAACCCGTGGTGGTGATGGAACCGGTGAAGGGTGGGACGCTCGCCCATCTTCCGGAGGATGCAGCCAGGATTCTTTCAGGTCTCGGTACCGGGGAAAGCCAGGCCAGCTATGCCATCCGGTACGTCGCTTCATTCCCGGGGATAATGATGACCCTGAGCGGAATGAGCAGCTTGGAACAGATGCGGGACAACATCTCTTTCATGAAGGACTTAAGGCCGTTCACCGAGGAAGAGATGGAAGCCGTCGCCAGGGTAAGGGGCATATTCGAGTCAAAGAAGATGATTGCTTGCACCGGCTGCCGGTACTGCACGGACGGCTGTCCGATGGACATCCCTATCCCCGACTTGTTCGCCGATCTCAACGCCAAGAAGATCCACAGGAACTGGAACAGCGACTGGTACTTCATGGTGCATACCCGAAGCCACGGGAAGCCGTCGGACTGCATTGAGTGCGGGCAGTGCGAGGGAGTATGTCCCCAGCACCTTCCCATAACCGACCTGATGAAGGAAGCCGCCAGGCAGTTCGAGAAGAAGAGATAGCCTGTCAGTCATTGTAGACGGGTACGGTGCCGTCGTCTATCATCAAGCGGAGAATAGCCAGATAGTCTGCGGAATAGGGTTTCGAAGGATTCCCGAATTCTGCAACGACCTCACTTATCGAATAGTCTCCCCCCTTACCCTCGATGAACTCAAGGAGTTTTGTCCTGGTATACTGCCTTGCAGTACTTTCCGACTGCCGGGACACGGAGGATTCCGACGCCTTCCGGCGGCAGACATCGCAGGTGCCGCAGTCTGAAGTTTCAGTCTGGCCGAAATACCTGAGCAGGAAACGGGACCGGCATTCGTCCTTTTCTGAAGCATATTCAAGCATCGCCTGAGAACGGGTATGGAAGGTTTCCTTCAGCATCGCATACCGTTCCGGCATAAGGTCCAGGTTCCCGGGGTGCAGCCTGTCGTGATGCAGGAAGACCACGTCCGAATGGGCAGCCGGGACGTATGATATCACGTGTTCAAGCGACAATGAATACATCAGCTGCCGCAGCTGAGGGACCGACATCCCGAGCCGGCCGGAAACATATTCCTCATCGATTGCCTGAAGGAAGGAGAATATCCCCGAATAGGAGCGCATTAGGACCTCCAGAAGGTCCGCCATCTTCGGGTCGGGGAGGTCTATGTCGTACAGGACCCTCCTGTCCACCGAAATCCTCACCTTGGCATCGATGTCTACCTCTTCCGAATATGTAAGGTGCTCCGTACGCTCCAGGTATTTCAGCGCGTGGAATACCGGAGCCCTCTGGAGACCGGAATGCCTGCAGAAATCCTCGAGAGAGAACTTCAGCTGCCGCCCGATTCCCGCATCGTAGGGAATCTCGAAGAATACATGCAGTTTCTGGTATATGTCCTCGATGTACTCCAAGGTCGGAAAGGATACGCTCTCGATCTGGGCGGCCCTCCGGATATCGACCCCGTTCCACAGCAGGAGCGCATATGCCCTGGCTCCGTCGCGGCCGGCCCTTCCGGCCTCCTGAAAATAGGCCTCCGGACTGTCAGGAAGGTCATAATGGGCCACGAAACGCACATCGGGTTTGTCTATGCCCATTCCGAACGCGTTGGTACAGACCATAACGGCTATACTCCCCTCTTTCCATCGGGCCTGGCGTTCCGACCTGGTCTGCGAAGCCAGTCCGGCATGGTAGAATGAAGCGCTTACTCCTTCGGACCGGAGGAATGAGGACAGTTCCTCGCATTTGCTCCTGTTCCTCGCATAGATGATCCCGCTGCCCGGGACCCCTTTGCAGATATTCAGGATCTGGGAGTTCTTGTCCTCGACGTTCCGTACTATGTAACTGAGGTTCGGACGTTCGAAGCCGCTCTTCATGACAAGCCTTCCCGAGAATGACAGTTTGTCCATGATGTCCTCCGCCACGGAAGGTGTCGCAGTGGCGGTTAGGGCGATGACAGGAGCCTTGACGACCTCCCGCAGCTCCCCTATCCTAAGGTAGTCCGGCCTGAAATCATACCCCCACTGGGATATGCAGTGGGCCTCGTCAACCACGATATAGCTGATGTCCATCACCTCCAGATAGGAACGGAAAAGACCCGTCCCTATACGCTCCGGTGACACATAGAGGAACTTGTAGTCACCATAGGCGGCATTGTTCAGCGCAAGGTCGACCTCGTGGCGGGAAAGCCCGGCATGGACTGCGATCGCCCGGATACCCTTTTCCGTCAGGTTCTGGACCTGGTCCTTCATAAGGGCAACAAGGGGTGTGATGACCAGGGTGATCCCTTCGGCCATCAGTCCAGGGACCTGGAAACAGATGGATTTGCCGCCGCCGGTAGGCATTATCGCAAGCACGTCCCTGCCCTCGAGGGCGGCGCCGATGATCTCCTCCTGCATGGGTCGGAAAGCATCGTAGCCCCAATATTCCTTCAAGACATCGGCCGGCGACATATTAAACAATTTTAAATCGTTTTATCACAACACTTTAGGAACCTGAATGGCAAACATTTTGCAGCAGACAGGAATGCGTATAACAAATATACGCAATTATTAAATTTTTCAGTAAATTTGCATGATAGCAAGGAAAGAATAGTTCAACACAATAAAAGTTTTTAATTATGCCAAAAATGGATTTACGCAAGTACGGTATCAAGAGAGTGAAGGAAGTCCTTTACAATCCTACCTATGAAGTTCTCTACAACGAAGAAACCAAGCCCGAGCTCACCGGATACGAGAAGGGACAGGTTACCGAACTTGGCGCAATCAACGTTATGACTGGTGTATTCACCGGCCGCTCCCCCAAGGACAAGTACATCGTGATGGACAAGAAGTCCAAGGACACCGTCTGGTGGAACACTCCCGAGTATCCCAACGACAACCACGAGATGTCACAGGCTGTCTGGAAGGAGGTCAAGAAGCTTGCCCAGGACCAGCTTTCCGGAAAGAGGCTGTTCGTGGTCGACGGTTTCTGCGGAACCCACAAGGACACCAGGATGAAGGTCCGCTTCATCATGGAGGTTGCATGGCAGGCACACTTCGTCACCAACATGTTCATCCGTCCGAAGAACCAGGCTGAATTCGACCAGGACCCCGATTTCGTGGTCTACTGCGCTTCCAAGGCCAAGGTTGAGAACTATCAGGAACTCGGTCTCCGCAGTGACACCTGCGTCGCTTTCAACGTTTCTTCACGCGAGCAGGTCATCCTCAACACCTGGTACGGTGGTGAGATGAAGAAGGGTATGTTCTCAATGATGAACTACTACCTTCCTCTGAAGGGCATCGCAGCAATGCACTGCTCCGCCAACACCGACATGGACGGCGAGAACACCGCCATCTTCTTCGGTCTCTCCGGAACCGGCAAGACCACCCTTTCCACCGATCCGAAGCGCAAGCTCATCGGTGACGACGAGCACGGCTGGGATAACAAGGGTGTCTTCAACTTCGAAGGCGGCTGCTACGCTAAGGTCATCAAGCTGGACAAGGAGTCCGAGCCTGATATCTACAACGCAATCCGCCGCGACGCCCTCCTCGAGAACGTCACCGTCGACGAGAACGGAAAGATCGACTTCAATGACAAGAGCGTCACCGAGAACACCCGTGTCAGCTACCCGATCTACCACATCAACAACATCGTACGTCCCGACAGCCACGGACCCGCAGCAAAGCAGGTCATCTTCCTGTCCGCCGACGCTTTCGGTGTCCTTCCTCCGGTTTCAATCCTGAATTCCGAGCAGACCAAGTACTACTTCCTCTCTGGCTTCACCGCCAAGCTCGCAGGAACCGAGCGCGGTATCACCGAGCCCACCCCGACCTTCTCCGCATGCTTCGGCCAGGCCTTCCTCGAACTGCATCCTACCAAGTATGCCGAGGAGCTTGTGAAGAGGATGAAGAGAAGCGGTGCCAAGGCTTATCTCGTGAACACCGGCTGGAACGGAACCGGAAAGAGGATCTCGATCCGCGACACCCGTGGAATCATCGACGCCATCCTCAACCACAGCATCGACAAGGCTCCGACAAAGGTCATCCCTTACTTCAACTTCACGGTTCCTACAGTCCTCGAAGGAGTTGACACCGGAATCCTTGATCCTCGCGACACCTATGCCGATCCCGCACAGTGGGAGGAGAAGGCAAAGGACCTCGCCGGAAGGTTCATCAAGAACTTCAAGAAGTACGAGTCCAACAAGGCCGGAAAGGCCCTCGTAAAGGCCGGTCCCCAGCTTTAATATACCGGTTGGTAATTGAAAAAGCCTCCCTGGTCGGGAGGCTTTTTTATTTCAGCCTGATCATTCGGCGACGATCAACAGGCCCTTTCCCTGGGGCACCGTGATTATGTCTCCGGGTTTCCATGTGGCTTCCGTCTGGAAGCCTTCGATGGCAGGAGCATGGAGGCTTACCTTAGACGGGTCGAGTCCGAGCGCCGTCCAATCGATATCCAGGCTAACCTTCGCATCAGAGTCCTCCCATGTAGCAAGGGATATGAGCGTCTTTCCGCCTTTGTGCATATATACAGTGGCCAGGGTCCTGTCGCTGCCGGTCTTCACAGGATTGTCCTTCACCCAGTAACCGACCATCTCGGAGCCTGTCATCCCGAATGAATCCCAGAACTTCCACATAGGACTGTTATTCACCCTCGGGCTGCGGCCTGTCATACCGTAAAGCATTCCCCTCCAGGGATTTCCGCCGCCCTCGAGCATCTCGCCCATCAACCCGTATGGAATGCCGGAGACTTCCACCAGCCAGAATTCGGGAGGGAAATCATAGTTGAAATACTCTCCGAACCAGAGACGGTCCAGGTATGGGAAATGCTCCAGATAGAGATTGGCACTGTTCGCATAACCATCCCGGACATTGTACTGGTTGGCTGAATGAAGGTCGATAAGGGCGCCAGGATTCGCACGGTCGAGAATCTTCCGGATACGCTTCATGGTAGTCCTGTCGAAGGCAAGGTCGTCGATGTACACCCCGTCGATTCCGACATTCCTGACGAGCCAGTCCAGGCCCTCAAGGTAATAGTTATGCCAGCGGGAAACACCGGTATTTACGATGGCGGCGTCTTTCAGGCTTGCCACGAACCATGCTCCTATATAATCCTGGTCATAATGCTCCTGTAGCCAGGAATAACCGCCTCCGGGGCCACGGGAGAATATTTCATCCCCAAGGCTCCGCAGGGCGAATATCTCGACGCAGCTGTTGGAAAGCTCGCGTACGGTATCATAGATCTTCACCTTCATCCCGCGGGCATGGGCGCCGTCTACATAGGCCTTCATCTCCTTCGGGCGAAGGAAAGGATAATTGATGAACGGATTGATACCCGTAGCATGGTGGATATTCAATACTGTCGCCCCGGCCTTGCTCACATTCTCAAGGAAATCATAGCTGTGGTAGTACCGTTCCCTCCACTGCCTGTCGGTATCTATCGGCCGGAACGGAGTGACGGCCACGTTGAAATAATAATGCAGCCTGTCCCCTTTCCTGATCTCACGGTTACTGGAATATGCGTTTATCAGCGTGACGGCCCCTGACTTGGTGATATCGATTCCTCCCTTTCCACCGTTACACCAGGAAGCAGGCATTATCAACGGCTTCTGGTGATAGAAATTGGTATTGAGAGGACGCTCGTACCTGTCGTCATAGAACCTGACCTGTATTCCGGCATTGACGTCACCGACCCAGGGACCATCCTGGTTCTTCTCGACATCCCATTTCCAGTGAAGTTCATCCGGGCAGAAGCCGCCTTTCTCCCCCAGCCCCATCATGTACCGTCCGATGCCCGGAGCAAGGTTGGTACGGAGTCCGATATCGCTTACAGCAGCATCTTCCCGGGCTATAAGGGTGACTTTATACTCGATATTCCCGTCCGACTCCATCTCCCCTTCCAGCTCCATCAGGAATAACCTGTTATGGTTCAGGGCCTTCCACGCGATTGCACCTTGCATACGCTTTGTGATTTCGAAATCCAGGTTCTCCCAGTTTCCTCCATCGGCGACCAGTTCCATCGGAGAAGCCAGAACCGGTCTCCCCTCCTGACCTATCCCCGTCATCGTCTCCTTGAAATAGCTGGTGATCGAAGCAGGCAGGCCCAGGGAAGAAAGCTCGACTTCCCGTCCGAGGCAGCCTATGGTCCTGCCCTTCATGACCAGCGGGGTATATGGAGCTATCACCTCGTCGTCAAATCCTATCCTGGAATTCAACCAGCGCAGACGGGAATGACGCCATGGCTCGTCGTCGCCATGGTTGGCTATTACGTTTTCTGACACCTCCAATACGACATTGACCGTCTTGGATTCTGCATTGGCGGCTGATACTGTCACCGTCCCTTGATATGTACCGGATGACATCTTCTCCGGCAACTGTGTCCCTATCCACAAAGCCTGCACCCTGTCACGGTCGACCGTACAGTCCTTTTCGAAGACCTCTCCCTTTACATCCGTCCCTTCGGTATTGAAGCAAGTGAACGCCGACACCGGAACCTGTTCACCGGTCCTGCTGTTTACCAGGGGCGAGAAACCGACATGCAACCTGTCGATATCCTTCCGGGCAGCCCATACTCCGATCTGGAAGACATAGTATTCGCCCTTGTCCGCCTGTCCGTGGAAGGTGTCGTGGCGGTCGTCCTCGATCCATTTATACGGTATGTCAGTCGTCATACGGATGGGGAATCTCCTGTCCTCCGTAAAAATGATATAACTCTCTCCGGGATGTCTTGACAGCAGTTCAGCCTTTTCTCCGGATGTTGCTGTCACCTCCATCGGATAGAAGCTGTTCATCCGGTCGATAGCCTGGAACTGAACCACTTCCGCAGTCGGAATCTTTGGAGGCCGCCTGCCGTCCAGCTTGTTTTTCCTTATCCATTCGGAAGAAGCGGTGTTCTCGAAAGGAGGATACTTGACGGTAGGATACGCGCGGCTGCCGCTCATCACGTTCCTCAGATAATATACATAATACTGGCCCGGAACGGTTTTGGGCTGGAAGGCGATCACTCCCCTTTCGCGGCTGACCGAATAACGGTACACGTTGGAAATCCGTTCCCCGGTAGCAGCATCCACGACGACCAGGTCCTTCGACTCAGGATCCAGGTCACGACGGCGCCACTGGATATCGGCAAGGACTGCATCGGATGCTTTTCCGACGGAGAGCACGACACGGTGGTTGCCGAGCGAATCCGCATCCCAGGTTCCGACTCCATACAATTCCTGCCTGGGTATGGTCTGAGCCTGAAGGGCGGTGAATGCGCATAAAAAGATAATGGAAATATCGACTGTCTTCATTGGAACTGTGGTTTTCAGTATGGTTTTCTAAATATAGTCAAAAAGTCTTGAGTATTTTGAGGCAAATTGATATTTTTGTCAATGGTCCCCCAACCAAGACAAATACCACTGCCATATGGATAAAAGAATCTGCCATTTACTCTCCGCTATCCTGTTATTGTCGATTATTTCCTGTTCACGGCAATACGATGTCGTAGTCGTCGGCGGCACACCGGGAGGCATCATGACTGCGGTTTCCGCGTCCAGGTCAGGCCATTCCGCCCTGATCCTGGAGAGGAACGGTACTGTCGGAGGCTTGCCCGCCAACGGCCTGGGAGCAACGGACATAGCTACCAGAGGAGCGACCACAGGGCTTTTCCTGGAATTCGTGACACGGATAAAGGACTACTATGTGAATCAGTACGGGGCCGATTCCAAACAGGTGAAGGACTGCTCCGACGGTTATCATTTCGAGCCTCATATCGCCGAGATGGTATTCCGGGAGATGTTGGAAGAATGCCGGAACGTAACAGTCAGGAACATGATGCAGTTCGACTGTGCTCCTGAAAACATCTCCATGAAAGGCAATAAGATAAGGTCGATAGTCGTTACTGACAGGACCTCCGGACGGAAGGAGGTGATAAAAGGCCGGGTGTTCGTAGACGCCACCTATGAAGGGGATCTGGGTGCTGCTGCCGGTGTCCCGTTCCGCATTGGCCGTGAGGGCAAGGAAGAGTTCGATGAGCCCGTAGCCGGAAAGATATACAAGTACTGGCGGGGTCCTGTGGGTGAAGGCACGACCTACGAAGGCGATTCCACCATCCAGGCCTACAACTACCGTCTCTGCCTTACCAGGGACTCGCTCAACAAGGTTCCGTTCCGCAAACCGGACAACTATGACCGTGAGGAATATGTCTCCCTTATCGACGACATACTTTACGGTAGGCATACGGGAGTCGCGACCCTGAAAGTCACGGATGCCATGAGGGAAGCGAACAAGGCAGCTATTCTTGCCGGAGGAAGGACTTCTATCCCGGATGACCCCTGGGGGATGGCCAAGCTTTCAAGCATGAACTGGCTCCCCAACGGCAAGACCGACGCCAACAACCAGCACATGGCTTTCATCTCTACTGACCTGCCGGAGGAGAACTGGCAATGGCCGACAGCATCCTGGGAATGGAGGGATGCCTTTGCAAAGCGCCTGAGGGACTATACGGAGGGTCTCCTGTGGTTTGCTGCCAACGATGAGGAAGTCCCTGAGAGCTTCCGCAAGGAGGTAAGCAAATGGGGCTATGCTGCAGATGAATATACTGACAACGGGAACTTCCCGCGTCAGGTATATGTCCGCGAAGGAAGGAGATTCGAGGGTATGTACTTCTTCACCGCCAATGATGCCCTGGACTCGACGGACAGGGGGCCGATACATTTTGACGGCATCACGGCCAGCCACTATGCGCTGGATTCGCATGCGCACCACAAGCGTGAACCGGGCAGGATCCACCTTGACGGTTTCCTGTCGTGGCCGACACAGGTATACAATGTGCCTTATGGTGTAATAGTGCCCAGGGAAGTAACCAACCTGCTGCTCCCCGTCCCCGTTTCAGGCTCACACATCGGTTTCTCTACAATCAGGATGGAACCTTGCTGGATGGCTCTCGGCCAGGCTGCCGGGACTGCTGCTGCACTCGCTATAGACAACAGGACTTCCGTGCAGGATGTCAATGTCACGGTCCTCCAGGACAAGCTGCTGGAACAGGGAGCCACCCTCGTCTACATGCCGGGGCATTCCCCATCCGACAGCGATTTCATCCGGCTGCAAAAAGAAGCCCTTGCCAAGGCTAGCATGGCAAGGGACATGAAGTAGTATTTAACTGTAGCTGTTACATCAAGTCGAGTGAGCGGAGATACTCAACGCTCTTGGCAACTCCACCGAGGCGGTCAAGGCCCATGCTGGGCTCATCCTGCTCGACGCAGAGCCACTGTGCACCACCGTCGATAGCGGCCTTGATAACCGCAGGGATATCCACCTGGCCGCAGCCGAGGGGACGGTACTCGAACCAGCCGCCCTCGTCCTTCATGGAATTGTCGGTGCTGACTCCGATAAGCGCATAGGGGGCCTTGCTGAGTTTGCCCTCGAGCTTGTAGTCCTTCATATGGACGACAGGGATATTGCCGGCATACTTGGTGAGAAGCTCGGCGGGATTGAATCCTGCATAATCAGCCCAGCAGACATCAATCTCGTTCTGGAGGTTCGCGCGGTCGTTGTTGGAGAAGATATAGTCATATCCGACTGTTCCGTCAGGAAGGGTCGCGAACTCGAAATCGTGGTTGTGATAGAGGAGCTGGAATCCGGCCTCGCGGACCTTCACACCGATCTCACCCAGCTTGGCGACGGTAGCCTTGAACTGCTCAGGATCGATTCCGGGGCGGCTGGCCTCGTCCATGTACGGGAATACGATGTACTGGACACCCAGGATGGTATTTTCTGCGATGACCTTGTCGACATCGTTGATCATCTGGTCGAAAGGAACATGGTTGGAGAACGGGATAAGACCGAGCTCGGTGCACCAGCGCTTGACTTCGGTAACGGAATGTCCATAATACTCACCATAGAACTCGACACCTGCATAACCCATCTCGCGGATCTTCTTGAGAGTTCCGAACATGTCCGCCTCCATATCGGTACGGACACTGTAAAGCTGGACTCCCACAGGAAGCTTCTTGGAGAACTCTACTGAAGGACAGGAAGCATCTTTAGCCTTGTTGCCGCAGGAAGGCAGGGCAACCGCCATCGCTGAAATCAGCAGGGCGGCAAGTGTTAATCTGAAAATCTGTTTCATTATTGATTGATATTGGTTTTCCTTAGGCAAATATAGGTATCTTTTTCTTATATTTACGTGATTCAAATAATGAAAACAATGAGAAGACTGGCTTTTATCGTTAGCGTGGCAGTCATGGCAATCCTGGCTGTCACTTCGTGCGGAAAGAAGAACGTCCCTATCCGTTTTGCCAACTACAATATGAGGGTAATCATGTCTTCTGACAGTCTGGATAGGGATTTCTATCAACGGAAACAGTTCATCCTCAAAAGGATATCCGATCATGACTTCGATATCATCGGCTCCCAGGAAGTCAACGACGCGATGAAGGCCTCGCTTATGGAGGACCTTTCGGCGACATATTCAGTCGTTGGCGAAGGCCGCAGGGCCGACCGCAAGGGAGAAGGCACACCCATATTCTACAAGACCGCCAGGTTCGACCTGCTTGACTGGGGCAGTTTCTGGCTCTCCGAAACCCCGGATGTTCCGGGAAGCAAGAACTGGGACGCCTCGGTGGAGCGGATAGCCACCTGGACCAAGTTCCTGGACAAGACTACAGGAAAGAAGTTCTTCTACATCAACACTCACTTCGACCACCGTGGACCTGTTTCCAGGACGATGGCAGCTAAGATCCTGCTCGACAAGGCCCGCGAATTGCACGACGGACTGCCCGTGTTCTTCACGGGAGACCTGAATACCAGCCCTAAGACCGAAGCGATCGCCATCCTTTCGGACAACGAGCTCGTGAAAGACAGTTATACTTCAAGCGTGACGGAACCTACGGGAAGGAAAAGCCCTTATTACGGTTTCGACTTCGACAGGCAGGACACAGACAGGGGTGACTTCATTTTCGTTCCCAAGGATGCGGACGTTCACTCCTACGCCTGCATAGATGATGACATCAAGGACCGCCAGTATTCTTCAGACCACTGCCCCGTCCTTGTCCTTGTTACGATCAAATAACTAACTAAAGTATATTCATATCATGGCACTGGAACAGCAGATACAGGAAGACATCAAGACCGCGATGAAGGCCAAGGATGCCGTCGCCACAGCAGCCACAAGGGCTATTAAGGGCGAGATACTCCTATTCAAGACCGCAGAGGGAGGATCGAAGGAAGTCACCGACGGAGACATCCTCAAGATGATCCAGAAACTGGTGAAACAGCGCAAGGAGGCTGCCGAGCAGTTCGTCGCCGCCGGCCGTCAGGATCTCGCTGACAACGAACTTGCCGAAGCCGCAGTCATGGAAAGATATCTTCCGAAACAGCTCAGCGAAGCGGAAGTGGAGGAAAAGGTCAAGGAGATAATAGCCCAGGTTGGAGCTACCTCCATCAAGGACATGGGCAAGGTGATGGGTGCCGCCAACAAAGCCCTCGCAGGCCTTTCAGACGGCAGGACCATTTCCACTATAGTCAAGAAGCTTCTGGCTTAGTCCTCTTTACGCTGGTATACCTTGATCCAGTCTATACGGAGTTCAGACGGGAGCTGTTCCGGAGAAACCGGACCGACCCAGGCTCCTCCGAGTTGGTTGGAAAGGATGAAATAGAAAGGATGGTCACTCCAGGGGAATTGATTCTCAACCCCTTCCATCCTTTTATACGTCATGGTTTTCGCCCCGTTGGTATACATGCAGAGACTGTCCCTGTAGATTTCCGCGGCATATATGTTCCAGTCCCCAGGATCGACCCTGGCCGTAGAACCGTGCGGGCTCTCCTTGTCGACATTCAGGGTGTAATCCGAATGAACCGTCTGATAGACTAGGGAGTCGGCGTTAAGGTGCTCCATGATATCTATCTCTCCACCGAAAGGCCATCCCTGGCCGGAATCAGGCATCAGCCACAGTGCCGGCCAGAAACCGTTGACGCAGTTGAACTTGGCCTTTACTTCGAACCTGGCCAGCGCGAACGACTTCTTGCCTTTGCTGTTCACCCCGCCGGTCACGAAAACCGTCGTATCGGAAGAGGAGCCGTCGTTGTTCTTGCCCAGTAGCACCAGCTGACCGTCTTCGATGTAAGCGAGGTCGGGGCGCAGGGACATCATGTCATTCCAGTCCGAGCCACCTTTATTCACTCTGGACCAGACTGATCCATCTATCTCAGGGCCGTTGAAATCCTCGGTCCAGACAAGTTCCCATCCGTCATTCGAGCGGGAACAGGAAACGATTGCCAGCATTGACAGCATGGCGGCGAACAATCTTTTCATATCATCAAAAAATAAACAGTTTCAGCAGGAATATCTCGAACATGGCCGCAACACCTATGACGAAGGTCATCAGGGTCTGGGTACGGTATCCTTCCTTCACATCCAGTCCTCCGAACCTGGTAACCACCCAGAAATAGGAATCGTTGGCGTGTGATACGGTCATCGCCCCTGCCCCGATCGCCATCACGGCCAGGGTGACTTCCACCGGGGTCACGAGTCCCAAAGCGGGAAGCAAAGGGGCCACCAGCCCGGCCGTCGTAGTGATCGCCACGGTCGATGAACCCTGGGCACTCTTGAGTATGGCGGCAAGCAGGAATGGGAATACTATGCCCATCACCTGCAGCGTAGAAGCGTGTGATGTAATGTAGTTTACTAGGTCCGAAGTAGCAATCACCTTCCCTAGCACACCGCCGGCAGCCGTGACGAACAGGATGGGACCTACCGCCCTGAGCGTGTTGTCAGTCAGCTTGAAGAACATGTCCCCCTGGCCGGTGTGATGGAGCAGGATTATGGCAAGTATGGCACCTATCGCCATCGCTATCATAGGAGTGCCCAGGAAGATGCAAAGGTCGGCTGCAAATCCATTCCACCTGGCCATCGATGCGACCGATGACAATGCCATCAGCAATATCGGGACCATGATAGGAGCCAGCGAGAGACAGGCTGAGGGAAGCCTTCCGAATGACGACTTCAGCTCTTCATACGACAAGGCCTCCGCACCGTCCGAAGGGATGTCTGCGGACGGCACCTTACGTCCTATATGGCGGGCAAATATATAACCTGCGATTAAAGGAAAAATTGAACAGACTATACCCAATCCCATGACCATCAACAGGTTCTCTCCTATGCCAAGGGTTTGTGCAGCAGCAATGGGGCCAGGTGTCGGAGGGATGAAGACGTGGGAGATATAAAGTCCGCAAGACAGGCACATCGTCAAGGCAACGCTGGACACGCCGGTCCTCCTGGCCAGGGACTTGCGAACCGGATCGAGGATCACGAAACCACTGTCGCAGAACACCGGAACTGATACCACCCAGCCCATAAGCTCCAGGGCGAGTTCCGGGTGCTTCTCTCCTACCAGCCTGATGACGATGTCTGCCAGTTTGAGCGCGGCACCAGTCTTTTCCAGCACGGCTCCGATGAAAGCTCCGAACACGATCACGATACCTATGGAAGTGAAAGTGGCGGAGAAGCCGGAACCTATGACTCCAGGAATCTGCCTGATGGGTATTCCTGCAACGATGGCCAGCAGCAGTGACACTCCCATGATGCTGAAGAAAGGGTGCACCTTGAACCTGGAGATAAGCAGGATCATGGCCGAGATGGCCAGGACGAATACGATGATGAAAGGTATGCCGGTCATGGTATCTCTACTTGTAGAACCTCTTGATTATTCTGATCTTCCTGCCGTAGGGCGGTTTCAGGAGATCTATGTTAAGGCACGACGACTTTATCAGGACGGACTTCAGGTGCGAGAATGTCTCGAAGCCCGTCTTTCCGTGGTACGAACCCATGCCTGAATTCCCGACTCCGCCGAAAGGCAGGTTCTCATTGCCCAGATGCATCACGGTTTCATTGACGCAGCCTCCCCCGAAGGACACTTGCGAAAGGATGCTCCTGATAGCGGAGCGTTTCTTTGAGAATACATAGAGGGACAATGGCTTCTCCCCGGCCTCGACCTTGTCGATAACCTCGGTCTGAAGGTCCCTGAATACGATTACGGGCAGCACCGGACCGAATATTTCTTCCAGCATCGAAGGGTCGTCCCAGCTGCAGTTGTCCAGTACCGTCGGAGATATGTAGTTGACCGATGGATCGGTGTAGCCTCCGATTACCACTTTCGATGCATGACACCCGTCCGGCGGTACCTCGGCAAGCGAGGACAATGCCACCCTCGGCACTAGAGGGGGGACCGGAGCGGAGCAAGGCGAAGCGAGCGGTGGGGCCGAGCGCAGCGAGGCGTCCGAACTGCCGAGAGTACCGTCGGACGAAGCCATCCTATCAGAAGGGATAAGCGATGCGACGCGGTCGAAATGGCGGCGGGTGGCCATGAGGGTCATCTCTTCCGGACGATGCGTGATATCACCGAAAAACCGGGATATGACATCCTTCATGGTCGATATGAACTCATCGTGGACACTTTCATGCACGAGAACATAGTCAGGGGCGACGCAGGTCTGCCCGGCATTCAGGAACTTGCCCTTGGCAATCCGCTCGCAGGCCAGGCGTACGTTCGCATCGGCGCACACGATGGCGGGGCTCTTACCCCCAAGCTCCAGCGTAACGGGAGTGAGATGCCTGGAAGCAGCCTCCATCACGATCTTTCCCACCCTCGGGCTACCGGTAAAGAATATATAGTCATACTTCCCGGACAGCATCTCTTCGTTCGGGACCGAATCATTAAGAACCTCTACTACATCCGGGCTGAATGCTCCGCGAAGCATTCCGGTGACCACAGATGAAACATTGGGCGTCTGCCTCGAGGGCTTGACGACAGCCGTGTTGCCTGCGGCCAGGGCTGCGGCAAGGGGAGCTATGACAAGATGGAGAGGATAATTGAAAGGGCCTATCACCAGGACCTTGCCGTATGGTTCGGGGAATATCCGGCTCCTGGCCGGCCAAAGCACGAACGGGGTCGGTACGGCACGCGGTTCCATCCAGTCACGCAGATGGTTGAGAATGTGGTGGATGTCACTGTAGAGGAAACCGGTCTCGGTCGTATAGGTCTCGAACTCCCCTTTCCCGAAATCTTTCCTGAAGGCCTCGACAAACTCACTCTCGTGAGACTTGAGCGCATCCTCGAGGGCATATAGCCTCCTGACCCTGACTCCGTATTCAGTATCGTTCAACTCATGGATCTCTTCTGCCAGCAGCAATAAGGAAACGATGAGCTGGGCAGCGATATAGGTCGACATCACGATGAAGCCTCTGCGGGGAATCAGGATGTCCGTAAAAACCCCGGTAGCGACCAGGACGTCAGAGAAAGCGAATACGGCGAAGCCCAGGGCAGTCAGATAATAGATCGGTTTCTTCCTGTCAATCGCCGCAACTATGCAGGCATGGATCAGGAAGGCGAAAGCGCAGGCATAGACCGAAACCGCGATGCGCATGGTGCCATCCAAAGGGAAACGGGACGCCAGCACGAGCACGGCTGTGAGCAACGCGACGAACAGGAGCGTCGACAGGGTCCTGCCAGTGACCCCCTTGACCTTCCAGGGAGCCGGAAGGGTGCTGAAATAGAATACATGACCTGCCAGGAAAGCCAACATTCCTAAAAGGAAGCAAACGGTTCCCGGAAGCATCAGGAACACATCTCCCAACGCTCCGAAAAGCAGTGCGACGATAATGGTCGTCACCCTGCGGGTACGTATATCCCGGTCCTTGGCGACAATGAATACAGCGAGGGCGATCAACGGCATGAGCAAGGGTTTCGACACACCGGTCATCACCGGACTGCCCAACAACTGGCCGGCCAGGTTGACGGCAACCGGCAGCAGGAAGAGATATTTCAGATACTTCATGCCGTACTATGAGTATTGGGAGGATAACAGCTCTTCTATCACCTTCGGGAAGTGTTCCATTTCAAGGACATGCTCCTTGGCGGCAATGTCGTCAGGGGTGTCATCAGGGTCCAGAGGAGTGCTGAACTGGGCGATGATACCGCCGCCGTCAACGTCCGGGCTAACCCAATGGACCGTCATTCCTGTCACGGTCTCCCCTGCCTCCTTGACTGCCTCGTGGACATGGTGGCCGTACATCCCGATCCCTCCGAACTTAGGCAAGAGGGCGGGATGGAGGTTGATCATCCTGTGGTCATATTCATGGATGAGGAAATCGGGAATGACGAGGAGGAATCCGGCGAGGACAATGAAATCGACCGAAAACTCCCTCAACAAAGGAAGGATTACGTCGGGATCGTTGAGCCCGGCCTTCCTTACCACCCTCACCGGCACTCCGAGACGTTCCGCCTTCTCTATCGCACCCACTCCGGGCTTGTTGCTGATGACAAGCACGGGACGGGCCACGTCGGAACCGTTGAAATACTTGATTATGTTTTCGCAATTGGTGCCCCCTCCGGACACGAATATCGCCATGTTGATCATAAACTACTCGGATTTGGGTGTTTCAGGAACCTGTTTGATATGGACGTCCCTCTGCGGGAACGGTATCTCTATTCCGTTATCTGCGAGCGCCTTGTAGATCAGCTCATTCGCCTTCGAGAGGAAGAGATAGCGCTGGTCCACGAGGACGAACTGCTTGACGATGAGATCCAGGCTGCTGTCCCCGAAACCGTCCAGGACTATCTGGATGCCATACCCAGGCTTCACCACTTCACGGCCGAACTTGTCCGGCTTGCAGAGAGGTTTCATGGCTTTCAGGATGACCTTGCGGGCGATTTCCACATCGGTACCGTAGGCGACGCCTACCTTCAAAGGAATATACTCATAGGAATCGCTGCGCGTGAGATTCTTGAATGTCTTGGAGAACAGGGTGCTGTTCGGGAAGGCAATCAAGCTGCCGTCAACCGCCCTGATGGTCGTAGTCTGGTAGCTGATGTTGTCCACGGTACCACGGATTCCGTCGCACTCGATGATATCCCCGCCGCGGAGCCTTCCGGACATAAGCTGGATCCCGTAGAAGAAATTGTTGAGTATATCCTTCATGGCGAATCCAAGACCGGCGGCCAGGCCGGTGGCGATCATGGACATCGACTTGGTCGGAACATTGAGCAGGCCGATAAGGGAAATGATGTACACTCCCCATACGACGAGCCAGATAACGTTGTTGGCAAGGGTTAGGTTGACCTCGTTCTCCCTGAGGAGACCCGTGGCCGACTTGCTGATCTTCGTGCGAACCTTGTAGATGCGGTACAGGGACTTGGCAAGATACTCGATGAACCGGAAAATGAAGAAGAGTCCGACGGCTACGAGTATCTTATACAGGGACAGGCTGATAAAAGTGGTGTTCAGGAATGGAGACATGATCGCCTGCTTGCAGATCTGGGTAAGGTCGAACACCCTCGATGCCAGGAATATGCATAACGGGATCGACAGCAGGACCAGCAAGGGGATAAGGACCATGTCCAGGAAATCATAAAGCCAGGTTACAAGGATGTAGTTGCCCTTGTCGTTCCCGACTATTTCGGAAATATGGTTGAGCTTGTAGGCCCTGACAAGCTTGTCGACCTTAGTGCGGCGGTACTTCCCTACCAGGTTCCTGACGGCCAGTATGAACTGAAGTACGGTAAGCTGGAATATCCACCAGATGTAGAGCTGGAGTCCCATCAGGACATATCCGCAGCAGGACAGGATGAGCGTAAGGACTGTGACCACAAGCGAGGCGACCGCGAGATTCCTGTCCACGCCAGGAACCTTTGTGAAGTTGTTGCGGTATGCGATCAACTGCCAAATCCCGAATCCTATCAACAAAGGAGGGAATATCAGGTTGATCAGGCTGTTCGGTATGAATATGATCCTGAATGCGATGATCAGCAGACCCATCAGCAAAACCGGAGTATAGATCCTGAATCCGTTGTCGATCTGGGCTCCCGTACAACGTATCAGGAGTGACACCATGATTGCAATCAGAAGCAAGCAGAATTCCACGAGCAGGGAGGACGCCATTACGAAGAAGTGTGTCGCAATCCTGGGGTGCAGCCTTGCCAGCATCAGAAGCAGGACGAAAACGATCACCGAGAACAGGATAATTACCGAGAACTCACGGTTGACGAAACCCTCATTCTTGAAGGCCCCGACCTTGCGTTTAAGGGACTTTACTGCAGCAAGACCGATCAATGCCGCCAGGGCAAGGTAGACGAGGATAATGAAAGAGAATCCCAGTACGATCGGGCCTCTCCACTCGCTGTGGACCTTGTCGTCGAAGTAGTCACGACCGTATTTATCCTTGAAATCCGTAACAGTCCTCCTGACAGATGACCTCATGTGCGTAAGGACATACCAGTAGTTCCTCTGGCCCTCCACGAAAATCTTCTTCTGCACGAGCTTGTACCTTTCCTGGGCATAGTCATACGCCTCCTTAAGGCGGGCGTCGGTCGTGGCGTAATGCTCATTGTCCTCGATCATGTGGTCGCGGATATCGGTGAACATCTTGAGCATCTTTGAGGCATAGAATACGCAGCTGTCCCTGTCCACCATAGAAAGGCTGTCCAGTTGGAAATCAATATGATGGTCATGTTCCTCGCCGTCCTCGTGCCCGTGATCGTGGCCGGCATGGTCCGGATCATCGGCATGCTCCATAGCATAAGAGATGTTCGGCAGGGCCTTGAGCTGGAATGTATATGCCAGCAAGTCTACGAACGATGGGGCAGCCAGGCTGTCGGATGGATCGTTCTGCTCCGGCGGCAGGTTTTTGAGTGCCCTTACCAGGCGGTCGTACCTGTCTATCTCGACATCGAAGTAGGAGATTATGTTGTCGTAGGGCATCCTTTTCTGCGTGAAGCCATGGTACTGGTCGGTAACCTGCTGCAACGCATAGGTGAGGTCGAAGGTAAAATCCTGCTTCTGCGAATAGAGCATGAGCGAGAGCTCGTTGCAGCTGTTCACCAGCCTGATGAGTTCCTCATGCTGCCTCTCGTCCTGTTTCTCGTAGGCCAGCTGGTTCCTCGCCATCTGGCTGTACGCCTTGGACAACTCGTATCTCAGGACCTGGAGTGTCTGGGCAAGGTCTTTCTCGGTGAAGACAGCCCAGGACCTGTTCATGGGGATGAACAGGAGGAACAGCGTCAACAGGAAAGGAAGTATCTTTCTATTCTTGAACATAATTCTGATGTGTTGTCAACGAATCGATAATATGCTTGTAAACCCTGAAGGTCGAATCAAGTGCAGGTAGGTTTTCGGGGCGCAGCGGATCGGCAGACGGGGATTCCAGTTTCAATGGATTGACCGGTGTCCCGTCCTTCCAGACACGGAAATCAAGATGAGGCCCTGTAGCGACCCCGGTAGAGCCTACATATCCTATCACATCGCCCTGGTGGACCCTTGCTCCTTCCCTGATTCCATTTGCGTAACGGGACAGGTGCATATAGGATGTGGTATAGGATGAATTGTGCCGTATCTTGACGGTCTTTCCTCCCCCGTTGGTCCATCCGGCGCTCAGTACGGTGCCGTCACCGATCGTCATGACAGGCGTTCCGGTAGGAGCGGCATAGTCCACTGCCGTATGTGGCTTGACCTTGCCCGAAACTGGATGCTTGCGACGATATGAAAAACCTGAACTGATCCTCGTGAACTTGAGCGGAGCCTTGAGGAATGCCTTCCTCAAGCTCTCGCCATCCTGCTTCCAGTAGATATTGCCCCCGTCTCCCTGATCGAACATGATCGCCGGAACCATCGTGTCGCCGCTTATGAATTCAGCATAATAGATGGTGTCTATGGAGATAACCTCTCCTTCACAACTGCTTTTCTTGTAGAGGCTCTTGAAACGGTCCCCTTCCTGAAGGGCGAAGAAATCGACCGACCATGCATAAATCTCCGACAGGGAGACTATGAGGAATGGCGGTGCTCCCGCCGCTGCCATGTCATTCCACAGGGAGGAATGAATAGTTACATCCGAGTACTCGAGAGTGGTCTCCACGGGTCTGGAGTATTTCCAGACGGCCAGTGAATCGGCCGTCCTGAATACTGTCCTGTGGATCTTGTCATGTTCATAGACGACATACTTCGGGACCGTGCCGTCTCCGTCATAATACGCGTCGATACCGTTACCGGCCCTCATCTTCCGAACATCGAATACGGAATCGCAGGCCTGGGACAGCAGAAATGCCGATTCATGGTCCATTCCAAGCCTGGTCATCAATGCGGAGAAGGTCTCCCCTTCCCTGACATTCTCACGGACGACCCTCAGGGAATCGTGCCGGAAACCCTCCGGAGGAAGGACCGCCTGGGGCGTTTCAGCAGGCTCTGCGGCCGGTTTAGTCCGGCAGCCGGGAAAGGCCACAGGAAGGATGAATGCACATAAAACAAAAAGATATTCAAAAATCTTTTTTGCCATAAACGCAAATTTAATAAAAACCCCCGCCAAGTAGAAGGTAAGGGCGAAAAAAACTCTCAACTTAGCGTCAAACCTGCAAGAATCATGAAAAGCATCCACATCCTGGCTTCGATAATGGCATCCTTGACGTGCTGCATTTCCTTTGCTCAACACAGGGACACATCCTTGACAATAAAAGGATCGGTCATCACCGCCTTACGCAGATCCGGCATTCCTTCAGGAGGGACCGGATCCATAGAGATTCCGGGAGCCATGGTCGGAAACACCCCGATGCTACTTGGGGAGGCGGATCTCCTTAAAGCCATCCAGCTATTGCCGGGAGTAAATCCGGGGACCGAAGGATTCTCCGGCATATATGTCCGCGGAGGAGGACCTGACGAGAACCTTCTCATCCTGGACGGTATTCCTGTATACAGTCCGGGGCACATGCTGGGACTGTTTTCCGTATTCCAGGAAGAGGCGGTCGGAAAGGCCACCCTTTACAAAGGTTCGTTTCCTGCCCGGTACGGGGGCCGCGTCTCAAGCATGATAGACATAAGTTCACGAGAGGTCCAAGCAGGCAGGATACACGGCTCCGTCGGCGTAGGTCTGATTTCCGATAAACTTCATGCAGAAGGCTCCCTGGGAAAAGGCCGTATGAACTATTCCGTCAGCGGAAGGGGCATGCATACCCTCCTGATGGACGGGGCTTTCAGGGCGTTCAAACTCCCGGCAAACTATCATTTCCACGATCTCCACGCCAAGGTAGCCGGATATTTGGAATCCGGGGACAAATTGACTGTGAGCTGCTTCCAAGGGGATGACATGCTTTACTACAGGGAAGATAATGACAGGACTGACATATCGTGGGGACACCGTCTCGGTTCCGTTCATTGGGAAAGGAAATGGAATGATGCAGTGGCTTCCAGTACGGTTTTCGGGATAAGCGGATACCGGATGAGATTCGGACAGAGGACGGAAGACGCGGCTCCTGAATCCATCGGTTCAGGAATTACCGATATCATTGCCAAGTCGGACTTCAGCTATCGCTCATGGAATAATCACGAAGTCGGTTTCGGAACCGTGATCGTCAGGCATGGATTCCTAACTGGCCGGTCCGAAGACGGCGGACACAAGGCAAGAAATATGGCAGGTATTGAATCAGCACTTTACATCGATGATGGTATCTCATTGGGTGACAGGATTTCAATTGATGCAGGCCTAAGGCTGGAACTGTTCACTTCCGGACGATGGACTTCATTCTCTCCGGAACCCAGGGTGTCGGTAACCGGCAGGTTCGGGAATGCGGCCACCATGACGGCATCGTATACCAGGATGTCCCAGTATGTCCATCTGCTCTCCCCTCCGGTAACTACCCTGCCGATGGATATCTGGGTGCCGGTGACAAGGAAGACCAGACCGGAGTATTCCGACCAGGTCGCGGTCGGACTGGAGCTGGACGGCGCCAGTGGCTTTGGATTCTCCGTCGAGTGCTATTGGAAATCCCTGTCCAATGTACTTGAATACAAGGACGGTGTCATATTCATAGATGACTGCGACAACTGGGAGGAAAAGGTCTCCTGCGGGATCGGCAGGGCTTTCGGAATGGAAATCCTGGCCAGGAAGTCTGCAGGGAAGACAACCGGATGGTTCGGGTACACCCTGTCACGGAGTGAAAGGAGATTTCCTGACGGAAGCATCAGCGGAGGTGAATGGTTTCCAAGCAGGTATGACAGCCGTCATTGCATCTCGGCCTTCCTGAGCCAAAGCCTGTCCAGGAGGCTGGATGCCGGAATCACCTGGACATTCACCGGTGGAGGCGCCCTGACCGTTCCTGATAAAGACGGAGGGATGCCTCACCGTGGGAACCAGCGTCTGCCGCCAAGCCACAGGCTGGACCTGGGCGTGAAGCATCACAAGGCTATGAGGAAAGGAGAAAGGATTTGGAATATCAGCATATACAACGCCTACAACAGGAAGAACCCGAACATCGTCTTCCCTGTCTTGAACGGACTGGATGAAGACGGTCCGGGTTCTCTCAAGACGGTGAGTATATTCAGGATACTCCCGTCAGTAAGCTATACTAGAGTTTTCTGATGATCTCCATTCCCTTGCGGATTGCCTCCTCGTTCTTGGGGATGAGGTGATGATGACGCTCGGGGAGGGTCTTGCGGAGGGCGGCGAGGACGCTATCGATCTTCACTACCGGATGGATCTGGAGCAGACCGCCAAGGACTATCATGTTGAAAGTCTTGATGAGGTTCATCTCAGCGGCTGCGTCCATGGCATCTATCCTGTAGATGTTGATGTCCTTCCTAGTCGGAGGCTCGCTGATTCCGTACCCGTCGTAGATGATGGTTCCTCCAGGCTTTACCTTCGGCTCGAACTTCTCCAGCGAGGGCTGGTTGAGAACGATGGCGGTATCGTAGCTGGAAAGGATAGGTGAAGACACCGGATCGTCACTGACTATGACGGTGACATTCGCAGTACCTCCGCGCTGTTCCGGACCGTATGCCGGCATCCAGGTAACTTCCTTGCCTTCCATAAGACCTGCGTACGCAAGTATCTTACCCATCGAGAGGACACCCTGTCCTCCGAATCCTGCAATTATTATTTCTTCAGTCATGGCCTTACAGATTTATTTGTCAGCACCCGTGTCCTTGAGGTCTCCCAGATGGTAGAAAGCGAACATATTCTCTTCCATCCACTTGTTGGCCTTCTCGGGACTCATCTTCCAACCTGAGTTGCAGGTGGAAACTATTTCTACGAGGTTCGAACCCTTGCCCTGCATGGAGTACTCGAAAGCCTTCCTGATGGCCTTCTTGGCCCTGTTGATGGCAGCCACCGTGTGGACCGCCTGGCGGGTCACATAGCAGGTACCGTCCAGAGTGGCAGCGATCTCGGTAACCTTGAGGGGATATCCGTGAAGGCTCACTTCCCTGCCGTAAGGGCAGGTAGCGGTCTTCATGCCAAGCAGGGTGGTCGGTGCCATCTGGCCTCCGGTCATTCCGTAGATGGCGTTGTTGATGAAGATTATCGTGATATTCTCCGCGCGGTTCAGGGCGTGGATCGTCTCCGCCGTGCCTATGCAGGCAAGGTCGCCGTCGCCCTGATATGTGAATACCAGCCTGTCCGGCCACAGACGCTTGGTCGCACTGGCCAGTGCCGGCGCCCTTCCGTGGGCGGCTTCCTGCCAGTCAACGTCTATATACTTGTACGCAAACACCGCACAACCTACAGGAGAGATGGCGATAGTCTTGTCTGTCATGCCCATCTCCTCGATGACCTCAGACACAAGCTTGTGCACCACACCATGGCTGCAGCCCGGGCAATAATGCATCGGTGTATCATTCAGCAAAGTCGGTTTCTTGTAAACGACCTGGCCTTTCTCTATGATTTCTTCTCTTGTCATGGCTTTCCTGTTTTAGAATAGACGTTTGAGAGCATCGACGACCTCGTCGGGATCTGGGATGATACCTCCGAGACGGCCGAAATGACGGACAGGGACCTTACCCTCGACTGCGAGACGGATGTCCTCGACCATCTGGCCGGCATTTATCTCAAGCGAGAGGATTCCCTTGACCTTTCCGGCGAGTTTCCGGACCTCCCTGGTCGGGAAGGGCCAGAGAGTGATGGGGCGAAGAAGGCCGACCTTGATGCCCTGGGAGCGGGCGATCTCGATGCTCTTCTTGGCGATACGGGCGGCTGAACCGAAGGCGACAATCGCATATTCGGCATCGTCAAGAAGGTACTCCTCGAAACGGACTTCCTTGTCTTCGATCTCACGGTACTTGGCCTGGATACGGTTGTTGATGATTTCCATCTCCTCGGAACGGAGTTCTAGGGAGGTGATGATATTGGGCTTCCTACCGCCTACGCGGCCGGTTGTCGCCCAGGGGCATTCCTTTATGATCTCTTCCTCGGTCCTGCGGGGCTTGAAAGGAGGAAGGACAACCTTTTCCATCATCTGGCCGATGGCACCGTCGGCAAGGATCATGGCAGGATTGCGGTAGCGGAAGGCCAGGGTGAAGGCAAGGTCCACGAAATCAGCCATTTCCTGCACTGAAGCGGGGGCCAGTACGATGAGATGGTAATCACCGTGGCCACCGCCCTTGCAGGCCTGGAAATAGTCGGACTGGCTGGGCTGGATGGTTCCGAGTCCGGGACCGCCGCGCATTACATCCACGATCAGGGCCGGGAGTTCGGCTCCTGCCATATAGGAGATACCCTCCTGCATAAGGCTGACTCCCGGGCTGGAGGAAGAAGTCATGACCCGCTTGCCGGTACTTGCACCGCCATAGACCATGTTGATGGAAGATACTTCGCTTTCAGCCTGGAGGACTACCATTCCGGTCGTCTCCCAAGGCTTCTCGGCGGCAAGGGTCTCGAGCACTTCGGACTGGGGGGTGATAGGATATCCGAAATAGCCGTCGCAACCACAGCGGATCGCTGCATGGGCAATAGCTTCGTTGCCCTTCATCAATGTGATTTCCTGATCTGCCATAGCTTATTCAGTTTTAAGACGGTAAACTGTGATGCACCCGTCCGGGCACACTGTCGCACAGGATGCGCAGCCCGTACAGGTGTCTGCCAGAACCTCATGGGCGAAGTTGTAGCCTTTTCGGTTCACTTCCTTGGTGGTCAGCGCAAGGACGTCAAGCGGACAGGCGACGACGCAGAGATTACACCCCTTGCATCTCTCGGTGTCGACGACGGTCGCTCCTTTCATTTTTGCCATAATTCGTTTTGTGATTATTGATTGTACATATCCTTGTTGTAGAAGTCAAGAATGTCGTTGGCTATGCTGTATGCATTCTTTGCCGGACTGTCCGGATTGATCTCCATCGCCTCGAGATAATTGTTTATCGCTCCCTGCCAGTCCCCTTTCTTGCGGTATGCATTTCCCAGGAGATAGTAGGCCCTGTCTGAAGGGACCTGGGCCGAGGATATATATTCCTCCAGCAGCCTGATCGCCTCCTCTGTCCTGTCCTCAAGGAGGATGGCCTCTATCTCTCCAAGGTCCGGCATCGTCCTATCCGTCTATGAACATACACCAGCCGCGGGTATCTTCCTTGAGTCCCCTCTGGATCCCGATGATCTCCCAGTATAGCTTCTCGCTGACGGGACCGCACTTGTCAGGGGTACCGAAAGTGAACGTACGGGTGATTTCCGTGCCTTCAAGGGTAGGCTTGTCGTCGATGGAGCATATAGGAGTTATAACGACAGCCGTTCCGCAGGAGTTGACTTCGTCGAACCCGGCCAGTTCCTCGACGTAAACCGGACGCATCTCTATCTCCATTCCCATCTCCTCAGCCACTATCCGGAGACTGGCATTGGTGATGGAAGGAAGTACGCTGTGTGAAAGAGGGGTTATGTATTTGTTCCCTTTTATCGCGAAGAAATTGGATGAGCCGAATTCCTCAATCTTGGTCTTGG
The DNA here is from genome assembly GCA_902779765.1 of uncultured Bacteroidia bacterium. GTDB lineage: Bacteria > Bacteroidota > Bacteroidia > Bacteroidales > UBA932 > Cryptobacteroides. The sequence goes on from CACZCQ010000002.1 coordinate 110,891, forward strand.
TGGCCGAATCGAGGAAGAGCAGTTCCCTGTAGCCGGCTCCGTGGGCGATGTTGTATGCATGCAGGGACTGCGCATAGTTGGCTCCGAGCTTGTAACAACCGGACCCGAATGTCGAGGCGCGGTCGTAATTCCTCGAAAGGACAGCCGTTCCGGGCATCAGGCTCAAGGCTCCAGAATATGTTCCCACCGGAGAGCACATGACTACGAACATGACGTCATTCGCAGAATGGATACCCAGCTGGGGATTGATTCCGAACAGGGTCGGCCTCAGGTACAGGGATGCGCTCGAAGCCTCGAACGGAGGAAGGTAATCCAGGTTTTCCTTTACGCAGGTGACACACATGTCGATGAACAGCTTCTCCGAAGGGAAAGGCATGTCCAGGTACTTGGCACTGTCGGCCATCCTCTTGGCATTCATGTCCGGGCGGAAAAGGCGGATCTTTCCGTCAACTCCCCTGAAGGCCTTGAGGCCTTCGAAGCAAGCCGGAGCATAATGGAATACTCCTGCGAAGGAACTCAATGGGATGTTGAAGTCTTCGGTTAATACAGGAGCCTCCCATTCACCGTCGATGCAGCGGCTGTACACAATCGCACGCGTCTTGGTATAGCTGAATTTGAGTTTGCTCCAATCTATGTCTACCATATCATATTAGTTTTAGTGTGTTCAATCATCAAGAAGCCTGTCCTTGTTGTAGGTATGTATCTTGGTCTGGCCGGAGAGGATCATGTAACCGTTCTCGGCAAGGCTGTTGATCTCATCCTCACCGGGATAGACCTCCACGGGAGCTATGAAGCCGATCCTTTCCTTTATGGCCTGCATCAGCTTCTTGCTGTGGGCGATACCTCCCGTCAGCAGGATGGCATCCACCTTGCCGGATGCCGTGGCCGACATGGAAGCGATGTACTTGCAGATGTTCAGGACATATGCCTTCAGGAAAGTTATCGCCAGCTCATTGCCCTCATCCGCCATGTTCTCGACATCTATCATACTGTTGGTGCCGAAGTACGCGACAGCTCCTCCCCTTCCGACGAGTTTCTTCTTGATCTCGTCCTTGGTGTATTTTCCGCTGAAGCACATGTCGATCAGTTCGAACGGAGGGCAGCATCCCGCCCTTTCCGGAGTGATTGGGCCGTCACCGCCGAGACCGTGGTTGACATCGAGCACCCTCCCGTGACTGTGAAGGGAGATGGTCGCTCCGCCTCCCATATGGGCGACGATCACGGTTACGTCATTGGTGGTATGCCCGTGTTCACGGAGATACCTCCTGACTATCGCCCTTGAATTGAGGGCGTGGAACAGGGTCTTGCGGGTAAATTCAGGTATTCCTCCCATCCGGCATTCAGGGAGCATCTCGTCAGCCATCGGAGGATCGGCCACATACGCCGTCGTCCTGCCGAAACGGGGAACCTCGCCCTTTGCGTCACGTATATCATTGATCTCCTTGGCGATGTCGTCGGCAAGGACCGCGCTGAGGTTGCAGGCGTGAAGACCGTCCCTGCAACTGATCAGGACGTCCCTCATATCCTGGTTCACGTCATACACGCCGGTGATCACGGGGGTGAAAAGCCCGCCCCGGGCCATGACTATGTCGACATCCTCAAGGGGGATACCCTTCTTGCTCATGAAATCCTTGATGGCCTGGCGGCGCATGTCGCTCTGGTCCATCACGGACTTGTACTTTGCCACCTCGTCAGCCGTATGCTCGAGTTTCTCGTCGAAAACCCTCTTGCCGTCCGAATAATAACCGAGCTTCGTAGTAGTGGAGCCTGTATTTATGATAAGGATATTCCCTTTCTGGGGAGCGTCCGTAAGAATCGTCTTATTCTCCATCTAAGTTTCTCCTTTTAATCGCAATAAATATATTACATTTTTTCAATAAAATCAACTGTCAAATCAAAAATCATAACGATTTCACCCGATACTGCAATCAAATTGACAGCATCAGGATTTCTTTTCGATTCCGGTCACGAAGAGCGTCTTCCCTTCGACCCTGAACCGTATGTCAAAGCCTTCGAAAGTCATTCCATATGTCTTGTTCGGATCGTCATGATATCCCGGCCGGGGATCCAGCTCCAGAACCGACCTGAGCACATCCAGGTCTATCCCCGGATTAACGCATCCTTCAGGGAAAACCACTTCGAGACTCTCCCATGACCGGGAGTCGACGAATCCCGACCTGACTCCGGGGTGGGAATCGGAATATTCCACATACGGTTTGATGTCGTAAATCGGCGTACCGTCCATCAGATCGGCTCCAAGCACTTCCAGGACCGGGCCGACAGGTTTCCCGTCAGGTCCCTTGGCATCAAGGTCTATCGAATCCAGACGTACGGAAGAAAGGCCCAGGGAGTTGGGCCTGAAAGGGGAACGGCTTGCGAATACCCCTACCCTTTCATTACCACCCAGCCTGGGAGGGCGGACAGTAGCCTTGAACGATGACCGGGGATTTTCCGAGAAACCCCAGACCAGCCAGATATAATCGAAACCTTCGAGACCGCGGATGGCTTCGGCAGAACGGAAACCGGGTTCGAAAACTATCCTTCCGCGCAAGCCCTCCACAAGACCGGCCTGCCTCGGTATCCCGAACTTCGTACCGAAAGGAGACCTGAAATATGCGATGGGGGTTATTTCCATTCAACCTGGTCCCATTTAAGCGCACTCTCGTCCTGAGGCTTCCTTTCATCTACAGGATGGCCCAGGCCGACCAGGCACAGGACGGAATACTCATCCTTTATTCCGAGAATGAGTTTCACCTTATCTTCGGCGCTCACGCCCTCGTCACAGCTCTCGCGTCCACGGACCTGGCACCAGCAGGAACCAAGACCGATGTCCTCAGCCATATACTGCATCGTAACCGCGGCAATGGCACAATCTTCAATCCACATTTCCTGGGCGGCGGGTTCCCCAAGCACCGCTATGACGGCGGCTGCACCGGAAATGAATGCGGAGCCTGCCGGCCTGATGCCTCCGAGGCCCGAAATCCTTTCAGGATCACGGGTAACCACGAAACGCCACTTCCGAAGTCCCTTGGATGACGGGCACATGAGCGCACCCGAGAGAATGGTCCTCAGCTGTTCGTCCGTAACCGGCTCCGGGGAGAACAACCTGTGACTGCGGCGCCTTCGGCACAATTCCTTGAATGAATCCATTTATCTAGTATTATGGTTTTACGCCTTAATGCAAACCCTGGATTTGCAGAGTGGTTCTCCGACCAAGGTCTGTAATCACAAAAGTAATAAATTTATGCCGATAGAGAAAGTTTAACGAAAAAGGGCGGCCTGTACGACCGCCCTTTCCTGATATAGGACTCTGTTAATATCCAGGATTCTGACCAAGGTTGGGGTTAAGAGCGAGGTCATTGGTCGAGATCGGGTGGAAATAAGCCTTGTCAACCCAATCGGATGACTGGAACTTGTTTTCCGGAGTGAAGAGGATGGTGTGGCCATCCGTGTCAACCGACCAGTTGCTGCCCTTCATATCGACATAGACAACGTGTCCTTCAGGTGTAGGCTTGTTCCCGGTGTAGAAGTAGACATCCGGGGTGCCGTCGAGGTCAAGGTCGATGTTCTTGTCAAACTCCTTGACATAGATTCCCTGCCACTTGATACCGAGGAGCGGTCCGACTTTCCAGCGCTGCACGTCAGCGAATGATGAAGGCGTAGCCTCCCAGACTAGCTCGATGAGACGCTCGCGGCGTACCTCGAGGATGGTGGGGTCGCTGATGTTGGGGAAGAAGGTCTCCTGCAGGTACTTATCGGCCGTGGCTGGCTTCGCGTCAAGGCCTCCTGTGATGCCTCCACGGGCACGGAGCTTTCCTATCGTCTCCGCCCAATCGGCATCGGTGAGGGTCCCGAGCTCGGCTTTCGCCTCCGCGTAGTTGAGGAGAACCTCCGCATAACGCATCCAGACATAGTTGTTCTCATTGCTGTACATACCGTCAAGATTGGCATCGTCGGTACAGAACTTCATACCCATATATCCTGTGAAAGTAACCTGCCAGTCAGGATATGCGGGGCCGTTTGAGCGGATGGTGCCGGGGACACGGATGGTCTGGGCAATACGCTTGTCACGGCCTTCGAACTCGGTCATGAACTCATCAGTCAAGTAGGAAGGATCGTCGGTGTACCTGGAGCCGTCGAGCTTGAGGTAGATGTTCATGAACTGGCGTATGGGGCTGAACGGAGTTCCGAGGGTCGAGGCGGTGCTCCTGCGGTTCATACCGTTGGTAATACCGTCGGCGACACTGTAGACCGTTGCGAGCATAACCTCGTTGGCTTTCGGAATCCTGGTGATAAAGAGATCCCTGTAAGGCTGATTCCCGGAGGTGTTCAACGAATACTTCTTGCTGTCCATAACGATCTTGGCGGCAGCGGCGGCCCTTTGGAGCCACTTGTCAGCCTCAGGCTCGCCGTGATACTTGCGGAAGGTTCCCTCCCAGAGGCAGAAGCGGGACTGCTCTCCAGCGGCCACTAGGCTTGTAACCAGGGTGGCGGAGGCGTTCGAAGCCTCGGTGATGTTCTCTATCGCAAACTGGAGATCCTCGTAGATGTGTTCCGCGACAACGGTGCGGGAGTCACGTCCGGCGAGAAGAAGCTCGTCGTCAATGTCGAGCGCGTGGTCGATCCAGGGGACATCATTGTAGGTGCGGATCTTGTCGAAATAGAAGACAGCCCTCCAGAAACGGGCAATACCGTTGTAATTGTTCCTGACCTTCTCGCTGACGGAGGTGTTGTTGTTATTGTCAAGGAAGTAGTTGATATTACGGAGAGTACCCCAGCTCCATTTGCCTTCCATACTTGGGGTATAGGAGGCTGTGAGACTTGTCCGGGCACCTTGGTAAGCATTGATTATGTTGGTGCCGGTCTCACCCCACGAAGTCATTCCGCCACCGGGCAGAACGTCATACATGGAGTTGGTGTACATCTTGAGACCGCTCTCACTCGCGAACAACGCGTCCTTGCCGACAGAGGCTTTGGGTGTCTCATACATATCGCATGCTGACAGTCCAATAAGAGCCACAAAAGCTATGAATATATACTTTTTCATTGTTCCTTGTCTTTAGAAAGTGATAGAGATACCGAAGGTGAAAGCCTTTAGGATAGGATAACTGTAGTTGGATCCACCATCAGCCATAATAGGGGAACTGTACAGGCCGGAGTGCACGAGGCTGAGGGTCTCGGAGTCCTCACCCATGATGCTGTTGACATCGAACTGCTTGCTGTGCTTGTACAGGGGTGACCAGCACCAGAGATTCTCTCCGGAGACATACAGCTTGACTGCCTGCATCTTGGCGGCCTCGATCCATCTCTTCGGGAGGCTGTAACCGAACTGGAGGTTCTTCAGACGGATATAACCGACATTCTGAAGGTATTTGGTCTGAGGGATGTGGAGAGTACGGGACCCCTGGTGGGCGATGTATCCGGTGTACCTTGGCCAATAAGCGTCAGGGTTATCCGGTGTCCACCAGTTGCCGACCATATCTGCGGGAATATTCGAGTAGGGACGGCTGTACTGACCCCAGAACATTGAGTTGTCTCCACCGGCCCACCAATCCTGATGACCGACACCCTGGATGAACGCGGAAAGGAACAGACCGTTCCAACCGAAGTTGAGGTTGAAGCTGTAGGTGTAGCGAGGGAGCTTGTTACCGATGATCTTACGGTCGCCGCTGTCGCCCACCTTCGAGTTGCCGAAGTCGATCTTCCCGTTGCCGTCGAGATCCTTGAATTTGACGTCACCAGCCTGCCAGGTACGGCTGTTGTTGTTCTGGACCCAGCTCTGGTTAGGCCCGGCGATCTGCTTGCCGTTGGCGTCAAAGTCTGCCGAGGTGAAGTAGCCGTCATTCTCGAATCCCCAGATCTCTCCGAGGGTCATACCCGTGTAGTAGTTGAAATTCTGGATGCCCGTACCTGCTCCCGCACCGATGTATTTCTCATCGTTGGGATAGTTGTCGATGATGGACTTGGAGTCGGCGAGAGTACCCTTGATCTCATAAGTGAAGGGCTTGCCGCCGAGGTTGAACTGATCCTTCCAGGTCAGGACGATCTCCCATCCCCTGGTGGTCATATCGGCGTAGTTGCCTTTAGGAGCGCTCGCTCCGTAAACCGAAGGGAGCTCAGTACCGGCGCAGTACATACCGGTGGTTTTGCGGATGTAGTAGTCACCGACGAAGGTGAGCTTGTCATTGAACAGGCCCAGATCCATTCCGAAGTTCGCCGTTGTGGCTGTCTCCCAAGTCAATCCCGCAGGGATAGGCGAAGGAACACTTGTGGAAAGGTTCTTTGAATTGTTCAGGAGCCTTTCCTGTGTGTTGAGCGAGAAGAGTTCCTGGAACCTGTATGCGGCGATGTTACCGTTACCGAGGGAGCCGTAGGAAACCCTGAATTTGAGGTTGGAAATAGCGTCAGGACTTATCTTCCAGAAAGGTTCCTGAGACACACGCCAACCGAATGACGCTGAGGGGAAGAACTTCCACTGCTGAATGGTAGGGAACTTCGAGGATCCGTCATAACGTCCGTTGACCTCGAACAGATAGCGGTCACCGAAAACGTAGTTGGCGCGGAAGAAGCCGCCGCCGATACGCCATTTGTAGTAGTCGCTGTCGATGTTCTGTGAACCGGTTGTCAGGGCGATGTCGTCAGCGCCTTCAAAGAGCTTCGCGTTCCTGTGGAAGAACATGTATTTGTATGTTTCCTGCTCGTAGTTGGTACCGACCATAAGTTTCACATCGTGCTTCCCGAATGTCTGCGCATACTGGGCATAGAGGTTGGTGGCGATGTAGCCTTTCGTGTGGTTGGAGGTGTAGATACCGTCATAAGCGCTTCCCATATACTTGACAGCCCCGTTCTCGGCGGTCTTGTAGGGAACCGGAGACTGGACGCCGTTCTGCCTGTTGTCAGTGTAACGGACAGTGGCGTCGCCGTTGAGCGTGAGGATGTCACGGAAGATATTGGCGACGAAGCTTGTAGTGTTGCGGACATTCCTCCTGTCGGTGTCCTGGTAGTTGTTCTTATAATAGAATGAACCAAGTATGGTCGCGCCGGCCTGGGTCAGGGAGTTGTCAGGGTTGAACATCACGTTCACGGGCTGACCCTCGGACTCGATGGCGTACCAAACGGATCCTTCACCCACGTTCGTGGGGTTGTGGTAGGTCATATTCGAGAACTCGGCGTTGTTGCTGACCCTGAGCCAATCGGTCACCTTGACCGAACCCTTGGCCCTGATGTTGAACATCGAGTAGTCGTCAGGGTCATATTCGAAGATACCTCCCTGATTGTAGTAACGGCCGGAAACAAGGAAGCTGGCCTTGTCGCCACCGCCCTGGACGGTGAGGTTGTGCTCGTGGCCGAAAGCCCTGTCCTTGTAAAGCATATCGAACCAGTCGGTGCTTCCGTAGTAGGAGTAATTCCCGTTGGACTCGGTGACGACACCGGACTTGCCATTGCGCAGGTTGTTGAGCCAGGCGTCAGTGATCTTGAGGGAGGAGTGGAACTTTGAAGGGGCAGCTCCCTGCCATCCTTTATAGGACTCGATGTAGAGTTCGGTGAACTCCAGACCGTCAGTAATCACATTGGGAGTCACGGTCGGGGACTTCACGATGAAGTTGCCGGTGTAGTTGACAGAAACCCTTTCCTTGTTGGGCTCCTTGGTGGTGATGAGGATCACACCGAAGGTTCCGCGGGCTCCATAGATGGCGGCCGAAGAAGCGTCCTTCAGGACAGATACACTGGCCACATCACTGGGGTTGAGCAGGGACGGGTCACCTTCGACACCGTCGATGAGCACGAGTGCGGATCCACCCTGACCGATCGATCCGGTACCGCGGACCTGGTAGTCGGAACTACGGGTCGGCTTACCATCGGCGAATGTGATCTGGAGGTTCGGGACAGCACCCTGGAGACCTTGGGTAAGGTTGGACAGAGGACGGTTGTCGAGCACTTCGCTTGTGACGACATCGACCGCTCCGGTGAGGTTGACCTTCTTCTGGGTGCCGTAACCGACGAATACCACCTCCTTAAGATACTGGGAGTCCTCGAGGAGGGTGATAGTGAAATCGCTCTGATTCCCTACCGCGATTTCCTGGGTAGTGAATCCGATGAATGAGATAACGAGAGTCGCGTTCGCAGGGACATTGAGGGAGAAACTTCCGTTTTCATCGGTGATGGCACCGTTCAAGGTGCCCTTCTCCATGACATTGGCGCCGACGACGGCCACTCCCTTGGAGTCTTTGACCACGCCGGTTACCGTCCTCTGCTGCTGGACTTCCGTTCCGCCTGGGATAGCTTTGGGACTCGCATATGCAGCCGCTCCCGCAAATGAGGAGAGCAGTGTTGTCGCGATGCAAACCCATAACAGATGTTTGTTCATTTCACCAAATGCTTTAGATATTAGTTATTATAAATGGTAATGATATGTCACTAAATATGTCCGAAGGCCAAAAAATCATTAATCTCAAATCGTTACACATTGTAAAAATATAAAAAAGATTGATACGTTGTTCCGTCTATTCCTAAAATCTCAATGGTGGAACGGCTTATACAATTGGATAACCTCAATGCTATGACAAATTTGAAATAAGAAAGGAAATTGCTAGTTTTGTTTGATCAAACCAGAAATGTCTGACTTGGATTCCCAAAAGAAATGTTCAAGATTCTGAAACGAGAAATGCTGACCCCGAACATCTGCAAGATGGTGGTGTCGGCGCCCAGGATAGCCAAGGCCGCCAGGCCAGGTCAGTTCCTGATAGTCCTTCCCGGAGAGGAGGGAGAACGCATACCCTTGACGATAAGCGACTACGACCGCAAGGAAGGCACGGTGACCATCGTCACCCAGCTCGTGGGGGCCTCATCCGCCGCCATCATAGCGAAGGAGGAAGGTGAATTCTTCCGCGATGTCGTCGGTCCGTTGGGGAATTCCTCCGCTTTCGTGAATATGGACAGGGAAGCCCTTGAAGGACAGCGATACATATTCATAGCAGGAGGTCTCGGGACCGCGCCGGTCTATCCCCAGGCGAAATGGCTTCACGACCGTGGCATCGCAGTCGACGTCATTATCGGAGCCCGTACCAAGGACCTGCTGATCTACACGGAAGAGCTCGGCTCTGCCTGCGACAACCTCTACCTCTGCACCGATGACGGAAGCTCCGGTTTCCACGGAGTCGGAACGGCTTGCCTTGAGAAACTCGTTTCCGAAGGCAAGGAGTATACCCAGGCGGTCGCCATCGGCCCTATGATCATGATGAAGTTCGCCACACTAACGTGCAGGAAACTCCGGATTCCGATCGACGTAAGCCTCAACATGCTGATGGTGGACGGGACCGGAATGTGCGGGGCGTGCAGGGTCACGGTCGCAGGAAAGACCAGGTTCGCCTGCGTGGACGGACCCGAGTTCAACGGTTACGACGTAGACTTCGACGAGGCGATGCGCAGGCTCGGACAGTACAAGGCCGAAGAGGCTGCAGAAAAGGCTAAATACATCAAGTGACATGGCAGAGAGAATTCCCAGGGTACCGGTAAGGGAGCAGGATCCCAAGGTACGTGCACATAATTTCGATGAGGTCTGCTACGGCTACAATCTCGAGGAAGCCACGACGGAAGCCTCCCGTTGCCTCCATTGCAAGAATCCCCGCTGCGTGGGCGCCTGCCCCGTCAGCATAAAGATACCGGAATTCATCGCAAAGGTCAAGGAAGGAGACATCGACGGTGCCGCGGCCGTCATAGCCGAGGACTCTTCTTTGCCCGCAGTCTGCGGGCGGGTCTGTCCGCAGGAAACCCAGTGCGAGGGAAGTTGCATCCTCGGCGTGAAGGGAGAACCCGTTGCCATCGGCAAGCTTGAGCGCTTCGTCGCAGACCACGCTTCCTCTCCCGAAAGGAAGGAGACTTTCTCCAATTCCAGGAAAGTGGCAGTCATCGGGTCCGGTCCGGCGGGTCTCGCATGCGCGTCCGATCTGGCCAAGTGGGGCTACGACGTGACCATATTCGAGGCCCTGCACAAGGCCGGCGGAGTGCTTGAATACGGCATTCCGGAATTCCGTCTTCCGAAGGAGAAGGTTCTCAAGAGGGAAATAGACGCAGTCAGGAAGCTCGGTGTCAAGATAGAGACCGACGTGATCATCGGCCGCACCGTGACCATCGACAGTCTCATTGACGACGAAGGTTTCGAAGCGATATTCGTAGGCACGGGAGCAGGTCTTCCCAAATTCATGGGCATCCCGGGGGAGAACCTGAACGGAGTCTTTTCCGCGAACGAATTCCTGACCCGAAACAACCTGATGAAGGCCTTCAGGGAAGACTATATGACCCCGATACACGCAGGCAGGAAATGCTGCGTGATAGGAGGCGGTAATGTAGCCATGGACGCAGCGAGGACAGCCCTCAGGCTGGGAGCTGATACCTCCATCATCTACAGGCGCACGGAGGTCGAACTCCCTGCCCGCAAGGAAGAGGTCCACCATGCCAAGGAAGAAGGGATAGACTTCAGGATGCTCACGAACCCGGTCGAAATCATCGGAGATGAGAATGGCTGGGTAAAGGCCCTGAGATGCATCAGGATGGAACTGGGAGAACCGGATGAAAGCGGAAGGCGCTCCCCTGTCCCGATCCCCGGCTCGGAATTCGAGATTCCGACCGAAACCGTCATAATGGCGCTGGGTACCGCCCCCAACCCGCTCATCGTCAACACTACCGACGGACTTGAGGCGACCCGTCGCGGAGGCCTCGTGGCCGACGAGGAGGGACGTACCACCCGTGAAGGCATATTCGCAGGCGGTGACGCCGTTACCGGCGCCGCTACCGTAATCCTCGCGATGGGTGCCGGCAGGAAGGCAGCCAAGGCTATCGATGAATATCTGAAGAACAAGTAATATGTTGATGCTTCTTTTCGCCGCGGTCGCTCCCGCGCTCATACTTCTCTGGTACGTGTACCACAAGGACACGCTTCCCGAACCGACAAGATTGATATTCAAAGGCTTCTGTTTCGGAGGCATCTCGGCTTTGCTGTCAACATTCATTTCAGGTCCCCTTCTGAACATGGGTTTCTACACCACGGATCCCTCGAACTGGCTGGAAGCCGTGAAGATATCTTTCTTCGGAGCCGCAATCCCGGAAGAAACCGCAAAGCTGCTGATGCTTTGGCTGCTCCTGAGGAACTGTCCGGAGTTCGACGAGCGATATGACGGAATCGTCTACGGAACCACCGTCGGACTTGGTTTCGCAGCGTTCGAGAACCTGATGTATGTGGTGAGTGCAGGTGCGAACTGGGTGGATGTCGCTTTCACAAGGGCCCTGTTCGCAGTGCCCGGCCACTTCGCATTCGCGGTCGTGATGGGTTATTTCTTCGCCCAGTACAGTCTCCGTGGAGAGAACCGCGAAGGAGCGATGGTCAAGATGTGGCTGTATCCGGTCATCCTCCATGGCGTATATGATTCGCTCTGCTTCTTCAGCGAACTGAACCAGGCGTTGTCGTTCATCATCACACTGGGCCTTATAGCCTTCTGTTTCATCCTGTTCAAGAAGACCAGGGCCCGGATCCTGAAGGAAGCCGAGTCCAATGAATATGTAGGGTCAGGTGTGAGTATCCGCAATCACGGATACGACGTCAACCACGACTGGACAGACAAGCCCGAGGATCAGTAGACGTGTACTGATGTCGCGTGGGCCGAGGGCAGGTAGTTGATCCCCCACCAGCAGATCTGCAGGCAGATGAAAGCAAGGATCAGTATCCACATGGCGGTCTGATGGTCCTTGGGCCTTGAAATCCTGTAATGGACATACAGGAGATAGGTCAGCCATGTGATCGCCGCCCAGGTCTCTTTCGGATCCCAGGCCCAGTATGTTCCCCAGGCCTCCTGTGCCCAAAGGGCCCCGAAAAGCATCCCGAACGTCAGGAAGGCCAGTCCGGTGGCCACAAGGTTGTCCGTGGTGGATGTCTCACGTGCCGTAACATCATCTTTCTTGAATATCAGCACGTACAGGGCCATGATGGTGGCAGCTCCCAGCATACCGTATGAGAACATGTACACGATCACATGCGGAGCGAACCAGGGGCTCTGCAAAGCCGGCATCAGGGACTTGGTGTGTATCTGCGGTTTAAGCAGGTTCACGGTGATGTAGACCAGTGCCATTATGGTGCTGAAAGACAGTATCCACTTGTACTTCCAGCGGGAATAGACGATGATTCCGGCTACGGCCATGAAGAAGGAATACCACAGGCGGGTTTCCCCCATCGTACGCATCGGCGGCCTTTCCAGAGCGACCCACATCGCTATCATGAAACTGAAGAACACCAGGGTGCCGGCGATATATGAAACCAGGGCCGGAGACCTTCTGTCCCTCCAGGCCAGGGCCGAACCGGTTATCCAAAGCAGCGCTGATACAGCGGCGAACCAAATGAAATATTCCCAAATCATTTCTCTTCCTTTTTGAAACCGACGATCATCATTACGAATGCTCCGGCAAGCATCATGAATATTCCGGCGAATACGAACGGCAGCCAGGGATCCTTCACAAGCTGCAGGACGCTGATCCTGCTCTCCACTCCAGCCTCAGAATCGTAGTCATACTGGTACATCTTCCATCCGTCCACCTTCATGGGCTTGTTTACATCTATCACCCCGGGGATATCAGCACCGGACTTGTCTCGGACCACCACGTCGGAGGCAAAGCGCTTGGGCATGCCGTTCGGGTATGTCTCCATTATGAAATCGTTCAGGTGGACCGAGAGGCCAGTCTCGACCGACTTGCCGTCTTCACGCACACCTGCCGTTTCGCTCCCACCTTCCGTGAGAGTCATATCAAGGGTCTGCTTGTCAGCACTTCCCAATGTGGCGCAAACAAGTACGACGAACAGGCCCAGATGGTTCAAGACAGCCGCAACCTCGTTCCAGGACCTGGTCAAACGGCCCAGATGGTTCAAGGCCACCAGCCCCACTACGAAGGTCAGCCAGATATAGACCAGAACGAAGGGCCAGAAAGTGATCATGCTGCCAAGCCATCCCCTGGAAGGTATCTGCGCTGTCAGCCCCATCACGATGGTCAGGAACAATGCCCATGCTATCGAAGGGACTGCCGCAGACGAGGATGCCATCCAGGCAAAGAAACCGACCTTCTTCTTAAGGAAATGGAAGGCCAGGAGCAAAGCAATGAAGACCAGCAGCAGGATGATATTCACCGGCCAGGCAAGGACATCCCAGTTTACGGGACCGCATACGACCTGCAGCAGCAGTCCTGCAACAGACAACAGTCCTCCGAAGATGAATCCCCCGGCCATATTCAATGGTTTCTTAAACATAATCTTTTGTCATTTAACACAGGCAAAATAAGTAATTAATCAATCCGGACCAAAATAATTGAATATTTAATCGTTTTTTTCCTAATTTTGCTTTGATGCTCAGGAAGGTTTCAGTATTGCCCGCCCTCGTGGCCATGATGATGGTGCTCTTCACTACATTCGTACCGCACCACCACCATATGGCTATGATATGCCTCGTCCACGAGGTATGCCTGGCGGACGGATGCTGCGACGACGAGCACACATCCCATTCCGATGCCAATCATGAAGAGGACGAAAACCACTGCGTTTCGCGTGAGAAATACTGTCCTTCAGACGGCGTCCGGCTGGACATCGTTACCCTTCCTTCCACAGTCTTGAATGCACCGGTACCCGCCGATGCCGGAAACGTTGTCTCTGTCAGGAAAGTCGTCGCCCGGGCTGCATTCAATTCTCCTCCCATCCTCTCCTGGCGGATCAATTGCTGATTATCTCCCGGATACATCAAGTATTTGAGAGATAAGTAGTTCAATTGATCTTTACCATGAAAAAATCAACATTTATCATAATGGCACTCTGTGCCATCCTGAACGGCTGCCATAACCATGACCACAGCCACGGGCATGAACACGAAGAAGAGGCCGGAGCCCACGGCCATGAAGGAGAGATCCACATAAGCCCCGAACGCCAGGAGGCGTTGGGCATCAGCGTAGACACCGTTGCATTCGGAGAATTCAGCGAAGTGATCCGGACAAGCGGCCAGATCGTATCCTCCGCAGGCGATGAGATGACTGTGGTGGCCAAGAGCGAAGGAATAGTCAGTCTCGGCGACCTAAGCGAAGGGTCGGCTGTCGGTAAGGGCTCCAGGATAGCCACGATCTCCACTAAGAGCATCGGTTCAGGTGACAAGCTTGCCAAGGCCAGGATCACCTATGAAACCGCAAAGAAAGAATATGAACGTGACCTGCAGCTCAGGGAGGACAACATAGTCAGCGAGAGCCACCTTGACAAGAGCAGGCTGGATTACGAGCATGCCAAGGCTGAATATGATGCCCTTACCGCAGGAGGCGTTTCCGCCGGAGGTCTGGTCGTCACTTCCCCGCTCTCCGGTTTCGTAAAGAGCCTGAGTGTCAGGAGCGGAGACTATGTCGAGACCGGCACCCCCATCGCGACCGTCAGCAGCAACCGCAGGCTCCGCCTGAGGGCGGACGTATCCGGGAAGTACTACGGCAGGATAGCCCGCGTAAGGGATGCGGATTTCATAACCCCATATGATGGCAGGGCATACAGCCTGGCCGACCTGGGCGGACGGCTGGTCAGTTACGGAAGGGCCTCCGACGGGGATTTCTACATCCCAGTGACCTTCGAGTTCGACAACAAGGGCGATTTCGTGCCAGGTTCCTTCGTCGATGTCTTTCTCAAGACGGCCGACAGCGGAAGCTGCATCTCCGTGCCGCTGGAGGCAGTCGTCGAGGACCAGGGCGTCCATTATGTCTTCGTACGAGAAGAAGACGATGACGACTGCTTCATCAAGCGTGAAGTTACCCTGGGACAGTCTGACGGGACCAGGGTACCTGTGATCAAGGGTCTCAGGGAAGGCGAGATGGTCGTGGTGTCCGGAGCGGTCCACGTGAAGCTTGCAGGAGTCACCTCCGTTCCCGCAGGTCATACCCATAACCATTAGGCCATGGAACGTCTGCAGCAGGAAAATGGTCTTCTGAACAAGATCATAGCGTTCTCGCTGAACAACAGGGCCGCCGTCCTCGTGATCGCCGCCCTGTGCATGGTTGCGGGAATATATTCGACTTTACGCTCCGAAGTCGACGTGTTCCCGGACCTCAACGCTCCCACCGTGGTGGTGATGACCGAAGCAGAAGGCATGGCCCCCGAAGAGGTTGAAAGGCTCGTGACCTTCCCGGTGGAGACAGCCGTCAACGGCGCGACCAACGTGCGCCGCGTCCGCTCGTCCTCCACCACAGGATTCTCCATCGTGAACATCGAGTTCGACTGGGGAACCGACATCTACAAGGCCCGCCAGATCGTCAGCGAGAAGATCGCAATGGTGGGCGATGAACTTCCCTCCAATGCCGGCAATCCCACCCTGGGGCCGCAGGCATCGATCCTGGGTGAACTGATGATCATCGGACTTACGGCCGACACGACATCGATGCAGGACCTTCGAACCATGGCGGACTGGACCATCCGTCCACGCCTGCTTTCGACAGGCGGGGTTGCCCAGGTAGCGGTCATGGGCGGAGACATAAAGGAATACCAGATACTCCTCGATCCCGGCAGGATGCGCCACTATGGAGTGTCGATGGACGAGGTCATCGATGCAGTCAAGGGGATGAACCAGAACGCCCCGGGAGGTACCCTCTATGAATATGGAAACGAATACATCGTCCGCGGGGTCCTGTCCACCGACGACATAGAGCAGATGAAGAAGGCCCTCGTAAAGACTTCCCCCAGGGGCCTGCCTATCCCACTCGACGCAATAGCCGATGTCAGGATCGGTCCGAAGACCCCTGTCCTGGGCATCGCATCGAATGACGGGAAACCTGCCGTCATAATGACTGTAACCAAGCAGCCCAACACAAATTCGCTGGAACTGACCAGGAAGCTGGACAGGGAACTTGATGACATCAAGGCTGCCCTGCCCTCAGACGTCAAAGTCAATTCCGGAATATTCCGCCAGTCAAGGTTCATCGAAGGATCAATCGGCAACGTGAAGAAATCGCTGGTAGAAGGAGGCATATTCGTGGCCCTCGTACTGTTCATCTTCCTGATGAACTGGAGGACTACCCTCATCTCGCTGATCTCCATTCCCCTGTCGATACTCATAACCCTGCTCGTGACCCGCTGGATGGGGCTCACCATCAACACGATGAGCCTCGGAGGAATAGCGATAGCCATCGGTTCCCTCGTGGACGACTCGATAGTTGACGTGGAAAACGTGTTCAAACGGCTCAGGGAGGCCAGATACGGCTCGGAGCGACGCGACCCAGGGAGTCTGAGGGGTACGCCCCTCAGTCCCCCCAGGGGGCGCAGGGGGGTAGATGAACAGCATACAGCATCCTCTTTAGAGGTGGTGTATGCTGCTTCAAAAGAAGTAAGGATGCCTATGCTGAATTCGACGCTGATCATCATCGCCTGCTTCCTCCCCCTGTTCTTCCTCTCAGGCATGGAAGGCAGGATGCTGAAGCCGCTCGGCATATCTTTCATCATCTCCCTTCTGACATCCACGCTGGTTGCACTCTCCGTGACCCCGGTCCTGAGTTCATACCTGCTTGCACATGAAACGGAATCGCCTAAGGAGGCGCCGGTAGCGAGGTGGCTCAAGAAGCATTATTCGAAGGCTCTGGAATGGGCCCTGGACCACAGGAAAACGGTCATCGGAACCGTGGCGGTCCTGCTCGTCGCGGCGGTTGTGATGTTCCTGTCCCTCGGCCGCAGCTTCCTTCCGGCATTCAACGAAGGCTCGTTCACGATCGCAATGAGCTCGGTGCCAGGCATCTCGATTGAAGAATCGGACAGGCTCGGACTGCAGGCCGAACAGATTCTGATGGGCATTCCGGAAATCCAGACTGTCGGACGCAAGACCGGCCGTGCCGAACTCGACGAACACGCTTTCGGAGTAAACTGCTCCGAGTTCGAATGTCCCTTCATCCTGAAGGGCAGGAGCAAGGAAAGCCTGGTCCGCGAAGTCAGGGAAAAACTGTCCGTACTACCTGGAGTAAACATTGAAATAGGTGGACCTATATCGCACAGGATCGATGCAATGCTTTCCGGTACACAGTCCAACATAGCTATCAAGGTATTCGGTACCGACCTCAACAGGATGTACTCCATAGGGCAGGAGATCAAGTCTGCCATTTCGGATATCGAAGGTATCGCCGACATCAACGTAGAACAGCAGGTGGAGCGACCTGAACTGAACATCGTCCCAAAGCGCGAGATGCTTGCCAGGTACGGCATAACCCTGCCCGAGTTCTCGGAGTTCGTAAAGGTGATGCTGGAAGGCGAACCCGTCTCCACCGTCTATGAAGGCAACCGGTCCTTCGACCTGACACTCAAGGTGAAGGGCGATGCCAAGGCCACCATGGAGAACATAGAAGACCTGATGGTGGACACTCCCTCCGGGAACAAGGTGCCCCTCAGCTACGTGGCCGACGTAGTCTCATCCGCAGGCCCGAACACCATCAACAGGGAGAATCTCAGCCGCAAGCTGGTGGTATCGTGCAATGCAACGGGAGGCGAACTGGCAAAGGCCGTCGCCTCCATCAAGGAAGAGATATCCGAGCACGTCACCCTGCCCGAGGACTACCGCATCGAGTTCGGAGGCCAGTTCGAAAGCGAGGAAAGGGCGTCGAAGACGATCGCCCTTGTCAGCATATTCAGCATATTCATAATATTCATGCTGCTGTTCGGAGAGTTCAAGAACGCCTCGCAGTCGCTGATAGTGCTTCTGAACCTGCCTCTGGCACTGATCGGCGGGGTGATGACCATCTTCTTCACTGGAGGCGTGATGAGCATCCCGGCCATAATCGGTTTCATATCCCTTTTCGGGATCGCGACAAGGAACGGAATGCTGCTGATCGACCGGTACAATGCTCTTGCGTCGCAGGGCCTGCCGATCGCGGAGACAGTCGTGGGCGGCTCGCTCGACCGCCTCAATCCGATCCTGATGACGGCCGTCACCTCGGCCCTCGCCCTCCTGCCTTTGGCCTTGGGCGGCGACCTGCCGGGCAATGAGATCCAGTCCCCCATGGCCAAGGTCATACTCGGAGGACTGCTTTCCTCAACCCTGCTGAACGGCTTCGTCATCCCAGTCATGTATCTAGTAACTAACAAGAACAGGAAATGAAAAGGATATATTTAACTATCATAGGATTATGTTCAGTTTTCTGTAGCTATGGTCAAAGTTCCGTAGAGGCCGTCCTGGATGAAATAGCAAGGAACAATCCGGAACTTAAGGCGGCTGAGGCCGTACTGGATATGGAAAGGCTGGACAACCGTTCGGAAACCCTCCTCGAGAATCCGGAGATCGAGTTCAACTACCTGTGGGGGGCCGACAATATCGGCGGGCGTCACGATGTCCGGATAAGCCAGGCATTCGACATACCCACGCTTACCGGGATGAAGTCAGTCAAAGCGGCATGCATGGACGAACTGTCGGCGCTCAAATACGATGCTGCCAGGCTGGAGGTGATGCAGGAAGCGCGCAGGCTTTGCGTCGGGCTGGTATATTACAACAAACTGATCAGTGAGTTCGAATACCATCTTGCGAGTTCCTTGACCCTTGTCGAATCCTACGGAAAAAGGTTGGCAGCCGGAGATGCGACCATACTCGACCTCAACAAGGCCAAACTCCACATGGCGTCTGTCAAAGGCCGGATAAAAGAGGCCGGGAATGAAAGGCAGGCGCTGCTTTCCCGGCTGAAGTCGTTGAACGGAGGACAGGACATCGACTTCGATGATAAGGAATATGACCTGTCCGAGACCCTTCCGGTTGATTTCGAGAGCTGGTTCGAAGAGGCTTCAAGGGAAAGCCCCGTCCTCGGGTACGTCCGGAAAGAAGTCGAACTCGGACGCAGGCAGCTTGCGATCGACAGGACTTCGATGCTGCCCGAACTGTCCCTTGGGTACATGAGTGAGATCCGGACGGTTGAGAAGTTCCGCGGAATGACCGTAGGTGTGAATATCCCGCTGTGGAGCGGAGCCAACAAGGTAAAGCGGTCAAGGGCCGGGGTGGCGGCAGCCGAGTCCAGGCAGAATGCAGCGGAACTCGGATTCTACTACAGGCTGATGGACCTTTACAGGCAGGCTACCTCGATGAAGGCCAATTACGAGATGCTGCGCGACTCCATCGAAGAGACTGACAACCGCGATTTCCTTCTTTCGGCACTGACGAAGGGAGAGATCTCGATGATAGACTATCTCGTCGAGAACGACCTTTATTACGATGCCCTGGAAAGGACATTGGATGCCGAGCGCGAATACCGTACCTCGCTGGCGGCCCTCAAGGTCTTTTAGGACCGGCGACGTCTCCCCTGTCGGTCACGATATCATAGCCGATCGCACGGATCCGCTCCCTGAGGCTTCCGTCGGCGATCATCAAGGCTCCTCCGGAGACGGGCTTGTTGTCATACAACGAATACAGCCTGGCCTCGTCCGGAGGCGTCAGGTCCGGCATGATTACGTTGGCTCCGGCTTCTAGGCCTTTCTCCAACCCTCCGGGAGCGATGGTGCCCAGGGAAGTTGTGGAAGGGATCAATGAATATGGGAACATCAGCCTCAGAATGGAAATAAGGTTGAGGGTCGTGGCCACGGACCCGGCCTTCTTCGTTGCGAAAGGAGTATTCGCAGCAGGAACGAACGGGCCTATACCTATCATGTCGGGCTGCAGTTCCTGCAGGAACCTGAGGTCTTCCACAAGGTTGTCCGGAGTCTGGCCCGGCGATCCGACCATGAAACCGGAGCCCACCTGATATCCGATCCTTTTCAAGTCCCACAGGCAGGCCTTGCGGTTCTCCAGGCTCATTTTCGAGGGATGAAGGCTGGAATAATGCTCCTGCGAGGCAGTCTCGTGACGAAGGAGGTAGCGGTCCGCACCGGCATCGAAATAGGCCCGGTACGATCCGTGGTCCTTCTCGCCTATGGACAGGGTGACGGCGCAGTCCGGATATTCCTTCTTGACCGAACTCACTATCGAGCATATCCCTTCATCGGAATAACCGTTGTCTTCACCTCCCTGAAGCACAAAGGTCCTGAACCCCAGTCGGTATCCTTCACGGACCAGCTCCATGATGGTTTCAGGAGCCAGGCGGTAACGCCCGAGGGAGACGTTGCCGGCCCTTATGCCGCAATAATAGCAGTTGTTCCTGCAATGGTTGGTGAACTCGATCAGGCCCCTTATGAAAACTTTCCGGCCGTACCATTCCAGCCGCCGGGATACGGCGGCTTCTCGGAGAAGGGAGGGATCCTCAAGCCCGATCAGGAGCTTCAGTTCCGCATCGGAAGCATTCCCGGTGCGGTACAGCCTGTCCACCGCTTCACCGACCATATCCTATCCAGTAATGCTGTTGCCCGTATATAGTTCGTAATACTTGCCCTTGAGGGCCAGCAGTTCATCATGGCGTCCCCTCTCGATGATATGCCCGTGGTCCATTACCATGATGTAATTGGCGTTCTGTACCGTGGAAAGGCGGTGTGCTATGACGAATGTGGTCCTTCCCTTCATCAGCGAATCCATGCCTTTCTGGATGAGTTTTTCCGTGCGGGTATCGATCGATGACGTAGCCTCGTCAAGGATGAGCACCGGAGGATCGGCAACCGCCGCCCGGGCGATTGCCAGGAGCTGGCGCTCTCCCTGCGAGAGATTGCCGCCGTCCGCAGAAAGGACGGTATTGTATCCCTGGGGAAGACGTCTGATGAAAGAGTCGGCATATACCAGTTTCGCAGCCTCGATGCACTCCTCGTCCGTAGCGTCAAGACGGCCGTATCGGATGTTGTCAAGGACCGAAGCCGAGAAGAGACAGGTTTCCTGAAGTACGATACCAAGGCTTCGCCTCAGGGAATCCTTCTCGATGTTGCGGATTTCAATTCCGTCATAAGTGATGCTGCCCTCCTGGATTTCGTAGAATCTGTTGATCAGGTTGGTGATGGTGGTCTTTCCGGCTCCCGTTCCTCCGACGAAGGCAATCTTCTGCCCGGGATAGGCGGTAAGGGTTATATCGAACAGTACCTGTTTCCCCGGAATATAGCCGAAATCGACATCCTTTATACTGACCAGTCCTTTGAGAGGCACCAACCGGTCTGCACTTTGCCGCTCCGGTACCTTCCAGGCCCAGGACCCCGTACGTTTCTCGCTAACTGTCAATAAATCACCCTCGGAAACATTTGTGTTTACAAGTGTAACATTTCCGTTATCAACCTCTTTGGGCTCATCCAGCAGTCCGTAGACCCTGTCCGTACCGGCAGAAGCCATCGCAATCGAATTGATCTCGTTGGAAATGCTCGAGATGGGCCTGGTGAAATTCTTCTGGAGGGTAAGGAAGGCGACGAGCGTACCGAGAGTCAGGGTTGCGCCGCCTATTCCTGACATGTACCACGCGGTGAATCCACCGAGAGCGATGGATGCACCGACCACTGCCGTCAGGACATACCCGATATTACCGATGTTGCTGTTCAGAGGCATCACCATGCTGCCGATCTTGTTGGCATTGTAAGCGCTGGAACGAAGGTTCTCGTTGATCACGGAGAAGTCTTCCACGGCCTTCTTCTCGTGGCAGTAGACCTTGACCACACGCTGGCCGGATACCATCTCCTCTATGAAACCGTTGACTATGCCGAGGTTTTTCTGGCGTTCCACGAAATGCCCCCTCGATATCTTGCCCAGCTTCGTGGTGACCTTGACGGTCAGGAAAGCCATAAGTATCGACACAAGGGTCAGAGGCATAGACAGCACGACCATCGACACGAATGTGGAGACCAGTGTGATCAGTGACTGGAACAGGTTCGGTATAGTACTGCCGATGACCTGCCTCAGCGTATCCACGTCGTTGGTGTAGACAGACATCACGTCCCCGTGCGTACGGGAGTCGAAGTAACTCAGCGGTAGGTCTTCCATATGGGTGAAGAGACTCTGCCGGAGTTTCAGCATGGTTCCCTGCCCCACGAAGATCATGATCAGGTTGTATGAATATGACGCCACCACTCCAGCGAGCAGGACCGCTCCAAGTTTTAGCAGGGCGACTGCAAGCGGAGAGAAGTCCGGAGACGCCTGTCCGATCATGGGAGTTATATAGTCATCGATCAGTGTCCTGGTAAACAGCGATGACGCAAGGGTCGTGAGGGCTGAAATGACTATGCAGACCAGCACGATCCCGAACCGGAACTTGTAGTGCTTGAATATGAAGCCGAAAAGCCTCCATACTGTCGAATCCTTGCCCAGGCTCTTCTTGAGCTCGGCGCGGGACATATGTGGCTCCCTGACGCCTCCACGGCCGCCTTTCATGTTCATCTTCGGCTGAGCGCTCATGATACCACCTCCTTTTCGTCAAAGTCAGCTTCTCCACCTGAAGTCTGCATCTCGTAGATATCCTTGTAAATGTCACAGTTCTCCAGAAGGTTCTCGTGGGTGTCGAATGCCGCCACCCTTCCATCTTCCATGACGATGATCCTGTCCGCATCCCTGATGCTGAGAATACGCTGGGAGATGATAATCTTGGTAAGCCCCTCCACACGGCCGGCAAGGGCGGCCCTAATATGCGAATCAGTGGCCGTATCAACCGCAGAAGTGGAATCGTCAAGGATGAGGACCTTGGGCTTCTTCAACAGGGCCATGGCGATGCAGATCCTCTGCCTCTGGCCTCCGGAGACATTGGTACCTCCCTGGTCTATATATGTATTGTACCCGTCCGGCATCTGCGAGATGAATTCGTCGGCGCACGCCTGACGGCAGGCTTCGATGCACTCCTCCTCGGTCGCATCTTCCCGTCCCCATCTGAGGTTGTCGAGGATGGTCCCGGAGAACAGGGTGCTCTTCTGCAGGACGACCGCGACCTGGTTCCTCAGGGATTCCATCTCATAAGACCTCACGTCCAGGCCTCCGACCTTGACGCAGCCCTCGGACACGTCATAGAGGCGGGATATCAGGTATATCAGGCTGGACTTGCCGCTTCCGGTACCACCGATAACACCGATCGTTTCTCCGGCATCTATATGGAAATTAATTCCTTCCAGCGCATAATCTCCACCTTTTGTATAAGCGAAGGACACATTCTCGAAATCAATGCTTCCGTCCTTGACTTCCTTGACCGGATCCTCGGGATCGTACATGTCAGGTTCCTCGTTGATCACATCGGCGATCCTCTTCCCGCTAGCCGCGCTCTGGGTAAGCTGGACGAATATCATCGACAGCATCATCAAAGAGGACATTACGGTCATTATATATGTAAAGAGAGACGTTAGCTGACCAGTTGTAAGTGAGCCTCCTACAATAAAATGGGCTCCAAACCAGGACAGGGAGATGATGCAGCTGTAGACCACCAGGTTCATGACCGGATGGTTCAGGGCCATGAGGCTCTCAGCCTTGACGTTGAGGTTGTACAGGGAAAGTGCCGCCTTGTCGAACTTGCTCAGTTCGTGGTCTTCCCTGACGAATGCCTTGACCACCCTGATGCCGGAAATGTTCTCCTGGATGACTCCGTTGAGATTGTCATACCTTTCGAATATCTGTACGAACAGTTTGGCAGCCCTCCTGATCAGCACGAAGAGGCAGGTACTGAGGATCACCATCGCGACCAGGAAGATGATGCTGAGCCTTCCGTTGATGAAGAAGCACATGAAAAGGCTGAAGAACATGTTCAAGGGAGCCCTGAAACTGATCCTTAGAAGCATCTGGAAAGCGCCCTGGATGTTGCTGACATCCGTGGTCATCCTGGTAACGAGCCCGGCGGTTGAATACTTGTCTATGTCCGAGAACGAGAACCGCTGGATATTGGTATACATCGCTTCCCTGAGGTTGGCGGCGAGTCCCGTAGAGGAATACGCGGCGAACCTGGCGGCAAGGATTCCGAACAGGGTGCTGAAGAAGGCCATCACCAGCATCAGCCCGCCGTATCTGAATACTTCGGGCATGTTGCCTGAATTGATGCCCTTGTCGATCAGCGAGGCGGTCACATAAGGGATGAGCACCCCCATGATAACCTCTGCGGTGGTCCAGACAGGTGTCAGGATGGCCGCAGTCCTGTATTGCTTGACCTGGCGGAGAAGGGTCCTAAGCATTTTCCGCTATGCACTCTATTTCCACCAAAGCCCCCTTGGGGAGCGTCTTGACCGCAAATGCGCAACGGGCCGGATACGGAGTTCCGAAGAATTCGGCATACACCCCGTTCATGGCGGCGAAATCGCCCATGTCCGCGAGCAGTACAGTTGTCTTGAGGACTTTGTCAAGGCCTGAACCAGCCTCTTCGAGGATCGACTTTATGTTGGAAAGCGACTGCCTGGTCTGGGCTTCCACTCCCCCTTCGGGAAATTCCCCGGTCGCAGGGTCGATGGGAAGCTGGCCGGATACGAAGATGAATCCGCCGGACGAGACCGCCTGGCTGTAAGGGCCTATTGCAGCCGGTGCATTCTTTGTGTTTATCTGTTTCATGCAGTTCGGTTTATTATTCACGCAAATTTATAAAATATTGGTTTTAATTTCGTATTATTACGGAACTGAAATCCACAATGATATGAAACATACTGCTGTCTTGGTCGCTCTCGCACTCCTGGCGACAATGACATTGTCCGCCCAACAGCCTGACCAACCGATGTCAAGGGACGGATACGTCGATTTCCTCTATAGTTGCATGCCCATGCCCGACAGCCTGGTCAATTCCAGGCAGTATTGGGAGGAAGTGGTGGACAAGACCTTGGAGGTCAGGGACCGCATGAACTGGGGTATCCCGGAAAGGGAATTCCGTCATTTCGTCCTCCCTGTCAGGGTGAACAACGAGGATCTGGACAGGTTCAGGGCCGTGTACGCTGACGAGATCTGCAAGCGGGTCAAGGGAATGTCGCTGCACGATGCCGTGCTGGAAATCAACCACTGGTGCCACGAATGGGTGACCTATGTCGGAACTGACGCACGCACCCGTGGACCTCTGGCCTTGATGAAGTCCGGCGAAGGAAGGTGCGGCGAAGAATCCACCTTCACCGTATCTGCGCTCAGGGCAGCCGGAATACCTGCCCGTCAGGTCTACACCCCCCTCTGGGCCCACACAGACAGCAACCACGCCTGGGTGGAAGCCTGGGTGGACGGGGAATGGTGTTTCC
This sequence comes from uncultured Bacteroidia bacterium, assembly GCA_902779765.1. Classification (GTDB taxonomy): domain Bacteria; phylum Bacteroidota; class Bacteroidia; order Bacteroidales; family UBA932; genus Cryptobacteroides. Next base: position 135,981 of record CACZCQ010000002.1, read on the forward strand.
TCGGGGCCTGCGAACCCGATCCTGAACTGAATATGGGTTGGTTCAATGCGGCCGTATCCAGGGCCCTCCTGCTTCATACGAAGGTTTCAGGGAACTATCAGGGACCTGAGGACATAATAGCCAGGAATCCGGTCTACACCGAAATCAACGTCATACGCGACTATGTCCCTACCCGTCTGACCACGGTGATAGTCGTGGACGAATCCGGGAAGCCTGTCCCGGGAGTCGATGTCGAGTACAAACTGTTCAATTACGGAGACTTCGGGAACGTCTGCACCGTAACCACGGACAAGGAGGGAAAGGCCCTTCTTAACACCGGTTGCGGCGATATGCTGGTCTGGGCCGCCCACGGAGGCAAGTTCGGCTTCACCAAGCTTGACAGCAAGTATGCGGCCATCGTCCTGAACCGTTCCGAAGGCGAGGTATTCTCGGCGAACATCGACATGAACCCTCCCGTCGAGGACCCCCTTCCCAACAACGCTACGAAGGAGCAGATCGATGCCAACCAGAAACGTCTTGCATACGAGGACGACCTCCGCAAGTCAAGGCATGCGACCGACAACGTCAAGCAGCTTGAAGACAGTTTCCTCGCCTACGTGCAGGAGAACATGCCCGCGAAGGTCGATGCAGCGAAGGTCCTTCTCCAGGTCATGAGTCCCAAGGACAAGGGTGAGTACGGGATGGACGTCCTCCTGGACGCAGTCAATTCTACGGATTCAAAGGACCCCCAGGTCCTCGCCCCCAGGGTGGGAACCGAGATGCTCTATCCTTGCAAGGTCGAGATACGCAACGGACTCGCCGGCAAGGTCGGCTCTCCGGAGGAACTGATGGAGTGGATGGACAGGAACATCCGCATCGTGGAAAACGGACGCAATCCCCAGGGGCTCAAGATCCCTCCCCTCTATGTCTGGCGTTCCAGGATGAGTGACAAGGAGTCTTCCAGGATATTCTTCGTGGCTGCCTGCCGGGCTCTCGGCTGGCCTGCCAGGAACGGTATGGGAGGAAAGATCGCCGTCAGCAAGGACGGGAAATGGATCGATGTCGACCTTGACAAGTCCGTGGCGGAAATACCTTCCCGCGGTGAGGTACAAGTGGTCTCATCCGGCGCGACGACTCCACGTTTCGGAGAGTTCAGCATATCCGCCATAAAGGACGGAAGGCTTTCCAGGAGCGGATTCGGGATGCCCGGTGGCAGACGGGGCGGCCAGGGAGGTAACGCTAAGCCGGAGATGGACGAAGGCTACTATATGGTCACCACCGGAAAGCGCCTGAAGGACGGAAGCGTGCTGGCAAGGATACGCACTTTCAACGTGGTCAAGGGGCAGGAAAACAGGATACCTGTCGAGATCCGTACAGAAGATGAGACTCCGCTGGAAGTCATAGGAAAGATCGAGCCGGGCAAGGTGAGCGACAAGGCGAAGTTCATCCTGGCCGTCGTAAAGGAGAACGGAGAGCCTACGGTCCATGTTCTCAGGCAGCTTGAGGGAGACCCCAACGCTATCATTGTCAAGCCCGGAGACCCTTCATATGACCTGTACAGGACACTGGTGGAGAAAGCCTGTGGAGCTGATCCCAAGTCTCTCCCCTATGTCATCGTCGCCGACAAGGCAGGCAACGTCTATTATTTCTCACAAGGTTACAACACCACCCTCAGGGAAGGCATAGACCGGGTCTTCAACAAGATCCGCTGACGAAAGGCTTCAGGTCTTTCGCGGCATCGGCAGCCGTTATCCTCACACCGCCATTGTCCAGGTCGATGAGGACATAGCGGTCGTTGCCCATTCCGAGTTCCTTCATGTAGGATAGCTGGCGGAGACCGTGGCGGGTCTCGATGCGTTCTATCATGTCGTGGTGTTCTTCAGCGGTCATCGCATAGATGATGTCAACGCAAGCCTGGTCTATGGCGAGGATATCGGTGGAAGAAAGGATACCTACGTCCGGAGTCACCACAGGCTCGGCAGCCTGCCCTTCACAGTCGCAGGAAACAGACATGTTGCGCATGACGTTCACGTATGTGACATGCTCCCCGAAATGGTCTATCGTCGCCTTGGTCGATTCGGTCATCCTTTCCATGAACTCTTCCTCGGCGATGTCCCACTGGTCAGGCTGACCGGGGGTCGTATGGATCCAAGCCTTACCGACCCTTCCGTCGGCACAGCCTATTCCGATATTCTTGTTGCTTCCTCCGAAACCGCCCTGGGTATGTCCCTTGAAGTGGGTCAGGGCAAGCATGGAATCGTAATTGAGCAGATGGCTTCCAACCGACATCCTGTCGAACCACTTTCCTCCGGTGACAGGAAGCATGGCGGTGCCTTCCTCGTCGATGATGTCCACCGGGCAGAATGTCCACCCGTTGACCTTCAGGGTCTCGCGGTGCAGTTCGGTGGTGTAACGGTCACCGTCGTAATACGTATTCGTCTCGATGATGGCGGCTTCCGGCAGGTCCTTGGCGAGGAGGGCCTTCACCCACCCGCGGGGAATGATGTTGGGGCCATGCTGCTCGCCCGTATGGAGCTTCACGCCGACATGGCCGGTCATCCTGCCGTCGACTTTCTCATAAGCCTTCATGAGTCCCTCAGCCGACAGGTCGCGGGTAAAATATACTATGGACTCGTTACCTGTCCTCTGGTCGTATGGCAGGAATACCCTGCCGTCTTTTCCACATGTGCACATATTCATTTGTTTTCCGATTTCATGATTAGAGGCTGCTTCCGCCGATAAATCCGCGCAGCAGGGATGTAGGAGGAATTTCCTTGTCCGAAACGGGCACGAAATAATGCAGGAACATCAGGAGCCTGTGGGCCTCGCAGTATTCAGGGCAGTTCTTGGGTACCGTTGCCAGGATCCTCTCAGCATGGGTCCTGAGGACTGCGAATTCCACCAGGTAAGCCGAGTTGAACAGTACGTCCGCATCCTCCTGGAAAGGATATATCCACCTGACCTCCGACCTGCGGACGTTGGGCCAGTTTGAGATGGTTTCACGTGCAGTGAACGCTCCCTTCAGGAAATCACGCACGATCCTCCGCAGGAGCCTGTTGTCACTGGTGGGTATGCAGTTATGGGAATCCAGCGAGATGGAAGTGATGGTATTGATGAATATCTTGAACTTTTCGTTCTGGGGAACCTTGTCGGACAGCAACGGATTGAGGGCATGTATTCCTTCTATCAGCAGGACTGACCTCTCCCCCAGCCTGAGCTTCTTCCCGTTGAACTCACGGAGCCCGGTCACGAAATTGAATTCCGGGACTTCCACCTCTTCACCGGCCAGGAGTTTCAGCAGGTCTTCCTGAAGATAATCATGGTCGACCGTATCGAAGTTGTCAAAGTCGAACGAACCGTCAGGAAGCTTCGGAGTATCCAGGCGGTTTACGAAATAATCGTCCGTCGAGAACGATATCGGATGGAGCCCGCACGCCTTAAGCTGAATGCTCAGCCTCTTGCAGAAAGTGCTCTTTCCGCTGCTGGTCGGACCTGTGATCAGGACCAGCCGTACAGGGTTGTCAGGGTCGCCGTGCCGTCTTTCGATCTCCTCTGCGATCTGGACTATCTTCTTCTCCTGCAAGGCCTCCGCGATCTGGATCAGATCCGACGCCTTTCCATCCAGGATGGCCTCATTGACGTCTCCTACGTTACCGAGTCCCATTATCCCGTTCCACCTGCGAGACTCGTTGAACACGTCGAAGGTCTTTGGCTGCTCCAGGAATGGAGCCAGGTCTTCAGGATGGTGGCGGTCGGGGACCCTCAACAGGATGCCGCCTTTGTAGAGGTTGACGCTCCAGGTCTTAAGATATCCTGCACTGGGCACCAGTTCGTCATAGTAGTAGTCGGCAGTATTCCCCAGGGTGTAATAGGTCACATAGACCTCGCCGCAGGTCTCCAGGAGTTTGACCTTGTCGTAGTTGCCAAGTTCACGGAACTTCCTGATGGCCTCCTCCACCTGCACCTCGTGGCGGCGGAATACCAGGTCCTGGTCCACCACCTCCCTCATCCTGGACCGGATGGCATCCACGTCAGAATCGGTCAACGGCGTCCCGTCCCCCTTGTCCACGACGCAGTAATACCCCTTGGAGATAGGGCGTTTGATCATGAGGCTGCTTTCGGGGAAGAGGTCCTTGACGCCCTTGTACATCAGGAAACACAAGGAGCGGCAATAGAAGTTGCGGCCTATGTATGTCCTGTAATCGACGAACTCCACGTCCAGGCTGTGATATACCCGGAACTTCAGGCCCTGTGCGACATTGTTGACCTTAGCCGCCAGGATATCATAGGGCTTCCCGAAATCGAACTCCCGGGATATATCATACAGGGAGGTTCCTTCCCCGAACTCCTTCGAAGTTCCCGTATTCTTGCAAAAAATCTTGACCATTTCCAAAACAGTTACTTGAGTGGAAGCCAGGTCTGGATATGTCCGCCGTCCCAGCAATCCACGGAAGAATAGTCTACCATCCTGATGGTCCCGTCGACAGTGGGCACGAGGAATTCCACCCTTGTACCGGCTCGTTCCGGGGCCACTCTCTTCACATCGACCACGGAATCCGCGTCGGCTATGATCCTTACAGGGGATGCGTATCCAGGATCGATACCCTCATCCCTGGCAAGGACCAGGGGTCCCCATTGGACGGCCTGGAAATCCTTCCCCATTGGATTGCGTCCTTCACGGGCCATTATCAGGCGCGCCTTCATGTCAAATGATATCCTGATCTCATCACCAGCCTTCCAGTCGCGGTCAAGGGAGAGATAGGAGCCGCTTACCACGTTCTCGACAGCTTTTCCGTTTACCGAAACGACCGTAGCCTCGCTCCAGGAAGGAATATGCAGCCTGATGGAAAAAGCCCCGCTGCCGGACGGGAATACGGCAATCTTTACGTCTCCCTCCTTAGGGTAGGCGGTATCTATTCCCAGCGACAGGTAGCGGCCGTCGGGAGTCACAGTCCTGTATACCCCACGGTTGTAAAGATTCACTACCGGGCCTTCCTTGGCCTGCATGACTGCCACATAAGGAATATATGCAAGGCCAGTGGGCCCGCTCAGATTGCAGCAGGTGACGGGAAGACCGTCGATCACCGTACCCCAGCCGCTGTTCGTGACCTTGGGGCCATTGAGCAGGTTGACATAACTGAAGCCCTTACCGTCAGGACGCATGGCGCCCAGAAGCCCGTTGTAGACATATCTCTCTATGCAGTCGACAGCCGCAGGGTCTCCTGTAAGTCTCAGGTATTGTGAGCAGAACTTCATCCAAGTCACGCCGACGCAGGTCTCCATCATCCTCTTGATGTCCGGATTGGACTGTTCGACGGCCGAGTTGCTCCACCCTTCACCCATCAGCTTGGGCCAGTAGACATCGGAGCCTCCGTTGCCGATTATCGTGATTTCGTTGTCCTTTACCTGATTGAAGAAATTCTCCAGGCAGCGAAGCCACCTTGGGTCGCCGGTCGCCCTGTAATATTCGGCAAGCCCCTCCCAAATGGAGGTCATCTCGTATGCCTTAGGATACGGGGCACCTACTTCATGCATGGGTACTCCGTCATAAACCTGGGCAAAGATATCGCTGCCCTTGCACCCGCCGGATTCGATTATGTATGTCGCGAAATCGAGGTATTCCTGCTTCCCCGTAATGAAATACAGTCTCATGAAAGGCTCCAGAATGGAGGAAGACTCGATATTGGTGGAACTCCAGCCGAGTTCGGTTATGCTCTTCTTCGGAGCAGGGCCGACCTGCTCCATCACGGAACAGGCCTCCTTTTCCATCGCTTCCAGCACTGCCGGATCACGTTCTACATCGAGATAATACTGACTTAGCCCCAGGAGGACATATTTCCTCTCCCAGATGTCGCCGTCGTGTTCCCCGGGCTGGTCCTCGACCGGAGTGCAACTGATGGAACCGTTGCTCTTGGTGGTGGCGATCAATGAATAAACCACATCCTTTGTCAATGCCTTCAGTTCAGGATCGCGGGAATAACGCCAAAGAAGGGAATTGGTCCTGATGCTCTTTCCGGGCATCTCGCCGAGCGCGAACTTTTTCCTGCCGGTACGGAAGAACTCGAGGACATCTTCATAAGGCATCACACCCTTGGCCCAGTTCTCCTGGGTGAGCATTATCGCGTCGTCCAAATATCCCCGCATATGGATGCTGCCGCCGGGGAGAGGCGTAAAAACGTCATCCACCTTCTTCAGGCCGTCCTGGGCGAAAGACGCCGAGGCTATGGCCAGGAAGGCGAGCAACGTGAAGAATCTGTACTTCATCGTAAACTTAAACTATTTTGTACCGTCCAGTATTCCGCGCAGGTAACCTATCGATTCGGCCACACCGGGATGGGGGTTGTCTCCGCTCTTCTCGAATTCCAGGGATACGACGCCTGAATAACCGACTTTGCGCAGCGCCTTGACGATGGGCCTGTAGTCGATCACTCCCCTGCCCATCTCCCAGGTCTGACCTGCCTTCGATGCGTCGGTCTCATCCTTGATATGGATGTCGTAAATCCATTTGTGATACTTCTTGACAATCTTGGTGATATCCTCTCCGCTGCGGACGGAATGGCCCATGTCGAGGCAGCATCCGACTCCCAGGGAAGGATCCTTGACCAGTTCCATGATCTTGTAGATGCTCGGAAAGGCTGCTCCGTCAGGGCCGTGGGTATGGATGGCCACACGGATCCCCGTCTCCCGGACCTTGCCGATCACATAATCGATGAGCTCATAATCAGGGACGCCGATGAACATCTTGATCCCGTAACGTTCCGTGTACGCGAATGCACGGTCAACCTCAGCCTCCGAGTGCATGTAGATAGGTCCGAGGATGTATCCGTCCACGCCGTAGCTTTCGCACTTCTTTTTAAATGCGTCCATCTGCTCCTTGGTGGAATCGAGCGGCAGCCACCAGTCCTTGATCGACAAATACTTCACTCCCATGCTCTGGAGCATGGAAAGGGTCTCGTCGATTGAGAAATTACGATAGCTGTACCCGGCCACACCGATCTTCATGTCCTCGGAACCGTGCGGACCATTGACGATCTGGGCATTGGAAGTCTTCGCCGAAAGCAGCGTAAGGACGGCTGCGATCATCAAGAAATGGAATCTCGTCTTGTTCATGATTATGGTATTATTAGATTATCCGGTTTGTCCTCACAAGTTACGAAATTTTTAGATTAAATCATTATTTTTGCATTAAACGCTAAACACGGTATCCATGGCTGACGAAACCATCATTTTCTCGATGTGTGGTGTAGGGAAAACCCTCCCGAACAACAACAAGGTTATCCTCAAGGACATCTACCTTTCATTCTTTTATGGCGCCAAGATCGGCATAATCGGCCTCAACGGTTCAGGAAAGTCAACCCTGCTGAAAATCATAGCCGGAGTTGAGCAGTCATACAAAGGCGAGGTGGTATGGTCGCCCGGTTATTCCGTCGGATACCTGGAGCAGGAACCGCAGATGGATCCGTCCAAGACGGTCCTCGAGGTCGTGCAGGAAGGAGTCCAGGAGGTGATGGATGTCCTGAACGAATACAACGAGATATCCATGAAGTTCATGGAGCCGATGGATGACGACGAGATGAACCGCCTTATCGAAAGGCAGGGTGAACTTTCCGAGCAGATCGACCATCTCGGAGGCTGGGATATCGACTCGAAACTCGAGAGGGCGATGGACGCCCTGAACTGTCCCCCGCCGGACGCGCAGGTCTCGAACCTGTCAGGAGGAGAAAGAAGGAGGGTCGCACTCTGCCGCCTCCTGCTCCAGCAGCCTGACGTCCTGCTCCTGGACGAGCCTACCAACCACCTCGACGCCGAAAGCATCCAATGGCTGGAGGCCCATCTCAGGCAGTACAAGGGAACTGTGATCGCGGTAACCCACGACAGGTACTTCCTGGACAACGTTGCAGGGTGGATACTGGAACTGGACAGGGGTGAAGGCATTCCCTGGAAAGGCAACTACAGTTCCTGGCTGGACCAGAAGACAAAGAGGCTGGCCCTCGAGGAAAAGCAGGAAAGCCGCCGCCGCAAGACCCTGGAACACGAACTCGAATGGGTACGGATGGCTCCCAAGGCCCGTCAGGCCAAGCAGAAGGCCAGGCTTGGCGCATATGAGAAACTGGCAGCAGCCGATACCAGGGAAAAGGAACAGAACCTCGAGATATACATCCCTAACGGGCCCAGGCTAGGCAACAAGGTCATCGAATTCAAGGACGTGTCCAAGGCATTCGGGGACAAACTCCTGTTCGAGAACCTGAGTTTCGCCCTTCCTCCCGCCGGGATCGTAGGAGTCATCGGTCCCAACGGAGCCGGAAAGACCACCCTCTTCAGGCTGATAATGGGCAACGAAACCCCGGACACGGGTTCCATCGAAATAGGAGAAACCGTAAAGATCTCATATGTCGACCAGCAGCACAAGAGCATAGATCCCGACAAGACGGTCTATGAAACAATCGCCGGCAATTCCGAATGGGTCAGGCTTGGGAACAGGGACATAAACGCCCGTGCCTGGGTTTCCAGGTTCAATTTCACCGGGGCCGACCAGGAAAAGCTCTGCGGGGTCCTTTCCGGTGGCGAAAGGAACAGGCTCCATCTCGCCCTCACCCTAAAGGACGAGGGCAACGTACTGCTCCTTGACGAGCCCACCAACGATGTCGATGTCAACACCATCCGCGCCCTGGAGGACGGTCTGGAGAACTTTGCCGGCTGCGCCGTGGTGATCAGCCACGACCGCTGGTTCCTGGACCGCATAGCCACACACATGCTGGCTTTCGAGGGTGACGGCAAAGTGGTCTTCTTCGACGGCAACTATTCCGAATACGAAGAGAACAAGAAGGCGCGTCTCGGAAATGTCGAACCCAAGCGGTTCAAGTACAAGAAACTAATGTAGTTTTTTGTATATTTGCATAACCAGGGTCAGTTTTAAGGAGTAATGTCACAAGGAACCGGACAGACGATCGACGTGGCGAAGATCGTCAGCGAACGGAGCGGGAAGAAGATTCCCGGCTTCCTTGCCCGCCTGATGGAGAGATTCATCCATCAGGACTATATCAACGGATATCTTTCACAAGGTTACGAAGGTGTGGAGTTCTGCACCGAATGCATGAAGTACCAGGAGATCAAGCTCCACGTCAAAGGGCTGGAAGAGTTGGAGATACCCGAGGGCGCCCGCCTGACCTATGCCTCGAACCATCCGCTCGGCGGAGCCGACGGTATCGCGCTTATCGGGGTTATCGGCAGCACCAAGAACCGTCCGCTCAAGCTGATGGTCAACGATTTCCTGATGAACATCAAGGGACTTGCCTCGATGTGCGTCCCCGTCAACAAGCTGGGAGGCCAGTCGAAGAGCCTGTCTGCCCAGGTGGACGGCATATTCGAAAGCGAAGCCGATATCCTGATGTTCCCCGCAGGCAAATGCTCCAGGAAGATAGACGGTACCATCCAGGATCCAGAATGGCGCAAGACTTTCATAACCAAGAGCGTAGCTACTGACCGCTGGATAGTCCCGGTCCACTTCATAGGCCAGAATTCGAAGCGGTTCTACAGGGTTGACTCCTTGTGCAAGACCTTGGGCATCAAGTTCAACCTCCCCATGCTGTTCCTTCCTGACGAGTTGTACAAGGCTCACGGGAAGGAGTATGAGATAATATTCGGAAAACCAATTCCACCCTCCCGTTTCGATTCGTCGAAGTCCGCCCTTGAATGGGCGCGCACAGTCCGGGAGGAAGTATATAATCTTCATTGAATATGGAACAAATCATCGATCCGGTAGACGTAAGCTTGATCGAGTCAGAGTTGACTCCTGAGAAAAAGCTTGGAGACACCAACAAAGGTGGGAATGAACTATATGTGGTCACCTGGCACGATTCTCCCAACACCGTCCGTGAGATCGGACGTCTAAGGGAGGTCTCCTACCGTGACGCAGGCGCCAGTTCCGGAAAGTCGATGGATCTGGACGAATACGACATGATGGACAATCCATACCACCAGATCATAGTATGGGACCCTGAAGCAAAGGCCATAATCGGAGGATACAGGTACATCCTCGGGACTGATGTCGCATTCAAGGAAGACGGACAGCCGAATATCACATCATCTCATCTGTACAGGTTCTCCGATTCGTTCATCAAGGATTATCTCCCCCATGTCATGGAGTTGGGAAGGTCCTTCGTGGCCCCCGAGTACCAGAGTTCGAAGGCTGGTGCGAAGTCCCTGTTCACGATGGACAACCTATGGGACGGAATCGCGACCGTCATCCTCCATCATACCGACACCTGGTACTTCCTTGGGAAGATGACCATCTACCCGTCATACAACCTCACGGCGAGGAATCTCATCATCCATTTCATGGACAAGCATTTCTACGACCCCCAGGAACTTGTCAGGCCGAAGAATCCGCTCACAGTCAACGACGACGCAAGACTCATGGACCTGATACTTGCCGAGGATGACCTGAAGAAAGACTACAGGATCCTCAAGGATGCCGTCAGGAAACTGGGTACCAATATTCCCCCGCTTGTCAATTCATACATAAACATCTCCTCCACCACCAAGATGCTCGGTTCGTGCATCAACGATGAACTTGGAGACGCCATTGAGACCGGCATCCTGATCTGTTTCGACGAGATATATGAAGACAAGAGGGAAAGGCACATGCAGGCGTTCGTCTCAAACAGACTGAAGAGGCTTCGCAAGCGTCACCCCAACATGACCGAAGCTGCGATCGCCAAGTACCGCGACCAGATTGCAAAGAAACGTTCCAAGGCACTGTCAAAGTTCCAGAAACAGATCGGCCTGAAGCCGTCCCCAGAAGTAGAATTCCTTTGATAACCAATAATTTCCAATAACATGAGCCTACTACACGTAATCAACCATCCGATGGTACAGCACAAGCTTACCATCATGAGAGACAAGAACACCGGATCCAAGGATTTCAGGGAACTCCTTAATGAAATATCCCTTCTGATGGGTTATGAAGTCACCCGGGACATCCCTCTCGAGGACGTTGAAATCGAAACTCCTATCTGCAAGATGACAGCCAAGGAGGTATCGGGACGCAAGCTTGCCATCGTGCCGATCCTTCGCGCCGGACTCGGAATGGTCGAAGGTCTGCATACCCTTGTTCCGGTTGCCAGAGTGGGCCACATCGGTCTCTACCGCAACGAGGAGACCCACGAACCGGTGGAGTACTACTGCAAGCTCCCCGAGGACATCCATGACCGCCTCGTCATCGTCACTGACCCGATGCTCGCTACCGGAGGCAGCGCCTGTGACGCGATTACCATGCTGAAAAGGAAGGGTTGCAGGAACATCAGGCTGATGTGCCTTGTAAGTGTCCCGGAGGGTATCAGGAAGGTTCAGAGCGAGCATCCTGACGTGGACATCTACACCGCAGCCGTGGATGACCACCTCAACGAAAACGCCTATATCGTTCCCGGTCTCGGCGATGCCGGTGACCGCATTTTCGGCACGAAATAATCCTGCTGCCGGACGAAGACTGCTCCCCTTCGGGTCCACGTCGACTGGACTACTCGCATCGGCCGGACCAGACGGCTCGCTGACTCGGGCCTGCGGCCCTCAGACAGACGCTCGCTTTTCATCTGTCCGGCTCTTGCTCGCGACGTCCATTCTCCTAGTGCCCCAAAGGGGACAGTCTTTGTCCGAAGAGAACGATACTCCGGAGCAAGTGGTTCTATTCCCGAACCAATGCCACCCTCGGCACTAGAGGGGGGACCGGAGCTGAGCGCAGCGAAGCGAGCGGTGGGGCCGCGAAGCGGCGGTTCGGGAGTAGAAGCCGCTTGCGCCAAATAATAGTTTGCATATAATAGTAGATAATAATGAAATACTTCTGGTGTTGCATAATGGCAGTGAGCATGCTGCTTTCGACATCCTTGCGGACGCAGGGGCAGGTTCTGGATTCAAAGCTGGGACATGGCGGAGCATACGAATGGAAGATGTGTCGCGCCGATGAGGTCAGGCTTCCGGCGAGGAGCCTTTCCGCCGCCGGCTTCGACGATTCATCCTGGATGAGCGCAATCGTCCCCGGCACAGTGCTCACTTCGCTGGTGGAGAACGGCGTCTACCCGGAACCATATTACGGAACCAACAACAAGATGTCGGAGAAGAAGATTCCCGATATCATCGACGCAGGCCATGAATTCTACACTTACTGGTTCAGGACCGAATTCGACACTCCGGACATCGATGAAGGAGGCAGGATCTGGCTGCACCCGGAAGGCATCAACTACAGGGCAGAATGGTGGCTTAACGGACATCTGGTCAGCGTTATGGCAGGCATGTTCAACGACGACCTGATCGACATCACGGATTTCGTGGCAACTGACGGGCGCAACGCCCTCGCCGTGCTTGTCAAGCCGGTGGATGTCCCGGGTACTACGATGCCGAAGCCCTGGGGAGCCCCCGGGGAGAACCGGAACGGAGGTGACGGAGACATCGGTTGGAATACCACCCAGCTGATGACAGTGGGATGGGATTTCTCTTATGATGACGGAATCAGGGACCGCAACACCGGTATCTGGAAATCCGTAAGCGTATTCACGACCGGACCGGTATCCCTCAGGAATCCTTTCATAAAGTCATCCCTCTCAAGCCCGGGCTTCGATGTCGCCTCGGAAACGGTGTCAGTTGAGCTGGTCAATCCTGCCAGCGGCTTCCGTAACAACGAACCGGTCGACTGCCAGCTCAGGGGTGAGATTGAAGGGACTGGTATCCAGTTCGAAAAGAATGTCAGGCTCATACGCGGAGAGGAGGCCACGGTCTCTTTCACTCCCGAAGAATTCCCGCAGCTGATTATCCGCAATCCCCGCCTGTGGTGGCCTAAATACAAGGGAGAACAGAACCTGTACAAGATGAAACTCTCCGTTCTGGTTGACGGAAAGGTTTCGGATACGAAGGAAGTCTCTTTCGGAATCCGCGACGTCCAGGTGACCACGGACACGCCGGATGGCTCCAAGGTATTCATAATCAATGGGAAGCGGATGTTCATCAGGGGCAGCAACTGGATTCCGGAAGCGATGCTCCGCACCGATGACGCCCGGATGAGGACCGAGCTGGCATACACAGACCAGTCGGGCATCAATTTCCTCAGGCTCTGGGGTGGAGGTATAGCAGAGAGCGACCTGTTCTATCAGCTCTGCGACGAATACGGCATCATGGTCTGGCAGGAGTTCTGGATGACCGGAGACACCCGCCATCCCCACGATGAATCCATCTATTTCAACAACGTCGCTTCCACGGTAAAGAGGATACGGAATCATCCCTCGATCGTGTTCTATGTGGCCTCCAATGAAAGTACGGAAGTTTCCGGCACGCCCGGCTTCCTGGCATCTTTGGATGGGACCAGGCCGTACCAGATGCAGTCCGAATGCGACGGAATCCACGACGGGAGCCCATACAAGCAGGTCAATCCCATGCGGCATTATACCAACACCGCGTCGGACCGCGGAAGCCGCGTGGACGGTTTCAACCCCGAATACGGTGCCCCTACCCTGCCGGTCATCGAGAGCCTCAGGAATATGATGCCTGCAGATAAGCTTTGGCCCATGGACAAGGCTACCTGGGACTATCTGGACGGCAACGGATTCCACCTTATGAGCACACTGTACGACGAGATGGTCCGGTGCTATGGCGAGCCTTCCGGAATCGAGGATTACGCCCGCAAGGGCCAGCTGGTCGGAGCCATGAACTCGAAGAGCATCTGGGAGGTATGGAACTACAACCGTCTCGATGACGGAGACAGGTTCTGCTCAGGCCTCCTGTTCTGGTATCACAACTGCCCGAACGTCCAGGTCTGCGCCAGGATGTGGGACTGGTACCTGGAGCCTACAGCCTCGCTTTATCACACGATGCATTCACTTGAACCTATGCATGTTCAGTTTGACTACCTGAAGAATACGGTGAGCATAGTCAACGACACGTTCGAACGCTGTGACGGACTTGTACTCAAGGCCACTCTCTACAATCTCGACAGCAAGGTGGTGAAGGATTGGGCACTCAAGTTGGACGTCCCTGCTGACAAGGCCGTCGACGATGTCCTTAAACTGGAATTCCCTGAAAATATCTCCCCTGTTCACTTCATCAGCCTTGTCCTGTCCGACAAGTCCGGGAAGGTGGTCTCAGAGAATTTCTACTGGCGGTCGTCTGATGCTTACGAAGGCCCGCAGACTGTCACCGGCCCCTGCACTTCCGGCTTCGAACCGTTGCAGGGCATGCCTGAAGCAAAAGTGAGGATCTCAAGGAAGGACCGCCAGGATGGGAAGATTGAAGTAACTATAAAGAATACATCTTCCAAGATAGCGTTTTTCAACCGCTTACAGTTGCGGGACTCAAAGGGTGAGCCGGTTCACGGGACGATGTATTCGGACAATTTCATCACCCTTCTGCCGAAAGGTTCCAGGACGATTGTAATCACGCCCGGCCCTTCGACAAGTTCAGTGACCGACCTCAAGATTTTCCATGAGGGATGGAACTGCAGGACTAGCGTTTTCTGATCGAGGCCTCGTATTCCCTGAGGGCGGCGATTGCCTTGGGAGCGAGGATTACTATCGCAATCACGTTGACCCACGCCATGATGCCGACCCCGATATCTCCGAGGGTCCAGACGAGGTTGGCTTCCTTGACGGAACCGAAGACGACGGATGACAGCAGCACTATCTGAAGCAGCCTGATCAGGATATTCTCAGTGCGCTTGGATATCTTCCCCTCCATGTTGCAGAGGTACATCAGGCTGGACTCGGAATCGAAGTAATATGCCATGACGGTAGTGAACACGAAGAATGCCAGGGCTACACTTACGAATATGCTCCCGAAGCCGCCTATTACCGAATCCACTGCCGCCTGGGTGAAACCGACATAGTTCGCGCCCAGTCCAGGAGCATTCTCCACGAGCATCTCCCCCGTCTTGGAATCAAGGATGTTGAACGTGCCTGCAGAAAGGATCATCAAGGCGGTAGCGGTACAAACGAGCAGAGTGTCGACATATACCGAGAAGGCCTGGACAAGACCCTGTTCCGCAGGATGGTTGACATCCGCCGAAGCGGAAGGGATGGCTCCGGTTCCCTGCCCCGCCTCATTGGAGAAGAGTCCACGCTTGACTCCCATCATGATGGTGGATCCCAGGATTCCGCCGCATAGAGGGTTGATTCCGAAGGCATTCTGTACTATGCTTCCGAGCAGTCCGGGGATGGACCTCCAGTTGAATGCAAGGACCACGATGGCTATGATGATGTATGCTACGGCCATGAAGGGGGTGATGAGGGAGGCAGCCTTGGCTATCCTCTTGATTCCTCCCACCACTACAAGGCCCATCAGGAAGGCGAGGAACAGTCCGGATACCAAAGGTTTGATTCCGAAAGAATTCATCGCGGCGGTGGCCATTCCGTTGGCCTGGACCGTGGGCAGGAGCAAACCGGTCGCGACGATGGTGATTATGGCGAAAGCAATGGCCAGCCATTTGGATTTCAAGCCTTTCTCAATGTAGCATGCAGGTCCTCCGCGGAATCCTGTCGAATGGGAGAACTTGAAGATCTGGGCGAGCGTCGACTCCACAAATGCCGTCGATGCTCCGAAGAATGCTATTATCCACATCCAGAAGATAGCTCCCGGTCCGCCCAGGGCTATGGCCGTAGCCACACCGACAATGTTGCCCGTGCCAACCCTGCCTGACAGGGCGATGCAGAAGGCCTCGAAGGAAGAAACACCCTTCTTGCCGGAATCCTTGTCCTTCTTCCTGAACAGGATCCTTGCCATCAATCCGACCCTTCTGATTTGGACGAAACGGGTCCTGGTTGTAAAATAAAGACCGGCACCGACCAGGAGCACGACCAGGGCGGGACTCCATACGATGCTATTTATAAATGATACAATCTTTTCCAGCATATTCCAAATATACGGAAAAACCGAAAAAAAGAAAATCCCTCCAAGTCTTAGACCTGGAGGGATTCCGTGCTCTGTTAGGGACTCGAACCCTAGACCCACTGATTAAGAGTCAGTTGCTCTACCAACTGAGCTAACAAAGCATTTTTAAAGAACTTAAAAGAACCTGCTCTTTAGTGAACCGTTCGGGGCTCGAACCCGAGACCCCAACATTAAAAGTGTTGTGCTCTACCAACTGAGCTAACGATTCTTTCCAATCGCTTCGGCATGTTTCCGAATCGGGACTGCAAATTTAGTTCGTTTCCCAGAAAAAAACAAATATTTCTAAGATTTTTTAACTATTTATTTTCAGGGGCAGAATACTCCTTGATCCTCTGCTCCTCGGAAATCGGGCAGACAAGGACATCCTGTCCCTGAACTGCTATGATATAGTCCTTGAGGCCGGAAACTATGACAGTCCTAGTTCCCTCCGCATGGACGAGACATCCCTCGCATCCGAACACACGGATATCCCTTCCTATCACCCTGTTGTCACCGTCCAGCGCCCTGGCCGCTCCCCCGTCCGGAACCGGGTCTTCGTCCGGCATGGGAATATGGGCCTTGATCGAGCTGAAACTGCCCAGGTCGGACCATCCCAGGTCGCTTGCTATCACGTGGATCTTGGAAGACTTTTCCATCACCGCATAGTCTATGGATATCTTCTCGCAGGTCGGGAACAGTTCATGAAGCCTTTCCTCCTCCTTCCACGTCCCGAAGGACGCAGCTATCCTGTCCATCGTATCCGCTATACCGGGTGCGTGTTCGCGCATCTCTGAAATGATCGTACTGCAGTTCCAGATGAATATTCCGGCATTCCAGAAGTAATTGCCGGCGGCAAGATACCCGTTGGCGGTCGCAAGATCGGGTTTCTCCTTGAAGCCACGCACTTTCACGACCTCGTCCGGGCATTTCTCCTCTGCGCATATGTACCCGTAACCTGTATCAGGACGGGAAGGCTCTATACCGACCGTAACTATCTTGTCCGTGTCATTGGTAAAATTCAGGGCCTTGCGGATCAGGGCCGCGAATTTCTCCACGTTGATGACAAGCGCGTCAGCAGGAGTCACGACAACGTTTGCATTGGGATTGACAGCCGCTATCTTCCAGCAGGCATACGCGATGCACGGTGCGGTGTTGCGCGCGACCGGTTCGGCCAGAATGTGGTCCGCGGGAATCAGGGGAAGCTGTTCCTTGACCATGTCCACATAGGCTTCGGAGGTCACCACCCAGAAATTACCGATATTGCATACCGGAAGGAATCTCTCGACGGTCATCTGTATGAGGGTCTTGCCGATTCCAAGGACGTCGATGAACTGCTTGGGCTTTTCCGGTGTGCTCACAGGCCACAGCCTGCTTCCGATTCCACCTGCCATTATTACTACGTGGGTATCCATAAGAACATTATGATTTCAATCTGTTTGCAGTCGTAAAATTAGGAAAAATGATGGAGATAAACAGATATTTTATTAAATTAGCAATGTATTAACGACATTACACACTATTCACTAATAGCAAAGATCATGAAAAAGTACATTGCAGAATGCATCGGAACCTTTGTTCTGACATTCCTTGGCTGCGCCACAGCCATGTTCGTCGGATGCGGCACAGCAGCCGGACTATTCGCCACCGCGACCGCATTCGGTCTCGCTGTAGTGGCTATGGCTTACACCATCGGAGGAATCTCCGGTTGCCACATCAATCCTGCAATCACCCTTGGTGTCGCCCTTTCCGGACGCATGAGCTGGAAGGATGCCTGCGGCTACTGGATCGGCCAGATCATCGGCGGTGTCATCGCCGGCGCCCTGCTCCTCCTCTTCGCCAAGGTCATGACCCCCTCAGCAGCTTTCGCCGGTGCAAATCCCGCCGGACTTGGCTGTAACGGTGTTGCCGGCGCAGGCGGTCCCGGCGGTGCATTCCTGGTCGAAATCGTAGCCACCTTCCTCTTCGTCCTGGTAGTTCTCGGAACCACTGACGGCAAGGTAGGTGCAGGCAATTTCGCCGGACTGGCCATCGGTCTCAGCCTCATCCTGATCCACCTCGTGTGCATCAACCTGACCGGTACTTCCGTCAATCCCGCCCGTTCCATCGGACCCGCAATCTTCGCAGGCGGACAGGCACTGAAGGATCTCTGGGTATTCATCGTCGCCCCTCTCTGCGGTGCAGCACTCAGTGCCATCGTATGGTGCGCCATAGCTCCCAAGGAAGAGAAGTAGAACGGTAGAATCCTGACTTTCTGGGGGCGGCTGGAGTGTCCTATGGATATGAGGTCGCCCCCTCATTATTGTCATTAACGGCAAATGAGAAAGATATCGATGACGGTCCTGGTCCTGCTGGCTTCGGTACTGGTGTCAGTACCATGCCTGTATGCAGGGCCCGGAAAACAGAATACGCTCTGGTACCGCCAGCCGGCAAAGGACTGGAATGAAGCCCTTCCGGTCGGGAACGGAAGGATCGGAGCGATGGTTTATGGTAATCCATGGAATGAAACCATCCAACTGAACGAAGAGAGCCTGTGGGCTGGCTGCCCGGAGGATGGCAATGCAGATGCCGCCGCGATAATGCCGGCCATCCAGAAACTCCTTCTGGAAGGGAAGATATCGGAGGCCAATGAATTGGCCCAGAAGAACCTGGCCGGTAATCCGATGAGGATACGTTCATACCAGACATTCGGTGAGTTGGACTTCGATTTCTTCGACCGCGGATCGAACGATGCGAATGGATTCTATCCTGACGGCATAAAGGAATATGAGCGCTCCCTGGACCTTATGTCGGGCGTGGCATCCACAACGTTTACAGCCGGAGGAATAAGGTTCACCAGGGATGTTTTCGCCTCGGCTCCTGACAATGTCCTCGTGATCAGGCTTTCCGCGGACCATCCGTCGTCATTGACCTTCAAATTGAGCTACCGAAGGTCAGAGAATGCCTCAGCCCGCCCTGACGGGCCCGGCACGCTGGCCATATACGGACAGATCATAGACCTCCCCGACCATGGACAGGGAGAACCCGGACCGCATATGAAGTTCGCCGGACTGGTGAAAGCTGACTGCAAGGGAGGCAGGACCACTTCCGCCGGCAATTCCATCTTTGTCGAAAAAGCCGATGAAGTCGTGGTCCTGGTGGCAATGAATACGGACTACTGCTTCGAAAAGCTCGATTTCGACCACTCCATCGATCCCGGGAAGTTATGCTCCGGGCAGGTTGAGAATGCCGGCAGCAAGGATTACAAGCAGTTGCTGGAACGTCATACAAAGGACCACTCGTCCATAATCGGGAGGGTATCGCTGTCGCTTGGCGACCCCTCCATGGCTGAAGTGCCGACTGACGAAAGGCTGGCCCGGATGAAAGATGGAGCCTCCGATCCGGCCCTTGCCGCCTTGTATTTCCAGTTCGGACGATACCTCCTGGCCGGGTCCTCACGCAGTCCAGGGCTGCTTCCGGCCAATCTTCAGGGAATATGGAACCAGGATATCGACGCCCCCTGGAACGCCGACTACCACACCAACATCAATATCCAGATGAATTACTGGCCGGCCGAGGTCTGCAACCTCTCCGAAACGGTCATTCCATTCTCAAACTGGATCAATTCCATCAGGGAACCAGGAAGGATCACGGCCAGGAAGACCTTCGGCGCCGAGGGATGGACGGTAAACCATGTCTCCGACCTCTTCGGCCACACTTCGATCAGTGACGGGGTCGGTTGGGGAACCTTCCCTATCGCCGGTCCCTGGCTGACGCTGCATCTTTGGGAGCACTTCCTTTTCACGGGAGACAAGGATTATCTACGTGAAAAGGCTTATCCCGCGATGAAGGAGGCCGCCGAATTCCTGCTTTCATTCATGGTCACCGACAAGGACGGCCATCTGGCCACCGCCCCTTCGAATTCGCCGGAAAATGCCTACAGGATGCCTGACGGCAGGACCTACAACCTGACATATTCAGCCACCATGGATATCGAGATAGCCATGGAACTGTTCAAGGCTTGCATCGATGCAGCCGGGCTGCTGGGAGAGGACAAAGCTTTCGTAGCCGGCCTCAAGGAAGCGATGGCCAAGCTACCTCCGATCAGGATCGGCAAACGTTACGATACCATCCAGGAATGGATAGAGGATTATGAAGAAGTCGAACCGGGCCACAGGCACATGTCACATCTTTTCGGGCTCTATCCCGGAACCGTGATCACGGACAAGGATCCCGAACTGTTCGCCGCCGCCAAGCGTACAATCGAACGGAGGCGCAAATACAATGAAGATCCGGTCACCCGCCAGGGGTCATATACCGGGTGGAGCAGGGCCTGGTTGATCAACTTCTACGCGAGGCTCCGTGACGGAGAGGAGGCAGGAGCCAACGTCAATGCCTTGCTCTCCAAATCGACCCAGGCCAACCTCTTCGACACGCATCCTCCTTTCCAGATCGACGGCAACTTCGGAGGGACTGCGGGTATAGCCGAGATGCTGCTCCAGTCACACTCCGGGGAGATCCATCTGCTTCCAGCCCTGCCGTCCTCGTGGAGCGACGGAGAGGTGAAAGGACTTCGCGCACGCGGAGGCTATACCGTTGACATCTCCTGGAAAAACGGCGTCCTGCAATCCGCCACAATTGTCCCCGACCATTCCGAAAAACGTGTTGTCCGGTACGGCGACAGGAAGAAAACGGTCAGTTTCAAGGCAGGAAAGGAATATGTATACATTAGCAAACAATAACAAAACAACAATACTGATATGAATCTGATAATCGGTCTGCTGATCATCGCAATCGGCGCATTCTGCCAGTCATCAAGCTACGTTCCCATCAACAAGATCCGCGGTTGGAGTTGGGAAAGCTACTGGATCGTACAGGGTATTTTCGCGTGGTTGATTTTCCCTCTCATAGGAGCTTTACTCGCGGTCCCTTCCGGGCATACATTGGGTGAACTGTTCTCCAATGCACCTTCATTCAACCTGTGGATGACCGTCTTCTTCGGAGTCCTCTGGGGAATCGGAGGCCTGACATTCGGGCTTTCGATGCGCTACCTGGGTGTAGCCCTCGGACAGAGTATCGCCCTTGGAACCTGTTCAGCACTGGGCACCATCATGGGCCCGGTCCTTCTGAACATATTCTTCCCTGAGCTCAAGCCCCTCGAGTCCCTTACGTGGGCAGTGATCATCGGCGTGCTCGTAATGCTACTCGGCATTGCCATCATCGGCATTGCGGGAGGAATGAAAGCCGCGTCGCTCCCCGATGAAGAGAAAAAGAAGGCTGTCAAGGACTTCAATTTCTCAAAGGGTCTCGCCATCGCACTCCTCGCCGGTTTCATGAGCGGTTGCTTCAACGTCGGCCTCGAGTTCGGAAAGGGCATCAACTTCGCCGAGACTCCAGACATATTCAAGACCCTCCCTGCCACGCTGCTGGTGACGATAGGCGGATTCATCACGAATGCGATCTACTGCTTCTGGCAGAATACCAAGAACAAGACGTGGGGAGACTACAAGAAAGGCAGCGTGTGGGGCAACAACCTGCTGTTCTGCTGCCTGGCCGGCCTGCTCTGGTACAGCCAGTTCTTCGGGCTCAGCCTTGGCAAGGGATTCTTCACCGATTACCCGACCATGATGACTTTGGCATTCTGCATCCTGATGGCCCTGAACGTAACCTTCAGCAATGTCTGGGGAATAATCCTCAAGGAATGGAAGGGAGTTTCACGCAAGACCATCACCGTACTTCTCATCGGCCTTGCCGTACTGATATTCTCCACCTTCCTGCCCCAGCTGATCTGACATGGACAAGCATCTCGCCATACTTGCCGTCTTGCTGCTTTCCGGCTTTGTTGCTAGCGCCCAAGTCAGTATCGATCCGAATGTGACCGTCGGTCCCATCAAGCCGATGAATGGCGTGAACAACGGTCCGACGATGGCCAATGCCAAGGAACAGACCCGCGGCAATTTCTACGAGTACAAGGTCCTGAACATCCCTTATGCCCGTACCCACGACTCGAACTACAACAGCGGTTACGGCGGACCTCACACGGTGGACATATCCGCCCTGTTCCCTGATTTCGACCGCGACCCGGACGACCCGTCGGCATATGACTTCACCAATACCGACGCTTATCTCAAGAGTATGATGGCAGCCGGGACCCAGGTCTTCTTCCGTCTGGGAGAGAGCATCGAACATACTGTCAAGCAGTACAACATATTCCCGCCGAAGGATTACCTGAAGTGGGCAAAGATATGCGAACACGTCATCCGGCACTATAACGAAGGCTGGGCTGACGGTTTCCATCTCGGAATCAAGTACTGGGAGATTTGGAACGAGCCGGACCTGGACATCGAGGACTGGAAGACCAAGCCGCACACCTGGGGCGGTTCCCCGGAGCAGTTCTACGACTTTTACGAAGTAGCCGCGAAGTATCTTGACAGGGTTTTCCCCGACCTGATGATCGGAGGGCCGGCCCTGTGCTGGCAGGAACAATGGGCGGAGACTTTCCTCAAGCGGGTCCGCCAGAAGGATGTCGGACTGGACTTCTTCTCCTGGCACATCTACGAACGCAGGGTGCCCGAGATCGTCGCGAAGGTAAGGCGCATCCGCGACCTGCTGGACAGGAACGGGTTCAAGGACGTTCCTTCGATCCTGAACGAATGGAATTACATCAAGGGCTGGACCGATGAATATGTCTACAGCCTTTCCGAGATAGGCGCCATCAAGGGTGCCGCATTCACCTCGGCCGTGATGTCGGCCTGCCAGGATGAGCCCGTGGACATGCTTATGTACTACGATTTCCGACCATCCTCCTTCAACGGCGCATTCGACCCGGTCACCTACCGCCCGGCCAAGACCTATTACGTCTTCTATGCCTGGGACAAGCTGGTCCAGTACGGCACCCAGGTAAAGGCTACCGTTGCGGATAACGAACTGTATGCAACGGCGGCACGTTCCGCGGACGGTCACCTGAGGGTGCTCCTGACCAGGTATTCGGAGGACCGGAATATCACGAAGGTCCGTCCGTTCCGGATCGAGGTCGAAGGGGCTGGTGACGGAGTCGTCTACGCCTACCTGACAGACAAGGACCGGACGTTCACCGAGATTCCCCTGGAAATGAAAGGCGGAGTCGTAGAAGGGGTGATGGATCCCGACTCATTTGTCCTGCTGGATTTCAAGTAGTTACAATGATCATATGAAGCATATTGCGGCATTGGCATTATTCCTTGCCTCCATCACTGCCTGCGTACCGCGTGACGGTGAGGCTGTCAAGATAGTGGCCGAGATTCGCCCGGAGATCAATTATGTGACGCATCTCTATACCCTGGCGGGACTGGGATTCTCTGACGAAGAGTATTCCGCCAGGTATGGAGGTTCACTCCCCCGGCCGGCGGTCGATACCCTGCAGAAGTACAGGGACCTCCTGACCTTCGGACATGCAGACGTGGAGGCTTTCTGCAGTATCTACGACCGTCTGTCAGAAGAAGGCATCACGGATCCGGCCGAACTGTACCGGAAAGGGATAATCGAATACCTGAAGGAAGACTAGTCGCCGGAAACAGATTCCAAGGCCCACAGGAAGGCCTTGGCGGTCCGGATGTCGGCTTCCACGAAGTGATTGCCGGGATTCCATTCCAGGGTGGTTCTCACACCTTCAGTTGCAGAAAGGATCTCTGAATATTCCCTGATACAGGTCTCCACAGTGGCCAACGTCCTGTTCCTGGACTTATATTCCTTATCCCCGAGGCTCAGATAAATGTTGTGTGCCTTGGGGCTATGGTTGCGGACGAATTCCATCCAACCCGGATACCAGACGGACGGAGAGGCTGCTGCTATACCGTCAAAGGAGCCGCTTTCATAGGCACACCACAGAGCGAACAACGCTGAAAGAGAGTAACCGCCTATTATCCTTCTCCCGTTCTCCAGCGAAGGGAGCGATGATTCCACCTTTGGGATCAACGCGTCTTCGATGAGTCGTAGGGTTGCGGGTGCACCTCCGGTGAAAGGTTCCTTCCCGAACACCGGTTCGGCCGGCCAGGGCGCAAGCTCCTTGTTCCAGTCCTCGATGATGAGGGCGGCCAGGGCAAACGGCCTTCCTGCTTCAGCCTTCAGGATTTCAAGCTCGCGGTCAAGGAATTCCAGGTCCTGTTCATCCATGGGCTCGACCAGCAGCACCTCGGGTTCTGCATCAGCATACAGAAGGCACCGCTTGCCATCAATCAGTATTTTTTCTTCGACCATAATGCTAAGGTACGAAATTACTCTCTGGGCGACAACATAATTAGTTATATTTGCAAGAGTGAAAATATAACAGAATGCAATACAGGGAAGATCGGCACGGCGACAAGCTCTCCATCCTAGGTTACGGCTGCATGAGATTCAGCCGGAAGGGCGCCGGCATAGATATCGACAAGACCGAGCAGGAACTGATGGCGGCATACCGGGCTGGCGTGAACTATTTTGACACCGCCTACATCTACCCTGGCAGCGAATCGACGCTGGGTGAGATACTGGAGCGTAACGGCATCCGTGACAAGGTTCACATCGCCACGAAACTGCCTCAGTACCTGGTCCGCAACCTCGCCTCACTGGACAAGTTTTTCGACGAGGAACTCGCCCGCCTGCGGACGGACTACGTCGATTACTATCTGATGCACCACATCACTGATGTTGCACAATGGGAAAGGCTCAAGACGGTCGGAGTTGTGGATTGGATTGCCGGTAAGAAAGCATCCGGAGCCATCCGGAACATTGGTTTTTCATATCACGGGAATACTGACAACTTCCTTAAGGTTCTAGCAGACTATGACTGGGATTTCTGCCAGATCCAGTACAACTATCTGGACGAGACGACCCAGGCCGGTGTCGCTGGGCTGAAAGCCGCTGCCTCAAGAGGGATTCCCGTTGTGATCATGGAGCCCTTGCGTGGCGGCAAGCTCGTAAACAAGTTGCCGGAGGAGGCTAAACGGCTCATTTCCGGTCATAAGCGGGGATGGACTCCGGCCGACTGGGGGCTTCGCTGGCTTTGGGACCAGCCAGAGGTAACCGTCGTGCTTTCCGGGATGAACTCCCTCGCAATGGTCGAAGAGAACGTGAGGACCGCATCTGACGCCGAAGTCGGCGCTTTTACAGAGGATGACCGCGCGTTCCTGCAACGTATCGTAGGCATAATCAGGGCAAAGGAAAAGGTCGGATGCACTGGCTGCCGCTACTGTATGCCCTGCCCCAAAGGAGTGGATATTCCGGGCATATTCGCCAGTTACAATACAATGTACACGGAATCGAAGATGTCAGGGAGGTCGCAGTATTTCCAGACCGTCGCCCTGGCAGCGCAGCCTTCATTTGCCTCGCAATGCATCCAGTGCGGCAAATGTGAACAGCATTGCCCACAAGGCATACCGATCCGGGAGAAAATCCAGGAAGCTGAACGTGCCCTGCTCCCCTGGCCGATGAAATCCTTCGTCAGGCTTGGCCGGAAGTTCCTGCTACGGAAGAAGTGATGCGCATCATATTCCATATCGATGTAAACTCCGCATTCCTCTCGTGGACTGCAGTCAAGAAGGTTCTCGAGGGGCAGCCGGACATAAGGCTGGTGCCGTCGGTCATTTCAGGGGATCCGAAAGACAGGAGAAGCATTATCGCCGCCGCGTCCATGCCTGCCAAGAAGCTGGGAATCAAAGCGGCGATGCCGGTCTCGATGGCGCTGCGCATTTGCCCGACGCTGGTGATAGTCCGCGGAGACTGGGAATGGTATAAGCGATGTTCGGAAGGATTCATCTCCATCTGCCGGAACTACTCCCCCATCCTGCAGCAGTTCAGCATCGACGAGTGCTTCATCGATATGTCATTCCGCTGTGCAGGGCATGACCCTGTCGAGGTAGCGACACGGCTGAAGGATGAGATCAAGTCCAAGCTCGGTTTCACGGTCAACGTAGGCGTCGGTTCCAACAAGCTGCTCGCCAAGATGGCTTCCGACTTCGAGAAACCGGACAAGGTGCACACTCTCTGGGAGGATGAGGTGCAGGAAAAGATGTGGCCCCTCGGAGTCCGCGACCTGCTATGGGTGGGAAAGAAGACCGAAGAAAGGCTCCTGGACTATGGGATCAGGACGATCGGCGACCTTGCCACCCTCGACATAGGCCATCTCACCCGGCTGGTCGGACACAAGTTCGCACAGCAACTGCACGAAAACGCCAACGGCCGCGACGATTCGCCCGTAGAAACCGAAGTTGCGGAGGCCAAGAGCTACAGCGCCGAGAGAACGTTCGCCAATGATTATACCGACCCTAAGGATATCGACCGTGCGCTGTTCAACGTGGCCTGCATAGTGGCGCACCGCATACGCCGGGACGATTTCAGGGCATCGACCGTATCGATGTTCATCAAGCACAAGGACTTTACAGTCGTTCAGAAGCAGACTTCCCTTTCACAGCCGACAGACATCACGGCAATTATCCTGAACGAGGCCCGCAGGATGCTTTCGGAGATATGGGACGGCGTAACTCCCATCCGCCAGGTCGGCCTCGGCGTCAGCAAGCTCACTCACGAGAACTACGAACAGATGTCCCTGTTCGAAGACCCCAAACTTGAGTACTACCGAGACTGGGACAGACGGTTCGATGAGCGGCAGTCTCCTTCTGGAGAACGGCGGAATCGTCGAGAATAATGGTTCACTTGGGCCAGCCGTCCCAGATGTCGGCACGTATGCCTTCCGAAGTACGGACCAGGTCCAGCATAAAGACTTCTCCGTAATAACGGTCGGCTTCCTCATCTATCCAGATGGTCCTTTCGTAGAACATACCGGACAGGGTGCGGAGTTTCCCGCGCGTGAGTTTGGCAGCACGGGCTGCAAGGACTTCGTCTCCGGACAGAGCGTCAGCAAGCATGAAAGAAGAAACACACCGGCCGTTTTCGTCCTCGTCGAAGTCGTTGAGACAAAGACCGTTCTTGACGATATGCTCGTCGATCTTGTCAGCTATCTTTTCCAGAAGATCCTTGGGCTTCCTGCGGCGGACGAACGGAATATCCTGATTGTCATCCAGGCACCAGAAATCGCATATATGGTACTTCGCGCACTCTTCCCTTTCCTGAGGCGTCGGAGTGAACCTGTCCTTGACGAAGACGGACCCGTCAGCATCCAGGATGACGATGTTGTCATACTTTGTCCCGGTACTGAAGATAAGTCCGTCATCGTCGCAATCCCTGTCGAACAAACGGGAGGACTTCCAGCTGTCAATCGCCTTTTCGTTGTCGAACCTTCCTTCAATCTTGAGGTTCGTGAAATAGACCTTGCAGTCAGTTCCGATGATGTGGAGAGCTTGGTAGATAGTCATTGGTAATGCTGTTGTGGTTCAATTACAAAGATACGGAGTTTTTCTGCAGTCCCAAAATACCGATAAATCATTTTTTATCAGTATTTTTGTAATAATCTTAAAAGGGCACTAATAATGAGTGAATACATTGAAATAGCTGATATTCTTGTAGATCCTCAATCTGCAATTGGAAAGGATTTCCACTATGAATGCGAGATGGTTTTACCAGATACTCCATTTGCTAACGCATTATCGGACATGGCCAGTTATTTATCCGAAGGAGAGCCTGATATCATATCCATTGATGGCCGGGTCGTCTATTGCGACAGCAAATTCGCAGTGATCAGAGTTCATCATTCTTTTATAGAGTTCGATCACTATATGTTCTCATTCGAAGAGACCGCTGAACGTTTTCCGGACTTTGAAGACAAAACCAGGACCGGAAGCGAGGATTATCTGTGGCTTTCCCTTGAAGACGGATTTTTCACTCTAAGCGATCCGACATTTGAGGATGATGAAACGGACCTACCTAAGGAATCTGAATAAATAGCCTCGCTTTCACTTTTTTAATTGATACTTGAATCGCAACACTAAATCTCTTTGAAGTACGGTTCAGTATCGGGAATGAATTCCTCTCCCGTTGCTCGAATCGCCTCTTCCGGATCCGAAAATATGAAGGGAACGGATAGCTCAGCAGATGGTTCAGGGAATTGAATAACTTTTATGACACCCCATTTCCCATCTTTATTTGCAACCACGTATCCATAATCGTCCCAATGATTCCAATCAGCATAAACTGAAACGCCCTCATAAATGAACGGTTCTCCCTCACAACACCAAATACCGTCCTGAGACCCATTTACTTCCATCAATGGGAAAATGCCGTACTTACCATTGTATTCAGCTATACAAAGTCCACTGACATTGCAGTCGTTCAACATATAGAATGTCAAATTATCAGCGGTGACATAATTGCCTTTAAAACGAGCCTTATAGTAATCTTGCATTTCTCCCGACTGGAAAATGGAATCGTAGGTATACCAATTCCCATCCACTTCATAAAGATTATGTCGGTTCAAATACTCAGTCAATTCTTCCTGGTTCATCCGCGAGCCGTTTTCATTCTTCACCGTAATTCCGGCCATAGCCATCGCTTCCGCGAACCTCTTGTTAAAATCTTCCATAATGCTGAATGATCATTTGTATATTCCTTGTTCAAATTCTACGATTACGTACGATGAAAGAATGACACAAACCTACAGAACATCATCTTCTTCCGCCCCGTAAGTCCTGATCTCGGGCTTCTCCTGCGTATAAATATCGTTCATAAAAGAAGGATAGAAGCGGAGACTTTGCCTGGCGGCAGTCTTCGTCCTTTCAAAGCAGAACAAAACCTCGAACGGGTGGAAAGAAGCCGCATGCCACACTTCCGCCACTACTTCATAAACCGGTTTACCAGGACGCAGTCCCGGCAAGGGGTGGAAACAGATTGCATATTCCCAATAAGAGTAGGTCAGATCAAATGAATCGATAGGATTGGGACGTCCCTCTTCCAGATACTCGACGACCATATTGGCAGCCAGCAAATTGATGTCTCCAGGCTCTAAGCTCTTGATGCTTTCGTTCAGCAGGCCGCACAGTCCTTCATAGGCATCCTTTGCATTGAAAAAAGGCCCTCCAATATAAGGCTCGACGAAACAATGGTCATCAAAACACGAATAGGAGTAATCCAGATCCTCCACAATACTGGAGACGGTAGCCATAACCGGAAATTCGCCCGAATATCCTTCCATACGCTGCAACAACTCATCAAGGTTCTTATGTTTCAGGCGATAGTACCACTCGTCTCTCGGTGCATTTTCGCACAAGTTTTCAAGACCGGGAGGAACGATCATCTCGGCGACCTTGTCCTTATAGACACCGAAAGAATCTGCCTTGTACCCTTCCGGTACGACAAAACGCTTCAAGTCCGGGCAGTCAAAGAACGCCCCCTCCCCCATTTGCTTGATGCGTGGAGTCAGAATCATTTCTTCCAGTCCGCTTCCTGCGAATGCACGTGAACCGACGACTTTGACGGAATCCGGTAGCGTGACGTGCCTGAGTTTCCTGCACCTGCCGAAAGCATCAGGCTCGATGGTCGTCACTCCATACGGTATCGTAACACTCTCAAGGTTGACGCATTCATAAAAGGAAGCCTTCCTGATGGTCTTGATGCCGGAAGGAATATCAACGCTTTTAATGTCCTTTCTTTTCCAGAAGCATTGGGCTTTGCCAAATGACTCCAAATTGGCATCAAGAATAGAGCCGTCTGTCAATGTGATCATAAAATGATATAGTTAATGTCAAACCGAACTAGTGTATGGCAGCTTCATGGTCTGCTTTGATAATCAAGCGCACAAGGGCACTCTCCTTCTTGGCCATTTCGCACTCGGTCCTCTCTTTCAGGTCTTTGATACGACTCGCCCCCATATGCCAAATGATGGCCAGCATTTCATCTTCTTCAAGCCTATAACCGTGTAACAGAGCCAGGATAACCGACTTGCAGCCATGCCCGCCGATATGGACAGATGTAGGTTTGTGAGCCGGAGACCCGTCAGCCCTGATCTCATATTCATCCATCTTGCAGATGTCGTGAAGCAGGGATGCAACAGCAACGCTCTCTTCCTTCAGTTCTCCGACGAGAGCAGGATCTGCCTTCAACATTTCTTCACGAAATTTCATGGCGTAGTCATACACCTTCAAAGAGTGGTTGATGAGTCCTCCTTTCCAATTGCTGTGATGGACGACTGAACCCGGTGCAGTAAAAAAGCCGTTGATTCTGAGATAGTGAATGAAGGGCACCGTGCCTTCGCGCCCAACGGATTCCAAGATTTCGCAAAATCGCCTCTCATCTTCACTGACCGTTTGCAAGTCCTTGACATTCTGTTCCATTTCTGCGGCCAGTTCATCTTTCTCCTCATCACTCATACCTAATGGGAAAAAGTCCAGAAACTGTCTGGCAGAGAGTGGTTTGATGGGGAATACCCTGGGATCCATTTCGTTGTCTTCGTTTGACATATGCTTATATAGTTGGTTTCAAAAAACGTCTCACCATATTATATACACCTAAAAGGATTATATCTTTCAGCAGAAGTAGTATAGAACATCCTATCAAGAATGTGAAACTGGAACAATTTACTTGATGGATTCGGCGAGTTTCTTCGCCAGCGCTTCACCACGCAGACCACGGGCAACGACGATGCCTTCGGGGTCGATAAGGAGGTTGTCCGGGATGGAGTTGACAGAGTATACCTCTGCGGCCGCTGTCTTCCAATACTTCAGGTCAGAGAGATGGATCCACGGCATCTGCCATTCGGCGATAGCCTTTACCCAGGGATCCTTCTCCTGGTCAAATGAAAGCCCTACGATCTCAAAACCCTGGTCATGGTACTGATTGTAGGCAGCCACGACATTGGGCATTTCAGCCTTGCAGGGACCACACCATGAGGCCCAGAAATCTACCAGCACCCATTTGCCCTGCCCCACATATTCACTCAGCTTATGCATGTTGCCTGCGGTATCCGCCTCTTCCAAATCCAGGAATCTTTGGCCTATGATGGCATTCTTTGCATCATCAGCCTTCAATTCTTCGGCCATGTTTTCTTCAAGGCTTTTCTTGAGATCCACGACGAACGGATGCTTGGCAAAGGGTGCATCCGAAGAAACCAGTTCGTTGAACTTGGCATAGCCCATGGCTGCGGGGACATTTTCAATGAAAACGACCGGGATGAGATTGTCCTTATTCTCCTCGATGATCGCCAGCTTTGTATCGGCATAATCCTGGAACGCAGCCTCAAATTGCGCGACAAATTCATCCTCTGCGGCATCCCGTTCCTCTTCGGGCAGTGCCAAAAAAACCTCGACGAGCTGATTCAACCGGGCATAGGCCTTTGAGTTACGCTTGTCACATTCCGTCAACTTGACATTAAGGGCCGATCCGGCGACGGAACTGTCGGCGAAATTGATTTGCACAGGAACACCGTCATTGATAAGAGGATATTTCCACTCGGAGTTCTCGACTTCTATGCCCAGAAAAGCATCTTTAGTGGCCTTCCCCTTCATCTCGAAGGTGCCGTTGGACACTACTGCGCTGTCGATGTAGTCTTCAACAATCCGGTCTATCAGATAGACGGTAACCCCATCCTGGGGAGCGTTCTTACCTGTAATGACATACTTTGAATCATTCCCGGAGCACGCCAGCATCCCTGCTGCGGCCACCGAGAGCATAAGAATGGAAATAGCTTTCATAACCGCTAAAATAACCATTCTTTTCAGTCCAAGCAAGTTAAGTCAAAGATTATTGATTAACTTTGTCCGGACATTTTATCCTGTTTCTATGAAAAAGTCATCTGTAATATTTATTATCTCGGCATTTGCTGCCGTTGTACTTGCATCCTGCGAAAAAGAAAGATCCGATAAGGATAAGAGTCCTTATGACAAATACGCTGTCGACCTTGGCTTGAGTGTAAAGTGGGCAAGTGTCAACGTAGGAGCATCGGACGAAAAAGGACTGGGGAATTATTATGGATGGGGAGAAACCTCTGAAAAGCCCGACGGTACTTACTATGACTGGGATAGCTACCTGGTGTTCAAAGGAATCGGGACTGACGACGCCTCGCGTGACGCAGCTCTTGCCCGAATCTACGGCAGCGATCTGATACTGAAAAACGAATATGACGTCGCCCACGTGAAATGGGGAGGGTCCTGGAGGATGCCTACTGAGGAGGAGTTCCAGGAACTCATGGAAAAGTGTACCTGGGAGATGGTGCCGTCAGACATCGACAAATGGTCCAATGATACTCCCGGCGGATGGAAGGTGACCAGCAAAATCAACGGGAAGTCCATCTATATTCCCGCTTCCGGACAACGTACGAATATGAATCTTGAAAAAGACAAAGGCAGACAGGCCTATTATTGGACTTCGGACCGTGATGAAGATGCAGACACTTTCGCTATGGTTTTCGGCCGGTTCAAGAATGTACTATTCTGGGGCACTCAATATGTCTGCATGGGATGTACTGTGCGTCCCGTCTGCCCTTGACAACTGCTTACTTCGATTCTCCGATAGTATTTTTTGTAAAAAACAGCGAGGGAGACAAAGATTATTTGTTTCCCTCGCTGTAAATTAATATTTTAAGAGTAATCTCTCTAGTATTCTTCTTCGTTAAATTGGTCGCGGAGGATGGGATATTGCTTGGTAATCAATGGGTTAGGATGCGTCATTGTAGTCTGGCCCCAGACCTGGCATGACTTATTTAACACTTCCTCCGCCAGAGACGAGTTGAAATAAAACATGGCATAACTGTTTCATTGAGTTGCTCTCATTTTCATTGCCTCCGTGCAGTTTCTATTTATACGCTTAATGCTGCTTCAGTCACCCTTTGTTGTCGTATAATTGAAGATTTTGACTAGTTATGTAATTGATAGCAAGAATACCTTGCACACATAATACACACTGAACTTGTATGGCACTGATATACGACAATATCGCGGTAAAAACCATGGAAGTTCTGAGGGGCATTATCACCAGCATCTAAATGTAGCTCGTAGACATTAGTCAAGAACAAGTGTTGAGATTTATACTATCCTAACGAGCCATATCCTCCAGACCCGGAACTGAACGGAGCAGAGGACGATGGTGGATTAGCGGAAGTTGTATTGCCCCCAGTTTGAGATGAGCATGACGTTGTGTTCTGTACAGGTCTAGTAGCACATTTTACAGGACTTGATTTAACAGTTCTCTGTAACTTGAATGAATTTTGGGATCTACACCCATCAATTGATTCCTGGCTACACACATTCCATAACGGATGAACTAAGTGTTCAATAAGGGAAACACCTCGTTCCATAGTCGTGAAGTATCCGGAATGCCAATCATGTAAATCATTCTTGGTATAGACAATATTACCGGCAGGATGTGCATGTTCAACACGTTCGCCAAGTTCGTTCATAATTTTGGCCAGGTCACCATAAGGAGTAGACGACAAATCGGAGTATCCCATTTCGTATGTTCCATCTATCATCAGTTTAATAATATCCATTCCTAGCCTCCAATCTAGAACATGGTGG
The DNA here is from genome assembly GCA_902779765.1 of uncultured Bacteroidia bacterium. Classification (GTDB taxonomy): domain Bacteria; phylum Bacteroidota; class Bacteroidia; order Bacteroidales; family UBA932; genus Cryptobacteroides. Next base: position 169,256 of record CACZCQ010000002.1, read on the forward strand.
ATGCCTCTATTATAAAAAGTATCTAAGCACTTGGGGCATGCGGTGGCGCATTCATCTTTATGACTCAAAATAGCACGGATAAACTTGCTCTTGGGATTAGGAGACACGATGTCTTCCATAATTGATTGTAATTTGAGCACCCCCGTAGCCGGATCAGTTTTACAGAGTAACGAGATGAAACCGGCTCCATTTGCCGCTTTATCATTCAAATAAATGGATGGCATTCCACTCGTGGAATCAATTTTAACCTCACTTATCTCGATCTCTTCAGGTTGAATATCAATTTCATCCGCAAATGTCCTTTGTATTAACGTGGCGGCAGAATAAAAAGCGGCGATAATTGCGGAGCGATTACCCGTAAGGCAATTTAGATTAATCACTTGAGGAATTTTGGATACATCCATAGAAAGGCACAGGATATCAGTGACCTTTTTCGCTCCGATTGCGATTCTCTCCGGATTATTATCCGTGCTCCAATAATCCTTCTTATAACAGCCTTCTACCATGAAGTTGGGGGATGAGCCAATAACTTGGGCTTCGTTCGTCGGGGTAATCTGTTGTGAGAAGAAACGAGGTTCTACAAGATACGATCCAGCATTCTTGCGAATAGCTCGCTCTCCTCTAAAGAGTTCTCCGTTGTTGGTATTAATATACCACACATCACCCTTCTTATTATCCCCGTTCCATACCTCCCATAACAAGGAACCTCCAGTAATGGATGCTGGCGCAGAGGATTTTGCATCCACCCAAATCTCTACCGGCGTATAATTACTCCTTGTGTCGTCTTCATGGTTATATTCTCCCTTATTGCCAATAATTCTATCGGTTCTGAATGCCTTGGGAATCACCAATCGAACAGTCGATAAGTTAATCGGATCAATAAGATTCTGATTATATGGCTCAACTGACATGATCTCCGCGCCATTCAAGTTAAGATTGTAGCTATGCTGGAGAGGATCTAATTCTTCAGGGTCGATCGCCAAATCAGCTAACGTTTTTCTTCGAGCCAAGTAGGTTAGAGGGACAGTAAGACCTGCAGACTGATACTCGGCTGCATCCTTTGTCTTAATTGCTCCTGGAGCAAATTCTGTTATGGCCTGTTCAATAGGACGGTCTATAACTCCAGAGTATATTTCGTAGTACTTATACGGCTGACCATCAGATGACCCGCTATGGTATAAAACTCGGATAGCAGAAGGCATTCCATACATTGGCAAGAGTCCGGCTTCTGCAAAAGCCTGGGCATTATCATCTTGTGTGCTATTATCTATAGCTTCATCCATTAATGAGAGGATGTCATTATTTAACCATGAAATTAGATCAGAATTCAATGGGTCTGTTTGAGCAACAAACTGTGAAGTGTAATAATGAATAATACCATTAATGTCACTTTGATGGTTTTGGATCCAGTCTTTGATGCGAGGACGAACAACTGTTTTCCAATTACCAGTATTCCCTAACTGCCCCGCAGTACCGGTTTTCGTCGCCCAGCCTTGTTCCCTTGAAGAAATAGCCATTAGTATGTGCTTGAGCACAATACGTTTGAGTATAACAGCATTAGGGACGCCGTCTACTATCGGATTGACAGAGATAGTAGGATATGCAGGGATCCCACCTGTTATTTCTTCAGTGGCCTGATAATAGTAATAGTTGTCATGACTCCTGCCGCGGCAAAAAGTTAGGGCGGCGGAGAATGCCTGACCTCTACGTCCCGCTCTACCAACTCTCTGCTGATAATTGTAACGTGTTGGAGGCATATTGCCCTGATAAATGGCCTGAAGACTTCCAATGTCCACACCAACCTCCATGGTCGTGGTTACGCTTAGCATATCGATGCAATTTGACAATGGATTCTTTCCTGCCAGCATTATATCCTTGAAGCATAGCAGTCGTCCCATCTGATCATCCGTCTGACCTGTAAGTTCTTCAGAATGTAAACGCCTTGGATCGTGAGGCTCCTTTCTGACATCAAAGGAAATATAGTTGCTCGCCCATAAACTATCCACTTTCCCCGAGGAAGTTACCGGCAAGTCGCTGAGACAGGCGGTGTTGGTGCAAAATCCCAAACCTCTATGTAGATGAACACGTCCACACTTTGGACAAACATAGTAGTCATCTCCAGAATGCATTAGAACAAAACGTAACGGCTTATTCAGTTCCAATTTCCCATCGTCATCGGTTGCAACAGAACGCATAGCGCTGCAAACAGCATCCCCCAATGTATTCTCATTATTCCCCGTTAAAAAAGCCAAACGTTGAACCACCTTTCTTAGAGGCTTTGAAAAGACTGAATAATTAGGCATTTCCTTGGCTTCAAAATCACCATCATATCTGTAGGCGTCACCGTAAACACGGATTAAGGCGTTAATCACACCTTCTATAGACAGGTTGTTTGAAGCCAAGTATGATTGAATAAGCTGACTTAAGTGATTAACTGCCTGAGATTGGCTCGTGTCAGAAGAGGCCACATAGCCCAATCCTGCGACTTCGGTGTTCACATTAATAAACTGTCCAAAACAGTTGCTGAATACATTTGATTCAATGTTCCTATAAACGACTTCTCCGAGAGTCTTACCAGATGTGACCTTTACTAAGAACGCCCGGGATTTCATTTGCTCCTGTCCAGGGGTAAAATCATAGAACTGATCCCAATATATGTCATCTTTGGGGTACATATCAGAATACTCTGATCCGGCGGGGTTTATGCCCAGTTTCAACAATTCTGCAACCAACTCGCCATCAATCATATTATTGCTCCTGGAGACCATTTTATTAAGATCGACGCTGTCCACATTCGGAGAATATGAATTGATCTTTGCAATAACAATGTTAGTGGGTAATCCAGATAATACTATTCCGCTGAGAGATGTGGCATCTGAAGTCGAAATGCCTGGCCAGCTATTGATTGTACTGATAACGATACTTGGCTGAACTCCACCTTGTACCGCCGGCACTATCATAGACTTTAATTGATTCAGTTGAGTAGAAGCCGAGCCATTAGCTTTTTGGGCAATTAGATTGATAAAACAGAGACGCAACATATCACGATAGTGTTCTCTCGCGATTAGTTTAGATTGTTCCGCCGCATCTTGTCTACTATCAGAGAACCCAATCAATTTGGATTTATGAGAACCGTGAGGATCTAACTGATACAATAATTCTTTGCCGAAAATCTGGTTGTTTCGTCCCATACCAGTTCTGAAACTACGTATGGGAGATTGGGTATACTTTCTATTTAAGTAGTCTTTCTCGCATGCGGGACACTTACATGGTAGTGCCTTGAGCACCCTAGTATTATACTCAGTAAGTTCTGCTCCAGCAGAGTTCCTTGGACAATATAAAAAACCATGGATGTATTCATCGCGTGCCACCTTGGGACCAAGAGCGAAAGTGATAGCGCCATCATATGGATTCAAGAACCCTTCTTTCCAGGCCCCGTGAATAGCATCGGAACCGGTATCTCGAGGTGATTTCTCTCCGATACAATTTACCACCCCAAAACGTTCATAATTGCCTGTTACGGGTTCACTACTAAACCAACCATTAAGCGCGCGGGCGCCACTGGGCCAGAATAAGGCATATTCATCAAGATTCTTTCTTTGAACCATAGGCGTAGCTTGCATGTTGGGAATCTTGTCAAGCTGAGGACTATTGAGTGAAAGGCCCACTTTACCTCTTGAAACACTATCGGCCCTATTACCACCAATAAACAATTCGCCACAACACTCACATCTAAGCAACTCCAAGACCCTATGCCCTCCATTCGATGAGACTTCTTCAGGATGAAATAGAATTTCACCAACATGTCCCGCATGGGCCTTGTCCGGCAGCAATTCTCCCCAAAGTCCGTCAATATAACGATAGAACTGATGAAACCTTAAACTGGGGAGATACTCATGATTAACAGCTCCTCTAAAGATTAAGAGACCTCTGATCGCATCATCGGATGGGGCACCTGGTAGTTTTTGTAAATCTGATAAAGCGAACGTAGTGCAGGCTGGCGAGACAAACTTTCGAAGGTCCTCGTAGATTTGGGGTGAATACTCGTCAACGAACTGGGCGAACGTTTTCGAGTATCTCGCCTTGTTAAGGAAGAGGCTCTCCGTGCTTACCTTTTCAGCCGCACTCTGTTCGTAATAAAACTTCCCGAAAGTGTTATTCTTGGAGAAAGTGTCGAAAACAGAATAGTCAAGCGGGGCCTGCTTTGCTGACGGAATACTTAAATCATATCCTTGCTGAATCGCAAAAGGCTTTTGTGGATCTGATATGCCAAAAAAATCAGCAAGATACTGTTGGGCGCCAAGGCCCAAAGAGGCACTGGATGCATACACGCGTAATTGTGGATTCGCTTTCCCATTCTTCATGGGAGGAACACCGATGCGATCTAAGAACATTCTTAAGAGATAGGATACTTCAGCTCCAGCTGTTCCTCGATGCAAGTGCAATTCATCCACGATTAAATGGAAAACAGCATCGGGATGATTTTGATAATAATTCCGAGTCTGGTCCAACATATCCTGCTCTTCAAAACGCATTAGCATTATGCTCAACATACTAATGTTTGTAATGAAGATGTCCGGACATGCCTTATGCATATCCTCTCGAACCAGCATTTCCCCTGTGAATTCCTGATCAGATAGGCGGGAAGATACATAAACATCATCGGGCTCGCATTCCCCATTTGATGCTGCTTTGGACAAGACTTGAGCTTGGTCAAATGATGCTGCCAATCGGGCAACCGCCTTGTATTTGTTCGGGGTCTCGCTATTATAGCTTCCGAAAAAAATACGATTCCCCTTACAATCCTTGTCGAGAAAAGCCCTCACGGCCGGAGAGTCCAACGCCTTTCTCAATCTGGCGACCTGATCTGCAACAAGGGCATTCATCGGATAAAGTAGGAGTGCTCTCATGGCGGCCGGACGAGTTTCGCCATTTCGTTGGCACGGCACATAAACTCCTTCCTGGTCAACAGTCTGCCACCAAGTAGGATTGTACCCGACAGCGGGAGCTGACCACTTGTTATTAGCCTCATATAATAATTCTGCAAACAGAGGCAACAAGAAGGATTCGGTTTTTCCAGAGCCGGTTCCAGATGTGATCAAGACATTCTTTCCTTCACCGTATCCCTTGCAGAGCATCTCGAACTGATGCTTGTACGGAATGTAGTTCATTAAGCCGTTTGTAATAAAGGATGCGTACCCATCTGGCAAGGGTTTTAACCCATTATGCTTTGTATAATAATCACCTGTAGCTGGCTTACACAGAGATGCAAGATCGCAACTCTCTGACTGATACTTCGGCAAAAGTTCGCAATAGGGCTCTTTTGCAAGGTTGTCGGATTTGCGGATTTCAGCATTCTTTTTCTTATCAATGCTCTGATCTTTGAAACGGTACATCGTCTCAAAATACCGCAGATAGTCTTCTTTGATTTTGTCGAAAGCGCCAATAGGATCCTTAGACAAAAGCTGCTCGTATTGTGCCATATTTATCGTTTAATTTGTTTTACTAATACAGGAATTGTTTGGGTCTTGTCTCCTTGGGGATGAACCGGAATATCTTTGACGTATTTTTCTATCTTATCAAGGTTGTTATTATCGAGGTTGACTGTATTGCAAATGATACTGGAAAATACCTCATTGAGATTGTTTCCTTCTAGGCGGTAAAAGACTGAAGCCGGCGAAGCCTTATAATAAACTTGATTACCGATAGCAAATGCCAATAGGTCAGATCCGTAGAATAGCGACAGTAGGCCAACTCTACCATCATAATTCCTGGTGTATTTCATTTTATACCAATTGTTCACTTGATATGAGAAAACGATGGATTCGTTTGATACCAAATCGGAAACTATCCTTCCAGATACTTTTGAAATAGCCCCGTGCAAGTATTGATAATTCTGCGATGTAGCTGTGGTGGCATAGTTCTTTTTCTCTATAGTAGGATCATGAGCATTACTGGGGAGTCCTATAGTTTGCTCTTGATGGACAATAAATACCCTTTCTATACTGGGCATTCCTAATGACAGATCACAGAATGCCACATCGAGAACCGCTGGCAGCCCCATCCCAGACACAAAAGATATCTTCGCCAAATTCAGGCCCTTTAATGCTTTGGAATACTCCAACAAACAAATAGGGGTATTCTTGGAATTCTGACAGAAAGCACGAGCTAAGTGTTTAGGAATTGGCCTTAATTTTCCCTCTACTTCGTAATACTTATGTGTAACATACTTTCCACTCTTATCTTTAGTACACAAAACCTCATTCCCTTTGTTATCTTTAACCATACATGGGACTGTGCGTGAAGGAACTGAGAATAATGATTCCCCACCATTATTAATCCCGAACTTTAGTGCAAAGCCCTTCATGTTCTCCATATTCGAGATTAGGTAATCCGCCACTGGATAATCTAATACCGGCCATTGTTCAATGGGCTCACCCTCAAACAATATAACGTCGGGTAAACAAGCATATTCAGGTCGGGTAATTAATGCCCCATTATCATATGGCCGCTTTCGATAAATACTACTAGGACTGATATTATCTAATAAGGAATCAATGTCGGACTGACTATAAACACCCTTGACCACATAAGCATTTGCAAACTGAAGAATGCTATAATTACTCCTTTCCACATATTTGGAAACAAGCTGATTAATATACTCTTTGCGATCAATGTCATAATAGGCCATGATATACCCTAGCCGACGTAATGCATAGATAACAGATTTGCGATTTGACTCAGTTGGGGTAATCCCCCAAAATGGCAGCGCAAACTCAATAGCCGCACGCATTTTTCTACCAGAGACACATCCGGAAGAGTCTGAGAGGTCATATAAAATCTGTATAAGGATATCAGAGCCGACAGTTTTACCCCCCAAGTTATTATGGAGATGTTGCTTCCCTGTAACAATGTTTTTTACGCCTTTATCATCGACGGGGGAATCTGTTATTTCTCCCCATCCATTCATGTGATAATTCGTTTGGAGCCCACCCCACTCGAAATCACAGGATACTTGTTCGGATACCACATCCTTTTCACCTTCTCGAATAATAAGATCCCCGCTCAAGTGTTGTGATGCGGTAGGCGGAAGCCTGAAATAGTACTTATTATTCACCCCTTTGATTAGACCATCCAGTCGTTTGAAATCCTGTCCGAGCTGATTGGGACGCCAAAAAACGCACTGTCCTTCAGAAAGAGCAACGCTAAACCAAGAACCAAGTTCGTTAAGTTGGAATGTGTCATCTGCTTTTACACGATTCCTTCGCTCCGTCGTGGGCGCGGAATATGATTGTACGGAATACACATTGTATTCCTGTTCTAAAAAATCAGAAGGACACCACTCTTGTTCAAACGTCTTTAATCGCGCTGTTTTTTTGATAAAAACATAATAGTCCTTCCCACAAACGGGTGCTTCTACCTGTCGATAAATGTCGTCTGAAATGCGTTCAAAATAAAACCGTGAACCATATTCTGCAGTACCATCACCTACATTGCTAATCGTATACTTATTGCCCTCATAACGAAGTTGTTTTGCAGACAATGCCGCCAATGGGACATTCTCTGCAACATAATCTGAAGATGAAGGCTCTTCTGAAACTTCAAAGGAGCCCTGCTTTAGAGATAAATTGAATGGAAGGTTATAATACTCACAGAAAACAGAGAAAGAATGTGACCCGTCAAAATCAAAGTATAACTCATATCCCCATTTGGCAATTGTATCTTGAATGTCGTTTCCGCATTTTGAGAACTTCTTTCCGAAGTTTAATTTGCCTCGAAGAATGTTTTTAACATAAGGTATATTTTCTTCTTTGATAATGATCCTGGTAAGGTCATTCTTACCGGCTTTCTCAAGCGCAGGGATTAAGATATTGTTTACAAAAAAAGAATATGACTCATATTGCCAATGAAGATTGTTGACCTCAAGGAAATCAACAAAATCTTCCCTCATTGATTTTTTGAGCACCAGATGATATTTAATGCGGCTTATATGTCTTTGGCTTCCACATATCATTCGGTCCGGATTAAAGCACGGATGATCCGCATGTAATTGTTGCAGAAGAGGTTCTATCAACATTCCAGGGTTAGAGGCGTAATCTTCTCCTAAATACTCTCTAGCCTTTTCTTTAATCCTCGTATGATTAGCTCCTTGAAGACTTGCCAACAACATTATTGCGCACAACATTGCGAAATATGCCGGATAGTTATCTGCTTTCAAGGTCATCAACCGTTCAACTAGACTATTCCAAGTCCTAGCAGACGGAATGAGTGTTTTCCTATCACCCGTGCGATCTTCCCAAAAGAGCTTAAAACTTTCGAAGTCATCTCCACTCAAAAGAGTACAAGATAAGAACTGGTGAGTCCAATCCTGGCCTTCTTCATGTTTGATGTGATTGATCTCTGCGACTTGTGTTAAAACAGTTTCGTCTATATATAATATAGCATTTTCCTCCTTTGACGGGAAGAAATATCGCCATAGTGCGCTGTTCCACTCGCAATACTTGTTGATTGGCCCAAACATTCTTAATCTTCTACTTTTCCTCAATAGTAACAAAATCAGGATTCTCGCGGGCAATCTCCCTGAGAATAGTATCAATTGTTGAACCCTTTTGGACACCTAATACAAGAGTGTCGACGGCTCGTGTTAACGGTATTAACGACCATAACGACAACATGTACTGTCTTGCAGGAGAAAAAGGGATCTCGTGATAATCGTGAGGATGAGGCTCAGTAAACAACTCATCAAAACGCAAGCAAACAGTTATCCAGGCTTCTAGCCCTCGACATGATTCGTATGTATATACACGACATTCCTTATTCTTGTAATTAACATCAGAATACAAACTGTCTCTGTTGGCAGAGTCCACACCATCATACAAATGGATGCCTTGCGCATTATACGCATCTATTAAGTCAAAATGACCTGTCTTTGTGAGGCTATTTGGAACTAGCAACATTAAATCATATGCTGAACAACCATGTTGAACAGCCTCATGAAAAAGGCGTTCATGAAGGTTTTGATCATATGCATTTGTAATAATTACTTTCCCGCCTGGCAAAGAACGAGTAGAGTCCACATCCCAATATACGCCTAATTTGCTGGCAAAAATCTTTGCGAACGAAACGAGATTCGATCTCTGACGAAGACATTGTTTCAATTTAGGTAGTGCAATTGGCCCCCAATACGTATGCTCGCTGGTTTTCATGAACTGATCAATCCCATCAGCAATAACGATGTGTTTGTCTCTGTAATAATACTTGAGCATCTCCGCCTCATTTGTCTTCCAATCCTGCGCTTCGTCAACGAAGATATAATCATATACTGGTGCGATATCTTTTGACTCCTTGACTTTCATTAAAACAGCTAAGGATTGATCAAAATCAGACTTGATGTCAAATGTATTCTTCCATATACCTGCCTTACGCATAAGGCCGATCATAAATGAACTCATTGAATCTATGTCGAACACCGGCAGGATTTTGCCGAAGAAACGCATTGTGTGTTTAAGATCGGCTATTAATGCTCTGTTATAAGTCAGGAATAAACACTTGTAACCTTTCTTCGTCATATTAATTGCTCCCTGCATCAGCATAACCGTTTTGCCTGTACCGGCATGTCCGGATAGGATTATAACAGATGAACAATCCTTTTCTAGATCTAGAAGTGCATTATTATTAGTATTTAGGATATTAATACGACGAAGAGTCATCGTATCAGCACCATTACTCTTTGCACAAAAGATATTGGCAGTGTACTCTATCGCTTCTTCTGTTCCGAACTTTCCAAAAGCGTTTACATAGCCATTGTCAACTAAAGAGTACTGTCGCCCGATTGCGACAAAAAAATCTTTGGCAGTAGAATCGCTTACTAATATATTGCTGTCGACTAATCCTATCTCTTCGTTAAAATCATTCCAATCCGTCCCTCTCAGCCATATCAGGTTTGAGATAAAAGGAACTCGAATAGATTCCTGCTGAAGAGGTCCTGATAAGAAACGTCTAATCGATGAGTTTTGGTCATTACTTTGCATCGTAACATCCTCGTATCCATCGGGATATTTAACTAATAGATGCGTGCCACTCCTTTTAAGCCCTACACCAGAATGAGATTTTATCTCAATAGTCGCAAAAAAGGACTTAATATCAATATTGCACTTCCCTGCAATATCGTCAATATAATAGTCCTTCAAATAACCAATCATGATCAGATCGACATCATGTCTCCCAGTCGCGGGATGAATGTCTATACTGGGAACAATCCAAACACGACCATCTATATCGGCCAGTTCAACGTCTAAGAGTTGCTTCAACGAGGCTGCCGCTTCCATTTCACTTGAGGCTGTTCCAATTTTGTGAAGATAAACATCTGCCATGATTTCAAATACTTTGGTTATTATTACCGATCAAACAATAAAACCTTTCGTACTCATAGATGTTCTATAAACAAGAGCTGCATCTAAGTTCCAAACTGCTCGTTATTTACGAATTGCCGGTCGGATTTCCAAAATTAACAAAAAAAACACATATTTACGAGGAAATCTTCATTAATGAAAGGAATCATGCGCGCTCAAAGAGGGCAAACAGAATAGAAAAAAAAGATGGCAGGTCCCGCGGTGGCCTGCCATCTGCAGATTATCGAGATCCCTGGCAATGGATTTCAGGTAACCTGTCATATGAACACAAAAATTGGTTACTATTACCGTCGCAAAATTGCGTCTGTTTTTGCGTCCGTTTTTGCGTTCACTTTTGTTTCCGCACCTGGCCCTCAGTGTCCTTAAAAGGCCATCGGGCGTGACTCAAAGAATCACACCCGATGCACTTAAATTACTGTATTTCAGAGAGTTAACTACCTAATACTCTTCCTCGTTAAAGAAGAAATCTTCCTTGGTGGGGTAATCGGGCCAGATGTCTTCGATGGATTCGTAGATCTCGCCGTCGTCTTCAAGTTCTGTCAAGTTCTCTATAACCTCTTCGGGAGCGCCGGAACGGTTGGCGTAATCGATGAGTTCTTCTTTTGATGCCGGCCACGGAGCATCGTCCAGGCTGCTGGCAAGTTCAAGTGTCCAATACATAATATCGTAATTTGCCGCAAAGATATGTAAAATAATTAATCTATAACTTTTTTTTGCCTAATTTTGTAGGACAAGCAGAGCTATTCAACAACCGTACCATAAGATGGCTTACGAAAAGATTGAGAAATACGACGAAAAGACCACTGCTGAAATCTCGGCAAGGGTCAGGGAAATCCTCGCCCTGCTGGGCGAAGACCCTGAGAGGGAGGGACTTCTGAAGACTCCTGAAAGGGTGGCCAAATCCCTTCAGTTCCTTACCCAGGGATACGCCCAGAACGGAGAGCAGATCATCAAGTCAGCCATATTCGATGAAAAATACCAGCAGATGGTCCTGGTGAAGGACATTGAGCTCTATTCGATGTGCGAGCACCATATGCTCCCCTTCATCGGGAAATGCCACGTAGCCTATATTCCCAACGGCAAGATCACCGGCCTGAGCAAGATTGCCAGGGTTGTCGAGACATACGCCAGGAGGCTCCAGGTCCAGGAAAGGCTGACCGTCCAGATCAGGGACTGCATAGTTGATGCACTGAAACCCCTGGGAGTGGCCGTCGTCATCGAGGCGATGCATACCTGCATGTCGCTGCGGGGAGTGCAGAAATCGAACGCCATCACCACGACGTCGGCTTTCTCGGGAATATTCCTCAGCTCTGCAAGAACAAGAAACGAATTCCTAAACCTTATCAAATAAACGCTAGAAATGCCAGGAAAAATCATACTTACGGGCGACCGCCCTACCGGAAGACTCCACATAGGGCATTATGTCGGTTCACTCAGGAACAGGGTGGCCATCCAGAATGCCGGAGGTTACGAGAAGATGTTCGTATTCATAGCCGATGCACAGGCCCTGACGGACAATTTCGACAATCCGGAGAAGGTTCGCCAGAATATCATAGAAGTCGCCCTCGACTATCTTTCCGTGGGTCTCGATCCGGACAAGGTCACGCTCTTCATCCAGAGCCAGATCCCCCAGCTCACCGAACTGACCTTCTACTACATGAACCTCGTCACAGTGGCGAGGCTCCAGAGGAATCCCACCGTCAAGACGGAAATCGCGCTGCGCGGCTTCAATGCAGAGGGAGAGGAACAGGCATTCGGAAGCGGACTCCCCGTGGGTTTCTTCTGCTACCCCATTTCCCAAGCTGCTGACATCACCGCATTCAAGGCGACCGACGTCCCGGTCGGAGAAGACCAGAAACCGATGATCGAGCAGACAGTCGAAATCGTGAGGGCATTCAACAGGATCTACGGAGAGACGCTGGTCGAACCAAAGGCAGTGCTCCCTTCGAACGCCGCCTGCCTCAGGCTGCCCGGTACGGACGGAAAGGCCAAGATGAGCAAGTCCCTCGGGAACTGCATCTATCTCGCAGAATCCGCCGACGAAATGCACAAGAAGGTAATGTCCATGTACACCGACCCCCAGCACATCAACGTCAGCGACCCCGGCCACATTGAAGGGAATACCGTCTTCACATATCTCGATGCTTTCTGCCGTGACGAACATTTCGGGCTATACTGGCCTGAATATGCCAACCTGGATGAACTCAAGGCTCATTACCAGAGGGGCGGACTCGGAGATGTCAAGTGCAAGAAGTTCCTGGAGAAGATCCTCAACGAGGAACTGGAACCGATCAGGGCCCGCAGGAAGGAATACGAGAAGGACATCCCGGCCGTCTATGACATCCTGAAAAAGGGCAGCGAGGTTGCCGAGGCTGCGGCCCAGGCCACGCTGGATGATGTCAAGAAAGCCATGCAGATAGACTATTTCAACGACAGGGCCCTTATTGAAGAACAAGCCCGACGATTCACATCCATATAGTCATGAAAAGGTTTGCACTCACTGCCATCACTGTCCTGGCCTGCAGTGTCTGCGCCATGGCCCAACGCTACGCCACGGAAGACCTCCAGTTCCAGTCTCCCCCGGTCCCCCAGTATATGGTATTCGCAGGGGACACGGTCCGTTTCAACCGCAGCGACCTGTATGAAAGGATGGACAGGGAGTTGATTGCATTTACATATTCGCACACCAACTCTCTCCTGATGCTGAAACGTTCGGAGAGGTATTTCCAGCAGATCGAGCCCATCCTCAAGCTTTACGGTGTCCCGGACGACCTGAAGTATCTCATGGCTATCGAGAGCAACCTGAGCCCCAAGGCGTTGTCTACGGCAGGGGCTGCCGGACTCTGGCAATTCACCAAAGCTACCGGAAAGGAATACGGCCTCATCATCGACAACGAAGTCGATGAAAGGTACAATATCGAGAAAGAGACCATCGCCGCCTGCCAGTACCTGAACAAGGCATACACCAGATACGGCAACTGGATGACGGTGGCGGCAAGCTACAATGCCGGTCAGGGAGGGATTTCCAAGCGCCTGGCGGACCAGCGGAGGAAGACCGCACTGGACCTCTGGCTGGTGGAGGAGACATCCCGCTATATGTTCCGGATACTCGTCGCAAAGATGCTCTTCGAGAACCCTGCGGCTTTCGGATTCAAGGTCGACAAATTCGACAGATACCCGTACTACGCCCCGAAGAAGATAGTGACGGTCAACGGGCCGATCGAAAGTCTTGTCGACTTCGCAGAAGAGAACGGCTGCAGCTACATGCAGCTCAAGGAAGCGAACCTATGGCTTCGTGACAGCAAGCTGGACAACAAGGGCGGCCACAGTTACAAGATCATAATCCCCAACGACAAATAATATCTTCAAGTGCAATGAAAAAGTCCCTTATCCTCATTCTTTCAGCCGCATTGATGATATGCGGTTGTTCCTCAATGCGCCTTACTCCCGAGGAGAAAGCCCAGATAGAGACCACGGTCCAGGAAAACCTGGACAACCGCAAATACGTTATCGAAGTGGACCAGATGGTTCCCCTCAGGGGCGGGAGCAGGCATGTCACCAATTATTCGGTCGAAGTGGACGGAGACAAACTCAAATCACATCTCCCGTATTTCGGAGCAGCATGGAATCTGCCTTACGGCGGAGGCCAGGGTCTTACTTTCGAATCGAAGATCTCCGATTACGTCGAGTATTCTCCCAAGGCGGACCGAAGGCAGATTGCTCTGTCAACCAATAATGGTGAAGACCGTCTCGTCTATATCATCGAAGTATTCAACAACGGCAGGACAACCATCGAGGTACGTTCCCGCAACCGCGAGACCATCCACTACTACGGTGACATGAAGACCATTTTCTGATCAAGCCATCAGAAAGCCAGGATCGACCTGGCAGCGTAGCCGTTGCTGGCATCCTCACCCGTCTGTTTTTCCACATATTTGAATATGATATCCGTAGAATTGAGGAATACTACGGATGCGGTTCCGTCCGAGGTGGCTTCGTCGCATGCCCAGAGATACCAGTCCATCTGGCCGTTATAGGGCAGGTAGAAAACCGTCGCGACCATCCTTCCGGACGAGACATATTGAGCGAGGATGGGATTGTAATAAGCCGCGCTGCTGAAATATGCGGTAAATGTGTTGAGGTATTCCTGTCTCACCGATGAAGAAGGGAATTTCCAGGCGAGCTCGGTGACCACTCCCCCGTTCGAGGTGAGAACAAGGTCGTTCGGGTCGATGCCCGCCAGGTTGGCCAGGCACAGATACCATTGACCCACACTGGGCAGGAACCAACCGCTTGTATTCTCCGGCGCTTCGAAAGGGGCTATGTTCTCCGTATTGCCGTACGCTACCACCCAGTCATCCTTTCCATATCGCATCGCACAGGGAATGGCTGCCCTGCCTCCCGTGGGCTCGAAACCGGGCAGGCCGTAATAATTCCCTTGGGCAAAATCCTTCAGGTACAGTTCGTTCAGTACGGTACATGTGGACAGTCCCCTGAGGTTTTCCATCATCAATAACGGAGCGGAATCCGAACTCGTCTCGAATACATTCTCGGTTTCCGGATAGTCCGGCCTGGCCGCAACCTCCGATTCCGGGGCCCAGGATGTGGGCCAGGCGGCATCCCTCAGGGCCATGGCATAACCGTGGGTATATCCGGAAGCCCTGTCCTCCGCACTGGTATAGTTGCTGAATATGACAGCCTGGGGCCATTTGTCTTCGTAATAGACCAGCGGTCCCCATGTGCCGTCACTGTAGACATAATCTCCGATGCCGGGGACGCGGTCGTTGTCCGTGAGGATCTCTTTCCTCGCGACCACATTGCAGGCCTTGAAAGACTTTCCGGCCAGTTTGACATAACGCCTGAAAGTATCATTCCCACATTTAAGGACCACCGACAGTTCCCCATACAGCTGTCCTCTTTCAGGAACGACAAGGTAGATGACCGCTTCACCGTCCGTGACGGGAATGGAGATATCATGCATCTCGTAGAAGATGATATCTTCCGTCTCTGAACTTATCCCTTCCTGGCCGAACCTGTACGTAGCCTTGTCCGCAAAAAGAGCACCTCCATCATCAGTTCCTGAAGGAGTGAACGAGAATGATGCGGAACTGACGGTCCCGCCGGAGAGTCCGGTGAAAGTCATCCTGAGCACGCTGGTGAGATGCCGGAACCGGAGAAGCTTGTCGGCGGTCCCCTTTACATACATCAGTTCATATCCGGCGACATTGGACAGGCTTCCATCCTGTCCCGAGAGATCCACTTCGCTTACCATCGAGGAGCCCTCAAGGGAAGTCGAAATCCTCATTGAAGCATTTACGCAATTTAGTTCGCTGGATTCAAATGCAGCCGCTGCAGCACCCGATTCCACCTCTCCCGTGAACAGACCGTCTCCCTCTGCGGAAACCAAATCCGCTATGGCGGCTGTCCCGCCGTTGTAATACATTACCTTGATGGCCTCCCCTTCCTCCCAGGATGTCCTCAAACCGGTGTAGGCGTCCACATCTTCAGTGATCCTCGTCGCCGCCCCGTCCGCACTTCCTCTCAACGTTATCCTGTATCCATCCACTCCTTCCTGCCCGTGACCATCGGGCAGCATCTCCTTTGAACATGAGACCAATATGGCGGACATGACCGCCAGGGTTGACATTATCCTTTCCATGGTGTTTTTCATAACAATGTTAATTACCGGGCCATTCATCGGTCCATCCTTCTTCTGAATCATAACCTTCGTCATACTTGTGCCCTCCGGGCCTGGCCGACAAAACCAGGACGGGCTCCTCGGGATACCCTACCGATCTGGTCAGGGGCGGCAGATAATCATTCTTTTTTTTCATTCTTTATAAGACAATTAATTGAGTCACTTGCGATTGAAAAGTCTTAGGCTAGAATCGCGGTGCAAAGTTGTGAAGAACAAAAGGAATCGGAAGAATAAGCCTGCAGTTAATATGTCGGCAGCCGGCAGAAGATTTGTCCCAAACAGGGAAAAATTGTATCTGAGGGCAATTCTGAAGGGTCTGGAGTAAAACATTTTCCTATCTTTGTCACCCGAATCTAAAAAGCATACTGATGACCAAGACAAATCGTCTTTTGCTTATTGCACTTCTCGCCGTATCGTACGCCCTGACTGCCTGCTCAGCAGAGGAGAATCCCGGGAAAAACCCGGATGGTGCAGAGGTGGAAAAGGTATGCGCCCGCATACAGAGTCTATCAGGAGACAGGCCGAGGGAAGCCCTGTCTCTGGTCGACAGCGCATTGAATGCAGGGATGATCTCTCCCTTGAAGGCCAGGATATACCAGGCGATAGTTTATTTCAACCCTCTCGAGGAAGATGAAAAGGTCATCGAGTGCGCAAAAGAAGCCCTGGCCATGGACAGTGATGAACTGACTCCCAGCGACAGGATCGTATTGCTGAGACTTCTCGGGAACAGCTATTACCTTTCCGAGAATTTCGAGCAAAGCATCAGCACCGCCATCGAGGGAGAGAAGGCTGCGGAGAAGATCGATTCGTCGGCGGCGAAGGCTGAGTTTCGATTCCTCATCGGAGAATCACTGCTCCAGCTCGGGCAGCACGCCCAGGGTTATGCCAATATGGAATACGGAGTCGCGGCCCTCTCCAGGGAAAAGGGCCTTCACGCGAGAAGCACGTTGAGCCACTTCCTCGGCGAAGAGATGAGTTTCATGATCTACGATGGGAAAATCGAGGAGGCAATTGCAACCGGACTGAAAAGGGAAAGGATCATCGAGGACATCAGGAATGAATATGGTTCCAACAGTTTCATCGACCAGCAGTTCGGATATCTTTTCGGAAAGATGGCACATCTTTATACCTTGGAAGGAAACCGGGAAAAGGCGGATGAATACGCAAGGAAATTTTATGAAACGGATTATTCCAGGAATGAGTGCGGGAAACTGCGCATCATCGAGTACCTGCTCGGGACAGGACAGGCGGAAAAGGCGCTAGAAACGTTGGGAACTTCGGATTTCCCATTACCCGGAGACAGCATATCGAACGTCGGACAGTACTACCTCAGACAGAGAGCCCGCGCCTGGGCAGAGCTGGGAGATACGGGCAAGGCATATTCCTTCCTGCACAGGTCATACGCCATCACGGACAGCCTCGGGAAGAAAGTCGACCTTGAGAAGGCCATGAAGGCCTTTGTGATGTACAACAGCCACGAGGCCGAACTTGAGGCGAGTAAGGCGGAGACAAGGGAAGCCAGATACCTTCTGGTCATCATACTGATCGTAACCGCAACCATCATCCTGGCACTCGCTTTCTATTTATATTACAACAAGACCAAGAACCTCGTGGAGAAGAACCGGTTGATTTCCATCGGCCGTTCCGATACTGAAAAATACATGCGGCTGCTGCAATCCGCCCAGGCACGTATCAAGGAACTATCCCCCGACGAAGATGTCAAGGAGAAAACCTCGGAGACAGACAGCTGGCAGCTTTTCTTCAAACTTGAGGATGCCATGGAAAAGCGCAAGCTATACCTGAACAAGGGAATCACGAGGGCAGACATTCTGGAACTGCTCGGGATCAGCAAGAACAGGCTCGGAAGAATGTTCCAGGACATCGGAGGAGATATCAGTCTCCCCTCCTACATCAACGGAAAACGTCTCAATCATGCGCTCGGAGTAATTGCCGAGCACCCGGAATACACTGTAAATGAGATAGCTGATGCTTCCGGATTCTCCAATACAAGGAACTTCCATCTCCTGTTCAAGAAACGATTCGGAATCACGCCTCTTCAGTACAGGGATGGAAAATAAGTCCCGGGACATAGTTTCCACCATGGCAGGACAAAGCCTCGGTTGGAAAATGATTTTTTCACCAGGATAGTGTCTACCTTTGAAGCACTAACCTATGAGTGACATCGTTCACACAAAGACAAGTATTATTTTTGCCCTGAAACCGCCGCACCTGTGAAGGACCGGCGGTTTTTCTTATCGGTTTCAGTCAGCGAGATAATTCAGCAGCAGATTCCGGACACGATCGGATATCTTCTTGTGCGCATCGGTAACATTCTCCAGCATTTCTGCCAGGTTCTTGTACTTTATCAGTTCGCGCACATTCTCGACATTGCCGAAAATGAATCCTACATAGTCTTCATAAGCCTCGTCGGCAGCGTGTTCCAGCTCAGTGACCCTCTCGCATGCGAGGGAGATCGAAGTCAGATTCTTCTTTATGTCTGCAAGAAGAGGGATCATCTCGGCCAATGCACCGGACTGGTCCCTGGCTATATGGGACAGTTCCTCAAGCTGGCTGTCGATATGTTCAGGACGGTAAATGAGCACAGCCTTGGATGTATCCTTGATCGCATCGAGGCAATCGTCGATAGCCATGGATACTGATTGGAGGTCGAGTTTGTTGACCTGGAGAAGGACGCTTCCGGACAGCATCTCGTGGAATTCGGAAAGCAACGCATCTCCCTGTACCTCACAGGACTTGATTTCGCGCTGGAAACCCTCCCACCGGTCGTGGTCCGACTGGGAAAGCATGTCTGTCAGAAGCGATGTCGACTTGACAAGGTAATCCACCTGCCTGATCATGATAGGAACGTACTCA
>CACZCQ010000003.1 GCA_902779765.1 uncultured Bacteroidia bacterium
GGTGAGCGAACCCGTTTGCAAAGATACGCAATAGAAAGCACTCCTGCAAGGGTTTACGAAGGGTGTTGTACTTGGTTTACGATTCTCGTCCTCTCCGCATAAAGATGGCTCTCAGGTATCTGGGAGCCATCTTTTGTGCAATTTATTCACGCCGTAGCCCCACTATGTTCCCTGGAGATTTGGTGGGGAGACAGAACTAGAGGCCATTCTTGAATCTTATTCCTGTTTTGGAGTCACGCAGAAATATTTCTATCTTGACATCGATATACCGGAATAATTATGAACAGACTGAAACTCCTTCGATTTCTATTTGCCCTTTCCATTGTGCTGATGGTGATTTTCGGCATTTTACTCTTAGTCCCGGATATGAAGGGCAATGCCCTTGGAAGAATCGGATTGTGGTGCGGTTTTATCTCGCAGATCCTTTTGGCAGCGTCTATGTATTCTGAGATCAGAAGGAGTAAAAAAGGACAGGACGAATAGGGCTATCCGGCCGACGAGTCATTCGGGGAAAATCACAATAAATAGGGATTTCGAGCTAGAGGAAGGCTCCCTAACTTTGCAGTGATTATGACCAACATACACTGTAAAGTTATGGAAAAGAAAAACGTGGGTTTGGCGAAGGGCCTCCTTTCCAAGATTTTCAGCAACACCCGCAAGCCGGAAGGCTTCTGGGGTCGTATGATGGTGGCCGGAATGAACGGTGGCTCCCATGCGGCGATGGCATCCTGGGGCTTGGGCCTTGTGAATATCCCCACAGAGGGGGAAATCCTCGACATCGGATGCGGCGGCGGGGCCAATCTTGCCCGTCTGATGGACCGGAGCCCTCGTGCCAATGTGACCGGTGTCGACTACTCGGTAGTATCGGTTGAGAAATCCCGAAAGGTCAATGCCGCCGCTATCGGCAAAGGTCGCTGCAAGGTCCTGGAGGCCAGTGTCTCAAGCCTTCCTTTCAAGGATGACACGTTCGGTATGGCCACCGCCTTCGAGACGGTCTATTTCTGGCCGGAAATAGTGAAGAGCTTTGCGGAGGTACGGCGCGTCTTGATGCCCGGAGGGAAGTTCCTCATCGTCAACGAGGACGACGGCCTGTCCGGGAACAACGAGAAATGGGAGAAGATGATCGAGGGAATGCACACCTACACTCCCGGCGAACTTGAGACCCATCTCTCCGCTGCGGGATTCAGGGATATCACCGTCCACCGAGACGAATCCAAGCACTGGCTCTGTGTAACGGCCGTAAAATAAGATATATAAATACTCTCAGTCGAGAGTGATACTTTCGATTCTAAGGCGCAAGGTTCCGGATGGGACCTGGGCCTCGGCGATTTCGCCGACCTTCTTGCCCATCAGGGCGGCGCCGATCGGTGATTTAAGCGAAATCTTGCCGGCCTCAAGGTCCATCTCGTGGGGGCTGACTATCTCGAATTTCATCCGGGTGTTTGTCGAGAGATTCGTGAATTCGACCCGGCTCAGAAGACTAACCCTGTCTTTGGGGAGATTGTCGGGGTCGATCACGCGTGAATATTCCAGGATCTTCTGCAGGAAACGGATACGGCTGATTGTCTTCGCTTGGATCCGCCGTGCTTCACGGTATCCCGCATTATCGCTTCGGTCCCCTTGGGCGCTGGCCTCTGCCAGGTCCTCAGTCACCTTGGGATAAACCTCGTTGATAAGGTGCTTCAACTCGGCCGCTATCTCGTCGTATCGTTGTTTTGACAGGTATTCCATAGCTCAAATTTACTTATTTTTTTGCTCATTCCTGCCAAACCGGCGCACATCGGCACCCGTGCTCCTGTTTGGCGGAATGATGGAGTCTCGCAGAAAAATGTATATCTTTGGGTTAAACAAGCGGCACAAATCATTATGACAGAATTAGAAGCCATAAAGGCACGGCATTCCGTACGGAAATATACCGGACAACCTATCGAAAAGATTAAACTCGACTTGATTCGTGAGGAGATTCAAAGGTGCAATGCCGAAGCCGGCATCCATATCCAGTTGGTTGTAGACGAACCGAAAGCCTTCTCTACCGGGGTGTTTAACTATGGCATATTCTCCGGTGTGAAGAACTATCTTGTAATGGCCGGAAAGAAGGATGCGGAAGAAAGGATAGGCTATTACGGAGAGCGCATCGTGCTGCTGGCCCAGACCCTTGGCCTGAATACCTGCTGGGTCGGTCTTACCTACAAGAAGATTCCCGGGACATATACCCTCGGAGAAAAAGAAATGGTCCATTGCGTAATAGCACTGGGCTATGGAGTGACGCAGGGCGTCCAGCACCCGATGAAACCGGCCGGGAAGTTCTATGAATATGAGGGCGTCCCGCCCACCTGGTTCACAGACGGCTTGGAAGCCGCCCTGCTGGCCCCTACTGCCGTGAACCAGCAGAAGTTCAAATTCATTCTGCGGGACGGAAACAAGGTACAGGCTAAAACCCTGATGTCCTTGGCCGGTTATACGCGTATTGACCTGGGTATCGTCAAGTATCATTTCGAGATTGCTGCCGGGAAAGAGAATTTCAGTTGGGATTAAGCTGGCCCGTTTTGCGAAAACTGCTGAAAATTAATAAATTACAGAAAACGCGTAGATTAATATTCTACGCGTTTTTCATAATCTTCTGATTTTTAGACTGTTGCAAAAAACGCAGAATCATCCTCCTATCCGATTATAATCCTTATCTTTGTTTATATGCAATCCCTTCTCTACACCGGCACTAACTACGACGAGGTTAAGCGTCTTTGCGGCGGCAGGGTCCTGGCTCCGTATTTCTGCATGGGCTTCTCGATGCTGTCCCTTGACACCGGTGAGGGGTTCGTGACCGTGAATGAAGGGGATACCATCGTCCTTGACGACGACGGTTCCTTGAGGATTATTGGCTAAATTTGTATTCGATCATGGTTACTCTCATCATCATTTTGATAACGGCCGGAGTCAGCATCCTCTGCTTCAACGGGACGCTGGACGGCAACGCGCTCAAATTCAACGCCTACGATATCTGGCATCGGAAACAGTGGCATCGGATGCTCAGTTATGGCCTCGTCCACGGAGGCTGGGGGCACCTGTTCTTCAATATGCTCACCCTGTACTTCTTCGGGACGGTGGTTGAGCGGTACTTCCAGGCCGCTTTCGGACACACTCCTGGTATAGTCCTGTATGTGGTCCTCTATGTCAGCGCCCTTGCCGTCTCCACGATCGGAGACCTCGTCAAGTACAAGGATAATTACGGCTACAATGCGGTAGGGGCCTCAGGTGCGGTCTCCGCCGTCCTGTTCGCCTCCATCCTTTTTGAACCGAAGATGGGAATCTACATATACCTGATTCCCATCCCCGTTCCGGGCTACATATTCGCGCCCCTGTATTTATTGTACTGCTGGTATATGGCGAAGAGGAATATGGACAACATCGGTCATACCGCCCACTTCTGGGGTGCGGTCTACGGCCTGGTATTCCCCCTGCTGTTCCGCCCCGACATCTTCTGGCATTTCCTTTCCCAGCTCGGTATTACGATTTAGAAGCGGATGCTTACTCGTTGAACCTGAAATACTTGACTGCCAGCGGGGCCTTTGTGGCCACGAGATAGAGAGTTTCCTTATCCATCGATCCGTCTTGGACGGGAAGGATGATTTCCTTCCATTTCCAACCGTTGTCCGGCAAGGTGGCGCTGCAGACGACCGGACCGTCCGGAGAGCCTTTCCGCACCTCCAGCTGACTGCCGGTGGAATGGGTCTGGTAGCAGATGGTGAACTGCCTAGGGGCCACAGGGAAATCGAACCAGCGGAAACAGGCCCACTGCCCGTCTTCCTGGAAAGAGAGGAACGGCTGCGACCCTCTCTTAAGTTGGAATATTCCCGGCTCCCTTCCTGTTGAATATTCCACCGCCCCGGCGGCCATTACCTTGTCGCCGGCTCCGAACGCACCGCGTACTCCGGAAGTGCTCATCTTCACTTCCTTGATGGTACCGTCCCCGTTGAATTCCATCGGCTCCAGGTTGGCCACCCGGGTGAGCCTGAGTCCCGGAACGCTCTTGTGGTATTGCAGCCAGTACTGCCCGAGGAACGGTTCGAAACTGCCGTGGACGTTGCCGGCATCGGGATAGTTGTGGTTTGTGATGATCAGTCCCTGATAGGTGTATGGGCCCAGCGGATGCTTGGCGGTGAGATAGGCCATGCGGGTGGGTACGGGTCCGTTCTCGGCGACCTTTCCAGTGTTCTGGATATAGATGTAGTAGTAGGTGTCGCCCCGTTTCCGAAGGGAGGGACCTTCGAACGGTTCGTTGTCCGTGGGCATATAAGGCGTCATGTCACGCACGGTCTCCGGAATGATGTGTGAATATTCATCCGGATCCAGCTGCGCCACGATGAATTTGGGGAGGGCCAGGTAGACCTTGCCGTCGTCATCCACCAGGATGCCCGGGTCGATATGGCCCAGTTCCTCTCCGTTCAAGGTCAGGGATCGGGCGTTGGTGTAAGGGCCTTCCGGGCGGTCTGCATCCAGAATGAATGCCTTCCCGTTGTTGGTGCAGGTGGCCATATGGTATTTCCCTGTCTTGGGATCCTTGAATACGTCCGGAGCCCAGAGGCGGGCGGCGGTTCCTTTCACTTCTTCGGGGACGTCCTTCAGGTTCAGGGCTTCTCCGGCGTCGGTCCAGTGTATCATGTCATCGGACCAGATGACGTGGTAATTGTCCGAGCACCAGACCACGCGGCCGTCGCTTCCCAGCCCGTCATAATTGTCGCGGGAACCGAAGATGTACATCCGGCCGTCAAACACGTGGGGTTCGCCGTCGGCGATGAACAGTTCCCAGGAGGGCGGAAGGATGGGGTTTTGGGCCTCGTAGCCCACGGTGACAAGGCAGCTGTCCTTCTCTCCGGTCCTGCGGTTCCCGACATAGATCCAGGCGTCTCCGGAAGCCACGGCCTTCACTTCGCCCCTGCTGCTCACACTGGCCACAGATTCGTCGCCGGATGTCCAGACCAGCTTACCCGAGGAGGCTCCCTCCGCGTTCAAAGTGATAATATCTCCTTCGTCCATCATCGTGGCCACCCGGTCCAGAGCCAACGGCCCGGAAGGGGCCGTCGAGCAACCTGCCACCAGGACGGCGACCAGCGCGGGCATCATCAATCTTCCCATAGGATACAGTCGTTTTTACTAGTTCAAATTTAGCACAATAATTCATTATCTTTGTAGAAAACGGACTGTAATACCATGGGAAAGAACTGTGTTTTCTCGATCGATACACTGCAGCAGAATCGTGCCCTGAGGCTCGATGGGGCGATGGGCACCCAGATCCAGCGCTTCAACCTTACGGAAGAGGATTTCAGGCAGGGACTGCCAGTTACGCCCACGCGTGACGTGAAGGGAGACAACGAGTGCCTGAACCTGACGCGGCCGGATGTGATCCGTTCCATCCACCGTTCTTATGTGGAGGCCGGTGCCGACATCATCGAAACCAACAGTTTCGGAGCCAACCCCCTTGTCCAGAAGGATTACGGACTTTCTTCCATAGCTTCGGACATGGCGTTGGCGGCAGCCCGTCTGGCTCGTGAAGCGGCCGATGCGGCAACCCGGAAGGTATGGGTGGCAGGAAGCATGGGTCCCGGCTCTAAGTCCCTTTCGCTGGTCTCCGATTTCATCCGTCCCGAATGGCGTCCCTGCAGTTTCGATGAAATGGCGGCCTCTTATGCCGCTGAGGCCCGTGCCTTGATCGAAGGCGGGGTCGACCTCATAATCATAGAGACGTGTTTCGACGCTCTAAATGCCAAGGCGGCACTGTACGGTGTCCACGAAGCCAGGCCTGGATTCCCTGTGATCGTTTCCGTCTCCGTGAGCGGAAGCAGCGGCCGTGTGTTGACGGGACAGAGCCTGGAGGCTTTCTTCACCGCCGTTTCCCACGCTCCGCTGGCAGCCTTCGGGTTCAATTGCTCGATGGGTGCGGAGGGTCTCCTCCCACTGGTCCATTCGCTGGGAACCTGGTGCCCCGTGCCTCTGATCTGCTATCCCAACGCAGGAATGCCGAACGGTGCGGGCGAATATGACGAATGCCCGGAAAAGATGGCAGGCCACATGGCGGGGCTGGATGGGGAAGTGAACCTCTATGGCGGCTGCTGCGGCACGTCTCCTGAACATATCCACGCGTTCCCTTCCCTGCGTTCGCGGACTGTACCTCCCTGCAAGAAAGACCTGGTCTTGAGCGGGTTGGAGATGTGGGAATTGGGTGACGGGCCTATAACTGTGAGTGCTGCCGCCAACGTCGGTAAGTCTCCCGACTTTGCTGGAATGATGGAGCGCGGGGAATATGAAGATGCCCTGTATGCCGTTTCCGACCAGCTTGCCTCCGACGGTGCCTCGGTTCTCGATGTCAACCTGGACGGCCTGCCTGACACTCCGGAGGTGATGGAGCGTTTCGTCCGCCTGATCCAGAGCGACCCTTCCATCTCTTCAGCCGCCCTGCTGATCGATTCCGCAGACTGGGACACCCTCCTTCAGGGCCTGAAGAACGCTCAGGGCAAGAGCCTGGCCGGGCCGTTGGATCCCGATGAAGCCGGTTTTGCGGAGAGGGCGGCTACCCTCCGCAGCCTTGGCGCCGCTGTCCTGGTAAAAACCTGCGGCGACCGCACCCGGGCGGTCCAAACGCTTGCTTCGGCGGGTATCCCTTCGCAGGATATCGTATTTGAAGAAACACTGAAAGTCATATAAACAATCCGTAATATGAAAGCTCTGGTTATCGGTGCTACAGGTGCGGTGGGAAAGGACCTGGTGGAACTGCTTCTCGCAGATGAAGCCTTTGAACGCGTGGACATATTCGTACGCCGTGAGGTCAGTATTCTGTCTGCCAAACTGGTCGTGCATGTCGTGGACTTCGACCATCCGGAGACCTGGTCGGACTGCTTGCAGGGCGATGTCCTGTTCTCCTGCCTGGGCACGACCATAAGGGCTGCCGGGAGCCAGGATGCCCAATGGAAGGTGGATTATACCTACCAGCTTGACGCCGCCAAGGCCGCCAGGTCAAATGGTGTACCCACCTATGTGTTGGTTTCATCGATAGGAGCCCACCCTCAATCCAGGGTATTCTATACCCGTATGAAAGGGACTCTGGAAGAAGCTGTGCAGGATCTTGGTTATGATGGCTGCATCATACTCAGGCCTACCTCCCTTATCCGCAAGGGGAGTGACCGTTTCGGCGAAAAGGCCGGTGTTGCCGTCCTTCGGGTTTTCAATGCGGTCGGCCTGATGCGCAGGTTGGCTCCCATTCCCACCGAGGCCGTCGCAGCCGCCATGATACGCCTTGCCAGGAGAGGCCCTGACGGTATCGAGATAATCAGTGCACAGGATATCCTGAAAGTATAGAGGAGTATGGCTGGTAATGTTCTCACGATATTGTTCTTCCTGCTCATTCCGGCAGGCGTGCTCTGGCTGTGCCGTCACTTTTCCGTGCTGGACAGGATCGGCCCGGTGCTTATACTCTACATAATCGGCATCATATTCGGCAACCTGTTCCATCCTTCCGGGATGGCGGGGATCCAGGATGTGCTGTCCAGCGCGATGGTCCCGCTGGCCATCCCCCTGATGCTTTTCTCCTGTACATTCCGCCGGAGTGAGACCCGCAGCCAGCTTCTGGCTCTCCTGTCGGGCCTTTTCGCTGTCACCGCCGCGGTCCTGGCGGGTTATTTCATGTTCGGCAGGAATATGGAAGACGGTGCCAAGGTGGGAGGCATGCTGACCGGAGTCTACACCGGAGGAACGATCAACCTAGCCTCCTTGAAAGTGATGCTTGGGGTTCCCGAGGAGACTTTCATCCTCCTGAATTCCTTCGACATGGCTGTAAGCTTCCTGTATCTGACCTTCCTTCTGTCCGTCGGAATAAGATTGTTCCGCCGGTGGCTGCACGTCGAGACCGGCCAGGAGGTGCCAGCCGTGGAAAGCGCTGATGAAGGTCAGCCGTTCAAGGGACTGTTCACCAAACAGGGCCTGAAGGATGCGGGCTTCCTTCTGGCTGTGGATGCCGTCATCATAGGCATATCCGCCGGCCTGGGCCTCCTGGCCGGGGATGGGGCTTTCATGACGGTCCTCATCCTCTGCCTCACGACATTGGGTATAGCCGCTTCTTTCTGGAAGCCGCTGAAGAAGCGGAAGCACGGTTACGACATCGGGATGTACTGCATATATGTATTCTCCGTCGTCGTGGCGTCCATGGCTCTGTTCCCTTCTTATCCAGGTACTTCTGGCGAAACTTCTACGGATAGAGGCGGACACGATGACGGTCAGTTCCGTGGCATATATCTGCTCCCCGCCTTTCGTTCCCATGATGGCTGCTGCGATGAAGAACCGCTCGGTGCTTGCAGCAGGTCTTGCGGTCGGAGTGGTAGGCTATGCAGCCGGCAACTATCTTGGATTCCTGATGGCCCGTCTGCTGGAGGTTCTGTAGCTATTATTCCCTATTTTTAATAACTTTGTCTATCAAAGCACCTTATATCATGAAGAGAGTTTTTATAACCACTGTTTTGTTTTTGGCCATGGCATTCGTGGCGATGTCGCAGCCGCTGCGCAGCAGCGAGATCACTACACACAGCGTGCAGAGTGCTGTGCTTGGTGAGGAGGTGTCGTACAATGTCTACCTGCCCAGGGGGTATGATGCGGCGAGCCCTGACCGTTATCCCGTAATCTATCTGCTTCACGGACTCTATGGTTCGCATCTTGACTGGGCGAATGTTGGACATATGAAGGATGTGGTCGATGAGTTGATCGCTTCCGGCGAATGCCGTCCCGTGGTCATCGTGATGCCTGACGCAGGAGATCCGGACGCACACAACAACTGGAACGGTTATTTCAATATGCCCGGCCACAATTATGCCGACTTCTTCTTCAAGGAGTTCATGCCGACCGTCGAGGGTGCCTATAAGGTCCAGGGCGACAAGGGGCACCGTGCGATAATGGGCCTGTCCATGGGCGGCGGCGGTTCCACTGTCTATGCCCAGCGCCATCCCGACCTGTTCTCCAGCTGCTACAGCATGAGCGGTTGGCTTGACAGTCAGGAGCCTGATGCAAGGATGCCGAAGGACAAGATGTATCTGGTGACCAAGGCCGTGCACGATTATTCAGCCATCGATTATGTAAATAATGCGGATGACGCCACCCTTCAGCAGCTCCGCACCGTGAAGTGGTTCTTCGATTGCGGTGATGATGATTTCATCCTGGATCTGACTCTGCGTATGTATGCCGCGATGAGGCAGAAGAGGGTTCCCAGCGAACTGCGCGTCCGTGACGGATGGCACGGCTGGGAGTACTGGCACACAGCACTCAGGCTTTCCCTTCCTTTCGCTTCACGTAATTTCAGCCTTTAATCTTCAGTTGACCGGACTATGAAAAAAGCCCTTAAATGGATCGTTGGCATCCTCTTGGCACTATGTGCACTCGTCCTGGTCGTCTGGGGTCGGGAAATCTCCACGATAGCTTCCATTGAGCGTATCGGGGACAATGAATATCTATACGCGATGGATTACAAGGCCCCATACGACCTTGACGACGTCCTCTCAAGGGATATCGACTCGAATCCTGAGCTGTTGGATTATATCATCGGGCGTATCGGTAAAGGTATTCCCATCAAGATGAAGAGCGCCCAGGTGGCTGATGAGAATGGCGAACTGGCCACTTTCAACTGCACCAGTTTCCAGGCCAGGAAGGCCGGGGAAGAGGGTTTCTGGTATGGCCGCAACTATGACTTTTTCAAGAATCCCACTATGGTGACCGTCTCCCGTCCCAGGAAGGGATATGCTTCGATAGCCGTCAGCGACATGTCGCATTTCGGTTATTCATTGGATAAGGTTCCGGAGTCGTTGGGTTCCAAGCTGAGCTGCCTCGCCGCCATCTACGCCCCGCTTGACGGGATCAACGAGAAGGGACTCTGCACTTCCATAATGGCCCTCCCCAAGCAGGCCGCAAGGCAGGACAACGGCCGTCACAAGGTCGGGACTACGATCCTGATGAGGTTGTGGCTGGACCGCTGCGCAACCGTTCAGGAGGCGTTGGACCTGTTGGCGACGGTGGATGTCAGCCACGATGTCACGGTGGGTACGGGCTATCATTATATGGTTGCAGACGCATCCGGAGACTGTGCCGTGGTGGAGTTTGATAAATGGGATGGCTGGAAGACGATGGTGGTAAGGAAGGCTGAAGGGGAGAACTCGATGCTCGTGACCAACCACCTTCTGTCGGATAAATACTTTACTACGGAACCCGACCCCGAGGTCGGCAATCCCGACAGCAAGAGTTGGTGGAGGTATGATACGGCCAAGGAATATCTCACCGGGCACGATGGCACCTTCACTCTCGAACAGGCGAAGGAATGCCTCTCACTCGTCCACTGGAAGGATTTCAAGTGGGAGAACGGAATGGTTGAAGACACCCAGTACACCAGTGTGTACGACCAGTCGGACATAACCCTCAGCCTCTGCAACTGGAACGACTACGGCAATTTCTATCAATTCGGATTATAATACGTCTATGTTGAAGGATTTCATTATGACACTGGCC
Source organism: uncultured Bacteroidia bacterium (assembly GCA_902779765.1). Classification (GTDB taxonomy): domain Bacteria; phylum Bacteroidota; class Bacteroidia; order Bacteroidales; family UBA932; genus Cryptobacteroides. Next base: position 10,534 of record CACZCQ010000003.1, read on the forward strand.
GCCACGACGGTCTCCATCATCCTGACTTTCGGCACATCCGCCGTCATCGACCGCAATAAGAAGGAGGCGGCAAAGCGCGAGATGGTGTTGATGATCATGTATGACATGAAAGAAGCTATCAGTGATATTGAAGAGTGCGATAAAAACGTGAAGGAATTCTTTGACATCCAGGTGGATATAGTCGCTCATCCGGAAAAGTTTGATGACGGTTATTACGGACTGTTGACCAGCCTCCCTATCTTTGAATACCCCACCACGACGGAGAGCATATTCAAGTCCAATATCGAAACGGTCAACACCATCGGGAACATCCTCTTCGTAGAGACCGTCACCATGTTCTACGACACCCGGGCAAGGTATAAAACAGATGTTGTGGACGCCTTCCTTCAGCAAGGTGAGAAGGCCATCCAGGAGTATGAAAGCCTGTCGGATTTCAATACTCCTTTCTTCTCCTTTTTGAGCCAGAATTACTATATGTTATTGCGGAGGTATTTCGAGCAGTGCAAACTGATGATGAAGGTCAGTGATGAAGACCTGGAAGTTTTCAGCAAGGAACGTGAGATCCTTGAGGCCGAGGATGGAGAGTCTTCGGCTCAAATTACGGAAAGAAACCTGGATGTCAGGCAGCAAATGACCCTCAGGTTGCAACAGGCCTATAAGGAGGGCAAAAAAGCTCTTGAATAGTTCTTACAGCGCCCGCTTTCTCGATTCCCTGAACAAGATTGAAACCTATATCACGATTGTACTGACGCTGTTCGCGGGGACGTTGACAGTAACGTTCTTCTTGCCGGAGGTGATGGTCAGTTTCCTGGGCTCACCGGTCTTCTCGGCCACCAGGACCACTATGCTGCCGTCCGGATTGCGGAAAGCCATAGCCTCTTCCATCGACCCTGAGGTGCCCAGGTACACGGCTCCCGGCTGAACGTAGTGGCTGATGTGCTTCATCTCATAGAACTCGTAGTTGTAGCGGTAGGCGCCGGTCTCATAGTCGACGCTTATCAGTGAGTTCTGCTGCCAGCCCCAGGTGCTTACCTCTCCGTCGAAGAGGGCCAGGTTCCAATATTCATAGATCGAGACGCCGTTGTCCATGTTGTGCTTGAGCAGGTCCCAGGCGGCCATGAAGTCATTCCAGCTGTTGGCTCCGTTGAAGCACTGCTGTTCGCTCATCACCATGGTGAGTTCCGGATAGCTTTCGTGTATGATGGGAAGGGCGGTCTTGCCGGCCCACTGGAATGCTGCTCCTTTTATATCCTTGCCGATCAGGGGATCGGTGAGGATGGTGTCCACGAGGGCCCTGTTCGGGCGCTCCACGGTGCCGAAATAGACCTCGACCCCTTCTTCCTTCATCGCGGGGACCAGATAGTGCAGGAAATTGGCCAGTCCCTGCGCCGTCCAGGTGCATGAAGGGAAGTTCTGTGCAGAATTGAACTCGTTCTGCGGCATGACCATGAATATGTCGATGCCTTGCTCGCGGTAGGCCTGGATATACTTCCTGAAATACAGTGCATACGCCTCGAAGTAGGCCTCGTCCTGGATGAACGAGTCTTGTCCCTCGACCATGATCTGGTCCTTGCCGATTCCGTTGTCAGTTATGACGTTGTCGAGGATGAGCCCCCGTGTGGGCGCTGACCGGATCGGGACGCTGGCGTAGTTCCGGTTGACTTTCATCCAGTATGGAGGGCACCAGGGAGAACCCCAGATCTTGATGCCAGGGTTTCGGGCCAAGGCGTCCTTGATGAGGGGGATTAGCGTCGCCTTGTCATTGTCGATGGAGAAATGCTCCATCGCGAGGTCGCCCGGAGTATCGTTGAAGGAATAATATTTCAGCGCGAAATCGCTTGCACCGATCGGCATTCTGCACACGGTGAAGTTGGCTCCGGTCTTCGGGGTGAAGAGCTCGGAAATGACTGCTTCGTAATCCTCTTTCGACAGTTTGGACAGGGCTCTGTGGGAAAGCTCGCTGAAGCAGGTTCCGAAGCCGATAATGGTCTGCCGGACATCCTGCAGGTCGACGTTCAGGTCGGCGGCTGCGCCTTCCGCCGTTTCGACATACTTGGAAATCTCCACCCAGGGATTGTCTTCCGTCGTGGTCACCATGGTGAACGACGGGCCTTTGCCGCACGAAACGAGTGCAGCAAGCGCTGCGATGCAAATGAGTCTCTTCATATCGCAAATATATGAAAAACGCGGATATACACTATATCAGGTAAGGAAGAGATTTTTATTGTATCTTTGCGCATATTTTTTCCAAATATGCTTATCGCCTTGAAACTTCTGGGCTCTATCGCCCTCCTGATGTTCGGCATGAAGATGATGAGCGAGGCCTTGCAGAAACTGGCCGGCCCGCAGTTGCGTCACCTTCTCGGTGCCATGACCACCAACAGGCTTTCCGGTGTCGCTACGGGCGCACTCGTGACAGTGGCCGTGCAGTCTTCAGCCGCAACGACCGTAATGACAGTATCCTTCGTGAACGCCGCTCTGTTGACACTGACACAGGCGATATCAGTGATAATGGGTGCCAATATCGGTACTACCATGAGTGCGTGGATCATGTCGGCGGGATTCTCCTTCAACATCGTGAATGTTGTATGGCCTGCTTTCCTGATCGGTATAATCCTGATCCAGATCGGGAAACACCGTTACATCGGAGACTTCCTTTTCGGACTTAGCTTCCTGCTCTTCGCCCTTGGCATGCTCAAGGCAACCGGAATTGAGATGGACCTAGCCAGCAAGCCGGCCATCGTCGATTTCTTCGCGAGTTTCAAGACCAATTACGGAACAATCCTGCTGTTCCTTCTCATCGGAACCATCCTTACCGCCATCGTCCAGAGTTCGGCTGCATTGATGGCCATTACGATGGTCCTTTGCGCTACCGGAGCGATTTCCATATACCAGGGTATCGCCTTAGTCATGGGTGAGAATATCGGAACCACGGTCACGGCAAACCTGGCTGCCCTCAGCGCCAACACCCAGGCCCGCCGTACCGCTATGGCTCACTTGCTGTTCAACGTGTTCGGCGTCGTGTGGGTACTGATCCTTTTCTTCCCCTTCGTCAGGATGGTCTGCGGAATCGTCGGTCTCGATCCGACAGCTTCGGAGCAGAGTCCCACCCAGCTATCATTTGCGCTGGCAACCTTCCACACCTGCTTCAACCTGATCAATACGGCGATCCTGATCTGGTTCGTCCCCCAGATGGAGAAGCTGGTCTGCAAGATCATAAAGCCTAAGAAGACCGAAGAGGAGGATGAATTCCGCCTGCAGTTCATCCATGTGGGAATGATGAAGACTCCGGAAATCTCAGTCCTCCAGGCACAGAAGGAAATCTCGGTGTACGGTGAGAATACGCAGCGGATGTTTGAGCAGGTGAGGGAACTCTATTCCACTGAGGATGACCAGGCATTCGCCAAGCTTTTCGAGCGTATCCAGAAGGGTGAGGAAGGCAGTGACCGCATGGAGAACGAGATAGGCCGGTACCTCGGTGACGTTGGCGATGCTCACCTTTCCGACGAGACCAAGCTGAAGATCCGCGCCATGCTCCGTCAGATCGGGGAGCTGGAATCGGTGGGCGACGGCTGCTTCAACCTTGCCCGTATCATCCGCCGCAAGCGGGAGCACAAGATCGATTTCACCCCTCGGATGGAAGAAGGGATCCAGAGTATATTTTCGCTTGTAGAAGAGGCTCTTGAAAGGATGAACACACTTCTTTCAGGGCGCAGGGAGAATTATGAAATCACGGAATCCGAAGATGTCGAGAGGCGGATCAATGCCTGCCGCAATGAGCTGAAGCAGCAGAATATCGACAGTCTGGACGCCCGCGAGTATGATTATGACAAGGGTACCGTATTCGCCGACCTTATCAGCGAATGCGAAAAGACCGGCGACTACATAATCAATGTGGTGGAAGCCCGTGGAGGTCTCCTTTACCAGGACAGGGTATAAACTGCCTTATTTAGCTCTCTTGTGGAAGGTATAGCTTCCGGAGTGGTTGCCTGAGAAAATGCTGCTGATGGTGACGTTGGTGTCGGGCTGCTTGAGTACAAGCTCCTTCTCCGTCAGTCTGGCCACCTCATACTTTCCGATGAGCATCAGGTATTTCCCGTCATCCCAAACCGAGATTCCATCGCCCAGGAAGGTGATGGTTTTCTTTTCAGCATCGTAGGTGAACTGGGCTCCTCCCATCTCTCCGCCGAACTGGGCGGTAGCGTACATTACCTGTCCGTCGAGGATCAGGACGCAGTTCCTCTTGGTGAAATCGAATTCATCTGAATATGTAGATGTGCTTCCGAACAATGATACTTCGGACTCGAAAGAATGCTTGTCGAGTACCCATATACCATAAAGCGCGCTTTCGCTGTCGCTTGTCGTTGCCTTTTCACAAGATACGGCCAAAATGGCCATACAAGCGGCTATCGCCGCAAATAAAACCTTCTTCATCGATAACAGTTTTTTGATTTGCGTGCTTAAATCGTGCCAAAAAAACAGTATATTGCTATCATTATGGCTGATTATGCTGCATCTTTGGACGCCACACGGCTTGTAATCGCTGCCGTGATCGGGCTGGTTGTCCTTCTGGTACTGATCATCAGATTCAAGTTGCCCGCAATGATCGCAATCCTTGTGGGGGCCGTCCTGATCGGTCTGGGAGCCGGTATGACATTCGAGCAGATCGTCGGAGCCGTCGATGACGGGATAGGGAATACCTTGAAAGGCATCGCCCTTCTGGTGGGCCTCGGTTCGATGTTCGGCTCCATCCTGGAGATTTCCGGAGGGGCGAGGACCCTTGCGGTCACGATGGTGGACAAGTTCGGCGACCGGAAAGCCGCCTGGGCCCTGGCCATCACCGGACTCGTCATAGCGATGCCGGTGTTCTTCGATGCCGGATTGATAATCCTCATCCCCCTTGCCTTCTCGCTGGCCAAGCGCACAGGGCGGTCATCACTCTATTATGCCATCCCCCTGCTTGCCGGCCTGGCAGTAGGTCACGCCTTCATTCCGCCGACTCCCGGTCCCGTTTTGGTGGCCGCCATGCTCGGAGTAGACCTGGGATGGGTGATTATGATAGGAGTGGTCTGCGGTATTGCGGCGATGATAGTGGCCGGCCCGGTTTGGGGGGCGTATTGCGGGAAGAAATACTATATCCCGGTGCCAGAGCAGCTGGAGAAGCTGCCTGAGACGGATGATTCCAAGCTGCCGTCTTTCCGGACCGTGGTGGGCATCATCCTCATCCCGTTAGTCCTGATCATACTGAAGTCGGTGGCGGGTGTAGTGGATGCCCTCGCTCCCGCCCGCAGCGTATTGAACTTCCTGGGCGAGCCGTTCGTTGCCCTGACAATTGCAACACTCGTGGCAATGGTCCTTCTAGGTTACAGGAACGGATATTCAGCAGCCGAACTGGAGAAGGTAATGACCAAGTCGCTTGAACCGGTCGGCCTCATCCTGTTGGTGACCGCCTGTGGTGGAGTTCTTCGATATATCCTTCAATACTCCGGACTGGGGGAGGTGATCGGCCATGCGGTTGCATCTGCCTCCCTGCCTCTGGTCATAGTGGCCTTCGTGGTTGCCGCCCTGGTCCGTATCTCGGTCGGTTCCGCCACGGTCGCGATGACAATGGCTGCCGGGATGATCGCCGCGATGCCTGAGATAGCCGGCCTTTCTCCTGTCCATCTGGCCTGCATAACGGCTTCAGTTGCCGGAGGCGCTACGGTCTGTTCCCATTTCAACGACTCCGGATTCTGGTTGGTGAAATCTCTGGTGGGAATGGACGAGAAGACCACCCTTAAGACCTGGACATTAATGGAAACGCTAGTAGGCAGCACAGGCTTCCTACTAGCGCTCGTGATATCGATATTCGCCTAGTTCCTGTCCGGCGGAACCTCTTCGCCGTTGTACCCGTTCAGCCGGTATGTCTTGATCAGATTGGAAATCTCGGGATCGAGATTGCCTCTGTGGACATACGCCGGCTCCTGGCGGCAGGCCTGGAGATAATGCGAGACAGCCTCCTGTTCGTCACCCGTCCTGGCGTACAGGATGGCCAGCAGGTAGTTGACCGGAGCAGTCTTCTTCATCCTTGAAAGGATCTGCATGGCATTCCAGTCTCGGTCCAGACCCATGTAGGCGATGGCCGTATTGAAGTCTCCGTAAGGCTGCAGAAGGGCGAGGGCTCCTTCATAATCCATGTTCAGCAGGTACTTGACTCCACGCATGTAGGTGGAATCCAGGACGGTGGTGTGGATGGTATCCTTGACCATATCCCTGCGGTGCAGGTGGAAGTCGAATGCGACGGTACGGAGTTTCGGATAAACCTGGTCCTTGAGGTAGTTGTAGAAGCGTTCACGTCCCAGGAGCGCCTCCCTTGCATCCAGGTTGGGAACCCTGTGCAGGAGTTCGTAGCGGGACTTGTCTCCCTCGGTCAGGTAGCTGTCCTCGTCCACGAGTATGTCGAGACGGTCCCAGTTCTCACCCTTGTAGCGGCTTATGAACGGGATGCGCACGCGCTCGTAGCGGACACGGCGTCCGGTCTGGTCGTAACGGATGCTCCTGTTGCGGTCCAGGGAATCCTGGAGCACCTTGATCTGCTCGTCAAGGTAACGGGAGATGGATTCGCTGCGGGAACGTGAGAGTCTCCAGTTGAGGCCTTCACGACCCTCGGGAGATGCATATGCAGTCACGATGATCGAGTCCATCAGATAGGTTTCGTTCTCCAGCAAGGCTGCAAGCGTACGGCGTATGCGTCCGAGTTCCCTGCGGTTGTTGCCCAGGTTGAGGTCGATGTTGCTCTTGCCCACCTTGAAGTCGATGTTGCTCGTGGTGTTGGCATCGGCATGGCGTTCGATGACCTTGGTGACATAGCGCTCAGTCTGGTCGGTCAGACCGGAAACAGAACTGATGTAGAAAGTCAGCGGCGAGCTCTCGGGAATATGGTACAGTTTCCTGTCGGACTCGTAGATATCTCCGGAAAGGACGATGTCAACCTTGCGCAGGCGCGGGCGGGTGGCGATGGTCTGGATGTAGTTATAGATGAAGTCTCCGCTCTTGTCCACCATGACGGTGTCAAGACGGATACCTTCGGTGACGATAGGTACCTTCACGTATTTCTGGTACATCTCGTCCATCTTTTCCTTGCGCCTCTCGTTGATGCTTCGGGCAATCTTGTTGGTGTAGTGCTCGACAGCCTCCTGTTCGGAGACTCCGTACATAGTGTAGAACTGCTCGTCGGAGACATAGGTACTGTCGGTCTTGAAGGCATACAACTGCGGTATATTGCGCTTCAGGAATATCTCGAGAGCCCTCACGTTCACGAAGCGGGTCGTGTCGGACACGATCCTGGAGAGGAAACGCTCGTACTGCTGGTATCCCTTGAGCTGGGCCTTGCGGTAAGCCTTTCCCGTGATGTTGACGGGCTCGAGCCTTTCGACATCGTCCAGTATGTACATGTCGGGATAGAAACGCAGCTGCCACTTGCTGTCCTGCATGGCGGCGGGAACGATTATCTGGAAAGCAAGGTCGACCTTGCCGTGACGTTCGGCGATGTTGCGGAACCTGGCAGTGACCTTGGCCGCATCCAGCGTCTCAGTCGCCACCATTTCACCGGATTCTTCGTCGCGGATGGCCTTCATGAGCAGGAGCTCGGTCCCGTCGTCATCCTTGATCCGGAGTGTGTCACGCATCGTCTTCGCCTGCTTGATCTCAGGAACGTAGACATCCTTTCCCAGGACCAGCGAGGCTGCCGGATCGCCGCTTTTGATGGCGGCCAGCTTCCTGTGCGAAGCGCATGAGGAGATCAGTGCCAAAGAGGCAAGGACTCCTATGATAGCTATATTCGATTTCATCTAGAATACGTAAACAAAACTGAGTGATAACTGGTCTGGATAGATGAACGTCTTCTTTCCCTCCTCCCGCACGGAATTCTTCTCCGGGCTGCTGTAGAAGCCGTATTCCTTGAATACTCCAGCCCATCCGCCGATGCCGGCCTCGAGGTTGAAGTGCTTTGAGAGCATGAAGGTGTAGCCGGCGGACAGGCCTCCGCCGAAACCGTTCCTGCCCTCCTTTAGGGCCTTCCTCCAGATTCCCGTATTGGAGAAGGAAGCCATGTACTGCGCCTTGGCGGCGAACCACAGACCTGAATTGACATACCAGGGCCAGTAACGTACGCCCAGATAGGCGGTCTTCTGCTGGTTGCGGACAATGGCGTCCGGATCGTGGGTCTGGAATTCCCAGGGATTGATGCGGCCTCCGGCTACCACTGAGAAATGCTGCGAGACGGACATTCCGACTTCAGCATTGATGGTGCCGAGGGCGGCCCAGTCCAGGACGTTCGTCTGAACCGTCCACATCTGGGCTCTGCAGGTCAGGGGCAGTAAAAGCCCCAGGATCCCGATGATGAGCAACCTTTTCATCATCAGCCCTCCTTTTGTTTTTGTGTTACATGTATCTTGACAACCTCGTATCCGGGATTGTCCTTAGGGGTTACGATTATATCACCTTCTCGGACTTCGGCTTTGTCATTGGCCTTGACCTCATATGTTAGGGAGGTGATATTGCCAGCGGGTTTGATCGTTACGGTAATCCAAGAATTCACACTCTCAGGGACACAAGTTGCCTGAAGTTCGGTATCGGTCTCAAATGTGAAGTTAACGCTTTCACCACCAGCATTTACTTCTTTATTGGTTTCACCGCTTATAACCTTTATAGTCCTTTGGAAGAAATGGATTACCTTGTATATGGAACGTCCGTTCCCGTCATTCATAGTGATGTAGACATAGCCACCCTCGGGGAAGGTCTCGGGGCAGGTTACTTTCACTACACCGGTCGTGTCGGAAACCTTCTGGATAGCCGTCTTCATCCTTCCGTCCGTACCGGCGACCACTATGGCCTGGGCGGCCAAGGTGCCTTTGAGCAGGTAGGACACGGGGATGGTTTCTCCGGGAGCGATCAGCAGGGAATCGGTCAGTTCCTTGCCGTTGACGCTCAACTCGACCGTTGCCGGCTGGTAGAGCGGAATAGTAAGGACTGTGCTGTCGGATGCAAGGGTGAGTTCAACCCTGTCGTTGAAGACTTCGGCCTTTGAGAATATCTCCTTGGCATTGTCTCCCTGGGCTTTCCATTCGGTCTTCTCCCAGTTCCTCTTGTCGTCCGCCACATCGTCGCCATCCCAGGAGACGTACCAGTAACCTTTCTCGATCTTCAGGTGGGGAGTCTTGCCGTCCTTTCCGTCCACCAGGAAACGCTCGCCGGACGGGGATTTCATCCAGTCATTGGCCTGGTTGTCGTACCAGTACCAGCGTCCGTCCTTTTCGTCTTTCTTGACTCCGGCCACGAACGGTTCAGCGTCCTCACCGTCCCTTCCGTCAACACCGGTGAAAAGGTCGATCTTGCTTTCCGTAGAGGCGATATTGCCGCTTTCGTCGATTTTGACTGACTTGAAGGTAAGGATGTAAACGTCGCGGTCTTCTTTTTGGGTTTCTTCTACATTCACGATGTAGCCGTTGTCTGCCATTTCGGTGATGATCCCCCTGAGGCTGTTAAGCCCGCTGTTCATATTCTCGACCTGGGTGTAGAGTTCGTCGATCTCATTCTGCATGGTGATAAGCTCGTCCCTGACGAACTTGCCGCAGCCGCTCGCCATAATGGCGACCGCCATGATTCCTGCTACTATATATTTTTTCATTTTCATGATTATTATCTCTGTTTTATAGTGATTTCCGTGAGTGTGATAGGTTCCCCTTCATAATTGAACTGGATCCGGATCTTTTCCTCTCTGTCTGAGCCCGACTCATTGGCATCTGCATGTATTGACAGCCGATAGAACCCGTCCTCTGCTGAGAGCTTGTATTGGAGCCATTCCGCTCCGTCCTGGGCAGTTGCAGACAATTCGGAAGCAGTATTAAAGGTAATCCATATATCGGCATCACCACCTTCGGCAGGGACATCAAGTGTCGTTTTTCCCTCATCGAAAGTGAACGGACTTCCGGGATCCATTTCAATCGTGAACTTCTCAGTTGCCTGGAGCACCTTGATCGTTGAGAATACGTAGTCAGGATTGTCCTTTGGAGAAATCTTTATGGTGCAGGAACGGAGATCCTCTCCGGCATTGGCCAGGGTCTTTAATTCCAAAGTCCCGGCATCGGGTTTGGAATCCACCTTGAGCCAGGTGTCTTCCGACAAGGTGACCGTATAGTCGAAATTGGTGTTGAATTCGACCGTGCGGGTTCCTTCTCCGCTGCCGACCCTTACCGTGGCGAGGTCATCGCCCTTGATAACCTTACGTTCGCTGAACGAGACCATCTTGACGGTGGAATATCCTCCGCAGTTGGCCGTCAGGAGGATGTATCCTTCCGAGAAGACTTCAGGAGCCTGGATGTGCACCGTTCCCTTGCCGTCCGACCCTTCCTCGACACGTGAGATGTAGGTGCCGTCGGTACCGGAAGTCACTATGACAGGCAGGGAAGAATTGCCTTCGGTCTTTATTTCATAAGGGATTGACAGCGTTTCGCCTCCGCCGATGAGCACCGTGTCCTGTGCGCTGATGGTCATCTTGAATGATGTCTGGCAGGGCAGCTTGATTTCGGTTCCGTCGATCAGGGTCAGCACGAACATCGTCGGATCGGAAGTGTCGATGTCCGAGAAGACACCGACTCCGTCCAGTTCCTTGCTGGTCGCGATCTCGGTATAGGTCTTCCCTTTGTCGAATGAAATCTTCCAGATGCCGTCTTCGACCTTGGTCTGCGGGACGATACCGTCTACTCCGTCGGTAGCTCCCGCCCTCATAAGGTTGCCGTCCGCATCTTTCATGTCTTTCCCGTCAACGGTCCAGTAATAGAGACCGTCAGAGTCCTTGCGTACTCCGATGGGGATGAGCGTCCGGCCGTCAACTCCATCTTTGCCGAAATGGATGTAAATCGTCTTGCCGTCCTGGAACAACACAGTATATCCATCTTCAGTCACTTTCAAAGTGCTCGGATCGATGGTGTGTTTGTCATCCAGCTCGGCAATGATATCACCCAGGGTCTTCAAATCATTGTTCACGGAAGCGGCGAGCTCCTGGAGTGCCTTCAGTCTGGCGTGGGTCTCGTCAAGTTCCGACTCGACCATCCCTGTGCATCCGGACAGCATGGCAAGGATGATCGGAAGGGCGAGAAATGCCCCTGATCTAGATAGTCGTTTCATTGCGAATGAAATATGTAACTTACAAATATAACTATTCTATTTTAAATACAGTATATTTGCATAGAGGCATCCATGTAGAAACCTCTGCAGAATCTACGACAGAATAATCACGAATATATAAGACGAACATGAGAAGAGTCATTATGATCCTGGCGGCCATGACGGCCTTTCTGGCTATCGGCCTCAGTGCCCCGGCGTCAGCTGCCCCTAAGAACAAAGCTCCGGAAATCCAGCGTATGGATCCTCCTTTCTGGTATGCCGGAATGAAGAACCACGAACTCCAGGTGATGTTCTACGGTAAGGACATCGCCGCGAGCGAGTTCTCCCTGAATGACTATCCGGGCGTCTCCGTCAAGGAGGTCGCAAAGGTTAAGAACCCTAACTACCTCTTTGTCTATCTTGACGTTGCGGCATCCGCCGAGCCCGGCACGATGACCTTCGTCTTTAAGAATGGAAAGAAGAAGACGGTGAAGACATTCGAACTTCGTCCCCGGAACACCAGGATCGGAGCCCAGGGTTTCTCGACGAAGGATGTCCTCTACCTGATAATGCCCGACAGGTTCGCCAACGGCAATCCTGCGAATGACGATTGGGAGAACTTCACGGTCAACCGTCAGAACGGCGGAGCGCACCACGGCGGCGACCTTCAGGGGATAAAGGAGCATCTCGACTATATCGACAATCTGGGTGTCACGGCGATATGGCTGAATCCGGTCCAATACAACCGCAGCAACGCCTCACACGGCTACGCGATTTCCGATTTCTATCTCATCGATCCGCGCCTCGGCTCCAACGAGGAGTACTGCGACATGATAGAAGCCGCCCACGGCAAGAATATCAAGGTGGTGATGGATATGATATTCAACCACTCCGGCAGCAGCCACTGGTGGATGACCGACATTCCCGAAGATGACTGGTTCAACCAGAACGACTATGCCGTCAAGGTCGGGGAGAGGATGGCGCAGCAGGCCCAGGCCGGTCCCGGTCAACGGCCGCAAGGTCCCGGCTCCCAGGGACAGTGGCAGAGAGGCCAGCGGCCCGAAGGTCTGGTCAACACTACCCATTACAAGTGGGTCCTGATGGATCCCCACGCGCCGCAGACGGAGAAGGACATCCTGATTGACGGATGGTTCTCAGGTGGAATGCCCGACCTCAACCAGCGCAACCGCCATCTGGCCACCTATCTGATTCAGAACAGCATCTGGTGGATTGAATATGCCCGTGTGGACGGTATCAGGATGGATACCTACCCCTACGCTGACTACGATTTCATGGTCCGTTGGTGCGATGAGATCGAAACGGAATACCCTGATTTCAACATAGTCGGAGAAGGATGGTATCCTCGTAACTCCGCGGCTGGCTGGTGGCAGAGAGGATCGGCAATCAATCCGAAAGATTCCCGTTTGAAAACCGTGATGGATTTCGACTTGACGTTCACCACCCAGAGGGAAATCATGAAGGAAAGCAATACCAGCGAGGGGTCGGAAGCCGGCCTGTTCAAGATGTACGAAGTGATTACCCAGGATTTCCTGTTTCCTGATCCGGACAATGTACTGACCTTCCTGGATAACCACGACATCACCCGTTTTATGAATCCCGGAGATCCGGCATGGAAACTCAAGCAGGGACTGGCCTTCCTTCTGACCACCCGTGGTATCCCGCAGATCTATTACGGTACCGAGATTGGGATTGCCGGACGCGGGAACATGAGAGTCGATTTCCCCGGTGGCTGGAAAGAAGATCCGGTGAATGCCTTCACCAAAGAGGGTCGTGACGACTTCCAGAACGAGTGCTGGGACTTCGCCAGCAAACTCCTGAACTGGCGCCGTACGTCAAAGCCTGTGACGGAAGGCAAGCTGGTCCATTACACTCCGGACAACCAGACCAAATGCTACGTCTATGCCCGTACGGACGGGAAGAATACCGTCCTGGTCATGCTCAATGGCTCTGACGAAGAACGTACGGTCGATATGAAGCGCTTCTCGGAAGTCATAAAGGACTGCACCAAGGGCAAGGATGCAGTTACGGGAGAAGTCGTCAACTTGACCTCCCCCGTAAGGATTCCCGCCAGAGGCGTCTATGTCCTTGACCTTGAATAAGATTACTTCTTCATCACACTGAGCACCCGCTCAATTGGAAGCGCCGGGACGAAGTGACCGTCACGGCCCCGCATGTCTGTGGCCATGAACAGTGAATTCCAAAGTGCCTCTGCAGTCGCCTCGATTACAGCTTCAAACAACGGACTCAAGGCCTCGTTATGCAGAAGTACGGGACGGTAGAACTCCGTACTTTCGTCTATCAGATTATCCGGATTGACACTTACGGCTATCACATAGTCACCACTGCCGTTGGAAGCGATTCCACCTGTCTTTGCCATACCCATCATCGCACGCTTCGCTAGCCGCTCCAGGTTTCTGGCATCCAGGGGAGCGTCAGTAAAGACCACCATCATGCAGGAACCGTCCGGACTCATGAGGTAGTTCGGATTCTCTACGCTCGACTTGAAACTGTACTGTCCCAGACGGAGTCCCACGGGGATTCCGTCAATTTCCAGGATTCCTCCGTAATTACTTTGGACCAGAACACCTACAGTGTATCCTCCCAGATCGGACGGAAGCACACGTGATGAAGTCCCGATGCCGCCTTTCCAACCGAAGCAGACTGTTCCGGTACCGGCTCCTACGCAACCTTCCTCCACCGGGCCGCCTTTGGCTCCGAGAATTGCGTTGACCACATCTTCAGCCTTTATGTGCCGTCCTCGTATGTCGTTGAGATATCCGTCGTTCGTTTCGCCGACTACCGCATTGACGCTCCGGACATTCTCGTTGCCCTCAAGCCCCAGGGTATAGTCAAGGACTCCCTCAATACCCTGGGCGACGGAAAGCGTGTTGGTGAGAATGACAGGCGTTTCGATGTTCCCAAGTTCGCGGATCTGCGTCACGCCGGCAAGTTTTCCAAAACCGTTTCCGACATAGATGGCAGCAGGACATTTCTTCCTGAATACATTTCCGTCGTGAGGGACGATCGCAGTGACACCGGTGCGCACGTCATCCCCCTCGACGATGGTGACATGTCCGACCCGGACTCCAGGAACGTCAGTTATTGCATTGTACGTTCCTGGCTTGAACACTCCTGGAGTTATTCCGAAATCCCTGATTCTTCCCCGGCCCGATGGCTGGGCGGAAGCAATGGCGCCCAAAGAAGTGAGAACTATCAAAAAAAAGAGTCGTTTCATGCCTTTGAAAAAGTCTATCCGATTATTTCTGGAACGGGTCTCCCTTCGGTGAGCGGGAGACGATCCATCGGAGCGCGTTGATGAACAGGAGGTTCTGGGTTGCATCGGTGAAACTCTCGTCTCCGTGTCCCATATTGATATATACCATCCTGTAGTTCGTATTCGTCCATACGACCGGGAAGTCTCCGCCGAAAACGACATCCTTCAAGCCCATCGGGAAATTCTCCCTCGCGAGGCTGGCCAGGACCACTATGTCGGGATTGGACCGCGGGTCAGGCTGCCACTGGTAGTATTCGGTCGAGGGTGCCACGTAGCGGGAAGGCAGGTTCCTGGTGACCGGATGGTCGAAACCGTCAACCTCGATCAGTGCGGGCTGTGGTGGCCAGGTGTTGCAGAGGAAACTTACTCCTCCGAGGAAATCGCGGAACCAGTCCCAGCCGGTAGAGGCGTCGTTGTATCCGGCTCCGTGGAAGCCCAGCCAACCTCCGCCGTTCTCCATATATTCCTGGAAACGGGCCCTGTCGGATTTGCTGCCGGGGGCAACGTCAGGCATTATGACCACGTCATAGGCGAAGAGGTCGGAGGGTAACTTGTCCTTTGACACATCCAGTGTCCATCCGTCGCCTACGGTCAGTTTCTTGAAGAACTGGACGGCCTGATTGGCGAACTGGCTGTGGGCCTCTTCGACCTTGTCGGAATAGTACAGCAATGCACGGAAGCGCTTTTCATTCCCTGCATAGCTGGCCTTGCGGACTGCCTGGGCTGAAACTATCCTCTTGGGCAGCAGCTGGTTGGCTATGGTGCGGGTCAGGTCGCCTGAGGGATTGTCGCAGATATACTCCCAGTACATTCCTCCGAGCAGTCCCTTGTCCTTGATATACTGGCATTTCTCGGTGATCGAGCGCACGTTGTCGAAACTGAGTACGAGTTTCCCTTCGGCGTCGGCATAGTACGGCACCCTGGCGATCTCGTCCCAATGCTCGGTGAGACCTTCCTTGGGGGCGGCCATATCCTTGAAGTCCACGTAGTCGTTGTAGTTCTTCCTGTCACCGTGGCCGTAAAGCGGCATCCCGAGGGTCAGTTTCTCCTTGGGTATTCCGGCGTCGAGGTGGGCCTGGATGGCGCGGTCCGCGCTGCCGCGGGCGAAAGGAGAGACGTTTCCAGCTTCATCTTGGCGGTAAAGTGCTGCATTGTGCCTGGGAGGACGGCCCATGTCGTAAGCCATCACATTTATGAAGTCCATGTAGGGGAGCACGTCGGGGAAGTCCACGAAACGGGCATTGCTCGGGGAGGCCATCGTAAGCAGTTTCCTGGGGCCTATGGCCTTGCGGATCTCCTTTACCAATATGGTGAAATTCTTCGTGTCGTCAGGCGATGAGGATATGCCGGCGGCCGAACTGGTCGGATATTCCCAGTCCAAGTCTATGCCGTCCAGGTCGAACTCGGCCACGACCCTTGCGCAGTCGGCGGCGAAGGCCTTCCTGTTCTCATCGGTAGCGGCCATCTCGCTGAAGCGGCCGCTTCCCCAACCGCCGATCGAGAGGCAGACCTTGAGCCAGGGAGCATCCTTCTTTAGGGCGGTGATGCTGTGCAACCTGGATTCGTTGTTGATCCTGACTCCGTTGAAGGTGTCGTTGACGTGACCGAAAGCGTAGTTGATATGGGTCATGCGGGAAGGGTCGGGCATGACCGTCGGATTCGAAGTAACGTATGCGACCACGATCCTGGAAGGCTCGCGGTTGGGTCTCTGCGCCATCAGGTTGGCGCACACCAGCATCAGCGCTGCAAGGGTCCAGACAAGTCTTTTCATCATATTGCTATTTGTTAACGTGCTTCATTTTTCAGTTCTTCGGCTATAAGGGGAAGCAGGGCTTCGTCGGCCGGAAGCCACCGGACAGAATGGATCGAGGCGGCGTCCAGCCAGCAGGCGGCCTCGTGTTCGTTCAAGTGCAGGTCATCCGTTTCAGGGTAGCAGAGGTAGCAATGGAGGGTTATGTGGAAGGCGGGATAATCCCATTCCACGGTCTTCAGGTATCTGTCGATGCTGATCTCTACCGACAGTTCCTCCCGGATCTCCCTGAGAAGGGCCTCTTCCGGGGTCTCTCCCGACTCGACCTTCCCGCCGGGGAATTCCCACCAGTCCTTGAAATCACCGTAACCCCTCTGGGTTGCGAATATCATGTCTCCCTTGCGGATGACAGCCGCTGCTACTTCGATCCTTTTCATATCAAGCCTACCATTTCCCGGAGAAGAATTTCGGCGAGACGTTGAGCATTATCCATCCCCACCGAAGCTGCCTGTTGTCGGAGGTTTTCTTCAGGATGACCATCGTCTCGGTACCTCTCATATAGGAATATCCGATGCTCAGCTTTGCATTGCCCATGAACTTGTATGAACCTGAAAGCTCGATTTCGTGGCCGAGGGGCTTTTCGGCGTTCCGGAGTTTGGTCGCCGTAGCGAGATAATGGTACATCGCATCCAGCGAGACCTTTTCCACCGGCTTGAAACTCATTCCGGCATAGAGGTTCTGAAGACCGGGCGTGAAACCGCTCACATAGGTGGTGACATAGAAGAAATCCATCGCACCGTAGAACTTGTGGTGTGATCCGTACAGTGAGCTGAAGCCCTTGATGGTCTTGTGCTGTATCATTCCGATCTGCCCCTGGTACGGGGTGGCGAAATCTGCGTCTCCGCTGAGGTAGTCATATCCGGCCGTGAATGATAACTGTGCCGATGGGTCGTAAGTGGCCTTGTAACTCATTATCCAGGCATCGATCGGGAGGCCGCCTTCACTCTTTCCCATCTGATGATAGTAGGCAGCCTCGGCGTTCAGTTTTTTTGGATGGTAGGAGAGGAATCCACCCGCCAGTTGCTGCTGGTAGGTTTTCTCGTTCGGCTCATCCTTCTCGCCGCCCTGCATGGCGGCATTCATGAAGAGCAGGGACACACCGATCTTGGTCCTGGGTATGTCGTAATGGTACCAGAGCGCCTCCATCGCCTTGTAGGGCTGGACACCGCCGGAGTAATATGTGCCGCCATTTATGTTAGCCGTATTCTGGTTGAAGGCTGCGAAAAGATGTATCTTCTGGTTGTGACCTTCGTATCCAGCCTTGAGGACATCGTGTGACCTTGCCGTCATCGCCCAGTCGTCGGCCCCGAATATTCGCTGGTCGTCATAGGAGAGGTTCTGCCTTCCGATCTTGACGAAGAAACCCTTGTCCGTGGACATCCTTACCCAGGCCTCATAGACGTTGAAGGAGCCTCCTTCGGAACTTCCCCAGGTTCCGCTGTGCTGAGCCATCACCTTGGAGGAGAAGTTCTTCTTTTCATAGTTGAGGCCGATCAGCGTTCTCTCCAGAATGAAACTGGCGAAATCCTTGTTCACGGCTCCTTCTTCTTCGCTGACAGGCAATCCTCCGGAACGGATCTCACCGCGGGTGAGGAAGTCGGCATCTATGCTCAGATTGTTCTCCTGCGTCCAGGCGCTGCATGACAACGCCAGGACAAAGACAATGGGCAAGATCCTTTTCATATCCTCGATGTTCTTTCTGATTAATCGATCAAACCTTGCAAAATGAATTCTTCCCTGTATTCCTTATGGGCAAACCTCGTGACAACATCCTTCCTGGTTTTTACACCGTGGGAAATAAGGAAATTGATCATATCCTGATTATGTGGTTGGCTAATGGCAACGCTGAACGGGCTTTCATAGAAATTGCTGCCAACATTGACACCGATACTTCTTGCTGCACTCTCTTCATAAACGAAAACATTGATATCTGCATCACAATTATCTATCGCGTATTTTGCAAATTCATTTTTCCCATCCTTTATGGCTTTGATTAGCGGATAATCCTTCTTTATGCCTAACTTGGGATTTGCCAGACTTAGTACGTTTATATATTCTTTCGGATCGCCGATTCCTTTTTTCTCATACTCTTTTACGAGGGCAATGATTTGTTCGTCGGTATTATTGTGAATATAATCAACGAAGAATGTAGATAGAGCTAGAGGTAAAACCTTGGAATTATATTTCTTCATGAGATAGTCAACTGTCTCGAGTTTGCCATAACGTAAGGCTACATCGATAGGGCGCAAAGCCAAGGTTTCGTCATCATTCCAATAATACTTTGCAACAGTTCCGTATCCGGGAGAAATAACAGTCACATATCCATTCATATCCAGACTTGCTCCATGAGCAACAAGCCAGTCAATCATCTTTGGGTCGAAATCCAACGAGCAGGCATAATGTAACAACTGTGAAAACCTGATAGCTTCCGGGTATTTATTATACACAGCCTCCAGGATATCGTAATTCTTGTTGTTGATTGCAGGATACATACCGCGAGAACCTCTATCCTTGCCAATAACATCAAGATCATATGGCAAACCTCCCCTCTCAAGGAAACCTATCACCCTTTCGGTGTTGTTTTCCCTGATAGCTTTACGGAGATATTTGCTTTTCTCACTGAAGCGTTCGTTGGAAGTGAATAAGTCGGTATATGATTTAGGAGGTTCTTCTATATGCAATTTGCTGAAATCATAAACTCCGTTATTGTTCACCTCCTCCTCTTTGGCTTCATTGTTTTCTTTGGAATTATCAGCGTCTTTGTTCTCCGTTATCTCTTTGAGCTTATTCTTCAAAACCTTGAAAGGTTCAATCTGGACGCGTACTTTTTGTGCCTGAATACAGGGTGAAGCAAAAAATACAAATAGTACGAACGGTACGATCCACCTGAAAAAACTTTTGTAATTCATGGTTTTACTGGTTTAATAATAATTAGTGGTTAATCTATTACAAATATAATAAATCTTGGTAATGACAAAAAGATTCCCCGCATCTCCCTTAGGATGATGCGGGGAATGTGGACCTATGTTTGGATTGGATTGTCCTAGAAAGCGGCAATCAGTTCTTCATTGGAGTAAGCGTCGGCGCCGTAGCAGGTCTTAAGATATGCGAGGCCGTTCACATAGTCTTCCTCGGTGAATGAATCGGTCGCTTCCTTGGCTACCACCACATCATAACCGAGGCAGTAGGCGTCGGCGGAAGTATGGCGTACGCACATATGGGCATGGAGGCCTGTCATTACGACCGTCTGGACTCCGAGTTCCTTGAGGAGTATGTCCAGGTCGGTCTGGAAGAAGCCGCTGTAACGTCTCTTCGGAACCACGTAATCCTTGTCGCAGAGTTCCAGTTCGGGAATGACCTCGGCTCCGGGAGTGCCGGCGATTGCGTGGTCGCCCCAAAGCTTCAATTCACGGTCGATGCCCTTGATATGGGCGTCATTGCAGAAAATCACGGGAACGCCCTTCTCGCGGGCGGCCTTAAGGAGACGTGCGGTTGCGGGAACGATAGCCTTTCCACGGTCGCAGGCAAGTGCGCCGGTAACGAAGTCGTTGAGCATGTCGACGACCAGGATAGCGGGATGATTTAGTTTTTCCATTTGTTGATAAATAAGCAATCTTGATAATATGACCAATTTCTGTGCCAAATACTTTCAAAAATCACTATATTTGAGATTATGAAAGCAAGAGTATTATCAATCGCCTGCCTTTTGTTTGCGACAGTCTTCGCTTACGCGCAGGCCCCAGTAGTGGAGATGGCTGATCCTCATCCGACTTCCCCGGAGGTTTGGAATGGTACGAAGGACCTCGGTTTCGGTTGGGGATCCATCGATTCAAGGTACAAGAAAGACGATGTCCCTACCCTGGCCAAGTCCCTGGCTCTCTTCGGGTGGAGGGGCGAGCGTGTCAACGCCCAGGCCGTACTGGTCGCTCCGAAAGCAGTGGAGTCTTTCGAAATATCTGTCAGCGACCTTAAGTCCGGCAGGAATGTCATCCCTGCTTCCGCGGTGGACAAATACTTCGAGACATATGTGATGGGTGAGGTGGTATTCAAGGGCGACACCGTCCTGAGTCCCGACCGCCTGGTCAAGGCTGAGAGGATGGCTGTCCCCGCCAGGACCGTGCGTCCCGTGTGGCTCACCATCAATGTGCCGAAGGATGCCGCTCCCGGGAAATACAAGGGAAGCCTGACAGCCAGCTGCGACGGAAAGTCCCTGTCAGTCCCATTCACCATCGAGGTCAGCAAGCGTGTCCTTCCCGAGCCCAAGGACTGGAAGTTCCATCTCGATCTCTGGCAGAACCCTTATGCCGTGGCGCGTTATTTCAATGTGCCGCTCTGGAGCAAGGAGCATTTCGACACCATGCGTCCGATCATGGAATACCTCGCTTCCGCCGGCCAGAAGGTCATTACTGCCAGCATAATCCAGCATCCCTGGAACAGCCAGACCGAGGATCCCTTCGAGAGCATGGTCGGCAAGTTCAAGGGTGTCGACGGCTCCTGGAAGTATGATTATTCAGTCTTCGACAAGTGGGTGGAATTCATGATGAGCTGCGGAATCACGGAACAGATCGACTGCTATTCCATCCTGCCGTGGCATCTGACTTTCGATTATTTCGACGCATCCATCAACTGCTCCCGTTCCGTCAAGATGGAGCCCGGTTCCAAGGAATATGAGGACTATATGCTTCCTTTCCTGTCCGACTTCGCCAGGCATCTGAGGGCCAAGGGTTGGCTCGACAAGACCTGCATCGCTATGGACGAGCGTCCCAAGGAGCTCCTTGAGCATGCCTATGCCATCGTGGAAAAGGCGGACAAGGGTTTCAAGATCGAGGGTGCCATCAATTATTTCGGACCCGAGGTCGCCGAGAGGATGTATGACATCAGCTTCGCGCTGCGTCCCGGCCTTCCTGTCCAGATGACTCCGGACCAGGTCGCAGAGCACCTCGGCAAGGGAAACAGGGTGACTTTCTATACCTGCTGCAGCCCCCAGCGCCCCAATACCTTCACCGATTCCGCACCGGCCGAATCCGCCTTCATGGGATGGTTCGCAGCTGCGACTGGCTACAGCGGCTATCTCCGCTGGGCTTACAACAGCTGGGTGAAGGATCCTTGCGTGGATTCCAGGTTCCGCACCTGGAGGGCGGGTGACTGCTACCTTGTCTATCCTGACGGACCCAGCATCGCTTTCCAGCGCCTGATTGAAGGTATCCAGGACAATGAGAAGATCCGCATCCTCAGGGACGGACTGACTCCCAAGCAGGCTGCCTTGCTGGACGCACAGCTCCAGAGGATCATGGACATCGACTGGGAGAAATCCACCGACGCCGAGGCCGCCAAGGTCATTAACGACGGCAAGGCCCTGTTGAGGGCCTTGGAAAAGTAGGAATCTCTGTCAGAAAGTTGTTTAGTCAAAGGCGGTCCGGTTCTTCTCGTTGGCCGCCTTTATTATGGCGTTCTCCTCGGTGTAGTCGATGAGTTCGTCATAAGGCTTGCCGACTCCGAGCCTCTCGTCCCAGATCTTCGAAGCTTCCACCGACTTGATTGCTGCGGCGAACTTGCCGGCTTTCAGCTCGGCCTTTGCCTTGCCAAGGCAGGCTGCCCTGTAGATCTGGTGTCCCTTGCGTGCCCCTTCCTTGGGCATCACCCTGAGTCCTGACAGGACCTTGAGCGACTTGGAATACTGTCCTGCTCCGCAGAGTGCGTCTGCATATGCCAGTCCGAATTCGAATTTGTCCGGGAACTTCCTGAAATACCTTTCTCCAGCCTTGCAGGCTTCTTCCCAGTCCTTATTCGCCGTATGGTAGTCCACCAGGGCCTTGCCCGTGCGCCAGTCCTGTGAGAGCGTCTCTGCCTTCCTGAGGTCGGCCAGGCGTCCGCTGCCGGAACGCAGCTTGGCGCGGGTCAGGTAGAAGGGATAATAGTCAGGATCGTCTCCGCAGCTGTCAAGCAGTGCCAGAGCCTTGTCCTTGCCGGCATGGCGCCATAGGATGAGCGCCCTGTAATAGTCCAGCTTCCAGTCAGGCTGGCGGGCGGCTGCCCAGTCGAATACCTTCAGCATTTCGGGACGGAAGGGGAATACGAATCCTGGCGAGGAGGCGTTGGCTTCCTTGAGCAGTCTACCGGCTTCGATGCCGTCTCCTTTGCCGTCTGCGATATAGGCCTTGAGATATTTGGCTTCGGGATAATCCGTCATTGAGCATAGTGCCGAGGCCTCGTCCTTCAGGCCGCTTCCGAGGTACCACAGTGCAAGTTCCATGAAGGTCTCCTGCGGGAGTTCGCATTTGAGCGTGGTGGGGAAGGACTCTGGCGTACCGGCCATAAGGCTCTTTTCATAGTTGAAGAACGGGAACAATGGCAGGCTTTCGCAATCGGCCTTGCCGCCCAGATGACGGAGGGCAGCCATCCTTGCAACGGTCGCCATCGGGCTGGTGCTTCTGGATGAATATTCAAGGGCCAGTTTCCAGTTCCCGTCGGCAAGGGCAGTCCTTGCCAGCTCGACGTAAGCCGCATCTTGCCAGGCTGAAGTGTAGGTGGCCAGCGAAAAGCCATCATTGGCCTCCACGGTCTTTCCTATCGCCCTTGCAGCGAGCCCGTAGAGGTAATTTGCCTCTCCGTCGTAGGTGTTGATGCTGAGCGCCTTCCTGGCATAATCGAAGGCTTCTTCGTACAACCCGCAGTGAAGGCAGAAAGAAGCCATCCCGCGAAGTGCCGGGGCATTCCATTTGTCGATGGAGAGGCATTTGAGGAATTCCTCCCTGGCTTGTTCATAGAGCCTCACATTCATCAGTTGTTCGGCCCGCAGGCAGTGTCCGTGGGGAGTGTTCCAGTCGAAGTCTTCCGGCATAGTGTCGGGGCGGTTGGACCTTCTCGAACCGGGATCTTCGTCATAGACAAGTTCATCATCTCCTACGGTCACCTTGATGAATCCGGGACCGACTCCTTGTATCTTATGCTCCCAGGGGGTCAGGACAGAGAAGGCGACATCCTCCGAGAACAGATTCCTTCCGTCGCAAGTGATTGTCACCCTTTTTGTTCCGCCATTGACAGGGGATATCCTCACGGTCGCCGTCCTTCCGTCGTGACGTTCGATGCTGAGAGCCCCGAAACGGCTCGCCGCCTGGAATGCGCCGATGTTTTCCACCGGATACCAGTATTCGGTCCAGTCATCCTCCGCGGCCGGAGCGATGGAGTTATGCTTGAAAGGGGTTTTGATACTCTCCAGCTGGGAGGGCTGGTTGAACATCCTTCCCGCCTGCATTTCCACATACTGCCCGTCGGAGTCGGTAAGGAGGTCTTCCCAGATGCCTCCCTGCCTTGCCTGGCTCCAGCAGAAGAACTTCCTGCCGAGCTTTTCATCCGGTCTTGCCACGTGGGCGTAGCCGAAACCGTCGTCATGCCAGAAAGCTCCGAAATATTCGGCGAATTCTCCTATGATGTGGTAGGACTTGTCGGCTCCGAAGGCGTTCTGCGAGAACCAGGAGAGGTCCCTGCCCTCCGGGTCGGTGGGATAGGCGTGGGAGTCTCCGCCGTGTCCGATGTACCTGTCTCCCGGCATGCACAGCTGGAGATTGCCTCCTGCCTTGAAGGCGGCATTGGAC
Organism: uncultured Bacteroidia bacterium; assembly: GCA_902779765.1. GTDB lineage: Bacteria > Bacteroidota > Bacteroidia > Bacteroidales > UBA932 > Cryptobacteroides. Next base: position 34,379 of record CACZCQ010000003.1, read on the forward strand.
CAGTTGTAATAGGGTTGTTCGAGCGAAGACGTGTTGATGTAATCGGCCCTGGTAGTGAAATATGCCTTGTCGGCCGGGACATTGATCTCGACGGTCCACCAGGTCCTCGTCAGCAGTTCGAAGGAGGCTATCAGGCAGCTCACGCTGCCGTCGGGGTTCTTCCTGGTAATGTAATCCACCGGCGTGGCGGTGGACGGGACGTGTCCGATGATTCCGAAATTGAACTCTATTCCTCCCGAGGTCCAGGCGCCCCTCATGGCGATGTCCCTGAACTTGACCACGTGGTTGTAGTACACGAATTCAAGTCCCCTGGTCTTGTCAACAGCCCCCCATACTTTTCCTCCTATCTCAGGGAATACGGTGACGCTTATCCACTCGTTCTCCAGGGTAACCGTTTTCCATTCTTTTGGTTTCCCCACAGCCTCATATCCGTCGAATCGGAAATAGGGATACTGGAGATGGTCCGGATTGGCCACGGGGTCCGGATCTGAGAATCCATAGGTCAGCATCGAGGTACTGCCCTCGGAAATTGTGGCCGCAAAATGCCCGGCAGGGTTGCCGGAAAAGCCCTGATGCCCGGCCAGCACAAAGAAGCCGGCAGCCAGGACCAGGCTGATAGCGAACTTTTTCATATTTCGTAAGATCCTAGATATAATCGAACGGTTTGAACGGCTTTCCTCCAGCGAGGATCTCCTGGTTGACCTCGTCGAAGGTCACCTTTTCTCCGGAACGGACGGCGGCGTTGGCCATCATCGTAGCGATGGAATGGTTGTAGCCGGCCTGGACGGGAGCATTGGTCTCCTTCCTGCTGCGGACGCATTCCATCCAGTTGCGCATATGGAGGCTCGTCATCGGGTCGCCTCCCATGTTGGCAGCCGTGTCGACATGGACGGACGGGAGTTTGAAAGTCTCGAGCAGGTTGGCTTCCATGCCCATATCCTTTGCATCTCCAGCCTGCATTCCACCGGAAGAGGTCACCTCGTTGGTGTCGAGGTTGAGGGTTCCTCCGTTGGAGAAATAAAGTTCCTTCACACCGCCTGCGGAGTTGGTGAAGCGTGAACTGTAGAGGACCTGGAATCCTTCGTCACTGCCCTCGGGACCGTAGTCCATTACGGCCGTCATGGTGTCGTAGTTCCTGCGTCCGTCCTTCCACAGGTAGATGCCTCCGTTGGCCGCTACGCTGCGCGGATGGCTGAGGCCGGTGAACCAGTGGACGGTGTCGATCTGGTGGGACATCCACTGTCCGGGTATTCCGGAAGAATAAGGCCAGAACAGCCTGTATTCCAGATACTTCCTGGGATCCCACGGCTCGTAGGGACGGTTGCAGAGATAGCGCTTCCAGTCCGTGTCCTTCTCGAAGCACTGCTCCACGAGGCCGGGACGGCGCCAGCGGCCGGGCTGGTTGACGTTCCAGGTCATCTCGACCATCACGATCTTGCCGAACTGGCCGGAACGGATGTAGTCGTTGGCGGCGTGGTAGTTCGGGGCTGAACGGCGCTGGGAGCCGATCTGGATGATCCTGCCGGAATCCTTGGCTATCTTCAAGGCGGTGCGTGCATCTTCCATAGTCTCGGCGAAAGGTTTCTCGCAATATGCGTCGCAACCTGCCTTGACCGCCTCCACCAGATGGGTGGCGTGCTGGAAGTCGGCGGTCGAGATGATGACCGCGTCGCACATCTTGGAATCATAGAGTTCCTCGTTGTTGCGGAACAGCTTCACGTCGATTCCGTACTTGGTCTTGAAAAACTCCTTTGCTTCATCGCGGCGGCGTTTCCAGATGTCTGAGACTGCTACGATCTTGAAGCCGAGTTCTTCCGCGTGGTTCATGAACGAAGGGATCAGGGAGCCGCGGCACCTGTCGGAGAAACCGACTATACCTACCCTGACGATGTCATTCGCCTTTCTGGATTGTGCAAAGATCTTGGAGTCGAGGGACAGGCCTCCCAGGACGAGACCGCCGGTTCCCAACAGGCTGGTCTTCAGGAATTCTCTACGTGTCTGCATATTATTGCTGTTTTACTTTGTTTATCTGTTCTTTCATGACCTGGACTGCGACCGGGAGCTGGGTGTTGATGTCGCTCCAGCCGCACTCGAATGAGATGCGCCCCTTGAACTTGATGTCCTTGAGAGCCTTGAAATATGGTGTGAAGTCATCCCCGTCCACTCCCGGAGGCGTCCTTTTAGCGCATTCCGCGATATGGCAGTGGACCAGCTTGTCCGCTGAATCGATGATTGCGTCAGGGCCTTCTCCAACCCTCATCATATGGAAGATGTCGGCTATCACGCAGATGTTCGGACTGCCGGTCTGCCTGGCCAGGGCCGCTCCTTCGCGGACCGAGTTGATGAAGTTCGTCTCAGAAGTCTGGAGAGGCTCGATGGCCACCACGACGCCGTTCTTTTCGGCTGCCGGAGCGATTGCCTTCAGGAAGCCCACGAACTGTTTTTCGGCTTCCTCACGCGGGAATCCTTCCGGGATCGACCGCGAACCGCTGCTCCCGAGGACCAGGATCTTGATTCCCAGTTCAGAGGCACGCCGCAGGGCTGTCTCCGAATACCTGACAGCCCTCTCGATGTCGGCTTCGGGGCCGACTATCTTTATCTCTCCGGGGAAGAATCCATTAGCCGAATAGATGGGAGGTACCATCGAAGCAGCTTTTTCCCTGTTGGCTGCAAACTCTTCCTCGCTGCTCTCGGGGATGAGGAACGAGGCCACGCCGGCTTCGATGTAGTCCAGTCCGTTGGCCTGGGCGGCTTCGGCCCAGCCGATGCCGCAGATACCGATGTGATTGTCCAGGTCGAAAGTGTACTTTTCACCGCATGAAGTGGAAAGCAACACCGCCGCTACAGCGGCTGAGAGGATGGTTATAGTTTTGTGCATGAACAAATATAATCTATTTTTGCTATCTTTACAACCCGCATGACCAACAGGAAAGGACGATATCGCAATATCCTGAAGGTGGCTGTCTTAGTCACCATGCTCTTCAATTATGCCAATGCCACGATGTTCTGGCATTGCCACAAGATCGGAGGGGCTACGATCATGCATTCCCACATCTATTGGAAATCGCATGTTTCGGGCAATTCCGACGGTGGACATACCCAGGAGCAGATCCAGATACTCGACATCATCTGTCATTCCGCCAGCACCGCCGGCACGATGCCCGGCATCCAGCTGGAGAGGATCGATGTCCTGGAGTGTGTGTTCCAGGACGAAGCGGTTCCTGAAGTCTGCCCCGTCCATGCGGATATCCTTTCCCTCAGGGGTCCTCCCGCGCTGGTTTGATGTTATGCGCGCCCAAGTCGGCGCAAGTGAATATCAAATACGAACCAGCAAGACAACATGAAGCATAAATATATCGCACTGATGCTCGTTGCATCGGTATTGTGTGGATGCAGGACCGGCAAGGGAAACGACGGAGAGTCATCGGCCGGATTCATCCTCGAAGGAAATCAAGTCAAGATAGAAGAAGGGTCTCCACTCGAAAGCAAACTGGAACTGGCCCGACTGGAAAAGGAAGACGTGGATCAGGGTTTCACGGTGACCGCAAGCGTGTCGCCCAGGCCTGATGGCTATGCCGAAGTGGGTGCTCCTTTCAACGGAAGGGTGACCCGTTCGGCCGTACGCCTTGGCGACAGGGTCTACAGGGGACAGGTGCTGTTCGAGATGTCCTCCCCGGATTTCATGGAGGCGGTGAAAGAGTATCTTGAAAGCAGCAACGCATATTCGGTGGCCTCGGCCAATCTCAACCGCAAGTCTTCTCTCCGGGAGTCCGGGGTAGTGTCCGAGAAGGAGTGGGAAGACGCCAGGAGGGAGGCTTCCGATGCCGAGACGGCGCTGGCGCTTTCCCGCCAGGTCCTTTCCGTATTCGGTGTGAATCCAGCGAATGTTCAGATGGGACAGCCCCTCAGGGTCATTTCGCCCATTTCAGGCACCGTCGTGAAGAACAATCTGGTCCTCGGGCAGATACTCTCGGACGATTCCGAGCCACCCGTGTCGGTAGCCGACTTGTCCAAAGTCTGGGTGACCGCCAATGTCAGGGAGAATTCCGTCCGCAGGCTGGCAAAGGGCCAGGAAGCATCCGTGATCCTTCCTTCGGGGAATCCGCTTTCCGGGAGCATATTCTATGTAGGTGACATGCTCGATGACAAGACCCGGACGGTCCCTGTGGTGATAGAATGCTCCAATCCGGAAAAAGCCTTGAAGCCCGGCATGTTCGTATCCGCTCGTTTCACCGTCAAGGACAAGGATGCGATAGTCATCCCCGCTACCGCAGTATTCCAGAGCCAGGAGCATCCGTTCGTCTATGTCCTGAAAGAGGGACTGACCTTCGAAAAGAGACCAGTCAGGCTTGAGAGCCTTGACGCCGGCCAGATGCTTGTCCTGGAAGGCCTTGAGGAAGGAGAGACCATCATCGCCGACGGAGGCATCTATCTAAGCCGTTAGAAGCCATGGATGCATTCTTCAAGTATCTGCTAAGGCGGAGATGGCTCGTCGCCTCCATCTTCTTCGTGTTGTGCCTTTTCGGAATATATTCATGGACAAGGCTTTCCATTGACGCATATCCAGACATCGCCGACGTGACCGTCCACGTGGTCACCCAGATCCCCGGCCTTGCCGCGGAAGAGATCGAACAGCAGATCACCATCCCGCTTGAAAGGGCTTTGAACGGTCTTCCTTCCCTTACGATGATGAGGGGCAAGAACTCTTTCGGATTATCCCTGATCGTGCTGGTATTCGAAGACGGGACAGACGATTATTGGGCTCGCCAGCGGGTCCAGGAATGCATAGGCGATGTAGAGCTTCCCTATGACGCCGTCCCTGAACTGAACCCCCTCACTTCCCCGACTGGGGAGATTTACCGTTATGTGCTCGTCGGAGACAATTCCATTTCTCTCAGGGAACTATCCGACTTGAACCAATGGACGGTGATCCCGGCATTGAAACAGGTCCAGGGAGTTGCGGATGTCAGCAATTTCGGTGGTTTGACCACACAGTACCAGATAGAGATCGATCCTGACAAGCTTGCGGCCTACGACCTTTCCCTCGACGAGGTAACGGAGGCCCTGGAAAGGAATAATTCCAATGCCGGTGGAAGCCGTATTTCGGTCGGTGACGTGAGCTATGTCATCCGCGGAATCGGACAGGTGACCGATCTCGAGGACATGGGGGGCATAGTCGTCAAGAGCGACGACGGTGTGCCTGTGTTCCTGAGGGATCTCGGAGAATTGAAATACGGCAACCTCGAACGGAAAGGCATCCTCGGATACGTCGATGACGAAGTCTCGTTCAGCGACGGAGTGGAGGGCATCGTACAGATGCTTCGTTACCAGAACCCTTCCGAAGTACTCTCGAAGGTCCACAAGGTGGTGGACAACCTTAACGAAAATGTGCTTCCGGAGAATGTCCGCATCAAGATGTTCCTGGACAGGACGGAACTGGTGGGTACAACCTTGCATACCGTGCAGCACACATTGCTTTTCGGAATGCTGCTTGTGATTGCCATCCTCCTGCTGTTCCTCGGCAGCCCAAGGAGTGCCCTTGCGGTGGCGATCACCATCCCGATAGCCCTTCTTTTCGCCTTCATCCTGATGCACCTGACAGGTATTCCGGCCAATCTTCTCAGCCTTGGAGCAATCGATTTCGGAATTCTTGTGGACGGCGCCATCGTGATGATGGAGACCGTCTTGAAGCTCAGGGAAGAGGACACATCAAAACCTTTGTACGGCGACTCCGTGGTAAGCCACGTGAAGGAAGTAGCCAGGCCGATACTGTTCTCCACCCTGATCATCATAATGGCTTATCTGCCGCTGTTCACTTTCGAGAGGATCGAGAAGAAATTGTTCACCCCGATGGCCTACACGGTAGGATATGCACTTCTGGGAGCGCTTTCGGTGGCATTGATCCTTATCCCGGGGCTGTCATACGCCATCTACAAGAAGCCCGGCAAGGTATTCAGGAACAAGTTCATGGAAAGGTTGAACGTCCGTTACAAGGGCTTGACCTCCAGATTGCTCCATAATCCCAAGTCTGTCTTCACTACGATGGGAGTCATCCTGGCGGCCGTGATTGTGATGTTCATTACTGTCGGAAAGGATTTCCTGCCCAACCTGGATGAGGGAGGAATATGGATACAGGCCCAGACTCCTCCGGGAATATCACTGGAGAAATCCTCTCAGATGGCCGATGAACTCAGGAATACCCTCAAGGATGAATTCGAGGAAGTGACCTATGTGATGACCCAAGTCGGACGTGATGATGCCGGTTCCGAGGAGTTTACGTCATCCCATATCGAGATCTGTGTCGGTCTGAAACCGTATTCGGAGTGGAAGTTCGGGAAGACCAAGGAGGATTTGGTTGAAGAGATGTCCGAAAGGATTTCGCGGATGCCCGGCTACATAGTGGGCTTCTCGCAGCCGATCATAGACATGGTCATGGACCAGATCGCCGGTTCCCACAGTGACCTGGCCATGAAAATTTATGGAGAGGATCTTGACGAGGCCAGAAGGATTGCGGAAGAGGTCCAGAAAGTGATCTCCGGAATAAAGGGAGCCGCTGATGTGGTAATCGACCAGGAACCGCCCCTCCCTCAGCTGAAGATAAAGGTGGACCGTGAGAAGGTCGCATATTACGGGATCGGTGTTGCCGATGTGTCCGACCTTATCGAGACCGCCATAGGCGGAAGGGCTGTTTCCCAGGTCTTCGTGGGCAGCAAGGTCTATGATGTTATCTGCCGTTTCAGGGAAGAGTCCAGGGACACTCCGGAAATGATTGCCAACCTGCCGTTGGTCACCGCTTCCGGTTCCAGGATTCCTCTCTCTGCCGTTGCCGACATCACTACTGAGTTGGGTCCGAGCACCATTGTCCGGGAAATGGGGAAGCGGCATCAGATAGTCCGGGTCAACCTCAGAGGCAAGGACCTTTCCACCTTCGTACGCGAAGCAGATGAGAAGATAGCCAGGGAGGTCAGCTATGACCACACCGCTTTCTCCCTCAAATGGGACGGGCAGTTCGAGAACCAGAACAGGGCTTACTCAAGGCTCGCAATCATCATTCCTTTCGTTCTGGCGCTGATGTTCCTGATGCTCTTCTGGGCGTTCGGTTACTTCAGGCAGGCAGCCCTGCTCATTTCCCTCCTGCCCCTCGCCCTGTTCGGAGGCCTGCTGGCCCTGAACGTGAGAGGAATGACATTCAACGTGTCTTCCGCGGTCGGATTCATCGCCCTGTTCGGCCTGACCATCCAGAACGGAGTCATTATGATATCGCACATCAACGGACTCAGGAAGAAGGGAGTGCTTCTCTATGACGCTGTCGTGGAGGGTGCATCGCACAGGCTCCGTCCGGTGCTCATGACGGCCACGGTGGCCGTGCTCGGCCTTCTGCCGGCATCCCTTGCCACAGGCATCGGTTCGGATGTCCAAAGGCCCCTTGCGACAGTCATCGTGTACGGTCTCCTGTTCTCCACGATCATTACCCTGTTCATCCTTCCCACCCTGTATTACCTGATGGAGAAGCGTGTGGAAATGAAACCCAAGAAAGACAATGAAGAAGATTTTTAGCTTGCTGGCCGTCGCCTTCCTTCCATTCGGAGTATCGGCGCAGACTTTCGATTCATTCATGTCCGCAGTCGAGAAACACAACTCCGGCTATCTCGCGGAAAAATACAATATCGACATTGCGGAGGCCAATACCCAGGCCGCCAAGGTGTTCAACGATCCCGAGCTGTCGGTCGAATACGGTGACAACCAGGACCGCGTGCTGATGATGGGCCGTTCCCTTGAAGCGGGGTTATCCTACAGCTTCAACCTGGGGAATCCCAGGAAGGCCAGGATATCCGTTGCAAGGAGCGAGGAAGAGATCACAAAAGCCCTGGTAGCGGACTATTTCCGCAATCTCCGAAGGGATGCCATGGTTGCCTGGGCGGAAGCCTGGGAAGCCAGGGAGATGGGTTCGCTCAAGAAGTCCTCTGCCGAAAGCATGGCTTCCCTGGCCGCTTCCGACAGCCTCAGGGCTGCGGCTGGTGAGATTGGAAGGATAGATGCGAAGCAGTCCTCCATCGAGGCGCGGGCGTTCAGGGGTGAGTGGCTCATGGCGCAGGCTGAATATTCAAACGCATTGACAAACCTTTCCGTCCTTTCCGGAGGCATGCCATTCACTGACATTGAATATGGGGACCTCCGTCCGGCTACGGTCGATCCCTCGGTGGAGGCCCTCGTCGCCATGGCCCTGGACAGGAGGACGGACTTGAAGGCTGCCCTTCTGTCAAAGGATCTGTCAGAGAAGAACCTGGCCCTGGTCCGTGCGGAGATGGCCCCTGAAATAGGGTTGAACATGGGATATTCCTATAATAAGGAAGTACGCAACGAGATTGCGCCTGCTCCGAAATTCAACGGTGTGACCGTCGGAGTTGCGATCCCGCTGAAGTTCTCATCGGCCAACAAGGGTAACCGCAGGGCTGCGGAAAGCGCTGTGTTGCAAGCCGATGCCGCTTATGAGGAGGCCAGCAGGCAGATAGAGGCTGAAGTCAGGATAGCCTGGGCTTCGTATCAGGCTGCCCTCAAGGCTGCCGAGGAGTGTTCCGACGGCATGCTAGCCGATGCCGCCGAGATCCTGGAAAGCAGGAAGAAGGCCTACCGCCAGGGAGAGTCGTCACTTCTGGACTATCTGCTTGCGGTGCGGGTGTACAATGACACGGCCGAGTCATGCATCGGCGCCAAGGCTGCCCTGTTCTCATCCTGGGCGGAATTGCTTGCCGCTGTCGGGACCGATCTGTAGTCTTCGTCAGATAACCGAAATAGACCTTTCAACCATTTGAACGTGCCATGTGGTCCAGTTTGTACACCACATGGTATGTTTTACCTATGAAAATGTGCCATGTGGTCCAGTTTGAGCACCACATAGTGTGTTTTACCTATAAATGTGTGTCATGTGGTCCTGGAATTGAACCACATGGCGCAAGCCGGTGAGAAGCCGGTGAGAGGTGTTTGAAAAGTCTGGACAGTTTCTTATTTTTATGTCAGTTCAAAATAATGGATATGACCAGACACATTTCTTTTGCTTTAGGGGTGATGATCACTGCGGTGCTGTCCTTCGTCCTCTCCGCTTGTTCCGGAGAAAAGGCTGAGGAGGCAGTGTGGGGCGACTACGTGGTCGCATGCGGGGATTCAGACCTGTATATCGTCGACGCTTCGAAGTCCACGGATGACTCTCTTGCAGTCCTGTGGCATTGGAACGTATTCGAGTCCTATGGCCAGATTCCGGACGATTACAGGCACAAGATCCGGGTCCTTGACGATTGCAAGCCGGTTGACGGAGGAGAGCGCCTCCTCCTCACTTCTTCTGCAGGCGGAACCCTTCTGTTGGACATAGCCACCAGGAAATGCCTCTTCTATGCCAGCACGCCTATGGCCCATTCCGCGGACAAGCTTCCTGGCGACAGGATCGCCGTGGCCAACTCGACCAATCCTCTGGGCAACAGCCTCGAGATATACGATGTGTCCAATCCGGATGTTTGCATATGGAAGGATACCCTGTACAGCGGCCACGGGGCTGTCTGGTCGGAAAAGTATTCATCACTCTTCGCACTTGGATTCGATGAATTGAGAAGATATTCCCTCAAGGACTGGGAGACCGACTCACCTTCACTTGTCCTTGAAGAGACATTCAAGCTTCCGGGAACCGGAGGCCATGACCTCGGAAAGGCAGGGGAGGACGCCCTGACCGTAACCAATACGACGGGGACCTATCTGTTCGACATACAGGGGAAGGCTTTCTCACCCTTCGCGCCCCTTGAAGGCGTCCGGCACGTCAAGTCTCTTAACTACGACCCCGCCACCGGAAAGGTGGTGTACACTGTGGCGGAGACCAGCTGGTGGACCAGCCACGTCTATATGAAGGGCCCTGACAAGGTGTTGGGATTCGATCCCGAATGGAGGCTCTACAAGGTCAGGGTTCTGCCCGGGCTTAAGTTCACTCCGGAACCTGATCCTTCCGTCCGCTGCGAGGGTACGAACCTGCGCATCTTCGACGACAATATCTGGCAGTATGACTCGGAGAATATTCCCGAGAAGTGGCTGCCGCTGGGAATCGATCCTCGTGATTCGGTCCGGAGCATCGGTTTCGCCAAACTTGTCTCCGATTACAAGCCTGACATCGTGACCCTGCAGGAGTATTCATCCCACATGGACGCCCGCCTGGCTCCCAAGCTCAGTGCCCTGGGATTTACGAACGCCTGCGAGGAGGACGGTTCCTGGAATTTTACGCCCATATTCTTCGACAGCACGGCGGTGGAGCTCCTGAAGGTCAGGTACAACCTCTATACTCCCAAGACTTACAGCAATGCCAACACCAAGTCTTTCACCTCCGCGGTTTTCCGTCATCGTGGGACTGACAGGGTATTCGCAATCCTGAATACCCACCTCTGGTGGAAACCGGATGAACAGCAACCCGGCAGCGAGATGGCAAGGGCATCCCAGATACGCCTGATGATGGCTGAATCAGATGCCCTCAAGGCCGAATACGGATGTACGGTATTCCTTATGGGAGACATGAACTGCGAGGAGGGGACCGTTCCCATAAGGCAGTTGACGGAAGGCGGTTACATACCTTGCTACAAGGTGGCGAAGGTATTCGGTGACAACAATAACGGGCACCATCGCTGCGATCCGAGCGGGTATTCGGCGGAGAGCAACCGAAAGGGACCCGACCGTGCGACCGGCGCCCTCGACCATTTCTTCATCCACAATGCCCAGGAAGGCGTGGAGGTGCTGAAGTACTTCTGTATTCTGGATGATTATACCCTTCCCCTGACGGATCATTATCCGAATTATGTCGACGTCAGGTTGTAAGGCCTGATATGGAAGGCGATGCCAGGCTGAGGCTGTCGACCCCGGTCCGGCAGAAAAACTCCATTGCCTTTGCATCAGCCGCAGCTTCCCCGCATACTCCTACCGGGATGCCGACCTTCCCGGCAGCTTCCACCACCATCCCGACCGCTCTCGCCACTGCAGGGTCAAGAGGATTGTAAAGATATGATACCGAGGAGTTTCCGCGGTCGGCCGCCATTACGTACTGGGTGAGGTCGTTGGTTCCTATGCTGAAGAAATCCACCTCTTGGGCCAGGAGGTCCGATACGAGCACCGCCGCAGGAGTCTCCACCATTATCCCGACCTTGATGTCATTGTCGAAGGGTGTACCGGAAGCCTTGAGTCCTTCCATGCATTCTGAAACCAAAGCCTTGGCAGCGGTCACTTCATCTACCCGTGTGATCATAGGAAGCATGATCCTGACGGTACCGTATGCGCTTGCCCTCAGGATCGCCCGTATCTGTGCCTTGAACAACTCCGGCCGGGACAGGGATATCCTGATGGCCCGCATGCCAAGGAAGGGATTGTCTTCCTTAGGAATATCCAGTCCCGGAACCGCCTTGTCGCCGCCTATGTCCATGGTCCTGATGGTGATCGGCCTGCCCTCGCAGGCCTCCACGGCTTGCCTGTAGATACGGTACTGCTCTTCTTCCGACGGGAGACCGTTCCTGTCCATGAAAAGGAACTCCGTCCTGAACAGTCCTATTCCTTCGGCTCCGCCGGCAATGGCTTCCTTGATATCTTCGACCGAACCCGCATTCGCAAATATCCTGATTCCGGATTCCCTGACGAGCCTTCGGATTTCTTCGGGGACTGTATTGTCATTCCCGATCCCTTTCCGGAATGTCTCGGTTTCTTTTTCTGCCGGATTGATCCGGACCTCGGCCCTGCCGCCATCGACAAGGAGGTAATCACCATCTTTTATTGCATCGATGTCGACTCCGAGGACAACGGGTACGCCGCGACTCCGGGCGATTATGCACACGTGGCTTGTAACGCTGCCCTTCCGGGTTACCAGTGCCCTGACCTTGCTGAAATCCATCCTGGCCGTATCGGAGGGAAAGAGTTCTTCGGCCACCAGGACTGAATCGTCGGGGATGTCCGCAAACTGGTTGGATGAGTCTCCGCAAAGGCTTTCCACAATGCCCCTGCACACGTCGCGGACGTCGTCTGCACGCGCTGCCATATAATCGTCCCCGCATCCGGACAGCATGGCTGCAATTCCCTCGGCGGCAGCCTCCACGGCCTCCCGCGGTGCCATGCCTTCGGCGATATTGTTCTCAATGGTTTCCAGCAGGAGCGGATCGTCCAGCATCTCGAGGTGGGCGGAGAATATGTCGGGAGAGGAACTCCCTGCAATCAGGCTGCGCAGCCGTTCCCGTTCGCAGTCCATGGCCTCCGGGAGGATCCTTGCTTCCGATCCACGGGTTCCCCTCACGAGGACCCGGGCGGTCCCCATGGCCAGTCCTCCGACGGAGGAGTTGGATTTCAGGATTGACGTCATGCTTCCAATCTGCCAAGGAAGAGGACGATTTCTTCAGCAGCCCTTTCCTCGTCCGGTCCTTCTGCCATGATTTCAATCTCCGTCCCTTTCTTCAGGCCGAGGGAAAGGAGGGACAGTATGCTTGAAGCATTGACTTTCTTCGCCGGGGTTGCGATCGAGACAGCAGTACCGGGGAAGGATTTCACGAGCTTGACCAGATCTCCCGCCGGACGGGCGTGGAGACCGTTCGCGGCCTCAATGGTCAACTTCTTGACAGTCATATCATTTCAATATTTCGAATATCTCATCGGCGCTGGCGGAATGGGACAGCTTCCCGAGGGTTTCCTCATCCTCGAGGACCGAGGATACCTTTGCCAGAAGGTCCAGATGCTCATCACCCTTGCCGGCTATTCCGATCACCAGGTAGGCCTTCTCATCGCCGAAGTCCACTCCGTCGGGGTATTGAAGGACGACTATTCCGCTCCGGAGCACTTTCTCCTTCGATCCGGAGGTTCCGTGGGGGATTGCAACTCCGGCACCCATATATGTCGTGGTCAGCTGCTCCCTTTCGAGCATCGATTCCGAATATCCCTCCATCACGCAGCCGGATCCTTCCAGCATCCTTCCGGCCCGGAGGATGGCTTCTTCCTTGGTCTCCGAAGGGAGGCCTGAAATGACGTTCCTGCGGAGCAACGGTCCATCCTCTTCCAGGACCTGAGGGGTCTTGAGGCGGGCGACGAGCTCGTCGAGCCTGGGATCCGAGATGAAGTTGGTGATCTGGACCACCTCATGGCCGTGGATCCTAGCCGCAAGCACGCTCTGGCATACGACTATGTCTGCATCTTCGGGAATGGAATCAACCGCACAGTTGGTGCAGGTGATCCCGTTTATGTTGTTCTTAAGGAGCTTGGCCTTGAAACGTGTGGCTCCCAGGGCGCTGGATCCCATGCCGGCATCGCAGGCAAAAACTATCTTGCGGACCGTGCCGGGAAGGGCCGGGAGCGGTTCTGAACCATTCTCAGGAGTTTTTTCCTCATCCTCTCCATTAAAGTCGGGACGGGCCTTGACCATCGGGATGGCCAGGAGGAAGGACACGACGGTCCCTATGATCACTCCCAGTATGCCGATGAAGAGCCTGCCTTTGGGGGACATCAGGATAATCGAAATCAGGCTGCCGGGGGATGCCGGGGCTACGAGTCCGAAGTTGGTCAATGTGAAGAAGAGCAGGGCACAGATATTCCCGGTCATCACTGCCAGCAGGAGGATCGGCCTGGCCAGGACGTACGGGAAGTAGATTTCATGGATTCCGCCGAAAAGCTGTATCACGGCGGCGCCGGGTGCGGAGTCCCGCGTCATGCCCTTGCCGAATGCCCAGCAGGCCAGAAGTATTCCGAGGCCGGGGCCTGGGTTGGGATCGACGAGGAACAGCATCGACTGGCCGACTTCAGCTGCCTGCTGGATGCCCAGGGGCGTCATTATCCCGTGGTTTACGGCATTGTTCAGGAACAGGACCTTTGCCGGATCGACCAGGACCGCCAGAAGAGGATTCATCTTGTGGGCCAGCATCCAGTCGACACCGGAACTGAGCATTCTCGTGAGTGAGTCGACCACGTGGCCGATCACGAGATAACCGGTGATGGCCAGGAGCATTGCGATGATTCCCAGGGAGAAATTGTCCACCAGCATCTCGAATCCGGCTCCGACCTTCCCTTCGACGGCCTTGTCGAAGCGTTTGACGCACCAGCCTGCGATGGGTCCCATGATCATGGCCCCGAGGAACATGGGCGTGTCGGTCCCGATTATGACTCCCATGGCCGCAACCGCTCCTGCGACACCACCGCGGTAGCCGCCTACGTTCTTTCCTGCGGTGAAAGCTATGAGGGTGGGGAGCAGGTATTTCAGCATCGGAGAGACCATCCTGGCGATGTTCTCGTTGGGACACCAGCCTCCCGGAATGAACAAGGCGGTGATCAGGCCCCAGGCGATGAATGCTCCGATGTTCGGCATCACCATCGCGCTCAGGCTCCTTCCGAATCTTTGGATCTGCTCTCTCATTGATGTAAATATATGAAAAAAATCCGGCCTTTCAAGGGCCGGATTCATTTCTGTGCGTGCTCGTTACTACAACTCGTTCATTTCTGCTTCATACTCGTCCTTGCGGCCGACCAGGATGTCCTGGAACTCCTTCTGACCGGTTCCGGCCGGAATGAGGTGACCACAGATGACGTTCTCCTTCAGACCCTCGAGGAAGTCGACGCGGCCCCTGATGGCGGCCTCGCTGAGGACCTTCGTGGTCTCCTGGAAGGAGGCGGCGGAGATGAAACTGTTGGTACGAAGGGCAGCCCTGGTTATTCCCTGGAGTACAAGCTTCGCGGTTGCGGGTTTCGCATCGCGGACGGCCATCAGCTTCAGGCCCTGGCGCTCGAGTGACGAATTCTCGTTCCTCATGTCGCGGGCATCGATGATGTCGCCTTGCATGAACTTCTGGCTGTCTCCCGAATCAAGCACATAGGATTTTCCGAAGATCCTGTCGTTGGCATCCATGAATTCCCATTTGTCCACGAGTTCTTCCTGGAGGAATTCAGTGTCGCCCGGATCGGTGATCTGGACCTTGCGCATCATCTGGCGTACGATGATCTCGAAGTGCTTGTCGTTGATCTTCACACCCTGCAGACGGTAAACCGCCTGAACCTCGTTGACGATGTAATCCTGAGCCTTGACAGGTCCGAGGATGTTGAGGATGTCGGTAGGAGAAGTGCCGCCGTCGGACAGCTTGGTGCCGGCCTTGACGTAGTCGTTCTCCTGAACGAGGATCTGCTTGGTGGTAGGTACGAGATAGTGCTTCTCGTTACCGGCCTTGTTCTTGACGATGATCTCACGGTTACCCCTCTTGACCTTGCCCATGAGCACCTCTCCGTTGATTTCCGAGAGGATCGCGGGTGCGGAAGGAGTCCTGGCCTCGAAGAGTTCGGTGACCCTGGGGAGACCTCCGGTGATATCGCTTGACTTACCGATGGCGCGAGGGATCTTGATGATCACGTCACCCACGTTGACGGTGTCGCCGTTGTTCGGGATGATATGCGCGCCGACAGGGAGGTTGTACTGCCTGACCTGGTTGCCGTTCTCATCAAGGATGATGATGGACGGGTTCCTGGTCCTGTCCTTGGACTCGATGATAACCTTGTCCTTGTTGATCGCGAACTCGTCGGATATTTCCTCGCGGAACGTGACACCTTCGATCAGGTTGTCGAACTGGACCTTACCGGCCGTCTCGACGATGGTCGTGGCGTTGTAAGGATCCCATTCGCAGAGAAGGTCGCCCTTCTTGATCCTGTCGCCGTCCTTGAAGTAGAGCCTTGAGCCGTAGGGTACGTCATAGTGTGAATAGGTGATACCGGTATTCTCGTCTATGATGCTGACCTCGGTCATACGGCTGACTACGATATCCTGGAGCGAACCGTCTTCGGCGGTCTTCTGGATGGTCCTGAGCTCCTCGAATACGACCTTTCCGTCGTACTTGGACTCGATCGATGAATCTGCGGCAGTGCTGGAAGCGGTACCTCCGACGTGGAAGGTACGCAGGGTCAGCTGTGTACCGGGCTCACCGATGGACTGTGCAGCGATGACTCCGACGACTTCACCCTTCTCGACCATGCGGCTGGTAGCGAGGTTTCGTCCGTAGCACTTGGCGCAGACACCCTTGCGGGACTCGCAGGTGAGGACGGAACGGATCTCTACCTGCTCGATCGGCAGGGAGTCGATCAGGGTGGCGGTATCCTCGCGGATCTCTTCGCCGGCCTTGATGATGAGCTCTCCTGTGAGAGGGTTGAAGATATCGTGGACCGATGTACGGCCAAGGATGCGCTCGCCGAGGGACTCGACGATCTCGTCCTTGTTCTTGATCGCAGTTGCGATAAGGCCCCTGAGGGTGCCGCAGTCCTCTTCCGTGATGATGACGTCGTGGGAGACGTCGACAAGACGGCGGGTGAGGTAACCTGCGTCAGCGGTCTTGAGGGCGGTATCGGCCAGACCCTTACGGGCTCCGTGGGTGGAGATGAAGTACTCGAGCACCGTCATTCCTTCCTTCAGGTTGGAAATGATCGGGTTCTCGATAATCTCGGCTCCGGAAGCTCCGGACTTCTGCGGCTTGGCCATAAGGCCTCGCATGCCGCAGAGCTGCTTGATCTGCTGTGTGGAACCACGGGCTCCTGAATCCAGCATCATGTACACAGGGTTGAAGCCCTGCTGGTCGGCGGAAATCTGCTTCTCCACGATGCCGGTAAGCCTGTTGTCGATGGAAGTCCAGAGGTCGATGACCTTGTTGTAACGCTCGTTGTTGGTGATGAAACCCATAGCGTAGTTGTTCTTGACTTCTTCGACCTGCTTGTAACCCTGCTCGATAAGCTCGTGCTTTTCTGCGGGGATGATCACGTCTCCGAGGTTGAAGGAGATACCGGCGCGGAAGGCCTGGTCGTAACCAAGGTTCTTGATGTCATCGAGGAACTGGGCCGTTCGGGTCACACCGGTGCTCTTGATAACCTCGGTGATGATCTTGCGGAGGGCCTTCTTTCCAAGCACCTCGTTGACGTAGGGAACCTCTTCAGGTACGAACTGGTTGACGATGATGCGGCCGGCGGTCGTCTGGACGATATGCTCGCCCTTGGATGCATCCTGCTTGTCGACAGGAAGCCTGACGCCGATCTTGGCATGCATGTCAATCGCCTTCTCGTTGTATGCGACCACGACCTCCTCGGGTCCGTAGAAGTTCATTCCTTCTCCCTTGGCACCTGGACGTATCTTGGTGATGTAGTACAGACCGAGCACCATGTCCTGTGAAGGAACGGTGATAGGAGTACCGTTGGCAGGGTTGAGGATGTTCTGCGAACCGAGCATCAGCAGCTGGGCCTCCATGATGGCGGCGTTGCCGAGCGGGAGGTGGACAGCCATCTGGTCACCGTCGAAGTCGGCGTTGAAAGCCGTACAAGCGAGCGGATGGAGCTGGATGGCCTTGCCTTCGATCATTCTGGGCTGGAATGCCTGGATACCGAGCCTGTGGAGGGTAGGAGCACGGTTCAGGAGGACCGGATGGCCCTTCATAACGTTCTCGAGGATATCCCAGATCACGGAATCCTTCCTGTCCACAATCTTCTTGGCGGACTTGACGGTCTTGACGATTCCCCTTTCGATGAGCTTGCGGATGATGAACGGCTTGTAGAGCTCGGCTGCCATGAACTTCGGCAGACCGCACTCGTGCATGTTCAGTTCCGGACCCACGACGATGACGGAACGGGCGGAGTAGTCCACACGCTTTCCGAGGAGGTTCTGACGGAAGCGGCCCTGCTTGCCTTTGAGTGAGTCGGAGAGGGACTTGAGTGCCCTGTTGGACTCGCTCTTGACTGCGCTGGACTTCTTGGAGTTGTCGAACAATGAGTCGACAGCTTCCTGGAGCATACGCTTCTCGTTGCGGAGAATGACTTCGGGAGCCTTGATTTCGATGAGTTTCTTCAGACGGTTGTTCCTGATGATGACCCTTCTGTAAAGGTCGTTCAGGTCAGTCGTCGCGAAACGTCCGCCGTCGAGCGGAACTAGGGGACGGAGATCCGGCGGAATGACGGGAATCACCTTCATGATCATCCATTCCGGACGGTTGATGTCCTTGCTCTCGAGGAACCACTTGACGACGCTCAGCCTCTTGAGAAGCTCGGTCTTCCTCTGCTGGGAAGACTCGTTGAGCATGCTGAGGCGGAGTTCCTTGGAAAGTGCTACGACGTCGATCTGCTTAAGGAGGTCATAGATACCCTCGGCACCCATCTTGGCGACGAACTTTGCGGGATCGCCGTCAGGAAGGTTGTCGTTCTCGGGGAACCTGGCGAGTACGTCGAGATATTCGTCCTCGGAGAGGAGTTCCATCTTCTCGATGCCGCTTTCGCCGGGATTGACGACTATGTACTTCTCATAATATATGACCGACTCGAGCTTCTTGGACGGAAGTCCGAGGAGTGCGGAGATCTTGTTGGGAGCGGATTTGAAGTACCAGATGTGGGCCACGGGGACGGTGAGGGCGATATGGCCCATCCTTTCCCTGCGGACCTTCTTCTCGGTGACTTCCACGCCGCACCTGTCGCAGACGATTCCGCGATAGCGGATCCTCTTGTACTTGCCGCAGTAGCACTCGTAGTCCTTAGTAGGTCCGAAAATCTTCTCGCAGAAGAGTCCGTCCCTTTCAGGCTTGTAGGTCCTGTAGTTGACGGTCTCCGGCTTCAGGACCTCTCCGCATGACCTCGCACTGATGTCCTCAGGTGAGGCGAGGGAGATGCTGATCCTTGAGAAATTGCTCTTGACCTTGCTGTCCTTATTATTGAATGTAGGCATATTCTTGAATAGGGTTATCTGAGATTAATCCAAAGTGACCTTGAGACCAAGTCCGCGGAGCTCGTGGAGCAGCACGTTGAGGGATTCCGGAATGCCGGGGTTCGGCATCGGGTCGCCCTTGACGATCGCTTCGTAAGTCTTTGAACGTCCGGTCACGTCGTCGGACTTGACCGTGAGGATTTCCTGAAGTGCGTTGGCGGCTCCGAAGGCCTCGAGGGCCCAGACCTCCATCTCTCCGAACCTCTGGCCTCCGAACTGTGCCTTACCGCCGAGAGGCTGCTGGGTGATGAGTGAATAAGGTCCGATGGAGCGGGCGTGCATCTTGTCGTCGACCATATGGCCGAGCTTGATCATGTAGATCACACCCACGGTAGCGGGCTGGTCGAACCAGTCGCCGGTACCACCGTCGCGCAGACGCGTCTTGCCGTATCTCGGCACACCTGCCTTGTCTGTATAGTCACAGATCTCATCGATGTCCGCACCGTCGAAGATCGGCGTGCTGAACTTGAGGCCGAGCCTCCAGCCTGCCCAACCGAGCACGGTTTCGTAGATCTGTCCCAGGTTCATACGGGAAGGCACGCCCAGAGGGTTCAGGACGATGTCCACAGGAGTTCCGTCCTCGAGGAACGGCATATCCTCCTGGCGGACGATCTTGGCCACGATACCCTTGTTTCCGTGACGTCCGGCCATCTTGTCACCGACGGTGATCTTCCTCTTCTTCGCGATGTAGACCTTGGCGAGCTGCATGACTCCGTTGGGGAGTTCATCACCGATCTTGACCTTGTCCATCTGCCTCTTGCACTCAGCTTCAGACACCTTGTAGGTGATGCAGTAGTTGTTGATGAGGTCCTGGATAAGGGCGTTGGTGGCCTTGTCGGAGGTCCACTTGCTGGAATTGATGTTCTGGAAGTCGATGCCCTTGAGCTTCTCCGCGGTGATTTCCTTCCCCTTGGGGATGATCTCTACACCGTAGAGGTCGCTGATGCCGGCGCTCTTCTTGCCCTTCGTGAGGGTGCCGAGCCTCTTGATGAAGTCGGCGTAAAGCTTGGCAGCCTTCTTGTCGAAGTCTTCCTGGAGGAGTTCCAGGCGGGCCTTCTGGTCGCTCTTGGCGCTCCTTCTGTTGCCTTCCTTGGATGCCTTTGCGTAGAGGGCGGTCTTGATGACCGTACCGCTCAGCGAAGGATTGGCCTTGAGGGAAGCATCCTTGACATCACCGGCCTTGTCACCGAATATGGCTTTGAGGAGCTTCTCTTCAGGAGAAGGATCGCTCTCGCCCTTGGGGGTGATCTTACCGATCATGATGTCACCGGGCTCCACGTGGGCGCCGATGCGGATGATACCCTGCTTGTCAAGGTCCTTGGTGGCATCTTCACTGACGTTGGGAATATCGGAGGTGAGTTCCTCCATTCCGCGCTTCGTGTCGCGGACCTCGGTGAGGTACTCGTCGACATGGACGGAAGTGAGGATGTCCCACTTTACCATCTCCTCGGACAGCACGATGGCGTCCTCGTAGTTATAACCCTTCCAAGGCATGAAAGCCACCTTGAGGTTGCGGCCGAGGGCGAGCTCACCGTTCTGGGTGGCATAGCCTTCGGTGAGCACCTGTCCGGCCTCCACCTTGTCGCCCTTGCGGACGATAGGCTTCAGGTTCACGACGGTACTCTGGTTGGTCCTGCGGTAGATAGGGAGGGTGTACACGGTCTCCTCGGGTCCGAAGGCCACGAATTTCTCGTTCTCGGTCCTGTCGTACTTGATGCGGATCTCCTTCGCGTCCACATAGGTGACTTCACCCTTGCGTTCGGCGATGAACTGGGTCCTTGAGTCGAGGCAGACCCTCTCCTCCAGACCGGTTCCCACGATAGGGGCCTCGGGGGTGAGGAGCGGAACGGCCTGACGCATCATGTTCGCTCCCATGAGGGCGCGGTGGGCGTCGTCATGCTCGAGGAACGGGATGAGGGAGGCTGCGACGGAAGCCATCTGGTTGGGAGCCACGTCCATATAGTTGACCTGCTCCTTGGAGACGACCGGGAAGTCGGCCTCGAGACGGCACTGGATCCTGTCGTCGGTGATGTTTCCGTTGTTGTCCATATTTACCTTGGCGAGGGAGACAAGCTTGTTCTCCTCTTCCTCGGCGGTCATGTAGTGCCAGCCCTTGGCAGTGAGGTCGACCTTTCCGTCGTGTACCTCACGGTAAGGAGTCTCGATGAAACCGAGCTGGTTGATCCTTGCATAAACGCAGAGCGACGAGATAAGTCCGATGTTAGGACCTTCAGGCGACTCGATAGGGCAAAGACGGCCGTAATGGGTGTAGTGGACGTCTCGGACCTCGAATCCGGCCCTGTCCCTGGAAAGACCGCCGGGACCGAGGGCGGAAAGACGGCGCTTGTGCGTGATTTCGGCCAGAGGGTTGGTCTGGTCCATGAACTGTGAGAGCTGGCTCGTACCGAAGAACGAATTGATTACGGAAGACAGGGTCTTGGCGTTGATCAGGTCGATCGGGTTGAACTGCTCGCTGTCGCGTACATTCATCCTCTCGCGGATGGTCCTGGCCATCCTGGAGAGTCCCACGCTGAACTGGTTGGCAAGCTGCTCGCCGACGGTACGGACGCGCCTGTTGCTCAGGTGGTCGATGTCGTCGACAGTGGCCTTGGAGTTGATAAGCTGGATGAGATACTTGATGATCTCGATGATGTCGTTGTTGGTAAGTACCCTCACCTCGGGGTCGGTACCTAGACCGAGCTTCTTGTTGAGGCGGAACCTTCCGACAATGCCAAGGTCATACCTCTTCTCCGAGAAGAAGAGCTTTTCGATGACGTCCCTGGCAGTCGCCTCATCCGGCGGTTCCGAATTGCGGAGCTGCTTGTAGATGTAGTTGACAGCTTCGATTTCGGTGTTGGTGGGGTCTTTCTGGAGGGTATTGTAGATGATGGCATATTCATTTGAATTGGCCTCATCCTTCTGGAGGAAGATGGTCTTGACATCGGTATCCTGGATCTTGGCGATGGTGTCGTCGTCGAGGATCTCCCCCCTTTCGACGATGGCGATCGTCCTCTCGATGGGGATGACCTCTCCGGTGTCTTCGTCTTCGAAGTCTTCGGTCCAGGTCTTGAGAACCTTGGCCGCCAGCTTCCTTCCCTTGTTTTCCTCGAGGCTCTTCGGTGTGGCCTTCACTTCGTCAGCCAGTCCGAAGATGTCGATGATGTCCTTGTCCGAATTATAGCCGATCGCACGCAAAAGGGTCGTTACAGGCAACTTCTTCTTACGGTCGATGTAGGCATACATGACATTGTTGATATCGGTCGCAAATTCGATCCAGGATCCTTTGAAGGGGATGATCCTGGCTGAATACAGCTTCGTGCCGTTGGCGTGCATGCTCTGGTCGAAGAACACTCCGGGGGAGCGGTGCAACTGCGAGACGATGATCCTTTCGGAACCGTTGATCACGAATGTGCCGGCAGGCGTCATGTAGGGGATGTTGCCGAGATACACATCCTGGACTCTCGTATCGAAGTCCTCATGGTCAGGGTCCGTACATGAAAGGCGGAGTTTTGCCTTTAGAGGAACATTGTAGGTAAGTCCTCTGTCAAGACACTCTTCGATCGAATACTGGGGAGGATCAATGAAGTAGTCGATGAACTCGAGCTTGTAATTGTTCCTGGTATCTTCGATCGGGAATATCTCCTGGAACACCTGGAAGAGGCCTTCGTTCTTCCTGTTCTCAGGTGTTGTCTCCAACTGGAAGAAATCCTTGAATGATTTCAACTGAACTTCCAGAAGGTCAGGATATTCCAGTATCTTGGATGTAGCGAATACAATTCGCTTGTTGTTAGTCTTTTTTGACATGTTCTGCCTTTAGGAATGGAGAAAAACTTTATACGACAAAAAGGTTTAGAGCCCACTAGGCTCTAAACCTGAAGATTTTCCCGCACGCGGGACGCTGGTTTATTTAACCTCAACTTCAGCGCCTGCCTCTTCAAGGGCAGCCTTCAGTTGCTCAGCTTCCGCCTTGGAGACCTTCTCCTTTACCTTAGCGGGGGCTCCGTCGACGAGGTCCTTTGCTTCCTTAAGACCGAGACCGAGAGCTTCCTTGACGGCCTTGATGACCTGAAGCTTGGCCTGACCAGCGGAGGTGAGGACAACATCAAACTCGGTCTGCTCAGCCGGAGCAGCCTCAGCGGCTGCTGCAGGGCCGGCCACTGCTACTGCAGCGGCTGCAGGCTCGATACCATACTCTTCCTTGAGGACCTTTGCGAGTTCCTGAACGTCTTTTACAGAAAGGTTAACCAACTCTTCTGCAAGTGCTTTTACATCTGCCATAATTGATAATTTTTAAATTGATTATTGTTATTACTTTTCTTCTTTTTCCGAGAGAGTCTTGACGAGTCCGGCGATTGTCTGGCCGCCACCATTCTGGAGAGCGGAGATGACATTGCGCATAGGAGCCTGGAGGAGGGAGATGATGTCTCCGATGAGCTCTTCCTTGGACTTGATAGCGCAGAGTTCGTCGAGCTTGTCTGCTCCGATGAATGCACACTCCTGGACGTAGGCACCCTTAAGTTCGGGTTTGCCGCCAAGGTCCTTCTGCAGCTTCTTGATGAGCTTTGCAGGTCCGTTGGGGGATTCGGTGTACATGATGGCCGTGTTGCCTTCGAGGACGGGAACGAGCTGCAGGAGCTCTTCGTTATCCATGCCCTTGATGACGTGTGCGAACAGGGTGTTCTTCACGACATTGAGCTTGATACCCTCGTCGAAGCATGCGCGGCGGAGTTTGACTGTCTGTTCAGCATTCAGCCCCTCGATGTTGGTGAGGTAGAAGTTGGGATACTGCTGGAGAGCTGCTGAAATGCTTTCTATGATCTGATTCTTGAGTTCTTTTTTCATGATCTTAAATGCTTTTTATTCAGCGCTTCCGCTTATGAATGCCTTAACATCTATCTTGAGTGCGGGGCTCATGGTGGTGCAGATGGTAGCACCCTTCATGTAAGTGCCCTTGAGAGCCTGAGGCTTGAGCTTGAGGACCTCGTTCATGAACGCTGTAGCGTTCTCGCAGATCTGCTCGGGAGTGAACGAAACCTTGCCGATAGCTGCGTGGATGATTCCGGTCTTGTCGACCTTGAAGTCGATCTTTCCGGCCTTCACGTCCTTGACAGCGTTGGCGACTTCCATCGTCACTGTTCCGGTCTTGGGGTTAGGCATGAGGCCCCTCGGTCCGAGGATACGTCCGAGAGCACCGACCTTCGCCATGACGGAAGGGGTGCAGATGATGACGTCGACGTCAGTCCAACCACCCTTGATCTTCTCGATGTACTCGTCGAGACCGACATAGTCGGCACCGGCTTCCTTGGCCTCGGTTTCCTTGTCAGGGGTGCAGAGTACGAGGACCCTGACCACCTTACCGGTTCCGTGAGGAAGGGTGACAACGCCACGGATCATCTGGTTGGCCTTACGAGGGTCGACACCGAGGTTCGTGGTGATCTCGACTGAAGCGTCGAACTTGGTGTAGGTTATGTCCTTAAGCATTTCACATGCCTGGGCAAGAGGATAAAGTTTGAGGGAGTCGTACTTGGTAGCGACTGCCTTCTGGTTTTTAGTGATTCTGCTCATGTGCGTGTGAAATTTTAAAGGTTCTCGGGAAATTCTCCGGTGACCTTGATACCCATGCTCCTTGCGGTTCCGGCGACCATTTTCATCGCGGAAGCGAGGGTGAAGGCATTGAGGTCAGGCATCTTGCCTTCGGCGATCGTCCTAACCTGGTCCCAGGTGATGGTTGCGACCTTCCTGCGGTTGGGCTCTCCGGAGCCTTTCTGGAGCTTTGCAGCTTCCTTGAGGGAAATGGCCACGGGCGGCTGCTTGACTTCGAACGAGAAGGACTTGTCCGAATAAACGGTGATAACTACAGGCAGGATCTTGCCGGCGGCGGCCTGCGTCGCGGCATTGAACTGCTTGCAGAAGTCCATGATGTTCAAGCCTTTGGAACCGAGTGCCGGTCCTACCGGAGGTGCTGGATTAGCAGCTCCTGCTTTGATCTGGAGCTTGATGAATCCGGTAACTTCTTTTGCCATAATTGTTTGTTATTCTTTTGTTACTTGAGTAAAGCTGAGTTCCAGCAGGGTCTTCCTGCCGAAAATCACAACTATCACCTTGAGCTTGCTTCTGTCCTCTTCGATAGCGTCGACCGTGCCGCTGAAGCCGCTGAACGGCCCGTCGGTAATCTTCACGGATTCGCCGATCTCGAAGTTCACTTCAGTCTCGACAGGGTTGTCAACGTTGGAATCCTGGTTGCCGATGATGTACTGGGCCTCCTCGTCACGAATCGGCACAGGCACCCTTTCGGTCAATGAGCCGGTCGTCCTCTTTTCGGTAAGGAAGCCGGACATGCCGGGAACATCGTTGCGGATGATAAACTCAAGCTCCGGGCTGAGCTGAGCCTGAATAAGGACGTAACCGGGATAGAGCAGCCTTTCGACCACCTTCCTCTTTCCGTTCTTAGTCACGATCTCGCGCTTGACCGGAACCAGTACCTGCGCAACCTGATCCTGCAACTTGAACCGCTCGATTTCTTTCACAAGATATTCGGCGGCCTTCTTTTCCTTGCTTCCTGCTGTCCTAAGGACATACCATTTCATGTCACCCATGGTAATCGAAAATTACAACGTGTAGATCGCTGTCATGAGATGCTCGAAAGCGAAGTCGATTACGAAGAGCACCAGGGCAAGCAGCACAGTAACGACCATGACCAGGAGAGCTGAACTCTGCAGCTTGTTCCAGGACGGCCATGCCACCTTCTTGGTGAGTTCCACGTAGGACTCTTTGCAATAGTTAATGAACTTTCTCATCTTTGCATTTAATGGACACCGCAATTTGGAAGCGGATGCGATGTCTGTTAAACAATTACCAAATCGTAACCTTTGATATTTTTAGCAGGGGAAGCAGGATTCGAACCCACATCGACGGTTTTGGAGACCGCTGAACTACCCTTGTTCTATTCCCCTGTAATGCGGGCTTCACCCGAAGGATCCACCCGCTGATTCCAGGATGCCGAATTACTCGACGATCTTGATCACCTGGCCTGCGCCGACGGTACGGCCGCCCTCGCGGATAGCGAACTGCTGGCCTTCGTTCATAGCAACAGGAGTGATGAGCTTAACGGTGATCTCGACGTTGTCACCAGGCATAACCATTTCCACACCTTCGGGAAGCATGATCTCACCGGTAACGTCAAGCGTACGGATGAAGAACTGCGGACGATAGTGGTTGTGGAACGGAGTATGACGGCCGCCTTCGTCCTTCTTCAGGACGTAGATCTGAGCCTTGAACTCGGTATGAGGAGTGATGGACTTCGGCTTGGCGACGACCTCACCTCTCTTGACTTCCTTCTTGTCGATACCACGGAGGAGGAGACCTACGTTGTCACCTGCCTCACCCTGATCGAGGAGCTTGCGGAACATCTCAACGCCAGTGACGACGGTGTTGCGAGGCTCATCGGTGAAACCTACGAGCTCCACAGGGTCGCCGACGTGGATGGTACCAGCCTCGATACGACCGGTAACGACAGTACCACGGCCAGTGATGGAGAAGATGTCCTCGATAGGCATAAGGAAGGGCTTGTCAACCAGACGCTCAGGGAGCGGAATGTAGCTGTCGACAGCGTCCATGAGCTCCATGACCTTGTCTTCCCAGACTTTCTCGCCGTTAAGGGCACCCAGAGCGGAACCGCGGATGATAGGGCAGTTCTCATCAAACTGGTAGAAAGCGAGGAGGTCGCGGATCTCCATCTCAACGAGGTCAAGCATTTCCTCATCGTCAACGAGGTCGACCTTGTTCATGAAGACAAGGATCTTAGGGACGTTGACCTGACGGGCGAGCAGGATGTGCTCACGGGTCTGAGGCATAGGACCGTCAGTGGCGGCGACAACAAGGATAGCACCGTCCATCTGAGCGGCACCAGTAACCATGTTCTTGACGTAGTCAGCGTGGCCTGGGCAGTCTACGTGAGCATAGTGACGATTGGCGGTCTCGTACTCGACATGGGCCGAGTTGATGGTGATACCACGCTCCTTCTCCTCAGGGGCGTTGTCAATCTGGTCGAAGGTCTTGATCTTGTCGGCGTTACCAGCGACTCTCTCAGCGAGAACCTTGGTAATGGCGGCGGTCAAGGTCGTCTTGCCGTGGTCAACATGGCCAATTGTACCGATGTTGACATGCGGTTTGGTTCTTTGGAATGTTTCTTTTGCCATAATATTATGAATTAAAAGTTATTACACACAAAATTGAGCCGGTGATGGGATTTGAACTCATGACCTCATCCTTACCAAGGATGCGCTCTACCCCTGAGCTACACCGGCTTTTGTTTGGAGCGGAAGACGAGGTTCGAACTCGCGACCCTCAGCTTGGAAGGCTGATGCTCTACCAACTGAGCTACTTCCGCAAATCTGGTGGGGGGAGGTGGACTCGAACCACCGAACCCGAAGGAGCGGATTTACAGTCCGCCGCAATTGCCGCTATGCGATCCCCCCAAGTTTCTCGAAACAGTTTGTGAAGGCTAGAGCCGAAAGAGGGATTCGAACCCACGACCCCGAGATTACAAATCACGTGCTCTGGCCAACTGAGCTATTTCGGCAGTATTTCAAAGACCCCTTTTGACAAAGGGACTGCAAAGATAGGGATTAAATCCGATTCTCCAAAACTTTTTCAATTATTTTTGAACAGTTCGCGAAGCTCCGAATAAATGCTGCCGCTGTCCAGCCCGCACTCCGTTCTCTGCTCTGTTGCAGAGGCTTGCGGTATGAACCTGTCCGGAACGCCGAAGCCCTTCACCAAGGTGCTCCGGCCATGTGAGGAGATGTACTCGCTGACCTCGCTGTAAAGGCCCCCCTTCAAAGCCCCTTCCTCCAGCGTGAGTATTGCCTTGAAGCCGGAGAGGTCTTCCATCATCTGAAGGTCGAAAGGCTTGAGGAACCTGACATTGTACACTGCCGGGCAGAGTCCGGTCTCTTCCTTGAGCCTCGCGGCAGCTTCCACAGCCTTCCATACCACAGGACCGAGGGCCAGGACGGCCACACCGGATCCTTCTGTCATCAATTCACTCTTTCCGGTCTCGATCGGGGAGGGTTCGGAATCCTTCCAGCCGGAGCCTTCGCCGAGACCTCTCGGATACCTTATTATAAAAGGACCGTCCTTGATCCCGAGACCCTTGTAGAGAAGGTCCCTGAGTTCGGCCTCATCCTTCGGGGCGGCGATCACCGTATTCGGAATGCTCCTCATGGCGGCCAGGTCGAATACGCCCTGATGGGTGGCGCCGTCCTCGCCCACCAGTCCGGCCCTGTCGAAACAGAACACTACCGGCAGATGCTGGAGAGCCACGTCGTGGACTATCTCGTCATATGCCCTTTGGGCGAAGGTGGAATATATGGAGCAATACGGCTTCATCCCGCCTGCGGCAAGTCCTGCGGCGAACGTTGCGGCGTGCTCCTCGGCGATGCCAACGTCGAAGAACCTTTCCGGGAATTCTTCAGCAAAAGCGGTCATTCCACTGCCGGTGGCCATTGCGGGGGTGATTCCCACAACCTTCGGATCCTTTCTGGCCAGTTCGCAGAGTACCTCTCCGAAGACATCCTGGTAGCGGACCCTGCCGGACCCTGAGCCTGTCGAAGGGACCTGGGCCGCGCTCTTCCTCTCGCCGGTTTCAGGATCGAACTTCCCGGGAGCATGCCATGTGGTCGGGTCCGCTTCGGCGGGGGCATATCCCTTGCCTTTAACGGTGCAGGTGTGGAGGATCTTAGGTCCCTTGATGTCCTTGAGCCTCTTCAGGGTCTGGACGACAAGGGCGACATTGTTGCCGTCGATAGGACCGAAGTACCTGAATCCGAATGCCTCGAAGATATCTCCTCCGGACTTGTTCACGAGCCCGGATTTCGTATTCCTGATCACTCTCTGGAGCCAGTTCCTGAAATTACTGGAACCCAGTTTGTTCCAGACGTGGGTCTTGAGTCTGTTGTAGGCCGGGTCGGTGGTTATCTTCAGCAGGTAGGAATGCATCGCGCCCCTGCTTCCGTCGATGGCCATGTCGTTGTCGTTCAGGATGACCAGCAGGTCGGTGTCTGAATCGCCGGCGTTGTTGAGGCCTTCGAGTGCAAGGCCACCGGTCATCGAGCCGTCACCTATCATCGCGACCACCTTTTCGCCCGATCCGGTGAGCTGGGCTGCCTTGGCCAGGCCGAGGGCTGCGGAGATGGAAGTGGAAGCGTGACCGGCTCCGAATGCATCATAGG
The DNA here is from genome assembly GCA_902779765.1 of uncultured Bacteroidia bacterium. Lineage (GTDB taxonomy): Bacteria > Bacteroidota > Bacteroidia > Bacteroidales > UBA932 > Cryptobacteroides. The sequence goes on from CACZCQ010000003.1 coordinate 63,368, forward strand.
GGCTCTCGTCCCGGTTCGGGAATCCGCTTATCCCGTCTTTCCTGCGATTGTTCCTGAAAACTTCCTTCCTGTCCGTGATTATCTTGTGGGCGTAGGCCTGATGACCTACGTCAAAGACCACCTTGTCGGACGGGGTGTCAAAGACATAATGGGTTCCGACGATCAGTTCCACGGCGCCCAGGCTCGAGGCGAGGTGCCCCGGATTCGAGGCGCAGCATCTGACTATGTAATCCCTTATTTCGTCGCAGAGCCCGGGCAACTCGGAAACATCCAGCTTCCTGAGGTCCTGCGGAGTGTTGACTTTGTCCAGAATCTTGTACATCCCGTAAAACTTGGATGGACAAAGGTACGATTTTATTTCAATTATACTTAAATTCGCGGAGTCAAGACAACAGTTGATTATTATGAATGCTAAAACGACACTGAGGGATTCTGCCGCGATGCGTTGGACAGCCTTGCTGCTCCTCGCCCTGGCGATGTTCTGTTCCTACATTTTCATGGATATCCTTTCGCCTATCAAGGATCTGATGGCGGAGACACGCGGTTGGGATTCCACGGCTTTCGGCACGATGCAGGGAGCTGAAACCTTCCTCAACGTATTCGTTTTCTTCCTGATCTTCGCCGGTATCATCCTGGACAAGATGGGAGTCCGCTTCACGGCGGTCCTTTCGGGTGCGGTGATGCTCATCGGTGCCATAATCAAGTGGTACGCCGTGAGCAATTCCTTCATCGGAAGCGGTGCCGAGACCTGGTTCACGAACAACCTGAATTACATTCCCCTGTTCGACGAACTCGGAGTCTCTCCCTTCTACCGCGGGATGCCCGCCTCCGCCAAACTTGCCGCCTGCGGATTCATGATATTCGGATGCGGCGTGGAAATGGCCGGAATCACCGTGAGCCGCGGTATCGTCAAATGGTTCAAAGGTCGCGAAACCGCGCTGGCAATGGGCTCTGAAATGGCCCTCGCCCGCCTGGGAGTCGCCACCTGCATGATATTCTCCCCCTTCTTCGCCAAGTTGGGAGGCAGTGTGGACGTGTCCCGTTCGGTTGCGTTCGGAGTCGTCCTCCTCTGCATCGCCTTGATAATGTTCATAGTCTACTTCTTCATGGACCGCAAGCTGGATGCCCAGACCGGTGAGGCAGAAGAGAAGGACGATCCTTTCAAGGTGAGCGACATCGGTCAGATCCTCCGCAGCGGTGGATTCTGGCTGGTGGCCCTGCTCTGCGTGCTCTACTATTCGGCAATCTTCCCGTTCCAGAAGTATGCCGTGAACATGCTCCAGTGCAACCTCACGTTCAGTCCCGTGGATCCTTCGTCGTTCTGGGGCGGCAGCGCCGTGACGATAGTCCAGTACCTGATAATGCTGGTCGTCGCAGCTACATCATTCTCCAGTAATTTCGTCAAGGACAAGTCTTTGAAGTACGGCCTCCTGATCACTGCAATCGTCGCCCTGGTCGTGTATTGTTACATGGGTTACATGCGCCAGAGCGCAGAGACCGTATTCGCAGTATTCCCGCTCCTTGCCGTCGGTATCACCCCGATCCTCGGAAACTATGTCGACCATAAAGGAAAGGCAGCCTCGATGCTGGTGCTCGGTTCCCTGCTGCTCGTGTTCTGCCATCTCACCTTCGCCTTCATACTGCCCGCATTCAAGGGTAATGCAGTAGGTGGGGTTATCGTGGCTTACGTGACCATCCTCGTGCTCGGAGCATCATTCTCCCTGGTACCTGCGGCCCTCTGGCCGAGCGTCCCGAAGCTGGTGGATTCCAAGATCATCGGTTCGGCTTACGCGTTGATATTCTGGATCCAGAACATCGGTCTCTGGCTCTTCCCGCTCCTTATCGGTAAGGTGCTTGACAAGACCAATCCCGGCGTCACCGATCCGACCCAGTTCAACTACACCGCACCCCTGGTGATGCTTGCATGCCTTGGAATAGCCGCACTGCTCCTGGGACTCTTGCTCAAGGTAGTCGACCGCAAGAAGCATCTCGGCCTCGAAGAGCCGAACATCACGGAATAATATTCCTAACTCCATAGCCCGGGTTTTTCACCCGGGTTTTTTGTTGGGAAGCGGATCCTTTCCCGCCCTCCCATGAGGTGCTTCCAGCGCCATGGTCTTTTGGGAGAACCACATGGCGGGCATATGCCCCATTTCCAGCCATGTGGTCCTTCCCCCTGCACCACATGTCCCGTTTCCGTACCTTTTTCCGGCCATGTGGTCCTTCCCCTGAACCACATGTCCCGTTTCCGTACCTTTTTCCGGCCATGTGGTCCCTGATCTGAACCACATGTATTGTTGGAGGAGCAGTTGCGGTCTGGGTTATATTTGGGGATTCCGGAGGGATTATATATCTTTAAGAAAACTTAGACAGATATGAAAAATTTCATTAAAGATCATGTTTCCTGCCGAGAGGCCCCGGCGTCATCATTTCCAAAAACACTGGCGAATCTTCGAAGCCAAGGGGCGCCCATCGAATACTATTTCGTGACAACCGACCATCTGACGGAGAGCATCTGGTTCCGGGATGACCAGGACTTCAAAACCGGGATGAATTATGTTGCAATCATAGCCCTTGTTTCAGGAATAAAGGTACTTGCATTCATCCTTATGTCCAATCACGTCCATCTTGTCCTTCAAAGCACGGAGGCGGAAGCAGAATGGTTCGCCTATGAACTGAAAAGGCGGTATTCTGAATATCTGAACAGGCGTTACGGAACAGATGATTTCCTCAGGCTCAACAAGGTGGACATTCAAAAGGTATCCCTTGAAGATGAGTCCCTGGAAAGGGCGTTTGCGTATACGCTTATGAACAGTGTCGCGGCGAATATCTGCCTGACTGCCTCCGATTATCCTTGGTCAAGTATCGGCGCATATTTTAAGGTCACCCCCTCCAAAGGAGTAAGATTCGGAGAGATGTCATTGAGTTCCCGCAGAAGAATCCTGCACAGCCGGTCCATCATACCGGATGATACGGTCATCGGAGAAGGCGGGTTTATTCTCCCTGAGTCATTTATTCCTGTCGAATTCGTGGAATCCATATTCAGGACGCCTAAAAGACTTAATTACTTTCTGATGAACTCCTCGAAGGCAAAAAGACGGCTGGAAGTATCCGGAAAGGGATTACCTTCTTTCAAAGACCAGGTAATCCTGGCAGCAGTCCCGGACATATGCATGTCGGTATTCCGGAAAAAGTATACTTCAGAGTTGGATCCGGAAGAAACCGTGGAACTGATTAGGCAGGTCAGGAGACGTTTCTGCGCGGATATCAGCCAGATTGCCCGGGTCTTGGGAATCCCATATTCCCAAGTCACCAGAATGCTGGAAAGCTTTTAAGCCGTTTCCCTCAAACACTTCTGCCCTTTCCCGGCCATGTGATTCTAATTCCGAACCACATGGCATGTTTTTCAGGGATATTCTGGCCATGTGGTTCATCATTCAGCACCACATGGTTGGATTTAGGGGTATATTCTGGCCATGTGGTGCTTCTCTCGGCACCACGTGGCGAGCTTTGGCCGTTTATTTCAGGGGTCATTTCCCTGAAGGGCTGTCGAGCTTCAATTCCGGACGCCGGGCAGAGGAGCGCCTTAGGCCTAATGCGAGCAGGAGGGCGACTACGCAGACGGTGACGAACATCACTTCGACTGCAACTGCACCGGCTGCGCTTTCAGGGCCGCTGGAAGAACTACCGGCATTTGCAAGGGCGGCTTTAGCCAGGATTCCCCCGGCGAACATCTTGAACAGCATGAGCCCTAGGTTCTGCACCCAGTAGATCAATGAATATGCAGTCCCGAGAACTTTGGACGGGACGATCTTGGGCACCGAAGGCCACATCGCCGCGGGAACCAGGGAATATCCGAACCCCAGGAAGACCATCGACAGGTAGCCGTAAGCCGGCACACCTTCTGGAGCGAAGGCCAGAAGGATGTGGGCGATCAACGCAAGTATGGCGCCTGCGACCATCCAGCGGGTACCTTTGCCGATCTTGTCCACCATTATTCCGAACAGGGGAGCGAAAATCACTGTAGAGAACGGCAGCATCGAGACCATCCAGCTGGCAGCCTCGACCGGCACACCGAATCTCGGTATCAGGATGGCGCTGGCGAATTTCTTGAACGAAATAATACTGCTGTAGAAGAATACGCAAAGCAGCGCGATCATGATGAACTGCTTGTTTTTCAGCAATCCCAGCACATCTGAGAAACGGAACTTGTCCTCCTCCTTGCCCTTTCCCTCGGCAGCCTCAGGATCCGGTTGGTGAGCCTGTCGAACCACCGCCATGTGTGCCTTGTCAAACCTTGCATCCATAGCAACGAATACCGCCCAGAGGATCATGCCCGCCGCCATCAGCGCAAGTCCGAGGAAGGCAGGCCTGGCGGTTTCGGCCAGGGAGTAGATCTCTCCCGGCGCCTTCGCTGCAACCAGCCTTGGAGAGATGATCAGGGCAAAGGCGGTTCCCAACCTTGCGATGGCAAGCTGCAGCCCCATCGCGAAGGCCATGGGCCCGTCCTTGAACCATTTCGCTATGGACCGGGTGACGGCCACGCCGGCAATCTCACTTCCAAGTCCGAAGAGCATGCACCCCACGTAAGCCACGCTCAGGGAAGTCTTCGGAGCCATCCCGGAAGTTATCGCCCAGGCGACGAGGGCTGCTCCTCCGGCCATCATGCCTACGAATATCGAACCGGTGATCCTTACACCCCATTTGTCCAGGAGCATCCCGCAGATCACCAGGCCTCCGAACACGCAGAGGACTGAATATCCGCTCGTGTATAGACCATAGTCGGCAGAATTCCACCCTAACTCGATCAGGGATGGGTTCTCGAACAAATGGGAGAGGGTGCTGAACATGTCGTCGAAGAAGTACGAAGCGAACATAGGCACCACAAGGCACGCCAGAGCAATCCATGGCAAAGCCTTCATTGATTTAGGATTATTATTCATTCGAAGTCAGTATGGATAATCAAAGATACGAAGAATTATAATTATTCGGTCATTTTGAGGGAAATCGGCGATTTATTCTTAACTTTATAAGTTTTTATGAAATGTCGATTTGGAGATGGACCTTGAGCTGTTCATAGAGATGCTGGGCATATGCTCGACTTCCGGTGAGGAAAGACGCATGGCGGATTTCCTGAAGGAGAATCTGCATGCACCCGGGATCATCGAGCAGGAGGTCGGGGATGGAACTGTCAACCTTCTGTTCGACTGGTCCGGGACGGGCAATCCCTCCTTCGTGTTCTGCACCCATATGGACACTGTGCCTCCCTATATTCCCCCGAGCGTGGAGCTGACGAATGAAGGGGAAACCATAGTGAAAGGCCGCGGCAGCTGCGATGCCAAAGGGCAGATATTCTCGATGTACAACGCCTGCCTCCGCCTTGAAAAGGAGGGGTACCGTAACTTCGGACTTCTGCTGCTATCCGGTGAGGAGACCGGCTCCCACGGTGCCAAGGCATATTCAAGGGACAATCCCGGGAGCGATTTCGTGCTGGTGGGAGAGCCTACCGACAACTGCCTGGCAACCGCTGCCAAGGGGACCAAGTCCTTCGAGGTGACGATTCCCGGGAAGGCCTGTCATTCGGGGTATCCTGAACATGGTTCCAGTGCGGTGGAGAGATTCGTGGAAGCGATGGACAATCTCAAGGACCGGGGTTTCCCGGCCGACCCCGTCCTCGGCGAAACCACTTGGAACGTCGGCGATCTCCACAGCAACAATCCACAGAATGTCCTGAGCCCTGAAATCAGTTTCCGTATCTATTTCAGGACGACCTTCACGACAGACGGACTGGTCCAGCAACATCTTCTCGAAGCATGCCCTGCCGGTACCGTGATACATGCTTTCGGCGGAGACTCACCGAGCATGTATTTCAGCGAGGTCGAGGGAATCGATTCCAAGCCGGTTTCGTTTGGCAGCGATGCCCCACGGCTCGGGAAGTTTGCAAGGAGGGCCATATGCGGTCCCGGATCCATACTCACAGCCCACACGCCTGAAGAATTCGTACTCGTGTCCGACCTCCGGAAGGCGGTGGAACAGTACGTCAAGATATTCAAGACAGTGACAAAGGAACAAAACAACATATAAAACAAACTTGACATGATCGTAATCAAATTCGGAGGAACCTCCGTACAGAATGAGGAAGCTATCGGGAGGGTTATCTCGATAGTCAGGAGCAGGCTGAAAGAGCGGCCGCTGGTGGTCGTTTCTGCATTGGCGAAGGTCACGAAGCTCCTCTGCCTTGTCGCCGAGGAAGCCGAGGCACAGCACGAGGACAGCGTAAAGGAACTTCTCCGCCAGCTGAGGGAAAGGCATTTCAACCTTGCCAAGGCCCTCCTTCCCGAGAATTCAAAGCTGCTCGGCAACTGCCTCGAGGATGTCGAAAGACTGATTTCCGAACTCGGGACATTCGTCAGCGGTGTGTGCCTGATCGGCGAGCTGTCCCCCCGCAGTGAAGCCAGGATCATCTCCACCGGAGAACTCCTTTCGTCGACCATCATCGCTTACGCATTCAATGCGCAGGGAATCTCCTGCAACTGGATCGATGCCCGCAGGATGATAACGACCGACGACAATTACCTCTCAGCCAGGCCCGACCTGGAAGTTACCGAGGCCAATGTCAAAAGGATCGTGGGTCTCGAGTCCAAGGGTACCGACCTGATCCTCACGCAGGGTTTCATCGCCTCTACGGTCAATGGAGTCACCTCTGTCCTCGGGTTCGAGGGGTCTGACTATTCGGCCGCCATATTCGGAATGTCACTCGGTGCCGAGAGGGTTGAGATCTGGACCGATGTGGACGGTATCCGTACTGCCGACCCCCGGGTGATCGGGAACACCGGCAAGATCGATGTGATCTCCTACGAAGAAGCGGCGGAAATGGCTGCTATGGGAGCCAGGGTGCTCCACCCGCTGACCATCGAACCCGCACGCAAGAAGAATATTCCTATCAAGGTCCTGAATTCCACGAATCCTGACTGCGAAGGTACCTTGGTGATAAGGGGCGACGAAGCTCCCGACGGTCCCAAGTCGATCTCCAGCATGGACAGCATCCTGTTCATCAAGGTCTCTGCCAGGAGGCTTGAAGGCGTGACGAGGATGCTGGGCAAGGTTTTCTCCTCCCTGTATCCCAGGAGGATCCCGGTTACTTTGGCCAAGGCCGGAGAGTCGGAGGTATTCCTGGTGGTTCCCGAGGAGAGGGATGCCCTTGCAGAGGCATTGGAAGAGATCGGCGCATGGGCCGATGTCACCGTGTACCGCGACAAGGCGATGGTCTCGGTGGTCGGACGAAACATAGTCGGTTTCGAAGGTCTCGGTGACAAGGTCATCAGCCTTGCAGGAAAGGTCTATCTGGCCAATGTGGGCGCCGGGATGATGAGCGAGAATTTCGTGGTCGACAAGGACAGGCTCCAGATTGTTATGGAAGGTATGCATGACTTCATCTTCAACAAGGTATGATAAAGGCAGTCATTAGCGGATACGGCCGGATGGGCCATATGGTGGAAGCCGCCCTCGAGGCAAGAGGAATAGCAGTCGCCGGAGCCAGCGAAGACATCGCTTCGTTCGACAGGGCGATTGCCGGGGAGTGCGTATGCATCGACTTTACGACACCTGATGCATTCAGGGCGAACTACAAGGCTCTGGCGGACAATTTCAAGGCCGTTGTCGTGGGCACCACCGGATGGAACGACATAAAGGACGAGGTCATCGGTTATTTCGAGTCCAAGGGCACTCCGATGATATATTCTTCGAATTACTCTGTCGGGGTCAATGTGCTTTCCGCCGCCGTGGGCCTGATTTCGAAGTATCTCGGCAAGGCCGGCGGCTATGCCCCCTACATAGTCGAAAAGCATCATATCCATAAACTGGATGCTCCCAGCGGAACCGCAAAGTCCCTCGCCGAAGTCGTTGAAGAGGGAATGTCCGCAAAACCCGATGTCGCTTCGGTGCGCGTCGGGGAGATCGCAGGAATCCATACCGTGGGTTTTGAAGGTGGAAACGACAGGATCACCATCACCCACGAAGCATTCTCCCGAAAGGGATTCGCCGAAGGAGCCGTAGTCGCAGCAATGATGACGGAAGGCCTTACAGGTGTCCACGAATTCAAGGAACTGTTTTTCAAGGAAGTTTAGAACATGGAAATCAAAGGATGCGGAACAGCCCTTGCCACTCCGTTCAGGGACGGGAAAGTGGATTATGAGGCTTATTCAAGGTTGGTCATAAGGCAGCGCGATGCGGGAATGCATTTCCTGGTCCCCCTCGGGTCCACCGCGGAGACACCCTGCCTTGAGGACGATGAGAAATGCCGTCTCCTCAGCATAACCCGCGAGCTCTGTCCGGATATTCCCCTGGTTGCCGGAGTCGGTACCAATTCACCCGCCGCCACCATCCGGAACATAAGGATGCTGGAAGGTTACGGGCCGGATGCCTGGCTCGTGGTCGTCCCATATTACAACAAGCCCACCCAGGAAGGTATTTATCAATATTTCAAGGCGATTGCCGCCTCCACTTCCAAGGGTATCGTCGCTTACAACGTTCCCGGAAGGACAGGTTCCAACATGACGGCCGAGACCGCCCTGCGTGTCGCGGGTATCCCCGGAGTCATCGCAGTCAAGGAGGCTTCCGGCAAGCTCGACCAGATCCGTGAGATCGTGGAAGGCAGGAGCGGCGGATTCAAGGTATTCAGCGGGAATGACGACCAGACCCTCCAGATCATGGGATTCGGAGGAGACGGAGTGATCAGCGTTGCATCCAACGTGGCGCCTGTCCAGATGGTCCGGTTCGTCGAAGCCCTGATGTCCGGTGACATGGAAGCTGCCGGAGAGTGGGAGAGGAAGCTTATGCCGTTGTTCGATGCCTGCTTCGTCGAGAGCAATCCGATTCCGGCCAAGGCGGCCCTTTCGATACTCGGACTGTGCACTCCGGAGATGCGTCTCCCTCTGACGGATGCAGTTCCTTCGACTTTCGATGCAATGAAACGCGTACTTGTGGATTTAGGATTATGATGGAATTCCAAGAAGTGATAAAAGCCCTTGAAAAAGGGGAGGTCAGGGTGGCCGAGAAGACCGCCGGGGGCTGGAAGGTCAACTCCTGGGTCAAGGAAGCCATCCTTGAAGGATTCAGGATCGGAAAGCTTGCCGACATGTCCAAGGAGGAATATTCCTTCTTCGACAAGGATACCCTTCCGCTGAAGAAGTTCTCCCTCGAGGACAGGGTGCGTATCGTGCCCGGCGGCAGCAGCGTGCGTTGCGGAGCCTATCTGGCCCCGTCTGTGATAATGATGCCGCCTTCCTATGTCAATATCGGCGCGTATGTTGACGAGGGGACTATGATCGATTCGCATGCACTCGTCGGTTCTTGTGCCCAGGTTGGCAAGCGGGTGCATATCTCAGCCGCCTCCCAGATTGGCGGAGTCCTGGAACCTGCCGGAGCGCTTCCGGTCATCATCGAGGACGACGCCTTCATCGGAGGCAACTGTGGGATATACGAAGGTACTATTGTCGGTGAGTCGGCCGTCCTCGCTTCAGGGGTGATCCTTACCAAGGGTACACCCGTCTATGATGCCGTCAACGGGACTTTCCTTCAGAAGTCCGAATCCGGACAGACGGTCATCCCTTCCGGGGCGGTGGTCGTCGCAGGCAGCAGGCCGGCCTCCAAAGGTCCCGCCGCCGAGGTCGGAATACAGATTTATACCCCTGTCATAGTCAAATACCGCGACGGCAAGACCGCCGCTTCGGTCGAACTGGAATCCCTGTTGAGATAGATGCTGCAGAAGTTTTTCAAATATCACGGAGCCGGGAACGATTTCCTTCTTGCGGACAACCGCGACGGGCTGCTGTCCCTCAATGCTTCCCAGATAAGGCATCTCTGTGACAGGCACACCGGTTTCGGTGCCGACGGGGTGATGCTCCTCGAGAGGAGTGATACCCAGGACTTCCGGATGGTGTTCTTCAATCCCGACGGTTCAGGGGGGATGATGTGCGGGAACGGAGGCCGTTGCATAGTTGCATTCGCCGCCGACCTCGGGGTCGTTTCCGGACAGTTCCCCGTAGTTTTCGAGGCCCCGGACGGGCTTCATACTGCCGTGATACTGAGCGCGGAGAAAGGTCTTTATTCCATCCGCCTGAAGATGAAGGACGTCAACGGTATCGAGGAGGTCGAAGGGGAGGACGGTTGCTTCCTGGACACAGGTACACGTCATGTTGTCAAACCGGTGACGGGACTGGAAGGGTATCCGGTCGTCGAGGAGGGACGCAGGCTCAGGAACGATCCGCGTTTCGCCCCTGAGGGGACGAACGTGAATTTCGTGGAATATGAGTCCACGCCTTCCGGGACGGTCCTCCATATCCGTACCTTCGAGAAGGGGGTCGAAGACGAAACCCTTGCCTGCGGCACGGGAATTGTCGCTTCAGCCCTTGCCGCCTATCACCGGAAGATCCGGGCCGAAGTGTCTCCGGAGGGGCGTGTATCCTACGGAATCCGTTCGGCGATAGCCGACCTTTCCGTTGATTTCCTTCCCGGATCGGAAGATCCTTTAGAGGTCTCCGACATATGGCTTACAGGTCCTTCCGAGTTCGTGGGCACGATAGAGTGTTTCCTTTGAATATGTTTAAAAACCAACAATAAATAATCTAAAGACATGAAAAATTCAATCAAATTCCTGGTCGCAGTCATTGCTGTACTTGCTGTCTATTCCTGTAACAAGCCGGGGCATTCAAGTGCGTCTTATAACCTGGGCGTCACTTTCGAGGTCAATATCTCCGAGAATCCACAGATGAAGGACAGCATCGTTACTGCTCCTCATTATTCCTGGGACCAGGTCATCTATTTCAATTCCCAGGCGTCCGATGTCAATGTCGGATATACGGGAGGCTTCGCGCTTTCTGCAAAGAAAGGCAGCGCAGAGGATTCCGAAGACCAGGCAAGGTTCGTTTCTGCGGACTCCGGGGCCGGGTCCGGCAAGAGCAACTGCTATATGGGTTTCCTGCAGACTACTTCGATGCCTAAATACGACATCCAGCTGGAGCTTGCAGAATTCTATTCCGCAACTTCTTCCATAGTCGGATGCATGATCTGCAATTCCGAGTCGACCAAGCGCTATGCTGAAGAGGTCGGATTCGAGCCCGGGGATTTCCTCAGGGTATCCTTTGAATTCTACAAATCAGACATGCCGGTCGGTTCCCTTGAAAAATACCTGGTGGACTATGTTTCCGGAACCGAACTCAAGATGGTGAACGAATGGGAGGTTTGGGATATGTCTGAGAAAGAGACCAAGGTGAACATCCCCACTTTCGACGCCATCAAGATAAGGGTGGAGACTTCCCGTCAGCAGATCGAGCCCTGCTTCTGCATGGATGACTTCGTGGTTTTCCTGAGTGTGGAATATTGATAACTGCGTTTGCCGGATGAAAGAGAACAGAGATTACAAGAATGAGGCGCTTGCCGCCCTGAAAGGGAACTGGGCACCTGCGGTCCTTGCGATGCTTGTGTATACGGGCGTCGTCCTGGTCCTCCTGGTGCCGTATTTCATAAAGTCCCTTACCCTATCCGATCTGACCGACCTCGCCGCTGCCAAGGGTGTTATGACCTGGTTCTGGATAGGCATGGCAGGGGCCCTTCTGGTGGCCGGACCTATGCTCGTCGGCTTGGTCAACGCTTTCAAGAGGCTTCTTGTCGCAGGTGACGACAGATTGGTCTCCAATGAATTCAAGATCGGTTTCGGGAACTGGCTACATCATGTCTGGGGCTATCTTCTCAGGACCATCCTTGTGTTTTTGTGGAGCCTTCTGTTCTTCATCCCCGGCATCATCAAGTCCCTTTCCTATGCGATGACGAACTATATACTGGTAGACTATCCCCAACTTTCTGCCAACAGGGCCATCGACCTCAGCCGTGCCATGATGAAAAACCATAAGTATGATCTCTTCTATCTTTACCTCGGCTTTGCCGGGTGGTTCTTCCTAAGCATAATTACCTTTGGTATAGGATATTTCTGGCTGGTTCCCTATGCCCAGACGGCACAGGCTTCTTTCTATCAGGATGTGAAGGCTGAATGGGAGGCCGGGCGTACCCTCGCTGCGGAACCGGCCGCTTCGAGGCCTGAACCTGTCCAGGCTCCGCCAGTCAGGGAGGTCCGTGAAGAGAACCCTGAGGACTACATGCCAAAATAAACGAACAAGACAAATACAATCAAAAGATCACAATGGGAGGATTTTTCGGAACCATTTCAAAGGAGGAGTGTGCAAACGACCTGTTCTACGGAACTGATTACAACAGTCATCTTGGTACCCGCAGGGGAGGTCTTGCAACCTATGATTCAAAATTGGGATTCCTTCGCGGGATCCACAGCCTGGAGAACGGCTATTTCAGGAACAGGTTCGAGGACGAACTGGGTAAATTCACCGGAAAGGCGGGAATAGGTGTCATTAGTGACACTGATGCCCAGCCGATGCTTGTGAATTCGCATCTGGGACGCTTCGCACTGACCACGGTGGCAAGGGTCAACAATGCCGAGGCCCTTGCGCGGAAATTCCTGGACGAAGGCATGTATCTGACTGAGTTCAGCAGCGGTAAGATCAATGTCACCGAGCTTGTCAGCCTGCTGATCGTCCGCGGAAAGACTTTCGTCGAGGGTATCGAAAATGTGTTCCGGGAAGTTAAAGGGTCCTGTTCCATGCTGATCCTGACGGAAGACGGTATCATCGCAGCCCGTGATTCATGGGGACGTACTCCCATTTCCGTAGGCATCAGGGAGGATGCCATGGCCGTAAGCAGCGAAAGCACATCCTTTGCGAACCTGGGATTCAAGACCCATTCCTATCTTGGACCGGGAGAGATCGTACGCCTGAGGGCGGACGGGATAGAGCAGCTGCGACCGCCGAATCCCCGGAAGCAGGTGTGTTCTTTCCTTTGGATTTATTATGGATTCCCCACTTCATGCTATGACGGGAAGAACGTCGAGGAATCCCGTTTCCGTTGCGGTTATACCATGGGAGAGAACGATGATGTCGATGTCGATTGCGCTTGCGGAATACCGGACAGCGGAATCGGCATGGCTGTCGGTTATGCGGCCGGGCGCAAGGTCCCGTACATGCGTACCATTGCTAAGTACACCCCTACCTGGGCACGTTCCTTCATGCCTTCCCATCAGAGCAGGCGCGACCTTGTCGCAAAGATGAAGCTGATTGACAACGAGGATATGCTCCGTGACAAGAGGGTCCTGTTCTGCGACGACAGCATTGTCCGTGGAACCCAGTTGAGGGACAATACCCGTCAGCTGTATGAGAACGGAGTGAAGGAGGTCCATATGAGGATCGCCTGCCCTCCTCTGGTCTTCGGCTGTCCGTTCCTGAATTTCTCGGCAAGCAAGACCGAGTTGGAACTTATCACCAGGAGGGTGATCAGTGACCTGGAAGGAGATATGAACAAGAACGTCGAGGCATATACGGATCCCGGGACTCCGGAATTCAAGAATATGGTAGGGGAGATATGCCGCCGCCTGAGCCTGGATTCCCTCAAGTTCAGCACCATAGAGACCTTGGTAAAGAGCATCGGACTCCCGAGGGAGGACCTGTGCCTGCATTGTTTCGACGGTTCTTCCGCCTTCTCACTGGAGGAAGAGAACAAGTAATAAACTATTGTATTATAATGAATAAGGCCGACGCTTTCCCCAAAGCGCCGGCCAGTTGTATATAAAACGAACTTAACAAATAGACAACAAAAAGAACTTTTGTCTGTCTGGCAGCAAAGGTATCAAGAATAATTGAAAAAGCAAATAAATTTCCCTAAAAAATTAAAACGGTTTTTATTTAAAATTTTAGGCGGAAATACTAAACTGCTTTAAAATCCTAAGCAAAAACTACCCGTTGCGATATTCGCTGGGTGTCATGCCGGTGTGGGTCTTGAAGAACCGGTAGAAAACCGACGGATTCGGGAAGTGCAGCTTGTAGACTATCTCCTTGATACTCGCTCCGGTATACTTCAGCATGTTCTTGGCCTCGAGGATTACGAACGAGTCGATCCATTCCGGAGCCGCATTGCCGCTGTACTGTTTGACCAGCTTCGAGAGATACTTGGGAGTAAGGCCGAGGCGGTCGGCATAGAACGCCATTCCACGTTCGGAGGTGTGGTTCTCCGATACCAGTTCCATGAATCTGTCGAATATAAGTCTCAGGCGTACCTGCGAAGAAGTCAGAGGAGTCTGTTCCTTCGTTGCTATGGCTTTTTTCTCGGACAGGCCTGAGAGGACATAGAATATCGAGGAGAACAGGGATCCGAGGGCATCCCTGGCTCCCGGGATCTTCAGGTCCATTATGTCCCTGATGATATTCACGTAATTGAGCAGGAAAGTCTTGTCCTTGTCTCCCAGTTGCAGGCAGGGTGTATCCGAGAAGACCATATGACCCTCAGTCAACCGTCTTACGTCAAGTTTAACCTCCGAGAGGAAGCTCTTGGAAAAGGCGACGACGATGAAACGCCCGTCGCTTATTTCCTTGGACAGCGGAGTTATGACCCTCAGTATGCTTCCGGGAATGCTCACGAGAAGCGTATTCTGCTCCATCTTATAATGCTTCAGGTTGATCTCGACGTCTAGGCCCCCGTCCCTGCAGAAAACGAAGAAGTATGCATCTGCCCGGAATGGATAGTTCATGAATCCAAGGTTCTCGCCGTTTGCAACGTCGATCAGCATGAAATCTTCTCCAAGACGGATTCCATCACTGGATGGGATGATCCTGAAAATCTGTTGCAGTCCTATTATCTGTAATTCTTCAGTCATAATGATAATGTCATTCCTAAGCAAAATAGGAATAAAAACGGTCAATAAGAAAAACTTCTTCAAAAATCGACCAAATGACAATTATTGGGTGGGATTTATAATTATTTTGTGTCCTTTTTGGCAATTAATTTGTAGCAATGGCTGACGCCAAACCAGATAGTACGAAAAGAATAATTATAGTCATGAGCAAAAAAATCCTATTGATCGTTGTCATCATGTCTGTCATTCCGGCAGGAACATGGGCCCAAAGGACCCTGACCCTTGAGCAATGCCGCGAGATGGCAGTCAAAAGTGACAAGAATCTCGAACAGGCCGGTACCAAGGTGGAGATGGCGGGTTACGACCGGAAGATCGCCTTTGCGAACTATCTCCCGAACGTGTCCGCCACCGGAGCCTACCTTTACAATCCCAATGATGTATCGGTGATAAGCGACGCCACTTCTGCGACCCTCCAGGGGATGGGAACCACAATCCACGGTATTTCACAGGAATACCAGAAGGCGGTCATGAACGATATCACGACCTATATCCAGCAACTGGCCGCGAAAGATCCGGCAAGCGCGGTGAAGTACATGCAGCTGATGCAGGATCCGTTGCTCCAGATGCTTCTGGGAAAGCTTTCACAGACTGACATGAGTGAAATGATCAATGCCATCGGCAAGGATATCGACGATGCCCTGCATCCGGACCTTCAGAACATCCTGATCGGATCGGTGACTGTTCAGCAGCCGATATTCATGGGAGGAAAGATAGTAGCCGCCAACAGGATTGCCAAATTGGCAGAACAACTGTCAGAGGCCCAGTACGACCAGCAATACCAGCAGACCATCGTAGACGTCGACCAGGCCTACTGGCAGATCGTTTCGATATCGGCAAAGAAGAAGCTGGCCGAATCGTATGCAGACCTCCTTCACGGTATGGAACACGATGTCAACCTCTCCGTGCAGGAAGGTGTGGCCACGGAATCCGATGCTCTCCAGATCAAGGTCAAGGCCAACGAGGCCGACATGCTCAAGACCAAGTCCGAGAATGGGCTCACGCTCTCCAAGATGCTCCTCTGCAAGAGGATCGGACTGCCCCTTGACACTGAGATCGTACTTGCCGACGAACAGCTTGACAGGATACCTGTCGCGAAGATCGATTCCGGCAAGAGCATGGAAGAGATATACGCCGACAGGCCTGAAACCAGGAGTCTGGAACTCGCCTCCAGGATATATGACGGAAAGGTCGCCGTCGCAAGGGCGGACATGCTTCCCAAGGTTGCTGCCATGGGTGGATACATGGTGTCCAATCCCAGCCTGAAAAACGGATTCGAGAAGCAGTGGAACGGCTATTGGGGAGTAGGAGTGGTCGTGAACGTGCCGATTTTCCATGGTTTCGAGGCACTCAACAAGACCCGGAAGGCAAAGGCCGAGGCAACGCTCTACAGGTCCCAGCTGGACGAGGCCAGGAACCTGATCAATCTCCAGGTCAACCAGCTGCGCAGGCAGGAGACCGAGGCCCTCGAGAAACTGGCGATGTCCGAGAGCAACCTTTCCAGCGCTGAAGAGAACCTGCGCACCGCCACCATCGGCTTCAACGAGGGAGTCATAAACGCAAACACGGCCCTGGCCGCCCAGACAGCCTGGCTCCAGGCCCACTCTGAATATATCGACGCGGGTATAGAGCTCCAGATGCTTGCAGCCAACCTTGACAAGGCCGAGGGTAATCACAAGGGTAATTTATAATAATAGGAAAACAAAAAACAGACAGATATCATGGAAAAGAAGAACAACAGTTACAATCTGGTGATCGGAGTAGCGGCATTGATCGTTATCATCCTGGTGATCGCGATCATCGGTTACATCGTGTCCAAGCCGAAACCGCTGGTGATCCAGGGCGAAGCCGAAGCCAGTGAATACAGGGTCTCCGGCAAGGTCCCCGGAAGGATCGAGGAGATGTTCGTAAAGGAAGGACAGATGGTCCACAAGGGCGACACTATAGCTTTCATAGACTCTCCTGAAGTCAGGGCGAAGCTCATCCAGGCCAACGCTGCGAAGAGCGCTGCTACGGCCCAGAGCAACAAGGCTAGTAACGGAGCCCGTTCCGAACAGATACAGGGGGCCTACCAGCTCTGGCAGCAGGCTCTTGTCCAGGAGGATGTGATGAAGAAATCCCTTGACAGGGTACAGAGGCTGTATGAGCAGAAGGTGGTGGCTGCACAGAAATATGACGAGACGAAGGCGAAGTACGATGCGGCAGTCGCCCAGACCCTTGCTGCCAAGAGCCAGTATGACATGGCGGTAAGCGGAGCGAGGTCCGAGGACAAGGCAGCCGCCCGCGCCCTTGTCGAGCAGGCTTCCGGAGCTGTCCAGGAGGTTGAGTCATACCTTGGTGAGCTCTATCTGACATCTCCTGCAGACGGTATCGTCTCTGCCACATATCCGAAGGTCGGAGAACTGGTCGGACAGGGTTCTCCTGTCGCCAGCGTCATCGACCTGAGCGACATCTGGTTCACGTTCAATGTCCGCGAAGACTATCTCCACGGAATGAAGCAGGGCGACAGGATCACCATCATCATTCCGGCCCTCGACGGGAAGGAGGTTTCCGCCACGGTCAACTATATCGCCGTACGCGAGTCTTACGCAACGTGGAAGGCGACCAAGGAAACCGGAATGTACGATGCCAAGACATTCGAGGTCAGGGCTGTGCCGGACAGCAACATCGAAGGAATACTTCCGGGAATGTCCGCAATAGTGAAATAATATGGGTAACTGGCAAAGAACACTTCAGGTCGCGCGTCGCGAGCACAGGATAATCAGGAACCGCCCTCTTTATTTCATGGGCTCGGTGGGCGTGATCGTTTTCTGCGCCATCTTCTTCCTGACCTTCCTGAAAGGGGGACTGCCCCACGACATCCCCATAGGGCTTGTCGATGAAGATTACTCCACTACTTCCAGGAATTTCTGCCAGCAGCTTGACGCAACCCAGCTCGGCAAGGTAGTAAACTATGATTCTTTCGCCGCGGCGAGGGAAGACATGATCAGCGGGAAGATATCCGCAGTGTGCGTGATCCCGAAGGGAATGAACGAGGACATCCAGGCCTTCCGCCAGCCGAAGATCACATTCTATGTCAACGGACTGTATTTCGTCAGCGGAGCACTTGCCTGGAAGGATCTCCTTCAGATGGTTTACCTGACCAACGGCGCGGTGCAGCGGGAGGTATTCAGGGCTAAAGGATATAACGACGACCAGATCATGGGGCTTATACGCCCGGTAGAGATAGATACCCACCAGATAGGCAACGTCACCACGAACTACAACTATTACCTTACCTGTATCCTCCTTTCCGGGATACTTGAGATGATAGTTATCCTGGTCCTCATATATTCGCTGGGCGCGGAGCTCAAGTTCAGCACCTCCAGACACCTTCTGGAGACTTCCGGGGGTTCTATCGTGACGGCGCTGGCCGGTAAGCTCCTGGTATGGACCATCATCTTCTCGTTGATCGGTTTTGCACTGATCATGCTGCTGTATCACTGGCTGCATTTCCCCATCAACGGAACCGTCTTCAATATGTATTTGGACATGTTCCTGATGATAATGGCAAGCGAGGCGGTGGCCATATTCATTTTCGAGATGCTTCCCATACCGAGGCTCGCCCTCAGTGTCGGTGCGCTGTACAGCGTCCTCGGCCTTTCCCTTTCCGGATTCACCCTGCCCATAGAGGCAATGCCTCCGTATATCCAGGGCCTTTCCGTAGCCTTCCCGTTGAGGCACTACTACCTGTTCTATGTACAGGAAGTGTTATTCGGTGCCGGATTCGCCGGTTGGTGGAAGGAAGTGGTCTGGATGCTTTGCTTCCTGTTCGTACCGCTCTTTGGATTGAAGAGGCTCAAGAACGCCTACATCCATCAGAACTTCCCTAAAGATTGAGAATCATGGAAAAGAATGGATACATAAGGACTTGGGTCCGGGACTGGTTGGAGATATTCAGTCACGAGATCAGGGAAATATTCCATGACGGAGGTGTAATGCTGATATTCTTCGTGGCCGGACTCGCATATCCCCTGCTTTACAATCTGGTCTATCTCAACGGTATACTCTCCGAGACCCCGGTAGCCATCGTCGATGAGGCCGCCTGCTCCGACAGCCGGCGCTTCATAAGGGAGATCGATGCGACCAGGGAGGTAGAGGTGGCATACAGATGCATCAACATGGCTGAAGCCGAAAAGCTGATGCAGGAAAGGAAGGTCAACGGAATAGTCTATTTTCCCCGTGACTTCGGAGAGAAACTCGCAAGGAAAGAGACAGCCACACTTTCGCTGTATGCCGACATGAGCAGTTTCCTGTATTACAAGAATGCTATGATGGCGACCAATTTCGTGATGCTGCATGAAATCGGCCAGATACAGATGGAAAGGTATTCGCTGGCCGGGATGACGGAACAGGAGGTTTCGCAGACAGTGACGCCTGTCGGATACGAAGACAACAACCCTTACAACAGGGCTTTCAACTACAGCTTCTTCCTGATTTCGGCCATCCTGATGATCATCATCCAGCAGACGATGTTCTACGGCATGTCCCTCCTGGTAGGAACCCGCAGGGAGAAGAGCCGGAACTATTCATCCCTGCCCGAGAATTATGCCGGATACGGGACGATGAGGATCGTTTTGGGAAGGGGTGCGGCTTACTGGCTGCTGTATCTCGGGATCGGAATATACATTGCCTTCATTGTGCCGGCAATCTTCGGTATTCCTCAGAGAGGACAGTTCCTGGATATCCTGGCGTTGCTGGTATTCTTCGTTACGGACTGCGTCTTCTTCAGCATGACATGCTGCATGCTGATCACCAGGAGGGAGTCGGTATTCCTGCTGTTCCTGGCCATATCGCCGATCTGCCTGTTCCTGACGGGATGCTCGTGGCCGACAGTGGCTTTCCCGAAATTCTGGAAGATAGTCTCGTTCATCTTCCCGTCGACTTTCGGAGTCCAGGGATACATGAACCTGAATACGGCAGGAGGAGATATCTCAGCCGCCGGTTTCCAGATGACCATCATGGTCGTCCAGACCATAATCTACTTCATCCTGGCCTGTGCAGGGGTATTCTTCGAGCACTGGGTGATCCGTAACATCGACAGGCTCAGGGAGACACGCGACGACATCGCGCAACTCGCCGGCATCGACCGTGAGGAGGATGCCAGGATCATCAAGGGCAACTGACAAGGATAGCAGTCTGCCTATTCACCGACATGGAACGCGACGCGGAGATCTTCGATTTCCGCGTCCGTTATCGGTTTAAGGGAGCCCAGCGGTGCGGCGAGTATCAGTGACCTTGCACTGAAATCAGCCACTTCCAGACGGTCGAAGGTGTTGATAAGCTTGTCACCGGTGACCACCACGGAATCATTCTCCAGCATCACGAACGGGCGGTGCCTGAACTCGTCGGCGAGTTTCGGAAGGTTGTCGTCGTACTGGCTTCCGAAGGGGAAGGTGGGGATGTCCTGTAGGAATATCCAGCTTTCGGGTATCGTTCTGACATCGAAGTTGACTCCCGTCGTGCAGAAACCCATCAAGGCGGGGGACTGGGTGAGGATTATTGAATTCACCTTGGGGTTGCGGCGGTAGATCTCGTAATGGAGGGCCACCGAGCGGCTGGCCATCTTGCCTGCCTCCACCATCCCGTCCTTGATCTGGACTATGTCTTCGGGATCGATGTCCCAACGCTGCACGTTGGAAGGCGTGATCAGGAAGTCGTTGCCCCTCCAGCGGATCGAAGCCGTTCCGTATGAACTGCACATCAGGCCCTGGGAGCAGGCCCTGCGCACTATCTGGCAGATTTCTGTGCGGATAGCCCTCTCGTCGGAAGGATGGTCCACGTTCATGAAATGCTCGAAAGGAGTGTTCACGGCCATCTCATGCCTGTTGATCTGCTCCTCGGAGAGATACTTCGGCTCACCCAGGGTCTTGGCATTGAGTATGGTGCGGGCGCAGAGTTCGAGCGTCTCGAAACGCTGGTATGCATCGGCGATGTCCTCTCCGAAGAGTACCACGCCGTGATTTTCCATTATGACAGCCTTGTACTCGGGGTTCTTCCTGAACTCCTCGACTATCTTGCTGCCAAGCAGTTCGCTGCCGGGGAGGGCATATTCGGCGAAACCGACAGGGCCGCAGACAGCCCTTGCCTGGGGAATGATGCTGGTGTCGGGAATCTGGTGCACGACACTGAAGGTCACCAGTCCCGGGGGATGGGCGTGAATGACCGAATGCGCCTTCGGGTTCATCTTGTAGATGGCCTTGTGGAAAGGATATTCCGAAGACGGCCTGTGCGGACCGACTATCGAACCGTCGGCCTTGACGCACATTATGTCGGAAGGCTTGAGGGATCCCTTGTCTATTCCGGCGGGGGTTATCCACATGTCCCCGTTGCTGTCCATTATCGAGAGGTTACCGCCGGATGTGGTTGTCATGCCGCTGCGGTAGATCCTGCCGATGATTATCGCAATCTGCTCGGCAGGGTGCATCAGTTTGATATCCAGTTGTTTCATATTATGCTAGCATTACCTGGCCACCGGTAACGGGGATGGCCTGCCCTGTCTCTCCGGTCTGCTCCATCGCATAGAGGATGGCCTTGCACACATCCTCGGGATTGCAACCCTTGCGCATGGGGACCTTGGAGAGGTAATAGTCCTTGACATCCTGCACGGTCTTGGCACCCGGAGCCTTGCCGGCCTTCAGGTACTGGATGAAGAGTCCCTTCTCGGGATCGCTCCAGAGAGGTCCGTCATAATAGTTGCCGGGGCAGATGGAGTTCACCTTGATTCGGAACGGTGCCAGTTCAAGGGCGAAGGACTGGGTAAGTCCGATGCCGCCGAACTTGCCTCCTGCATAGGCGAAATTGGCCTTGCTGCCGACCAGTCCGCTCTTGGAATTGATCTGTACGATGTCGGCGAAATATTCGGGATCGTGGGCGGTCTCGACCTTCATGACGTGGCTCGCTACCTTGGCACAGAAGAAATAGGCCTTGTAGTTGATATTCGTCACGAACTCGAAGTTCTCGGGAGTCATCGCCTCCAGGTCTCCGGCGCGGACGACTCCGGCATTGCTGACAAAGGCGTCAAGCGCGCCGAAATTGACGACGGTCTCCTTGATGAGCGCCCTGAGGCTGTCCATGTCGGCTACGTTGGTCTTTACGAACATGGCTTTGTTGGCTCCTGCGATTTCGTTGAAACCGGCGGCGGTCTTCATTCCCGTGACCTCGTTCAGGTCGGCCACCACTATGTTGGCGCCCTGCTTGATGAGTTCGCGGGCTATTCCTTCACCGAATCCCTGGGCTGCACCGGTCACTATGATGGTCTTGCCTTCGACACGGCCCTTTGACGCGGCCGAGGCTACCTTGCGGCGGTAGTTCTCCACCTCCCAGTTGTCGATGAAGGCGATCTGGCGGGCGGTCATAGGGTGCTGTCCGCCGAAACTGGCCGCATACCACGCTACCTTCATCGAATCCAGGAACACTTCCGTCACGGTCTGGGCTTCCCTGGCGTTTGAACCGACAGCCACCAGGCCTATGCCCTTTATCAGCAGCACCTTGGGAGTATGTCCTCGCCTGGAAACGTAGGCCTCGATCTTCCTTTCCGCCTGCTTGACCAGGTCCTCGGGATCCTTTGGATCCATGAATATGTATTCGCTCTTGCAGTACACGATTCCGTCCGGGGTGAACGGCTTCATCACGGCGGCCACATCGTCCTTCCCGCCGATGAAACTGCTGACAAGCGCATTGTTGGTGACCTTGAGGGTCTTCAATCCGCGTCCGCCGCGGCTCAGGATCGTACGGATGGCGGGGACCGTCTCGCTGACGCAGTCACATATCGGAGCGTCTCCTTCCGGCAGGGTTTTTACCATTGTCTCGAGTTTCGACATGATTCCGTCGTAGATGGCATCTATCTCCTCGGTCGTGTCGGCTCCGACGAAGATTCCGTGGTTCTGGAGGAAGATGACCTTCGGATCGGCTCCGTGATGTTTCCTGTAGGACTGGATCTTGTCATATACCTTCTTGAAAAGCGTGTATCCCGGATCCGTGTAAGGGATATACAACGCTTCCGGGAAGAAATGGGCGCAGAGGGACGCGGCATCAGAAGAACACATCAGTCCGTTTACCAGGGTGGGGTGCAGGTGCACTACGAAGGCCGCCTCCAGGCAGTTGTGGAGGGATGTCTCCACCGAGGGACGCCTGTCCTTCGTGATGCATGCTGCCGCCAGGTCGTTCTTGACCTGTTCCTCACGGATACTCGTATCGCTGCTGTATACCTTTTCTCCCATGGGGTTCAGCAACGCCCGGTCCAGGACGGCGAATCCGTCCTCGCCTATGGTTGCTAGGGCGTGGCCGCTGGCCTTTACCCAAAGCTTTTCAGCTGTCTTGAAAGAGGTGTTACCGCCTCCGGCTATCACAAACCTGTCGTCGCTTCCATACCTGCGCGACACTTCAACCAACTTCTCAATATCAGACATATCGTTAGATGTTTGTTTTTTTCATGATGATTTCCTCACCGGCATCGGCCGAATCCTTTCCGGCCTGGTGCGCGACCACCTTGCAGGCACCAAGGAAATTGGTCCTGCGAAGCTTCTCGCTCAGGCCTTCCGGATGGTCGCTTGTGCGGAGTTTGACAGGCTCCATGGCCGGGGTGTTGTGCTCCGATCCGAAAGTGACCGTGAAACCCTCGTCCACAAGATAATCGGAATACTCTTCGAGTACCTTGGTGGTATTCCTGGTGGTGATGAATTCAGCAGAGGTGATGCCGCGTTTCTTCAATGTGTCGGCTGCCTTCTGGAGATCCCCTTCGAAGTCCGTGAACTCTCCCTTGGCATTGTCCGCGAGGAAGGGATATGTCGGGATGCCGCCCGCGGCCTTGATGATTCCGCAGACCGTTTCCATCGGAAGGAATGCCTTGGGGTCCTCGGGCACGAAGGCTGCGCCTCCGGCCTTCAGGAGCCTGCTGCGGATCTCGTTCTCCACTGCGGCTGCATTGTCCAGGGGCGATTTCATAGGAATGCCTCCGAAAGCCTGTTCATAGAAGGCCAGCCTCTTGGCGCCGTCCTTGAACCTGGCCTCCACGGCAAGCCTGAGCGCCTTTGCCAGATGCCTTTCCCTGACGGAACCCTTGGTGAGTTCCTTGACTATCTTGATGAAATCCAGGTTGAATCCGGCTTTCAGCGCATCCAGGTGTGCGTTCAGCTTCGAGCACATCTTTTCGACCTGGGAATTGGACTCGGCCTTCACCTTCGAAAGCATCGCTGCAGCTTCACCCCGGAGAATGACCGGATATGAAAGGCCCTTGCCGCTGATATAGGTACGTCCGGGATTGTTGGGGTCGTTGACCCTCAGTCCGGCGGCCTGGTCCTCGCTGTTAAGGGATATGAATTCGATGCCGAAAATAGGGCATAGATGCCTCGAAGTGCAGCCGTCGTTCCATGCGTGATAGCCGTCAGTGCTGTAAAAGTCATTGATGCCCACTACCTTGACGCCTTCGGATGCTGCCATGTCAAGGGCTTGGTCAACGCCTGAGAATGCACTGAATGAATAAGGAGTGTGCAGATGGGCGTTGACATCGATGATAGTCTTCATTGGGGATAGTTTTTAATATTCAAAGATACGTCATTTTTTTATATTTTTGTATTTATGAAAAGGACAGTTTTTTATCTGACGGTCGCCGCCTGTCTATTATCTTTCCTGTGCATAGATGCCCTGGCACAGAACCCCGGCGGGAACCAGAGGAAGGAAGCCGAATTCGTGGAAGAGTATATCCTCCCGGTCAGGATCATGAAGACGGAGGGGGAGGTGTCCGAAAGCGGGAACCTGCTCAAGCCATATGTCGGCCAGGTATCCACCGATGAACCCGTAACGACCACTTTCAAGACCACCAGGAGAAAGAAGGCTTCGGTCCTTCTCGATTTCGGGAAAGAGCTCCAGGGAGGAGTGCAGATAGTCCGTGCCATATCAGGCGACCATTCTGCCGCAGTCTTCCACCTTTGCTTCGGAGAATCCGTGTCCGAGGCGATGAGCGACGTGTCGGCCGAAGGATCCACGGCGACGAACGACCACTCGGTCAGGGATTTCGAGACTGCGGTTCCCTGGCTGGGCTCCGCCACGGTGGGGGAGACGGGTTTCCGTTTCCTGAGACTGGACCTTGTAAGCGAGGATGTTGAGGTTCCGGTGGTCGCCGTAAGGGCGGTATCCAGGTACAGGGATATTCCGTATCAGGGAAGTTTCAAGTGCAACGACGAGCGGATCAACAGGATCTGGGAGACCGGAGCCTATACGGTCCATCTGAATATGCAGGACTATCTCTGGGACGGAATCAAGAGGGACCGCCTCGTCTGGATGGGAGACATGCACCCGGAGGTGATGACCATCGGTACCGTATTCGGCAATCACGAAGTGGTCAGGAAGAGCCTCGACTATGTCCGCGACGGTACCCCGGTGGATTCATGGATGAACGGGATATGCTCATATTCATTGTGGTGGATCATAATCCATCACCATCTGTACTGGTATTACGGTGACAAGGAATATCTCGCCGCGCAGAAGGACTATCTCACGCAACTGCTCAGGAATGTGATCAGGAATACGAAGGGGAACAAGGAGAACTACAAGGAAGGAAGGTTCATCGACTGGCCGACCAATGACAATCCGGATGCCATCCATGCAGGCCTCCAGGCACTTACGGTAAGGGCCCTTGAAGCCGGTGCCGAAATTGCCGGCTGGCTGTCGGACCCCGTCCTCCAGAACCAGTGCAGGGAAACCGCAGCCAGGCTGAGGACCTATGTCCCTGATCCCAAGGGCAACAAGGAGGCCGCCGCACTGCTGGCGATAGAAGGTATGCTGGACGGCAGGACAGCACGCGATATTATCGTCCGCGACGGAGCCAGGGACTTCACGTCCTTCATGGGTTATTATATGCTTGAGGCTCTGGCCGAAAACGGCAATTATGACGATGCCGTAGAACTTATCTCAGAATATTGGGGAAGAATGCTGGACCTTGGCGCCACCACATTCTGGGAGGACTTCAACTACGGGGATTCCAAGAATGCCGCAAGGATCGATGAATTCGTACCTGAGGGAAAGTTCGACATACATGCCGACGGCGGAGCCTATTGCTATGTCGGCCTGCGCCACAGCTTCTGCCACGGCTGGGCTTCCGGCCCTACCGCCTGGATCAGCGAGCATCTGCTGGGAGTTGAAATCGTCGAGCCCGGGTTCAAGATGGTCAGGATCAGGCCGCATCTAGGGCCCCTCAAATGGGTGGAAGGCGATTTCCCTACACCCTACGGTCCCATACATGTCTCCCATAGCCGTCAGGAAGACGGACGTATCTCATCTAAGGTAGTCCTGCCCGAAGGGGTGGAACTGGCCATGGATTAGTATTGTTACAAGATTAGACCAACCCTTCGGGAATCCTCATGGAGATCCGGAGGGTTTCTTCGTCTATGTCGATGATGAGGTCTTCGTGGAGTGGAACCATCACCGTATCGGAAACGGTTTCCACATATAGGCAGGGATTGCCGGGGATGGGCTCGTATCCTGTGACCGACCCCACCTTGTTCCCGTTTTCATCAAGGAGCTCCCAGCCTACCAGGTCTTCGACCGACAGGCCGTCCCCGTCGTCCCGGCCGCCGTCGACGGCGTCGGGCCTTGCGAATACGTCCCTGCCTGCGATTTCCTCCGCGTCAGAAAGACTCTTTATTCCGGTAAGCCGGACGAGGGCCCGCGAAGTGCCCCTGGTCTGGAAAGATTCAATAAAAAAGGGAACCGGAAGTCCATCGAAAATGATGAACACCGGTTCCTCGAGGTTCAAGTCCTCGGGATCGATATCGCGGAAACCCATAAGGATTTCCCCTTCGGTACCGTAGGACTTCAGTACCCGGGCGATCCGCAGAAATCCTGTAGAAGCCCCGGACATCTGATTAAGCCTCCTCTGCAGGTGCTTCCTCGGCGGCCTCTTCAGTTGCCTTTGCGGCAGCTTCCTCGGCAGCCTTGCGCTGAGCCTCTGCAAGTTCCTCAGCCTTCTTTGCGATGGCTTCGGCCCTTTCAGCATTGACCTTCTTCTCAGCTGCGGCAGCAGCCTTCGCCTTGTCGGCAGCGGCCTTTACAAGACCTTCCTTCTTGGCGTTGATCTTGGCATCTCTCTGAGCCTTCCACTCGTTCCACTTCTGGTCAGCCTGCTCCTGGGTGAGGGCGCCCTTGGCAACACCGCCCTGGAGGTGCTTGCGGAGAAGTACTCCCTCGTAGGAGAGGATCCTGCGGGTGACAAGAGTGGGCTGGGCACCTACGTTGAGCCAAGCGAGAGCCCTCTCACCGTCGAGGATGATGGTGGCGGGGTTGGTGTTGGGGTTGTAGGAGCCGAGTTGCTCGATGAAACGACCGTCGCGAGGTGAGCGAGAGTCAGCCACAACAATGTGGAAGAATGCGAAATTCTTCTTTCCGTGGCGCTGAAGTCTGATTTTAACAGCCATTGTGAATCTGTTTTAAATTAATAAATTATGAACCATTGCCTCCCAACCCGTGGGAGCGTGCAAAGATAAGAATAATTATGAAACCATGAAAAAATTTTGGTATTTACGGAATATTACCTATTTTTGCAGTCCCGTCTGACGGGAAAACATACTTGCGGTAGTGGTGAAATGGTATACACGCTACTTTGAGGGGGTAGTGGGCGTTAGCCCGTGTGAGTTCGACTCTCACCTACCGCACAAGAGACGACCTTCGAGGCCGTCTCTTTTTTTTGTTTCGACCGGTAATCCTCCTTATATTCAGTCAATTTGAGTCACGAATTCCTTAACGGGCACACGGCTTCCGTGTAGCGCAGAGGGGGTGCTGTCGGGAGATGGATAACCTACGTTTATGATGGCGACGAGGTCGTAACCGTCGGTCCCGGGAAGTATCTCCTTCAGCAGGGCCGGGTCGAATGAGCCGACCCAGAGGGTGGACAGCCCCTCATTCTCCGCTGCGAGCATCAGGTATGTGGCCACGATCGAAGCATCCACCTCCGCCCCGTTCTTGCCGTCGTACCGCCGCACCCATGCGTCGGCAGGGCGGCATCCGACGACAAGGAGCAGAGGCGCACCGTAGTTGGAGCGCGTGACACCCTTGATGGCCTCCAGCGTGTCCGGATCGGAGACTGCCCACACATGGACCGGCTGCTTGTTCACGGCCGTGGGTGCGATCCGTCCGGCTTCGATGATCCGGGCGGTTTTCTCCTGCTCGACGGCCTGTGCCGCGAATGCCCTGCAGGAGTATCTTCTTTGTAAGACGGTGTTGAATTCCATGACGATAATATCCGTTGGTGTTACGTAAAATTACCAAATAATCTGGAGAATTACATTCCAAGAAAATTGTTTTTAATGATTTTTTATTAGATTTGTGTAATGTACCACAGTAAGACACGTATTATCATTAATTTCATAAAACTGTTTCTGCATGGAAAAGAAAAAAACTAACATGGTGGCCATCGTGACGATGTGCTTCATCTTTGCGATGATTTCCTTCGTCACCAACATGGCAGCTCCTTTCGGCAACATCTGGGGCAACAAGTTCGAGTGGTCCAAGATGGCCGGAAACCTCATGAACTTCGCGGCTTATCTCTTCATGGGTATCCCCGCGGGCAAGATGCTCCTCAAGATCGGTTACAAGAACACGACCCTCGCCGCTCTCGCGACCGGTTTCATCGGAATCGTCATCCAGTGGCTTTCCAGCAAGATCGGTGCTGACACCTCGGCGATCATCGTCTACCTGATCGGTGCATTCGTCTGCGGTCTCTGCGTCTGCATGCTCAACACCGTTGTCAACCCGATGCTGAACATCCTCGGAGGCGGTGGAAACAAGGGTAACCAGTACATCCAGATCGGTGGAACCCTGAACTCCCTGACCGGAACCCTCACTCCGCTCCTCGTAGGTGCCCTCATCGGTACCGTGACAGCCAACACCTCGATGTCCGATGTCGCGCCTCTGCTCTTCATCGCCATGGGTGTCTTCGCACTTGCCTTCATCATCATCTCGCTCGTCAAGATTCCCGAGCCGGCAAGGGAGCGTAACGCCACCGTCTATGAGCACAGCGCATGGAACTTCCGCCACTTCGTACTCGGAGCCATCGCAATCTTCTTCTATGTAGGTATCGAGATCGGTATCCCTTCACAGGTGAACTTCTACCTCGCCGACGCTACCGGAAGGGGAGCTTTCCCTGCCGGATTCGCAGGTGCCGCCGCCATCGGTGGAGCTATCGCTGCCATCTACTGGCTGCTCATGATGGTCGGCCGTCTGTGCAGTACGTTCATTTCAGGTAAGGTCAGCACCAGGGCCCAGATGATCACTGTAAGTTCAGTCGCCATCCTCCTCGTGCTCATCGCGATATTCATTCCCAAGACCGTCACCGTCAACATGCCCGGCTACAGCGCCGCGGACGGATTCTCGATGTTCCAGGTCCCGCTCAGCTGTCTGCTCCTCGTCCTCTGCGGTCTCTGCACCTCCCTCATGTGGGGCGCCATCTTCAACCTCGCAGTCGAAGGACTCGGCAAGTACACCGAAGCTGCTTCCGGAATATTCATGATGCTCGTCGTCGGTGGCGGTATCATGCCGTTCATCCAGGACTTCATCGCCAAGGGTGCCGGTTACATGAACAGCTACTGGCTCGTCATCGCGATGCTCTGCTACCTCCTCTACTACGCACTTGTCGGTTGCAAGAACGTTAACAAGGACATCCCTGTCGACTAATGATTATGAATATGGATAATATCGATCAGAACCTCGTAATAGGTGTTGATGTAGGCGGACAGACTTCCAAATGCGGAATCGTCGATGCCAGGGGTACCGTCATAGCCCAGACCGTCATCAGGACTGACAACTTCGATACAGTCGAACCTTACATCGCCGAGCTTGCGGAAGCTTTGACCAAGCTTGTCAAGGAGACCGGCGCGGAAGGCAAGATCCGTGGTATCGGTGTCGGAGCCCCCAACGCGAATTACTATACCGGCGACATCGAGAACGCCGTCAACCTTTCCTGGGGCCGTTCTGGTTCCATCCATTTCGCGGCAATGCTGAGGGATGCGATGGGAGGCATTCCTGTCACCCTGACCAATGATGCCAATGCTGCCGCGATGGGTGAGATGACCTACGGAGCTGCAAGGGGTATGAAGAATTTCATCACGATTACCCTTGGAACCGGAGTCGGCAGCGGTATCGTCATCAACGGTGAGATGGTCTACGGCCACGATGGTTTTGCCGGCGAGCTCGGCCACACCACCCTCGTCCGTCATAACGGCCGTCTCTGCAACTGCGGAAAGAACGGTTGCCTCGAGGCATATTGCTCGGCGATCGGAATCGCCAGGACTGCCCGCGAGTGGCTGGATATGACCGATGAGCCTTCGCTCCTTAGGAAGCTTGACAAGATCACTGCAAAGGACATCTATGATGCAGCCAAGGAAGGCGACCAGATCTCTTTGAGGTTGTTCGACTACACCGGCACGATGCTCGGAATGGCTTTCGCAGACTTCATCGAGTTCTCTTCACCTGAGGCCATAGTGCTCTTCGGCGGAATGGCAAAGAGCAAGGAATTCCTTACCGAGCCTATCGAGAGGGCTATGAACGCGAACGTCCTTCCTCTCTGGAGAGGCAAGGTCAAGCTCGTCTACTCAGCCCTCAAGGAATCCGACGCCGCCATCCTCGGCGCTTCAGCCCTCGCCTGGTAGGGCCGGGACAGTTTCTGAAAGAATTGGTCGTGAGCCGGAGTCCGGCAGGCGGCCAATTCTTCTTTTTTGCTAACTTTGTATTCAATGAGCGGTAAAGGCAAGGAATATATAAAGGTACGTGGGGCCAAGGCCCACAATCTTAAAGGTGTGGACGTGGACATCCCCCGCAACGAGTTCGTCGTGGTGACCGGACTCAGCGGCAGCGGGAAGTCTTCCCTAGCCTTCGATACCATCTATTCCGAAGGCCAGAGGCGCTATATGGACACCTTGTCCACCTATGCCAGGCACTTCATGGGAATCCTCGAGAAACCGGAGGTGGAAAGCATCGACGGCCTGAGTCCCATCATTGCCATTGAACAGAAGACCACCGGCAACAATCCCCGCTCGACAGTCGGAACCATCACGGAGATATTCGATTTCCTCCGCCTGCTCTACGCAAGGGCTTCCAGGGCATATTCCCCGGCTACTGGCAAGGAGATGGTCCGCTATACCGACGAGCAGATCGTGGACCTGATCATGGAGGGCTACAAGGGGAAGAAGTGCTATCTCCTGGCTCCTCTCGTAAGGGGCCGCAAGGGACACTACCGCGAGTTGTTCGACCAGCTCCGGAGGCGCGGCTATACGGAGGTACGGGTGGACGGAGAAATCCAGCCCCTGAATGAGATAGATGCACTGGACCGCTACAAGGGCCATTTCATCGAACTGGTGGTCGATAAACTCAAACCTTCCGAAGGTGACACCAAGAGGGTCAGGGATTCGGTCATGACAGCCCTGAATCTTGGAAAGGGATCCATCGCGATGCTTGAGAGCGGTTCGGACACCCTGCGCCATTTCTCCAAGCACCTGGTCGATCCGGATACCGGCCTGTCCCTCCAGGAACCTGCCCCTCATTCCTTCTCTTTCAACTCTCCGGAGGGTTACTGCCCTCACTGCAAGGGACTTGGCATGATCGTGGACGTGAATATGGATACGATCATCCCGGACCGCAGCGTTTCCATAGCTGACGGCGGGATAGTACCGCTGGGGAGGGTTCGCGAGAACAAGAAATTCGACATAATCCGCTCGATTGCGAGGAAGTACAACTTTTCCCTGTACGATCCCATCGAGACCGTACCGGACGAGGCCATATCCCACATCATATTCGGAAGCGACGAACTGTTCAGGGTCGGGGAGGGCAACCTTTCCGAGATGGTGTCATTCCCGGGAATCGTGGATGACATCGACGATAAGATAGAATGTCCCGTCTGCCATGGCACCCGTCTCAACGAGAATACGAAGTGTTTCAGGATCGATGGCAAGACCATCTCGGAAGTCGCTGCGATGGAGATGACGGATCTGAAGGAATGGCTCGCATCCCTTCCCGGGAAACTTTCCGAGAGGGAGAACAACATTGCCAGGGATATTCTCAAGGAACTCGACGAGAGGGTCCGTTTCATGCTCGACGTGGGGCTTGACTACCTGACCCTCGACAGGCCCACCGGATCCCTTTCCGGAGGCGAGAGCCAGAGGATCAGGCTGGCCACCCAGATCGGTTCCAAGCTCGTGGGGGTGCTTTACATCCTTGACGAACCTTCCATCGGCCTTCATCAGAGGGACAACCGCAAGCTCATTACCTCATTGAAGGAGCTTCGTGACGAGGGAAACTCCGTGATGGTCGTGGAACACGATATGGAGACCATGATGAGCGCCGACTGGATAGTCGACGTGGGGCCCGGAGCCGGAGAGAACGGCGGGAAGATATGCCTCAGCGCTCCGTTGGGTGCCCTGATGAAGTACTCTCCCGAAGACGGAAAGATACCCTCTTCCCTGGACAGGGAAGAATCCGGTCACTGCATTTTCGGCCGGTCCCTTACCCTGGACTATCTCCAGGGACGCAAAGAGATCCCTGTGCCCGCGACCCGCCGCAGCGGAAACGGTCTTTCACTCGTCCTTAAAGGTGCGAGGGGCAACAACCTCAAGGATATAGACGTAACCTTCCCCCTCGGCCGTTTCATAGGTGTGGCCGGAGTGAGCGGAAGCGGCAAGTCGTCGCTCATCAATGAGACTCTGATGCCTATCCTGAAGAACAAGCTCCACAGGGCCAAGCTGCGTCCGCTTCCGTACGACTCCATCGAAGGGATCAGGAACATCGACAAGCTTATCGAGATAGACCAGAGCCCTATCGGTCGTTCCCCGAGATCCAATCCTGCGACTTTCACGGGCGTGATGGGCGACATCCGGAGCCTGTTCGAGGATACCCCTGATGCGAAAGTCCGCGGCTTCAAGGCAGGACGGTTCTCTTTCAACGTGCCTGGAGGGCGTTGCGAGGCTTGCAACGGTGCCGGAATCAAGGTCATAGAGATGAACTTCCTCCCCTCTGTCAACGTGGTCTGCGATGAATGCCGCGGAAGACGTTACAAGGAGGATACCCTTGCAGTCCATTACAAGGGAAAGAACATCAATGATGTCCTCGAGATGCCCATCAGCGAGGCCTATGAATTCTTCAAGCCCATCCCCTCCATCGCCAGGAAACTGAAAGCCCTCGTCGACGTGGGCCTGGGCTATGTCCATCTAGGGCAGAGCGCCGTGACCCTCTCCGGCGGGGAGAGCCAGAGGATGAAACTGGCTGCGGAACTGTTCCGCAAGGCTACCGGGAACACCCTCTACATCCTTGACGAGCCTACCACCGGCCTGCATTTCGAGGATATCAAGGTCCTGCTGGGAGTCCTTCAGCAACTGGTCGACCAGGGGAACACGGTGATCATCATCGAGCACAACCTGGACATCCTCAAGAGTGTGGACTATATCTTCGACCTGGGCCCTGACGGTGGCCAGGGTGGAGGAAGGATCGTGGCGGAGGGCACTCCGGAGGAATTCCATATTGATGATTTATGGAATTATTCCTAAATTTGTAGGAATAGCCTTTTATCGGTTTTATGGATCCTCGGAGCACCATCAATATCAAGTCGTTCTGCTTCAATCCGTTCCGTGAGAATACGTATATTCTCTGGAGCGAGGGGGATAACTGCGTGATTGTCGATCCGGGTTGCTACGATGATTCCGAGCATGCCGTGCTGGAATCCTTTGTGGGAAGGAAGGGGCTGAAGCCCTGTGCAATCTGGCTCACACACGGCCATTTCGACCATATATTCGGAGTCTCCCGTCTTGTCCGAGATTATCAGGTCCCGGTATTCATGTCCCGGGAGGACAGGTTCATACTGGATAAGGACGGTGAATATGCTTCCGGGGTCGGGCTGATGAGACCCGATGCCACTTTTGAAACTGACGACCTTTCCGAAGGTCAGATACTGAGGATCGGCCCTGATGACGATGCCCCTGCTTTCAGGGTCATATCCACTCCCGGCCATACTCCCGGCGGAGTCTGTTTCTATAGTGAGGAGTGCGGGGTGCTTCTTTCCGGGGATACCCTTTTCGCAGGAGCCATAGGAAGGACCGACCTGGAAGGCGGTGATTACGACAAGGAGATCGTGGGAATCATGGAAAAACTCATGGTACTGCCCGGAGATGTGGATGTCCTTCCCGGACACGGCCCCAGGTCATCCATCGCCGAAGAAAGGACCGGCAACCCTTTCCTACAGCCTTTCAACGAACCGTGGGAAACCGAAATTGAAACTGATTGAGAATATGCATATCGGAATAGCAGGCAACATTGGCAGTGGCAAGACCACGCTTACGAGGCTTCTGGCCAATCACTATGGCTGGACTCCGAAGTATGAGTCCGTGACCTACAATCCCTATCTCGAGGATTACTATAAGGATATTCCCAGGTGGTCCTATAACCTGGAGACCTATTTCCTCGCCCAGAGGTTCAAGGATGTCCTGGAGATATCCAAGAGCAAGGACGTCATAATCCAGGACAGGACCCTGTTTGAAGGCGTCTACATTTTCGTGGCCAACAATTACGCCATGGGCAACCTGTCCAAACGTGATTACGACACTTACATGGACCTCTTCGGGGTGATGTCATCCATGGCCGGAAGGCCCGACCTGATGATCTACCTCAAATGCTCCATCCCGCATCTCGTCGCCCAGATCCAGAAGAGGGGCCGCGATTACGAGCAGTCCATAGGCCTGGACTACCTCGCCGGCCTGAACGACCGTTACGACAAGTGGATCGCCGAATACAAGGGCAGGGTGCTCACCATAGAAACCGACAACCTGGACTTCGAGAACCGCCCCGAGGATTTCGCCCTGATCACAGACAAGATCGACGCAGAGCTTTACGGTCTTTTCCCGATAGACAATAATATTAAATAACAACAATATGCACATCGCGATAGCAGGAAACATAGGCAGTGGCAAGACCACCCTTACCAAGATGCTGGCCGCCCATTACGGCTGGACTCCCAAGTTCGAGTCCGTCGACTTCAATCCCTATCTTGCCGACTTCTATGCCGACATGGAGCGCTGGTCGTTCAACCTTCAGATATACTTCCTGAACAAGAGGTTCAAGGATGTGGTTGAGATTTCCAGATGCAGCGATATAATCATCCAGGACAGGACCATCTACGAGGATGCCCGTATCTTCGCTCCCAACCTCCATGGCATGGGTTTGATGAGCACGAGGGATTTCGAGAACTATTCGGACCTCTTCGACCTGATGATGTCCCTGGTGAGCAAGCCGGACCTCCTGATCTACCTTCGTTCCTCCATTCCCAACCTGGTCGCCCAGATCCAGAAGAGGGGCAGGGAATATGAGAGCAGTATCAGGATCGATTACCTTACCGGCCTGAACAAGCGTTACGAGGACTGGATCAAGGAATATGACGGTCATCTCCTCATCATCAACGTGGATGACATCAAGTTCGAGAACCGTCCGGAGGATTTCCAGACGATAACCGACAGGATCGATGCCGAACTCTTCGGTCTCTTCCCTGAAGTGAAGCAGATAGATGAATAGGTTCCTGACCATACTGGCATTCGTTGCCGTTATCATGGCATCACAGGGATGCCACGGGAATGGTGATATTCCCACGCCTGCACCCAAGCCGGAACCGGTGATCTCGGTCGACTTCGCGAGCGGAGCGGATATCAGCTGGGTCTCCGAGATGGAGGCCGAGGGGCTTGTTTTTACAGACAGCCACGGTTCCGACGATATCCTCAGCGTACTTGACTACCTTGGAATGAACGCCATAAGGTTGAGGGTTTGGGTCAATCCTTATGACACCAAAGGTTGGAGCGGGCAGGCGGACGTGATAAGCATGGCTAAAAGGGCTTTCGACCAGGGTTTCGCCGTGATGCTCGATTTCCAGTACAGCGATATTTTCACGGCCCCCGGCCGGCAGACTGCCCCTGCTGCCTGGGCAGGTTTTTCCGGATCCGTCTCCCAGGTCGCCGAGGCTGTCTCTTCCTATACGGAAGAATTCCTGAAAGCCTTCAAGAATGTCGGTGGCGTTCCCGCATGGGTCCAGGTGGGTAACGAGACCAATAACGGCATGGTATGGGATGCCGGCAGGATCGATTGGAACAAGACCGGCTCGGAACGCTATGCGGGCTATGTGACTGTGAGCAATGCTGGTTACGATGCAGTGAAGAAGGTTTTCCCCGATACCAAGGTAATCGTCCATGTTGCAGATGCTTACAGCGCCGCGGATAACGAGTGTTCGTTCTTCAAGGAATTCAAGGAGGCCGGAGGCAAGTTCGACATCATCGGTCTTTCGCATTATCCCATGAACGTGACCGAGATAGGGAATATACCTGTCACCTGGCGCGACGTGAACAGGCTGGCTCTGGATGCCATCAAGGCGCTTTCTTCCCGTTTCTCCTGCCAGGTCATGGTATGCGAGACCGGGGTGAAGCCTTCTTCCGAGGGGGCTTCGTGCATGACTTCGTTCATGGAGTCGGTGAAACGCCTAGGAGCCAAGGTCTGCAGCGGTGTCTTCTACTGGGAACCCGAGGTGGACGGTACGTGGAAACCGGCTATATACAGCAATCCCAGTCTGATCTGCAATGGATGGCCGGCCTATGACCTGGGAGCCTTCGTCCGCTCGGGGAACAGGTTCACGCCGATAACATCAGTGCTTGAGCCGATTGGTAAATAATTATATCAGAACACAATACAAATCAATATGAAAAAGCTTGTCAATTATTTTGCAGCGGCTGCCATGCTGCTGGCTTGCATCTCCTGCGCGAGCAAGAGTGCCGTTTCAGGTCATGTCGACGGACTGGCCGGTGATTCCGTCAAGGTCGAGGTATTCGACATCCTCAGTCCCAGGACTCCGCTCCAGACACTGGTGATTCCCGCCACCGGCGGAAACATCACTTTCGATTTCGCAGATTCTACCGTCAGGGGACTGCGCATCAGCGATCCCGCAGCTGAAGGAGGCAAGGTCGCTTCTTTGACCTATGTCCCCGGCGAGACCGCGAAGATCAGCGGTACATTGGACTCGCTTGTCGTCGACGGAAGCAAGTTCTACCAGGACCAGAAGGCTTATGAGGCCCTCTGCGCAGAGGATCAGGCCAAGATGAAGGCGATTGTCGAAGAATACAGGGCAGCTGAGGGAGACGAGGCCAAGCAGGATTCCATCATGGAGTCCTACAATGAAATCAGCGAGCATGTCACCTCCCTGACCAAGGATTTCGTGAAGAACAATCCTGCCAGCCTGTATGCTGCGACTCTCCTTACCCGCCTGATCGGTGAAGATGGCAAGGACGCGCTCGAGGCTCTTGAGGCCATGCCGGCAACTGTCAAGGAAGGTGTGATGAAACCCCTTGTCGACAGGGCTCAGACTGCTGCTGAAAAGACGAAGGCCAGGGCGGAGGCTGCTGAACTGGTAAAGGACGGAATGCAGGCTCCTGACTTCACCCTCAAGAACGAGAAGGGTGAGGACTTCACCCTGTCTTCGATCTACAACCAGGGCAAGTTCATCATCCTCGATTTCTGGGGAGAGTGGTGCTACTGGTGCAAGAAGGGTATTCCTGACATGAAGCAGCTCTACAAGGATGCAAAGGGCAAGATCGAGATCCTGAGCATCGACTGCGGTGACACCGAGGAGGTATGGAAGAAGGCTATCGTCGACCACGAGCTGCCTTGGCTCCATGTCTACAATCCGGGCAAGGACGGCAAGGATGTCTCCCTCACTTATGCGATCCAGGGCTATCCGACAAAGGTTATCCTCAATCCTGACGGTACGATCAACAAGACTGTCATAGGCGAGGATCCCGAGTTCTATTCATACGTCAAATCCCTCATAGGGAAGAAATAATCCCATCATGTCACGCCACCTTCTGATTGCCGCGTCCGTCGTGGCATTGGTTTGCAGTAATATGTGCGCCACCGCCCAGGTGGCGGCCATCGCTCCTGACGGAGACCTGCTCCAGGCTCCTTTCTCCGCACAGGATGAAACGAATTTCCAGCAGCCTCCAAAGGTATTCTACCCGGAGACGTGGTTCCATTTCATAGGTGGCAACGTGTCCAAGGAGGGAATTGATGCGGATCTGAAAGCGATCCGGGATGCCGGAATATCCGGAATACAATGGTTCCACGGCTACTTCGGAGGACCATGGCCCGGAACCGGCCACCAGCTCACGACCCTGAGTCCCGAGTGGGAGGATATGGTAGGCTATCTCGGACGCAAGGCCGAGAGCCTGGGGCTCAGGCTGACTGTCCAGACATGCCCCGGATGGTCGATGGCCGGAGGCCCGTGGATCACTCCCGAAAACGCCATGAGGGAGCTGGTTTGGTCCAGGACTGACGTCCCCGTCGGGACGAAGGTTTCCGGTCCGCTTCCGAAAGGCATCGTATCCAACGAGGCTTGGAGGGATTACCGTGACATAATGGTGCTTGCTTTCCCTACTCCTCTGGGAGA
Organism: uncultured Bacteroidia bacterium; assembly: GCA_902779765.1. Lineage (GTDB taxonomy): Bacteria > Bacteroidota > Bacteroidia > Bacteroidales > UBA932 > Cryptobacteroides. The sequence goes on from CACZCQ010000003.1 coordinate 101,662, forward strand.
TACGGGAGAGCCGCTCCGTCCCTCGGTGACAGAAGCCGGCGATGAGTCCTGGAAAGCATTGCTGGAGGGCAGTAACGAAAAGGATCTCAGCCTCAAGCCCGGTTCTTCCGGTACGGTTTCCTTCACCCTGCCGAAGGGCAGCGTGATCCGTACCCTGGAACTCCCTCCGGTCGGCGCATTTTCCCACAATTTCTGCTATGATCCCGGAATATCTGTAAAGCTCACTGCCAGGACAGCTTCCGGAGAGGAGAAGGTCCTTGTGGACGCCAGCCTTCCCATGAGCAACTGGCAGGACGGCAACCCGTACAACATGGTGCTGGCCTGTAATGAGGTGGAGGATGCCGAGAGTTATACCTTCACTCTCAGGAATGCCCATCCTGCGAACGTGCGTTTCGTCCGTTTCTTCTCGGCAGCCAGGAAAAACAGCTGGAGGGGAGAGGCCGGATGGTCGCTGATCGCCAAGGAACCTTACCAGCAGCACACCGAACAGAATCCTCTTGCTTTTGTCAGGACCAGGGACATAATCGACATCACGGACAGGATGGACGCTTCCGGAAAACTTGACTGGACGGCTCCGGAAGGCAACTGCCCCGAAGGCAGTTGGACGGTCCTGCGCATAGGTCATGTCAATCCCGGACGCAGGAACTCCCCTGCACCTCCTGAGGCAACCGGTTGGGAATGCAGCAAGTTCGATCCCAGGGGTGCCGAGGTCCAGTTCGCCAACTACGTTGGGATGCTGCAGGACGGACCGCTGGGCGGCCGGGCCGGAGGTATGCTGATGGACAGCTGGGAGTGCCATACCCAGACCTGGACCGATTCCATGGAGGAGGACTTCTCCAGGTCCGCCGGTTATTCCCTGCGCGAGCGTGTCCCGGCGCTGATGGGCTATGTGCTTGACAGCCAGGAGGAGACCAGCCGCTTCCTGATCGACTGGAGGCGTACGGTCAACGGGCTGTATTGCGAGAATTTCTTCAAGAAGATGACCGACCTGGCTCACGCCAAGGGGATGGAGGTTCAGTTCGAGACTGCCGGCAGCGACGTGGTGACGATGGACCCGATGGAGTATTTCAAATACGCCGACGTTCCGATGTGCGAGTTCTGGCAGCCTATTATGGAGGGATATGTCGGAGACCTTGACTTCAAGCCCATCCACCCGACAGCTTCTGCTGCACATATCTATGGCAAGCCGAGGGTGGCTGCGGAGAGTTTCACCAGTTTCTCCCTTACCTGGGACGAGCATTGGCAGATGCTCCGTGAGGTCGCCAATCTCAACATGAGCGAAGGCGTGACCCATAATGTCTTCCATACCTATACCCACAACCCCCAGGTGGGATTCCTCCCGCCCGGAACAAGTTTCGGCAGCGGTATAGGAACTCCGTTCCTGCGCGGACAGACCTGGTGGAAATATATGCCGTATTTCACCGGTTTCCTGGCCCGTACCAGCTATCTGCTCGAAAGGGGATTGCCCGTCGCGGACATCTTGTGGTACCTCGGAGATGAAGTGGGCCACAAGCCCAGCCAGTATACCGGCAACGGTGAGCGCCAGTCCGGCTCGATCCGTTTCCCGGATGGTTTCAAATACGATTATTGCAATCCCGATGTGCTCCTCAACCGCCTCAGCGTAGTTGACGGCAGGATCTGTACTCCGGAAGGAATTGCATATGAAGTCCTGTGGATTCCGGAGAACGAGAGGATGATGACTGAGACCGTGGCCAGGATCCTCGAACTGGTCAAGGCCGGTGCGAAGGTCGTTGCCAATCCTCCGGTGTCTCCTGCAACCTTGAAGGGTGGAGATCAGGCTGATGCTTCATTGAAAGAGGCTGTTGATGCCCTTTGGGGCGGCACCTCGGAAGGCAAGGTTACCAGGATCGGGAACGGAGCCATCGCGGTCGGGATGACCCTGGACGAGGCCCTTAAGGCATTCAAGCTCCGTCCGCATCTGGTGAGCCCGGATCCCGATTTCCTCTGGTCCGAGAGGAAGGCTGACGGAGCGCACTGGTACTTCGTCGCCGCTCCCGTAGGCAAGGACTTCCATGGAACCGTCCGTATACAGGGCAAGGGCAAGGCCCAGTGGTGGAATCCCGTGGACGGCAGCGTCCGCAAGCTCAAGGCTAGGGGCTGGGGAAGGTACAGGAAGGTCCGTCTTGACCTCGAGCAGGCTGAAGGAGGATTCATAGTCTTCCGTCAGGATGCCGGAGCCGTGGCCCCCGTACAGACTGCTTTCGCTTCCACCGTCGGGAACCGTCAGACAGAATTGAAAGACTGGTCGGTATGCTTCCCTGAAGGTTGGGGAATCCCTTCCGAGCCTATAAAGCTGGATAACCTGGCCCCTTGGAAGGACCTCGGTCTTGGAGAGGAGGGCAGCGCATTCTCGGGTACGGCTACATATTCCGCGACATTCGAAGTCCCTGCAGGCCAGGTCGGAAAGGAAATGGTGCTGGACCTCGGCAAGGTCGATTTCATCGCTGACGTGAAGGTCAACGGCGAGCCTGCCGGTGTTTGCTGGACCGTACCTTACAGACTGTCCATCGGAGACCTTGTCAAAGCCGGTGAGAATACCGTCACCGTGGATGTCACCGGAACATGGTACAACCGCCTTGTCTATGATGCCGGGCAGGAAGAAACTGCCCGCAAGACCTGGACCATCAACGGTCCCGCTGCGGGCAGTGAACTCCATGAATCCGGCCTGATGGGCCCTGTCAGGATTCTATATTAGTTTAGTCCAGAGAATGGATGAAGAGTCCGGAACGGAGTTTGGGCTCGAACCAGGTGGTCTTCGGCGGCATGATGTTGCCCGTGTCGGCGATATCGATGAGCTGCTTCATCGAGACCGGATAAAGGGCGAAAGCAACCTTCATCTCTCCGGAATCGACGCGGCGTGAAAGCTCGCCGAGTCCGCGGATACCTCCGACGAAATCGATCCTCTTGTCGGTGCGCAGGTCCTTGATGCCGAGGATGGCGTCAAGCACCAGGTTGGAGAGGATGGTAACGTCCAGGACTCCGATGGGATCCTTGTCATCATACCTTCCCGGAAGGGCTTCGAGTGAGTACCACTTGCCGTCCAGGTACATCGAGAAGTTGTGCAGATGGTCGGGATGATATATCTCCGTACCCATTTCCTTCACCGTGAAGTCCTTTGCGACAGCTGAAAGGAACTCCTCCTTCGAAAGGCCGTTGAGGTCCTTGACCACGCGGTTGTAGTCCAGGATCTTGAGCTGGCTCTCGGGGAAGCAAACGGCCATGAAGAAGTTGTACTCCTCGTCGCCGGTGTGGTTCGGGTTATGCTCCCTCTTCTCGGCTCCGACGCGGGCAGCAGCTGCTGTCCGGTGGTGTCCGTCGGCGACATAGAAAGCTTCCACGTCACCGCAGAACAGGCGGGTGATCTGGTCGATGGTCTTGTCGTCGTCGATGACCCAGAACTTGTGGCCGAAATTGTTCTCGTCGATGAAATCGTACTCGGGTTCGCGGGTGACGGTCTGGGCTACGATCTTGTTGAGGATGTCGTTGTCCTTGTAGGCGAAGAATACGGGCTCGATGTTGGCATTCTGGATGCGGACGTGGACCATACGGTCATCTTCCTTGTCCTTGCGGGTCAGCTCGTGCTTCTTGATCTTGCCGGTTGCATAGTCGTCGGTGTGGGCGCAGAGCACGAGGCCGTACTGTGTCCTGCCCTCCATGGTCTGGGCATAGACGTAATAGCACTCCTTCGCATCACGGCGCAGCCAACCCTTGGCCTGCCATTCCTTGAAATTCTCGACGGCCTTGTCATAGACCCTCTGGTCGTGGTCCTCGAGCATGGGATCGAAGTCGATCTCAGGCTTGGTGATATGGAGGAGGGACTTCTCTCCTGCCATCTCCTTGGCTTCCGCGGAATTCAGTACGTCGTACGGCGGGGCTGCAACTTCCGTGACAATGCCCTTGGGCGGCCTGATCGCCGCGAACGGTTTTACTCTTACCATGACCCGATTATTTGTTGACCTGGAACCTGGTGTTGCCTGTGGCGAAGAAGTCGCAGATCTGGCGTGCGGCGGCAAGGCCGGCGTTCATGTTGGCCTCGGCTGTCTGGGCACCCATCTTCTTGGGAGTCGCGAACACGCGGAGTCCGAACTTTTCCTGCAGGAGAGCGTAATTGTCAGGCATGACGTCGGTGACGTACTTGAGGTCGGGACGCTCCTCGAGGGCCTTCTCCAGGCCTTCCTCGTCGATGACCTCCTTGCGGGCGGTGTTCACGAGAGTGGCTCCCTTCGGCATCTTGGTGATGAGGTCGTAACCGATGCTCTTGATGGTTGAAGGAAGGGCAGGAATATGGATGGAGACGTAGTCGGAACTGGAATAGAGCTCGTCAAGATTGAATACGGGTTTTGCTCCGCCTGCCTCGATCTGTTCGGGAGTGAGGAACGGGTCGAGGGCGAGGATCTCCATTCCGAGGGCCTTGGCCTTTGCACCGACCAGACGGCCGACGTTTCCGAAAGCCTGGATTCCGAGGCGCTTGCCCTGGACCTCGCTTCCGGTAGCGGGGGTGAACTGGGTGCGGGCCATGAAGATCATCATGGCGACCGCCAGCTCGGCCACTGCGTTGGAGTTCTGTCCGGGAGTATTCATTACGACCACATTGTGGGCGGTGGCCGCTGCCAGGTCGACATTGTCGAAGCCTGCACCTGCGCGGACGACGATCTTGAGGTTCTTTGCGGCATCGAGTACCTCGGCAGTCACCTTGTCTGAGCGGATGATGAGGGCGTCCACATCGGCCACGGCTGCGATGAGCTCGGAGGCGTCTGCATATTTCTCAAGGGCGGCGAACTCGTGTCCGGCTCCTGTCACGATCTCCTTTATTCCCGCTACAGCGGCTGCGGAGAAAGGCTTCTGGGTTGCAACTAATATCTTCATGACCTGTTATTTCTTAAGAGTCTCGAATTCCTTCATGCAGTCCACGAGGGCCTGGACATCTTCTAGGGTGCAGGCGTTGTAGAGGGATGCCCTGAAGCCTCCGACCGAACGGTGTCCCTTGATTCCGATCATGCCGCGCTCCTTCGCGAAAGCGAAGAATTCGTCCTGCAGGGTCTCGTAACCGGGAGCCATGACGAAGCAGACGTTCATGATGGAACGGTCTTCCTTGGCAGCGGTTCCCATGAACAGGGAGTTGCGGTCGATCTCGCCGTAGAGGAGGTTGGCCTTCTCGGTGTCGATCTTATGGATGGCCTCGACTCCGCCGATGCCCTTCAGCCACTTCAGAGTCTCGTTCATCATGAAGATCGAGAACACGGGAGGGGTGTTGAACATGGAGAGCTTGTCGATATGGGTGCGGTAATCGAGCATGGTAGGGATGTACCTGCTGACCCTGCCGAGGGAGTCCTTCTTGATGATGGCGAAGATGACACCGGCAGGACCGACGTTCTTCTGGGCGCCGCCGTAGATGAGGTCATACTTGGAAACGTCCACAGGACGGCTCATGATGTCGGAGCTCATGTCTGCGATGAGGGGCACGGGGCAGTCGATATCTTCCTTGATCTCGGTACCGTAGATCGTATTGTTCGTCGTGATGTGGAAGTAGTCGATGTCGGTCGGGATCTCGAAACCCTTCGGGATGTAGGAGTAGTTCCTGTCGGCGGAGCTGGCAAGGGCGTAAGCCTCGCCGATACCCTTCGCCTCCTTGAGGGCCTTCTTGGCCCAGACGCCCGTCTCGAGATAGGCGGCCTTCTTCTCAAGGTAGTTCATGGCTACATAGAGGAACTGCAGGGAGGCGCCGCCGCCGAGGAATACCACCTCGTGGGTGTCAGGAATATGAAGGAGTTCCCTCCAGAGGGCGCGGCACTCGTCCATGGTCTCGTCCCATTCCTTGGTACGGTGGGAGATGCTGAGGACGGAGACTCCGGTTCCCTTGAAGTCTTTCAAAGCTTCGATGGCGTTGTCGATGGCCACCTGGGGCAGCAGGCAGGGACCTGCATTGAAAACATGAACCTTTTTCATGATAGTTATTAAGGATTTTAACTGATATTAATTTATATGATTTTAAATCAAAACCTATCGGCGTCAAAGATAGTCATATTATCAGTAATTAACCAACTATTTCCGGATTATCTGTACCCGAGCAGATAGGAGATGATGGCCATCCTGACATACATTCCGCCGCCTGCTTCCTGGAAGTAGTATGCATAGGGTGTGGTGTCCACGTCCGTGGCGATCTCGCCGACCCTGGGGAGGGGATGCATGATCTTCATTCCAGGCCTTACTCCGCCCAGCATCGATGCCGTAAGGCGGTAGACATCCTTTACCTTTTCGTATTCTTCCATGTCGGGGAACCTCTCCTGCTGGACCCTGGTCATATAGAGGATGTCGCATTCGTTCAGCCCATCTTCAATCCTGGTGACCTGCCTGTAAGGTACACCGTCCCTGTCCAGCATCTCCAGGTATTTCTTCGGCATGTCGAGCTCCTCCGGGGAAGTGAAGGTGAACCGGGGATTGAAGTGCCTCAGGGCTTCCACCAGGGAATGGACGGCACGGCCGTACTTCAGGTCGCCTACCATATTCACGTCCAGTCCTTCCAGCCTTCCCTGCGTCTTCTTGATCGCGTACAGGTCGAGGAGTGTCTGGGTGGGATGCTGGTTGGCGCCGTCTCCGGCATTGATCACGGGTACGGAAGCCACGGATGCCGCTATGTCTGCGGCCCCTGCCTTCGGGTGTCTCATCACGATCATGTCGACATAGTTCGAAACGATCCTGATCGTATCCTCCAGGGTTTCCCCCTTGGTCTGGCTGGTGTTGCGGTTGTCAGGGAAACCGATGACCCTGGCTCCCAACCTGTTGACGGCGGCCTCGAACGAGAGGCGGGTCCTGGTGGAGGGCTCGAAGAAAAGGCAGGCTACTACCTTTCCGGAAAGGAAACTCTGTTCGCGGTTCTTTTCGAACTCGGCGGCGACGTCCAGGATGTGGAGTATTTCCTCCTTGGAGAAATCCTGGATTGAAATCAGACTCTTAGGCATATATTCTCTTTGTTAAAGTTCTTCGATCCTGCAGCCTTCCACTCCGGAAAGCCTGTCCTTGAAATCATCTTCCATGGAAAGCCTTACCCAGGCCTTCAGGGAACACTCGTTACCGAAATCCTGGTCCTTCTGGCGGAGATCCATGTCCTTCAGCACCTTCATGACCTGGTTCATGGCTCCGTATCCGAAATCTATCCTGAACCACTTCCCGGCAATCTTCTCCACCGTGCCTGCGTTGTCCAGGGCCTCAGCCGTGGAAGTCTTGTAGGCCCTTATCAGACCCGGGATTCCCAGCTTTATCCCTCCGAAATATCGGACCACCACAACAAGCACATCGCTCAAGCCACGGGAATCTATCTGGCCCAGGATCGGACGACCTGCCGATCCGGAGGGTTCACCGTCATCATTGGCCCTGAAACGGTCTCCCAGGTAGCCCAGGCGGTAGGCGTAGCAATGATGCCGGGCATCGTGGTACTTCTTCTTCAGCTCGGCCACGATGTCCTTGATCTCTTCTTCTGTCTCGACGGGGAATGCAAATGAGATGAAGCGGCTGCCGTTGTCCTTGAACAACCCTTCGGCAGGAGCGGGAATGCTCTTGTAGGAGTCTCGGATGATTGTTTCGGTTGCTTCCATTCTCAATCTACGAAATTAGCGATTTTTTTCGTACATTTGAAAACTATTTGAGTTATATGGTTTATCAGTTCAGAGTAACGCTTACCGGAATCAAGGGATTCTACCGGGTATACCAGATGGATGGCGGCTGCACGCTTTATGACTTCCACAAGCAGATGCGCGCCGATATGGAATTTCCTCAGGACCAGCTCATCATGTTCAAGGCTCTGGGTGCTGACGGTGCCGTCATCGCCCGTTACGGCCTCTTCGACCTGGGAGCCGGGACTGTCGACAATATCACCATTGAACAAGTAATCGATGAGGGAGTTGCAAGCTTCGTCTACTTCTATGACGTTCCCAACAAGAAGAGTGTCAACGTGACATTCGAGGGGGTTGAGGAACGAAGGGGTTTCCCTCCCCAGATCGTCGATGTGAAGGGACCTAACCCGATCGAGTTCGAGAACGGCTACGTCGCTTTCGAAGACCTCCCTGATTCGCAGCGCCATCTTCCCGGCCAGAAACCGGATTGGGGTCTTGGCGCCCTTCTGTCATCCGACGAGCCCGGAGGCTCCGACGACGATGATCCTGAAGAGGAGGAAGATGACGACGAGGACGGCAAGGAGGTTTTCGACGGCACCGAGGACCTGGATTTCTAGGCGATGTCCCGCCGGCTCGTCATAATCCTTGGGCCGACTGCTGTGGGAAAGACGGACTACAGCATCAGCAAGGCCTTGGAATATGGCTCCCCGGTGATTTCCTGCGACTCCAGGCAGATATATAAAGGTATGACCATAGGGACGGCTGTCCCGGATGCTTCACAGCTCGCCGCCGTGAAGCATTATTTCATCCAGACGGTTCCTCTCACGGAAACATATACGGCAGGGGATTATGAACGGGATGCCTTGGCACTCGTACGGTCCCTTTTTGACCAGGGCCACGAGACCCTTGTCATGACCGGAGGTTCTATGTTCTATATCGATGCCGTCTGCAACGGTCTGGACGACCTTCCCGACGGGGACCCTGCGGTCCGGGAACGGCTATGGGCCCGATTGGCGGAAGAGGGAGTCGGCAGTCTTGCGGAGGAGTTGAAGGCCAAGGATCCGGAGACATATTCCAGCATAGATGTCCGGAACAGCCAGAGGGTGATCAGGGCCTTGGAAGTACTTCTGGTTTCCGGCCGTCCCCTGTCTTCCTTCAAGACGGGAGTTCGTAAAGAAAGGGATTTTGAGATAGTCAAGGTCGGCCTGACCCGTCCCAGGGAGGAGTTGTATTCCAGGATTGACGCGAGGGTACTGAATATGATGGAAGCGGGCCTCGTGGAAGAAGTCCGCTCCCTGCTGCCATACCGTAACTGCCAGGCCCTTCAGACCGTAGGGTATAAGGAATTATTCGATTATCTGGACAATAAAACAACGCTGGACGAGGCTGTCCGCCTCATCCAGCGTAATACCCGCCACTATGCCAAAAAGCAACTCACCTGGTGGCGCAGGGATCCTTCTATCGAATGGATCAGCCTATAACTAGAACGGAAGGTCGTTGAAATCTTCTTCGGCCGGCATGTCTTCGATCGACGGGGCCGGGGCCTGCGGGGCCTGAGCCGGCTGTGCCGGTTGGGAAGCCTGGGCGGCCTGTCCGGCAGGGGATATGCGCCATACGCGCACATCGTTGTACCAGCGGCCGTTGAATTCCCGGGCCCTGATATTGAAGGAGACCTTCACTTCGTCACCGACTCCGTACTTGTCCAGTTCGGCGACCTTGTCGTTGCCGAAGGAGGTGAAGCATACTTCAGAGGTGAAGCTGCCATCCTGGAACTCAAGGATGAAGTCCTGCTTCATCCACGGGCCCCTGGCGCTCTGTCCGCTCTGCTTCGCGAACTTCTGCGCAATCCTGCCTTCAATTTCAAGAGCTGCCATCCTTAGTTCTCTTCAGGCTGTACGAAGTGCTTGAGGGAATCAAGCTGGATGTCGAAGATAAGGGTGGAGTTGGGCTCGATGGCGTTGGCACCGCGCTCACCGTAACCGAGTTCAGCAGGAACATAGAGAGTAGCCTTGCCACCCTCGCCGATGAGCTGGAGACCCTCGGTCCAACCGGGGATGACCCTGTCAAGGAACAGCCTTACTGAAGGAACTTCCTCGATGACGGTACCGTCCTTGAGAGTAAGCTTGTAGTGTACGAACACGGTATCCCTGGGACCCGGCTTGTTGTCGCTGCCGGCTTCCTTGATAATGTATGCAAGGCCTGAAGGAGTGGTCTCGACACCGCTCTTCTTCTTGATCTCGTCGAAGAACTTGACCTCGGCTTCCTTGTTGACGGCTGCGGTGTAAGCGGACCTCTTCTCGATGAATCCGTTGATTATGCGCTGCATCTCTTCGGGATTGATCTTGAACTGCTTCACGAAATCGGTGTCACGCTGGTTGCCCTTGGAGTGGACGAAATCGTTTATACCCTTCTTCATCTCGTTGAAGTTGAGGTCTCCCATGTTGTATCCCTTGATCATGGAACCGAAGTTGATTCCGAGAAGGTAGCTGACGGAGTCGATCTCAGCTTTTGAAGGAAGGAGTTCCTTTGTAGGAGTAAAATTCTGGACGGCAGGGGCGACACCGGTGCTGTCTGCGTCTGCTGTCTTTCCAGCAGGCTTGTTGGAGTTACATGCGACTGCGGCTATGATCATTGCCGCTGCAGCGAACAAATTGAGTGTCTTCATAATCATTTGCTTTTCAAAAAATCGGCGCAAATATCGTAAAAATAATTCATAATAACACATTATTTTACAACCATTTCTTTTGTTAATACGGAAAAAGTTGACTATATTTATACATAAATCAGCATTGCCATGGAGATAGATTCCGAACTTCTTTATTCCAAGCTGAAAACTTTCTTCGGCTATGATGCCTTCAAGGGAGACCAGGAAGCCATTATCCGGAACCTCCTGGAGGGCAAGGATACCTTTGTCCTGATGCCGACCGGAGGAGGCAAGTCGTTGTGCTTCCAGCTCCCTGCCCTGGTGATGCCCGGTACCGCGATCGTGATATCTCCGCTGATCGCGCTGATGAAAAACCAGGTCGATGTCATCAGGGGGTTCGAGGAGAAACAGACGGGGATAGCCCATTTCCTCAATTCCTCCCTCGGCAAGGCTCAGATCCAGGAAGTCAGGAACGATGTGCTGTCCGGGGTTACGAAACTCCTGTATGTGGCACCGGAATCGCTCACCAAGGATGAGAACGTGGAGCTGCTGAAGGATGTCAACATCTCATTCTATGCCATAGACGAGGCACACTGTATCTCCGAATGGGGCCACGATTTCCGTCCTGAATACAGGCGGATCAGGAATATGGTCCAGATGATCGGGAGGGCTCCCATAATGGCCCTTACCGCGACGGCGACGCCGAAGGTCCAGAGCGATATCCAGAAGAACCTGGGCATCATGGACGCTACTGTATTCAAGTCTTCCTTCAACCGTCCGAACCTTTATTATGAGGTACGTGACAAGGTCGAGCCGGAAAAGGATATCATCAGGTATATAAAGCAGAATCCCGGCAAGTCCGGAATAATCTATTGCCTAAGCAGGAAGAAGGTTGAGGAAATAGCCAACCTTCTCAATATAAACGGGATACGCGCCCTTCCGTACCATGCCGGTCTGGATGCCAAGACCAGGGCCGACAACCAGGACCGCTTCCTGATGGAGGATGTCGAGGTGATAGTGGCCACCATTGCATTCGGAATGGGTATCGACAAGCCGGATGTCCGGTTTGTCATCCATTACGACATTCCGAAGAGTATAGAAGGATATTACCAGGAGACAGGACGAGCCGGCCGTGACGGGGAACAGGCGGACTGTATCACCTATTACAGCTATAAGGATATCCAGAAACTGGAAAAGTTCATGCTCGGGAAACCGATCTCCGAGCAGGAGATAGGACGCCAGCTCCTGATGGAGACCGTGGCCTATGCCGAGTCCAGCCAGTGCCGCAGGAAACTGCTCCTGAATTATTTCGGAGAGGATTATCCACGGGATAACTGCGGGATCTGCGACAACTGCCTGAACCCGAAGCAGACGTTCGACGGCCGCAAGGAGATGAGCCTGGTTATCAAACTGATCAAGTCCTTGCCGGAGCACTTCAAGCTCGAGCACATAGCCCTGATCCTTTCCGGGAAGGCCAATGCGATGGTCAAGTCATACAACCACGACAAGGTTCCGCTCTACGGTGCCGGTAGCGACCATAACGAGAAATTCTGGTCGGCCGTCATACACCAGGGCCTGATCCTGCATCTTCTCGAAAAGGAGATAGAATCATACGGACTCCTGTATGTGACGGAGAAAGGCGAGGAATTCTTCCGGAACCCGTATGAGATCCGCCTCGTCGAGGACCGGGTGTTCAAGGGTACCGCAGGAGGAGGGGAGGATGACGATGACGCCATCTCCGACAAGGCTGCTATGAAGGGCGGCGGTGGTGATCCGGTCCTGCTTTCAATGCTTAAGAACCTGCGCAAGGACATGTCCAAGAGACTTCATCTGCAGCCTTGGATCATATTCGGGGATCCCGCTCTGGACGACATGTCGATCCTCTATCCCATTACCTTTGACGAGCTCCACAACTGCCAGGGCGTAGGCGAGGGAAAGGCCAGGAAATACGGAGCCGAGTTCATCGAGCTGATCAAGAGATACGTCGAGGAGAACGACATAACCAGGCCCGAGGATTTCGTGGTGAAGTCCGCCCCTACAAGGTCGTCCAACAAGATCTACATAATCCAGAGTGTGGACAGGAAACTGTCCCTGGAAGACATTGCGGATGCGAAGGGGATGGAGATGGATGAGCTGCTGGATGAACTGGAGGTCATCGTATCGTCCGGAACCAAGTTAGACCTGAACTATTACATCCGCCAGATGGTGGATGACGACATAGTAGAAGACATATTCGAGTACTTCAAGGAAGAGGCTACTTCAGATTCCGTGGAGGAGGCCAGGGAGAAACTGGGCCCCGATTATGACGACTTCGAAATCAGGCTGGTGAGGATCAAGTTCCTTTGCGAGGTTGCATCCTAGATGGTGACCATCCTGAGCTTTCGCCCCTCGAAATGCCCCAGGCGCCTGAATCCGAACATCTTTACATACTGAGCGAAATAGTCGAATTTGAATCCGACCTGGTCGGCCTTATGCGAGTCCGATCCGAGGCAGATTATGTCACCGCCCAGTTCCATGTACCGGATGAGTATCTCCCGGTCGAGCTGCGGGGTGCGGAGACCGTATGTCCTGTAGGACTTGGTGTTGATTTCAAGTCCTTTACCATTCTCTATCAAGTATTTGAGTATCTCATCGATAAGCCCGGGGAAGTCCCTGTACAGGATGCTCTCCTTGGGATAGGGAGCATACCGGACGATATAGTCGAAGTGCCCCATTATGTCGAAATCCTCAAGCCTCTTCATTTCCCTGAGGAGGGTTTCCAGATAACGGCCGTAGGCCTCCTTCCAGTTCTTTCCTTTGTAATAAGGACCGAAATAAGGATCGGTGTCCTCGAGGTAATGGACCGAAGCGATGACCTGGTCGAAGTTCTGTGCGGCCAGCAGGTTGCGGTTCAGGTCACGGCTATTCTCTTCGAGGCCTATCTCGATTCCCTTGAGGACCTTGAATTTCCTGGCATTCCTGCCGAAGGCGCCTTCGGATACGAGTCCGCCCACCCGGTCTATCTCCGCCTGCTGTGCTTTTACGTCGAAGACCTCATTGACGATCGGTTCGAACTCCTCCTTCATCTTGGGGACGAAATAGTCGCAATGGTCGGTAAAGCATATCCCTCCCAGACCCTTTTCCACCGCGGATCTGACGCTCTCCTCTACCGACGTGCCTCCTCCATCGAACGAGAACTGGCTGTGATTGTGTGTGTCGAAAAACATATTCACGAATATAGCAAATTTTAATTAAATTTGTAATTCAAACCCTCTCCCAGATATGTTCTTCGTAGGATACAAAACAAAGTTCGACAGTATCACCAGGGCCGTCGCTGCCATAGGCATAGGCCTGGTGATGATATTCGGTAACAACGCCCCGGTCAAGGTCGTGAAGATTATCGCCCTCCTGCTCATTGCGGCCGGTGTGGCATCGCTGGTATACGGCCTGATCAAGTCCAAGGACCAGCGCGGCATGTATCAGGTATTGATCGTCAATGCCGTCCTGGACGTAGTGCTTGGCCTGCTGCTGTTCTTCAATCCCCAGTGGGTGGCCGGATTCATAGTGTCCATAATAGGTATCGTCCTGATCCTGTTCGGAGCCCTTCAGCTTTTCGTGCTGGCAGGTGCGATGTCATTGATCGGGACAGGTTTCTCCTCGCTGATCCTTTCCATTTGCGCGGTTGTGGGCGGAGCCTTCCTCCTCTTCAATCCGTTTACCATCAATGTCATGAGTATAATCGCAGGGTGCTTCCTCGTGCTTTACGGAGTTTCCGAACTGATCTCTACCTGGAGGGTTCTCAAGGCCAGGAATGAATATGAGATCCGTCGAGCACCGGCCCCTGAGAGTCCCGAGGCTCCCGTTCCCGGAAAGATCGACGCTTCCGGTATAGGCGATGCCCAGGAAGTTGAATTTGAGAGGATCGACGATCCGGATGACCTCGACGACATGAATTGATGGCATGATCCCCCAGGAAACGGTACAGAGAATCCTTGACACCGCCCGTGTAGAAGAGGTGGTGGCTGATTTCGTATCCATGCGGAAGCGTGGTGCGGAATGGTGGGGATGCTGTCCTTTCCATAATGAGAAAACCCCCTCGTTCCACGTTGTCCCGGCTAAAGGGATATACTATTGCTTCGGCTGCCATAAGGGTGGGTCTGCGGTCGGCTTCGTGATGGACCATGAACATATGTCCTATCCCGACGCCCTCCGTTACCTGGCCAGGAAATACGACATAGAGATAGTCGAAGAAGAGGTGAGCGCCGAAGACCTGGCTGCACGGCAGAGGAACGAGAGCCTGACCCTGGTGTCGGAGTTCGCTGCAGGGTTCTTCCGGGAACAGCTTGGAAGCGTTGAAGGTAAATCCATCGGGCTCAATTATTTCCACACCCGCGGGTTGGAAGATGAGATTATCTCCAAATTCGGCCTGGGCTGGGCGCCGTCGGACAAGCACTCCTTCACTGATGCCGCCAAGGCCAAGGGGTTCAAGGACGAATATCTCCTAGAGACCGGACTGTGCGCCAAATATGACAACAGCGAGGAACTCCACGACAGGTTCGTGGAGCGGGTGGTATTCCCTATCCACTCCGTGAGCGGCAGGGTGATCGCCTTCGGTGCCAGGACCCTGAAATCGAAAGAGGACGGGAAGCCATACGCCAAGTATGTGAATTCCAAGGAGAGTCCCATATATGTCAAGAACCAGTCCCTGTACGGAATCTGGTTCGCCAAGGGGGATATGGCCAAGAAAGACAGGTGCTACCTTGTCGAAGGCTATCTGGACGTCATCTCCATGCATCAGCTGGGCATCACCAACGTGGTGGCTTCCAGCGGGACCGCCTTGACCGACGGGCAGATCCGGCTCATAGGGAGGTTCACGAAGAACGTCACCATTATGTATGACGGCGATCCGGCTGGTATAAAGGCGGCTTTGAGGGGAATCGACATGTTCCTTAAGCAGGGCATGGATGTAAAGGTTGTCCTCCTACCCGACGGAGATGATCCGGATTCGTTCTCCCGCAAGCATACGCTTGAGGAAGTGGAAGAGTTCCTTGCCTCGTCGGAACAGGATTTCGTGGACTTCAAGAGCTCTCTTCTGATGGAGGACACTGCCGGGGATCCACTCAAGAGGGCGAATGTGATCAATGAGATAGCTGACACCGTGGCTGATATCCCGGATGCGGTGAAGCGGGAGACTTACATCGATTTCCTCAGCAGGAAGTTCGACATAAGGCGCGACGCCCTTGAAGACAGGGTCGGGGCGACAAGGGCCAAGAACATCATCGCAGAACGTAAAGCCGCCGAACGGGTCCATCCACGGTCCCAGAGCCGTGTCGAAGGGTCGCAGCAGAACGCAGAAGGTGGGTCCCTTGTTCAGGAAGGTGAGTCCTTTGTTCCGGTTGGTGAGCCTGCCGAACCACGGCCGGGAATCGACTCAAGGGTGCAGGGAGGTGATTTTTCTTCAAGCCTGGCCAGGCTTGAAGAAAACAAGATCATGGCCAAGGCCGAACGCGACCTCCTGAATTTCATCCTGACCTACGGTACCACAACCCTGGAGTTCCAGAGTGACTCGGAATTCTATGCCGATTCCGAGGATGAACGTCGGACGGTCTTCGACTTCATCAGCCAGGCACTTGAGGAGGACGATGCCCATTTCTCCAACTCGGTGTACAAGGCCACTTACGATGCTTATGCCGATGACTATTATGATGGCTATGCCCAGGATGAGATTGTGAAGCACCTGCTGGACGGACCGGACAGGAATATCGCCTATGTCGTTTCGCAGCTCTCCATGACCGAGGTCTATGAGCTGACCATCAAGAATCTGCGGGATGCTATGATGTCCAGGGGTTCGTGGCTCACCAAGTTCGTTCCCAAGGCGATCCTGGTTTTCCAGAGCTGCCGGTTGGAGGACAAGGAGAACAGCCTGAAACAGGAGCTCGCCCAGGCCCAGAAGGATGCGGATTCCGGACGCATCCTCACCGTGATGAATGAACTCATTGAAATCCGCAAGACCATGAAGGCCGTCAAGGTCCGCCTCGGCCGCGAGAAATAGCCTGCCGTCAGAACTTGAACGAGAGGCCGCCTGTGAAGGAGAAGAACCAGCGGAGGGGCTGCTCTGTTGAGGTTAAGACTCCTACGTCAGACCCGTTCTCGAACCGCACTGATTCGGTGTTGAAGATGTAATTCCTGGTCAGATTGTAATGGAAGGCCGGATTGAGTTTCAGGTCGAATCTCCAGATCCTGTAGTTGAAACAAGCGCCTGCATCCAAGGAAAGGGAGAACCGTCCGTTCCTTTCGGTCCATGTCCTGTCGATATCCATAAATCCCGGCCCCCAACTGGCCGTTGAAACCGGAGAACTCTCCCCTGAAATGTATCCGGGAGTGAGTCCGGCGTGGAATTCCACATTGCTGAACAAGTTTATCAGGAAAGCGGCGAGGGCACCTTGCAGCGGCTGAGGATTACCCATTATCACATCATAGCCGAATGAGGTTCCCGCTGCCTCGACCCCTCTCCTGGCCCGGTTGGAGGAATTCAGGGACCTGGTCCGGTAGGCGAAGGCTACCGGTATTCCGAATGCATTGTCTACTTCAGCAACCCGGGAGGCCAGTTGGAATCCCGTCCTGTATCCTATCCCGTTCGAGTAAAAATGAGCGTATGTAATCCCGAATACGGCATCGGCTTCCTCTCCTTTGTACATCGGATCATAGACTCCGGCATAGAAGCCGATGTCATCCGAAAGGTTCGAGCGCTTTTCTGCAGCAGTCTGTGCATCGGCGCAGATGGAGAGAACCAGCATGGACGTAAAGATAATGAGTCGTCTCATATCGTTTTTGCCTGTGAAAATTTTATATGCAGCCGTGTAAGGCAACAAATAATGTTCCTTATCGGAACATCCGTCGGTTTTTCTTACCTTTGCAGGTTGAATACAATCATTTATGGAAAAGAATTTCAAGAGAACGCTAGTGACATGCGCGTTGCCGTACGCCAACGGCCCCGTGCATATCGGCCATCTGGCCGGAGTCTATGTGCCTGCCGACATATACGTGAG
The DNA here is from genome assembly GCA_902779765.1 of uncultured Bacteroidia bacterium. Classification (GTDB taxonomy): domain Bacteria; phylum Bacteroidota; class Bacteroidia; order Bacteroidales; family UBA932; genus Cryptobacteroides. The sequence continues at coordinate 118,965 of CACZCQ010000003.1, forward strand.
GTATCTCAGGATGAGGGGCAAGGATGTGCTCTTTGTCTGTGGATCCGACGAACACGGTGTGCCTATCACGATCAAGGCACGCGCCAACGGCGTGACTCCCCAGGACATAGTCGACAAGTATCATGGAATAATCAAGGATTCCTTCCTCAGGCTTGGAATCAATTTCGACATCTATTCCCGCACGACCTCGAAGGTTCATCACAAGAATGCCTCCGAGTTCTTCCGCGAACTGTACGACAAGGGCAAGTTCATCACCAAGGAGAGCGAGCAGTATTATGATCCGGAGGCTAAGACTTTCCTTGCCGACCGTTACATAGTGGGTACCTGCCCCAAGTGCGGCAACCCGAACGCTTATGGTGACCAGTGCGAGAAGTGCGGCAGCACCTTGAGCCCCGAGGAACTGATTGACCCGAAGTCCAAGCTCAGCGGCGCCCAGCCCATAAAGAAGAAGACCTCCCACTGGTACCTTCCTCTGGACCAGTACGAACCCTGGCTCCGCGAGTGGATACTCGAAAACCACAAGGAGTGGAGGACGAACGTCTACGGCCAGTGCAAGTCCTGGCTGGACGGAGGCCTGCAGCCCAGGGCTGTCAGCCGCGACCTTGACTGGGGAGTTCCCGTCCCCGTGGAAGGAGCTGAAGGCAAGGTGCTCTATGTCTGGTTCGATGCCCCGATCGGCTACATATCCAATACACAGGAGCTTCTTCCCCAGAGTTGGGAGAAGTGGTGGAAGGACGAAGATACCCGCCTGATCCATTTCATCGGAAAGGACAACATCGTATTCCATTGCATAGTCTTCCCTTCTATGCTGAAGGCGCGTGAGAACTATATCCTTCCGGATAATGTCCCTTCCAACGAGTTCCTGAACCTCGAGAGCGACAAGATCTCGACCTCCCGCAACTGGGCCGTCTGGCTCAATGAATATGTGGACGAGTTCCCCGGCCAGGAAGATGTCTTGCGCTACGTGCTATGCGCCAACGCTCCCGAGACCAAGGATAACGACTTCACCTGGAAGGATTTCCAGCAGAGGAACAACAGCGAACTCGTGGCCATACTCGGAAACTTCGTAAACAGGGCGGTGGTCCTGACGCAGAAGTATTTCGGCGGCAAGGTCCCCGCCAACCTGAAGCCGGAAGCGATTGATACGGAGGCTTTGGGACAGATTCCCGGACTGCGCCGCAGCCTTGAGGCCAATCTGGAGGGATTCCATTTCAGGGAGGCGCTCAAGGATGCGATGAGCATCGCCCGAATAGGCAACAAGTATATATCCGACACTGAGCCCTGGAAGGTCGCTAAGACCGATATGGACAGGACCGCTTCGATCCTCTACACTTCGCTCCAGATCTGCGCCAGCCTGTCGATCGCGTTCGAGCCGTTCACTCCGTTCTCGGCAGAGAAACTGCGCGGGATACTGAACGTCGGACTGGATGCCGGTTTCGACCATCGTGCCGGAGAGGGCGAGCCTACGGTCAACTTCTTCAAGCCCGGAGAGGCCCGTGCACTGCACACGGTCCCTGAGCTTGCCGGAAGTTCGGCGGCAGCCCCGGACCATGGATGTCCGGCCGACATCGTATTCCCGGTACACGGCAAGCCGGTCCCTGAGCCTGTCAAAGGGCTTGTCGAAGGGCCGGTATTCAAGTGGGATGACCTGGGCAGGGCCGACCTTCTGCCCGTCGGTCATCAGCTCGGAGAGGCCGTGCTGCTCTTCAGCAAGGTCGAGGACAGCGTGATCGATGCCCAGATCGCTAAACTGAACGCCACCAAGGAGGCTAACGAGGCTGCTGCAAAGGCAGCTGCCGCAGCTGAGGCCGCCCAGAAGGTTGAGCCGCAGAAAGCCGAGGTGACCTTCGATGACTTCGGTTCCATGGATATCCGTACGGCCACCGTCCTTGAGGCTGAGCGTGTCCCCAAGACCGACAAGCTGCTCAAGCTTACCATCGACACCGGCATAGACAAGCGTACGATCGTTTCCGGAATAGCCGAATACTATTCACCCGAAGATATGCTCGGCAAGCAGATATGCATACTCGCGAACCTGCAGCCCAGGACAATCCGCGGCATTGAATCCAAGGGAATGATCCTGATGGCCAAGCAGGGCGACGGCAAGATGCGCTTCATAACTCCGCAGGAGGTCGTGACCAATGGAGCAGTTGTCGGTTAACAGACAGGAAATTATTTAAAATCTTATAGTTATGGTAAAGAAATTGTTCGTTCTCCTTTCCGCTGCGGTTATGGTAATGTCCTGCGGACAGGAAAAGACCACCCTCACCAAGTCAGGGCTCGATCCTGAAAGTTTCGTCGCTGAGAGGGACGGTGCCAAGACCATCCTCCATACCCTTACAAACGAGGCCGGAATGGAAGTCTGTGTCACCAACTTCGGTGGCCGTATCGTTTCCGTGATGGTCCCCGACCGCAATGGCGACTTCAAGGATGTCGTCCTCGGTTTCGACAACATCAATGATTATTTCCCCGAGAACAACCAGACTGATTTCGGAGCTACCATCGGACGTTATGCAAACCGTATCGCCCAGGGCAGGATCACCGTGGATGGTGTTGAATATCAGCTGCCCCAGAACAATTACGGACACTGCCTTCACGGCGGTCCCGATGGATGGCAGTACAAGGTCTTCGATGTGGTGGAGGCTGATCCTTCCCATATCAAGCTGAAGGTTGTCTCTCCTGACGGAGATGCCAACTTCCCCGGAACCGTGACCGCTTTCGTCACTTTCACCCTGACAGAGGACAACGCCATCGACATCGACTACGAGGCGACTACGGACAAGACCACCGTCATCAACATGACGAACCACTCCTATTTCAACCTTGCCGGAGATCCCGCAGGACACAGCATCGTCGACGATGAACTCTACATCAATGCTACCTGCTTCACTCCGGTTGACAGCACTTTCATGACTACCGGTGAGATCGTCCCTGTCGAGGGCACTCCGATGGATTTCAGGACTGCCAAACTTGTCGGAAGGGATATCGAGGCTGATTACGACCAGCTCCATAACGGCAAGGGTTATGACCACAACTGGGTCCTTGATACCAATTGCGACGATACCGTCCTTGCTGCAGAGCTTTACTGCCCCGAGACGGGAATCGTGTTGAAGCAGTACACCAACGAGCCCGGTGTCCAGGTCTATGCCGGCAACTTCCTCGACGGTACCGTCACCGGAAAGAAGGGAGTGACTTACGAGTTCCGCCATGCGATCTGCCTCGAGACCCAGAAGTATCCGGACACGCCCAACAAGCCCGAGTGGCCTTCAGCCCTTCTCCGTCCCGGCGAGACCTATCACAGCCATTGCATCTTCGCTTTCTCGACGAAGTAAGAGAAGCTGCACATAAAGATTAAGCCATCCCTTGGGAACAAGGGATGGCTTATTGTTATTATATTATGTATGCTCCGTTACTTTGCAAAGGCGTAGGAGAAGCCCTGGACCTGATTCCAGGCGCCGCGGGTGAAGTCAGGGACCTCGACAGGCATGTTGCCGTTCTGGATCGAGATGGCTCCGAGTTCGGCCAGGCAGCACCATTCGGCCATGTCATAGACATCCATGTCGAGAGGCAGGCCGTTGCGCAGGCAGTATACCAGACGGTAGTCCATGATGAAGTCCATTCCACCGTGGCCTCCGACCTCCTTTGCAAGAGCCTCGAGTTCGGGAGTCAGGATCGGATTGCGGTACTTCTCCTGGAACTCGGCGATTTCCTCAGGTGAGAGTCTCTTCTCCGTGTTGAAGTCCTCGATGCTGGGAGTCTCCTTGAACTGGTCACCGCGAAGTACTATCTGCTGGACGGGATATTTCCCAGCATAGCCTTCGGTTCCGACAAGTTGGTACATCCTGCTGTAGGGCCTGGGAGTCATGACATCGTGCTCGATGAGGATGGTCTTGCCGTTTTCGGTGCTGATCATCGTGCTGGTCTCGTCTCCGTTCTGGAAATCCTCGCTTTTCCGTCCATGTCTCTTCTCGACATTCCTCGGACCGTTGACAGCCTTGGTCTCCATAGCCACGAGAGTCTTGAAGCGGTCACCCCTGTGGATGTTGAGTACCTGTGCCACGGGTCCCAGACCGTGGGTGGCATAGACGTCTCCCTTGTGCTTTTCGTTGAAGTCAAGCCTCCAGTTGTTCCAGTATTCATCCCAGAAAGGATCCAGGTTGTGAAGGTATGAGCCTTCGACGTGCAGTATCTCTCCGAACACCCCGGCCTGGGCCATTGACAGGCAGGACAGTTCAAAGAAGTCATAGCAGCAGTTCTCCAGCATCATGAAGTGCTTCCTGGTCTTTTCGGACATGTCGATGACAGACCAGATCTCGTCGAGAGAGGTGGCTGAAGGAACCTCGCATGCTACGTTCTTGCCATGCTCCATGGCATAGAGGGCCACGGGAATATGATGCACCCAGTCAGTGCAGATGTAGACGAGGTCGATGTCGTCACGTTCGCATAGCTGCTTGTAAGCTTCGGTGTCACCTGAATATTCGGCAGCCCTGGGGAATCCTCTTTCCTCCAGTGTCTTCTGTGACCTTTCGACGTTTTCGGGCAGGACATCGCACAGGGCGACGATCTTGACTCCGGGAATATAGGTAAAGCGCGGCACGGCTCCCGAGCCCCTCATTCCGAGGCCCACGAATCCGACCCTCACGGTATCCATGGCGGGAACTGTAAGGCCGATGACGTTCTCCTGTCCTGCAGGACGTGCAGGGACTTTGACCTTGATGGGCCCTGCAGTCTTGTTCGATGTACATGCAACGGCTGCCACTAGCAGCGATGCAATCAGCAGGTTCTTGATTTTCATGTTATAAGGTATATAATAGTATGATTATTCAGTTATCTTGTCGAGATACAGCCCGAAACCGTTGATCAGGGCAGGGGCAAGGGACTCCTTGACCGTAATCCTGACCTTGCCGGTCGTGACCTTGTCCGTAAGGACTATCCTCTTGTATCCGATGGTGGTCTCCGAAGCGATCTCCTTCCAGGTTCCGTCAGGTCCTTCCGCTTCTACAGTGAAGGCCTTCACCCTCTGTCCGAGGGGGATATATTCCTGGAGAAGCACCCTGTTGAAGGTTTTCTCCCCATCGAGGTCGAATGTGACGGTTGAGCTGACGGCGTCCTTCGCTGCAGCCCAGTAAGAATCGTAGTTCCCGTCAAGGATGTTCTTAGCTCCGTATCCGCGTCCCCAGGAATCGGTTGCGGAAGCCTTCGCCCTGTCGGCGAGGTTCTCCTTGAATATCTCATCCAGGGCGCCCTTGAATTCCAGGAGCCTGACCGAATCGACGGGATTGATGCGTCCGGTTGTGTCCGGAGGTACGTTGAGCAGGAGCAGGGAATTGCGACCTACGCTGGTGTAATATATTCCGACCAGCTGTTTCACAGACTTTACCTTGTCGTTTTCGCTTTCCCTCCAGAACCATCCCGGACGGATGGATACATCGGTCTCTGCCGGATGCCAGCATTCTCCGCCCATGTCTCCGGAATTAAGGTTCCTGGAAGGTGGTGCTCCCGCTCCGGGGGTGAAACCTTTGGAATTCAGGGTACTCCAGTTCGTCCTTCCGGCCACGCCGCTCTCATTGCCTACCCAGCGGCAGCCGGGGCCCACGTCGCTGAACATGATTGCGCCGGGCTGAAGCCTTCTGACGGTCTCGTGGAAGAGAGGCCAGTCGTATACCTGCTTCTTGCCGTTGGGACCTTCGCCGTTGGCTCCGTCGAACCACTGCTCGAAGACCTCCCCGTAATTTCCGAGAGCACTCTCGAGAGTCTTGACGTAGACGTCGTTGTATTCAGGAGTGCCGTAATGAGGGTCGTAACGGTCCCAGGGGGAGATATACACTCCGAATTTGAGGCCCTCCTTCGAACAAGCCTCGGAAAGCTCCTTGAGCACGTCGCCTTTACCGTCTTTCCAGGGACTCTGCGCCACAGTGTGCATGCTTACAGGATTCGGCCACAGGCAGAAGCCGTCGTGGTGCTTGGCTGTAATGATTATTCCCTTGAAGCCGGAGGCCTTTGCGATGGAGGCCCATTGTCCGCAATCGAGACCGGTGGGATTGAATATATCCTCCGCCTCGTTGCCGAGACCCCATTCCCTTCCTGTGAATGTGTTGGGCCCGAAGTGGGTGAACATGTTCATCTCCATCTTCTGCCATTCTATCTGCTGGGGAGTCGGAAGCGCTCCGTACGGCTCGGGCGGTGCAACCTTGCCGCAGGCGGCAACCAACGCCACCGCGAAGACTGCTATCATCGATGCCGGAAAAGAAGTCCTGTTCATCATGGTGCTCTGATTATTAGTGTATAACAAATATGGCAATAATATTCGTCATTCGGAAATCAGATCGATAAAGAAATATGATCACAGGAATACGAGGGAAGAAGTGGTCTCGGGGTCGAAAATCTTCCTTGCGATTTCCTGCAGTTGCTCCGCCGTTATCGCTTCTATGGCTTCCCTGTTCTGGGCGTCCGTGGATACCGTTCCGAACGAAACCAGGCTCTTGCCCATCGACAGGCATTGTGTCTCCCCGTTGTCCGAACTGATGGAAAGCTGCCCGAGCAGCTGTTTCTTGGCAGCCTTGAGCCGGGCGTCACTGAGCCGGTCCTCCTGCATCCTTCCGATGACCTTGCCGACGGCCTTCATGCATTTCTCGAGGTTGCCGCGGTCACATCCCAAGGTTATTGCGAACACTCCGGATTCGGAGTACTGGGTATACGAACTCTCGACACCGTACACCCATCCGTTCCTTTCCCTCAGCAGGTCGTTGAGCATCGAGTTGGAAGCGGGGCCTCCGATTATGTTGCCGAACAGGATGGCAGGGAAGCGGAGGTTTTTCTCATACAGCGAGGGGGCGAGGTTGCCTATTACAGCATTGACCTCGTGATTCCTTTTCTCAACTCTCCTGCAGAACTTTTCAGGAGCTTTGATTTCGGACAGTATGCGCTCACCGCTTTCAGGCCATTTGCCGTCGAAAACCTTCCAGGCGAGTTTCTGGATAGCCGCTTCCATCTTCTTCTCATCCAGGTCGGCAACCACTGCAAGTGCCATGTTGCCGGGGGTGAAATGCTCCTTGACGAAGCTGCGCAATTCCTGTCCGGTGATTTTCCTGACACTTGCTGCCGTGCCGAGGATAGGCCTGCCAAGGGGATGGCCTGCGAACAGGGCCTCCTCGAACTTGTCGTAGACATCGTCGGCAGGGGAATCCTTGTAAGAGTTGATCTCGTCGATCACGACCCCTTTCTCCACCTCGATCTCATCGTCAGGGAAAGCAGGACAGGTGGCCAGTTCGAGCAGGAGGGACATCGCCTTGCCGAGGTCCTCTTTCAATACAGTCGAATGAAGGACTATCTCTTCCTTCGTGGTGAAAGCGTTGAGGTCCCCGCCCAGGCGGTCAAGGTAGCCGTTGATCACGTGGGCGCTCTTGCGCTCCGTGCCCTTGAATATCGTATGTTCGGTGAAATGCGCTATCCCGCTGTGATAGCCGCCTTCGTCACGGGTCCCGCATTTGATTGTCAGGGAACAGTATCCGACGGCATTCCCGCTCCTTTTGACAGCGTACTGCAGCCCGCAGGCTGTCTTTCCTATAAGCATTACTTCCTGAGCTGATTGATGGCGCGGAGGTCGCTGTCCAGGAACCCGCTTCCGCTTCTGGGGGATATCCGGTGCTTTTTGTACCAGTATAGCTTGTGGTTGTCGGCTCCGATGAGCAGTTTGTAGCAGACCGAACCGTTGACCGGCTCGCTCGGGGCGACGACATAGCTGACCACGCAGTTGAAAGTCCCGTCGGTGAACACCTTGTCGACATCATCTTCGTCCTCCTCTACGATTATGTCTTCGTCGAGTGAATCGATGGTCTTCTGGTCCACCTGGGGTGCGAAATCATCCTTGCTGAAATAGATCCTTCTCATCCCGAGTTTCTTGGAGTCCGTGGCGCCAAGGGGAGTGTAGGCCTTCACTTCGGAAGTCATAAGGGTCATCGCATGGTCCTGGATGATGGTCAGGAAAGCAGGCAGAAGGATGAATTCCCTTCCGGAAGGATCGACGGCGGACCTCAAGGGGAAGGTGACCACCTCCATCATATCGTTGATCGACTTGCTTGCCCCATCACCACCCTTTACGAAGGTGAGGAGATCGATTCCGGGTTCGGATTCCTTCCTTTGCTGGCCCTTTACGACGAGGAGGAAATAATACTTGTCGCTGGTCTTGATCTTGTCGAATTCCTGAACGGAGCAGAATTCGAACGGGGATATAGTCCAGGTGGCCGATACGCTTTCCTTGAAGGCTTCGTCGAACACTTCGTCGCCTGAAAGGACGACCTTGGTGGTCTTGGCAGTCAGGTCCTTGAGTTTCTCCTTCCTGGTATAGATCTGTGCCTGCGCAAAAAGGTCTGCCGAAATGACTATCCCGGCGAGCAGGCAAATGAATATCCTGATGCTAGTTTTCATTTTCATCGTTTGAATTCTGGTTGAGCATGGCCTGGTGTTCAGCCTTCGCCCTTTCGACGGAGACGGATTTCTTGAGGATGAAGCCCGAACCCAGATATTTCGTGCGGACGTCTTCGTCGGCCGCAAGGGATTCCGGGGTGCCCTGCTGGAGGATGGTTCCTTCATAAAGCAGGTAAGCCCGGTCAGTGATCGCGAGGGTCTCGCCAACGTTGTGGTCGGTGATGATCACACCGATATCCTTGTATTTCAGTTTGGCGATGATGAACTGTATGTCTTCGACGGCGATCGGGTCGACTCCGGCGAAAGGCTCGTCAAGCAGGATGAACTTGGGGTCGATGGCGAGAGCCCTTGCGATCTCGCAGCGGCGTCTCTCGCCTCCAGAGAGCTGGATTCCGAGGCTCTTGCGTACCTTCGAGAGATTGAACTCGTCGATCAGGCTTTCCAGCCTTTCGTGCCGTTCCTCCTTGGACATGTCCGACATCTCCATAACGGACATTATATTGTCCTCGACGGACATCTTGCGGAACACGGAAGCCTCCTGGGGAAGGTATCCGATACCTTTCTGAGCCCTCTTGTACATGGGCAGCTCCGTGATGTCTTCATCGTCAAGGTATACACGGCCGCCGTTCGGGACGATCTGGCCTGTGATCATATAGAAACTGGTGGTCTTCCCGGCTCCGTTGGGGCCCAGGAAGCCAACGATCTCTCCCTGGCTTATCTCCATCGAAACGCCCTTGACAACAGTCCTGATTCCATATTTCTTGACAAGGTTCTCGCAGCGAAGTATCATCGTCGTTCCAAATAATAAAGTTCTACTTTGTTTCCAGTCCGAAATCCTTAATGAGATTCTGGACTTCTCCGTTCGCCCCCATCAGTGCCGTAGCTTTCTCCTGGTCGGTATAGGGCTGGACTTCCTTTTCCTCCAAAGGTATCAGTCCGACATCGAGGCGCAGCAGTGAGGACTTTGTCTTGGTCTGCAAAATTCCTTCCAAAGAATGAAGGCTGTTCTCCCGGATCCACCTTTGCTGGGCTTCATTGCTGACCTTGAAGGTAAGGACCTTCACGCCATCGCCGTCGGATATCTCCACCTCTGCGTTCTTTAGGGTGTTGGCAAGGCGGGGCTGTTTGGATGCATATTCCTCCGGTACGGACTTCCAGGCAGTCAGAATGGTCTCGTCGTCAGGGAGTTCATCCGTTACCGTGGCTGCGGGGGGTGCCGGCTTGATTCCGGTTTCCTCTTTCATAATTGAGTTGAGCGACAGTGCTGCTCCGGTCTTGGCCGGTCTCTTCCGGGGTGTCCTCGCAGGTTCGCTCGGCCGCGGTGGTTCGACCGGTTCCTGAGCTTGTCGAAGGACCGGTTCCTGTACCTTTGCCACCGGTTCCTGAGCCTGTCGAAGGACCGGCGTCTCGACACGCTCCCCGGCCGGTTGCGGAGCCTTCATCAGGAAACTGAGCTTCATGAGGGCGAACTCGATGTGCAATCTTGGATTGACAGCCTGCTTGTATCCTGCCTCGCAGGCGGTCGTTATGCCCAATGCATCGTAGAGGAATTTCAGGGAACAGCGGGAAGCCTGTTCAAGGTATCTCTTCTTCAATGACTCGGGAAGTTCCAGCAGGGAATCCAGGGCACCGTTCTTCGCCACCATCAGGTCCCTCAGGTGAGAGCTCAGGGCGGCGCAGAAATGCAGCGCATTGAAACCCTTCGAAAGGATATCGTCGAAGGACAGGAGCGCCTTCCCGTAATCCCCGGCCAGGAAAGTGTCCACAAGTCCGAAAGAATAGTCGTAATCGAGTACCCCAAGGTTCTTGATGATATCAGCATATTTGACATCGGTGCCGCAGAAAGCGACCGTCTGGTCGAAGATGGTCAGCGCATCGCGCATCGCTCCGTCGGCCTTCTGGGCTATTACATGGAGGGATTCGTCATCGATGCTGACATTCTCCTTTGATGCGATCATCTTCAGGTTGGTGACGATGTCGGGGATTGAAATCCTGTTGAAATCGTATGTCTGGCAACGTGAAAGGATCGTCGGGAGTATCTTGTGCTTTTCCGTTGTGGCCAGGATGAATATCGCATGTGCCGGCGGTTCTTCGAGCGTTTTCAGGAAAGCGTTGAAGGCAGCCGTGGAGAGCATGTGGACCTCGTCGATTATATAGACGCTGTATTTGCCGACCTGGGGCGGAATCTGGACCTGGTCCATCAGGTTCTTTATATCTTCGACTCCGTTGTTGGAGGCTGCGTCCAGCTCATGGATGCAGTAGGACCTTCCTTCCTGGAAGGAGATGCATGATTCGCACTCTCCGCAGGGTTCCATCTCCGGGGATGGGTTCGAGCAATTGATCGCCTTGGCGAAAATCCTTGCGGTGGTGGTCTTCCCTACGCCCCTTGGACCGCAGAAAAGGTATGCGTGCGCCAGTTTCCCCCTAATGATCGAGTTCTTGAGGGTCTGCGCGATATTGTCCTGTCCGATGAGGGTCTCGAATGAGTCAGGACGGTATTTTCTGGCTGATACGATATAGTCTGGCATAACATACAAATTTAGCATTATTTTGCGGAATGAAAAACGGACAGCCATAAGACTGTCCGTTGTTCTCTTTGCTTGGAAAGACAGGGCTAGACCCTCTGGCCGTAGCTGCGGTCGGAAGTGTTGACCGTGATCTTTTCGCCCTGGTTGATGAAGAGCGGAACCATCACCTTGGCACCGGTCTCGAGGGTAACCTCCTTGAGGGCGCTGGTGGAAGCCGTGTTGCCCTTTACTGCGGGCTCGGCATAGGTGACCTCGAGTTCGACATAGGTAGGAAGCTCGCAGGTGAGGCACCTCTCCTCCGGCTCCAGTACGAACATCATCTCGACATGCTGTCCTTCCTTCATGAGGTCGGAGTTCTCGACCACGTCATGAGGCAGGTGGATCTGCTCGTAGGTCTCTTCGTGCATGAAGTTGAATCCATCCTCATCTGAATAGAGGAACTGGTAGGGACGCCTTTCGACGGTGATGACATCGATCTTCATACCGGCGGTGAAGGTGTTCTCCAGGATCCTTCCGTTCTCCAGGTTGCGGAGCTTGGTCTTGACGAAAGCGGGGCCCTTGCCCGGTTTTACGTGCTGGAAGTAGACTACCTGGCAGGGTTTGCCATTGTAGTTGATGAACAGTCCGTTCTTGAAATCTGCAGTTGTTGCCATATACTAATCGAATTAAAATTCTGAATATCAATCATGCAAATTTAACTAATTGCCTCTAACCTTGCAATTTTTTTATGGTTGAGAGCTTCGCGGCCACCTCCTCCAGGAGCCAACGGGGAGTCGATGTGGCTCCGCAGACGCCGACGCTGTCATCCGGTCCGAACCATTCCGGGTCGATCTCGTCAGGTGACGAAATATGGTATGTCCTTGGATTCCTGGACAGGCAGAGGTCGCACAGGACTTTCCCATTTGAACTGGAAGCGCCTGATACGAATATGATTACATCGTGCGAGAGGGCGAAGGCAGCCAGTTCCTCATGTCTGGAGGCCACCTGGGAGCAAATCGTATTGTGAACGGTCAGCCCTGCATCCGCGTGCTCCGAGAGAACCTTGCATATCTCCGAATATTCGACCGGGCTCTTGGTCGTCTGGGAGAATATCTCCAGTGGCCGGCCGGTACATATCCGCCCGTTTCCAAGAGCCTCGAGGAGCATCGGCATATCCTCGATGACTACGGCGTCCCCGCCGACCTGCCCCAGCAGGCCTAGTACCTCAGCATGACCTACTTTCCCGAATATGATGATCTGTCCGGATGTGCCGTTCAGTTCATTGTATGCCTTGCGTATGCTTTCCTGGAGCCTCAATACCACCGGGCAGGTGCAGTCGATGACGTTGATTCCGACCTTTCGGGCCTGGGTGTAAGTCTCGGGCGGTTCGCCGTGAGCACGGATCAGAAGGGTCTCGCCTTCCGGAGAGGGGATGCCGGCGATATCGTCATGGCCTATGGTCACAAGTCCCTTGTCTCCCAGTCTTTTGAGTTCGGCTTCGTTGTGGACTATGGCTCCCAGGGAATACAGTCTTCCGGAAGGATTCCCGTCGAGGAATTCTTCCGCGCGGCTTATAGCCCTGATGACGCCTCCGCAGAAACCGGAACGTTTGTCTATCTCGACCTTGAGGGCCATTACTCGAGGATACCGAACTTGCCTTGTGCGAGTCCCTGGAACCAGACCGTCTCCTCGTGGAGGGTCATGTCGGAATTGTCCAGGACATAGGCGTCCGCAGCACGGGAGAGAGGGGAAGTCTCACGATGGGAGTCGATATAATCCCTCTCCAGGAGGTTCTTCATCACTTCCTCCATCACCGGTTCCTGTCCCTTCATCTTCATTTCGTCGAAGCGTCTCTGCGCCCTGACTTCCGCAGAAGCGGTCATGAATATCTTGATTTCGGCATCCGGGAAAACCGTCGTGCCGATATCGCGTCCGTCCATCACGACCCTCTTGCGGCGACCGAAGGCATGGAGCCTGTCGTCCACGAAGTTCCTGACGAAAGGGATCGCCGAGATCGGGCTGACGTGGCTGGATACTTCGAGGGTGCGTATGACCTTCTCTACGCAGCGGTCCCCGATATAGGTTCCGTCAGTACGGAAATCCAGATCCAGGGAGGGCAGGGAAGCCTTGAGCCCCTCCTCGTCGATGGTCCCGTCTTCAGCGATGAGGCCGTTCTCGAGGGCATGGAGCGTTACTCCGCGGTAAAGCGCTCCGGAGTCGAGGTAGAGGAATGAATACTCTTCAGCGATGAGCTTGGCCAGGGTGCTCTTCCCCGTAGATGAGTAGCCGTCAATGGCTATTATGATGTCTGGTATGTTCATAATGACAAAAATATCAAAATTCCGAGAAAAATATCCGATATTTGCATAAAGAAGTGATTGAAAAGGTATTCTGAAATGAAGATTCTGATTGTAGACGACGAACGGGCTATCAGGAACTCCCTGAAGGAGATCCTTGGCGATGAGGGCTATGACGTGGACATCGCGGAGGACGGACCTTCCGCTCTGGCAAAGGTCGACAAGGAAAAATACGATGTGATTTTCTGCGACATCAAGATGCCCGGGATGGACGGCACTGAAGTCCTGGACAAGCTTGTGGCCGACGGCGTGGATGCCGCCATCGTGATGATCTCCGGTCACGGGGATATCGCCACCGCCGTGGAGTGTATCAAGAAGGGAGCCTTTGATTTCATACAGAAGCCTTTGGATCTCAACAGGATACTCATCACCATCAAGAATGCCACCGACAAGGTCAGCATCGTGAAGGAGAACCGCCAGCTGAAGAAGAAGGTCTATGGCCAGAAGATGATTGGCGAATCGGCTCCGATCCAGCATATCCGTGATATGGTGTCCAAGGTGGCGCCTACCGATGCCAGGGTGCTTATCGTCGGCCCCAACGGTTCCGGAAAGGAACTGGTGGCAAGGAGCCTCTACGAGCAGAGCACGCGCAGCGGGATGCCGTACATCGAAGTCAACTGCGCCGCGATCCCTTCCGAACTGATCGAGAGCGAGCTCTTCGGCCACGAAAAGGGATCTTTCACTTCCGCCATCAAGCAGCACAAGGGCAAGTTCGAGCAGGCTGACGGAGGGACCCTCTTCCTCGATGAGATAGGTGACATGAGCCTGGCCGCCCAGGCCAAGGTCCTGCGTGTCCTTCAGGAGAAGAAACTTTCACGCGTCGGCAGCGACAAGGATATCATCGTGGATGTCAGGGTCATCGCTGCGACCAACAAGGATCTCATGAAGGAGATCGACAAGGGCAATTTCAGGGAAGACCTCTATCACCGGCTCAGCGTGATCGTGCTGACCGTCCCTTCTCTGGACGAGAGGAAGGACGACATTCCGCTGCTGGTGGATTATTTCGTGAAGCAGGTCAGTACCGAATCGGGTATGCCGGTCAGGGAATTCTCTCCTGAAGCCATAAAGCTCCTGCAGGAGAAATCCTGGCCCGGAAACATCCGTGAGCTGAGCAATGTGGTGGAGCGCCTGATGATCCTCGGAGGCAATCCGGTCAGCGCCCAGGATGTGAAGCTCTACGTCACTCCGTTCCAATAGCCTTCATGACGGTGGTATCAACCCCGAGGTACAGTTTGTAGAAAGCGTTGTCTCCCAACTTCGAGTAGCGCCCGGTGAGTGCGCGGAGCTGGGGGAGAAGATACTCTTCGGTTTCCTTCCATTCCTTGTCAGAACAGGTGATACCGTCTTTCGCGGAAGCATATTCACGGAACTTGGAAGGGATGTCCAACCTGTCCAGGAAGCGCTCCAACTCGTCGAAATCGCTTATTTCTGAAAGGGAGGCCCTGTAGCGGTCGAACATGGCCGATGCGAATCTCATGGGGGTCGCCTTCCTGTTGCAGTTGATATAGAACTGACTGGCCCTGGTGGTGTCTACAGGGACGAATACATCCGGGATTATTCCACCTCCGCCATAGACGGTCCGGCCTGCCACGGTCTTGTAGGTCAGTGTCGAATCCACCTTTATGCTGTCCGCATCGTACATCTCTCCGTCTGTGTATCGTTTGTAGATGTCGTAACGGTAGTCGTCAGAATAAGGCTTCTGAATGCATCTTCCTGAAGGAGTGTAGAATCTGGCGACGGTCAGCCGGACACCTGACCCATCGTTGAAATATATCGGTTCCTGGACGAGTCCCTTGCCGAAAGAGCGCCTTCCGATGATCCTACCCCTGTCATTGTCCTGTATCGCACCTGCGAATATCTCGCTGGAGGATGCCGATGACTCGTTGATCAGGACATCCAGGACGACATCCTTCAGGATGCCCCTTCCGTCGGCCTTGTATTCTTCTTTCTTGCGGTGAAGCCCCTGCATGTAGACGATCTCGTCGCCCTTCTGGAGGAACATGTTGCTGAGCAGGAGGGCTTGGTCGAAATAGCCTCCGCTGTTGTCCCTGAGGTCGAAGACGAGCTTTTTCATCCCGTTCGACAGAAGCTTGGATGCAGCCTCGTTGACCTCCTTGAAAGTGGTCTTGGAGAACTTTGAGAGCTTGATGTATCCGATGCTGTCGTCAACCATGAAAGCGGCGTCGACGCAATGGAGGGGAATCTTCCCCCTGGTAATCTCGAAAGGAATCTTTTCACCGCCCCTGCCGACGAGGATGTTGACCTTCGAACCTGCGGGACCCTTCATCCTGCGGACCATGCTGTCCTGCGGGAATTTCACTCCGGCGATGTCCTTGTCTCCTACCCTGAGGATCCTGTCTCCCTGCAGGAGGCCTGCCTTCTCGGAGGGCCCTCCGGGAATGACTTCCAGGACTATTGCAGTGTCATTGGGCACGTTGAACTGGATTCCGATACCGTCGAAATTGGCGGCGAGATCGGTTTCGGCGGCCTCCAGTTCAACCGGAGGCATGTAAACGGAGTGCGGATCCAATTCTGCGAGCGCAGCCACGATGGCGGCATCGGTGACCTTTCCGTTGTCGATTGTGTCGACGTAGTTCCTGTCGATCTGGTCCAGGATAAGGTTGAGCTTGCGCCACTCGCTGTACTGGGTGTGATACAGCCTTTTTTTCTGGAGATAGGTATTGTATGTCATCACCGTCAGGGCTCCGACGATGATTCCAAGCACTGCTATCAGGATGGGGGATATGCGTTTCATCCTAGTCGATCTTTTCAACCTCGATACCGGCCCTGCGGAGCAGGTCCACTCCGTCGGTCAGACGGTATTCATCCCTGTACACCACTCTCTTGATTCCTGACTGGATGATGAGTTTCGAGCATTCCAGGCAGGGGGAAGCGGTGACATAGAGGGTGGATCCCTGACTGCTGTTGCCGGATTTCGCCACCTTGGTGATCGCATTGGCCTCGGCATGGAGGACATATGGCTTGGTCACTCCGTTCTCATCTTCGCAGACGTTCTCGAAGCCCGACGGTGTTCCGTTGTATCCGTCGGAAATGATCATCTTGTCCTTCACTATCAGGGCGCCTACCTGGCGTCTCTTGCAGTAGGAATTCCTGGCCCAGATCCCGGCCATCTCAATGTATCTCTGGTCGAATTTTTCCATTATTTGCCGCTTCTTTGGTAGAGGTATCTCTTGATCGAACGCTTGGGGGTCCTTTCGAAGTCTTCCGGAAGGAATTCGATCTTCCTGACCTGGGCATAACCGGGGAGTTCCTTGTTGATCTCCGGAAGCAGGCCGTAGAGGGTCTTCTCGAGTTCGGCGCGGGTCAGCCCGTCAAGTTCGGCCTGGTGATAGTCAGGGTAGATGAGGGCCGTCAGGCCTCCATTGTCCTCGATCACCAGTGAATCCACCACATAAGATACAGCATTGATCACGGCCTCAAGTTCCTCGGGATAGATATTCTGCCCGTTGGGACCGAGGATCATGCATTTGCTGCGTCCCCTTATGAACAGGAATCCGTCCTTGTCGATGATACCCATGTCGCCGGTCCTCATCCATCCGTCCTCGGTGAACAGGTCTTTTGTCGCCTCTTCGTTCTTGAAATATCCGAGAGCGGTATTGGGACCCTTGCACTGGATCTCTCCTTCGATATGCTCAGGATCCTCGGAATCGATCCTTATCTGCATGTTGTATGCGGCCTGTCCGCAGGAATACAGCTTCTTCTTGTCGAAATGGGCGTAGGTGATGATGGGAGCGCACTCGGTCATTCCGTAACCTACAGTGTAAGGGAATTCGATATCCCAGAAGAACTTCTCGATGTCCTTGTTGAACGCCGCACCACCCATGATTATCTCGATGAAATTGCCACCGAAGGCAGTCACGAGTTCCGTGCAGATCTTCTTCCGGACCATGTCGCTCAGCACGGGGATCTTCAGCATGGTCTTGACGGTTCCCTTCTCGATGGTCTTCTGGATCTTGGACTTGTAGACCTTTTCGATGATCAGAGGAACCGCGATGATGATGTTCGGCTTGACTTCCTGGAGGGCCTGGGTGATGATCTTCGGACTGGGGACCCTGGTGAGGAAGTGCACGTGCATGCCGATGGTCATCTCGAACAGGAATTCGAACATCATACCGTACATGTGGGCGGTGGGCAGCATCGACACCACGTTGGACTTGTTGTTCAGTTCCGGGAGGACATGTTTTGCGAACTGGATATTCGAGCACAGGGCGCGGTAGGGAATCATCACACCCTTCGAGAACCCGGATGTTCCGGAAGTGTAGTTGATCATCGCCAACTCGTTGGGAGCGTCCTTGTAGTAGCAAAGGTCCTCCGGGAGGAAAGCGTTGGGATGACGTTTTCCGAAATACTCGTTCATGTGCTCGCGGGTCTCCGTGATCCTCTCATGCCTGGCGTACAGAAGCTGGAAGGTATTGATCCTCACTACGGCGTATACCCCGGGCATCTCGTCGGGACTCAGGCCTTCCCAGACCACGTCGTCCACGAAGAGGACCTTTGCGTCCGAATGGTTGACCAGATAGTGGATGTTGCCCGGCTTGAACTCGTGCAGGATAGGCACGACGACCGCTCCGTATGTGATGGTGGCAAGGTAGCTGACCGCCCAGTTGACCTGGTTGCGCGCGCATATGGCGACCTTGTCCCCCTTGTGGAGGAAGCACTTCTCAAAGGCTATATGAAGCTTCTCGATCCTTCTTGCCACATCCCTGTAGCAAAGGCTGGCACCCTGGTAGTTCGACAGGGCCTGCCTGTCCCAGTTGTCGCGGAAGCTCTTTTCGATCATTTTGTTGACCGACTCGAATTTGAATTCGTTCATTTTGTCATCATTTTACGTTGTCCAGCTTGAAGGCCCTTTCCTTGCCGTCATAGCATGTGGCAGTGATTGTGCCCTTGTCATTGAGGACGATCTTGCTGTCGGGACGTATCATCTTGTCACCGTCTCCCTTAACCAGCGGATCCCCGCCGTCGAAAGGATAGACCAGGGTCTGGATGGAAGTCCGGACAATCCAATATTTCTTTCCCTTGCCCTCGAAGAGTTCGGGAATGCTCTTTATGGTCTCGTTTGCCGTTATGCCTTTCCAGGAAGAGCGGACCTTTCCATGGAGGTCGTACATTCCGACAGTGTTGTCCTTGTGAAGGACCATGGCGGTGTAGCCCTTGGCTCCGGTGAAATCATGGACCACCGGACCCACCGCAATTTTCTTGCCTAATTCGACTGGGAAACCGCCTACGAAGCGGCCCAGCCGGTCGATCAGGTACAACTTGCTGTCCGCTGCAAAGAGATACTGCAGCTTGCCGTTGTTGAAGTAATCGATGGCGGTGACATATCCGCATACCGGGTACTTGAAAGGTATTCCCCAGACATCCTTCCCGTTCTCATCCTGCAGGCAGAGCGAGAGATGGCTGTTCTGGTAGAAGGTGTTTTCCTTGCCGGTTGCACTGTTCATAACCTTGAACGGCCCGGCGGGAACTACTACGGCAGTATCCCTGTCGGCGCTTGCCGGGGCCTTGCTCTTGGTGATGTTGGTTCTCGCAAGGTTCAGGTTCAGTCCCATCTTTTCCCCCTTTGACGTGGCGAAGAGGGTCACGGGGACGAAGGTCACGCCCTTTATCACATCCCGGAATCCCTTGGCCATCAAAGGGCTGAACGTGGCATCGATGATATTCGGATCCTCGGTCATGGAATGATACATCCAGAAACCGCAGTTTTTCTGAGGAATCCTGTCGCCGAGGCCGTTCGAAGCCAGCCTTTCCTTCAATGATTCTCCAAGCATGTTCGCATATTCACCGACACAGTCTGCCGCCCCCACTGCTATCCAGCCTTTGACCAGGGTAGCGGTGGTCTCGTCTTCTCCGGTGAACGTCTCTCCGAAAATGGTCCTGGCATAACCTGTATAAGGGCTGAAATCGAAGATACCGTCTGCCGACTGCTTGTTCCCGGGCTTGATCAGGATCATCTGGCGGAGCTTGTCGCCGAGATGCCAGTTGACAACGGCCACTTCCCTGATATCCAGTGATTTCGCCCAGTCTTCCGCCGACTTCCCGCGTTCTTTTTTCTGCCTAGCAAGGGTGGATTCGTACTTGTCGAGCCTCGCCTTGGCATCCAGATAGTTGCGGTATGCCTTGAGGTAGGAATCGATATTGCCGATCGGGATGTCGATTATGAAATCGGTGGAGGCCGGTACGGCATCGGCTATCCCGACCGATGAAGTGCCGGCATGCCTGAGCACGTTCATGTAGTAGTTGGGATCGCTGCCGTAAAGGAGGGTGCCGTCCATCGACACTCCGGAACCGGAATGCCTGGTGATCGTGAAGGCGGTCCATCCGGCCAGTTCCTTGAAGAATGTTCCCGTCTTGCGGTATTTCCTCGAGAAGTAGGTCTCCAGGATATTGTCGGTATAAGCGTTGGACGCGAAGATTATGTCGCTGCCAGGCACTATGGAAGCCAATTCTGTGAAGCCCTTGGACTCGAGGACGGAATGTCCTTCGGACATGTGCCTTATCGAGGAATTGATGATGGTTTCGGATGAGGATATGAGGATCAGGTCTCCGCTGACTTTGGAGAACAGTCCTGAGGAATCTGCGGCGGCCAGGAGCCTTGGGCAGTCATTGCTTGTGGAGTCGGTCAGTTCCGGTCCGGCCTTTACGACCAGGAGCGGAGGCATGTCCTTGCTGTAATGGATGGATATTATCGCAGGAGCTTTCCGGAGGTTGCCGAAGGGTTCAGAGGCAATCCTGTCGAACTTGCCGGAGGTCAGTTCGCTGAATACGGCCACGGTGTCCCCAATCAACTCGCAGGCTCTTTCGAAGTCCTTGACACAGAATACGATGGCGGCATCGGAAGGGACGGCCTCTATCAGTTCATGATGCTCGATGAACTGTCCGGCATCCGCAGGGGAGGGCTTCTTGCCGGAGTCCGAATACAGCATGGCCACGGCGACGGCGATTCCGCCAACCAGGACCAGCGCCAGGACGGTCATCAGTATCAGGGTCTTCTTGTTCATCCTTGCTTGTTTTAGGGGAGTTACTGTGCTATGAACATATATACGATGTTGCCCATCTGTCTGGGAGGAGCCGAGGCGGAGGCCGAGAACTTGGAAAGCCTGGCCGCCCTTATTGCGAAATCCCTGAGGCACCTGTCATTCGAGGAAGCATCATCCTGGATCTTGGCATTGACTACGTTGCCGGAAGGATCGACAGTGATTATCACGGTCACATGGCCGGCTCCAAGGCATCTGTATGCCGGGATTGAAAGCCGGCTGGCCTTCCTGCCGTCCAGGGCGTAAGACACGACTGAAGGACCGCTGTAAGTCTGTTTCTTGGGGTCCTCCTTCTTTATTGGAGCCGGTTTGCTGACGGCGACGTAGTCATCGTCAGGCTCATCTGCCTTGAAACCGTCCTTGAGTTCCTGCGCCAGCCTCTCCGCGTCCTTGTAGAGCTGCTCGGCGTCGGTGTTGCGGTCGTCTTTCAGGGTGGAACTCCTGTCCACGGCGATGTTGCGGATGGGAACTCCGGCAGCGGCGGCAAGGAGTTCGTCAAGCTTGTCGCTGACCTCTTCCTTGAAATTCTCCTCGGCCTTCTGTTTCTCTACCTCTTCCTGCTTGGTGAAATCCAGGACGAAGGTGTTATCCCTTCTCAAAACAGCCCCGATCTGGCATGCCAGGAGCACGATGATCACCAGGAGATGGAAAATCACCGTGATATAGAGGCCTGCCCTGTCTTCGCTGTTCATCCGGATAGCTCGTTATTCTTCGACCTTCTGTGCCTGAAGCGACTTTTCGACCGTGGCCGAGATTACGTCGATGGCCACCTTGTTGTGACCGCCCTGCGGAATGATTATGTCGGCGTATCGCTTGCTGGGTTCGATGAACTGGAGATACATCGGCTTGACGGTCTTGGTGTATCTCTCGATCACCGTCTCGACTGTCTTGCCCCTCTCGAGGATATCCCTGGCCATGACCCTCATCAAGCGGTCGTCATCGTCGGCATCGACGAATATCTTGATGTCCATCTGGTCCCTGAGCTCCTTGCAGGTGAAGATAAGGATACCTTCTATGATGATCACGTCCGCGGGTGAGACCCTCACCGTCTCGGTCTTGGACCTTGAACAGGTGATATAGGAATATACCGGCTGCTCGATCGTGCGGCCCTCCTTCAATTCGGCGAGCTGCTGGCAGAGCAGTTTGAAGTCGATGGCATCCGGGTGGTCGAAATTGATCTGCTGCCTTTCTTCCATCGGGAGGTGGCTGGAGTCCTTGTAGTAGGAGTCCTGAGGTATGATCACGACCTTCTCCTTAAGCTTGCTCGTGATGGCATTGACTACAGTGGTTTTTCCTGAGCCGGAACCGCCGGCTATTCCTATGACTAGCATGACACTTGGTATTATTAGAATTCAGCGTTCTTTGGAGTTCTCGGGAAGGGGATGACATCACGGATGTTGGACATTCCGGTGACGAAGAGCAGAAGCCTTTCGAAGCCGAGGCCGAAACCGCTGTGGGGCACGGTTCCGAACCTGCGGGTATCTATGTACCACTCGAGGTTCTTGCGGCTCATTCCGAGATCGGTGATCCTCTTCTCGAGCTTTTCAAGGGAAGCCTCCCTCTCGGAGCCGCCGATGATCTCGCCGATCTTCGGGAAGAGGACATCCATTCCCCTGACAGTCTCGCGTCCGGGTTCGCAACCTTCATTCTGCTTCATGTAGAAGGCCTTGATAGCCATCGGGAAGTCGGTGAGGATGACCGGCTTGCCGAAATGCTTCTCCACCAGGTAGCGCTCGTGCTCGCTCTGGAAGTCGGTACCCCAGCAGACAGGGAATTCGAACTGGACCCCGTTCCTGACGGCTTCCTCGAGTATAGCCACGGCATCCGTGTAGGTAAGCCTCTGGAATTCGATTCCGAGGACGCTGCGAAGCCTTTCCACCAGACCTTCATCGTATTTGCCCTGGAGGAACTGGAGGTCGTCCATGCAGTTGTCCAGCGCGTACTGGACCAGGTACTTCACGAATTCCTCTGCCAGGACCATATTGTCATCGATGTCGTAGAATGCCATCTCCGGCTCTATCATCCAGAACTCTGCAAGGTGCCTTGGAGTGTTTGAATTCTCAGCCCTGAAAGTCGGACCGAAGGTATAGATCTCGCCCACGGCGGTGGCTCCCAGTTCGCCTTCGAGCTGGCCGCTCACGGTGAGGCTTGTCTTCTTTCCGAAGAAATCCTTGCTGAAGTCTACCTTCCCGTTGTCCTTCTTCGGGACGTTCTCGAGGTTCAGGGTGGTCACCTGGAACATGTCACCTGCCCCTTCTGCATCGGATTCGGTGATAAGGGGAGTGTTGAGGTACACGAAGCCCTTGTCATTGAAGAATTTATGGATGGCGAAGGCCATTGCGTGACGGATTCTCAAGATGGCTCCGAAGGTATTGGTCCTCGGGCGCATGTGTGCGACCGTGCGCAGGTATTCGAGGGAAGTGTCCTTTTTCTGGAGCGGGTATCTCATGGGATCGCATTCTCCCAGTACCTCGATTTCCTTAGCCTGGATCTCGACAGCCTGGCCGCTGCCTACGGACTCAACCAGGAGGCCTTTTACGGCAAGGCTCGCTCCGGTCGTTATCCTGGCCACCAGCGTCTCGTCGAAGGATGCCATATCCACTACTACCTGTATGTTGTAGATGGTCGAGCCGTCGTTCAGCGCGATGAACTTGATCTGTTTGTTGCCTCTTTTTGTCCTGACCCAGCCCTTTGCCAGCACTTCCTGTCCGGGAGCGGATTTGAGCAGGTCCTTAACCTTTGTCCTAGTCATTTCACTCATTGTTGACAATTAATTACAAATCATACAAAGATACTACAAAAATCAGCCAAGACAAAGGGTCGGACACATAAAAAAAAGGCACCCGGTAAGGTGCCTTTTTCAAATTGTTTCTGACGGGCTACTGGCCGGCCTTGCGGGCGGCGTACATGATCTTAAGGGCGGAGCAGCGCCTGAGCTCCTGCTTCACGTCCGTAATGATACCCATCCTGACGTCTTCGTCAGCTTTGATAGAAACCTGCATCAACTGTCTGTCGGCCTCGCTCATGGCGTCGCGCTCGGCGGCGATGAAGTCGCGGATGTCATTGGTGGTCTTGAAAGAATCGTTGAGCTGGATCCTGGCCTCGGTTCCGAACTGGCTCTGATACTGAGCATTCGGAGATCCGATGTAGATATAGGATGCCAAGTCTTTCCTCTCAAGCTTCGCAACCTCGGTAGCCTCAGGAAGGTGAACCCTGACCTTTACCTCACTGGAACGCATCTGCGTCGTGACCATGAAGAAGAACAGGAACATGAACACTATGTCGGAGCTTGTTCCAAGCTCGGGCATGTCTTTCTTACCGCTTCTTTTGAAAATAGGCATTTGTCAGTCCTCCTGATTACTTTTTGGTTACGTCCTTAGGCTCTGCCTCAGAGATGTTCTGTGGAATGGCTTCCCTCGCGATCTTCTGCTGGTCTTCGGTAACAAGGTTGTACACCCTTCCGAAGTGCTGGCGGCAGAAGTCGTCGCGGATCTCGTTGATGGCCTTCACAAGTTCATTCTGGACTGCGATATAGGCCTGGTAACTCGTTCCACGGTCATTCTGGAGAGAGATGACTCCCTTCGTGACAGGATAATCACCGAATCCCTCGATGTTCTTGACCTCCTTCTCGGGAAGGTTGGGATCGTCGTTGGGGTTCGTCATGAATTCCTTGATCTTATCCTTGAGCTGGCTAACATCCATGAGCTGGTCACCTGCAAACAGCCTGTCGGAAGAGTTGATCTTCACGATGATGATATTACGCCTGTTGACCTTCGTGTCCTCGGTCTTCTGGTTCTTGTCAGGCATGGGGGGCAGACGGCGCACAAGGCCGGACTGCTGGTCCATGGTAGAAACCATCAGGAAGTAGCACAACAGAAGGAAAGCGATGTCGGCTGTTGATTGAGTGTTCAGACCCGGAGTTTTTCTTTTAGCCATAGCCGAAAATTATTTGTTGGTGATAGCGCTTCTGATAACTCCGAAGAGGATGGACAGTACAGCTGCACCTCCAAGGATGTACACCAGCAGCATGATGGTGTCAGTCAACTTGAGCCAAGTTGCGCTTGGCTGATTCTTAACATTGACGACGGGGTCGCCGGAAGCGAGCGCATAGGCAATCGCCACGAGAGCGGCTATGCCGACAATCACGAGGATAGCCCTGATAAGGCTCTTCGGATTGTTCCTGGCGGCCTGGATAAGGGCGAGTCCCAGCAGGATCACTATAGCTGCGATAAGCAGGAAATAGCTATACCTGAGGAGGAGGTTCACCGGGCCTTCGTTCGACGCCTCACCTTTAGTGAGACACCAAATTCCCAGCACGATGCCAAGGATACCCAGCACCCAGCCGATTAACTTGGATAATTTGTTCATTTCAAATGATTCTAAAAGTGATTCTTACTGGACTATAATTATTTGGACTTCTTCTCGTACTTGGCAAGAGCGTCGACGAGGTTGATTGAAGCCTCCTCCATGTCGATCGAAAGAGCATCGATCCTGGAAAGGATATAGTTGTAGAACACCTGGAGAATCATAGCCACGATAAGACCACCGACGGTGGTGATAAGGGCGACCTTCATACCTCCAGCGACGATGTTCGGGGAGATGTCACCCGCAGCCTCGATAGCATCGAAGGCCTTGACCATACCGATAACCGTTCCCAAGAATCCGAGTGAAGGGGCGATGGCGATGAACAGGGAGATCCAGGAAAGGTTGTTCTCCATAAGGCTCATCTGGACGCCACCGGCAGAAGCGATTCTCTTCTCGACCACGTCGAGACCCTCGTCATAGTGAAGCAGACCATCGTAGAAGATGCTGGCGACGGGGCCCTTGGTGTTGCGGCAGAGATCCTTTGCCTTCTCGACTCCACCTTCGGCGAGGGCTTCCTCAACCTTGGCGACGAGTTTCTTGGTGTTGGTTTTCGCGAACGACAGGTAGAGGATCCTCTCGATAGCGAGGGCAAGACCGAGGATCAAGCAGAGGATGATTGCGGACATGAAGGCCGGACCTCCCTGGATGAAGTAGGACTTGATCTGCTGGTGGAAAGGAACATCTTCGCCGGTACCCTTGAGGAGATCCTCGGCGGAGAGCTGCTGGGGAGCTGCCTGCTCGGTGGCGGCGGGTTCAGCGGCCTGATCCTGAGCGGACGCGATGCTTGCAGAGAAGGTGAGAGCACCTGCTACTGCCAAGAACATGAAAAACTTTTTCATAACCGTTTTCGTGTGATTTAATTAATAAAGTATTAAAAAGTTATCTTTCTTCTGACTCAATCTGACTCAAATCGGATGGTTGAAAACCTTCTAAAAAACCGTTGCAATTTACTAATTTATTTTCAAAAGGCAAGGGTTACTCGGAAATTTCTCCTTTAAGATTGTCTCCGAGCCTGGCCTTGACCCATCTGTTGTCCGGACTCTTGCCCATCAGGTAGAACAATTTCGCGAGTGCGCTCTCTGTCGTGATGTCCTTGCCGGAGATCACGCCGGCCTTCTCCAGGGCCTTCCCGGTGGCGTACAGATCCATGTCCACTGTGCCTGAGAGACATTGTGTTACGTTGATAAGCACCTTTTCCATTCCGGCGGCTTCCTTGACTATGTCTATGAACCACTGGCTGGATGGTGCGTTGCCCGAACCGTATGTTTCCAGGATGACGGCCCTGACAGCATCGCTGCACAGGAAGTGGCGCATCACCTGCGGAGTTATGCCCGGATGGACCTTGAGTATCGAAACCCTGGTGTCAAGGGACGTGCTGATCTGAAGCGGGGCGGACCAGAGAGCAGGTTTCATTATCACCTTCCGGTTATACTTGATGTTTATGCCCGCTTCCGCCAGGGGAGGACAGTTGGGTGACCGGAACGCCCTGAATTCCTCAGAACTGACCTTCGTGCTCCGGTTGCCGCGCATCAGCAGGGAGTCGAAATAGATGCAGACCTCGGGCACCAGCGGATGTCCTTCCGGATCCTTCGCCGAAGCGATCTCCACAGCCGAGACAAGGTTCTCCTTGCCGTCCGTCCTCGGAACTCCGATCGGAAGCTGGCTTCCGGTGAAGACCACCGGCTTGGACAGGTTCTCGAGCATGAAGCTGAGGGCCGATGCCGAATATGCCATCGTGTCCGTCCCGTGGAGTACGACGAAGCCGTCGTAATCGTCGTAACGGTCCCTGATCAAGGTGGCAAGTGACTGCCACAGTGATGGTTCCACGTCTGAGGAATCAATCAGGGGGTCGAAAGTGTACGAGTCGATCCTGAGGGCGTATTTCCCGAGTTCCGGCACTTCGTCCAGGATCTGGTCGAAGTCGAAGGGCTTGAGAGTCTGATCCCTGAGATCCTGCTTCATGCCGATCGTACCGCCGGTGTAAATCATCAGAATTGAAGATCCTTTCATATTCCGAACAAGGTTTTGGCGTTATTCGTGGTAGTCTCGGCCACCTCCTCGACGGAGATGCCCTTGAGTTCTGCCACCCTGGCTGCTATGATGGGTATGTATGAACTTTCATTCCTCCGGCCCCTGAAGGGTACGGGCGTAAGGTACGGGGCGTCGGTTTCGAGCACTATCCTTTCGAGCGGAACCTTCCGGACGACTTCGGCCAGCGAGGCGTTCTTGAAGGTGACGACCCCTCCGACTCCGATGTACCAGTCCCCGAGCCGGCTCAGCTCGAGGAAGCTTTCGTAGCTGCCGCTGTAGGCATGCATGTTCCCCCTGAGTCCCTTGTGCCTGCGGAATACGTCGAGAAGATCCCCCATCGCATCCCTCATGTGGATGTTGACAGGAAGGTCATGTCCGGCCGCATAGTCCAGCTGCCAGTCAAGGGCCTCTTTCTGCTCCTTCTCGAACTCCCGCCCCTCGTGATAGTCAAGTCCGATCTCTCCGATCGCAACCACCGGCCTTGAAGAGTATCCGAGCATCCTGTCGATCTCTTCCTTCCAGTTCGCGTCCACGGATCCGGGATAGAGGCCGAGCATGGGACGCAGGACGTCCGGGTGCCTGTCCACAAGGTCGAACATGGCCTTGCGTTCCTTGCTGTCGACATCCGGCTGCAGCATGAGTCCGACCCCGGCTTCAAGGGCACGGTCGATGTAGGCCTCCTCCTCGCCGGAGAACGCTTCGTCTGAAAGATGGCAATGAGTATCGATGAAGAACATGTTTTCAAAGATACTCATTTTTCTTTATAACTTGGCAGCTAGCGGATGGCAGTGTTGAAGGAGGTCCACTGAGATGAACCCGTCGCATTCCAGGGTGGTGACCGTCCTGCTTACCTTGCTGAAGTTCCATCCGAGACGGGAACAAAGTTCGTCGACGCTTATCCCGCGGTGTCCCTTTACCGTCATCGCGACTTTCATAAGTTCCTCCCTGCTTCCCTCCGGTAAATCCGAGTAGGACCGGTCCAAGGCTTCCTTGAAGTCGTCCTTCAGGCGTATGTCGGAACTCCCGAGCCCCAGTCCTTCGACAAGGTCCGCCAGATCCCCGATGGGGGAGGCCAGGTTTTCCTTGATAAGCAGGTTGCATCCTTGGGACAGAGGGTCGTCGACACGGCCCGGAAGGGCATGGACATCCCGGTCGTATGAATATGCGAGCCTGGCCGTCATCATCCCGCCTCCCTTGATTTTCGATTCGACCAGGATGGTGGCCGCGGACATACCGGCGATAATCCTGTTGCGCCGGAGGAAGTTGATCCTGACGGCTCCGGTTCCCGGTGTGTAATCCGTCAGCAGGGCGCAGCCGTCGGTGGTGCTTATCCTTTCCGCGACATTGCGGTTGGCGGAAGGATATACGCCGTCGATACCGGTCGGCATTACGGCCACAGTGGGGAGTCCGCATTCAAGGGCCGCCTTATGTGCCGTTACATCAATTCCAAGGGCAAGGCCGCTGACTATCAACGGCTTGACCCTAGCCTTGGAGAGCGCTTCCACTATGGTGGAACACCAGTCCCTCCCATAGTAAGACATGCTTCTCGTCCCGATGACTGCAATCTGCGGTCTCTTGTTGAATACATTCTCCGGTGGCAGCGACCCTTTGTAATAGAGACCCAGCGGCGGGTCGTCGCATTCCAGGAGCATCCGGGGATACCCCGGTTCACCCATCCCTATGAAACGGCAACCCTCCGCCTCCAGCCTTTCCAGTTCCATGGCGGAGGAATCATACGCGCTCATGGATATTTCCGAGGCGTATCTGATCCTTGAATATGCCCCAAGGGCATCGGAGATGTCTTTTCCGGTCTGCCGGAATACTTCAGAGGCCCCGCCGAAAAGTTCGACAAGGCCTGCTCCGACCTTCGGTTCGAATCCGAAGATCCTGTTGAGTGCGCACAGGCACACCCGTTCCTCGTTGATGTTTTCCATAGTTCATGACAGTTGTTTGAAGTTTAGTAAGGAACAGTATCAGATCACCAGCATCGCGTCGCCGTATGGACCGAACCTATAGTCCTGCTCAAGGGCGACCTTGTAGGCGTTCATGATGTGGTCGAATCCTCCGAATGCCGCGACCGCCATCAGCATGGTCGATTCCGGCAGATGGAATCCGGAGACGACCGCATCAGGTACAGAGAAATCATAAGGAGGGAATATGAACTTGTTGGTCCATCCGTCGAAAGGTTTGACCTCGTGGGTGGTCGTTACATATGTCTCGAGTCCCCTCAGGACCGTGGTACCGATGGCGACCACCTTGTGTCCTGAATTCTTGGCCTTGTTTATCACCTCGCATGCTTCCGGCAGGATAATGATCCTCTCGGAATCCATCCTGTGCTTCGACAGGTCTTCGACATCGACCCTGCGGAACTGGCCGATACCCATGTGCACGGTGATAAATGCCTTGTTTATATCCTTGAGGATCATCCTGTTGAACAGCTCGCGGCTGAAATGAGTGCCGGCGGCGGGAACTGCCACGGCGCCCTCGTTCTTCGCGAAGATGGTCTGGTAGTTCTCATTGTCCTCTGGGGTGACCTTGCCCTTCACCCACTTGGGTACGGGCAGCTCACCAAGGTCGAACAGCGACTTCTTGAAATCCTCGTACGGTCCGTCGTAGAGGAACCTGAGGGTGCGGCCCCTGGATGTGGTATTGTCGATGACTTCGGCCACCAGGCTCTGGTCCTCGCCGAAATACAGCTTGTTGCCTATCCTTATCTTCCTGGCGGGATCCACGATTACGTCCCAGAGATGCTGCTCGCGGTTGAGTTCGCGGAGGAGGAACACCATGATGTCGGCTCCGGTCTTTTCCTTCTTGCCATACAGCCTGGCGGGGAAGACCTTGGTGTCGTTGAACACGAAGGTGTCACCTTTACCGAAATAATCAATGATGTCCTTGAAAATCCTGTGCTCGATCTCACCTGTGTCCTTGTGGACTACCATGAGTTTGCATTCGTCGCGCCATCTTGTAGGCTCCTGGGCCACGCGCTCCTTGGGAAGGATGAACTGGAATTGAGAAAGTTTCATAAGTACGATAATATCGACACTTTATATATACGGACAATGTCACCGGAATGTTTCAACCCCTGGCCTCGCGGAAGACTTCCACGATTGACGGATAGGTATTCTTCAGGTAGGGGGACAGGCCTGACCGGGCTACCCAGGCTGCCTTGGTGATGTCCTCCTCCTTCTGCGGAGTGAGGTCTACGGGGTCCATGTACAGCATGTCATACCACCAGGTGTGCTTGAGATGCCAGATGTCGTTCCGGCGATAGCAATGGTCGGTTATGCAGATCAATCCTCCCAGCCGGAGGTTCAGCACACCGGTCTCTTCCTGGACCTCCCGCAGGGCTGTCACGCTGATGTCCTCACCTTCCTCCTGATGGCCTTTTGGCAGGTCCCAGAGGTCGTTCCTCCGGATCAGCAATACGTCGCCCCTGCGGTTGGAGACGAGGCCTCCTGCGGCGTTGACCTCCTTGAACTGGGAGCAGAATCCCTTGTAGGTGCCCTCGATGTCTTCAGTAGGGATATATACCCTGGAAAGAGAACTTGAAGTCTCGAACATGCCCACGATGGATGCGATGTCTGGCATCCCGCCAAGGTGGAGTTCGATCGAATTCGGATCGGACAGGGCGGGATCATCCGGCGGGCAGATGACTATACATCTCTTTTCAAGGTAGATCTTGTGCATCTTAAGGCCTAAAATTACTATATTTGTAAGCTATGCTGCAAAGTTAGCAAATCATTTGAAAGTAATATGGATTCCATCGAGAGAAAACTGGCCTCCGGGCTTCTTGACATTGGCGCTGTGCTTCTCAGGCCTGACAATCCCTTCACTTGGGCATCCGGCTGGCATTCGCCGATCTATTGCGACAACAGGAGGATCTTTTCCGATCCCGGGCTCCGGTCCTTCGTCGCCGAAGCCCTGGCAGGCAGGGCATCGGAGCTTTATCCGGAAGCGGAAGTGGTCGCCGGAGTGGCCACGGGTGCCATCGCCCACGGAGTGCTTGCGGCTGACAGGATGGGCAAGCCTTTCGTCTATGTACGTCCGAAACCCAAGGATCACGGGACCGGTTCCCAGATCGAGGGGGTGCTGCCCCGGGGTGCGAAGGTGGTGGTCATAGAGGACCTCGTTTCCACCGGAATGAGCAGCCTCGCTGCTGTGGACGCCCTGAGATCCGCCGGAGCGGAGGTGCTTGGCATGGTGGCGGTATTCACATACGGATTCGGAGTCGCCGCCGAGGCTTTCGCCGCCAAGGGAGTAAGTCTCTCGACCCTGTCGAATTATGGTGCGCTTATTGAAGAGGCCACTGAAGCCGGATACATCAAGCCTGCCGACAAGGAAATCCTTGGCCGCTGGCGGGAAGACCCGGCAGGATGGGACAATTAATGACAAGAGAATATGACAACGGAGATTATAAGCAAGCACGGACTGGTGTCCAAGTCGCCTTTCGAACTCTACATGGCTTTCGTGGACATGCGGAATTTCCTCCAGATGCTCCCGGAAGACAAGAGGCAGGACGTGGTCGCTGACTACGATACCATTACCGCCACCGTCCAGGGATTCAAGATCGGCCTTATGGTCAAGGACAGGATTCCGTATTCCAGGATAGAGTTCATCGACTGCGGAGCTCCTTTCAGTTTCGGGGGGGCGCTGCATTTCGACGCCTCTTCGGATGAACCTTCCAGGACGGATTTCCATATCGAGTTCCACGCCGACCTGAACCTCATGATGAAGATGATGCTGTCCGGGAAGATCAAGGAAGCTCTCGACAGGGTCGTGGACGGCCTCGTGTCGGTTTCCGAAGGACGCATCCCGGAAGGCCTCGACGAGGAGACCATGCGGAAGATGCAGGAGGAACTGGCGAAGAGGCAGGGCGGAAATCAGTGATGGTTGGCTTGGACGACAGGGTCCTGATGGACATCTTGGAAAGGGCGGTAGGGCCGGACCGGGCCTCCACCGCCTTCGATGCCTTCTCCCTGCCACCCTCCGTCTCAATCCGTTACAATCCTTTCAAGATAAACTGTGACCTTGATAACCCAGCTGGTTCCGGACAGCCGTCCGGGCCCGGCCGAGTCCATCCTCGCTTTGCTGCGGCTGAGTACGGCCTAAGCCCGGCGGCCGCTCCGGAAGTTTCTGGCTTTCCGGCCCTGGCGGCAGTGGCCTATGAGGACAATGCCACCCTCGGCACTAGAGGGGGGACCGGAGCGGAACGAAGTGAAGCGAGCGGTGGGGCCGAGCGCAGCGAGGCGTCCGAGTGGCCACTGCCACCGGGGGCAAGGACACGTAAGATTCCTTGGAATCCGTATGGGGTGATGCTGGAAGAGAGGCCGAGGTTCGTAATGGACCCGCTGTTCCATGCCGGATGCTATTACGTCCAGGACTCCTCGGCGATGGTGGTCGGCCATATGGTCAGGGAATTCCTCGACCGTTTCGATGGCCTTGGAAGGCCCGTCAGGGTGCTTGACCTGTGCGCTGCACCGGGAGGAAAGACCACGGACCTGGCGGCATCGTTGCGTGAGCGTTTCGGCGACGGTTTCCTGCTGGTCGCCAACGAGGTGATGCGCAACCGTGCATCCATCCTGTGTGACAATGTGGCGGTCTGGGGCGATCCGAATGTGGTGGTGACCAGCTGCGACCCCAAGGCCTTTGAGAGGCTGGAGGGTTTCTTCGACATAGTCGTTACCGATGTTCCCTGTTCGGGAGAAGGAATGTTCCGGAAGGACCCCAAAGCCGTCGAAGACTGGTCCCCGGAAGCTGTCAGTCTATGTTCCGCCCGCCAGAAAAGGATACTTGCCGATGTCTGGCCCTCGCTCAGGCAGGGAGGACTGCTTGTTTATTCCACTTGCACTTTCGAGGAAGCCGAGAACGACGCCAATGTCGGATGGGCAGCCTCCGAACTCGGAGCCGAAGTCCTGGAATATGGTTATTCCAGTCTTCCCGGCGTGATACCGACCCGGACAGGAGGCCTTCTGGTGCCTGGATTCGTCCAGGGAGAGGGACAGTTCGTATCAGTGCTGGAAAAGACCGCTCCGACCGGATCGGTCCGGCAGGGCATCGAAATCCTCCGTCCGTTGAGGAACGGTCTGGAGAAAGGGACGGTTAAAGGGAAGGACCTGGTACCGTCTGCAGACTGGGCCTTGAGCATATTCCCTCCGACGGATATTTATCCTGCAGTGGACCTGGACCTCGGAATGGCGCTCAAGTTCCTGCACCGTGACGGCATATTCATTGAAGGACAACCTGAAGGTTACCTCATAGTACGCTTCGAGGGACACCCCCTCGGATTCGTAAAGAACATAGGGAAACGGTGGAATTCCCTCCACCCCCAGAACAGAAGGATCAGAATTGACGTATGACCATGAAAATGAAACAGATACTATTGACTATCGCAGCCATCGCGGCACTGCTGCCCGCCGCTGCCCAGACCAAGCCCACCCAGAAGGAATATGCTGACCATTACCAGCTGCTCGTCTCGAAACTCGGACAGGTGGGACTGGGAATCGAAACCCATCTGCAGAAGTGGGGAAGGGATTATCCGGACGACCTTGACATGCTCCTCGGGAAATTCTCCTATTATCTTACCAAGAGCATGACCACCACCCTGGAAATCAAGGAAGGGAAGCGCTATCTCGGGAATGCTCCAAGGCTGAGCCTCAAGGATTCGCTTGACAATGACGTGAACTATTTCGAGGTGACCACATATGACGACGAGTTGTTCGGAAAGGCGACCCAGGCTATCGACAGGGCGATCGAATTGAACCAGAACCGCCTGGACCTGAGGGTTTTCAAGATTTCCGCACTTCTGGGATATGAGCAGGACAGTCCGGACATGGCCCTGTCCAATCTCAAGGCTTTGATCGACTATGACGGGCACAGCCATCCGTCCTGGGAGTACCCAGGTTTCGTCTCGGACAAGGAACTCTTCCCCTCCGTCATACAGGAGTGCTGCTATGCTTTCTTCACCATAGGTACCCCGGCTTCTTACGAGGCTTTCAAGGAACTCTCCGAGAAGATGCTCTCATATTATCCTTCCGCCACCGAGTACATGTCCAACATCGGGTCATATTACCTGGTTTACAAAGGGGACAGCAAGAACGCCCTCAAGATGTACAACAAGGTCCTGAAGAAGAAGCCCGATGACTATGCCGCCATAAAGAACTGCGTACTTCTGGCGCGGAAGGACAAGAATGTCAAGTTGGAGAAGAAATATCTTCCGATGCTCATCAAGGTGACCCCGGACGAAACCGAGAAGGCCACCGCCCAGGCACGTCTGTCCGTGCTCAAGTAATCAATCCAGAATCCAGGCGAGATTGAAGCGGTAATGCAGGCGGCTGGAGATCAGGTGGATGATGCCGTCCGGAGTTTGGGTGCATGCGAAATATCCTTTAGGCTCAGCGTGGGTCGCGTCCATGGTGAAATCCCCGGTCCAGGCCCCTCCCGCTGTCCTGCGTCCTGACCCGTCCGTCAGCAGTTTGCAGACCGGCCAGGTTTTCCCCTCGTCATAGGACAGGTGTATGGTCATGCCGTTCTCCTTGAAGGTCGCCAGCATTACAGGTCCCTCCTGAAGCCTCTTCAGGACGAGTCTCTGCCCGCTTCCTATCGGCGGGAAACCACTTGCCCGGCTGGTCCATGTCCTGCCTTTGTCGTGCGAGAAACTAACCGGCATCTGCCCGTCGATTGAATTCCCCCTCCCGTAGGCCATAAGGGATCCATCATCCAGTTCCACGACTCCGGCATGGATTCCCGGGATCGTGGATCCGGTATCCGTACAGGTGAGCCCTCCGTCGGTGCTGATATGGAACGAAGTGCCGTCATCTCCGCCGGGACCGGCGTCGCAGCATTGGATGATGGTCCCGTCCGAGCATATTATCGGACCTGCTATGACCTGATGCCTGACCGCGTGGTCGGCTTCCACGATCGAAGGTGCGGACCAGGTACGCCCGTTGTCGGAACTTCTCCTGGTTACCATCGCCAGCCTTTTCCAGTCGCCCGAGTCCGCCACTCCGTTGACGTGCAGCAAAGTGCCGTCTTCCAGGAGCAGGAGGGATGAACCGGTCATGTTACGGTCCGGAACCTTGAAGAACAGGGAAGCCGGATCCCATGTCGATGACCCACTGCGCATCCTTGAACCCAGGACCACCATCTCACGGCCGCTTTCCTCGTCGGTCGAGAACCAGATTGCCAGCAGGTCCCCGTTGGGACACCAGGTGATCGCAGGCTGGTGGTTATGTCCATAGAACGGGGTTCCGTCGGCAGGGGGGACGACGAAAGAAACCGGTTCCATCCATAACGGCCTGTCGGACGGCTTGTCCCACACGGCCTTCTTCTGCTTCACATCCGAAGCGAGAAGCGGCTTTCCTTCCTTGCCCCTGAAAGTATGAGGTCTGGTTCCTGATTCAACTATCCGGAAGCCTATCTGGGTATGCCTGTCTCCGGGGATCGCAGCTGACCTCGAAGCGCTGCGGAGATACCTGACGGGGGTATTGTGACTGCCACCGCGGGTGACCCTGTATATCCCTTTGGATGGCCCTGCCGGATCCTTTTCCTCCCTGCCCCTGTATCCTCCGTACCAGTCGAGGCACCATTCCTCGACATTGCCGTGCATATCGTACAGGCCGAATGGATTTGGCCGTGACTGCCCGACCTTCAGTGAAACGGGTTTCAACTCCCTCTCAGTCCTCTGGTTCTTCATCATTTCCCTCGGCAAGGTCTCTCCGGTGCTGAATGCGGAAGTAGTGCCGGCCCTGCAGGCATATTCCCACTCGGCCTCGGTAGGAAGCCTGAAGTGCCTGCCGGTTTTCCGTGAAAGCCATCGGCAGTAATCCTCGGCATCATGGTATGAAACGAACACCACCGCATCGTCATCTTCCGATGAGAACCCGTCCCTGCCGCGGAGAACCTTGTGCTCCGGGCGGAACCGTTCGAACTGTGCATTGGTAATTTCGGTGGCACTCATCCGGAAACCTTTGGAAATGGTAACCTTGTGTGCAGGCGCTTCATCACGGTCAGGACCGGTCCCTTCTCCTCCCATGATGAAAGACCCGGCCGGGATACCGACCATTTCAGGAATATCCTGCCCATAGGCTGCGGCCGTCAGGAATAATGAAAGGACCGCGATGAAGAGGGAACTATTTCTCATCGGAAGCGTGATTGACAGTGGCCTTGTGATGACGTTGCTCGTAGAGTTCGAGGGCGTTGAAGAGATTCTGCCAGATGCTGTAAAGTCCTCCGGCAACGGAGGTCACAGGGGTCATCCAGGAATACCCGAGCCAGATCAGGAAGCCGGTATTCTTCTGACCCAGGGCCTGCCCTGCCGTGACCGGATCGCCGCTGAAGCGCCGCCCTGTCCATCTCCCGAACTTGAACTGGATGAATGTGCAGAGTAGCGACACGGCGCAGATCATCAGGAATACCCATCCGGACACTCCGCTTCTGAGGAATGCTCCCGTTGCGAGATAGATGGACAGGCAGAGTGTGACTCCCCATACGTAGAACGCCCACCCCGCATAACTCACCAGCTTTTGGTGAAGCCTTTTCATCGTATACCGGATAAACCAGGCGACCAGCAGGGGGAATACCAGCAGGGGGAACACCCTCATGCAGATAGCTATGAACCTTACGAAGAAGGTGCTGTCGCCCACCGGATGGACGATAGGGATGACCAGCGGGATGACTATGGCTGCAATCAGATTGATAAGCACCACATAAGTCACTGTCTCGGAAAGACTTCCTCCAAGCCTGTCGGTGATCACTCCGGCAGCTGCCGCGGTGGGACAGACGAAGCAGAGCATCGCACATTCGATCAGGATCCTGATGATTCCGTGGGGCAGGGTGGTAGTGACAAGGGCAAGCGAGATAAAGATAACGGTCTGGAATATCAGCAGCCAGAGGTGCC
Source organism: uncultured Bacteroidia bacterium (assembly GCA_902779765.1). Classification (GTDB taxonomy): domain Bacteria; phylum Bacteroidota; class Bacteroidia; order Bacteroidales; family UBA932; genus Cryptobacteroides. Next base: position 155,605 of record CACZCQ010000003.1, read on the forward strand.
ACCTGCGGAGCCTGAGTTCGCTTGGAGATATCTTGTTGAACTGGAGGAAGAGCATCAGGGCGACCAGCACCGGCTGCACGTCCTTGACAACCCCGGTGAATCCGGGCTCGGCGTCAGCAAGGAAACCGACATGATGCATGGCCAGACAAAGCAGGATCCCGACGGCGATTGCCAGGGGAAGCATCCATTCCTTTATGAATTCAATGAATCTCGACATGTGAGGGAGCGGGAATGCAAATATCGCAAAATAAATGATAACTTTGCAGTTTGGAATTGATAATCGATACAATTGCATATATGAAAAAAATCCTTTTGATGATGGCTGCTGCAACAGTACTTGCCGCCTGTGGCCAGAAGCAGGCTAAAGTGCCCGCTATCGACATGAACAACCTGGACCTGACGGTTTCCCCGGCCGTCGACTTCTACCAGTATTCCACCGGAGGTTGGCAGAAGAACAATCCTCTCAAACCCGAATTCGCACGTTTCGGCTCTTTCGACCAGCTCCGTGAGAACAATGTCGAAAGGCTGAACGACCTCTTCGCCCAGATGACCACGATGAAGACCGTCCCCGGCTCGGTGGAGCAGAAGATCGCCGACCTGTACAAGCTCGGTCTCGACTCTGTCAGGCTCAATCAGGAAGGGGCCGCTCCGTTGAAGGAATATCTTGATTGCATCTACGGAGTCGGCAGCAAGGCAGACCTGGTCAAGCTGGTCGCCGACCTGCACAATTCCGGAGTGGGAGTATTCTTCGGTGCATATGTTTCCTCCGACCTCGCGGACAGTGACAACCAGATCCTCTTCTTCGGCCAGGGAGGACTTGGAATCGGGGACAGGGATTACTATCTCGAACCCTCCAATGCCGCCCTCAAGGAAGGATACCGGAAGTATCTCGAGAAGATATTCACACTCTCCGGCATCGAGGCCCCCGAGAAGGCTTCTTACAATGCGCTGGCAGTCGAGGATATCCTTGCGATGAACTCCTGGGACAGCGTCAAGGAGAGGGATGTACAGGCCCAGTACAATGTGTACGGGTCCGCCGCCCTTGCGGAAGAGTTCCCCGGCTTTGACTGGAACGCCTATCTCGAGGCACGCGGAATCCCGGCCCAGGAGAAACTGGTAGTTGCAGAACCCGACTTCTTCCAGAAATTCGCGGAGTATTTCAACAATGAAGACCTCAACGTCCTCAAGGACTATATAGCAGGCCAGTACATAGGAGATGCGGCCGGTTCCCTCAGCGACGACTTCTATGCGGCGTCCTTCGACTTCTTCAGTACCCAGATGTCAGGCATCAAGGAGCAGAAGCCCCGTTGGAAGAGGGCGATGCAGGTTCCCAACAGCATCCTTGGCGAGGCTGTCGGAAAGATGTATGTAGAAAAGTATTTCCCCGAGTCTTCCAAGAACAAGATGATTACCCTAGTGGACAATCTCAAGCTCGCTTTCGACCAGCATATCGATGAACTCGACTGGATGAGTGATTCCACTAAGGTCAAGGCCCACGAGAAGCTCGCTAACTTCACGGTGAAGATCGGATATCCGGACAAATGGAAGGATTATTCCTCCCTTGAGATCGATCCTGCCAAGAGCTATCTGGAAAACCTCGCCGCAGCCAGCAGGTGGTACGTGGCGGACAACCTCTCCAAGCTTGGCAAGCCTACCGACAGGACCGAATGGGGGATGTCTCCTCAGACAGTCAATGCTTATTACAATCCTACCACGAACGAAATCTGCTTCCCTGCAGCGATCCTCCAGCCGCCGTTCTTCAATCCTGACGCTGACGATCCGGTCAACTACGGAGGTATCGGTGTGGTGATCGGACACGAGATGTCCCACGGATTCGACGACCAGGGCCGTCTGTTCGACAAGGACGGCAACATGTCGAACTGGTGGACTGACGAGGATGCCGCCAAGTTCAATGCCAAGGCCGAGGTGCTTGTCAAGCAGTTCGATGAGGTCGAGGTGCTTCCTGCGAAGGACGGCAAGCCTGCCATGATGGCGAACGGAAGGCTTTCCCTCGGAGAGAATATCGGTGACCACGGCGGACTCAGCATAGCCTACACCGCCATGCACAATGCCATCGCCGGCAAGGAGCAGGGCCTCATCGACGGCTTCACTCCCGACCAGAGGTTCTACCTCGGCTATGGCGCGGTCTGGGCCCAGAACATCACCGATGAGGAGATTGCCAGGAGGACCAGGCTTGACGTTCACTCCCTCGCAGTCAACAGGGTCAACGTTTCGGTCAGGAATTTCCAGTCCTTCTTCGACGCCTTCGGCATCAAGGAGGGCGACCCGATGTGGAGGCCTGAAAGCGAAAGGGTACACATCTGGTAAGATATTCATGGATGCGTCGGGCTTCATAGCAAGGCGCCTCCGTTTTGGAGGAAAGATCGCGATGGTCTCCATCGCGATTTCCTTCCTTGTAATGATTATCGCTGTCTCGGTCTCATCAGGTTTCCGTGAGGAGATCAGGGACGGTATCTCGGACCTTACGGGCGACGTCCAGCTCATGCCCGTGGACATGAACTACATCAACGAGAGTTCCTCGATATCTTCCTCTCCCAGCTTCCTAGGCGAGATCGAGTCAATGCCGGAAGTCAGGTCGATAGTTCCGGCGGTCTATCGCGCGGGGATAATCAAGAAGGGCGAGAATATCCACGGGGTACTGTTCAAGGGCGTGCCCAGGGATCCGTCGGTTCCGGATTCGGTCAAGCTCGGGGTTTCCATCCCGACCAGTCTGAGTGACTTGCTGGACCTGCATGAAGGTGACAAGATGCTCACATATTTCGTGGGAGAGAATGTCAAGGTAAGGAACTTCAATGTCATAAAGGTTTATGAGGGGGTGATGGACGGTACCGACAACATCATTGTCCTCGCCGACATGGCTGATATCCAGAGGCTCAACGGATGGGAGAAGGATGAAGTGTCGACCCTCGAGATCTCACTCGCCCCATATTCGAGGAATGCCGCCGGGATGCGGCGGGCGACTGACCAGATCGGGATGATCGCCCTGGAGGATGCCGGTGCCGATGACGACACACTGGTCGCCACCTCGGTCATGACCAGGTATCCCCAGATATTCGACTGGCTCAACCTGATTGACTTCAACGTGGTCTTCATCCTTATCCTGATGACCATCGTGGCCGGATTCAACATGATTTCCGGACTCCTGATAATGCTTTTCAGGAATATCTCCACGATAGGTACGCTGAAATCACTGGGAATGACTGACCGCTCGATCGCGAAAGTGTTCCTGAAAGTGGCTTCCGTGATAGTGCTTAAAGGGATGTTGGCCGGCAATGCCCTGGCTTTGCTGTTCTGTGGGATCCAGAAATGGACCCATGTTCTGAAACTCAATCCTGAGAACTATTTCGTCCCTTTCGTACCGGTGCATCTGAACCTGCCGGTCGTACTTGCAGCTGACGTGCTGTCATTCCTTGTCATCATGCTGCTGCTTCTCATCCCCTGCATGTTCATCGCCAGGGTCGATCCCGCCCAGACCGTCCGGGCCCAGTAGGACGGTGACAGCGGTGCTGTCCATCGGAATCGTATTTTCCACGGAATCAAGGACTTCCTTGTAACGTGGCTCCTCGTCACGGAAAATGTCGTATTGGTTGAGTACGGACTTGATGTAGGCAGTAGTCTCCGCACTCTGTTCCCTTCCGTCAAGGTCCTCGAGGGTCCTGCCTTCTCCGCAGTTGTATGATGCGATGGTCAGTCTCATCAGCATCTCGGGGTCGTCTGTATATGCGCTGAACAACTTCTGGAGCATCGAAAGATACTTCGCTCCTGCGGTTATGTTCTCCTCCGGATCGAGCACGTTGTCCACTCCAAAGCGCTTTGCAGTGCGAGGCATCATCTGCATAAGTCCTACCGCTCCCCTGGGCGAGGTAACATCTATCCTGAACATCGACTCGCTCCAGATAAGGGCGGCCAGAAGTCTCCAGTCCCAGCCGATGACCCTGGAATTCCTCTTGATTGATTCGTCATACGGACTGATGATCCTGGGGTTCCTTTTGGAAGAATAGGGGTTGTAGCAGTTGAAGAAACGCTGGACCAAAGAAGGATATTCAGGGGTAGACTTGAAGGAATTGAACCACCTGATGATCTCATGCCCTTTGTATGGATTCGACTTGAATACCCAGGCGACGGATGAATCGACCGGAAACAATGCCGTAATGCCTTGGACTGCAGGGATTTCCTCGGGTGGTACCACCAGCACGGAGAGACTGTCCAGCAGAAGCGAATCAGCATAGTCGGCACCTTTCTCGGCGAGCGTGATGATGGTGGAGTCGCTGTGGGCGTTCCCGAAAGCTTTCAGGAGCTCATAGTTGAATCCGGAGAGATATCCCTTCGACAGATAGTTCTTATAACTCTCCAGACCGAGTATGCACTTGAAAGGCTTGTCCTTGAAGGAGTCGGATGCCTTCTGCGACTGGTATCTGCCGGTCACCGGAATTATCAGAAGCACCAGGAGGGTAGGGACCAGGTACCTCAGGAATTTCTTGAATACTCTCTTGACTCCCATCGGCTGTTATCAGTGAATTCCGGAGAAACCGCCCCTTCCGCCGCGGCCGGAGTTCCCTGAACCTCCTGAAAGGCCGGAGCCGGCCTGGACCTGGGTATTCTGGTGCGGCTGCAGGTAGAACGGCCAGTATATTCCGAACTTCAGAGCCCTCTGGGTCCGGATGTAATTATGCGTACTGAAATAGTCGAACTTGTCCATCGGCCATCCCTGACCGACATTCTCGACCTTCACGAAAATGCAGGCCCTCTTCCATTGGACGTTCACGAAAGCGTCGATTACGGGGCCGTTGTTGTACTTCTCCTCCTTCTGGTTGTAGAACACTCCCACAGCCGGATTCCATGCAGGAGAGTAGTACTTGGTGTTGTACCAGGCATCGGCTCCGAGCTGCATCTGCATCACTCCGTGGCTGATGTCGAACTGAAGGTACCATCGCGCGTTCGCGGCGAGGGTCGGCACGGGGACCACGTCCTGGTTGGACGATACCTGGAAGAGGACGCGGTTGTCGAGATGGAGGGGCCCCAGCACGAAGGCTTTCGTGACCGAAGCGCTCAGGACGCTCATGGGATCGGCATTCTGCCTTACTACGGCCAGGGAATCGAAATAGACGTTGTTGGCGAGGAGGGCATAGCCGGCCTCAGCGCTGAATTTCCACCTCGGGATATCCATCCTGGCCTGCAGCTTGGTGGTCGAGACCTTTCCGAAGTCATTGTCCCACTTGTAATGGTTGGAATAGTAGCGGCGCTGATAATGCTCAGGTTCCCTGAGGGAAGTCTCGAAGTGGAGGTTCAACGACACCGGGCTGTGCTTGGCCTTCCTGAAAGGATACATCGACAGCTTTGCGTTCGCCTTGACGGACATGTCGTTCATCTCGTTCCCGAGGAAAACATAATCACCCGTGGCATCCCACTGGATATAGTTCCTGAGCTGGCCTTCCACTCCGGCATACACGAAGGTGGAGTTCCATACCGTATTGACGCTACCGTTGAGGAAAGTCGGGTCGAAATCGTACCAGGAGGTGATACGGTTGCCGATACCTCCGTTGAGTTTCGAGACGATGGCTTCTTCGGACCAGGGTTGCAGCCTCAGGAATATCCTGTTCTCCAGTTTGGAAACCCTGGCGGAGTCGCTGGTGTTAGTGGGGTGGTAGAAGAAGTTCCTGCCATAGAAATTCCTCCCTATCACATCACTCGAGGAGATCTGGTCGGTATAGTTCCTGCGGTACACCGAATATTCAGAACTGTGGCCGATGAAGGCCGTGGTGACGTCGTCCTTCCCGAGCGTGTCGGCCGCCTCCCTCTCGGCGGCATTGACCGCCACCAGACTGTCGACATTGGCGATCAGCAAGGAGTCGCCTGAAGACATGATCCTCTGGCGGAAATCCTTGTCGCTCTTCCTGTCCTGGAGTTTCTTTATGAAGCTGAACGGGATCCTGTACTGCTGGTCGAGGAATACCGTCTTCCTGGTGGTCGTGCTGTTCGCTGAGGACAGGTGGACCGGATACTCTCGGGCATCCAGGGTCGTGTCCCTGACCATCGAAATGTCAGTGGTTCCGCCGTTTTCATTCCGGACTATCTTGTTGTGGATATAGCCGGCATGCATCAGGTATTTCTTGCCAAGATAGTTGGTGGTGGCTGAGAAGGTCTTGTTGGTCGTCTTCTCGTGCTCCATTATTCCGTTGCCTCCGAAGCGGTTGTATTCCAGGGTGTAATTCAGTGCCGGGAAGATGTTCTGGGATGTCAGGATATGGAGGTTGTCCGACTCTTTCTGGGAGTTGGCGAAGAGGGTGCCGAAATAGCCGAGCTCGGTATAAGCCGTCTTGGTGTTGTACATCGGCAGCGTCTTTGCCGAATAGGTCCACGCCTCGTATGGAGTGTAGAACGATACCCCGCTCTCGCTGGCCCGGTTGAAGTAGTTGTAATACTGCAGAGGAGAACCGGCGACTCCGAGCCAGGAGGCATTGACATCCTTCCGGTAGAACGGATAGTCATGGAACCGGAAGTTGAAGTTAGTGTCGGGCTCGCTGACGTCCATCTTGTGGAATTCCCTTTCATGGGTCCACTGGATGATCCTCTTGTACTGCATGGAATCCGTCAGGGCGAAGGTCTCAAGGATCCTGGGAGTATTCTCGCGGATGCTGTCCCTGACCGCCTTTGCATCGTCACGGATGGCCTGGAGGCTGTCTGCACGCTGCTTCTTGATCCTCTCCTTCAGTTCCGTTTCATATTTCTTCCTCTCTGTCTTGGACATCCCGGCAAGCCAGGCTTCATGGGCGGCCTTCTTCCTTTCCGCCACACCCAGCGTATAGAGGGAATCCAGGATCGGCCAGTCTAGGCTGTCTCCGGCCTGCTTGAGTGAATCACTCACGAAGGCATGGGTCAGGGAGTCGATGAGGGCGACGTAATACTTGTACCTGAACGGGTCCGTCTCCCTAAGGGAATCCGGAGGGAATATCGTATCCCTTGCTGTCAGCACGGGGGTGGTGTCGATGAGGGAAAGGAAAGAGGAAGTGTCGCCCAGGCCAGTGCCTCCCCGCTTTATGAAAGGATTCCTGTAGCGTATGGTATCGGGCCTCTGGGGCGATTCGGCGCATACGAAACCGTATCCCGGGTCTCCGTCCGTGGGACGGAAGCCCATGCCTACCGCGTGGAGCGAAATGATACACACCACGACCAGGGGGAACCACACTCTCTTCATAACCTACAAAGGTACTCTTTTTCTGTTTTTTCAACAAATCCCGAGCCGTCCTGAAAATCTCAGGAATATTTCGTAAATTTGAAAACTATGGTAAGAATGAAGAAGATATATAAAACCGACCCTTATCTCGAGCCTTTCAAGGAGGCTATCGAGGCCAGGCACGAAAGGATCCTGGCCGCCAGGAAGAAGATCACCGGCGACGGAAGCCTGTCCGAAGGGATCAACAATCATCTCTATTACGGCCTTCACAAGGAACCGGACGGATCGTGGGTGATCAGGGAATGGGCTCCCAATGCTTCCAGGCTGTATCTCGAAGGGGATTTCAACAACTGGAAACGGACTTCCGCCTATGAGTTCAAGGCTGTCGGAGCCGGTAATTGGGAGTTGAGGATGGACGGTATGTTCCTCAACCATGGGGACCTCTACAAGCTGTATGTCGAGTGGCCGGGAGGCGGCGGTGAAAGGATTCCCGCATATTGCACCCGCCTGGTCCAGGACCCCAAGACCAAGGTGTTCTGCGCACAGGTCTGGGAACCCGCGGAACCATATTCCTGGAAGAATGACAGGACTTTCCGGAGGCCTCATCCACTGATCTATGAATGCCATATCGGAATGAGTTCCGAGGAACCCAAGGTCGCAAGTTTCAGTGAATTCCGGAAAAATGTCCTGCCACGGGTGAAGAAGCTCGGGTACGATACCATCCAGATAATGGCGCTGCAGGAGCACCCGTATTACGGCTCTTTCGGTTACCAGGTGTCCAATTTCTTCGCCCTCAGTTCCCGTTTCGGGACTCCGGAGGAATTCAAGGAGCTGGTGGATACTGCTCACGGAATGGGAATCGCGGTGGTTATGGATATCGTCCATTCCCACAGCGTCGACAACGTGGCCGAAGGCCTGAGTCTGTTTGACGGGCGTGACGACCTGTATTTCTACCAGGGCCCCCAGGGGCACCATCCTGCCTGGGGCTCGAGGTGTTTCGATTACGGCAAGGACGAGGTCATAAGATTCCTGCTGTCGAACTGCAAATACTGGCTGGAAGAATACCATCTGGACGGTTTCCGTTTCGACGGGGTGACCAGCATGATCTATTGGGACCATGGTCTCGGCAAGGATTTCGGCGACTATGCGCTGTACTTCGACCAGGGAGTCGATGAGAATGCGGTCACCTACCTTGCTCTGGCCAACATGCTGACCAGGGAGGTCAAGCCCGGAGCGATAACCATAGCCGAGGACGTGAGCGGAATGGCCGGACTGGCGGCTCCGTTCGAAGCCGGCGGAGTCGGATTCGACTTCCGTATGGCGATGGGGATCGCCGACCACTGGATCAAGTGGATCAAGGAAAAGTCCGACGAACAGTGGAGCCCCGGCGAGATGTGGTACGAGCTTACCAACAAGCGTGCGGATGAGAAGACGGTCAGCTATGCCGAGTGCCATGACCAGGCCCTGGTCGGTGACAAGACCATCATCTTCCGTCTGATGGACAAGGAGATGTATTTCTCCATGAACATGGAGTCGCAGAATCCCGTCGTCGACAGGGGAATCGCCCTCCACAAGCTCATAAGGCTGGCCACCCTCGGGACAGCCGGCAACGGGTACCTCAATTTCATGGGCAATGAATTCGGTCATCCCGAGTGGATCGATTTCCCCCGCGAAGGCAATAACTGGAGTTTCGACCATGCCAGGAGACTCTGGTCGCTGGCGGACAACGGATTCCTGCGCTATCCCCGTCTCCAGGCTTTCGACAGGGCCATGATCCATCTGGTCAAGCGCTACGGAGTCCTGTCGGAAAAACCTGTGCTCCTGAGAGCGGACGAGGAAAAGAAAATCTTGATATTTGGCCGCAAAAACCTTATCTTTGCACTGAATTTCAACCCGGTAGGTTCCTATGCCGACTATGGCTTCCCGGCACCTCCCGGCAAGTATGTGAAAGTGCTTGATTCTGATGCGGAAGAGTTCAACGGATTCTCGCGCCTTGAAGGTGACGGGAATCACTTTACCGTGGACGGAACGTTGAGCCTTTATCTGCCGAGCCGCTGTGCGCTCGTGCTGAAAAAAGAAGATTAGTTTAATTAGCTGGATTATATGGCTTTTCTGAAATTCAACAAGTCCGAGCTGGTCAATCTCTCATATTCTCTGAAGAGGGAGATCATCAGTGCCAGCAAGACGGGTGCCTATTGCAACACGTCGATCGTGACTTGCAACACAAGACGTTATCACGGCCTGCTGGCCGTCCCTGTCGACAGGTTCGGAGGCAGGAAGCACCTGCTGCTCTCATCGATGGACGAGAGCCTGGTGCTGGGAGGAAAACAATTCAACCTGGGTATCCATTGCTATGGGGATATCTATGAGCCCAGGGGACACAAGTACATCATCGACTTCGAGGCCGACCCTGTACCGAAGATCACCTACAAGGTGGGAAGCATGGTCCTGACGAAGACCATCCTTCTGGTCCCCGACGCAGACCAGGTGATGGTCCGTTACGACCTGGTGAACGCACCTGCGAAGGTCAGGCTGCTGCTCACTCCTTTCCTGGCTTTCAGGGATATCCATTCCCTGACCCAGGAGAATCCCAATGCCCGTACCGAGGGCTGGGAGATCAGGAACGGAATGGCCTGGAACCTGTACGACGGCTTCCCGGACCTGAACATCCAGTTCAATACCAAGGAGGTCGAATTCTCTTCCACTCCCTGCTGGTACAAGGGTATCACCTATTCCGACGAGTACAGGCGCGGATTCGACTGCCGCGAGGACCTTTATGTCCCCGGACATTTCGAAGTCGACCTCAAGGAAGGGGACGCCATCGTATTCTCGGCTTCGGTCGCTGAAGTTGCCCCCACGCAGTTGAAGAGACATTTCGACACCATCCTTTCGAAGGTGCCGAGCATAACTTCCTATCATGACCAGCTGCTCCATTGCGCCGACCTGCTCATTCAGGACAGGGGAGGGCACAAGAGGATCAATGCAGGCTTCTCCTGGATGTATACCGGCCTCCTGAGGGAGACCATCCAGGCTCTCCCGGGAATGACCCTGTTCGCCGGAGGCGATCTCAAGGCATTCGAGGAAATCCTGGACAACCTGATCGCCGACGAACAGGAAAGACTGTTCCACAGGACCACCCAGGTGGAGGCTCCGCTCCGCATAGCAGGCGCCTTGAGGCAGTATATCCAGTTCGGGGCTGATCCCAAGGTGGTCTGGAAGAAGTACGGACCTGTGATCAAGGGTATCCTTGAGAGTTATCTGCCCGGCAGGAGGGCTGAAGTGGTGATGCAGCCCAACGGACTTCTCTGGGCCCAGCTCGAAGGTTGGGCACTCTCATGGATGAATGCCTACATCGAAGGCCGTCCGGTTACCGAAAGGGCCGGATTCCAGGTCGAGACCAATTCCTTCTGGTACCACACGATCTGCTTCGCCCTTGAGATGGAGACCAGATACGGTCCCAAGGGCAGTGCTTTCGTGAAGGAATGGACCAGGATCCGCGACCTCGTCAGGGAGAACTTCCAGCCGGTGTTCTGGAATCCACGTGCCGGGTACCTTGCCGATTACGTGGACAACTACGGACAGCATATGGAGGTCCGTCCCAATATGATTTATGCCCTCGTCGAGGAGGACATGCCCGTCGAGCCAGAAGTCGCCAGGTCGGTCATGCATGTCATCGACAACGAACTGGTCACCCGCAGGGGCATCCGCACCCTTTCACCCCGCAACGCCGACTACAAGGGCGTTTACGAGGGTTCCCAGTATGACAGGGACCTCGCATACCACGGTGGCAGCACCAGGGTATTCCTGCTTGCCCCTTACATCCATGTGAGTTTCATGCTCAAGGGACCTTCCTTCCTCAAGAAGGCCGAATGGCTGGTCGAAGGATTCTACGAGGATCTCAACAAGCACGGAGTCGGTGCATTCTCGGAGCTTTATGACGGTGATCCGCCCCATGAGCCCCACGGAGCCATCTCCTCCGCGCTCAGTACCTCGGCCCTCCTGATGGTTGATTATTTCATCGCCAAATACAAGTAGGATATGAAAGTTCTGATGTTCGGATGGGAGTTTCCTCCCCATATCGCCGGCGGTCTGGGTACTGCCTGCTACGGAATAGTCAAGGGACTGGCCCACAACGGCGTTGATACAATATTCGTAATGCCTTCCGCATCCGGTGACGAGGACCAGAGCGTGGCCCGGATCATCAATGCGAGCGACGTCGCCGTCGAGGCCGTGAGTTCATCGGTCGACGAGTTCCTGGACAAGGTGAAATTCGTGAGGGTGGGTTCAAACATGATCCCTTACGCAGATCCCGATGAGTTCTATGAACTGGTCGAAGCCGAGAAGAAGCTTCGCGAGCAGTCCGATTACAAGATCTACGGGGCGAAATACCGTTTCTCCGGCAAGTACGGATCCAACCTCCTCGAAGAGGTTGCAAGGTATGCCATGGTAGGCGGTACGATTGCGATGGAGCACAAGGATGAGTTCGACCTTATCCACGCTCACGACTGGCTGACCTATCTGGCCGGAATAGCCGCCAAGGAGCTCACCGGCAAGCCGCTGGTCGTCCATGTCCACGCCACGTCCTTCGACCGCGGTACCGAGGACATGATCGACAGCAGGGTCTTCGATATCGAGAAGAGGGGAATGATGGCGGCCGACAAGGTCATAGCCGTGAGCGACCTGACCAGGAATATCGTGATCAACAAGTACGGTATCTCTCCTGACAAGGTGGTCACCGTCCATAATGCCGTGGATTTCAGCGGCCGTGAGAATGTGAAGGTCGAGCGCGGGGTCCGTGACAAGGTCGTCACCTTCCTCGGCAGGATTACCTTCCAGAAGGGTCCCGAATATTTCATCGAGGCTGCTGCCAAGGTCCTCAAGAGGACCGACGGCGTGCGTTTCGTGATGGCGGGAAGCGGAGACATGATGAACCGCTGCATCCGCCACGCCGCCCGTCTGGGAATATCCGACCGTTTCCACTTCACCGGTTTCCTGCGCGGAGCCGAGGTCCAGAAGATGTTCGCAATGTCGGATGTCTATATCATGCCCTCGGTGTCGGAGCCTTTCGGCATATCTCCCCTGGAGGCCATGAGGACAAACGTCCCCTCCATCATTTCCAACCAGTCGGGTGCGGCTGAGGTACTCAAGTACGCCTTCAAGGTGGACTTCTGGGATGTCGACGCCATGGCGGACGACATCTACGCCCTCCTCAAGTATCCTGCCCTTGCCGATTTCTCGGCCAAGGCCGGTTACGACGAGGTCAACAGGCTCAAGTGGAACATCGCCACTGCCAAGATGAAGAAAGTTTATGAATCCGTCATTAAATAGTCAGTCATGAAAAAGAGTATCTGTCTATATTTCCAAGTCCATCAGCCTACGAGGTTGAGGTTGTACCGATTCTTCGATATCGGCAAGGACTCCCATTACTATGATGATTTCGCCAACAGGACCATCCTTCACAGGATAGCTCAGAAGTGCTACCTTCCCATGAACAGGCTCCTGCTCGACCTCATCAGGAAGCACGGGGGAGATTTCAAGGTCACATTCTCAATCACCGGTTCGGCTCTCGAGCAGTTCGACAGGTATGAGCCCGAGGTGATCGAGAGTTTCAAGGAACTGGCTGCGACGGGATGCGTGGAATTCCTCGCCGAGACCTATTACCATTCCCTTGCCTCACTTGCCAACGAAGGCGAGTTCAAGCATCAGGTGGAGAAGCATGTCAAGGCTATCGAGGACCATTTCGGAGTCACTCCCACTGCTTTCAGGAACACCGAGCTCATCTATTCCGATACCATCGGAAGGCAGGTCTACGACCTCGGCTTCAAGACGATGCTCACCGAAGGCGCACGCCATATCCTTGGCTGGAAGAGTCCGGACTACATCTATACCGATCCTCTTCAGAAGCACCTCAAGGTCCTGCTCCGCAACTATTCTCTCAGCGATGACATCGCTTTCAGGTTCTCCGACAAGGGTTGGCAGGACTGGCCGCTGACCGGAGAGAAATATCTTTCATGGCTCAAGGCGGCTGAGGGTGATATCATCAACCTCTTCATGGATTATGAGACATTCGGTGAGCACCAGAAGGAGGCTTCGGGAATCTTCGATTTCATGGGATACCTTCCGGAGGTCATCCTTTCCGACGGCACTTTCGAGTTCACCACTCCGACCAGGGCGGCCAGGAAACACAAGGCTGTCGCCGACATCGAGGTCCAGGATCCGATCTCATGGGCCGACGAGGAAAGGGATGTAACCGCATGGCTTGGAAACGAACTTCAGCAGGATGCCTACAACAAGCTGTACGAGCAGGCTGAGAAACTGGCGCTCCTGAACAATGCCGTCCTCTGGGAAGATTTCGGCCATCTGCAGGAGAGCGACCATTTCTATTATATGAGCACGAAGTTCTTCTCCGACGGGGAGGTACACAGGTATTTCAATCCTTACAACACCCCTTACGAGGCTTTTATCAACTATATGAACGCCCTGAGCGATTTCATCATCAGGATTGACGATGCCGTCGCGACAAATATTGATAAAGACTAAATGGCAAAAGAACTTATCAACCCTGACTATCTCTTTGAAGTAAGCTGGGAAGTCTGCAACAAAGTAGGTGGTATCTACACGGTCATTGCGACAAAGTCGCTGTATCTGAAGCAACAGCTTCATAAGCATCACATCCTGATAGGACCTGATGTCTGGATGGACACGGAGAGCAATCCGGATTTCATCGAGGACAACCATCTGTACAGTCTCTGGAAGGTCCAGGCTGCTACGGAAGGACTGAGGGTCAGGATAGGAAGATGGAACGTTCCCGGACGCCCGATAGCCATCCTGGTGGATTACAAGCAGTTCCTGACCAGGCAGAATGATATCCTTACCGAATACTGGAAGCGCTTCGGCGTGGATTCCATAACCGGTAACTGGGATTACAAGGAGAACGTCCTCTTCGGTTATGCCGCCGGCCATGTGATCGAGAGTTTCTACCGGTTCAACCTCAATCCTGCCGACAAGGTCGTGGCCCAGTTCCACGAATGGCAGACCGGATCCGGACTCCTTTATCTCAAGACTACCGACCTCCCGGTCGCGACGGTGTTCACAACTCATGCAACTGTCATGGGACGTTGCCTTGCCGGCAACAACCTGCCCCTGTATGATTCCATGTCTCTTTATGACGGAGACCAGAAGGCTCAGCAGTTCGGTGTCGTCGCCCGCCATTCGATCGAGAAGAAATCGGCCCAGAATGCCGATGCCTTCACTACGGTGAGCGAGATCACGGCCAGGGAGTGCCTCCAGTTCCTCGGAAGGGAAGTGGATGTCGTCACCCCCAACGGATTCGAGAACAGCTTCACTCCCGCCACGGAGGAACTCTATATTCAGAAGCGCAAGGCCGCAAGGACCAGGCTGATCGAGGTCGCTGCAGCGATGTCCGGAGAAGAGGTGTCCAAGGATGCCATCCTCATCGGAATCGGTGGGCGTTATGAGTATCGCAACAAGGGTATCGACGTGTTCATCGATGCCTTGAAGGAACTGGCAGATACCGATCCCGTCGGCCGCGACATCCAGGCTTTCATCATGATCCCTTCCGGCCACAACGGAGCCGACAAGGAACTCGTGGCCAAGCTTGCCGGAAACGGTTCCGACTACACGACCCAGACCTCCCATTACCTGATGGACCCCTGGTCGGATGTCGTTACCCGCCGTTTCAGGGAGCTGGGCTTCAACAATGCCAAGGGGAGCCGCGTAAAAGTCTATTTCATTCCTTCTTACCTGAACGGTAATGACGGGGTGTTCAACAAGCCTTATTACGACCTCCTGGTCGGACTCGACCTTACCCTGTTCCCTTCATATTATGAGCCTTGGGGGTATACCCCGCTGGAGAGCCTGGCTTTCAGCATACCTTCTCTGACCACCAGCCTCGCCGGATTCGGGACCTGGGTCAGGAACCATTATGGGAAGGACCATCCCGGAATCACCATCCTGGACAGGAACGATTCCAATTATTTCGAGGTGGTGCAAGGAGTGGTCGACAGGGTCAAGGAGATTGCAGCCCTGGATTCGGACGGACGGAAGGCTTACATGCAGTCCGCCAAGGATGTTTCAACCATAGCCCTCTGGGAGAACCAGATTCAGTATTACAAGGAAGCATATTCGATCGCCCTGGGCAAGGTGATCGAGTCCAGAGGTGCTTTCCCTGATGAACTTAACAAAGACAAACCGATGGTATATTCAAAGATAGATATCAATAACCCTTCGTGGAAGAGCGTGATGGTCACCCGTCACCTTCCTGATGCACTGTCCGGACTCGAGACGATTTCCAAGAATCTCTGGTGGTGCTGGAACGAATCCGCCAAATCCCTTTTCAAGTCCATCGATCCGGTGGTCTGGCACAATACCAAACACAACCCGATGGCCTTGCTGGACATCGTGAGCATCAAGCGCTTCAAGGCCCTGGCAAAGGATGAGGCGTTCATGGAAAGGTACAAGGCCGTCCTCGACGAGTTCAATGCCTACATGGCACTCAAGGCGGAGCGTACTGACCCCACCATCGGCTATTTCTGCATGGAGTACGGTCTGGACACTTCCCTGAAGATATATTCCGGAGGCTTGGGTATCCTTGCCGGCGACTATCTCAAGGAGACGAGCGACATGAACGTCAACCTGGTTGCAGTAGGATTCCTCTACAGGTATGGCTATTTCACCCAGGTACTCACCGGACAGGGTGAGCAGGTGGCCCAGTACGATGCGCAGGATTTCACCAAGATTCCCGCCGAGCCGGTCCTGGACCAGGCCGGCAACTGGATGACCACTAGCGTGGCCTTCCCCGGAAGGAACATCACTGCCAGGATCTGGAAGGTCGCCGTTGGACGTACTGACCTGTACCTTCTCGACACCGATTATGAGGCCAACATCCCCGAGGACCGTCAGGTGACCTATCATCTTTACGGTGGCGATTGGGAGAACCGTCTCAAGCAGGAACTGCTGCTGGGCGTCGGTGGAATCAGGGCTCTGAGGAACCTTGGCATCAACCCGCAGATATATCACTGCAACGAGGGCCATGCCGCTTTCACCGGCCTTGAAAGGCTCCGTGAATATATCCAGGAAGACAATCTCGATTTCGGAGAGGCCGTAGAGGTGGTCAGGGCTTCTTCCCTGTTCACCACCCATACTCCTGTCCCTGCAGGTCACGATTCCTTCGACGAGGGACTCCTCAGGAAATATATCGGCCACTATCCCCAGCGGCTTAAGATCGATTGGGAGACCATGATGGCGCTTGGAAAGCCCAACGGATTCGACCAGAATGAGAAATTCTCCATGAGTTTCCTGGCTTCCAGCCTTTCAGAGAATGTGAACGGTGTTTCCTGGCTCCACGGCGAGGTCAGCAAGGATATATTCAACAGGATGTATCCCGGTTACCTGCCCGAGGAACTCTTCATCAGCTACGTCACCAACGGTGTCCACTATCCGACCTGGACTGCGGCCGAGTGGCAGAAGATCCACTCCAGGGTGTTCGGCCCCGAGTTCAAGACCCACCACTACGACAAGTCCTGCTTCGACGGCATCTACAATGTCCCTGACGAAGAGATTTGGGCTACTAGGAAGTTCTTGAAGACAAGGTTGATAAATGTGGTCAAGGAGATCATTTCCGATCCTGCCCTGTGCAACCATTATTCTCCCAGCCAGATCGTTGCAATCAAGGAGAACCTCAGGGACGACGTGCTGACCATCGGTTTCGCCCGCCGTTTCGCGACCTATAAGAGAGGAACCCTGCTGTTCACCGACCTCGACAGGCTCGACGCCATCGTCAACGATCCGGAACATCCGGTCCAGTTCCTCTTCGCCGGGAAGGCCCATCCTGCGGACAAGGCAGGACAGGACCTCATCAAGAGGATCGTGGAGATTTCCAAGCAGGACCGCTTCATCGGCAAGATAGTCTTCGTGCCCGGCTATGACATCCGTCTCGCAAAGCGCCTTGTCCAGGGCGTGGACGTTTGGATGAACAACCCGACCAGGCCCCAGGAGGCTTCCGGTACATCCGGCGAGAAGGCTTCCATGAACGGAGTGATGCATTTCTCCGTCCTTGATGGCTGGTGGGTAGAGGGTTACAAGGAAGGTGCCGGCTGGGCACTGCCCCGTGAAAGGTCCTATGACGACCAGAGGTACCAGGATGAGCTTGATTCAGCCACGATCTACACCATTATCGAGAACGAGATCGCTCCCGCATACTACGATGTGGATGAGGAACTCGGCCTCTCTCCCAAGTGGGTCGGCTTCATCAAGAACACCGTTGCCAAGGTGGCCAGCAACTTCACTACCAACAGGATGCTGACCGACTACTGTGACCAGTACTATATTCCTCAGGCAAAGCGTGCGGAAGAGGTCATCTCCGATGACTTCCGCCTTGCCCGGAAGATATCGGCCTGGAAGAAGAGGGTCCGCCGTGAGTGGAAGAACATCGAACTGATTTCCCTTACCCAGCCGGACGCTTCATACAGCCTTTCGATGAGCAACAGTCTCAGGGTTGAGGTGGTCCTGAATATAGGGGACCTGGATCCCGAGGATATCGGAGTCGAGACCCTGTTCGCGACCATGGACAACAAGCGCAGGCTGCACATCCAGGAAAGGTACGAGTTCCAGGTGGTCGAGTTCAATGACGGCATCGCCAAGTACCAGACCGACGTGGTGCCTGACAAGACCGGTATGTACCAGGTCGCAACCAGGATGTATGCAAAGAATCCGCTCTTGCCTCACCGTCAGGATTTCGAACTGGTCAAATGGTTATAGCAACAGGCTTTTTCGACGGTGTCCATCTTGGACACCGTTTTGTGATAGACAGGCTTGTCCGGGCAGCCAGGGACAGGGGTGACGAAAGCATGGTCGTCACCTTCTGGCCTCATCCCCGCAATGTGCTCCAGGACGACGCCCGCAATCTCCGCCTGCTGACCTCACTCCAGGAGAAGACTGGAATCCTTAAGGGTCTCGGCGTTGACCATGTGGAAGTCCTGCCCTTCACAAGGGCGTTCAGCCGCCTTACTACGGAGGAGTATTTCAAGGAATATGTCATCGGCCGTTTCGGCGGCAAGGCTGTGCTGATCGGTTATGACAACAGGGTCGGCAGCGACCTGCTGAGTCCGGACCAGATCGAAAAGGTGGCCGTGGAATCCGGACTGGATGTCATCAGGACAGACAGCGTCTCGGTCCCGGAAGGCATAGTGGTCAGCTCTACCAAGATCCGCGAGGCCCTTTCTTCCGGAGACGTCGAGGCGGCCGCCGGAATGCTAGGATATGATTATTCCCTCTTCGGAGTGGTGGTCGCAGGTAACCGTCTGGGGCATACGATCGGTTTCCCGACAGCGAACATGAGGCTTTACGAACCGCTGAAGCTGCTTCCCGGCAACGGGGTGTATTCGGTCGAGGTGGAATCCCTCGGACGCCGTTTCAGGGGGATGTGCAACATCGGGACAAGGCCGACCGTGAATGCCGGCAAGGACACCACCGTCGAGACCAATATCTTCGATTTCGACGAAGATATCTACGGACTTGACATAAAGGTGACTTTCCTGAAAAAGATCAGGGACGAACGCTGTTTCGGCTCACTGGAGGCTCTCAAGGCCCAGCTCGAGCTGGACCGCCGTACCTGCCAGGGCTGCTAAGGCTTTTCCTGCATATGGAGTTCGCCTTTGATGTGGGCTATCGCCTGCTTGGCGAAGTTCCAGTTCTTGGTGTTCTCCTTTCCTTCCTTCAGGTATCTTTCGTAGTACTGGAGGGCTGCCCTGTACTCTTTCCGCACTTCGTGGCAGTAGCCTATCGATACCAGCAGTCCCTTGTCTTCCGGGTAATACGAGAAGGCTTTCTCGTAGTGGGGAAGGGCGTTGTTGACATCGGATGCATTATAGTATAGCTGCGCCAGTCCGTTGTGGATCTTGTACATCAGGGCTGGGTCGGGGTCGGTCAGTTCGACTGCCCTGAGCAACAGCCTTTTGGCGGCGATCTGATTCTTCGGCACCATATTGTCCTTGAAAAGCGAGACCGCATAGTTGGCCGCCAGCTTTGCATCTGTCGAATCGATCTGCCAGGCATTCCCGAAACACTCTCTGGCAACCGTGAACCTGTTCAGGGACAATGCGTTCATTCCGGAATAGAACATGGTCCCATAAGACTCGTCCCCATCCTTGCGGAGCTGCTTGAAGACCTCGTAGGCATTGTCCTGGTCATCTTTAAGATAATAGGCTACACCCAGGATCTGTCCCACGGACAGGTTGTCCGGAACTTCCTCAAGGAATCCCTTTGTCAAGTCTATCACTCCGTCGTAGTCCTTCCTGCCCAGCAGGATATTCGAAATGCTGGTAACCGTCCCTGGGTTCTGCGGGTTGAGACGCAGGGACTTACGGTAGTAGGCGAGGGATGAATCGACCTGGCCCATCTTGAGCAGGCTGGCGCCTACGAGCGACAGGATCGATGGTATTGAATCCCTCCTGCAGATTGCCATCCCTTCTTCGGCACATCCCTCGAAGTCATTGACCTTGAACAGCAGCGAGGCCTTTTGGATCGAGAAATACAGGTTGTCCGGATGCTGCATAGAGAGCAGGCTGTACAGGCTCAGGGCGTCGACCAGCTTCCCTGAACTGACGTGGCAGTCGGCAAGTTCTCCGGCCACTTCGACATCAAGCATCCCCGGCTTCATCACCGATGCGAGGGTCTCTGCCGCGGCATCGTAGCGCAGCATCTTCTTCTGGCAGCGTGCCTTCTGGAGCGACAGGTCTCTGATGGCCGCATCATCGCCTGCTGCGCTCTCGAGTGCTTTCTCAAACAGTTCGATGGCCCTTGAATATTCATATCTGGCCATGGCAGCCCTGGCTTCGGCACGGAAGTCCGTCTCCTGGGCGGCTGCGAAAGTGACGACCAGGAATAAAGCAATCAAGGGGAATATCGTTCTAACAAATCTCATTTCCGGCTTTTTCTATTTCTTTACCACGGGGAAAGAACCCTTGTGTGTCTGGGTTCCGGACGGGTCGCTTGTCTTGAAACTGATGGTCTTGCCGTCGATGTCCATTACCATAAGCTCGAGGTTGTCGTTGACCAGGACGGGGAAGTTGGCGTTGGAGGTGCCGGCAGGGCAGAGGCTGTAGTTGTGTTCGTGGCCGGAAACCATCAGGTCGATACCTGCCTCGTTTAGGATCGGGACGAAGAGTTCGCATACGTTCTTGTTGCCGTGCCAGTGCTTGAGCCTTGGAGGGATGTGGGAGAATACGATCCTGACTGAGGAATTCCTGAAAGCATCGGACCGGGTGACCCCCTTGAGCCAATCTGCTTGCTCGCGGAGGTACTGGTCCATGCTGAGCATCCCCTGATACTCGATATCATTGTCCGGCTTGTCCTCACCGCTGTCGAGCATGATGAAGAAGAACTTGCCCCACTGGAATGTATAGTACGGCATACCGGTAGGTGTCTGGAACCATTTGAGCCAGTCCCTGGAGAACAGTCCGCGGAACTCGTGGTTGCCCCGGACGACATACAGGGGAGTCTCGTCCGCGAACAGTTCCGAGGCGGGCCGGACATACACGGCCATATGGGTCTCTTCGTTTATGACCGAAGTCATGTCACCGTTGAAGACCACGAAATCGTATTTTCCACGGGAGTCCTTGAATAGATTCCTGAAGCCTTCTGCGTCGGCGTGGACGTCATTGACGATCGCTACATGCAGTTTGTCATAGCTTTCCTCCAGGGTGGTGACAACCGGAGGATTAGCGGAGTACACATTCGCCCCGAAAGGCTTTGTAAAGGTGATGTCACGCTCTCCGTTGAAGGCCCTCAACCCTTTCATCATGATGCGGTAACGGTATCTGGTCCCGGGCTGGAGTCCGGTTATGCGTACCGTGTGTATCTTCGACAGAGGATTGATTCCAGCCCCGGTCATGTCATAATACCTCGGGCGGTCCGTATAGTAGAAATTCGTGCCGTCGTCAGGAGCCAGTTCCACCCAGCCGAGGGCGTCGATGTCTGAAATCCACATGACCGTGAAACCGTCGGACTTGACATTCTGGAGATATGGTCCGCAGACCAGCTTCACAGTGGAAGGCTGGACGGGAGCCTCGCTGACCGTCGCCTTGGCTGTCTCCTGACTATGCAGTGCAACGGACGCCAGGATCAGGCAGGAGAGAAGAAGGATTCTTTTCATAGCTCTATCTTTTTCTCGTTAAAGATAGCAAATTCAGTTGATTTTTATTATCTTTGCAAAAGAACGAACCGGGTTCCGCCTTTTACGGCGGGACTCTGTTTTATTGATTTTGGAAAACATTTGAATTATTATGGCAGATATCCATTACATGACCCAGGAAGGTCTGGACAAGTTGAAGAAAGACCTCGCCGAGGCCCTTGCCCAGCGCCCTGTCATCTCCGCGGCGATCGCGGAAGCGAGGGAGAAGGGAGACCTTTCCGAAAATGCTGAATATGATGCGGCACGTGAAGCCCAGGGGCTCCTTGAAGTGAAGATTGCGAAGCTCAAGGACCTTGTGGCAAATGCCAAGATCATCGACGAGTCCCAGGTAAACACAGATAAGGTCCAGATGCTGAACAAGGTAAAGGTCGAGAACCTTTCCATGAAGCAGGTCATGGAGTTTACGATCGTGGGCGAGACCGAGGCTGATTTCGCACATGGGAAACTGGCTGCCACCACCCCTATCGCAAAGGCTCTCCTGGGCCATGCGAAAGGTGACGTGGTTGAAGCCCATGTACCCTCGGGAGTAATCAAGTTCAAGATCCTCGATATTTCCATCTAAAGCAATGGCGACTATATTCACAATGATTGCCAAGGGTGAGATCCCTTCCTACAAGGTGGCCGAGAATGATGAGTTCTATGCTTTCCTTGACATCAACCCCCTTGCAAAAGGTCATACGCTTGTCATCCCCAAGAATGTCGAGGATGACTATATCTTCAACCTGGATCCCGAAACCTACGAAGGTTTATGGGCATTTGCCCGCAAGGTCGCGGTAGCCCTGAAGGCTGCGGTTCCCTGCAAGAGGGTCGGAGTGGCAGTACTCGGAATGGAGGTGCCTCACACCCATATCCATCTGGTACCCCTGCAGAGCGAGTCGGACATGGATTTCAAGAAGGAGAAACTCAAGTTCTCAGACGAAGAGAACAAGGCAGTCGCCCAAACCATTTTCAATGAGTATGAAAAATTATAGGACCATACTTCTTGCGGTTACCCTAATGGTGGCCGCTTCTTCTTGTGCTGACAAGGTGCGTATCAGCGGAACAGTTACGGGAGCTCCGGATTCCAAAGTCATAGTCAAGCAGCTTGCCGGCAGCGGCTTCAATGTCCTGGACACCCTGAAGACCGATGGATCGGGAGACTATACCTACAATATGGAGGTCAAGGAAGGTCAGCCTGAATTCGTATATGTTTTCAAAGGCGACACGAAGATAGCCTCCCTCCTTCTCCAGAAAGGGGACAGGGTCAAGGTGGTATCCGACACCCTTGGCAACTATTCCGTGGAAGGATCCGAGGAGAGTGCCAAGCTCAGGCAGATCGAGGAAGAATTTGCTTCCTTCATGAATGAAATGTCGAGGTTGGTCGGCGCGGATGACAGCCCTGCAGCTTCCAGGAAGTATGTGGAGTATTATCGGTCCCGTGTCAAGTACGTGATGGATAACTGCAAGTCCCTGACAGCCATACCCGTACTCTACCAGAAGGTCAATGACGACTTCCCGGTGTTCAGCCAGCCGACTGACGGAGTGATGTTCAGGAGTGTATATGATTCGCTCATGACTGTGTATCCTGACTCCAAGTATGTCGCTTCCCTCGGCAAGGAGACCGAAAGGAGGATGAACATCCTTGCGATCGAGCAGCGCCTCCAGACTGCCGGTGAAGCGGGCTTCCCCGATGTGGACCTTCCCGGCATCGACGGTACGAGGGTGAAACTTTCGGATGTGGATTCCAAGGTGGTGATGGTCTATTTCTGGCAGGCCTCGGATGCCTCACAGAAGATGTTCAACCAGGATGTCCTTCTGCCTCTTTATAAGAATTACCATTCAAAGGGATTCGAGATCTATTCGATATCCCTGGACACTGACAAGGGAGCATGGGCGAGTGCCGTCAAGAATCAGGACCTGCCTTGGATCAATGTATGTGACAGCCGTGGTGCCGCGACTCCGCTGGTGTCGTTGTACAACATTTCCAATGGGCTTCCCGTGGCTTTCTTCATAGTGGACGGTTCCCTGAAGCCTGATACAGTGACGTCCGAGAAAGATCTTCCTTCCAGGATATCGTCATATCTGAAATAATCCCTGTATCAGTGAAAGAGAAAAGGTGGTGGCCATTTCCGGTCACCACCTTTTTTTGCGACTGTGCGCGATTCCATTAGGTCTCGTTCCAGTAGTTTTAGTTGTAACTATTTTCAGGTACGGCAAAGATAGATGTAGCCCCATTCCGGTTCAATAGTCATTTCTTGTGAGGTAGGGGGTATTATGTTGTGAGAAATAAAGTGGCACAAGCGAAGGTCGGATTTTAACGGTTTTATTCCTATATTTGTAAAACTGATCATAGAGATACACCAACAAAGCATTATTCATATGGCATTGATGATAATCCAACTGCTGATAGTCCTGGGAGCCCTGTACGTCGGTTCCAGGTACGGCAGCCTTGCCCTTGGCGCGATTTCAGGCATCGGCCTGGCCATCCTCGTATTCGGATTCGGAATGAAGCCGGGTACTCCTCCCACGGATGTGATCTATATCATTATCGCGGCCGTCACCTGTGCTGGAGTCCTTCAGGCTTCCGGCGGAATGGACTGGCTGATCCAGCTTGCCGAAAAGCTTCTCAGGAAGCATCCTGAGCGTATCACCATTCTCGCCCCGCTGTGTACCTTCTTCCTTACCGTGCTGGTAGGTACCGGCCATGTGGTCTATACCCTGATGCCAATCATCGTGGATATAGCCATCAAGAAGGACATCCGTCCCGAAAGGCCTTGCGCCGTGGCATCCGTAGCATCCCAGGTTGGAATAACCTGTTCCCCGATTGCAGCTGCGGTCGTGGCTTTCGTCACGATCTCCAATGCCAACGGTTATCAGGTTTCGATTCCGCAGGTCCTGATGGTCACCATCCCTGCCTGCATCATCGGTCTGCTCTGTGCAGCAATGGCTTCCTATCACAGGGGCAAGGACCTGGACAAGGATCCTGAATATCAGGAGAGGATTTCCGATCCCAAGATCCACAAGTACATCTACGGCAGCGATGCCACCACCCTCGACAAGGTGATCGACAAGAAAGCCAGGCTGGCCGTTTACATCTTCCTGGCCGCAATCCTCGTCATCGTGGGACTGGCTTTCTGCCAGATGATCCTCAGCAAGGAGGCGCTTCAACGGTTGCCGAAGATGAATGTAGCCATCCAGATAATCATGCTCTGCGCCACTGCATTGATGATCATGCTGTGCAAGGTCGACCTGAAGAACGCTGTATCCGGAGCGGTCTGGAAGTCAGGAATGGTAGCTGTCGTCGCCATTTATGGAATCGCTTGGATGGCGGATACCTATTTCGGAAACTATATGGACCAGATCAAGGAGATGCTCACCGGTATCGTCTCCCAGTATCCATGGTCGATAGCATTCGTGTTCTTCCTGGTCTCCGTCTTGATCAATTCCCAGGGAGCGGTGGTCGTGGCGATGTTGCCTCTGGCCTATCAGCTCGGCATTCCCGGTCCCGTTCTGCTTGGAGTGCTGCCCAGTGTATACGGGTATTTCTTCATCCCCAACTATCCTTCCGATATCGCAACGGTCAACTTCGACCGGACCGGTACGACGGTCATAGGCAAGTATCTCCTGAACCACAGTTTCATGATGCCGGGATTGATCAGCATCATCGTTTCCACGATTATCGGCTATCTGATGACCATGGTGCTCTTCCCTGGTTATTTCGCGAGCATTTAATCTGCTTTCAGGTTTTTTATTGTCCGGGTTGTTACACTTCCCGGACTTTTTCGTTAATTAGGGTAGAGAACCGGAATTGATGAAGGAAGATTTCCTGACAGAGGCGTTTGTGTCCATGAAGGACAGGTGGAAGGCGGAAGACGCCCTTCAGGAGGCATTCTGTCGGTTGTGGGGAAGGAAATACAAGGTATCTAGCCTGAAAGAAGCCATCGGCCTGCTTGCACGTACTGGCAGAAACATCGAAATCGATGAGTTCAGGAAGTCCAGGGGCAGGAAAACGGTAGGATTGGACAAGGTGGGCATGGAAGACGATCCTTCGGCGGCGATGGCATTGGAGCGGGAAGCCCTTTTCCGAAAGGTGGAAGCTTCGTTGGACAGGGATATAACTTTGTTGCAGAAGAAGATCATCCAGCTGCACGAATATGAAGGACTGTCTTTCGAAGAAATTGCCAAGGAACTCGGCATGCAGCCGGCCGCGGTAAGGATGCAGGCCTCGAGGGCCAGGAAGTTATTAAGGGACAAATTCAGGAATGATGATGGAACGGATAGATGAAATGATTGAAAGGTATTTCGAGGCGACTCTTTCGGAAGAGGAAGAGACAGCCCTGAAGGCCTTCCTGGCCTCTCCGGAAGGTCAGGCTCCTGAATATGACGAGGTCCGAGCCGTCATGGGCTACTTTGCAGCTGGCCGGGTGGTTCGACAGGCTCGCCAACCGTCTCGGCTCACCAACCGGATAGTCGCTATCGCCGCAAGTCTGGCTATAATCGTCACCCTGGGGGTGAACATATATAATAAAACCAACATCTGTGTCTCGTTCGTGGACGGGAAGAAAGTAACTGACAAGGAGGTTGTAATGAACGACGTCGACAACATCCTGGCCGACCTGCTTTCCGACAGGACAGGCGTGGAAGAACAACTCAATGATTTTTTCGGACAATAGACAATGAAGAAGATTTTAATCATAACCTTGGGTTCCTTCCTTGTCCTTGCTTCTCAGGCAAGGGCGCAGGCAGGCCTGCAGATAGACAGCCTGTTCAACGGGTCCCTGGTTCCCGCTTCCAGGATCACCGAATCCGAGGTCAGCGGCAGGGAACTGAAGCCGTATAACCTGGACTATTTCCGGAGTGTCCGGTTCCAGGCGACGGATCAGGAGATAAAGAGAATCACCTCGTGGCTGGAGGGCGACGCCCTGATGGCAATCGGGAAGGAAATGGATTCGGAGAACGGCTGCTTGGTCTACGCGTTGCTTCATTTCCCCGCGGACAGGGATAGGAACAAGTACGTCGGCTATCAGGTCAAGGAAGCCTCTGGAAACAAGTATGTGACAGTGGTATATATGACCGGCAAGGCCACAGTAGGAGAGTTGAGGGTCATTTTCAAGCACAGATAGGAGGAAATATGATGAAAAAGATAATTTTAGCATTCGTGGTTTTGGCTGCCGCCGGGGTAATAGCAGCGGCACAGGAGAAAAAGGATACGATCCTCATGAAGTCTGACACAGTCGTGATTGTCAAGACCAGCCAGACTATGTCGATGTCGCCGGAAAAGGGCCAGGTCCATTTGGATTTCGATATCCCTTTCTATCACAAGATAAAGAACTACGGCTCCAGCGCGCTTGTTGGCGCGGTAGGAGTAGGAACGATTTTTTCCAACTCGAAGGCCCCCCTGGATTTCAATCCGCAGAATTCCCTTGAGTTCTATTTCTATACCCTTGATTCACAAACTCACGGACACAGCACATTCTCATTCGGATCCGGGATCACTTTCAGGAATCTGGGTCTGACGGGAGGGAACGCCATGAGCTTGGCTGAAGACGGTAGGATCTCCGTAGCGCCATTCCAGGGCGGAGCTCTGAAGGTGTCCAAACTAAGGGTGTTCAGCATAAATGCGCCCTTGTTGTATTCATACGATTTCGGAGGAGGATTCGGTTTCACGCTCGGTCCGGTGGTCAATCTCAACACTGGCAGTTCGATTGTAAACAAGTATGAACAGGGTGGGGACAAGCAGAAGGATAAATACAAGCGTGTCCACTGCAATCTAATCACAGTTGACGCGATGTTCCAGCTGAATCTCAAGTATTTCAGCATATACGCGAAGTACTCGCCGATGAACCTTATGGACAAGAAATACTGGCCTGAGTTCACGACATGGTCCATCGGTATCGCCCCGTTCTAAAATAACTCCCGAATCGCTTTCGGGTCTCAAGAATAATCATTAAATTGCATAGGTTTTGGCGAAAGTTCGCCGGACCTGTGCTTTTTTAATTATCTAAACATTCAAGTTTATGTCACTGAACAAAGTAATGCTGATCGGTAACGTTGGTAGAGACCCGGAAGTACGTTACCTTGATGGAAACAACCCCAACCAGGGGGCGACGAAGGTGGCGCAGTTCACCCTCGCGACAACGGAACGCTATCGTGACCGCAATGGAGAACTTCGCGAGAACACGGAATGGCACAACATCGTGTGCTGGAGGAACTCTGCCGACGTGGCCGAGAAATTCATCCGCAAAGGCACCCAGGTCTACATCGAAGGAAAGCTCAGGACAAGGTCCTGGACAGACCAGACCGGTAACAAGAGGTTCACTACCGAGGTCGCCGTGGACAACCTGCAACTCCTTGGAAAGAGGGATCCTGCAAACCCTGCCGCCCCTTTGGCCCCTTCGACCCCTTCGACAAGCTCAGGGACCGGGTATCCTCAGCAGCCGGCCTACCAGCAGCCTGCATATCAGCAGCCCGCGCAGCAGGAGCCGGTGGACATCTCCCTCGAGAACCCTACCGATGACCTTCCGTTCTGATCCGTTAACCGAATAAATCATATTCATACGCTATGAGTTCAAAACTTGACGTTGTCCTTGGCCTCCAGTGGGGAGACGAAGGGAAAGGCAAGATCGTGGATGTGCTGGCCGGCCGTTATCCGGCTGTCGCAAGATTCCAGGGCGGTCCGAATGCGGGTCATTCACTCCATTTCGACGGCAAGAGTTTCGTCGTCAGGAGCATTCCCTCGGGAATATTCCGGGACGGTTCCGTGAACATAATCGGCAGCGGTGTCGTTCTGGATCCCGTGACCTTCAAGGAGGAGTGCGCGAATGTGTCCGCTATGGGTATCGAGCCCAAGGGACGGATAGTCATATCCAAGAAAGCCCACCTTATACTCCCGACCCACAGGCTGCTGGATGCCGCCTACGAGGCTGCTGCCGGCAAGGGCAAGATCGGCTCCACCCTTAAGGGAATAGGCCCGACCTATACCGACAAGGTGGGACGCCACGGACTGAGGGTTGGAGACATCCTGTCCCCTGATTTCAAGGACCGGTTTGCCAAACTCAAGTCCCGTCACCACAGGATCCTGGACAGTCTGAAGTATGAATATGATCCCTGTGCGGGCGAGGAAGAGTGGTTTGATGCCGTCGAGTTCCTCAAGGAGTTCGAACTGGTGGACTGCGAGTACTTCGTCAGCGGTCTTCTGGCTTCCGGAAAGCCTATCCTTGCAGAAGGGGCCCAGGGATCCATGCTGGACGTCGATTTCGGTTCATATCCTTTCGTAACTTCCTCTTCCACTACCGTCGGAGGAGTCTGCACCGGTTTGGGATTGGCTCCGTCCAAGGTGGGGAAGGTATTCGGAATATTCAAGGCCTACTGTACCCGCGTGGGCAGCGGACCCTTCCCGACCGAACTCTTCGACGAGACGGGCGAGAAACTCCGTCAGATCGGCCATGAATATGGTGCCGTGACTGGCCGCCCGCGCCGCTGCGGATGGCTGGACCTCGTGGCTCTCAAGTACACCGTGATGATAGACGGCGTTACCGACCTCATCATGATGAAGTCCGACTGCCTCGACGATTTCGACACGATCAAGGCCTGCACCGCTTATAAGGTTGACGGCAAACTGACCGACCAGGTTCCGTTCGATATCGCTGCCGAGATCGAGCCGGTATACACCGAGTTCCCGGGCTGGAAGAAAGACTTGACAGGAGTCCGTTCCGAAGAAGGACTCCCGAAAGAGTTCAAGGACTATGTGAAGTTCCTGGAGGACTATCTCGGCGTTCCGGTCACTATCATCTCCCTCGGTCCCGACCGCGAAGCTACGATAGAGCGCTAGAAGGCGAATCCTACACTGAGTATCAATGCACGGTTTCGGTTGTCGCCGAAACCGTTCTTGCATATATCGGAAAAACCGTATTCGTAGCCGAGGTTGGCGTGCAGGAATGACCACGTGACGCCGCATCCGATTGCGAGTCCGCTGTCACCGCGGCGGATATTCGCGTCGTTGAATGAGCTGGCCGATATCTCCATGCGGTAATCCTTGATCCTCCCGCCGACTCCCATGCCCAGATAGGCTCCGGCATACGGCTGGAAGAACGCCCGACGGCCTGAAAAGATGTTGACCTTGAGCAGGAGAGGCAGTTCAAGATAGTGGAGATCGTAAATGATCTTCCCGCCGGTATTCCCTCCGATCCCGCCTTTCTCGACATAATAGAGTCCGGACTCGAATGCGGCCATCGGACTGATATTGAATCCGGTGGCAAGGCCGAAGGTCGTTCCGGTCTTAATACCTGCCGCATCGATCTCACCCGTTCCGCTGCTTATGTGCGAAGCGGTCAGGCCGGCCTTGATTCCTGCATAGAGATTATTGTGGCGGCTGTGGCGCTCATGGCCCCTGCCGTAGTCACGACCGTGCCCGAAAGGGCCTCCGGGATATCCTCCCCGACCGTAGCCCGGCTGAGCCGGAAGGACGGCCACGCTGAGGATTGAAACGACTATGAGTGTTATTATCTTTTTCATTGCGGACAGTTTTTGGTGTTATTGCCTTACGGTAAACCAAAAACCGTTCCACGGATATTCATCAAGTATTTTTAGCCTTTCAGTGCGGCCTCCATGGCCTTGAGGTCTGGCGTAAGGCCGGTCATGAAGGGGTAACCGGTGAGGGCCTGATAGAGAAGCCATCTGTCTCCGGGAATATATATTCCATCAGCGGCTGCGATCTTGGCCCTTGCTATTTCGTCGAATGAAGGGTTCTTGTAATTGGCTTCCATTATGACCTTGTTGTCGCAGGCTCCTTTCTTCGCGAAATCGTCGGCGGAGAATTCCTCGATTTCAGGAAGGGCGACAGGCAGGGTGTAGATAACCAGGTCGCATTCCTTGACCGCCTCCTTGAAGTCAGTGATCGGGTCGGCAAAGAACTCATATTCAGGCATTGCCTCGGCTATCGCCTGGGCCTTTTCGATGGTACGGTTCATCAGTACGGTTCCGAAGCCGAGTTCTGCTGCTGCGACTGCGGCCGCCCTTCCGGCGCCTCCGCAGCCCACGATGAGCGCCTGTGGCTGCTGGTAGAACCGGCGGCTCAGGCTCATCAGGAAGAACTGGTGCAGCTTGATGAAGAAACGTTCTCCATATTCCTTGATGAATTCTTCGATGATGCCGGGATAGTAGGCCTCCGCTATGGCGGCGACGATTCCGGTGAAGTCCGAGTTGTGGGCGGCTATTCCCTCCGAAGTCTTGACCAGAAGGTTTGTAGCCCCAATCCTGGCCACGGGGCCGGAGATGACACCCTTGCCCAGTTCGGCTAGTCCCTCGACCTTGGCGTATGCCTGCTCCTTGAAAGGTGCGGTGACGTTCACGGCGATGTATTCCTCCTCGAACTTCCTGAAGGAAGCCTCGAAGTCGGCCCCTTCGATGAGGTCGTATGAATATGCGTTCCCGTCAGGCTGCTCCTGACCCTTGTATGCCGCCTCGAATAGGAGGGGGCTCTTGGATGTCGCTATCGGATCGCCGATAAGTCCGTATCTTGCCATTTTGCTGAATATTGTTTCTTAACTTTTACCGTCGCCCCCATTCTTAGGCCCTTGGGAAGCATTTTAACCTGCATTATGCTTCCGTAGTCCCATAATTCGGGCTTTGGGAGGCATTTTCCAAAATCAAAGCCTTCTCTGGCGGACGGCCTCGTAAAGGAGGATGGCTGCGGAGACTGAGACGTTGAGGGAGTCGAGGGCTCCGAGCATCGGGATGAGGATATGCCTGTCGGCAGCCTTGCGCCAGATGTCGGTGAGGCCGGTCGACTCGGTTCCCATGACGATGGCGGTCGGTCCTGTCATCGGGGTGTCATAATACAGGGACGAATCCTGGAGCTGGGCGGTCAGGATGCTGATGCCGTGTGCCTTGAGCCAGGCGATCGTCTCTTCGGAGGTCGCAGCTACGACCTGTCTTGTGAATATGGCTCCGATGCTGGAACGGATAAGGTTGGGGTTATAGAGGTCGGTCAGAGGGTCGCAGATGATTACCGCGTCCGCTCCGGCTGCGTCGGCGCTGCGCAGTACAGCCCCGAGGTTGCCTGGCTTCTCGACACTCTCCAGAACGATTACCAAAGGGTTCTCCCTGAGCTCGATGTCTTCCAGCTTCCTGTCCTTGTACTTTATCTCTGCAATGATTCCCTCGGTACCGCCCCTGTAGGCTATCTTCTCATAGACGTTCCGGCTCACCTCAAATACTTTGGTGCCAATCGGCAGAGGGTATACCCCCCTCGGGAGTCTCGCTTCGCTCGACCCCACCGCTCGCTTCACTGCGTTCCGCTCCGGTCCCCCCGCTTCCGTGCCGCGGGTGGCACGTCCTTTAGGGGGTATACCCTCCGCCGATGAGTCAAAGATCTCCGGGCAGATGAAGACGGTATCGGGGACGAAGCCGGCATCCAGGCAGTGGCTGAGTTCGCGGCGGCCTTCCACTACGAAAAGCCCCATCTCCCGGCGCAGCTTCGACTTCTCCTGGAGTTCCAGCAGGGTCTTTATCTTCGGGTTCTGTCCCGAAGTTATGGTTTCGGGCGCTGACATTATATCAGTGGAATATTGTTGTCTGCACATGAAGACACCATCTCGTCAGGCCAGACTGATGCCTGGATCTCTCCGATATGGGCCTTGCGGAGGAAGAACATGCAGAGGCGTGACTGGCCGATTCCTCCTCCTATGCTCTGCGGAAGCTTGCCTTCCAGAAGCTGCCTGTGGAAGAACAGTCCGGCTTTCGATTCCTCGCCGGCGAGTTTCAACTGCCTGAGAAGGGCCTCCCTGTCGACGCGGATGCCCATAGAAGACAATTCGAAACTGCGCTCCAGGACAGGATTCCAGACAAGGATGTCTCCATTCAGGCCCGGGAGCATCTCGCCGTCATATTCAGCCATCGTGCTCCAGTCGTCATAGTCCGCTGAGCGGCCGTCGTGCTTGTGACCGTCTCCGAGCTGGCATCCTATGCCGATCACGAACACCGCACCGTATTCCCTGCATATCGCATCCTCCCTTTCCTTGGGACTGAGGCCTGGATAGCGGCGGCGAAGTTGTTCGGCATGGATGAACCGGATGGTCTCGGGCAGGACCGGCTTGATCGAAGGATATTTCTCGCACACCATGTATTCGGTGCGCAGGAGGGTGGAATAGATGCGTCGGACTATGTCTTTGAGAAACTCCGGTGTGCGCTGGCTGGCATCCATTACCCTTTCCCAGTCCCATTGGTCCACATACAGGGAATGGATATTGTCAAGTTCCTCGTCGGCCCTGATGGCGTTCATGTCGGTATAGATACCGTAACCGGGCTCTATGTGGTATTCGGCAAGGGTGAGGCGTTTCCATTTTGCGAGGGAGTGAACTATCTCACAAACAGTTCCTTCCATATCCTTGACGGGGAAACGTACCGCTCTCTCCACGCCGTTGAGGTCGTCGTTGATTCCGGTGCCCTGCTTTACGAAAAGGGGAGCGGTAACACGGCGGAGCCTGAGTTCCGAGGCAAGGTCGATCTGGAAGAAATCCTTGATCTCCTTGATCGCACCTTCGGTCTGGCGTGGACTCAGCAAAGGCTTGTAGCCGGATGGGACAAAGAGTCTCATAGCATCTTCTCGGGACGCATCTGGGGGAAGAATAGGACGTCCTGGATGGTGGTCTGGCCGGTCATGAACATAGTGAGCCGGTCGATTCCCATTCCAAGGCCCGAAGTCGGCGGCATGCCATATTCAAGGGCGCGAACGAAGTCATAGTCGATGAACATAGCCTCGTCGTCGCCGTGGCTCTTGAGGGCGGCCTGCTCCTCGAACCTCTCCAGCTGGTCTATCGGGTCGTTCAGCTCGGAATATGCATTCGCGAGTTCCTTGCCGCATACGAACAGCTCGAAGCGCTCGGTGAGGGCGGGATTCTCACGATGCCTCTTGGTGAGCGGAGACATCTCCACGGGATAGTCTATGATGAAGGTAGGCTCGATGAGATGGTCTTCGCAATAGGCCCCAAATATGGCATCGATCAGTTTGCCGGCACCCATTGAAGGCTCATATTCCACATTCAGCTTCTTGCAGGTCTCGCGCAGCTCGTCCACGCCCATTCCGGCGAGGTCGACACCTGCGTATTCCTTGATGGCTTCCAGGATAGGGAGACGGCGATAGCCGGCCTTGAAGTCAATCTCGTTCTCTCCGATCTTGACCTTGGTGGTACCGTGGAGCTTGAGGGCGATCTTCTCTAGCATCTTCTCTACGAATTCCATCATCCAGATATAGTCCTTGTAGGCCACGTAGATTTCCATGCAGGTGAACTCCGGATTGTGGGTCTTGTCCATGCCTTCGTTGCGGAAATCCTTGGCGAACTCGTAGACTCCGCTGTAGCCTCCGACTATCAGCCTCTTGAGATAGAGCTCGTTGGCGATCCTCATGTAGAGGTCGATGTCCAGGGCGTTGTGGTGGGTGATGAAGGGACGGGCCGTGGCTCCTCCGGGGATCGACTGGAGGATAGGGGTCTCGACCTCGAGACAGCCGGCCTCGTTGAAATATTCCCGCATGGTAGCTATGATCTGGGCCCTCTGGATGAAAACGTCGCGGACCTGGGGATTCACGATGAGGTCGACATACCTCTGGCGGTAGCGGAGCTCCGGATCGGAGAAACCGTCGTAGACGTTCCCGTCGGCATCGGTCTTCACGATGGGAAGTACCCTCAGCGACTTGCTGAGTACGGTCAGCTCCTTGACATGCACGCTGAGCTGCCCGGTCTGGGTTATGAAGGCGAAGCCCTTGACACCGACTATGTCGCCGATGTCGAGGAGTTTCTTCCAGACCGTGTTGTACATCGTCTTGTCCTCTTCCGGACAGATTTCGTCACGCTTGACATAGATCTGGATCCTTCCGGCAGAATCCTGAAGCTCGCCGAAGGAAGCTGCTCCCATGATCCTGCGGGACATTATCCTTCCGGCCAGGCAGACTTCATGGAAGTTGCCCTTCTCGGGATCGAAGCCTTCGGAGATTTCCTTGGTTGTGGTATTGACCGGATATAGAGGTGCAGGATAAGGATTGATGCCAAGTTCCCTTAATTTGGCGAGGGACTCCCTGCGGATTACTTCCTGCTCGCTGAGTTCTATGTTTGCCATATCATGAAATAGGTTTGAACAACAAAAATACGACTTTTAATCTATAAACTGAAATTGTTATTCTTGAATAAAGTGATTATCTTTGTGTAATATGGCAAAGGAGCGCAAATGGATAATCAAGGAACCGGCTGATCCGGAGAAGGTGGGAAGGCTTTCCGCCGAACTCGGAATCGACCGTGTCCTTGCCGAACTGCTTGTCAAGAGGGGAGTCGAGACCTTCGAGCAGGCCCGCTCCTTCTTCCGCCCGAGCCTTGACGACCTTCATGACCCCTTCCTGATGAAGGATATGGATGTCGCCGTTGAGAGGGTGCGCAAGGCCATAACCTCAGAAGAGAAGATCCTTGTCTACGGTGATTACGACGTAGACGGAACAACTGCCGTGTCGTTGGTGTATTCATTCCTGAGGAGATATTCCCAGAAGGTGGATTTCTATATTCCGGACCGCTATGACGAGGGTTACGGCCTGTCCTACAAGGGCATAGACTGGGCCGGTGACGGAGGCTTCGGACTGATCATCACCCTGGACTGCGGTATAAAGGCCAACGAGAAGGTCGAATACGCCCGGACCAAGGGAATCGACGTGATCATCTGCGACCACCACCTTCCCGAGGACAGGCTTCCCGATGCGGTTGCAGTCCTGGATCCCAAGCGCGAAGATGATACCTATCCTTTCGACGACCTTTCAGGTTGCGGTGTGGGCTTCAAGCTCGTACAGGCATATTCCCAGAAATACGGCATCCCGTTCGAGACCTTGATCCCTTTGCTGGACCTCCTGGTGGTCAGCATTGCCGCCGACCTCGTGTCCATGGTCGGGGAGAACAGGGTGCTGGCCCATTTCGGCCTGAAGCAGCTCAATGAGAATCCCCGCAAGGGGCTCCTTGCGATGGCAACCCTCTCCAAACTTGAGCCGGGACATCTTACGATCGACGACATCGTATTCAAGATCGGGCCCAGGATCAACGCGGCAGGAAGGATGGAGACCGGAAGGCTTGCAGTTGAATTGCTGACCGCAGCCGATGACCATGTGGCCAACATCGTGGGAGAGAGGATCAACGACAACAACAACGAGCGCAAGGGTATCGACAGGGAGATTACCCAGGAGGCTCTGGAGATGGTCCAGAGGGGGACGGCCCTTTCGACGGACGCGGCGACCATCGTCTACAATCCAGTATGGAACAAAGGCGTAGTTGGCATCGTTGCCTCACGTCTGGTCGAGGCGTTTTACAAGCCGACGATCGTCCTTACCAAATCCAACGGTTTCATAACCGGCTCCGCTAGAAGCGTCGCCGGGTTCGACCTGTATGAGGCCATAGAAAGCTGCGCGGACCTTCTTGAGAACTTCGGAGGACATGTCTATGCGGCGGGTCTCACCATGAGGGAACAGAACCTGGGTGAGTTCGTGACTAGGATAGAGAAGTTCATCGGGGAGAAGATTACGGACGAGATGCTCACCCCCGTGACAGATATCGATGCCAAGCTCGAGTTCAGCCAGATCACTCCCAAGTTCTTCAGGCTTCTCAAACAGTTCCAGCCTTTCGGTCCCGGCAACAGCAATCCCGTGTTCCTCACGGAGAATGTCTCTGACGGCGGCAACGGCCGCAAGGTAGGAGCCGGCGGAGTGCATATGAAACTTGACCTGATCGACGAGAAACAGCCTTTCCACCAGATTCCGGCAATCGCCTTCAACATGGCGGATTTCTACGATTATATCAAAGCCGGCAATCCTTTCGACATCTGCTACTCGATAGTCGAGAACTACTATCGTGGCAACTCCACCCTCCAGCTCCGCATCAAGGACATCAAGGAGCGCGAGGAATTTATCTAATCTGCCAATGATGCGACCTTGACGGCGGCGGCAGCGTAATCGTTGTCGTCAACGTCTATGATGTGATGGGCGGTTTCCTCATAGAGGGGTTCGCGGTCCGCCATAAGTTCCCTGACACGGGAGCGGAGGCCGTTCCTGCCGCGCAGCATCGGACGGTCGCCGGGCCATTGTTCAAGGTTGGAGACGAGCGTGTCTATGGAAGCCCGGAGGTAGAAGCAGGCAGTATTACTGCGTACCGCCTTACGGCAGGCTTCAGTTGTGACGGTTCCTCCTCCGAGGGAAAGGATGTAGGAGGTTCCGGTCAACTCACCGGTCATGAATATATTCTCCAAGGCGACACGTTCCAATTCCCGGAATGCACTTTCTCCTTCTGATTCGAATATTTCAGGAATGGTCCTGCCGGTCATTGCCTCGATGTAGTCATCAAGGTCTATCAGTTCCATTTCGTGAAGGAGCTTCGAAAGTTCCTTCCCGACGCTGGATTTCCCGCTTCCCATGAAGCCGATGAGGGAGATGTTGCCCATATGTCCTAGAATAAGGTTGGTTCGAAGAAATCACCTTCTTCAGGAAGACTGTCGATGTCAGGAAGGCCGCCTGCCGGTTCTTCAGGCATGATGTCCAGAGGCTCTTCGGGGATGTTGCTGGCCGGATCAGTCTCCGAGGTAAGGTCATACTCAGCCGCAGCGGAGCGAGGATGGACTTGACCGTCCTCGGAGGGCTGTCCGGCCAAATCTTCAAGTTCCGGCTTTTCGAGCGGCTCGATGAACTTGACCTTCTTGAGGTCGTACTGGTGGCACTTCTTGCCCTTTGCCGTGAAGCCCTTCTTTGCGATGTAAGCCTCGGCATCGATGTTCTCCGGATCGCGGTGCTCGTACTTCTTCCCGAAGATCACCTGGAACTGCGGATACCTGTCGTCGGTTATGTCCACCAGGTATGACTTGGCTCCGGGTGCTATGAAGGATTGCGGGGTATTGTCGCTCAAGACGAAACTGAACCTCTTGACATAGAACGCCTTGGCAGTGGCATCCCAGTAGAGTGCGGTGTATGTCTTCTCAGGGTCGAACTTCTCGATCTTGAGGATGTTGCCCTGATAGCGGTTCGATACATCGAAGGATGTGGTGTAGAAGGTTCCGTCCTTGAAGATGGCCAGCACCTTGTCCTCGGGGCCGAATTCGCCCAGGTAGAGTCCCCTCTGTTCGTCGTTGAGTTTCTGGATGTCGGCATCAAACCAGATATCCTTGCCTCCGATGGTAGAGACACCCTTGCTCTTCAGCTGGATCTTCGAGATGGAGAACTTGGAGACGAGGTTGCCTCTTGAGGTCTTGCCCTTGATGGCGAGGGTCGAGAAATCGTATTCCATCTGCGTCTTCTTGAGTTTCGGACGTGGACGGAGATATATCCTTACGGTTTCAGCCTCACCGTTGTTGTTGACGGTGAACCATAGTATCTTGGACCCTTCCTTGCCGGATGTGATGTCGTAGTCCTTGTCCCTGGTGACGCTGGTGATGGCGAACCTCTTGGCATAGGAGACCGATGTCTTGCCGTCGCGGTAGATCACGTTGTAGATCGTACGCTCGTCGCCCCTGTTGAACACTCCCACATAGAGCAGGTCCTTCCAGAAGAAAGCCTTGTCGGTGACCTTGGTGATGCGGTACTTGCCGTCCTTTGCGATGACGAGGATCTCCGAGAGATCGGAACAGTCGGAGACATAGACACCGTTGTCGTCCCTCTTCAGGCTGAGGCCGACGAAGCCTTCCTCGTAATTGGCGTACAGTTTGGCGTTGTTGCTCACGACCTTGGTCACGGCGATGCTCTCGAAAGCCGAGATTTCTGTCTGGCGCTTGAACTGCTTGCCGTACTTGGCCTTCAAACCCTTGAACCAGGCGATAGTATATTCGGTGATATGCTCTATGTCGTCACGGACTTTCTCCATCTCGGCCTCGATGGATGCGATCTTCTCGTCCATCGCCTTGGCGTCGAACTTGGAAATCTTGCGGACAGGTTTCTCCACAAGCTTGTGGATGTCTTCCATGACTATTTCCCTGCGCAGGAGGTCCTGGTAGTTCTTCATCTCGGCAAACACGTCCCCGAGCTGTTCCTCCCAGGTCTTCTGGTCCTGCTCCAGGATCTTGTAGACCCTGTTCTCGAAGAATATCCTTTCGAGGGAATCGTAATGCCATTCGTCCTCGAGTTCCTGGAGCTTTATCCTGAGCTGCCATTCGAGGAGGTCCTTGGTGTGGAGGGTGTCGTAGATGAGTATGTCCTTGACACTCAGGAACTGGGGCTTGCTGTCAACGATGACGCAGGCGTTCGGGGCGATGTTGCACTCGCAGTCCGTGAAGGCGTAGAGGGCGTCGATGGTCTTGTCGGGGGAGACGTCGTTCGGCAGGTGTATGATGATCTCTACCTTGTCCGTCGTCATGTCCTCGATCTTCTTGATCTTGATCTTGCCTTTCTCCTTGGCCTTGACTATCGAGTCCTTTATTATCTCGGAGGTCTTGCCGTAGGGGATCTCGGTGATGGCGATCGTGTTCTTGTCGATCTTCTCGATCCTGGCGCGGACCTTCACGCTGCCGCCGCGGGCTCCGTCCTTGTAGTTGCTGCAGTCTGCGCTGCCGCCTGTGGGGAAGTCCGGATAGATCGTGAAGTCCTTGCCCTCCAGGATGCTGACTGAAGCGTCGAGGAGTTCGTTGAAGTTATGGGGGAGGATCTTGGATGCCATACCGACGGCGATGCCCTCGGTGCCCTGGGCAAGCAGGAGGGGGAAGCGGACGGGGAGCTCGGTGGGCTCCTGGTTCCTTCCGTCGTAGGAAGTCATCCAATGGGTAATCTTCGGATCGAATACGACCTCCTTCGCGAACTTGCTCAAGCGTGCCTCGATGTATCTCGGGGCAGCATTGCTGTCTCCGGTGAGGATGTTCCCCCAGTTTCCCTGGCAGTCGATCAGGAGTCCCTTCTGGCCCAGCTGGACCAGGGCTCCCAGGATGGAAGCGTCTCCGTGCGGATGGTACTGCATCGCCTGGCCGACGATGTTGGCAACCTTGGTATAGCTGCCGTCATCCATCTTGTACATTGCATGCAGGACTCGCCTCTGTACAGGTTTCAGACCGTCCACGATGTGGGGAACGGCTCTCTGGAGTATGACATAAGAGGAATAGTCCAGGAACCAGTCCTTGAACATCCCGGACAGCTTGAACTTGTGACTGTCCGAACTGAGGAGCTTGTCGAACTTGCCTGTCGATGGAGAAGGGGCCTCCTGGGCCTCTTCTTCATTGGTGTTTTCCTGATCCTGAATATCTTCCCACTGGTCGTCCGTTGCCATTATCCTTCTCCTTGTTTATTCTTCGTAACCGAATTTCCGCAGTTCCCTGCGGTTCTCCCTCCAGTCGGGGTCCACCTTCACGAAAAGCTGAAGGAAAACCTTCTTCTGGAAGAAATCTTCCATGTCGAGCCGGGCCTCAGTCCCGGTCTTCTTCAAGGCGGCACCGCCCTTGCCTATGATTATCCCCTTCTGGGTATCACGCATCACATAGATCACCGCACTGATCTCATATCTTTCCCTGCCTTCCTTGAAGGCCTCGACCGCAACCTCGCAGCTGTAAGGGATCTCCTGGCTGTAGTTTTCCAGTATCTTCTCGCGGATGATCTCAGAGGCGAAGAAGCGGAGGTTCCTATCAGTGAACTGATCCTTGTCGAACCAGGGCGGAGAGACTGGAAGCTTGTCCACTATAGCCTCGAGGACACTTTCGAGGTTGAACCTTTCCCTGGCTGACACGGGTATGACCGTAGCTCCGGGGATGGTCTCATTCCAGTAGGAAATCAATTCCATCACCTTCGCCTGGTCGCTGATATCGATCTTGTTGATCACGACTATGACCGGGCACTCCAGTTTCTGGAGTTTCCTGACATATTCCAGGTTCTTGTCGCTTTTCTCCACTACGTCGGTAACATACAGGATAATGTCCGCGTCGCCTATGGCGGCGTCCACGAACTTCATCATGTCTTCCTGCAGCCGGTAATTCGGCTTCAGCATGCCGGGGGTGTCGGAATAGACGATCTGGTAGTCATCGGTGTTGACGATACCCATGATCCGGTGACGGGTTGTCTGGGCCTTGGCTGTCACGATGGACAGTTTCTCCCCGACGAGAGCGTTCATAAGGGTGGACTTGCCGACATTCGGATTACCGATGATGTTGACGAATCCTGCCCTGTGTCCTTCTGGCTTCAGCGGTTTAGACATAGGCGCCCATCTTGAGGACGTTCACCTCACCTGTGCTGAGATATCTCCACTCGCCCTTCTTGAGTCCCTTCTTGGTAAGGCCGGCGAAATATACCCGGTCAAGGGCCTTGACGGTGTATCCGAGGCTTTCGAATATCCTGCGGACGATCCTGTTCTTGCCTGAGTGGATCTCGATTCCGAGCCTGCGGTGGTCCTCGGCGTCGATGTATTCGAGCTCGTCGGCCTTGATCACGCCGTCGTTGAGCTCGAGTCCTTCGACCAGGATCTTCTCCTTGTCAGCCTCGTCCAGGGCCTTGTCCAGGATGACCTGGTAGATCTTCTTCTTGTTGTATGACGGGTGGGTAAGCTGCTCGGCTATCTCGCCGTCGTTGGTGAACATCAGGACTCCGGTGGTGTTCTTGTCGAGCCTTCCGACAGGGAAAACCCTGACCGAGCAACCCTTGAGGAGGTCCATGACGGTCTTCTCCGCATGAGGGTCGCTGGCGCTGGTCACGAAGCCCTTGGGCTTGTTCATCACGATGTACACCTTTTCCTCACCCTTGAGCCTTTCTCCGTTGAAGCGGATGTCGTCCTTGATGACATTGACCTTTGTTCCAAGTTCGGTCACGACCACTCCGTTGACGGTAACGACGCCGGCCTGGATCAGGTTGTCTGCTTCGCGGCGGGAGCATACTCCCGAATTGGCGATGTACTTGTTGAGGCGGATCTCCTCCTTGATGGGAGTGGCGACCGTGTCATTGTCTGAATATGCGGAATTGTCCACCTGGGGCTTCCTGGAGAGCATCTGGTCGATGCCAGCCTCGTCGCTCTCAGTGAAATGGGGAGCGTTCTTGCGCATCGGTTTCCTGGGAGCGGGACGTCCGGGTCCCTTGTGGGTGTTGTATCCACCCGGCCTGCGCTGCTGGCCGTAGCTCGGGCGGTTCTCACCGTAACCAGGACGGCCTTCTCCGAAGCTTCTCCTCTCTCCGTCTTCGCGGTTGTCCCTCCTGTTGTAGCTGCCGTTGCCGTGTCCGCCGCCGTTATTGTTGTAGCTCCTGCGCTGCTGGCCGTAACCCTGGCGGTGCTCGCCGTAGCTCGGACGGTTTTCACCGTAACTCGGGCGGCCCTCGCCATAGCTTCTCCTTTCACCGTCTTCGCGGTTGTCCCTTCTGGGGTATCCGGAGCTCCTCCTCTCGCCGCTCTGGCCATAACGGCTTTCGCGGTTCTGGTATCCGCCCCTGCGGTCGTTGGAATATGTCTTGTGGCTGTTGTAGGGCCTGTATTCGCCCTCCTGGTTTGATGATGCAGCCGGTGCAATCTTCCTTCTGGGTCTGAGTTTCCTTCCTTCGGCTGAATAGCCGTTCCTGTTTCCTCCGTTTCCTGCGTAATCCCT
Source organism: uncultured Bacteroidia bacterium (assembly GCA_902779765.1). GTDB lineage: Bacteria > Bacteroidota > Bacteroidia > Bacteroidales > UBA932 > Cryptobacteroides. The sequence continues at coordinate 197,541 of CACZCQ010000003.1, forward strand.
ACGCTCTTCGTGGTGTTCGTAACCACCGTTCCTTTTTTCTTCCATAAATCTGTGTGGCTCCCGCCACTTTTTAAAAATAGTTTATTTGAGTTTGAATATATAAGTAATCGTTCCTTGCTGCAGAGCAGGAGCGTCGGCGCTTTGGTTGAAATGCGCCTTCATCGCCGCGGCTCTCGCCGCTGCCCATAATGCCGAATTGCTGACCGTGGTGCCCTGTCCGCCGGCGACAGCCTTCGTTACGTTTCCATAGTTGTCAACCCAGATATCCACGACCACCTTGCCTTCTTCCTGGACTGAATAGTCAGGCAACGGCAGGGCGCCCAGTACACTGCGGCCCTTGAGGTGCGCATTGGGTACTCCGTCGGCCTTGGCCTTCGAGGCGTTGCCCTTGGCCTGCCCGGCCTTGAATTCGTTAGAGGGCTCCGAGGCTCCGTGGGGTGCGAGGGAGGAATCCTTCTTGCTCATCCCCGGGAAAAGGGCGTTCTTGTTGATCTCCTCCTTGGGGGCGGGGACCTCGACGTCTCCATGGCTGTCAGGCTTGGCCTCGGCAGTCTTGTTCGGTCTGTCCGACTTTACGGGGGATTCACTTCTCTGGATGAGTTCGACGGGTTTTGTGATATCTATCTCCTCAGCCTGAGGCTGCCTTCCGTTCAACTGTCTCCTGACAGGCTGCTGTTCCTCTTCCTCGAAGTCGATCAGGAATGTCTGCTCCTGGGGCGGGGGATAGAGGTACTTCAACCCCGTGAATGCGCAGGAGAGCAGGACCACAAGATGTACGGCAACCGTCAGGACGATTCCCGTAGTCGTGGAGACTTTCGCCTCCTTCTCTCTTTCACGAAGGTACTGTTTCATCATTCAGGCTGTGTGGCCAGGATAACTTTGTAATGGTTACGTTTTGCGATGTTCATGATCGCTACCACTTCCTTGATCGGGACGCTCTCGTCCGAGTAGATCGAGAATGTGGGATCCTCTTCCGACTGAAGCAGGCCCACGAGGCCGTCCTCGAGGTCGGAGAACTGCGTGGGGGTCTCGTCACCGTTCAGATGGTAGGTGAAGGTCTCTCCGCCCCAGTCCTTGATCGATACGCTGACGGTGGGTTTCGCCGTCACCTGGCCCGTGCTCTTGGGGAGCAGGAGCTTCAGGGCGTTCGGGTTGACCAGCGTCGAGGTTACCAGGAAGAAGATCAGCAGCAGGAACACCAGGTCGGTCATTGAAGACATGGACATCTCCGAATTGACCTTTGTGGATCTCTTGAATGCCATTTATTATTTCTCCTCTTCTTTGTCTGCAGGTTCGTGCAGAAGGTCCATGAAGTCGATTGTCGCAGTCTCCATCTTGAACATGAGGTTGGAGATCTGGGCGGTGAGGTAGTTGTAGCCGAAGTATGCGAGGATACCGACGATCAGACCGCCGACCGTGGTGATCATGGCGGTGTAGATACCGCTGGATAGCAGCGTGATGTCGATGTTGTTACCGGCGTTTGCCATGTTGAAGAAGGCCTGGACCATACCGAGCACCGTTCCGAGGAATCCGATCATAGGGGCGCCTCCGGCGATGGTGGCGAGGGTCGGAAGACCTTTCTCAAGCCTCGCGATCTCGACGTTGCCCATGTTCTCCACAGCGGTCTGGATGTCGGTGAGAGGACGGCCGATGCGCTCGATTCCCTTCTCGACGAGGCGGGCGACAGGAGAGTCATACTTCTCGCAGAGCGAAAGTGCGCTCTTGACCTTTCCTTCGTGGATATAGTCACGGATGTCCCTCATGAAATTCTTGTCGACCTGCTGGGCCTTGTGGATCATCCACCACTTCTTGCCGAAGATGTAGATGGCGATGACAGACAGGATAGCGAGGACTATCATCAGCCATCCTCCCTTGGCTGCCATCTGGATCAATGAATAAGACTGCTCGACCTGCTGCGGGCCAGCCTGTAAGGCAGGTGCTGCGGCATTGACGATGTTTTCGGCCACTTCCGTCGCTGCGGTGTCGAGACCTACCTGTAAAACATGGAACAACATAATTGTAACGTACGTTAATTGATTTCTTTCTTGCTGCGTGAGTGGAAACTGCACATATCACGCCATCAACCTGCAAATTTAGTGAAAAATATCGACTTTATCTAATATTCCACCTTAGTAAGGAACAAAGCGTTGCCCGGTACCGATTCGCCGGCATCGCTTCGCGATCCTCCTTCCACGAGGCGTTCCATCCAGGACACCTCGTGACGGCCTCGGCCGATCTCCAGGAGGGAGCCGACCACGGCCCTTACCATATTCCTAAGGAAGCGGTCCGCCCTGATCGTGAATACCAGATAGTCTCCCTCTTCTCCAGGATATCCCATGACCCTGACATGGTCGGGGGTATATGTCTCCCAGACTGCCTTGCTGACAGTGCAGATGGATGTCTTGTTGTCACTCCCCACCTTTTCGAAGCAGCTGAAGTCGTGCTTTCCCAGCAGCAAGGCCGCCGCTTCGTTCATCGCGCCGACATCGATCGGGAAGGTATAAAGATATGAATACCTGCCCATGAACGGGTCTTTTTTCCTGTGGATGAAATACTTGTATTCACGCTGCCTGGCATCGAACCTTGCGTGGAATTCCGGCTCTGCCGGAACTATGCCGTGAACCTTGATTCCATGGGGGAGGATGGCATTTATTTTGTAGCCAAACCCCGCGGCCTCAAGGTCCGGAACTGACGTCTCGAAGTGGGCTGTGTAATTGATCGCATTGACCTTGGAATCGGTCCTGCCGGCCCCAGTGACGGCGATTTCCTCCTTCAAGAGAGTTGATAGGGCACCCTGGAGACACTCTTGGATGGTTTTCGCATCGCTCTGCATCTGCCAGCCGCAGAAGTCGGAACCGTCATAGGAAAGGATGATCTTGTAGCGCATGGTCGAGGAAGATAGTGACACGCAAAAATATAAAAAAGACATAACATGGAAAGTGTAAACATCAAAGAATTGAATGACAGGATACAGCAGGAGAGCTCCTTCGTCGACATGCTGTCCCTGGAGATGGGGAAAGTCATCGTGGGCCAGAAGCAGTTGGTGGAGAACCTCCTGATCGGTCTCCTGGCCAACGGACACATACTTCTGGAAGGTGTCCCCGGCCTTGCCAAGACCTTGGCGATCAGCACCCTTTCCCAGGCAATCGATGCGAAGTTCAGCCGTATCCAGTTCACCCCGGACCTGCTTCCGGCCGACCTTATCGGTACGATGATTTACTCCCAGAAGGACGAGAAGTTCGAGGTCCACAAAGGCCCGGTCTTCGCCAACTTCGTGCTTGCGGACGAAATCAACCGTTCCCCGGCAAAGGTCCAGTCTGCCCTTCTGGAGGCCATGCAGGAGCGTCAGGTCACCATCGGAGACGAGACCTTCAAGCTCCCGGAGCCTTTTCTCGTGATGGCTACTCAGAACCCTATCGAGCAGGAGGGTACATATCCTCTTCCCGAGGCCCAGGTCGACCGTTTCATGCTCAAGGTCGTGGTGGATTATCCCAAGAAGGATGAGGAGAAGCTCATCATCCGGATGAACAATTCCGGAGAGTTCCCGAAGGCTTCGCCGGTGATCAAGCCGGAGGATATCGTCCGCGCCCGCAAGGTCGTCAGGGACGTCTATATGGATGAGAAGATCGAAAGGTACATCGTGGACATCGTCTATGCCACCAGGACTCCCGAGGCTTACGGCCTGGGCAAGCTCAAGGACCTGATCTCCTTCGGAGGGTCACCTCGAGCCAGCATCTCCCTGGCGATGGCCGCCAAGGCTTTCGCCTTCATCCGCAGGAGGGGATATGTGATTCCCGAAGATGTCAGGGCGGTCTGCAACGAGGTCCTTCGCCACCGTATCGGTCTCACCTACGAGGCAGAGGCCGAGAATGTCACGACCGAGCAGATAATCGCGGAGGTCATCAATGCCGTACAGGTTCCTTAGTGATATTTCCGTAAGATGCCTTCGACCCCTTCAGCAAATGAACTTCTCCGAAAGGTCCGCAAGATAGAGATCCGTACCAGGGCCCTGTCGCACCAGATCTTCGCCGGCGAGTATCACAGTGCATTCAAAGGCCGCGGAATGGCCTTCAGCGAAGTACGTGAATACCAGTACGGCGACGATCCGCGTTCAATGGACTGGAATGTGACCGCCCGCCTGCGCGCCCCCTATGTGAAGGTCTATGAGGAGGAGAGGGAGATGACGGTGGTACTGCTGATTGATATCAGCCGTTCCGGCCTCTTCGGTACCAGGGAAAGGACGAAGAGGGAGCTGATCGCCGAGATCGCGGCGGTCCTGAGTTTCTCCGCCATAATCAACAACGACAAGGTCGGCGCTCTGCTCTTCAGCGACCATGTCGAGAAGTTCATCCCTCCTAAGAAAGGCCGCAGCCACCTGCTCCACATAATCCGCGAGATAATCGAACTGAAACCGTCTTCGGACGGTACCGACGTGGGCGAGGCTCTGAGGTACCTGACCAACGCCATAAAGAAGAAGTGCACCGCTTTCGTGCTCTCCGACATGCTGGATGTGGACAGGGACGGTTCTCCGAGGTACGAGGAAGCCTTGAAGGTGGCGAGGAACCGGCACGACATCTCGGTCATAAAGGTCCACGACCCGAGGGAACAGACGATACCTTCGGTGGGTCTGGTCCATGTCAAGGATTCCGAAACCGGCGAGTCCGCCTGGGTCAATACCTCCAGCAGGAAGGTCAGGGCTGAATATTCAAGATGGTTCGGAACGGTGAACGAGAATGAGAGGAAGCTTTTCAACCGCTATCAGATAGATTCGGTGGACATTGCTACCGATGATGACTATGTAAAGGGCCTGATGGCATTTTTCGGGAGGAGATAAAGGATGAAGGGATCGTTGGTTTCTGTCTGTATCGCATTTTTCCTGCCCCTGCTGGCCATGGGACAGCCCACCGGATTGAAGGGAATGGTCATCGAGTCGGAAGACGCTTTCCTCGTTCCGCTCCAGCAGAGGGATTCGGTCCTGATCGGCGACCAGTTGCGATATGGTTTCCACCTTAAGGATGTGCCTCAGGGCACCATCCTTTTCCCTGCGGATTATTCCCAGGGTTTCATGAGGGGGGACAGCGTGGAGATAGTCAGACCGTGGACTGCGGACACTGTGAAGGTCCACGGAAGCCGGAAGGGGCCGAAGTCCTACGACATCGACATGTCAATGGTCATCACCTCCTTCGAGGAGGGACACTATACCCTGGCTCCTCTGGCAGTTCTACGCCAGACTTCCCCGGAGAGGCTGGATACCCTCGTGTTCAAGAGCCTCGAACTGGATGTCTTCACCATACCGGTGGACACCACGACATATGTCATCCATGACATAAAGGGCCAGATCAACTATCCTTTGACACTGGCCGAGATCCTGCCTTATATCCTTGCATTCTGGGGCGTTGCCGTAGCCGCCATCCTGATCTGGGCCCTGATTTCTTCGAGGAGAAGGAAGGAGGAAGGGAAGACGGTCTACAAGGATCCTCCTTACATAGTAGCCCTACGTAAGCTGGAGCGTTACCGCGGGGAGAAATACTGGGCGCACGACAAGCAGAAGACGATGTATTCCGGGATTACGGATGCGTTGAGGGAGTATATCGATTCCCGTTACGGTATCGATGCCCCTGAGATGACGACCGCGGAATTGTTCGCAGGCCTCAGGGAAACCGATATGCCGGCGGACCTGTATGCCGAGATGAAGGCTTTGTTCGAGACGGCCGACCTGGTCAAGTTCGCCAAGGCCTATGCCAGCGACGAGGAGAATGCGGCTGCCGTGCCCTCTGCGGTGCGGTTCGTGACCTCGACTTACCAGGCCCCTTCGACTCCTGTCGAATCCCCTGTCGAACCAAAAGAGGGAGGGACCGAGTGATGTTCTTCGAATATCCCAAACTTCTGTGGCTGCTGCTGGTTCCGTTCCTGCTGGTCCTGCGTTACCTTTACATCGAGATCAAGGACCGCAGGCCGCACCTGCGCGTGTCCAAGGCCACTCCTTGGCAGGCTGGAGGTAAGTCCGTCCTGGGCATAATAAGGCATGTCCCTTTCATCCTGAGGATCGCAGCCCTCAGCCTCATCGTGGTGTCGATAGCCCGTCCGCGTTCTTCGTCAAAGGTCGAAAGGGTCGATACCGAGGGCATCGACATCGTTCTGGCGATGGATGTATCCACGAGTATGCTTGCCCGCGACTTCACTCCCGACAGAATCAGCGCTGCCAAGGACATAGCCATAGAGTTCATTTCCCAGAGACCCACCGACCGTATGGGAATAGTGGTTTTCGCCGGCGAGAGTTATACACAGTGCCCCCTTACCACGGACAGGGCGACCCTGATCAACCTGATGAAGGAGATATCCACTGACCTTATCGAGGACGGAACGGCCATAGGCAACGGCCTTGCCACGGCAGTGGCCAGGATGAAGGATTCGGATGCCAAGAGCAGGGTGGTCATACTCCTTACCGACGGTGTGAACAACAGCGGAGAGGTTTCACCGGAGACTGCTGCCGAGATTGCAAAGACATACGGAATCAGGGTGTATACCATCGGTGTCGGAGCAAACGGCGAGGCCCCGTATCCCATGATGACTCCGTGGGGGGTGCAGGTCCAGAACGTGAAGGTCGAGATAGACGAAAAACTCCTCTCGAACATAGCTTCGGTGACCGGAGGCCGTTATTTCAGGGCGACCGACAACACCAAGCTGTCGGAGATTTATTCGGAAATCAACAAGATGGAGAAGGCGCGCACGACGATCGACAGTTTCCCTGTCTACAAGGAACTGTTCGGCGGATATGCCCTTGCCGCATTGATCTGCCTGATCCTTGAGATGCTTGTCAAACTTTTAGTCTTGAGGAGGTTGCCATGATCATATTCGCACATCCGGAATATCTGCTGCTCCTGCTTCTGGTGCCTTTCTTCTTCATCGGCCTTGCGCTGTGGATGGGCGCCCGGAAAAGACGTCTCCGCAAGCTTGGCGACGAGGCCCTCGTCAAGGAACTCATGCCTTCCTGGTCGCGTTCCAAGAGATGGGTGCGTGCGGTCATATATTCCCTCGCCTTCATATTCTTCGTAATAGGCCTTTCAAGGCCGCAGATCGGAGCCAAGCTCAAGGAATACAAGGCCAGGGGTGCGGAGATCATGGTGGTGCTGGACGTGTCCAACTCTATGCTGGCCCAGGACTACACTCCCAACAGGCTCGAAAGGGCTAAGCTTGCGATCTCGAGGATCACCGACAAGCTTCAGGGCGACAGGATAGGACTGATCATCTTTGCCGGCAGTTCATTCGTCCAACTGCCCATCACATCCGATTACGTCAGTGCCAAGATGTTCCTGAACAACATATCCACCGAATCGGTCCCCATCCAGGGAACGGCCATCGGGGATGCCATCAATACGGCTGTCAGGAGTTTCAGCGCGCAGAGCGACCAGAGCCGGGCCGTGATAGTGATCACCGACGGTGAGAACCACGAAGATGACGCCGTCGCAGCCGCCACAACGGCGGCGGAGGCCGGGGTGAAGGTATATACCATCGGTGTCGGTTCCGCCGACGGGCAGCCGATTCCGATGAAAGGAGGGCTTCTGAAAGACAAGGAAGGCAACATAGTCGTAACGAAGCTCGACGAAGATACCCTCAAGTCTGTCGCGGAAGCCGGCGGAGGCGCATATGTCCACGCTGGCAACGATGAATTCGGGCTCACGCCGATAATCGACGATATAAAGAAGATGCAGGAGGAAGAGTACAGTTCCGTGGTGTTCGAGGAGTATGACGAGCAGTTCATGTACTTCCTCGGAGTGGCGCTGGCCCTCTTCGCCCTGGAGATGATAATCGGGGAAAGACGTTCCCGCAGGCATTTGTTCGAGGACAGATGAAAGTGATTATGAAATATGTGGCGGTATTGATCCTGGCAGTGCTGAGCGGCACCGTCATGGATGCCCAGGTCGACCGCAGGGAGGTCAGATCCGGCAACCGCCAGTTCAAGAAAGGCAACTGGCAGAAGAGCGAGATCGAGTACCGTAAGGCCCAGGTCAAGGATTCTTCATCCTTCGCCGCCGGCTACAACCTGGCCAACTCCCTTTACCGCCAGGATAATTATGAAGAAGCGGCCAAGGCCCTGGACGGATTGAAGGAACAGGCACCTAATAGTGTTTCCGCAGCCGATTACTACTATAACCTCGGCAATGTCGCGGTGATGAAAAAGGACTGGAAGGGAGCCGTGGATGCCTACAAGCAGTCTCTCCTGAGGAGGCCTGACGATATGGATGCCAAGGAGAATTATGCATACGCCAAGCTGATGCTCAAGAATGAAGGCGGCGGAGGCGGAGGTGGCAACGACAATCAGGATCAGAACCAGAACCAGGATCAGGATCAGGATCAAAACCAGAATCAGGACCAGAACAACGATAACAACCAGGATCAGAATCAGGACCAGGGACAGAGTGATGCCAAGATCTCTCCCCAGCAGGTCCAGCAGATGCTGAAGGCTATCCAGGCCAGGGAAAAGGAGACCCAGGACAAGGTCAACAAAGAGAAGGCCGCCGTGCTGAAGTCACGGCAGAAGGACAAGAATTGGTAGTGATATGAAAAGATATCTATTATATATGACGGCACTGCTGCTTTTCGCTGCATACCAGTCTTCCGCCCAGAATTCAATCCGGGTGGAGGCTCCGGGAGTGGTCGCCGTCAACGAGCAGTTCAATGTCACGTTCATCATAGAAGGGGACAAGAAGACGTCTGATTTCTCCTGGTCCCAGGGAGATGATTTCCAACTTGTCTGGGGGCCGCAGAAAGGTACTTCCACCAGCGTCCAGATAATCAACGGCAAGAGGACTTCCTCACACCAGACCACCTATACCTATATACTGCTTCCGAAAGGCAAGGGTACATTCAAGATCCCTCCTGCTTCGGCAACCGTGGACGGAGAGAGGATCTCTTCCTCACAGGTTTCCATCCAGGTAGTGACGGATGCGTCCTCGGCACCACAGGGAGGCCAGTCTGGCCAGGGAAACCAGGGAAGCCAGTCACAGGGCTCGGAAGAGAAGGCACGTCAGCAGGCCGCTACCGGTGAAATCCCGTCCGAAGACCTCTTCCTGAGACTTTCCCTGAGCCGCTCGGAGGTCGTGATCGGTGAGCCGATAACCGCATCCCTGAAACTCTACCAGAGGGTGAACATCGCCGGATTCGAGAATGTCAAGTTCCCTACTTTCAACGGTTTCTGGAGTCAGGAGACATATTCCCCGACCAATATCGAGTTCAAGAGGGAGAGTTTCGACGACAAGATATACAACACTGCGATACTGAGGAGTTATGTCCTGATTCCCCAGCAGGCTGGCACGATAACGATCGATCCGGCGGAACTTGTCTGCCTGGTCAATGTCAGGGTCAATTCCGCCGCTTCCAACAGCATCTTCGACAGCTTCTTCCAGGACGAATACAGGACCATCCGCAAGAGGGTCTCTACCTCGGCCGCACGCGTGAAGGTGAATCCTCTGCCAGCCGGCCAGCCCGCCTCGTTCGGTGGCGGTGTCGGCAGTTTCGGAATATCCGCCCGTCTGTCCTCGGACGAGCTCAAGACCCACGATGCAGGCTCCCTCGTGATCACCGTCTCCGGTCGCGGTAACGTGTCCCTGCTCGAAGAGCCCAAGGTCAGTTTCCCTCCGGACTTCGAGGTTTATGACACGAAGACTACCGAGAATACCGACAAGAGCAACGGAGGGACTTCCGGCAGCAAGTCGTTCGAGTTCCCCTTCATCCCCAGGAGCGCAGGAGACTTCACGATCGAGCCCGTCGAGTATTCATACTACGATGTAACCACCGGGAAATATGTAACCCTGCGAACCCAGCCCCTCAAGATAAAAGTGGCCAAGGGAAAGGGATCCGATGCTTCGGTCCAGGTCCAGACAGTTCCCGGAGTCGAGCGTAGGGACGTCAAGAGCCTTGCCGATGACATCAGGTACATATCCACCAGGAAACCTTCCTTCTCGAGGGGTGGAGGTTCCTTCTTCGTCGGTTCACCTCTGTTCTTCATCCTGCTGGGATTGATACTCCTCGGCGCCGTTGCCATATGGCTTGCCACCAGGAAGGTGGCCGCCATGAGGGCTGACGTTGCGATGACCAAGAACCGCAGGGCCACCAAGATGGCCAGGAAACGCCTGCAGCAGGCAGGGGAATTCCTGAACAAGAATCTCTATACCGCCTTCTATGAGGAGCTTCACAAGGCGCTGGTCGGTTTCATCTCTGGTAAGCTCAATATGGACATGTCGGAAATCAGCAAGGACAATATCGCTGCCGCCCTGCTCGATGGAGGCGTAAGCGAAGAGGATACCCGGTCGTTCACCGACCTTCTGGATGCGTGCGAGTTTGCAAGATATTCCCCTGATGCGGGCAACGAGGCCATGAGTGCGCATTATGAGACGGCGGTCAAGGTCATATCCGCCATTGATTCCAGCCTGGGCGGCAAGGCCCGTTCAAAAGGCAAGGTTACCGCTGTCCTGGCGATTCTCCTTGCAGTCGGAACCGCCTTCAATGCCGGTGCCCAGTCGGATTCCATAATGGTGGCCACTGTTGATACGACTGTCGGTCAGCAGGCGGTCGTGCCTGAGGCCAAGAGCGCCGACATCCTCTGGCAGGAAGGTATAGATGCATATTCGGAAAACCGTTTCAGGGATGCGGCGGCAGCCTGGGAGGAAATCGTGTCCACCGGTGCCGAGTCCCCGGAACTGTACTGCAACATCGGCGATTCCTATTTCAAGCAGGGTAATTATCCCAAGGCGATTCTTTTCTATGAGAGAGCATTGAAGCTTGACCCTTCATATTCCGATGCCCGTTATAACCTTGAGTTCGCAGGAAGTTTCGTCCAGGACAAGATAGAGGCCGTGCCCGAGTTCATCCTCAAGAGCCTGGCCCGCAAGGTGTGCTACTTCCTCGGTTCCAACGCCTGGGCGGCACTGTTCCTCATCCTGCTGGTCTGCGCTCTCGGAATGGGACTCATGTTCTTGCTGGCTTCCTCGGTCGGCAAGAGGCGTACCGGCTTCTATTGCGGTCTGGTACTGCTTATCCTTTCATTGTGCTGCCTGGGATTCTCGGTCTGGCAGAAGCACGATTACCACAAGGCCGACAGCGCGATCGTGATGAATCCGGTCTCTTCAGTCAAGAGTTCTCCTTCGGGCGGGAAGGACCTGTTCATCATCCATGAGGGTACGAAAGTGAAGATCCTCGACAGTGTCGGATCGTGGCAGAATATCGAGCTGGCTGACGGCCGTCAAGGCTGGATCGACGGCTCCTCAATTGAAATAATCTAGAGGGTCTGTCCCCCGATGAACTCCCTCATGATGGATGTGGGAGGGATGGCGGCGATCTCGTCGGGCTGGAGCGCCACGATGTAATCCAGGAACTTCAGCAGGCGCACCGTCTCCGTGTAGGCCGGTGAGCAAGGAGAAATGCGCCTCAGGAGGGGTTCCGCATAGTACTTGAGCATCGGCAGCTCGAATATGAGGGCCGAATTGAAAAGGGCGTCCGCGTTCTCCTGGAACGGGAAGATATTCCTGGACTCCCCGCGCCTGACGCTGTCCCACAGGAGGATTGTCTTCTCCGGGCTTATACCCCTTACCCTGTTGTCCCTAACCATCCTTCTCAACAGACGGTTGTCGGAGGTGGAGAGGTTGACATTCTCATCGATGTTGAGGGAGGTGAGTGCTGATGCATATACCCTGAATATCTTGGAATCATCGACCGCGGGGGTCATCTCCGGGTTCAATGCGTGGATGCCTTCCATGATGAGGATATCCTTGTCTTCAAGATGGAGCTTGTTCCCGACGAACGTCCTGCAACCGGATTTGAAATCGTATTTCGGGATCTCCACTTCCTTCCCTTCAAGCAGTTCGTTGAGCTGCATGTTGAGGAACTCCAGGTCCATCGCGCGGAGGGATTCGAAATCCAGTTTCCCGTCTTCATCCCTGGGAGTCATGTCCCTGTTGACGAAGTAGTTGTCGAGCTCTATCACTTTTGGCCTGAGTCCGAGGACCTTGCATTGCAGGGCGATCCTGAGCGAGGATGAGGTCTTTCCACTCGAGGAAGGTCCGGCAATCATGACGATGCGTTTGGCGCCCCTGTTCTCGTATATCTTGTCTGCAATCCTGGCGTATGCACGTTCGTGCTGGGCTTCCGCAAGGTTGATGATCTCAACGGCCCTTCCGGCCTTGATGGCGGAGTTGAGGGTGCCGACACTCTCGATGCCGATGATGGAGCACCAGTTCGAATATTCCTTCAGAGTGGTCGCAATCTTGGTCTGCCGTTTCATCGGCATGACCTTGGTGAAGTCGGTCATCATCGGACCCTGGAGGCAGAATCCCTGCCCGACTCCGGTGATATCGAAGGTCTTCAGGAAGCCGGTCGACGGAATCAGCGGCCCGTGCATGGTATCCGCCTTCCCGTCGAGGAAGTATACGCTGCAGATGAATGCCCCGATGCTTCTCTGGAGCTCGGCCTTCATGGGCTGGTTGTTGGCAAGGAATATCGCTTCCGCCTCTTCGGAATTCATCTTGACCTTGGTGAATGGAAGGTCCTTTGCGATAATCTCTTTCATCTTGGCCTTGATGGCATCGATCTCCTCATCCGTGACGAAGCAGACCTTGCTCCTTCCGTCTTCCATCCTGGTCTTCTCGTGGATCTCGCAATACAGGCCGCTCGGCAGGGAGTGGTCGACCACCAGGACTTTTTCGGGATAAAGCTCCCTGACCGCGTTCTGAAGCACGAAGCAGAGCGAGCGGAGGTAGCACCGCCTTCCGTCGGGATGGTTGAACCCTATGAACTCCACCTGATGGAAGAGCATGGGCCTGTAATTAAGTTCCTTGAGTTTATTGTCGACAAGAGCGGCGATTACATCCAGTTTCTGGCCCGACTTGGGGTCCGTTACGCTGCGGCACCACTTCTTCGAAAGGTCCCTCAGGGAACCTCCAAGTTCGATCCTGTGGTTCTTTCCGTCGTTCTTGCAGTAGATTGCGATTTCTTTGTTGTCCATATCACAAATATACTCAAAATACATTAACTTTATAGATGTATTCATTTCAAAACCAACCATCATGATGCGAAGAACGATTGCTATGTCACTGTGCGTGGTGACACTCCTCGTAACGGCCCGCACATTTGCCCAGGATGCCGGAACCGGATACCCGACTGCAGAGAGTCATTTCGACGCCTTGTATGCAAAGGCTGACGGACGGTATGTCTGGAGCAACTGGAAGGGAAGTTTCAACAAATGGCAGAAACGTTTCCGCGCGGAATTGGAGGAGACTCTGGGCATTCCCCGGATGCGGGCAGGAATGCCGGGCTTCAAGCCGGAGGCCAGGCAGCTGGACAGCGAGGACATGGGTTCATTCTTCCGCGAAAGGTGGGAGATCTATACCGAACCGGACGTCCTTCTTCCTGTCATCATCCTGCGTCCCAAGGAAATTCAGGGAAAGACGGGCCTGATGATCACTCCGCACGGTCATTCGAAGAACACCGAGTTGTATGCCGGAGTATACTGGAATGAGGAAGACCGCTCCCTTGCAGAGGATGGGGAAAGGAATATCGCCGTACAGGCTGTTCAGGAGGGGTATATTGCTATAGCTCCGACCGCCCGTGCATTCGGGAAGACCAGGACCGCGCAGGACCTGGCAGCCGATGCCACCTCATCCTGTCACGACTATATGCTGCACGACCTGATGGTGGGACGGACCCCTGTCGGAGAAAGGGTTTGGGATATCATGAAGATAATCGACTGGGCTCTCGAGACCCAGCCCATTGATCCCGGAAGGATAGTGGTCTCCGGCCATTCCGGCGGAGGAACCGCAACCCTGTATGCAGGAGCCGTGGATACCAGGATCGCTGTCTGCATGCCTTCAGGAGCGTTCAGTTCCTTCGAAGCGAGCATCTGTGCCATCCGTCATTGCGAATGCAACTATCTGCCGGGAATCCTGAACCTCGGCAATATGGGAGACATAGCCGGACTGGTTGCCGGCAGGTACCTCTGCATCATCCAGGGCAAGGACGACGGCATATTCCCGATCGATGGGGCCAGGGGTGAATTCAGGAAGACTGAGGCGATTTTCCGTGCAGCAGGAAAGGGTGCCTGCTCCCTTGCAGTGGGCGACGGAGGCCACCGCTATTATAAGAAACCTGCATGGGAGTTCATCCATAAGTATCTGGATAAGGAATAGAAATTTCTGTTTCTTCGGCAGTTTTTTCCGTTTTTTTTGACATTTGCCGTTTTGGCGGAGCATATTTGAGCCGGTAAACTGACTTGAACTATGCTGATAAACATCCTTGCCGCCAAATGCATCGGCATCGAGGCGGTTCCTGTAACCGTCGAAGTCGACATAACCCCCGGGATCGGCATCCATCTCGTCGGCATGGCCGACGTCGCTGTCAAGGAAAGCCTGCTCAGGACGATAACTGCCCTCCAGTCCCTGGGATTCCATATTCCGGGAAAGAAGATAGTCATCAACCTGGCGCCGGCCGACATGCACAAGAACGGAGGAGGTTATGACCTGCCCATAGCCCTCGGAATCATCGCGGCCTCCGGGCAGAGGGAGATGCCCGGACTCGGGAAATACCTGATAATGGGAGAACTGGGACTTGACAGTTCCGTCCGTGAGGTCCAGGGATCCCTGCCATTCGCCGACCTGGCTTCCTCCATGGGAATCTCCGGTTGCATCCTTCCCGTCCGTTCTGCGATGGAGGCGACCGAGTGCAAGGGCCTGGATATCTTCGGGGTTGAAACCTTGACCGACGTGCTCCGTATCCTGGAAGGGAAGGAGGATTGCAGCGATCTCCTGGTCTGGAATACCCGTCTGTACGGAGAACTGTCCTACGGACCGTCCGGATCTGCCTTCAGGGGTCGCGATGCCGTGGATTTTTCGGATATCATAGGCCAGGAAGGTGCCAAGAGGGGAGTGGAGATAGCCGTAAGCGGAGCACACAACCTGATAATGGTCGGTCCCCCCGGAAGCGGAAAGAGCTCCCTTGCGAAGGCAATGGCCGGCATCCTGCCTCCGATGACGACAGAGGAATCGATAGTCACCAGCAAGATATATTCTGTTTGCGGGATGAAGGGCTCGGGTACCGGGCTCATCAGGGACCGGCCTTTCCGTTCCCCACATTACAGCGCATCCCTCGCTGCGTTCATCGGAGGAGGAGCCGGACAGGACATCCATCCCGGTGAGGTGACGCTCGCGCATAACGGAATACTCTTCATCGACGAATACGGCCAAATGCCGAAATCTGTCCTGGAGGCACTCCGTGGGCCGATGGAGGACCGCAAGGTGACCATTTCAAGGCTTCGTTCCAAACTCGAGTATCCCGCCTCGTTCATGCTGGTGGCCGCATCCAATCCCTGCCCTTGCGGATACTACGGGGAAGGGGACCGATGCACCTGCACTCCCGGCCAGAGGGCGGCCTACCTCAGCCGGCTATCGGGTCCTTTGATGGACAGGATCGACCTTCAGATCTGGCTTCACAAGGTCGACACCAGGAAACTGGTCGGCAGGAACAAAGGGGAGCCCTCTTCCCGGGTAGCAGAAAGGGTGATGAGGGTAAGGATGTTACAGAAGGAGCGCTTTGCCGGAGAGGGGATATTCACCAACGCCGAGATGAATAACCGTATGCTTGAGAAATACTGTCCGCTGGATGGGGCCTGCAAGGAGATGATGGAGCGGTTGATAGGTCGCCTGGGGCTTTCGGCGAGGGCATATTCGAGGATACTCAAGGTGGCGAGGACCATTGCGGACATGGACGGGTCCGAGTCCATCAGGCCGGACTATCTTGCCGAAGCGGCACAGTACCGTTTCCTGGACAGGCAGTTGGACTAGAGGTTGTCTTCCCAGGATATGGTCCTGGATTCGTCCGGGTTGACCTCGATCGTGACGTGCAGGGTTTCATCAGGAAGGATATCCCCTATGTTCTCGGGCCATTCCATTATGCAGAGGCAGCCGCTGTCGATATAGTCATAGAATCCGATATCGAGGGCCTCTTCGGTCTTCGTGATCCTGTAGAAGTCGAAATGGTACATGGGCTCCCCATTCCCGGTCCGGTATTCGTTGACTATCGCGAACGTCGGGGAACTGACGGCATCCTCGTTGACGCCCAACCGGCGGCAGAGGGCTGTTGTGAAAGTAGTCTTTCCCGCACCCATGGGAGCATAGAAGGCAATCAGTTTGTTCTCTCCTATTTCAGAGAGGAACTGCCCGGCCGCCCTGTCTATGTCTTCCAGGTCCTTTATGATAATGGTATGCTTCATCTTATCTTGGTCTGAGCCAGGTTTCGGGATTCTGAGGAGTGCGTCCGGACCATATCTGGAAGTGCAGCTGAGTTTCGCCTCCTATAGTGTCGACCGTGCCGAGAACCTGCCCAGTCTTGACCTTGTCGCCTGCCTTCACGCTGACTCCGCCCATCTTGCAGTAGAAGGAGAAGTAATTGCCATGCTGCACCAGGATGCACTTGTTGTAACCCGGCATCACCACGATCTGTTTGACCTCTCCGTCGAAAACGGCCTTGACCTGTCCGCCCTGGGACATGGCTATGGATATTCCGTTATTGAACGGAAGCTTGAGGTTGGTATATACGGGATGGTAGCGCTGTCCGAAATGGTCGACCACAGGTCCTTCAGCCGGCCACGGCAGCTTGCCCTTGTTGGATTCGAACTTCTTCGCGAGGGTATAATCGATGGGCTTCGCAGGCGCTGTGGACGTCTTGCCCGAGCCCTTCTTTGCCCCGCCTCCCTTCTGCTCTAGAGCCTGCCGGATGATCCGCTCGATCTCACGGTTCAGGGCCTCCACCTCACGCTGTTTCCTGTTGAGCTCCTGCTGGTATTTCTTCCGGTCCTTCTTTAGTTGGTTCACCAGTTTCTGGGAGTCATTTTCCTCGGCCCTCAGTTTGCCGACCTCTGCCAGTCTCTGGCTCCGTAGAGCCTCGGCATCCTTTTTCAAGGCGGCGAGTTCGGCGGTCTGTTTCTCCAGCGTGTCACGGGCTGCCATTATCCTCCCGGCCTGGATATTCATCTGCTTGGAAAGATCCCTGAGGTAACCGTATCTGCGGAAAGCCTGTCCCAGGTCATCGCTGGCCAGGATGTACATGTACCAGACCTTTGCATTACGGTTCTTGTAGGCGCTGCGGACAAGCCTGTCGTAGTGGCCTGACAAGGTGTCGAGACGGGCTTGCATCAGGCTTATCTCCTTTTCCTTGGCTGCTATCGTGGAACTGAATCCGGCAATTTCCCTGTCGCTTTCAGCGACCAGCTCTTTCCTGGCATCCACCTTTTTCCTGATGAGGGTCAGCTGGTTCATGGCATTGGCGCTCTTGGTCGCATTGGCCTTCAGCTGTCCGTCCAGGATTGCGATCTCCTTCTGGAGCCGTGCCTTCTTGGCTTCCTGTGTCCTGGTGTCCTGGGAATATGCGTCCAAGGCTCCCGCCATCAGGGCGAGGACCAGCAGAACGGATATTCTTCCGGGACGTCTCATCATCATTCCTTGCCTTCTGCTTTCTTGTTTGCGGCCTGGGTCCGGTAGACCTTGGACAGGTCGGTCTCCCCGAGAGCTTCCAGGACTTCGGCGTAGTGCTCGAGGCTGGTCGCGCTGTCCTTGGCCCCATAGATCATCGCATGCTTGAACACGGCCTTGGCTTCGTGATCCTTGCCCAGCAGATGGAGGATCCATCCGTAGGTGTCCAGATAGGTGGCGTTGTCCGGTTCTTTCTCTATGGTCTTCTTGCTCATTGCCAAAGCCTTCTTCAGGCTTTTGCGCTGGAGGGAGAGGTAGTATGCGTAGTTGTTCAAGGTGGGGGAATAGTCCGGATTGAGCTTTAGCACCTGCTTGTAGTACTTGAATGCCTCTTCCTCGTTGCCCATCTCGTGATACATGTCTCCTATGTTGGCAAGCGCCGGTATGGTCACGGAAGTGTCTCCCGGGGCGATGGCTATCATCTTCATGCAATTGTCGATGATGCCCTGATAGTCATTCTTGTTGTAGCAGGCGACATTCTTCATTTCCAGGAATCCGGTCTCCTTGGGGAACCTGGCGAGTGCGCTGTCGGCGGCATGTTCCAGTGCATCCCAGTCATTCATGTATCCCAGCAGCTGGAGGTAGGTCCCGGTGGCGTCGAGGCTCCCGGGATTGACGTCCATGTTCCTGCGGAACAGTTCCCTGGCCTTACCGGGACGCTCAGTCGCATAATAATACATGCCGGTGGCCTTGAGGGCACCGCTGTCGGCGGGATGATGGGCTACGACCGTATCGAAAAGGGAGTCTATCCTGGGCCTGAAATTCTGGACGAACCGGGGTTCCGAGCGCTGGAGCAGCATGGTCAGATACTGCGCCTTCGCCTCAGGGAAGGTGTCTTCATCATCAACGAACACCCCCAGGGTGCTGAAGAAGCTGTCATAGTTCCTCCGGATCCTGTAGACTTCGGCCTCGCCCAACAGTGCGGGCATGTATCCGGGCTGTATCTCCCTGGCTTCCTTGTAATACCCGAGGGCGAGGGAGTCCTTGTATTCAGCAATCGAATGGTCTCCAAGCTTGGTAAGGACGAAGGGGGAGGAGAACTCCTTGTTGTATTCCTCCAGGACCTTCAGGGCCTCGTCCGGCTTGTTCTGGCGAAGGAGTATGTCGTAACGGGTTGTCGTTACGCTCTCGTTCTTCCCGAACACCGTCTCTATCTGGTCCATCGCCGCCAGGGCCTTGTCGAACTGGTTCTGCTTCAGGTAGAGGTTCACCAGTGAGAAATATATCTCGTTCTTCTTCGGGAACTCCTTCAGCAGTTCCTCGTAGGTGGCGATCGTAAGGTCGTCCTCTCCCGTCATGGAATATGCAAGGGCGAGCCGGTCCTTGTACCAATAATTGGAAGGATCCAGTTCGGCAGCCTTTTTCAGGGATGCCTGTGCTTCCTTGATGTTGCGGGTATACAGGTGGCACAGCCCCATATAGTAATGGGCTGCGTCATTTGAGGGATCTGAGGCGATTATTGATGACAACAACGCTGCCGCTTCCCCGAACAGCTGGTTGTCGATTGCACCGACCGCATCTATCAGTCTGCTGTCTTCGGTCTTCCCGGTTTTCCTGTCCTGTGCTTCGGTCCGGCCTGCCGCAAAAGCGGAAACCACGATCATCAAAGACACGAAAATACTCTTCAAGTTCATCTCAATCAAATTAACCGGATAACCCTGATGCAAAAATAGTGCTTTTTATAAGACAGTCGTCTACCTTCCTCCGGAGAATCCGCCTCCGGAGAATCCTCCGCCACCGCCGATCGAGGTGAATCCTCCTCCACCGCCCCAGCGTACGCTGCCGCCGCTACGGCCTGAAGCGTAGTTGAACGCACTCTGGTTGAAGTAGCGGGAAGTATCGCCGATGGTGTCCCAAAGCACGACAGGTGTAACATCCTGGAACTGGCGCATCTCCTGGGACAGGGTGAAATACTCGGGGCATACCTGCTTGAAGTCCTTGTAGACCTGGTCGGCTATTCCGTAAAGTGAGGCGAAGATAAGGTAGTTGTTCCAGAGCTTCACCTCGACTGCACCCCTGTCCTTGATGAGGGTGAAATCCTGGAGGAACTTCTTTAGTCCGAAGACTTCGCGGACATCCTTGGCTTCAAGGGTTTTCAGCGTCTTGCCGTCGGAGATGTTGTTCTGCCAGGAATATATCTTCTTGGCGTTGCGGTCGGCCCATCTCTTCAGTTCCTTCTTCTGAAGGATGCCGTCTTCTCCGGCGGCTTCCTTGAAGAAACCGAAGAGCTCGGACTCGAGGAAGGCGTCCATGTCGCTGCTGTCGCCAGGCAGGGATATATTATTGATCTTGAATGTTTTCCCCTTGGTGCCGGGAACCAGTTCGAAGGCGCCCTTGTAGAAGAGGCGCATCATGTACGCAGCGGTCAGGTTCTGGGTTTCGGTGATACGGTTGCCTGAGAATACCCTCAGTATATTGCTGGCCTGCCTGAGGTTGCCGTTGACCGGGACATCCCTGAACCACTCGACGTCCTTCATTTTGCCTCCGAGCAGTTCCTTCCTGCGCTTGTTAACGGAATGGGCTTTCCAGAAGGCGGTCAGGAACGCTACCAGGAACAGGAAGCCTGCGAAGATCTTCAGGAATATGTCTCCTATGGGTCTCTTGTAGTCGCTGCCCTTGAAGGCTTCCTTCTTCACTTCCTCGAAGGACTTGTCGTATACCACCGTGGGAGTGAAGATACCCTTGTCGAAACAGACCATGGCCACAAGGGCGCTGCTGGAATTGAAAGACGTTGTCGACCAGTAGTTTACCGCTCCGTCGAGTACCTCGGTTTCACCCTTGAAACGGAAGCCCCAGACCTGGGTGTTCTCGTCCGTGAATATCGTACCCTTCTTCCTTATGGTGAGGAGCACGTTCCGGGGATTCTCGGTAGGTGTGACGAACATATGGTTGAAGCCATCCTTGTCGGAATATCCCTTTACCAGTCCTGTGAGCAGGTAACTTACATTATAGGTATGCGGACCGCCGCTGCCGACTCCCCAGCAAAGCTCGCATCCATCCCTCTTGGTCACGATTCCGCATCTGCCGGCCTTGTCACTGCGGCTGCGATGGATGTCCCAGTCGGTGCCTTCGTAGACGTATTCCCGGCCGGACTCGTCCGAGACCTTGAAATCCAGGATCTGCATCAAGCCGAGATTCTCCCTTCCGAGATACCATTCGGTTATGTTGTCCGAGACGTCGATTACCCATCTCTCGCGGATGAGCGCCGAACCGTCATCCTGCAGTTCCACGTATATCTTTACAGAGTCGACCTGGCTCTGGGCGAATGACGGGGAGAAAAGGAAGAGAAGGAGGACGCTCAGGAAAACCTGGAGCCTTCTCATCTTATTTGTTGAATATGTCCGAAACAGAGGGCGCGTCTGCCTTCGCTGCATCTTCGGGAAGAAGGTCGTGAGTCGTGAAGTGAAGCATCGAGGCCACGATGGATGAAGGCCACTGGCGAACCATCATGTTCAGTTTGGTCACTGAGTCGTTGTAGACCATCCTGCTGGTCCTGACATTCTCCTCATACTGACGGATGCTGGCCATGGTGTCGATGAACATCTGGTTGGCCTTGAGGTCCGGATAGGCCTCGGCGACGGCGTTCAAACGGCTCAGGACACTCTGGATAGCGTTGTCCTGGTCAGCGATCTGCTCGGGTGTCGCGTTGTCGATCCTGCGCTTGGAGATGACGTCCACGAGGGTGTCATGCTCGTGCTGGGTGTACTGCTTGGTCATTTCGACGAGGTTGGTGACTGCGTCCCACCTGGTCTTCTGCTGTACGTTGATCTGTCCGTAGGCGTTCTTCATCTTTTCCTCAAGGCTGACGAATTCCCTCTGGGTCTTGAAGATGTAAAGGAAGATGAGCACCGCGATGGCGATGATGATTAAAAGCGCTGTCATTGTATTCAATCTTTTGGTTAATTATTATCCGACTACCCAGACAAGGACGTGGTTGTCGAAGGTGATGTATTCAAGTTCGAAATCCTCCTCATAGCCGTCCTTGTGGATGAAGGTGGCATCCAGCTCGCCTTCCCCCTTGGGGCGGAAGCGCTCGACCTCGATCTGTTCGGAAAAGGACACCCGGTATGCGGAGACTCTCTTGAAGATGGCTTCCTTGGCGCACCAGTAGATGGCGAGCTGCTCGTTGCGCTTGTCGTCATCCAGGTCGTCTATCTCTTCCTCAGAGAGAGCCTTGCGCTCGACTGCCGAGAAATCCCTGGCAAGGGACTCCATGTCGATTCCTACATCTTCGTTGTCATTGAGGATGACGGCCACGTATTTCTCGGTATGGGTGATGCTGATATTCGTCACGCTGTTCTCGAGGTAGGGCTTGCCGTTGTCGTGATGGCTCAGGTAGACCTTCTCCCCGAACAGTTCGCAAAGGAGAGCCCTGACCGCAAGGCGCTGCTTGCGAAGGGACTCGTTGTTGATAAAGGAGATCTCTTCCATCTCGTCACTGGGGACGGAAGCCAGTTCCCGAAGTTCCTCTTCAGTCTCGGTTATCTGCCAGACGCCTATGAGCGACCTGGTCTCTTCCAATTCTTTCTTTAGATATAGTGCCATAGTTAAAATGCTCTCCGGAACGCTCCGGCGAGGGTAAATTGAATATTCAGAAGGGTGTACGACAACGGATCGTCGGATCTTGGATCCGCGACGGATGATTTATCAGTCAAGATACAACTGGGAGGCTCCATGAAATCTGTTGTCTTTATAACAACGCAAATATAATGATTTTTTGATATACAAAGAAAATACGGCGGAATTTGTTATCTTTGTCAAGCTTTTGGAAGAGTATAATTCAAAACAAATTAAATATCTGAGAAATGGGTTTTTTGACTAATGACAAACTGGTCATCGTCGGCGCCGCCGGAATGATCGGATCGAACATGGCCCAGACAGCGGCCATGCTGAAACTTACCCCCAATATCTGCCTTTACGATATCTTCGAGCCTGGTCTCAAGGGTGTCCTGGCCGAGATGGACCACTGCGCCTTCCCCGGTGTCAACATCACTGCCACCGTCGATCCCGCCGTTGCCTTCACTGACGCAAAGTACATCATCTCCTCCGGTGGAGCACCCCGTAAGGAGGGTATGACCCGTGAGGACCTTCTCAAGGGCAACTGCCAGATCGCTGCCGAATTCGGTGAGAACATCGAGAAGTACTGCCCTGACGTGAAGTTTGTCGTGGTCATCTTCAACCCGGCCGACGTCACCGCCCTTACCGCCCTCATCCGTTCCGGCCTGAAGCCTGAGAAACTCACATCCCTTGCAGCCCTTGACAGCACACGTCTCCAGGAGGCTCTTGCCCAGGAATTCGGCGTACAGCAGTGCAAGGTGACCGGCGCCCACACTTACGGCGGTCACGGCGAGGCTATGGCGGTATTCGCTTCGGGTGTCAAGATCGATGGCAAGCCTCTCGCCGAGATGGGTCTTTCCGAGGAGCGTTTCGCAGAGATCAAGCACAACACCATCCAGGGTGGCAGCAACATCATCAAGCTCCGCGGCCGCAGCTCGTTCCAGAGCCCCGCTTACAATGCGGTGAAGATGATCGAAGCCGCCATGGGCGGTGAGAAGTTCACCTGGCCTGCAGGTACTTATGTCAACTGCGGCAAGTACCGCAATGTCATGATGGCCATGCCGACCGTCATCGACTCCACCGGATGCCACTTCACCAACCCCGAAGGTACCCCCGAGGAAATCGCAGCCCTCGACGCTTCCTACGAGCACCTCTGCAAGATGCGTGACGAGATCATCGGTCTCGGCATCATCCCTGAGATCGCCGATTGGGCAAAGGAAAATCCCAACCTGTAGTTTTTCGGAGACAGGTGTCTTCTGAATATCAATAATTCAAGTGATTTGCCACCTTCGATTTGGGAGGTGGCAAATTGTTTAACCGACTCAATGTCAATGAGAAAGTGTCTCCTAATTATTCTGGCGGTCCTGCCGTGCTTGTATTCGTGCGGGACTGCGGAACCGAGTGAAGTCGAGAGAATCGTATCCAGGCAGGAAGTGCTTTTCGCCGAACCGCCGTCAAGGATTCCGGCACCTCATTCGGTAGATGCACCGCTGATGGGAAACGGTTATACCGGAGTCGCGCTTTCCGGACCGGCGGACAGCCTGGTGTTCCATATCGCCCGCAACGATTTCTGGAGGTTGAGGTCCGCGCATGACGAGACCTGGCCCCTGGTCCTCGGACTTGTGAGATTGTCTTTCCCCTCGTTGACAGGAGCTTCATACCGGGTGGAGCAGAGTCTGTATGATGCCACCACTACCGGCCATTTCACAAAAGGTGGACAAGGAGTATCCCTGCTGACCTATGTTGCGGCGACGGAAGATGTCATGGTAATAAGGCTGGAGTCAGATGGCAGGGAACCCGTTGAAGGAAAAGTTACCCTGGGACAGGCTGATCCGGATGAAAGGTTCACGGATATAAGGGAAAGCGGGGTGACGCCTGAAGGCACGGGATTCATTTCGCGTGCATATTCGGATACGACGGTTGACATCCCGACGAAGGCTGCGGTTGCAATGGCGTCAGGGGCCTCTCCGGACGGTTCCTTCACGCTCAGGCCCGGCAAACCGTTGACGATAGTATGCGCCTTTTCAAGCAACTTCAAGTCCGGGGACTGTGTCCGGACGGTGATTGACAAGGCAGGTTCCCTGAATGGCAGCCGTCAACGGCTGGCTGAAGTCAGGAAGGCCCACGAGGATTGGTGGAAAGACTACTGGAACAAGTCGTATGTCAGTATCCCTGACCCAGATATCGAGCGGCAGTATTATGTGTCGTTGTATGGCATGGCATCATGCAGCCGAGATCCTGATTTCCCCCCGCCACTTTTCGGTACCTGGATAACGAAGGAACCTCCTTATTGGATGGCTGATTACCATCTCAATTATAATCACATGGCACCCTATTATGCCCTCTACTCGGCAAACCGTATCGAGCAGGCGGATCCGTACTATGCCCCGCTTCTGGCGGCCATTCCGCGCGGAGAGTATTATTCGGAGGAGGTCACGGGCATCCCCGGCGGCATCTTGCTGCCTGTCGGCATAGGGCCTCTCGGGATCGAGTCCACCCGTTGGTCCGCCTCCCTCGAAAGGAACCACAGGAACTGGGTCGAGCAGGGAAACATCGAGGCCGGAGGCATGTTCTGGGGACAGAAAAGCAATTCGGCTTATGCGGTTGCCAATATGGCGATGCAGTTCTACCGGACCTGGGACATGGATTACGCCCGGAAGGTATATCCTTTCGTAAAAGGCGTGGCCACTTTCTGGGAGAAATACCTGACCCGGGACGGGGACCGTTACATAATCCTGAACGATGCGATCCATGAGGGCACCGTGGGTACCATGAACCCGATCGCTTCCCTCGGCCTGGTCCGGATGGTCATGGATACCGCCTTTGACATGAGTGAGTTCCTGGGAGTGGATGAAGACCGGAGACAGGTGTGGAAGGAGAAGAGGGAGCATCTTTCAGCTTTCCCCCTGCAGGAACGGGACGGAAAGACGGTGTTCCGTTACACTGAGAGAGGAGTCGCCTGGTGGCCAGACAATACTCTTGGCATCCAGCATATCTATCCCGCCGGACAGATCGGACTTGCGAGCGACCCGGAACTGCTGGAGATTTCCAGGAACACCATCGATTCGATGGGACGCTGGCTCGACTTCAACGGGACCAACAGTTTCTTCCCGGCCGCGGTCAGGGTGGAATATCCAGCTGACAGCATACTTTTCCATCTGAAAGAATATTCCCTGCATACCTATCCAAATGGCTTCCAGAGCGGTAACCCTCACGGAACCGAGAACTGGAGCACTGTTCCGAACACGGTAAACGAGATGCTCTGCATGGGACATCAGGACATCTTGCGCCTGTTCCCTGTATGGCCAAAGAATACCGACGCCTCCTTCCATCAGATACGGGCGGAAGGCGCTTTCCTGGTCTCTGCATCCCTTAAGGACGGTGTTGTCGGAGAAGTGACTGTCGAAAGCGAACGGGGGCATGACCTTTCAATGCTCAATCCCTGGGATGGAAAGGCGGTGGAAATCACCGGACCGGACGGAAAGAAAACCGTCTGTCAAGGTTCTGTCCTCAGGATCAAGACCGTACCCGGGGGAGTATACCGGGTGAATCCGAAAATCAGTTGACGGCGAAGTTCCTGATGAAACATCCCTGACGGTCGCCTTTCAAAACCTTGAGTTTCAAGATGTGACGTCCAGGTCCAAGGTCATTGGCGAGGATATGGAGCCATGGAATATGGAGCCCTTTGCTCCATGGTGTGAAAGTGTCCAGCGTCGGGTATTTCTTTCCGTCAATCTCGTATGAAAGCACACCGGCATTCGGCCCGCAGGTACAGTACAGCCCGACGGCCCTGCCTTCGAATTCAAGCGTGAGCGATCCTCCGTCCTCGCAGACCAGGGTTGGTACGTGAACATATTGCTTCCTGGTGCCGGCCCCGTCAGAAGGGACCCAGTCTTCGACGAGACGGAAGCCTTTCAGTTTGATGGCCGAAGACGGGGGGAGCAGTCTTCCGTTCTCATAATTGAATCCGTCAAGAGGAGTGATGTCAGCCTGATGAGGTTTGTATGAATATTCCGACGCAGGCCTGGTCCAACGGTCCAGCAGCTTTTCTATGGCGGCAGTGTAGATGGCGTGGCCGAACGGAGCGGGATGGGTGCCGCCGAACTTCTTCCAGTCGAATTCTCCGGCACGCATCCTGGAACTCACTTCCGAGGCAAGGTCGATCGAGTTGAGGTGATAGTGGTTGGCCACCCTCTCGTGGTTCAGTATCACGTCCGGAATCTCTCCGCTTTCAAGCATCGGGATGAACGGATCGTATATAAAATCCAGGAATATGATATCCATGAACGGGTTTGCCCTCAAAGCGTGGCGGACGATACCTTCCATTCCCAGCACCTGCTCACGCGGACCGAAGAAATTGGTGTGGTCGTTGACTGCAGCTTCCACGAAAAGGAGGTCCGGAGTGCCTTTGCCAAGGACATCCTCCTCGAACCTGAAGGCGTGGGGTGTGGATCCAAGGGAAGATATTCCCGCATCGATAAACTTGAATGCGGTATCTGGGAAACGCTGTCTGAGGTCGTCCTTGATCATGTCCTTCCATCCTTCCATCTCCGTGATGGAGCCGCCCAGGAATGCAACGGTCGCTTCCTTGCGGACGGTCATCGCATGGAGGGCGTTGTCCAGGTTCCCACGGATATGGATCTTCTGGGAAGAGGTATAGCCGTCAAAATGTGCCTTGAGGAAGTCCACCACCGGTGCCGGGTCTTCCAGGCTGTGCGGATGGTGCCCGCAATCCGGCTTCACTATGACCTCCACAACGCCGCCCATGGCCTGGTAGGCATCCCTGACCTTGTGCATGTTCTCGTCGTATGGTACTCCTGTGTCAGCCCCGCCGCAGACGGATATTATCGGTATTCCCGCTTCGGCGATCCGTGGAAGGTGGTTGACCGCATTGCCCCTGAAACTGCTGTCCACATCCTCGTCATTTTCGCCCCATTCTTCCAGGAAGCCCTGCCAGAACTCCGGCTGATGCCTTCCGGGCCAGGAGGTGATGTCGCAAACGGGAGCATCCACATACAGGCTTGAGACAGTCTCCGGATAGGCATCCGCCCAGGCGAATGCGAAATATCCACCTCTGCTGAATCCTTCCACGACCACCTTTTCGGAGAGGTTGAAAGCCGGGACCACATAATCATAGAAAGATTTCGCAAGCTTCACTGCACGTGGACTGCCATACAGGTGGGTGACATCGTAATATGCGAGATGCCATCCTTCCTTCAGCAGGGCCTGGTCGACGGAAGGGAAGGCTCCGAAAAATGCGGGACGCCATATCCAGGGACGGCCGGGTGCCGCTTCCTTGGGAATAACGACCAGGGCATCACGCCCTTCAACCTTGAAATCGTAGCGGTCACAGCCCTCCCAGGAGGACTTTTCACCCGGGAAAACCTGGGCGGCCGCTGTGATGGAAAACAGGAAAGCAAGTGCTAAGAAGAAATGTCTCATAGGACAAAAATAACGAGAAATATGCGTAATTTTGTATGACCAACCAATTAATCTTATGCGTAGAGTCGTCCAAATCCTGTTTGCAGCATTACTCGCTGCCGGGCTTAACGCGCAAAATGTCACCACATTCGAAATGCGTTACCTTACCAAAGATCCAAAGGCTGACGGGGTCACTGATTTCCATGGTGATACGGAATGGTTTGATACCGAGCAGCGTGTCGATGCACTTGGACGCTATGCTGAATATGCTTCCAGGTTCTGGGGAGATCCCGGCCTGGACAGGCCCTTGTTCACAGATGCCGATGTCCTCGCCCGCCTGGCTGTGATCAAGCCTCAGCCCACTACTTCAGTCCGCCGGACAATCAGGCTGGAGGAATGGAAAGCCTATGGTTACAAAGCCGGGAAGGAAAAAGATGTCAAGGCCCGTTGGGATAAGTGGACTTCCGATGGGGCGAAGTTAGATGACGGTTGTCTCGTTTTGGACGGAACTGTTGCCAGACCTGCAATCAAGAATCTTGACTGGCGTTTCAGGATAAAGGCATCGCTTCGTGGAGAGCCTTCCGGTCTCTGTGTGTCCCTTGTCACCGATGATGGCGGAACCATCGATCTGAAGACTGGTCCGCTGAAGGAGTTCGAGATATACGGAGACCTTGTCAACCACAGGATATTCCTTTCCTCTCAGGGAAAGACAATAAAGGAGATTCCATGCCCCCGCACGTCCTCGGTCAACGGTTTCTCGATAGGTGCTCCGGAAGGGAAGGCATCCGTGGAAAGCATCATGCTGTACAATTTCGCCAACCATCAGGAAGACGACAGGAGTACTCCTTATTGGACTGAAATGGTCTTTGACGAGGACTTTGAAAATGTCCCTTCCATGACTGGTTGGCAGGAAGAAGGATATGACGATTCTGCCTGGGAACTAGTGAGGCTGCCTTCACCGCACGGAGGATTCCGCGGTGCCGGCGAGGATTATTTCCTGAGGACCAAGGTCAGGGTCGGTGCATTCATGTCGGCTTCGCTGATGATGGAGACCCTTGATCCGGGAGGGGAAGTCTGGGTAAACGGCAGGCCGGCGGCCGTGCTGAACGGCCGTTTGCCCAGGAATATAGATGTATCCGGTTATCTTATTCCGGACAGCGAGAATACCATTGCCGTGAAGGTAAAGCCATTCCATACGGACAAGACAGTGTTCCATGCCCCCAACGATCATAATTTCGGATGGTTCCTCGGGAGGACCGAACTGGTCCTCAACAGCGAATGCGGCCATATTGCGGAGGCGTTGGTCAATACGGCATCACTGGATGCCGGGAATGCTGTGCAGCACCATAAGGTAACCCTGCGGAATGAATCTTCAGATTCTTGGAAGGGAAGCCTGGCAGTAAATTACTATCCGTGGTTCCCGGAGGAAGGACCTTGCGTTGCCGGAGTGGAATGCCCCGTGGAAATCCGTCCGAGGGTGGATAATGCATTGAGCCTCGACATCCCCCTGGAATCGCCGCAGCTCTGGTCTTCTTCAGATCCGAGATTGTACAAGGTCGAGATTATACTTAAGGACGAAGACGGGAAACCCGTCGATGATTATGTGACCACTACCGGAATCCGATTCATCGAGCAAAGGAAGGGTGTGCTTTATATCAATGGCAAGCCCGAGATGCTGAACGGCGGCCAGATTTTCGGTTACCGCCTGCCTTTGGAAACGATAGCGGTGACTGTTCGTTGTCCGAACGATGAGACGGTGATGCGTGAGCTTATGATGGCAAAATCCCTGGGTAACCTCCTGCGTATCCATGTCCATGCAGAGAATGACACGCCCAGCGGCATCAATGATCCGAGATTCGCCGAGTATGCCGATCAGCTGGGATTATACCTTATCTGGCAGACTTCCAGCTGGATAAGGGAAGGGGAGGTCTGGAATGTGGACATTGCCGATTACCCGGTCTATATGCGCCAGGTCTACAATCATCCTTCCATCGTGATGTGGGAGGCTGCCAACCATCCCAACCGGTTCAAGGAGCATGGCTTTTCCGATTCTGAAGACTATATCAATGCGATAGTCCCGGCCATAACCGGTACTGACAGCAGCCGGCTCGTATCTCCGACATCTTTCTGGCAGCATTTGCATTACGCCAATTACGACGGGTCCCTGGATATTTACGGGAACGCCCATACGCCAAACCCTTGGCTGACTCACCGCATGATGACACGGGGAAGCCAGGATTCTTATACCGGTTACGACCACGACTGGAGCGGACTGCGGAACTACCCTTCCGGGTTCGTCAAGTCCTGCCTGGATGCCAGGGACCTCTGCTACTTCAATTTCGAGCACGAAGAATCCATAGCCCAGCCCAACTGGGAGCTTGCAAGAAAGGAGCCCTGGTACAAGGTCCCTTCATATGAGAAAAACTACGAGGTCGGCAATATCGGCCGGAATCTGGACAGTGATGAATGGCGTGTGAGCCAGGGCTATCAGGCATTCTCGGCATGGGAATCCATGAAGCTCCAGACCCTGGCCGGAGTCAGCGGATTCTCCTGGTGTTCGCTGGAGTCCGGACCGAATATGTTCACTTACCACAAACCGCTGGTCGACCCCTTCTATGTACCCAAACTGGCCTTCCATGCCAACCGGATGGTCTTCCGGAGGATCTGGGCGGCGAGTGATGACGTCGATACCGTTTACGGGCCGGATGATTCCATCCGCCCGGTCATATTCAATATGGGGGATGCCTGCACGGCTGACCTGACTGTCGAACTCCAGAATGAGAAAGGCAGGGTGATGGAGCGCAGGACGTTCAAGAATCTGGATGTCTCTGAAGGCCGCAGCGTGACCCGTCTCGAACCATTCCGCTTCATGAGCGGTTCCGAGGGCTTCAGATTCATAGTCTATAAGCTACAAATCAAATAACACCATGAGAATCAAGCTATTTATCGTCTCCTTTATGGCCGTCCTCCTTGCGATGACGGCTTGCACCAAGAAATCGCATCAAGTTGAACACGTCTTCTTCATCGGTCTGGACGGATGGGGTGCCTACAGCGTAGAGAACTCCGACATGACGAACACGAAGCAGATGATGGCCGATGGCGCCTGGACCCTTAAGAAGCGTACCGTGCTTCCCTCCCACAGTGCCGCTAATTGGGCTTCCATGTTTATGGGCGTAGGTCCGGAGGTCCACGGCTTCTATGAGTGCTGCTCCAAGACCCCTGACCTTGAGCCCAGACTGACGTACAAGAACGGGATTTTCCCTACCGTATTCCAGCTTCTGAGGGACAAGGAACCGGATGCGGAGATCGGCTGCCTGTTCGAGTGGAGCGGCATCAAGTACCTGATCGACACGATGTCGGTCAACCACTATGCCCAGATTCCACAGGAAGACCTCTGCGAGGCCTCCAAGGCATACATAAAGGAAAAGAAACCCCGCCTGGCCGCTTTCATCTATGATGATCCCGACCATGTTGGCCATGCCGCCGGCCACGACACACCTGAGTATTACAAGAAGCTCAAGCAACTTGACGGCTGGATCGGAGAGATCCTGAAGGCTATCGAAGAGGCTGGTATTATGGATAAGTCTGTCATCATCCTTACCTCCGACCACGGCGGAATCGACCACGGTCACGGCGGACGTACGATGATGGAGATGGAAACACCGCTCATCATCTATGGCAAGGGTGTAAAGAAAGGCTATTGCTTCGACGACCTGAGTGTCATGGAATATGACGTCGCCTCCACAATGGCCTCCCTTCTCGGCCTTGAACAGCCTCAGCCCTGGTTCGGCCGCAGCCTCGACCAGGTATTCGAATAAGGATTGCTACTTGAACAGTTTCTGTGCGAAGATGGTGAGGTAGACTCTCCAGTTCCGCCAGATATGTCCTCCCTCGGACTCGTAAAGGGTTGCGGGGTAGCCTTTCTCATCGCAGAATGCCTTC
This sequence comes from uncultured Bacteroidia bacterium, assembly GCA_902779765.1. GTDB lineage: Bacteria > Bacteroidota > Bacteroidia > Bacteroidales > UBA932 > Cryptobacteroides. Next base: position 228,977 of record CACZCQ010000003.1, read on the forward strand.
AGTTTGCGGGAGTTGACCATGATTCCGTCATCCTTACCGCATCCGATCCAGTAGAGTTTGGGTTTCGCGGCGAATACGGCGTCGAAAGCCTTTTCATTGCCTTCAGGCACAGCCACTCCGGAGAACAGCCCCACATAGCCGAACTTATCCGGATAATGCAGTGACAGCATGCAGGACTGCCTGCCACCCATGGACAGGCCGGCTACGGCTGTGTTGGCATAACCCTTGGCAACCCTGTAATTCTTCTCGATGAAAGCCATGATGTCGGGGAAGCTTTCCTCGACTTCGATGGTGGACTGGGAACGGCTGTTGGCAAAGGTGGGCTGGAACATGTTCACGGCAGCTCCGGGAGCAGCCTTGTTGAACCATACTCCGTTGGGCATTACTACGATCATCGGCTTCGCCTTTCCTTCGGCGATCAGGTTGTCCATTATCTGGGCAGTCCTGCCAAGGTCGCTCCAGGCATCCTCGTCTCCGCCTGAACCGTGAAGCAGGTACAGGACGGGGTATTTGGCCTTGCCTCCCTCGTATCCCGGAGGAGTGTAGATGGTAAGGCGGCGGTTGCTTCCCAGCTTGGGACTGTCATACCAGACGTGTGAAACGGTGCCGTGGGGAGTGTCGTGGGTCTCGTAGTACCATCCCTTGTCTCCTTGTTCTGCGCTCAGGGTGAAGATGTTGGTCCAGGTCGCCACATCGCGGTTCTGATAGATGTTCGAGGGATCCATGGTCCTCAATCCGTCCACGATGAAGGAATATGAATACAGTTCACCCGTAAGGGGTGCAGTCGTGAACGACCAGACTCCGTCTTTCCCTTCGGTGAGGTCCGCCCTCCCGTTCAAAAAGTCGCCGGTCACCTGGACCCTGACCGCCTTGGGTGCGAAGAGCCTGAACGTGACCGAATGGTCGGGATTGATCTCAGGGGATACAAGCCCGGTGCCGGGACCGAGCGCCTGCTGGCCCCAGACCGATGATGTGAGCAGCAGGGTGGCTGCTATCAATAATGATCTTTTCATGACAGTATCAATTCAAAGCGGGGAGTATGTTGTCCCAGATAAGATTCAGTTCTTCCTGCATGTCTCCGAGATGGGCAGTGACGGCGATCACTGCATCCTGTTCGGGGAGGACAAGTATATACTGGCCATAAGCTCCGTCGGCGCGGAACGCATTGTGACGGCAGCGCCACATCTGGTATCCGTAACCCTGGAGCCAGTCACTGGTGGCGGGATCGATTCCTTTCTCACGCATCATGACTTCATTCTGGCCGGCAGGGCAGGAAGGAACCTGATTGGCGGACATCTCCTTGACCCATTCAGCAGGTATGACCTGCTTCTTTCCGACTTTGCCTCCGTTCAGGATGCAAAGCCCCATCTTGGCAAGATCCTCCGTGTGCAGGTACAGGCCCCATCCTCCGGTGTTGATGCCGGCCGGGCTTTCCTGCCATTTGGGTTTTTCGATGCCAAGGGGCTGCCACAGGCGGCTGTCGAGATAATCCACTATCTTCTGTCCCGTGACTTTCTGTACTGCAGCCGAAAGGACATAGGTACCGAGGCTGTTGTAGCAGTAGCACGTCCCGGGCTCATATTCCAGAGGCCACTCCATGAATCCCCGGACCCAGTCGCCTTCACCCCTCCGTATGGAGCCGGTGGGGTCGGTCCCATGGCCGGAATTCATCGTGAGGAGGTTGCGGACCGTGACCCTCCTGAGGGTGTCGGATGCATTCTCGGGAACGCTCTCCGGGAATATGTCCACGATCTTGTCGTCAAGTGACAGAAGTCCTTCCGAGATTGCGAAACCCACCGCGGTCGACGTGAAGGTCTTGCTCACCGAGTGAAGCACATGGGCGGTGTCAGGAACGAAGAACTTCTCTGCCAGCACCTTCCCGTGCTGGACTACCATGATGCTGTGCAGTTCTTCAGAGCAGTCGGAGACAGCCTGGAAATACTCTGACATAGCCTTGTCAAGTTTTTCCGGGGCCTTCCCCCTTGGGAGCGGTCCCTTGTCGGAAGCGCAGCCCGCAACGGCCAGTACGGCCGCAATGATAAGAATCCTTCTCATAAACTATCTGTTGGTTAATTGTTCAATACCGGCTCCGGAGGGAGTTCGTCGTAATATATTCCAGTGTGTCTGGGATCCTTCACCTGCATGTCCCAGCCGACCTGCCTAAGGTGGCTCAGGAACTGATGGCGCCCTGCGTGGTTCTCGGCACCGGCGTTCCAGGCGGAATTCGCCAAAGTAAGGTAAATGTTGACCAGGTCTTCCCCGAAATAGTGGTGCCACAGGGTCCCGAGGATTCCGTCAGCCTTTCCGCCCCGGGCGCTCAGACCCTGCGCCCTTATCCCTCCACGGTCCAACCACGGGCAGGTCAATGTCTTGAATCCCAGGGATTTGAAATACTCGAGAGTGGGATATTCCTCCTTCGCTCCACCGTAGAACCAGTCGCAGATGATGATGTCCCTCGGGAAGTCCAGGAAGCCCGCGGCTGTTTCCGGAGTTCCGTTTGCATAGAAACCGTTCCATCTCGGATCGCCTCTCTGTAGGAGCATGTCGTGCCACATCATAGTCCTGGCTCCGTTGGCCCTTACGGCCTCGTTCATCGCCTTGATGTGGTTCAGGAACAATTCGGAATACGGTATGCCGATACAATCCGGACAGCTTGGCGCCTCAGCCTCGTCGCCTCCTATATGGAAGAAGGGCGGATTTCCGAATGCCTCGAGCTGTTCTCCGATCAAGGCTGTGAGCAGTTTACGTGCTTCAGGGTTGGAAAGGCACCAGTTCCACCCTGCTGACGGTTCGAAGAGGGGCTGGTATTCTGGATTGATGTCGAGCGCGGCATGCTTTCCTGCGCCATCCCTGCTCATCGTGGCGTGTCCGAACACATTGATCTGGGGAATCAGGGTGATACCCAGGTCGTCTGCAATGGCCTTGATCCTGGCAACTTCCTGCTTGGTCATCGTGCCGTCCGGCCAGCCGTACCAGGGAGCGATGTCGCTCCGGAACGATCCCCAGGACTCGATGACGGCATAATTCATCTTGTAATACGCCGCCATCCTGACGAGACGTTCCACTTCCCAGGCTTCGGTCTCGTGGAACCAGCAGATATGTATACCCCTGAATGCCAATGCGGGACTGTCCTTGATTACGCTCTTCGGAACTATCCAGCCCTCTACCTTCACGGTCCCTCTTTTCGGGATCGCTATCTGCCTAAGGGAATAAAGGGCATATCTGACCCCCTGGAGAGTTCCGGCATTGATTTCGACGCCTTTTTCACTAACCGTCAGTTCATAATCCTCCGGTCCGAGACCGGACTTTTTCAGGGACGAAACCTTCACTGCCGGAGCATACGCCCCATACCATTCCTCAAGATGGCTTGTCGCCCACTGCCCTGCCGATCTGTCAGGACATCCTATCCGGACGGTTTCAAGGGGACAGTACTCGGTCGGTGAAATCTCGCAGCTCGCAGGCTCCGGGCAGACCGACGGAGCGACCATCGCAGGCGGTGCTCCGAACAATCCTGTCGTCAGGCCTAACGCTGTAATGAAGGCTGTTATCTTCTTCATCTTTGTCGGACTTTACAGGGTCTTCAACTGAACAGGAGCTGAGATTTCCTCTATCCTTCGCAGTTCCTCTTCCGAGAAGTAACAGTTGTCCAGAGCCTTGAGGTCATCCTTTAACTGGGCTACCGAACTGGTTCCGATGATTACCGAGGTCGTGCGGGTGTCGTTCAGGAGCCAGGACAGAGCCATCTGTGCCAGGCTTTGCCCACGGCTCTCCGCCAGGGAGTTCAGGCCTCTTATCGCATCCATCATGGCGGGAGTGAGCACGTCCTCCCTCAGGGAAGTTGCCCTGGCCATGCGGGAATCGGCAGGTATTCCGTTCAGGTAGCGTCCTGTGAGCAGGCCTTGCTGGAGAGGGGAGAAGGATATGAATCCGACGCCGTTCTCCTTTGCCAGGTCTATCAGTCCGCTGCACTGGGGGGCGCGGTCGATTATGTTGTACCTGTCTTGATACAGCAGGCAGGGAACGTCGTGTTCGGCAAGGTAACTGAATGCCTCCTGCGCTTTGTCGGCAGGATATCTCGACAGTCCCACGTACAAGGCCTTTCCCTGTCGGACGATGTCCACCAGGGCCTGCATTGTCTCCTCGATGGGAGTTTCAGGGTCCCAGCGGTGGGAGTAGAAGATATCTACGTAATCCAGCTTCATCCGTTTGAGGCTCTGGTCCAGACTGGCCATGAGGTATTTGCGAGAACCCCAGTTGCCGTACGGCCCGGGCCACATGTCCCATCCGGCCTTGGAACTGATGAAAAGTTCGTCTCGGTAAGGACGGAATGAAGCCTCCATAAGGTGGCCGAAATTCTCTTCCGCCGTACCGTATTCGGGACCATAGTTGTTTGCCAGGTCGAAGTGGCATATTCCGCTGTCGAAGGCGCAGTGGGCCATTGCCTTGACCTCCTGGAATGGTTTGTAAGATCCGAAGTTATGCCAGAAGCCAAGTGACAGGACGGGAATCCTGATTCCGGAACGGCCGCAGCGCCGGTATTCCATGGAATCATAGCGGGCTGCTGAAGGGGAGAAAACTGGTTCGGTCATGATTGTGATTATTGTTCTGAAATCAAAGATAAACAATAGTTTACAATAAACCAACGAGGCACCTGCATCTATGCAAGTGCCTCTTGACCGACCGTCGGGGTGAAAAGACTCGAACTTTCGACCCTCTGCTCCCAAAGCAGATGCGCTAGCCAACTGCGCCACACCCCGATTTGGATTGCAAAGGTATTCCTTTTTTCGGAATATGCCAAAAAAGAAGTATCTTTGAGTCATGATCATAGAAGCAAAGGGAATAGAAAAAAGTTTCGGGGACCTGAAGGTTCTTCGAGGGATTGATTTCAGCGTTGAAAAATCGGAGGTTGTGGCCATAATGGGAGCTTCCGGGGCAGGGAAATCGACTCTCCTCCAGATCCTCGGCACCCTTTCGACTCCGGATTCCGGTTCCCTCTTGATAGACGGTACAGATGTCCTGCATCTGGGAAGCAAGGACCTTTCCGCGTTCAGAAACCGAAGGATAGGTTTCGTATTCCAGTTCCATCATCTGCTGCCGGAGTTCAACGCCTTGGAGAACGTGATGATTCCGGCATTCATAGCCGGCCGTTCGGACAGGGATGCCAAAACGGCGGCCAAGAATCTTCTTAAGGATATGGGCCTGGGCGAGAGGATGGACCATAAACCGTCCGAACTGTCAGGTGGTGAGCAGCAGAGGGTGGCAATAGCCAGGGCTCTGGTCAACGATCCGGCGATACTGTTCGCTGACGAGCCCTCCGGCAATCTCGACTCCAAGACCAAGGAAGAGATCCACCAGCTGTTCTTCGACCTCAGGCAGCGCTATGGTCAGACCGTAGTGATCGTAACCCACGACCCGGAACTCGCCGCCATGTGCGACCGGTCCCTCTTCATGCGCGACGGCCTCTTCGTCGAGGGATAGCCTAAAGCGATCAGTCTTACCAGCCGGCAAGTGGGAAGAACACTGTGGGCAGGAGCAGCAGGAGTCCGAGGACCAGCAGGACAAGCACCATCTTCCAGATCCATTTCACCCATTTAGAGTAGGGAATCCTGGCCATCGCCAGGGCTGCCACCAGCACTCCCGATGTGGGGGTGATCATATTCGTAAACCCGTCGCCGAACTGGAAGGCCAGGACCATCGACTGGCGCGATACTCCTACCATGTCGGAGAACGGGGCCATTATCGGAATCGTGATGGCGGCCTTTGCCGTTGCGCTCGGAATCAGGAAATTGATGATGGCCTGGATTCCGTACATCGCCGACAGGGAACCGGCTTTCCCGGAGCCGTCCAATCCTTCCTGCATAGAATGGAGAAGGCTGTCGATGATCTTTCCGTCCTGTAGTATGACTATGATTCCCGAGGCGAAACCCACGACCAGCGCAGCCGACAGGATGTCCTTGGCCCCTGCCATAAGCTCGTTGACTATCTTTCCGGAAGGAAAACCTGCGATGAGTCCGCAGACTATGCCCATTGCGAGGAACAGTCCGGTGATTTCCGGGAGATACCATTCAAAGCAGGTAACCCCGACGATCAGCGCCGCAACGGTCAGTGCAAGCGTTGCAAGAACCCAGGCGTGACGCTGCGTAAGAGGTTTTGAATCAACTGTTTCCACATCGGATGGATGCTTCTTCGTCCTTTTGGCATAGAAGATGACGAACAACGAAAGCAGAACCGTCAGCAGGCCCCAGCAGAAGAGGCGGTAGCCCATCCCGGAGAAAAGCGGAAGGTCGGCCATCCCCTGTGCGATGCTCACCGTGAAGGGGTTCAGGAAGGCACTGGAAAAACCGACGTTCGAGGCGACGTAGACGACCAGCATTCCCATGAAAGCGTCGTACCCCATAGAGACCGCAAGCGGGACCACGATTCCCACGAACGGTATTGTCTCCTCGCTCATCCCGAAAACCGCTCCACCCAGGGAGAACAGGACCGTGAGGGCGACCAGTACAAGCCTGTCTTTCTCTCCGATGAGGGCTATGAAGCGCCTGATACCTGCTTCCACCGCTCCGGTGGCGTTGAGCAGCCAGAAGGCTCCTCCAACTACGAGTATGAATATGATTATTCCGGCCTGTTTCACGAAGCCATGGTAGATGGCGGAAAACACCTGCCAGGTCTGAGGGACGGAGTCCACGGCCTCGTAGGAAACCGTTCCGTCGTCAGCCTTTATGTACTGCCCTCCCGGCAGAAACCAAGTCATCATTGCGCAAAGGACAATGATGACTGCTATGATCACGTATGTATTGGGAGTCTTGAGCTTCCTCATCTACACGGTCACTTCTTGACGAACAGTATTCCGTCGGCGTGGATCCCGGGTTCCTCGGAGGTGATCCTTATCCTGCCACCGTTGCCTTCAGCAAACGTGAAATCTCCGAGTTTGACCCATTCGCCCCTGGTCTGTCCTTCGACCAGGAGGTCAGCCCTGTCGAATGTCACCGTTTCGGTCCTGTCTCCCGACTCGATCACGAATGAGGTATGAGGGCATCCGAAGTTCTGCTGGAATGAATACACGGAATACTCGCCGTCAAGATCATCGGGGATACGGTAGGCCAGGTTGTTGTCGGCAGGATCACCTTCATAAAGCAGGAATGTCTTTCCGTATGAACCTCCACCGTTGACGACTTTCCATCCATCGGTTCCTTCGATGTATTCGGAATCCTCGTCGATGAGGGTGTCCGGTTCACGCCCGTCCAGGCAGGGGTCGGTCTCGTAAATATCCTGTATCCGCTTGACATCCACTTCCTGGACGGAACCCTTGCCGGCCATGGCCGCAGCCAGTCCGCAGGTCTGTCCCATACCCATGAATACAGGCTCCATCCTGATGGAACCGTAGGCGATGTGGGTGGCGGACAGGCAGACCGGAACGAGCAGGTTGGTGCATTCCTCCCTCTTCGGGGTCAGGCTGCGGTATGAGACGGGATAAGGATGGGCAACACCGATCTCGACATTGCCTTCGTTCTTGACCATCAGTTTCCCGTCTTTCTCTACGACGATACGCTGGCAGTTATGGGAGTCCATTCCGTAGGCGGCAAAGCCTATCCCGTCGGTTATATCGGTCTTTCCTTCGCAGTCGGCCTGGGTCGCGACATATTCACCGACGAGCCTTCTGGCCTCGCGGATATAAAGCTGGTGTGTCCAGTGGCCCGTGCGTACGTATTCATCCTTCGGAAGGCCCCACCTGCGTACCTCCGCCTGGATATCCGAAGGAATCCTCGGGTCGTTCTGGTAGAAATAGAGCAGGCCGAGGGTGTAGTCCTTATGGGCCTTGATGATTTCATCCCTTTCGTCCCAGGATGCTTCCGGATAGTTATGGTTCATTCCGATCATGTCCGACGAGAATGCACCCCTGTTGTTGATGTCGGTCTTGTGACCCGGCATCTTGCTCCAGATGAACCAGAGGTTGGGACTGACGTCAAGCAGACGTATCAGCAGTTCATACCTGGAAGGATCGTAATTCTCGGGCTTTTCGATAGGGATCAAGTTATCCGGATCGTCCGTCAGGCAGATCCTGTAGTTATATGCCTGGACGCAGGTGTCTCCCATGCCTTTAGCAATCTCCTTTGCATCGCTGATACCCCAGAGCAGTCCGCTTTCGGGATCCCCGGGTACGACGAACGGATCGACGCCGTCAGGGAACTGATGGCCGTTCAGGATCTGGAAGCCGTCCCACGTCTCGCCATATTCGGAGTTGTCTTCACGTCCGACCCTGTAACTGACGCCGGAGGCGGCCATGAGGTCCCCTTCGTAAGAGCAGTCTATGAACTGGTCAGCCTTGATGGTGACGGTGCCGCCCTTGCGGTCGGTGCAGGTTATCGACTTGATCCTGGTCCCTTTCTTGTCGACGGATTCGAGGTACCAGCCCTGCATGACCTTGATATTGGGGTCATCCAGGTACTGGAGGAGGATCTCCTCCGCAACGTGGGGTTCGAACAACCATTGTTCGAGCTTGCCGTAATGGTCTCCGAGCCTGCGGTAGAACTGCCTTGCCAGGCCGATGACGGCCTGCTTGTTTCCGATGTCGGTCTGGCCCAGACCGCCGGTGGTCATGCCTCCGAGAGTGACATCGGGGCAGATGATAGTCACATGGCTGCCCATCTTGGCTGCCGAATAAGCTGCGGTTGCACAGGCGGAACTGCCGCCGTAGATGCAAACCTCATTGCCCTTGCCGCAAGAGGCCAGGGTGCATACAATCAATAGAAAAGGGAATATTAAACGTCGCATATCCAAATATAAGAATTATCCCTGGAAATAATTACATTTGTGTATATGAAAAGATTTATAGTCATCATTGCTGCAACGATCCTGCTGGCCGGAAGCGCCTGCAGGCCGGAAACCGACCTTTCCGGTACCTGGGAGGTGGCTCTCGACAAGGAAGGGACCCTGACTGCCGACTCCCCGTTCGAAGACACCATGAGACTTCCCGGCACTACCGACCTTGCAGGGAAGGGAGAGGAACCGGCAGACGCCGACAAGACTGCAAGGCTTACGCGCCGGCATTCATACGTCGGGAAGGCCTGGTATCGCCGGAAAATCACCGTACCCCGTACGTGGAAAGGGATGGATATCTTCCTTTTCCTTGAGAGGACCAAGGCCGCAACCGTTTTCATTGACGGCAGGCAGGTCGCCGGTGGCAACGATATTTCCACTCCCCAGGAATACAACCTCGGCCCCCTGGACCCGGGACAGCATACTTTGGCTGTATGTGTGGACAATGCCGGGGGAGTGCCTGAAGGGGTCATAAGGAGTTCGCACATGTATTCCGAGGACACCCAGACAAACTGGAACGGAATAATCGGAAGGATGGAGATAGGACCGCAAAGCCAAAGGAAGGCTAAGGCAACCGCCCCTGGCAATGACGGACTTCCCCGTCTGGAGGTCGTCGACGGTCAGTTCATGGCCGGTGGCCACAAGGTCTTCCTGAGGGGGAAGCATGACGCCTGCGTATTTCCCCTGACCGGACATGTCCCTATGGACAAGCCAACCTGGACTGACTATTTCCGTACGTGCAGTGAATATGGCATCAACCACGTCCGCTTCCATTCCTGGTGCCCGCCGGAAGCCGCTTTCGAGGCTGCCGACGATCTGGGGATATATCTTCAGCCGGAACTCCCGTTCTGGGGGACCCTTGAAGGGGACGAATTGCTCGGATTCCTGCGGAAGGAGGGATTGAACATCGTCAGGACCTACGGTCAACACCCGTCATTCGCCCTGTTCTCACTCGGCAACGAGCTTTGGGGAGAACCCGAGGTTATGCAGGACCTGGTGGATACCTTCCGGGCGGAGGCCCCTTGGATCCTTTATACCAATGGTACCAACGCCTATCTGGGCCACAGGGGATATGTCGAAGGGATGGATTTCCAGGCAACCTGCCGTACGGGAGGGGAACCTTATGATGGCTATGAAAAGCATGTCAGGAGTTCGTTCGCTTTCTGTGATTCCCAGGACGGAGGGATACTCAATCATTTCTATCCGGGAACGATGAGGAATTTCTCCGAGGCCCTGAAAGCTTCACCCGTTCCCGTGATAAGCCACGAAACCGGCCAGTTCCAGACTTATCCGGATTATTCGGAAATCGGGAAGTATACCGGTCCCTTGGCCCCCTATAACCTTATGGAATTCCGCCGGCGCCTCGAAGCTGCCGGGCTGGGAGACCAGGCGGAAGACTTCCACAGGGCTTCCGGGAAATGGTCGGCCCGCCTGTACAAGGCTGACATCGAGATGTGCCTCCGCACCCCCGGTCTGGGTGGGTTCCAGTTGCTTGACATACAGGACTATCCCGGGCAGGGCTCCGCATATGTCGGCATTCTCGATGCATTCATGGACAGCAAGGGAATTGTGACTCCAAAGGAATGGACCGGGTGGTGCTCCGAGACCGTCCCGCTTGCTGAGTTCGACGGTTACTGCTGGGTGCAGGACGATACTTTCACGGCAGAGGTAAAGGTGGCCCATTTCAGCCCGGAGGAAATCACCGGCGTGAGCTGGACCATCGGATTCGACGGGAAGGAATTCGCTTCCGGTCACATGGCACCTCCCTCCGGTGAAGGGCTGTTGGATGTGGGTGAAATCCGGGTGGACCTGAATGCCATTCCGGTTCCTTCCCGTGGGAATCTGTGCGTCAAGGTCATGACAGGAGGGACACAGCCCAGGGAGTACTCCAACGACTGGCCCCTTTGGCTTTATCCTGACGAGAATATGCCGGACAAGTCAGGCGTGACCGTGGCAAGGCGGATGGATGAAGAGGTTGAGAGAACACTTGAATCGGGAGGGAAGGTGCTCCTCATGCCATCCGACACTTCCGGAACGGTGGGCGGCCTGTTCCAGACCGACTACTGGAACTACCGGATGTTCAAGAGGATATGCGAGAATAACGGCAAGCCTGTGTCTCCCGGTACCCTGGGAATACTGACCGATCCGAGACATCCTTTGTTCGAGGAGTTCCCGACAGGGGAACACACTGACTGGCAGTGGTTCCCGATCATCAAGGAATCACATCCCGTGATACTCGACGGACATGATGGCATAACGCCCATCGTCCAGGTGATAGACAATATAGAACGGAACCATAAACTGGGACTGCTTTATGAAGTACCTGTCGAAAAGGGCAGGCTGCTTGTGTGCGCATCCGACCTGGAGCAGGTCCTGGACTATCCAGAAGGACGCCAGTTCTACACTGCCGTCCTCGACTACCTCCGTTCGGACAAAAAATAAAAGCGTACCTCCCGGCACGCTTTTTCTTCGACAGACTACTAGTTTTAGTGTGAACTGTCACCTTTTGTCGTTTTGCTGTTGTCGTTTTTATTAAGTTTGTGAATCTGCATCCTGCGGAAGTTTTCCTCGGCGAGGAAAAGCTTGGCTATCTTCTTGTTGGACAATATTTTCCGATATTCGGAGACATATTTCCTGTCAATACCTTGATTCGCCTGTTCTGCCTGTAGGTACTTGTCAAGCAGGACGGAAATCTCCTTGTCGTCCTTACCTGAATCTATTCCGTCCTTCAGTTCCTTGAAGGCCGCAAAGAGGTGATCCCAGGCTTCCCTCCTTTCGTTCTCGGCCTTGTTGTAGACCGGCCAGAACTTCTCGGCCTCGGCGGGGGAGAGATCCATGGCATCCGTCAGGAAGGCGATCTTCTCAGCCTTCATCCTCGATTCCCAGTCCCTTCCGGGATTTCTGTTCTGCCCGTATGACGCTGCACAAAACAGGAGCGTCATGATGGTCAATGCTATTATCGTATAAATCTTTTTCATGGTAGGTCGTTAAAAATCATTCTCCGGCATAGGCGAGCTGTTCCATGGTCGCTCCGGTTTCAATCAGGTAATTGATAATGTCTTCGTCCGAGATGTCTTCGTGTTCATATTCCATGGCACTGTAGATTATCTCGGGCCTCGTGATCGAGATCATGTCCGCATAGGTCGCTTCGGTGTAGGACTGGTCGGCCGGCTTCTGATTCGAGGCAGTGTTGCGCAGAAGGGCGTTGCCCGCCAGCAGGATGGCTGCGAAGCAAGCGGCCAGGGCAGCATAAGGCTTGACCCTCATCCATATCCCTGGATTGACGGTCTTCTCTTCCGGAATGGCGGCCAGACGGGTCTTGAGGTCATTGAAATAACCATCAGGAACCCCGTAGGAGCCCTTCCCGATCTTTTCAAGTATTTCCTTGTCCGAATTCATTTCCGATTATTTGACAATGTGTGGTTTATAAGGTTTAAAAACAATTTAATATTTTTTCAGTTCCGCCTTGATTTTTCCCGCGGCGAAGTGATAGGATGCTTTCAGGGCGCCCACTGATGTTCCCAGGATTTCAGAGATGTCTTCGTACGAAAGGTCTTCGAACCATCTCATTATGAAGACCAGCCTCTGTTTTTCGGGAAGTTTCTGGACGGCTTTCATGAGGTTTCTCTGCAGCTGGTCGCCATTGAACCACGGGTCCTCGTCGATCCTGTCCACCAGCTTGTCGGAAAGGCTCTCGAACCGGAGTGCTGCCCTTACTTTCTGCTTGTTCAGGAAATTGAGGGTCTCGTTCGTGGCGATCCTGTATATCCAGGTGTACAGTTGCGATTCCGCCCGGAAAGACGGCAGGGCTGTCCAGATTTTCAGGAAAATCTCCTGAAGGAGGTCGTCGGTGTCTTCGTGGGAACAGAGGAAACGGCGTACATGCCAGTAGAGCCTTTCACTGTATGATTCGACGATCTCCCTGAAGGCCCGCTCGCGTTGTCCCGATGTGTAAAGGTCCAATATTTCCTTGTCATCCATCATTCCATGTACGTCCGCAGTCTTTCAAATGTACGACAATTTGATTATTTTTGCAATTATGAAGAATATCCGCAATTTCTGCATAATTGCCCATATAGACCACGGAAAGAGCACCCTTGCCGACAGGCTCCTCGAACTCACCAAGACCCTGTCCTCACGCGACATGGAGGCGCAGGTCCTGGATGACATGGACCTCGAGAAGGAGAAGGGAATCACCATCAAGAGCCATGCTATCCAGATGGAATATCCCTACAAAGGTGAGACGTACGTGCTCAACCTGATCGACACTCCCGGCCATGTGGACTTCTCCTATGAGGTCTCCAGGTCGATCGCATCCTGCGAAGGGGCCCTGCTGGTCGTGGATGCCTCCCAGGGTATCCAGGCTCAGACCATTTCGAACCTCTACCTGGCGGTCGACCACGGTCTCGAGATCATCCCGGTCCTTAACAAGATAGATATGGAATCCGCCCAGGTCGAGGTGGTTTCCGACCAGATAGTCGACCTGCTCGGCTGCAGCCACGAAGACATATTCAAGGTCTCCGCCCGTACGGGAGAGGGCATCCCTCCGATCCTGGATGCGATCGTGGAGAGGATTCCCGCCCCGAAAGGCGACCCTGAGGCACCTCTCCAGGCGTTGATTTTCGACTCCGTATTCAACCAGTTCCGCGGCATCATCGCGTATTTCAAGGTCCTGAACGGGTCCATATCCACCGGAGACAAGGTCAAGTTCGTGGCCACCGGTATGGAATACGATGCCGAAGAAGTCGGGGTGCTCAAGATGAAACTTCAGCCGACCGGGAAGGTCAGTACCGGGGATGTGGGCTACATCATCTCGGGCATCAAGAGGGCCGTTGAAGTGAAGGTCGGTGATACCATCACCCATTCCGCCCGGCCCTGCGAAAGCGCAATCGCCGGTTTCGAGGAGGTCAAGCCCATGGTTTTCGCCGGTATGTATCCCGTCCAGGCGGACAAGTTCGAGGAACTCCGTGCCACCCTCGAGAAGTTCCAGCTCAACGACGCATCCTTCGTCTACGAGCCGGAATCGTCGCTGGCCCTCGGATTCGGATTCCGTTGCGGTTTCCTTGGACTGCTCCATCTCGAGATCGTCCAGGAACGCCTGTTCAGGGAATTCAACATGGATGTCATAACGACTGTCCCGAACGTTTCGTACAAGGTATACACGACGCAGGGGGAAGTGCTGGACGTGCACAACCCTTCCGGTCTTCCCGCCCCGACCCTTATCGACCATATCGAAGAGCCGTATATCCGTGCCCAGATCATTTCCAAGACTGATTTCTACGGTCCTATAATGAAGCTGTGCATGGACAAGAGGGGTACCTTGATAGGGCAGCATTACATAACCGCCGACAGGGTGGAGCTTACCTACGACATGCCGCTCTCGGAGATAGTGTTCGATTTCTACGACAAGCTGAAATCCATCTCGAAGGGATATGCCTCCTTCGACTACCACGTCATCGATTTCCGTCCCGCCCGTCTGGTCAAGCTGGATATCCTCCTGAACGGGGATCCCGCCGATGCGCTGTCCTCGCTCATCCATGAGGACCATGCCTACGATTTCGGCCGCAAGATGTGCGTCAAGCTGAAGGAGCTGATCCCCAGGCAGCAGTTCGACATAGCAGTCCAGGCTGCCATAGGGGCCAAGATAATCGCCCGCGAGACAGTCCGGCAGGTCAGGAAGGACGTCACTGCGAAATGCTACGGCGGTGATGTCACCCGTAAACGCAAGCTCCTCGAGAAGCAGAAGGAGGGCAAGAAGAGGATGCGCCAGATCGGAACCGTCCAGGTGCCGCAGAGTGCATTCATGGCTGTCTTGAAACTCGATTCATAGGAATATGCCCAAAGTCGCCGTAATAATAACCATCCTGGACGGGAACGCCAGCTACGACAGCTGTCTGGAAGAATGCCAGAAACAGATCGATGCCGTGGCCTCCGAAGGCGGCAGGTACTCGTTTTCCCTGTTCCTGAACAACGAGGGTCCGGAAGGTTATCAGACAGTATGGAAGAATGCGTATGACGAGGGTGCAGAACTCTTCTTTTGGATAGACCACGACCTCATGCTGAGTGACGGGGCGCTGGCCTCCTTCCTGGAGAATTCCGAATTCCTCCGCCACAAGGCGGTGATCGCCGGTACGGTGTCAAGGACGGACAGGAGCCTCCTGTTCGGAGGCCGCGGCCGGCGCGGCAGGCTGATCGAGCCCGATCCCACCATCCCGGTGCCCTGCCATTATTTCGACATGTCACTCGTCCTCGTTCCGGCATATGCTTTCAACCGTCTGGAGAATCCCTCCGACTTTTTCCGCAAGAGCATCCTGGACTACGGTTACGGTCCCAAGGTCGTAAAGGCCGGTGTGGCCCGCGTGGTCGCTCCGGGAATAATGGCGAAGACCGCCAGGAGGATCGAGGTGCCTTCCTGGAAGGACCCGGGCAGTTCCTTGAAAGGCAAGCTGTCCTGGCTGGTGCATGTCGCCCTCAAGATGATTAGGACTAACTCAAATAATAACACAAAATGAAACACCCTAAAATCGGTATCCGCCCCAATATTGACGGTCGTCAGGGCGGTGTTCGTGAAAGTTTGGAAGAAAAGACAATGACACTTGCCGCGAACGTGGCAAAGCTTATTTCGTCAAACCTCAAATACAGTGACGGCACCCCAGTGGAGTGCGTTATCGCTGACAGCACTATCGGCCGTGTCGCCGAGAGCGCCGCTTGCGCCGAGAAATTCGAGCGTGAGGGGGTATGGGGGACCATATCTGTGACATCCTGCTGGTGCTATGGCTCCGAGACCATGGACATGCATCCTCTCTGGCCGAAGGCGGTCTGGGGATTCAACGGAACCGAGCGCCCGGGAGCAGTGTATCTCGCCGCGGTTCTTGCCGCCCATGCCCAGAAGGGCCTTCCCGCATACGGTATCTACGGACACGATGTCCAGGATATCGAGGATAACTCGATTCCTGACGATGTGGCCGAGAAGATACTCCGTTTCGCCAAGGCTGCCGTGGCGGTAGGTGAGATGAGAGGGGAGTCATATCTCTCCATCGGAAGTGTCACGATGGGTATCGCCGGCTCGATCGTGGATTGTGATTTCTTCCAGAAGTATCTGGGAATGAGGAACGAAAGCGTGGATGAGGTGGAGATACTCAGGCGTATGGACCTCGGAATCTACGACAAGGATGAATATGCCAAGGCAAAGGCCTGGGTCGAAAAGTACTGCATGCCCCAGGAAGGCTGGGACAAGAACCGTCCCGACAAGCAGAAGACCCGTGAGGAGAAGGACAAGGACTGGGATTTCGTCACCAAGATGACCCTTATCGTCATGGACCTGCTCCACGGCAACCCGAAACTCAAGGAAATGGGATTCAAGGAGGAATCGCTGGGTCACAACGCCATCGCCGGAGGTTTCCAGGGACAGCGCCAGTGGACCGACTGGATGCCGAACGGAGACTTCACCGAGACCCTCCTCAATACAAATTTCGACTGGAACGGACGTCGTGAACCCACCATCCTCGCTACCGAGAATGACTCCCTCAACGGAGCCGCGATGCTGCTCGCCCATCTTCTGACCAACCTGCCCCAGATTTTCTCCGACGTACGTACTTACTGGAGCCCTGAGGCTGTGAAGAGGGTCACCGGAAAGGAACTCACAGGCAAGGCCGCTCCCGGAATCATCCACCTTATCAACTCCGGAGCGACCACGATGGACGGATGCGGCCAGAGCACCGATGCCCAGGGCAATCCCGTGATGAAGCCTTTCTGGGAGATGACCGACGAGGACGAGAAGAAGTGCCTGGAGAATTCCTGGTGGATGCCGGCCGACAGGGATTACTTCCGTGGAGGCGGTTACAGCATCCATTTCGTATCCAAGGGTGATTTCCCTGCCACCATGATGAGGATCAACATCGTCGACGGCCTCGGACCCGTGCTCCAGCTTGCAGAAGGATGGGTGGTGAATATCGATCCTGAAATCCACGATGTGCTTGACAAGCGCACCGACCCTACCTGGCCTACAACCTGGTTCACTCCCCGTCTCGACCCGAAGAAGGATGCCTTCAAGGATGTCTACAGTGTGATGAACAACTGGGGAGCCAACCACGGCGCGATCTCCTACGGACACATCGGTGCTGACGTGATCACCCTTGCTTCCATGCTCAGGATTCCCGTGTGCATGCACAACGTGGACGATGCCAAGATATTCCGTCCCGCCGCATGGAATGCATTCGGAATGGACAAGGAAGGAGCCGACTTCCGCGCCTGCTCCAACTTCGGACCTATCTACAAGTAGTATCGAGTCATGGCAAAGGAGAAGCTTGTCGAGAAGAAATATCTCTTCATATTCATCCTGATCACATCGCTCTTCGCCCTCTGGGGATTCGCCAACGACATCACCAATCCGATGGTGGCGGCTTTCCAGACCGTGATGGAACTTTCGGCGGCCAAGGCTTCGCTGGTGCAGTTCGCCTTCTATGGCGGCTACGCGACGATGGCCATTCCCGCCGCCCTGTTCATCCGCAGGCACAGTTACAAGAGCGGAATCCTTCTGGGACTGGCGCTTTATGCTACAGGAGCCTTCCTGTTCATCCCCGCTGCGCAGTTCCAGGAGTTCTCGTTCTTCTGCCTGTCCCTGTACATCCTTACTTTCGGACTCGCCTTCCTCGAGACTACGGCGAATCCGTTCATCCTCTCCCTCGGGTCGAAGAGCAATGCCACCAGGCGCCTCAACCTCTCCCAGTCGTTCAATCCGATGGGTTCGCTGCTGGGAATGAGCGTCGCTTCTTTCGTCGTCCTCCCCCAGCTGATCTCCGACAGGCGGGATGCAGCAGGCAATATCATCTTCCCTTCGCTGTCCCAGGCTGAGAAGGCTGACATCCGCCTGCATGACCTGGCTGTCATACGCAATCCATATGTGATCATCGGCATAGTCGTGGTCATAGTGCTGGTCGTCATCGCCCTGGCCAAGGTCCCGAAGACCGAGATCCAGCCCGAGAAGACCAACAGCACCGGCAAGACGTTGTCCAACCTCTGGCATAACAAGCTCTATCGCGAGGGTGTCGTGGCACAGATGTTCTATGTGGCTGCACAGATCATGGTCTGGACGTTCATCATCCAGTATGCCGACAACCTCGGTATCAACAAGGCGACTGCACAGACTTACAACATCATAGCGATGGCGCTCTTCCTATGCGGAAGGTTCATCGCGACGGCCTTGATGAAGTATGTCAATTCCAGCCGCCTGCTGGCGATCTTCGCGACCGGGGCGGCGTTATGTACGATCGGAGCGATATGCATTGTCGGCATGGGAGGCCTGTACTGCCTGATGGGAATAAGCGCTTTCATGTCGCTTATGTTCCCCACGATATACGGCATCGCACTCGAGAACGTCGAGAACCAGGATGCCAGCCTTGGGGCAGCCTTCCTGGTCGAGGCTATCGTTGGCGGAGCCATCATGCCTCCGCTTCAGGGAATGATCATCGACAAGCATGTCATCCTTGGCCATCCGGCGGTAAACGTGTCGTTCGTCCTTCCTCTTCTCTGCTTCATCATAGTTTTGATCTACGGAGTCAGGTCGTACAAGGCCAGGAAGGTTTTGGCTACATCGAACTGATGATCTCAAGGCAGCGGACCAGCAGTCCTGTCGCCTTGTCGTCGATATATACCAGGAAATAGGGGCAGGCCCCTGTGAAAGACAGCGCGATCGTGGTTACCGAAAGGACCATGACCGCGCTTGTCAGTGGCAGGGCGACCAGGTTGGTGAGCAGGAAGTATTTCGGGAAACTGTGGAATACGTACCATGTAAGGGGAGCCGTGAAGACCTGGCATGAAATGGACAGCATCGCTGCCTGCCAGACCTTCCGGAACGGGTCCCACCTTCCTCCGGGATACAGTCTTTCAAGTGAAGGATACAGGAAGCATATCCCTGCCATGGCAAGGTATGACAACTGGAATCCGAGGGTTCTGATGACATCCGGTTTAATGAAGAGCTGGATCGTCAGGGCAGCGAGAAGGATCCTGGCCGGCTCTTTCTTTCTCCCGAGCAGCCCCGCGGTTTCCCCGATGATGATGAACAGCAGCGCCCTTACGATGGACGGTGACGCTCCGGTCATCATGGCATAGAATCCAGAGGCTGAAAGGATGATGCAATACCTTGACTTCCTTGCCATCGGGCTGTTTCCCAAAGGGATTGTCAGCTTTGAGATAATCAGGTAGATGATGCCCAGGTGGAGGCCCGAGAGTGCCAGGATATGGGATGCTCCGCTTGCCCTGAACATATCCACGATATCCCTGTCCAGTCCGCTCCTGTCTCCGGTCAGCAGGGCATTGATCAGGGGAGCGGTGGCAGAAGAAGGATATGGGATGGAGGCTATCCGGTGTTGGAGTATGTCATAGCATCTGCCTGCAAGCCTCGACAGCGGCCCGGACCCGGAACTGATACCTGAGGTGAGGATGGAATTCATCGAGCACAGGACCCCGGCGGCAAGGAACAGGCATGCGAAGAATAACCTTATCTTTTTCAGGCCTGTGCCGTTGTCGAACCTGTGCAAAGAATACAGGGCCGGCAGTATGATGGCAACCGAAAGCAGGCCCGGGACTGATGGCGGAAATGAAGGAGGGGAATGGAACAGCGCGGCCCCGGCAGCTACTCCGGCCGCGAACGGGATGCCGATCCCCGCCATATCTCTCGCCCCATCCATAACGATATCCCCGATTTTTCGTAAAAATAGCCAATTATTTGTATCTTTGTCTTTCTGAAACTTATTATTTGAACGATAAATGATTATTCTTGTTATCAATTGCGGGAGTTCCTCCATCAAGTACCAGCTGCTTGACATGAGGAGCGATGATGTCTACGACCTTCTGGCCAAGGGCATAGTTGAAAAGATAGGACTCGAATCAGGAAGGTTGCAGCATACTCCGATAGGAAAGGATAAGGTTGTGAAGGATATGTACATCCCGGACCACACCGTCGGAATGCAACTCGTACTTGATGCTTTGGTGGACAAGGAGTACGGCGTGCTGAAATCATTCGATGACATCGAGGCTGTCGGACACAGGATCGTCCAGGGAGCGGATTTCTTCTCCGGCAGTGCCATCGTGGACGAGGATGTCCTTTCCAAGATCGACTACTGCTGCGATTTCGCCCCTCTCCACAATCCCGCCCACCTGCTTGGAATCAGGGCTTGCCAGGAGGTTCTTCCGAATGTCACGCAGGTCGTCACCTTCGATACGGCGTTCCACCAGACGATGCCGCCACAGGCCTACATGTACGGCCTCCCGTATGAATATTACGAGAAGTACCATATCCGCCGTTACGGAGCCCACGGAACCAGCCACCAGTTCGTGGCGCACAAGGGTGCCAAGATGGTCGGCCTGGATATCAACAACTCCAAGATCATCACCTGCCATATCGGAAACGGCAGTTCCATCACCGCTATCCTGAACGGCAAGTCCGTGGATACTTCCATGGGCCTTACCCCTCTCGAGGGATTGATCATGGGTACCCGCTGCGGCGATGTCGACCCCAACGCCATCCTCTACATCATGAAGAAGGAGAACCTATCTCCCGATGAGATGTATACCCTCGTCAACAAGAAGAGCGGCTTCCTGGGCGTATCCCAGAAGACATCCGACGCCCGTGAGATGGACGATCTCGCCAACGGCGGAGATTTCAAGGCCAAGCTGACCCTGAAGATGCTCTCCTTCCAGATGATCAAGTATGTCGGCGCCTATGCCGCCGAGATGAACGGAGTTGACGCCATATTCTTCACCGGCGGTATCGGCGAGCACAACAGCCGCCTGCGCAGAAGGGTCTGCGAGAACCTGACCCATCTCGGGATGGTATTCGACTACGAGGCCAACACTGCATGGGGCGAGGATACGATCATCTCCCTTCCGGAGTCCAAGATCAAGGCCGCCCTTGTCACCACCGACGAGGAACTGGTCATCGCACGCGACACCATGCACCTGGTGCAGAGCATTGAAGAATAATCCAATAACCGCATAAAGATGATTAAAAAATTCGCAGATGTTTTTGCAGAGCTCAAGGGAAAGGGCATCTGCAAGAGAATGGTAGCGGCCTGGGCCGTGGATGAGCACACCATCGAGGCCTGTGCAAAGGCTTCCGAAATGGGATTCGTAAAGGTGACCCTCGTGGGTGACAGGAACCTTATCAGCGAGACCTGCACCAAGCTGGGTGTCGATGAAGGACAGTTCAACATCATCGATGAACCCGTGGAGCTGAAGGCTGTCGCAAAGGCTGTCCAGATGGTTCACGACGGAGAAGGTGATGTCCTCATGAAGGGACTCTGCTCGACTGACAAGTTCCTCCGTGCCATCCTGAACAAGGAGACCGGACTCCTCCCTCCCAAGGGTGTCCTGAGCCATGTCGGTGTCATAGAGAACCCCAACTACCACAAGCTTATATTCCTTTCCGATATGGCCGTGATCCCTCTTCCGGATTTCCGCCAGAAGGTCAAGATCGCCGGTTATCTGGTAGGTGTGGCCAAGTCATTCGGAATCACCAAGCCGAAGCTTGCTTTCATCGCCGCTTCCGAGCAGATGCTTGATTCGATGCCCGCCTGTATCGAGGCCGCCCAGCTCGCCAAGATGTGCGACCGTGGCCAGATCAAGGGTTGCATCGGTGACGGTCCCCTTGCCCTCGATGTCGCTATCGACCAGGAGTCGGTGGAGATCAAGAAACTCGTCAGCCCCGTTGCCGGAGATGCAGACTGCCTGCAGTTCCCCAACATCGAGTCAGCCAATGTGTTCTGGAAGACCAACTCAAAGCTTGCCACCGGTGTACGCCAGGCCGGTATGCTTGTGGGAACCACCGCTCCTTGCGTACTCGCAAGCCGTGCCGACAGCGTCGACACCAAACTGAACTCCATCGCCGAGGCGGTGATGTTCGTGAACAAGTAGCAAGCTATTCAGCGTAGAACATGTTCCGGAGAGGGAACCTGGTAGAGTAGCGTGAGCGCAGGTTTTCGAACAGCTCCGTGGTGAATTTCGCCAGGCCCGGACCCTTGTAAGTGCTGGTGTTGGTTATGAATACCCAGCATTCCCCGTCCGGAAAGTATTTGACCAGCGCACTGGTACCTGCAAAGGTGCCGGTGCGCGTCCATTCTCCGGTGGGCTTGGTGTCGTTCCATCCGAGGGAGAAGGTGTCCGGGTCGAAATATTCGGTCATCGCTTCCACGCTTTCCTTGCTGATGATGTCCGGGACTTCCGGCTTCCCGTCGATGGATGCGACCAGCAATGCCAGTTCAGGAGTGGAACCTACCCAGGCTCCTGCACCCAGCAGACCGGCGACGTTGTTGCCGCCGTAACTCCGGATCACCTTGCGGCCGCTGTTGTTGAATTCATCGACCGGTGAGTCATCCTTCTGGACATAGTATCTCACTTCCTCGGGATACTTGTCGGCATAGTAGTTCCCGGCCAGCCGGAAACCGGTGCATCCCGCCGGATGGAGGACATTCTCCTGGATGAAGTCTTCGTAAGACATCCCGCTGACTTTCTCAATGACCATCGAAAGGGCGAGGTAACCGTAGTTGGAATAATCCTGCCAGGTGCCCGGCTCGAATGCAAGCGGGCGTTTGAGCTGTACTACCGTGAGCTGTTCCTTCGTGGGAACGTTTCTCCAGCGGTTCTGGATCATCAGCCACCTTGTGGAGAACATAGGATCGCCTCCCTTCTTTGAAAAACCGCCCTTGTGACGGAGCAGGTCCTCCACCGTTATCTTCATGTACAGTGAGTCGGAGATGGCGGCATTGAAGAGAGAATCGTCGAGGATTCCCCCGGGTCCGAAGACCTGGTCCTTGAGGCTGAGGTACTCCCTTTCCTGGAGGATCATGATTCCCACGGCGGTCACGAGTTTGGACACCGAGGCCATCCTGAGAATGTTGCCCGGCCGCATCGGAACATTGGTGTCAGCCATCCCGTAACCTTTTGCGAACAGTAGGGAATCGTTCCTCATGACAGACAGGGAAGCTCCCTTGAGCCCCCACGTGGTCATATAGTCCTTGACATACTTGTCGAATCCTTCCAGGGAAGAGGTATCCGACATCGCATTTACCAGGGTTTCGTTCAGGTTGACGGGTGTACGGACGGTTTCCTTGCGCTTGATGAATCCGGATGCTATGGCAACCACCACGACGGCTGCCAGCGCGGAGACGCAGGCGACCAGTTTCTTGTTTTTCAAGGAAATAACCATTCCCGTTCCTCCTAGATCAGACCGGCCTTCCTTCCGAAATCGATTATGCAGTCCGCGGTACCTTCTATCCCGAGGATGGAAGAATCGATGCAGAGGTCGTAGTCCGAAGCTGCACCCCAGTTCCCGAACGTGAAGAAATTGTAATATGTCTCGCGGGTCCTGTCCTGCCTTTCGATGCGGGTCCTGGCGTCCTCCTCTTCGAGTCCGGTCCTCTCGCAGACCCTCTTTATCCTTTCCTCGAACGGGGCCGAGATGAACACGTCCAGGCATCTCATATCCCTGAGGATGTAGTTGGAACAGCGTCCTACGAATATCGCCGAACCTTTTTCCGCTATATCCCTTATGACGTCGCTCTGGATCTTGAACAGTTCGTTGTCACCTACATAGTTCCTGCTCCCTACGAACCTATCGCTGCTGAAGAAGGAAGATATGTTGAACATGCTCCTCTTCTCGTCGCTGCGCTCGAAGAGTTCCTTGCTGAATCCGCTTTCTTCGGCCGCCTTGGAAATCAACTCATTGTCGTAGACCTTGATCCCAAGTTTCGAACCGATGTTCAGGGCGACCTGCTTCCCGCCGCTTCCGAACTGCCGTCCGATGTTGATTATCGTGTTGTTTCCGTCCATGGTCCTATTGTTTTATACTGCTGCCAAGAATCGTGGGTTCGTCACCGTCCTGAAGCTTCCCGAATTTCCGGAACAGGTTGTTCATCAATATCAAAGTCGTGATGCAGGCGAGGAAATCGGAGCAAGGGAATGCCAGGAACACGCCCTTGATGCCCAGGAACAGGGGGAAGACGTAGATCAGGGGCACCAGGAAGAGCAACTGCCTGCTGAGAGACAGGAAAATGGATTTCCTGACCATGCCCAGGCTCTGGAAGAAGTTGGTCGAAACCATCTGCCAACCGACCAGGAGGACGATCGGATTCATGATCCTTATTCCCTTGTCAGCAATTTCCTTCAGTTCGGAGTCATTGGTGAACAATCCTACCATCAGATCGGGGAAAAGCTCGGATGCGATCAGCCAGAAAAGGCAGACCACAGTAGCCCACAGTGCAGTGATTGTAAAGACTTTCTTGACCCTGGAGTACTTCAGCGCCCCGAAATTATAGCCTGCTATGGGTTGCATTCCCTGGTTCAGTCCGAGTACGATCATCACGAACATGAAATTGATCCTGTTCACGATACCGTAAGCTCCGATGGCGAGGTCACCGCCGTATTTGAGGAGTTGCTGGTTTATGAATATCGTGACGATGCAGGAAGCCGCATTCATCAGGAAGGGTCCCATGCCGATCGCCAGTGAATCCTTTGCGATCCTCCAGTCCAGTTCGAAGACCTTCTCGGGAAGATGCAGGACATTGTCCTTCTGCATGAAGTACCTCAGGGAATACGACAGGGCCATTGCCTGGCAAAGAACTGTAGCGATGGCGGCTCCACGTATCCCCAATCCAAACACGAAGATGAAGACCGGGTCCAGGATGGTATTGGATATTACGGTGAAAAGGGTCAGGCGCATCGCCAGCCTTGGATTACCGGCGGACCTTATCAAGGCGTTGAGTCCGAAATACAGGTGCGTGATCACGTTGCCTATGAGGATGACCTGCATGTATTCCCTTGCATATCCCAGCGTATTGTCGCTCGCTCCGAAGAACCTCAGTATGGGGTCCATGAAAAAAAGGCATATGGCGGCGAATGCCACTCCCGTGATGCAGTTGAGGCTTATGTCATTGGCCAGCACCTTGTTGGCCGTATGATAGTTCTTCTGGCCAAGAAGGACCGAGAGCAGGGTGGCCGCACCGACTCCTACCAGGGTTCCGAGCGCGGTGCTGAGGTTCATCAGGGGGAAGGAAACCGCCAGGCCGGACAGTGCAAGCGAACCTTCACCGGGAATATGGCCGATGAAGATGCTGTCCACCATATTGTACAAAGAAGACGCGGTCATGGCGATGATGCCAGGGACCGCGAATTTCTTGAGCAGTTTTCCGATGCTTTCGGTACCGAGCTCCACGGGAGCTGTGTGTGCCTGGGCCATTACTTGTCTACCGCCTCCAGTTCAAAAACAAGTGGACAGAAAGATGGAATCGAATTACCCTGGCCGCTGTACCCGTAGCCAAGTATGGAATAAAAGGCGCAGACGACCTTTTCATGCTGCCTGAGCTTCGACAGGCCGAGAGAGAATCCGTCGATGCTCTTGTCGCCGGTCGAGGTCTCATCCGCCGCCATGGTGGTCTCCTTGTAGTCGTTTGCCTTCTGGATATACACAGGGGCATAAGTCTTTGAGGACGACCATATTCCGTAAACCTTGGCGGTGTCTTCGATCGTGGTGTCGAACACCTTGCCGTTGAGCAGGCGTCCGGTGTAGTTTACGCAGAACAGGGAATCGGTACCGTAGGTGGAGGTGTCGTCAGGCTCTTTCAGGGTCTTCAGGTAGAATCCTCTCATTAGCGAATCGGAAGGGCTCATCCTCAGTTTCTCACTGACGAACCTTGCCAGCGTGTCGAGTTCCCATTTGACGATATCGGTGGTCTTGCCTTTCAATGTGACCGTGCAGATCGCATTGGAACCGCCGTTGGCCTTTAGATACTTCTCGGCGGAATCGTAATCCTTCTTGACGTTGAGCCAGCTGGGGATGACTGCGGTCCGGGTACCTCCGACCCTCATGCCTTTTATCATTTCAAGGACTCCGGCCTCGGTGTAGTCCCTCAGGTTGATGATCATCTTGGGGCCGTAGTAGTTAGCCTTGTTGAAACTGCCTGCCTGCTGTGAGGTCTTTTCAACAGTGGTCCCGGTGATGTTGCCGTCGATGTCGAAGGTGGTGAATTCAGTGTAGAGGTACATGTCGTCCTCCGTGACAAGCTGACCTGAACCGGGCTTGTCATCTATGATGTAGACTCCCAGTCCCTGGGCTTTAGCTTCGGGATGGTTGACCTTTATCCAGGCTTCGATAAACTCCCTGGCCATGTTGCTGGTGTCCGTCGAGACTTCCTTGGCGCAACTTGTGGCCAGGGCCATCGAGGCTGCGGCCACGCCGAGGATGATTGTTTTCCGTAATGATAATATGTTCATATCTGTCAATTTCCGCTTAATTGTTGCTGACACTCTTGATCCACAAATGATAGGCCAATGCCGAACTTGCGGGGATGTTTCCGATCTTCTTGTTGCCGAAACCGTGCTTCCCGCTGAAAAGGACGTAGCATTCATCGCCTCCCTTGACTCCGACCAGACCGTTCTTCAGGCCTTCGACAAGATCGTCCTCACCGAGCTTGACGGTGCTGATGTTGAATGCGGTACTGTCCGTGACATTCCACCTTATGGATTTTGCAAAGGTTTCGTAGTTGGTGGCGAAGACATTGCCGTTTGCGAGGCTTGCGCCGGAAACCACGTATCCGGCATAATAGAATGAGACCGCACCGTTCTCGGCGAGGGATTCTCCTTCTCCGTGGACCGTCGTCACTACTGCGGATCCCTTGATGTATTCGACCGTCGCTTCCGGATTGGCTTTCTTGAGGGATTCGATGATCTTCTGTATGTTGGTCTCCTGCTTGTCATAGGTCGTCTCGAGCTGCTTCTTGTTGCAGGACGCAACCAGAAGGGTCATCAGGGACAGGAATATGACAGTGATTCTTCTCATTTTGCAAGAAACTCTTCGGATACTTTCAATATGTATGCCTTCGCGCCTTCAGGCGAGGGAATATTTCCAGGGAAGAACAACTTTCCGCCGGCAGCCATCTCATGACCGCCTCCGTTGAAGTAGCGCATCGCACAGAGATTGGCCGACGTTCCTTCCTTCGACCTGATGGACACGCGGAAACGGCCTTCCTCTTCAGTGAGCAGTATGCTCATCCTGACCCTTGATATGGCCAGAGGCAGGTTGACGAAGCCTTCACTCTCTCCCTGCCTGAAATCGAACCTCTTCTGGATCGCCCTGTCCAGGATCATGAAAGCCGTACCTTCCGGTGTGATTTCCAGGTTCCTGTCCAGCAGATACCCCATCAGCCTGAGCCTGTTCTCCCTGTAGTTGTGGTACAGGCAGGAGAGGATCCTGTCCCTGTCCACGCCTGCAGCCATGAGCTCGGAAGCCATGTTCAGGGTTCCGGGGAACACGGAATTGGCGAAGTTGTTGGTATCGGTCGTCATGCCGGTCATTAATGATTCAAGGCATTCCATCGGCAGACGGGCAAGGTCACCTTCAACGTCCGGCATCTCCTTGATTATCCGGAACAGCAGCTCGCAGGTCGAGGAAACCTCGGTTTCGGAGAATACTATTCCGAATGAATCCCGTTCGGGGTTCAGGTGATGGTCGACCAGGACCTTGGGGGCTGATGAACTGCGGAGTTCGGGTTCCATGTCCTCGCCCGACCTGGAGAAGGAACTGCAGTCCAGGCAGAACAGGAGGTCGCTCCCGGATATCCTCTCCCTGACTCCTTCAAGGTCCTGGTTGCAGGTAAGGACGGAGCCTTCCCCGAACCCCTCCAGCATGAAGGCCAGGGATTCCGGTACGCTGTCCGGAACCAGGAGTACGGCATCCTTTCCCCGCATCCCGGAGAGATAGCTCACGAGCGCGAGTCCGCTGCCCAGGGCGTCTCCGTCCGGGTGGATGTGTACCGATACCGAGATCCTGGAAGCCTCGGCGATCATGGTGTCAAGTGCAAGGATATTGTTCATTTGCAGCAGCAAAATTACAAATATTATATTGCATTTCATAAATCAATTTTCTAACTTTGTCCAGAATTGACGCTTTGTCAGTTCCCTTGAATGCAAATCATAATTTCTAAGTATAATGAACAAGACACTGAAAACGATTCTGAGCATCCTGCTCGCGCTTCTGTGCGTATTCCTCGTTTACAAGATCTATGACGGCGTCATGGAGCCTGTAAGGTTTGAAAAGGACGTCAACGCCAGGAAGAAAGTTGCCATCCAGCAGCTCAAGGACATCCGTGACCTCCAGGTTGCTTACAAGAGCGTAAATGACAGGTTCACAGCCTCTTTCGACACCCTCAAGCAGTTCTACAAGAACGGAGAGATGATTGTCTTGATGCAGATTGGTTCCAAGGATGACTCCCTTGCATGGGCCCACACCCAGGAGGTGAAGAAGGCTGCCAAGGGCAAGCTCACCGATGCCGATCTCTTCAGGCTGTACCAGCAGGGAGACAACAAACTCGTATTCGCGATCCAGAACAAGATCCCTGTGAGGGACACCCTGTTCAACCACAGGACCGACTTCAACATCGACACTATCGACAAGATCCCGTTCGCCGTCGATGAGACAGGTTCGGCTGAGATTACCGATGTCGAGATGGCTGCCATCGTGAAGAAGGTCTCCGGTGTCGACGTGCCTCTCTTCGAGGCCAAGATGCCTTACAAGTCCCTGCTCCGTGGTCTTGATCATCAGCTCATCGTCAACCTCGTTGCCGAACGCGAGGATCTGGGCCAGTATGAAGGTCTCCAGGTAGGAAGCATCACCGCTCCGAACAACAACGCGGGTAACTGGGAGTAGGACAGAGCATGTCCCGTCACACTCCAAAGGTGGCCCTTGTGCCGTCCGCATTCTTTGACGCGGCATCTGCAAGAGAGATCTTGTCAAGGACTGTCCTTCTGGAAGAAGACGACAAAGTTGAATACATCAGTTTGCCGGAATATTCCGCCGAACTGGTGTATTCTCTTTCTGACCCTGAGCCCACTTCTCCGGTCCCTGAGCCTGTCGAATGGCCGGAACTCTACAATGTGATCAAGGCCCTTTCCGGGGTCAGGGAGCACAACAGGATAGTGGCCTCTTACGGTGACGGCTTTCTGTCACTGGCGGCGGCCCAGGGTGAGAAGCTTCTGTTGGCCAATGTGTTCTCCGCAGCCGATTTCACTACGGCGGAATATTTCCTGTTCATGGCCATCAAGAAACTTCAGCTCAATCCCGAGGTTTCCACGGTCCATTTCCTCACACCTCTTTCCGGGGATGAAGAGATGTCCCTGTACCGCTATTTCAAGTCGGTGGAGCAGATATGAGGATCATCGGCGGGCGGCTCAAGGGAAAGACTATCAATCCGCCGGCAGGCTACAAGGCCAGGCCTACCACGGATTTCGCCAGGGAAGGGCTGTTCAATATCCTGAACAATGAATATGAATTCGAGGACCTGAATGTCCTTGATCTTTTCGGAGGCACCGGTGCGGTTGCCTTCGAATTTGCTTCCCGTGGAGCTGCGAGGGTGTATTCGGTCGAGATGGTCAGGGAGAATGCTTCCTTCATCAAGACTGAAGCCAGGCGCCTGGGCCTTGACAATGTGACGATGGTCAGGGACAACGTCTTCGACTTCCTGCCTATCTGCCACGAGAAGTTCGATATAATATTCGCCGACCCGCCGTATGCCCTTGAGGGCCTGGAGACGTTGCCTGACAAGGTATTTGCCCAGGATATACTCCATCCCGGCTGTTACTTCATCCTCGAGCACGGTGACGAGCATTCCTTCATCGGCCATCCGCGCTTCAAAAAAGAGAAGTGCTACGGTCGCGTGCACTTCTCCTTCTTTGAATGATTATCTGTAAGGAAACTATTTCCCCAGGTTCCCGAGGATCGACCGGGTTATCTCGCGTGTGATTGTGCGGGTGGCAGCGCTGGTGGCGCTCTTCACGACCTTTCCTGCACTCTCCTTTGCAGACGTGTTTTTCTTTTTCCCGGTCACCCTTCCGGATACTTCGTTTCCGATGGCTGTCGCGACAGTGGCGGTAACGGCGGTGATCACAGCCTTGGTGACCTTGCTCAGTACTCCGGCCTTCTTCTTCGGTGCGGGAACCTTCGCAGCTTTCGTGGAGCCCTTCCCTTGCTTTACCTCCTCATTCTCCGCCTCCTTCAGCTGAGCCTCCCTTTCGGCCAGAAGGACCTCGAAGGCGCTGTCCCTTTCTATCAGCTTGTCATATTTCCCGTATATCTTGGACTGCTTGATGATCTGGCTTCTCTGGCTTTCGTCTATGGCTCCGATCTGGCTTAACGGGAACAGCACCCTGGCTTTCTGGACCACGCTGGGAGCACCCTTTTCATCCAGGAATGAAACGAGGGCCTCACCTGTTTCGAGACTTGTTATGGCCTCATAGGTGTTGAACTCGGGATTAGTCCTGAAGGTATCCGCAGCCACCTGGACGGCTTTCTGGTCCCTGGGTGTAAAGGCACGCAGGGCGTGTTGCACCCTGTTACCCAGCTGGCCGAGGATGGTGTCGGGAATATCGGTGGGGCTCTGGGTCACGAAGTAGACTCCGACACCCTTGCTTCGGATGAGCCTGACCACCTGCTCGATCTTGTCGACAAGGGCCTTTGAGGTCCCGTCGAAGAGCATGTGGGCTTCGTCGAAGAAGAACACGAGTTTCGGAAGGTCCATGTCTCCGACTTCCGGGAGGGTGACATAGAGCTCCGACAGCAGCCAGAGCAGGAAAGTCGAATATACCTTCGGCTTGAGCATCAGTTTGTCGGCGGCCAGGACGCTCATGACACCCTTGCCACCTTCCGTGGCGAGGAGGTCGTAGATGTCGAAGGAAGGCTGTCCGAAGAACTTGTCCGCACCCTCGTTCTCGAGGGTCAGAAGGGACCTCTGTATCGCTCCGACAGACGCAGGAGCGATGTTGCCGTAGATCTGTGAATACTCGGAAGCATGCTCGGAGATGAAGTTGAGGCAGGACCTGAGGTCCTTGATGTCGTCCAGCAGCAGCCCCCTTTCGTCAGCAATCCTGAAAAGGATGTTGAGCACACCTTCCTGGGTGTCGTTCAGGCCCAGGATACGGGTGAGCAGCTGGGGACCCATCTGGGAGATGGTGCACCTCATCGGATGTCCCTGCTCTCCGAACACATCGTAGAAGCGGACCGGGCAGCTCTGGAACTGGGGATTCTCTATTCCGAACTCCGGCATCCTCTTCTCGATGAAGCCGCTTGTCCTTCCGGGCTGGGAGATTCCAGAGAGGTCTCCCTTCATGTCCGCCATGAAGCAGGGAACTCCCGCCTGGCAGAAACTCTCGGCCATCACCTGCAAGGTGACTGTCTTTCCGGTACCGGTAGCACCGGCCACAAGTCCGTGTCTGTTGGCCATCTTCCCTACGATGGAGAGAGGACCTTTTTCACAATGGGCTATCCAAAGCCCGTGGGTTGAGTCGAACATATATTTGTATTTTATTTATTGTCTTCCTGTTTGGCGCCCAGGCGCATTTTCATCAACGAAAGGATGCAGCCTGAGACAGCGAATACTGTCAAGCCAATCCATGGGGCGGCAGCGGCATTGACTCCGAAACCGACCTTGTCCACGAGGATGAAGGTGATGCTGACGGCCGTCATGAAGCCTGCAGGGATTCCGCTGATCAGGTAGCGGAGCCCCTTCTTGTTCTTGAGAAGATAGACCGTGACTGCCCAGAGCGTGAACACTGCCAGGGTCTGGTTGGCCCACCCGAAATACCTCCAGATGGTGTTGAATCCATTCGCATCGGAGATGTTGAACCAGAGCAGAAGGGCGGTGACGATGAAGAGCGGTATGCTGATAACGAGCCTGTTGCGAACAGGTCTCTGGTTGAATTTCAGGAAATCGGCTATTATGAGCCTCGTGCTCCTGAGGGCGGTGTCACCGCTGGTGATGGGGGCAGCAACGACCCCGAGGATGGCGAGGACGCCACCAAGGACTCCCAGCCAGGTCTTGGATACGGTGGTAACCACGGTAGGAGCGGCGGCGGTGATGTCGGAACCGCATTCAGCAGCGCCTCCGTCGAA
Source organism: uncultured Bacteroidia bacterium (assembly GCA_902779765.1). Classification (GTDB taxonomy): domain Bacteria; phylum Bacteroidota; class Bacteroidia; order Bacteroidales; family UBA932; genus Cryptobacteroides. The sequence continues at coordinate 260,727 of CACZCQ010000003.1, forward strand.
GAAGAAGTAGGAGGAGACCGCAGCCCAGACCAGGGCGACCAGTCCTTCCGTGATCATCGAGCCGTAGAATACCGGCCTTCCGAGTTTTTCGTTCTTCAGGCAGCGGGCCATCAAGGGACTCTGTGTAGCGTGGAAACCGCTGATGGCGCCGCAGGCTATGGTTATGAACAGGCAGGGGAATATGGGCTGTCCGTTGACACCGACAGAAGGTCCCCTGTTGGCAAGACCGTCCCAGAATTCGGGGATGGAGGGCCATTTGATGAACAAGCCTATCATAAGCGCCACGGCCATGAAAATCAAGGCGAAGGCGAACAGGGGATAGATCTTGCCGATTATCTTGTCGATCGGGAGCATCGTGGCGATGAAATAGTACACGAAGATCACTCCGACCCAGATCATCATGGATGTGGAGGATCCGTCACCGGCGATGTCACCGAGGATGATTGCAGGACTGTATACGAATACGGCCGCCACAAGGACCAGAAGCAGCATAGTGAAGACGAGGACGACCTTCTTGGTTCCCTGTCCAAGATAATCTCCTATGATTTCCGGGAGCCCGACCCCGCCTTTCCTCAAGGACAGCATTCCGGTGAGGTAGTCATGGACCGCACCTGCGAAGATGCATCCGAACACGATCCAGAGATAGGCTGCCGGACCGAATTTGGCTCCCATTATGGCTCCGAAGATCGGACCGGTTCCCGCGATGTTGAGGAACTGGATCATGAACACTTTCCACGTGGGCAGGGCAACGAAATCGACTCCGTCCGCTTTGGAGATTGCTGGTGTCTGGCGACCGCTGTCAGGTCCGAAAACCTTCTCTACGAATTTTCCGTAGAGGAGGTAGCCCAGGATAAGGGCGACAAGGCTGAGAATCAAAGAAATCATATCATACAAATATAGTAAAAACTATAGTCAAATGATACCTTCCCTTTCGAGAAGGGCCATAGCTTCGATGAGCATGCATCCGCCCGGTTGGGTGGCTGAAGAGGTTATTCGACCGTTATCGAGTTCAGGAGGGGGAGCTTGCCGTCTCCGATCAGCTTGATGATAAGTTCGCCGAACAAGGTGTTCTGCCAGGCGAACCACTCGCGTGTGAATCTTTCGGGATTGTCCTTGTGGAATGACTCATGCATGAAGCCGGTGCCTGCATCTGTCTTCATCAAGGTTTCGATGCACCACTTGATTTCCGCATCATCTCTGGAGGTGAAGGCTTTCATCATGATGCTCATCGGCCAGACCATATCGAAGCCGATGTGCGGACCGCCGATTCCTTCCCCGGCCTTGCCCTTGAAGAAATAGGGATTGTCCTCGCTCCAGACAAAGCGCCTGGTATTCTGGTAGATACTGTCATCGGGAGTGACATCACCCAGGTAAGCCATGGCCAGCAGGCTGGGGACATTCGCGTCATCCATCATAAGTTTGTTGCCGTATCCGTCGACTTCGTATGGGTAGATGGTTCCGTATTTCGGGTGTTCTATGGTGGCATAGGCCTGTAGCGCTTCCTGGACTTCGTCCGCAAGGCCACGGCATTCAAGGGCAAGGTCTTTCTCTCCGTTGACCTTTTCCAGGATCTCCGCAGCCTTGCGCAGGGATGTGACCGCAAAGAAGTTGGACGGGATCAGGAACTCGTAGATGGTGGCGTCGTCGGACGGACGGAAAGCCGAGGCGATAAGCCCGACAGGCTTGACAGGATTGCCGAAACCGTGGTTCGATTTGGTGTCGGTCTGGGTCTCGGTCTCTCTCTGGAAGCGGTACGGACCGGGTCCTTCCTTGCGTTGCTGGGCCTTGAATGTGGTCAGGATATTCCTTATGGCATTGATCCAGGTCTCACCGAATACGGAAGTATCTCCAGTGGTCTTCCAATACTGGTAAGCTAGACGGATAGGGTAGCAATCCGAATCGATCTCCCATTTGCGCTCGTGCAGGTTGGGATTCATCTTCGTGCGGTCTGTCTGCCATCCGGTTCCGGTCGGCCCGTCATTGAAAGCATTGGCGTACGGGTCGATGCAGATCAGGCTGAACTGGCAGTTGATCACACCCGCGAGCATGTTCCTGAGATGCCGGTCTTGATTGGCCAGCTGTACATATGGCCAGACCTGGGCTCCGGAGTCCCTGAGCCACATAGCGTGGATGTCTCCGGTGTAGACGAAAGTCCTCCAGTTGCCGTTTTCATCCTTGCCGAAATGGACGGTCGTATCGAGGGTGTTGGGGTAGCAGTTGGAAAACATCCAGGCCAGCTTGGCATTCGTCAGCTGAGCACTCACTTCCTTGATCTTCGCTTCCACTGCTTCGCTGCGGAAGAGCCTTTCTCCGGGAGCGGGACGTTTGGACTCGTAGGACTGGGCTCCGGCCGTATACATGCAGGCGAAGAGAGCCAGGGTAATCAGTATTCTTTTCATTATAGAGCAGTTATTTTCGGTCTTTAACAAATATAGCGCTTTTTGCAGATATTCTTTTTCTCTAGCATTATGATTATATTTGTATTTACGGTTTGAAACAAACAACACTTCACAGATAATGAAAGCAAGATTCATCGTTATGGCTGCCGCCGCCCTCCTGGTCGCGGGCAGTATCAATGCACAGCAATGGAGCCCTGCAGGAGACAGGATCAGGACACCCTGGGCCGAAGAGGTCTCGCCGACGAACTCCCATCCCGAATATCCCCGTCCCCAGATGGTCCGTTCCGAATGGCAGTCTCTCAATGGTCTCTGGGATTACGCCATTACCCCGAAGTCGGAGCCTAGACCCGCCAAATTCGACGGGAAGATCCTGGTTCCTTTCGCTGTCGAGTCATCCCTTTCCGGTGTTGGCAGGAAGGTGACTCCGGACGACGCCCTTTGGTACAAGACCACTTTCACGGTCCCCTCTGCTTGGAAAGGCAGGAGACTTATGCTCAATTTTGACGCCGTCGATTGGAAGACTGTGGTTTACGTCAATGACATACAGATCGGTTCCCACACAGGTGGCTATACTCATTTCTCATTTGATGTGACTCCTTATCTTAAGAACGGGGCCAACTCCCTTGTCCTGAAAGTCGAGGATGCAACAGACAACGATTTCCAGCCTCGTGGGAAGCAGGTTTCCAAGCCCTCCGGAATCTGGTACACCGCCGTCTCTGGTATCTGGCAGAGCGTATGGATGGAGCCTGTTGCCCCCGCCCATGTGACCGATTACAATGTGGTCTCAAGCATAAAGGAGAAAGCCATCAATGTCACTGTTGACGCCGAAGGTGTTCAGGAAGGTGATGTGATCAAGGTCTTCCTCCTCGACGGAGGTATTGGATATTCCACTGAGACCGCTAACGCCGCGAAGACCGCCACTGACGGATTGTATGCTGTACTCGCATCCGGGATGACGGTCCCAGGCGGTACGGTGACGCTCAATGTCAGGAATCCAAAACTCTGGTCTCCTGATTCTCCTTATCTCTATGGCCTTGATATCCAGATTCTCAGGAATGGCAAGGTCATAGACAAGGTCGCTTCTTATACAGCCATGCGTGAGGTCGGAGCATACAGGAAGAATGGCAACACCAAGCTCATGGGGCTTAACGGAGAGGGCTTGTTCCAGCTTGGACCTCTTGACCAGGGCTGGTGGCCGGACGGACTTTATACCGCACCCACTGATGAAGCTCTCAGATTCGACATCCAGAAGACAAAGGACTTCGGATTCAACATGATCCGCAAGCACATCAAGGTCGAGCCTGACCGTTGGTTCTATTACTGCGACCAGATTGGAATCATAGTATGGCAGGACATGCCTTCTTTCGGCGGCAGCAAGAAGTGGGGCATGTACTATTACGGAGAGGGCGAGGATTTCCCCGCCACACCCGAGGCCAAGGCCAATTACTACAAAGAGTGGACGGAGATCATCAATCAGGTCAAGAAGTTCCAGTGCATCGCAGTTTGGGTGCCTTTTAACGAGGCTTGGAGCCAATTTGACACCAAGGATGTCGTCGCCTACACCAAAAAGCTTGATCCAACCAGACTTGTCAACCAGTCTTCAGGTGGTAACTGGGAAGAAGGTGTCGGTGACATCCTCGACAACCACCATTATCCCTACCCCGCCTTTAGGATGTGGGACAAGAACATGATCAATGTCCTGGGTGAATATGGTGGAATCGGACTGCCTGTCGAAGGACATCTCTGGCAGGCGGACAAGAACTGGGGATATGTCCAGTACAAGAATGGGGACGAGGTCCTGGCCGAGTACGCTTCATTCGCCGAGCAGCTCAAGCAGCTCATCAAGCAGGGTTGCAGCGCCGCGGTCTATACCCAGACGACCGATGTGGAAATCGAGATTAACGGTCTCATGACTTATGACCGCAAGGTCATCAAGATGGACGAGAAGAAACTCCGCGCCGTCAACGAAGGCATAATCAAGTCAATGCCAGTCAAATAACCTGTTTAATTATGGATATAAGGAATAAACGCTATGCCCTGCTGGTTCCTACCAGCATGGGTTTGCGTGTCACGCCGGAGAACGGGCAGCCTGTCCAGTCGAGTGATGTCCTGCATCTGCAGGCCACCAGTGCCGAGACAAATGTCGCTAGCATCTCCTCTTATCTCGGCCTTCCGGTCAAGGTGCTGACCACCTTCGTGGAGGGCAGTCCCTTCGCCGCTTTCATCAAGTCCAACCTCCGCTCCCGCGGGATGGACTTCGAGGGACCTGAAGTGCCTCAGGGAGGCCCCTGGGGGTACAGGCACCAGATAAACGTGGCCGACAGCGGCTACGGTTCACGCGGCCCGAGGGTATGGAACGACCGCGCCGGCGAAGTGGGCAGAACCTTGAATGTCAAGGGTTTCGACCTCGACAGGATATTCGGGAAAGAAGGGGTGGAGATCGTCCATCTCTCCGGACTGATCGCGGCGCTCAGCCCCGATACCAGCCGCTTCTGCCTCGAGATTGCAAGGAAGGCTAAGGAATATGGGACCAGGATAAGTTTCGACCTCAACTACAGGGCGTCTTTCTGGGCCGGAAGGGAGGAGGAACTCCGTGCCGTTTTCAGTGAGATATGTTCCCTTGCCGACATCCTTATCGGTAACGAGGAAGATTTCCAGTTATGCCTGGGGATTCCCGGACCAGAGGCAGGTGGCAAGGACATCTCCGCCAAGATCGAAGGGTTCAAGGAGATGATCCGCCGTGTAAGGAAGGAATACCCGGCCGCTCAGGTATTCGCCACCACCCTTCGCCAGGTCAACAATACCAACAGCCACAACTGGGGCGCGATCATGCTTGAAGGAGACACCTGGCATGTCGTCGAGCCTCGTGAGATACATGTGCTGGACAGGATCGGAGGCGGCGACGGTTTCGTCGGAGGCCTGCTTTACGCGATACTCAAGGGTTGGGAACCCGAAAAATGGATCCAGTTCGGATGGGCCTGCGGTGCACTTGCCACGACCTTCCTTACCGACTATGCACAGCCTGCCGATGAAGACCAGGTCTGGAGCATCTGGAAAGGCAATGCGAGGGTAAAACGCTAGGCCATGCTCTATTTCGCAAGGGGATCGGAGACCGACATCATCTCGGCTGAAGAAACAAGGGCCATCCTGAAGGATGTCTTCGACAGGATGGGCCCCAGGAAGAGGGTGCTGGCCATTCCTCCGGACTACACCAGGCTCAATTCCTTTGCCGGCCCCGTCACGGAGATGGTGAACGATTATTTCGGGGAGCGACTTACCGATGTGATGCCGGCCCTTGGGACGCATACACCCATGACTGAGGAACAGATCTCATCCATGTTCGGCTCCGTCCCTCCCGCCAAATTCCGTGTCCACGACTGGCGCAACGACGTCGTCACGGTGGGGGAGGTCCCGGCCTCGTTCGTCAGCGAGGTATCGGAAGGCCGTGTGAGCTATCCCATGCCTGCCCAGGTGAACAGGCTCCTTCTCGATCCCTCGTTCGACCTCATCCTTTCGATAGGACAGGTAGTACCTCACGAGGTGATCGGTATGGCCAACTACACCAAGAACATATTCGTAGGTGTCGGGGGATCCGAAGGGATTAACAAAAGCCATTTCCTCGGAGCTTCCTACGGCATGGAGAGGATAATGGGGCGGGCGAAGACCCCGGTAAGGGACGTCCTTGAATATTCCAGGACCCATTTCATCCCCGACCTTCCGATAGTGTACATACTTACCGTCCGTGCCAAGGATGAGACCTCAGGCGAACTGGTGACAAGGGGGTTTTTCATAGGCGACGATTTCGAATGTTTCGAGAAGGCATCGAAGCTTTCGCTCGAGACCAATTTCATAATGGTCGAGAAGGAAATACGCAAATGCGTCGTATGGCTCGACCCTGCTGAGTTCAAGAGCACGTGGCTTGGTAACAAGGCCATCTACCGCACCCGCATGGCCCTGGCAGACGGAGCGGAGCTCGTGGTGCTCGCACCGGCTCTGAAGGAATTCGGTGAAGATCCAGCCATAGACACCCTCATACGCAAATATGGTTACAAGGGCACTCCGCACACCCTGGAAGCGACGGAGGCCAACAAGGATCTCCAGGACAACCTCGGGGCGTCCGCCCATCTCATCCACGGGTCTTCCGAAGGCAGGTTCAGGATAACCTATTGTCCGGGTCCCGGGGTGAGCAGGGAAGAGATTGAAAGTGTCGGATTCGGCTACGGTGACCTCGATGAGGCCATGCGCCGCTATCCGGCCGATATAATGAAAGACGGATGGAACATCATGCCCGACGGCGAGGAGGTATATTACATCTCCAATCCCGCCCTCGGCCTCTGGGCCCATCCTTCAAGATTTGTTTAATGGTTATGTCAAGGCACCTATCCTCCAAGAACCACTGCCACCCTCGGCACGTTAAGAGGGGGGACCGGAGCGGAACGTAGTGAAGCGAGCGGTGGGGCCGCGAAGCGGCGGTTCGGGAGGAGAGGTGCCTTGACAAAAAAGAATAAAAGAATGAAAGCAGTATCAGACATCGGACTTGTGGGTCTCGCCGTCATGGGCGAGAACCTGGCTTTGAACATGGAGAGCAAGGGCTTCCATGTGAGCGTCTTCAATCGTACGGTCGAGAAAGTGGACCGTTTCATGGAGGGCCGCGGCAAAGGCCTCAACTTCTACGGAGCGCACTCCCTGGAGGACTTCGTCGCATCCCTGAAGAGCCCCAGGAAAGTATTCCTCATGGTCAAGGCCGGAAAGCCCGTGGACGAGTTCATCGACAGGCTCATCCCTCTCCTGGACAAGGGAGACATAATCATTGACGGTGGCAACACCCATTTCCCGGACACCGCCCGCAGGACCGAATATGTTGAAAGCAAGGGTCTCCTGTACATCGGCACAGGTGTTTCCGGAGGTGAGGAAGGAGCACTCAAGGGCCCTTCCATGATGCCCGGCGGCTCCCTGGCGGCATGGCCTTTCGTCAAACCAATATTCCAGGGCATAAGCGCCAAGGTCGCTGACGGCACGCCTTGCTGCGACTGGGTCGGACAGGGAGGTGCAGGCCATTTCGTGAAGATGGTCCACAACGGTATCGAATACGGTGACATCCAGCTCATATGCGAGTGCTACCAGATAATGAAGGACATCCTCGGAATGACCAACGAGGAGATGCATGAAACCTTCGCCGAATGGAACAGGGGAGACCTCGACAGCTACCTCATCGAAATAACCCGCGACATCCTGGCGAAGAAGGACGGGGAAGGAAAGTATGTCCTCGACTATATCCTTGACACTGCAGGCCAGAAGGGTACCGGCAAATGGACCGCTATCTCGGCCCTTGACCTGGGCGAGCCCCTGACCTTGATAAGCGAATCCGTCTATGCCCGCTGCCTGTCCGCCTTGAAGGATGAAAGGGTGAAGGCTTCCGGGATCCTGGAAGGTCCTAAGCCGGTCAGGTTCACCGGTGACAGGAAGGCTTTCCTGGAAGACTTGAGGAGGGCCCTGTTCGCATCCAAGGTCGTCTCATACGCCCAGGGTTATTCCCTTATGAGGGCAGCTGCAAAGGAATATGGCTGGGACCTCAATTACGGCGGAATCGCCCTTCTCTGGAGAGGAGGATGCATCATCCGCAGCGTATTCCTCGGAAAGATCAAGGATGCGTTCGACAAGGATCCAAACCTTGCAAATATCCTTCTCGATCCCTATTTCAAGGATAAGCTGTCCGAGGCCCAGACCGGCTGGAGGAATGTCATCGCCCAGGCCGTCGTGAACGGAGTTCCCGCCCCTTGCATGACCGCCGCCCTTGAGTATTATGACGGCTACCGCACCGAAAGGCTTCCCGCCAACCTGCTGCAGGCCCAGAGGGACTATTTCGGTGCCCATACTTATGAAAGGACTGACCGTCCCCGCGGGGAGTTCTTCCACACCAACTGGACCGGCCATGGCGGCGATACCGTCTCCGGGACATACACCGTATAACAATAAACGATCCTGATATGAAGTATTCATTTGATGACCTGAAAGGTCGTAACTGCGTTATTACCGGCGGTTTCGGTGTGATCGGAACCGCCTTGACCAGGGGACTTGCAGAGGCCGGTGTCAACCTGGCAGTGATCAGCCGTTCAGCTGACAATCCTGCAAAGGGCGAAGCTATCGCCGCCGAATTCGGGGTGAAGTGCATAGGCATCTCCGCCAGTACCCTGGACCAGGCCGCCCTCGAGGCCGCCCTCGAACTGATCCACGAGAAACTCGGGAAGGTCGACATCCTCATCAACTGCGCCGGAGGAAACTCTCCCAAGGCAACCTGCAAGGCCGAGCAGATGAATCCAGGCGATGACCTGGGAGACACTTTCTACGGCCTTGACCTGAGTGGTTTCGACCAGGTGTTCGACCTTAATTTCAAGGGTACCCTCCTGGCGACCAAGGTATTCACCCGGGACATGGTGGAGGCAGGGAAAGGCAATGTCCTGAATATCTCCTCGATGAATTCGATCCGTCCCCTGACCAAGATCCCGGCTTATTCGGCCGCCAAGGGAGCGATCAACAATTTCACACAGTGGTATGCTGTCCATGTGGCCCAGATGGGCATCCGCTGCAATGCCATAGCTCCCGGCTTCTTCCTGACCGACCAGAACCGCTTCCTGCTTACTGATGAGAAGACCGGAGCGCTGAAGCCCCGCGGAGAGAAGATCATCGCCAACACTCCGACACACAAGTTCGGCGAGCCGGAGGACCTGGTGGGCACGATGCTCTATCTCCTGAGCGACATGTCCTCGTTCGTCACGGGAATAATAATCCCCGTCGACGGCGGCTACAGCGCATTCGGCGGGGTTTAAGGATCTCGCGGTCAAGGTAACTACTTCAAGGTGACCTTGATTACATAGTCAGAGTCGGCGGGCAGCGCACCGGTCATGGTGATGAAGAGCTTCTCGCCGACTTTTTTGGTGGCTACCGGTGAACCGTCGGCAAGGGCGGTGACGCTCTTCACCCTGGCCCTCTTGGCAACGGGAATCTCAACCACGGCTCCGGGGTCCTTGAACAGGTGGAGGTAGAATGTCTTGCCTCCTTCGACCGGGGCGGTGGAAACTCCCCACTCCTGTTCCTGGACAGGGCCCGGGCCGCATCCTTTGATGGATTCGCCGTTCACCCTCATCCACTCTCCCATACCTTTTAGACGCTCGATCGCCTTTTCGGGAAGTTCGCCGTCAGCCTGCGGGCCTATGTTGAGCAGAAGGTTGCAGTTCATCGAAACGCACTGGGCGAGGAGCCTCACCAGGGTTCCTACCGACTTGTAATCCTGGTCGGCAACCGCATATCCCCACGACTTGTTCATGGTCTGGCACATCTCGACAGGGATGATCGCGCTGACTTCCTGGCCCTCCGAGAATCCCGCGGTATTCCTTCCTGGGAGGTCCCTTTCGAAGGTCTGGTAGTCCTCTCCCTCGATAGGGGCGATATGGTGGTTGTTGCAGATCAGGCAGTCAGGATTGATCGAGTGGATATACTCATAGAACTCGGGCATCCTCCAGTCGAAGGGGACTGCATCCTTCCTGTGGTCCCAGTAACCGTCGAACCACAGGGCGCGGGTGTGGTACTGTGTGAGCAATTCCTTCACCTGGGCCTTCATGAAATTGAAGTAGTGGTTGTAGTCCTGGCTGTCTCCCTTGCGTCCGGAGAATCTCCCGGATTCACCGACGGGGAAGTCCTCGCGGTCCCAGTCCAGGATGGAATAGTAGAACTGGAGCTTGATGCCTTCCTTGAAGCAGGCCTCGTCCAGTTCCTTGATCACGTCGCGGCCGAAAGGCGTAGCCTTCACGATGTTGTAGTCGGAAGCCTTCGTGTCGAACATCGAGAAACCGTCGTGATGGCGTGAGGTGATGGTCACGTACCCCGCTCCGGCATCCTTGAAAGCCTTTACCCATTCGCCGGCATCATACCGTGCAGGGTAGAAACCCCTTGCGGCCTTGGCATACTCGTCCTTGTTGAGCTTGCCGGTGTTGAGGTACCATTCTCCCTGTGCGTAGGAGGCATAGATCCCCCAGTGGAGGAATATTCCGAAGCGCTCGTTGACGAAATCCTTGCGAGCCTGGAGATTACCCTCCGAGGGGGTATATCCCTGGGCCCCTGCGGAAACGGTCATGACCAGCGCGGCCATGAGCCCGACTATGTATCTTATCGCTTTCATATCCGGTACTTTTATTTTTCGACTTTGTATGTTCCGGCCTCGTAGTCCTTGGAGTCGGTCTCGCCGGGGAGGGTTACGGTTGCGGTGGCGCCTTCAGGAACGGTGAATTCCCAGATCCACTTGTCGCCTTCATACTTCCAGGAACTCTTGATGACTCCGGCGGCGGACTTGTATTCGGCATCCAGGTTGCCGAGCCTCTTGTCCGGTACGGGCTTCATGATTATGTGCTTGAAACCGGGGTTGGCGGGATCTGCGCAGATACCTGCGGCGGTCTCCCAAATCCAGGCGCATACTGCACCGTAGGCGTAGTGGTTGAAGCTGTTCATACCGCTGGGGCCCATACCTGATTCGAGGGTGTAGCTGTTCCAGCGCTCCCAGATCGTGGTGGCGCCGTTGTCGACTGAATAGAGCCAGCTCGGATTCTTGCGCTGGAAGAGCAGTTCGTAGGCGATGTCGACCATACCGTTGTCGGTCAGGGTCTGCATCAGGATGGAGGTGCCGAGGAAACCGGTCTGGAGGCAGTTGCCGTGGTCGGCGAAATTCTGCCTGAGGCGTGCGATGGTAGCCTCCCTCGCCTTGCCTTCCACGATATTGTTCTTGAGCGCGAACAGGGCAGGGGTCTGCATCGTGTTGAGGATTTCGCACTTGAACGTTCCGTCAGGCTTGAGGAACTGTTTCTTCATGTATTCCCTGGCATCCTCGGCCATTGCACGGTACCTGGCAGCATCCTTCCCGGTAGCGGCAGCCATGTCGGCCATCATTCCGGCATCAAGGGCCCAGTATGAAGCGCTCAGGTAGTTCCAGTACACGATCGCCTCAGGACGGCGGACGTTCTTGCCGGACTTGTCTTTCATATTGATCCCGCCTCCGCAGCTCTCCAGGGGCTCATAGCTCAGCCAGTCCGCCCACTGGTAGTTGCCGTTCTCCGCGGCGTGTGTGACGTGGTCGTATTTCGTGTCGTTGACATAGTTCATGAAGAGATCCATGGATTCCCAGTTCTCCTTGACTATCTCATTGTCTCCGAATTGCTTCCAGATGGTCCAGGGTACTATGATGCCGGCATCGGCCCAGCCGAGACGCATCTTTTCGTTGCCGTACTGAGCGGTGGGGGCGACTCCGGGATATCCTCCGACCTCGCTCTGGGAATCCCTCATGTCACGGGTCCATTTGTGGAAGAATCTGTCGGTGTTGGCGAAGAAGGTTCCGGTCTCTGTGAATACCTGGGTGTCGGCCGTCCATCCGAGGCGCTCGTTGCGCTGAGGGCAGTCGGTAGGGACTGAAAGGTAGTTGGAACGCTGGCCCCAGACGGTATTGGAGATGAGCTTGTTGATGAGCTCGTTGCCGGTGGTTATGGTGCCGGTCTCGAGGTTCTCGGCGATGGATGTCACGGGCACTGACTTGACCGACTGGATGGTCACCTCGTCGGTAGCTGTGATGGACACCAGGCGGTAGCCGAAGAAGGTGTGGCGGGGACGGTAATCAACGAACCCCTTGGAATCCGCGAAGGTGTACATGACCCTGATGAAGTCGTCATCCACGCGCAGGTTCCTTCTGTGGCAGCTGCCCTCGGGACCGTCCATGCCGCGGCTCTTGGCACCGTTGCCGTCGTTCAGCAGCTCGGAAGGCATGCAGGTAAGGACGGTGCCGCCTTTGGCCTTGAATACGAATGAGGGGACTGCGGCTGCGTTCTGGCCGAAGTCGATGACGAGGGTCTCGCCGGGCTTGACCGTCATGGGCTCGCCGGCAGCGAACTCCTTCTTTATGATAACTTTACCGTAGTCTTCATCGCTCTCTCCTTCGACTCCTTCCCATACATAGGCCTTGACGGGGTCTAGGGCGATGTCGTCGCGCATGTAGATCTCGGCTCCGGCGGAGGGGAGGATCTCACCGTTGAATTCCTTGTTCTCCTCTGGCGTGGAGAGTTTCTCGGGGCTCTCGAAACCCTGGGGTACCCTGGCGTCGTATTCCTCGCCGTCGAAGATCGATGCAAGTTGTACGGGGCCCGCGATACCGGCCTTCCAGTTGTCCAGGTCGGTGCCGTAAAGCTTCTTGCTGCCGTCGGCATAGGTCAGCTCGAGTACGCTCCTGAATGCGCACTTCTTGCCGGTCATTCCGTCGTTTCCGGAAGTGACGATCTTGTCGGCCCACCATCCGGGAGTAACCTGGGCTGAAAGGATATTCTCAGCGCCGGATTTCGTCTTGAAGGCGTCGGTGATGTCGTATGTGAAGGAGCGCTTGGTCTTTGCAAAATGTGTGAATCCCGGCTTCAGGACCTCGGTTCCGACGGGCTTGCCGTTGATGAAGAGCTCGAAGACACCAAGTCCGGTGGCCATCCATTTTGCGGAAGTCACTTGCTGTTCGTTCTTTACTGTTGAAAGGAACCAGTTTGCGCCCCTGGCAGCATGGTCATTCAGCTCGCGGTCGGCTTTCGTGACCACTGGAGCATCGACGGCCGAAATCCAAATGGAACTGTCCCATGCCGAATCATCGAGTGCAGGAATCCTGCTGCCAACCTGGGAAACCGTCGGCGAGCCGCATGAATATGCCAGGACGGCAACGGCGGCCAACGCCATGCTCATGAAAAGGAATCTTCTTGCTTTCATATTGATATTGATTATTGTGTGCCTATTCATACAAAAATAACTATTTTTGCTGAACTTCTGAAGTCCGGATGGAGAAAACGTTCACAGATCCCCAGGTCGGCCGGGTCCTTCTCCGGAAGAACCCTCGTGCCAGGCGTATCACCCTCCGTGTCAGCCCAGGCAAAGGTGTCAGCGTGACCCTTCCCCTGCTGGCGCCTTACAGGATGGGCATACGGTTTTTCGAGTCCAGGAAAGACTGGGTGCTGGAGATGCAGGAGAAACAAAGGTGGCGCCTGAAAGACGAGCCCCAACCGAGCCCGGAGGATATAGAGGCCATGCGCGCCGAAGCCAAGAGGATCCTCCCGGTGCGCCTGGCGGAACTCGCGGAGGATTATTCATTCACGTACAACCGGGTCCGCATCAAGCACAACTCCTCGAATTGGGGGAGCTGCTCCAGGAAAGGGAATATCAACCTGAACCTCAATCTCGTTAGGCTGCCGGACGAACTCCGGGACTACGTACTGCTCCACGAACTCTGCCACCTGAAGTATCCTGACCATGGGCAGGGTTTCCACACCCTGCTGGAAAGCCTTTGCCCGGACCATCGCAGGAAAGAAAAAGAGTTAAGAAAGTACAGAATTTTTTGATTCTCTGAAAATTAATGGTATATTTGCAGGCTTTTTCGCGTGGTGCGGAAAGCATGCAGTTTATTTTTTTAATTATTTTTTGCGAAATGGCAGAGTATTTAGAAGCCGACAAGAAGCAAGAGATTTTCGCAAAGTACGGGAAGTCTAATACGGACACCGGCTCACCTGAGAGTCAAGTTGCTTTATTTTCCTACCGTATCAATCACCTCACGGAGCACGTGAAGAAGAACAAGAAGGACGTTGTAACGCGCTATCTCCAGAAGACCGACATCGAGAGATACAGAAACCTTATCAAGGAGCTCGGTCTCCGTCGATAAGAATACGATAGGAACAGACAAAGGGATTGGCGCGCGGACTGCGGCCATCCCTTTCTTTTTTGAAATCAGCGGTTAAAAGCAGTTAAATGAACATTGTTACGAAGAAGATCGAATTATCCGACGGAAGGATAATCGAAATCGAGACCGGCAAACTCGCCAAGCAGGCGGCCGGTTCCGCGGTGGTCAAGATGGGAGGCACCATGCTCCTCGCCACTGTCACCTGCGCAAAGGAAGTGAAGGAAGGCACCGATTTCATGCCCCTCACAGTTGATTACAGGGAAAAAGGGAAAAATATTACTCTGCCGGACGTTTTCCTGGTGGCTTCCTCAAGCGTGAGAGCCGTCCGTCCGACTATGAGGTGCTTGTCTCCCGCCTTGTGGACCGTCCTATCCGTCCCCTCTGGCCCGATGACTTCCACCTCGAGGTTTTTGTGAACGTCAACCTTATCTCTGCCGAGAAGGATATCCAGCCCGACGCCCTTGCCGGTCTGGCCGCTTCCTGCGCTCTGGCAGTATCAGACCTTCCTTTCGGAGGCCCCGTCTCCGAGGTCAGGGTCTGCCGTATCGACGGTAAGTTCGTCATCAACCCTACCTTCACCGAGATGGAGAACGCCGACCTCGAACTTATGGTCGCCGCCACCGAGGAGAACATCATGATGGTCGAGGGTGAGATGAAGGAGGTTCCCGAGGATGTGATGCTCGAGGCCATCAAGTTCGCCCACGAAGAGATCAAGAAGCACTGCCGCGTCCAGAAGGAACTCATGGCAGAGCTCGGAACCGATGTCAACAAGCGTGACTATCCTCACGATGAGGAAGACGAGGAGATCCGCAAGAAGGTCCACGAGTTCGCATATGACAAGTGCTATGCACTGGCCAAGTCCGCCAAGCCCAAGCACGAGCGTGAGGATGGTTTCGATGCCATCAAGGCCGAGTGCATCGAGGCTCTCGGACTGACCGAGGAAGAGGCTGAGGAGAAGAAGATGATGATAGACCGTTACTTCGGCCACGAGCAGAGGGAAGCCCTCCGCAACCTGGTCCTCGACGAGGGACTGCGTGTCGACGGTCGCGGAACCACAGAGGTACGTCCTATCTGGTGCGAGGTCGACTATCTGCCCTGCGCCCACGGTTCAGCCATATTCACCCGCGGTGAGACCCAGGCCCTCGCCTCCGTCACCCTCGGTACCAAACTGGATATGAAGGAAATGGACGAGGTGCTCATCCAGGGCGACCAGCAGTTCATCCTCCACTATAATTTCCCTCCTTTCGCTACCGGTGAGGCCAAGCCCCAGCGCAGCGTAGGACGCCGCGAGATCGGACACGGAAACCTGGCATACAGGGCTCTCAAGGCCGTTATGCCGAAGGCTCCCGAATTCCCTTACGCTGTCCGCGTCGTCTCCGATATCCTCGAGTCCAACGGTTCCTCTTCGCAGGCTTCCATCTGCGGAGGCTGCCTTGCCCTCATGGATGCAGGTGTCCAGATAAGCAAGCCTGTCGCCGGTGTCGCCATGGGCCTTATCACCGACGAGAAGGATCCCAACGGCCGCTATGCCATCCTGACCGACATCCTCGGAGACGAGGACCATCTCGGTGACATGGACTTCAAGGTAGCCGGAACTAAGGACGGAATCACCGCTACCCAGATGGACATCAAGGTGGACGGCCTTTCCTATGAAGTGCTCGCCAAGGCCCTCAAGCAGGCGCATGAAGGCAGGATGCACATCATGGGTGAGATGATGAAGTGCATCGACAAGCCTCGCGAGGACTACAAGCCGTTCGTGCCGAGGATCATTTCCTTCGAGATCGCGAAGGAATTCATCGGTGCAGTGATCGGTAAGGGTGGTGAGACCATCCAGAAGATCCAGGCCGAGACAGGTGCCGTCATCAACATCGACGAAGTTGAAGGAAAGGGGATCGTGGACATCGCTACCAACGATGCAGAGGCCATGAAGAAGGCTTACGACTGGATCCAGGGCATCTGCGCCGTTCCCGAGGTCGGACAGACCTATCACGGCAAGATCGTCTCCATCCTCGAATTCGGAGCTTTCGTGGAGATCCTCCCCGGAAAGGAAGGACTGCTCCACGTCTCCGAGATCGCCTGGAACAAGACCGAGAAAGTAGAGGATGTCCTCTCAGTCGGACAGGAAGTCGATGTCAAGCTGCTTGAGATCGATGCCAAGACCGGCAAGATGAGGCTTTCGATGAAGGCCCTCCAGCCCAAGCCGGAAGGTTACGTCGAGCCTCAGCGCCGCCCCCGTCCCAACGGAGGTGAGCATCGCGGTCCTGCCGGAGAGAACAGGCACGGCAACGGTGGCGACCGCCGCAACGGCGGGAACGACCGCAGGTCCGGTGGCCCTGAGCGCCACGGTGAGCGCCGCTTCGGCCAGAGGAACAACGCTCCCAAGGAGCGTCCTGCAGAACCTACCTTCGACAATAAGCCCGAAGAGTACTTCTAGGATTTCCTGAGAATTCGGACCGTTTCTTGGAATAGTCTGAATATTAAATAATTATGAAAAATGGGTAGATTATTTATCTACCCATTTTCTGTATATTGCTTATTCTGAATACGTTGCAAAATACGGGCTTATTGTTTTTTGTCCGTTCCGCAATACGTCCCGATGAACAAGATGAGTCCCGAACCGGATTCTGTTATAGTATATATGAAAGGTTGGTTGGCGATGAAAGTCTCTATGGATTGAATATCCGAAGGATTCATTGTAGGTGTGATAACCTGTGTGACAGCCGCGGCAGAAGCACCAGATTCATCCATCTGGAATATTGCATTCTGGCCAATCTTATCAAAAGGAGTAACGCCGTCAATGAAGGTTAGATCGATCATCATCTCCTTTTTATATGATGCCGAGAAGATTGGTACAGACAATTTGATTTCCTTCTTGCCAAAGCTCTTCCTCATAGTATCCCAAGAGTCCGAACCAAGACCCTCTATGACTCCGGCGACATCGTAATTGTTTTTGGGAAGAATGATGGAGAGATCGTACAAGCCTTCTTCAAAGGGAAGGCTGACGGCCCTCAAATCATCGTTTTCATAATAATTGACCTTGCTTTGCTTATTCATGAAGGGCACGGACACGAACTCCTCCGGATTGATAAAGAACAAGCCATTCTTGGTCAATTCCTTATCAAATTTGTCCTGCCAGTCTCCCTTGAAACTGAATATATTCAATATTGAAGACTGGGTCTCCAAGATAGGGAAGGGAGCCACCTTGATCATTCCGTCAGTTTCTTCCTGGCACCAGATATCCTCAGGACGCTGTCCTTTAGGCTGCTCTACAAGAGATTTAGCCTCAATTTCATGATAATCCGCAAAATAGCTTGACCCCAGTACATCAAGAAAAGAGTCAGGATACTTCTTGGCGCGGGTATCAGCCATGAAGGTATTCGCCAGTGTGAGTTCTTTACTCAGGAGTTCACCGCCGAGGGATTCTATCAGATGCTTGAAATAAGTGTTGACGCCATCCAGGTCCTCCCCGCCAAAACCAAGGGTTTTGCAGACAGCATCACTGTCTTTAGCGATATTTCCGGCCATCGCCAATGTCATCTGAAACCCTAAAGGACTCAGCAGCATATTGGTGCTGTCTTCGTAGGATTCCCTGAAAAACCTAAAGGTGAAATCATTCGAAGGGGCAATCTTTTCCAACTCTGCGGCATCCAATGCAAGCCTGGTCTGGGCAAAAGGTTTCATTCCCTCCTGGTCGATACGCCCTGTTAATTCACGGCGGCCATTCTGTTCCAGATATGAGAATTCCTCTTCTGAATCCTTATCGCACGAGACTAAAACCATGGATAAGAGGAAAAAGGAAGTAAGCAATAGTTTGATGTACTTTTTCATAATATCATTAAGTTTTCAATTATCTAAATGCAGATTATTCAAAATCTTGCATGGAAATTTATTTCAATATTAACAAATACCTATAAATAAATAAAGCAGAAAAGCGTGGCAACGACATGTTTGTCACGCTTTTAAAACTACCGGGATTGTTATGATACTATAAAATACTAGTAATTAACAAGTTATAGTTAATTATTAAGATAGCCTTGTAACGAAATAAAATGAAGCTGCTAGCTTTCAAACCAATATAGATAGTCTTGTTTAGATTCAGATAATGATTGCTCTATCCTCTGTTTTAAGCGGCTCTTTTTAGCCCTTGTGTTTTCCAGTGTAGAGATGTTCATGATTAGCATAATAGAAGTATTGTCAAATCCAGCAAAGACATAACTAGCCATTCTATATTCATTCTCTGAAAGTGTGGGATAATCGCAACGAAAGCGTGACATGATATTGTTTGAGTTCTTATTAAGAATTGTTTCAAATTCTTTTTGCGCCTTAGGATCCGATCGGAGCACTCTAACTTTTTCTTCTATGCTTCTGTATAACTTATACTCATGGTAGGAATCTTTACCCTCCTTTGCATAAGGGTAAATCACCTCATATAAAGTCGCTAAATATGCAAGACGAGCTTTCGCATTATCTTTATTCAATCGGTCTATTTGATCTCCTAATACTGTTTTTTCTGATCCTATCGATTTGACCTGATCTTTTAAAGAATCAATAATAAGAGCTGAGCGACCTTCCTTCTCGAGGTAATCATGCTTCTGTTTCCATAAGAAAAAGGCAGATAGAATAGAAATTATAGCAGTCAAAAGTATGAGAAAGAATTTATGATACTTGCTCTTTATTAGTTCCAGCCCACGATTCAACTTTTCCTTCTCATAATAATCTCGCTGTGCAATTGAGGCAGATTTAATATAATTGATGTGAGCAATGGAGTCAGAATTCCTTTTCGCTTCCCATAATGAATAATATGCGTCTTTAAAATGACCATTCTTCTTTTGAATACGATGTACCCAATAATTATAAGAGTATCTATTGGTATCGTTCAACGGAAGAATCTGAGATAACACTTGTTTGGATTCTTCTTTTTTCCCCGAATAGTCGAGAAGATAAGCCCATGCGCAATATTGATCAACATTCTTTAAATAACCATTAACTCTCAGGGCTTCTTCTAAATGCTCTAAAGCAAGAAGGTCATCGTGTTCCGGAGATGACAGTATCATCATGGCGTAATCTCCTTCTATGTATCCTTTTAATGGAGGAGTTATTGTAGAATCTTGAATTAGAGTTTTAAAATACTCATCGGCCTTTCGCCACTCCATAAGATAAACCAGGCTTCTTGCTTTACGTAATTGCTCGAGCTGTTCTTGATCTATTCTGCCACAGATTCTAAAACACTCTAACGATTTGTCAATAAAAAGATCAGCCTGAGAATAATCTTGTGTTATTGTATAGGTATCCGCAATCTTGGAGAATAGAACTCCTAAAAGATTGAAGTCCTTCACATCTTTAGAGTATTCTGAAGCGTGGGTATATGATACAATTGCTTGATTATATGATTCCGCATTATATTGCTGGGTGCCCAGATACATCCATGCCTTTAATCTCTCCTCGGGACTACCATGCTCAGAGTAATAGTCCACTGCCGGCATAATAATGCTAGTATTACTTGTGTCGTGGTCTTAAGGGACAGGGTATCTATCTGACGAATGGCAACCAGGGCACTGTCCGGACGGGCGTCGATATATGATTCTATGTCCAAAAGGTCTCTCATAGTCCTTCTTTCAGAACAAGAGACCAAAAGGAGTGATATAAATAGGTAGAAATACGCTAGTTTCCTCATAGTCATGTTATAAAATCAGTCTTTCTGTCCTTATTCAGAAAGACTGTCAAGCACGTCGCAGTTGCCCTGCGGATCCTGGACGGGTATCGTCTTGAGATACCGGACCAGGTACCAGACCAGGGCGGCGCTCACTACGAATATGATGGCATATTCCCAGGCGGGCAGGACATCCACCAGGCTCTTGGCCTCGGAAAGGTCTTCCGAACCGAACTTGCCCGCGAGCACGGCCAGGGTGTTGTTGGCGCAGTGCATCAGGATGGTGAGCTTGAGGGAGCCTGTCCTGTAATAAACATAGCCGAAGAGACAGCCGATCGCGAATGCGGTGACACCCTGCCAGACATTGCCGTGTATGGCGGCGAAGAAGATGGCAGAGATTACGATCGCCAGGGCGGGACTCATTCCTCTCGGCCTTTCTCCTTCCGCTCTCGGAGTCTTGGGTGCATAGTTCAGGAGGCCTCTCAGGATGACGCCCCTGCACATCCATTCCTCAAGCAGCGGAGCCATGACGCACATGGTTATGAGGTTTACCCAAAGCGGTCCCTCCATCATCTTCTCCATCTGTTCCATGATCGATCCGTCGGTGTCGGGCAGGTAGTGGTTGACCAGTTCGAGCATAAGCCCGGCGGCCAGCACACCTATGACCACGGCAACTGCAAGGCCGGCCCCGCCCCATTTGCCGAAATGGTTGCTGTCCAGAGCGTAACCGGTGTCAAACGCCATGTTCCTGGAACTCTTGAGCCGCACGAATATGAACACAGCCACGAACTGTAGCGGGTACATGATCAGCATCACGTAGCTCAGCGGCATATCTCCACCGAACATGAAGGGTATCACAACAATCGAGGCCAGGATCATTCCCACAAGGAACCATCCGAGTACCGAGAACAACCCGCCTACGTCAGGGGTGTACCAGGAGCAGGTTGAAACAAGGTCGTAGTTTTTCTCGACCTTCCTTGGCTTGAAAAATGACATGTCAGAAAGCCTATTTCTTCCAGAGAGGGGTAGGATATACTCCCTTGTCTGCAAGCTCCTGGAACTTGGCAACCACTCCGGGACGGTCTTCCTTGTAGGTGACACCGAACCAGCGTGAATCCGTCGAAAGGACCTCGCACTTGTAGCCGTTTTCCTTCATCATGATATCCACGGCGTAAGGGATGTAGTATTCCTTCTTGAGCTCGTTGAGGTTTTCCTCGAGGAATCTCTCGAAGACCTCTTCACTGAGATCGAAGTAGTCGGGAGTGAAGCCCCACATGTTCATCGAGCAGAGAGCCTTGGCATCAACTTCCACGTGGATGTCGCCGGTGACGGTGTTGTCGCCGTAGACCTTGCCGTCCTCTTCTTTGCCTACGTTCACGTGCTCTGCGACTCCGGTGAGATGCTTCTCCTCGTCGTAGTAGCAGATACCGCGGGAGACCTTCCCGTACTCGGAGAGGGTGTTGTCCAGCTCGAAGCCTACGATGCTGCATACTCCCTTCGTGCCTTCGTGTGCACGGAGCCAGTCACCGAGGATCCTGAAGGATTCCTTGCCGTAGTAGTCGTCACCGTTGATCACTGCGAAAGGCTCGTGGATGACATCCTTTGCCATGAGCACGGCGTGCGCGGTACCCCATGGTTTCTGCCTTTCAGGGTTGAGGGTGAACCTCTCCGGGATCTTGTTGAGTTCCTGGATCACGAAGTCGAATTCGAGCGGGGTTCCGTCAGGGCAGAGGATCCCTGAATACTTATTCTTTACAGTTTCCTTGAACTGCTCGAGGAAATACTCCCTTACGATGTAAACGACCTTGCCGAAGCCTGCGTTCACGGCGTCATAGATGGAGTAGTCGATAATGGTCTCACCGCTGGGGCCGAGTCCGTCCATTTGCTTGAGGCCGCCGTAACGGCTGCCCATTCCTGCTGCGAGGACAAGAAGTGTTGGTTTCATTTGTGTTGAATGTATTAGTTATTTGATAATGATGCGGTTTTAATTATACAAAAATAACTATTTTTGCATTAATAACATTAAAAGCGGTATGGGAAAGTTCAGGGACATCTGGGATACCGGCAAGGACGGCAGGAATGCGGAGAAGCGTTCATTCTTCCGCTATGCCATCGTCGCCACCCTTGTCTTCATAGTCCTTGTAGGTTTTGTCAACCAGAACAACATCGTCAGATGGGTGAAGGCCGGAGCTGAGATCCGCCGTCAGGACAGGCAGATCGAGAAGTACCGCAAGGAGATCAAGGAAATGGATGACCAGATCCATGGACTGACTTCAAACAAAGACTCCCTGGAACAGTATGCCAGGGAGAATTTTGGTTTCGCCGAGCCGGGCGACGACGTCTATCGTACTGACTAGAATCCCGTATAGGACCAGGGGGTTACAGCTCTCATCTCTTCCTTCACGCTTTCATCGACATCAAGGGTGTCGATGAAGTCCGAGATGGTCTTCTCATCTATTGCAGCTCCGGTGCGTGTAAGGGCTTTGAGGGTCTCGTAGGGATTGGGATACCCTTCACGGCGCAGGATGGTCTGCAGGGCCTCGGCGACCACCGCCCAGTTGCGATGGAGGTCGGCATCGATGGCTTCCCTGTTCAGGATGAGTTTCCCAAGGCCTTTCTTCAACGATGCGAATGCGATGAGACCGTGAGCGACCGGAACACCGATGTTGCGCTGTACGGTGGAATCCGTCAGGTCCCTCTGCAGCCTGGAGATGGGAAGCTTCATGGAAAGGAATGTGAGTACGGCGTCAGCCATGCCGAGATTGCCCTCGGCGTTCTCGAAGTCGATGGGATTGACCTTGTGCGGCATCGCGGAAGATCCAACCTCTCCCTTGACGACCTTCTGGCGGAAATATTCCATGGAGATATAGGTCCAGATGTCGCGGCATAGGTCGATCAGGATGGTATTGATGCGCCTCAGGCAGTCGAATATCGACGCCAGGTTGTCATAATGGTCGATCTGTGTGGTGGGGAAAGAGCGTTTCAGGCCGAGGGAGGCCACGAAACCGTTCGCGAATGCCGGCCAGTCGATTCCGGGATATGCCACCTTGTGTGCATTCATGTTGCCGGTGGCTCCTCCGAACTTGGCTGGGTAGGTCAGGCCGTCGAACTGACGGAGCTGTTCCTCCAGCCTGGCTGTGAAGACCTCGATCTCCTTTCCGAGGCGTGTGGGAGTGGCCGGCTGCCCGTGGGTCTTCGCGAGCATCGGAACGTCTTTCCATTCCTCCGCGTAGGAAGACAGGATGGAAAGGATCTCCTTCAATGCGGGGATATATTCATTCTCAAGAGCTTCCTTCAGCATCAGGGGCTGTGATGTATTGTTGATGTCCTGGGAGGTGAGGCCGAAATGGACGAACTCCTGCCAGCGGGATATCCCGAGTTCCTTGAACCGTTCCTTGATGTAGTATTCCACGGCTTTGACGTCGTGGTTCGTGACCTTCTCGATTTCCTTGACCTTGAGGGCATCTTCCGGGGCCATGTCCCTGTAGAGGCTCCTGAGCTCTCCGAAAAGCTCCTCGGCAGCCTTTCCGGTTCCGGCTCCGAAATCCCGTAACTGCGGGACCGGTATCTTGCATAGGGCGATGAAATACTCGATTTCTACGCGCACCCTGTTGCGGATGAATGCGAACTCGCTGAAATACTGCTTCAAGGCTGCTGTCTTTGAAGCGTAACGGCCGTCGATCGGCGATACCGCCATGAGGGAATCAAGGTCTGCCATGTTTCGTTTATAATAAGAGAAGGAAAGCTAATGCATACAATATGAATCCTTGGAAACGGAGACGGCCCTTCGAGCTGGTACTGAGCATTACCTCGTTGGGATCATCACCGGTCATCGCCAGGATGTCGTCGTCCGAAGGGAGATTCCCGTACGGATACTTCCGGATCAGCTGTCCGTCGTTGAACCAAGTGGCTCCTCCGTTCGAACGGTTCATTGAGACAAGGGTCTTCCTGTCGGCCATGTAAGCCACGGGAAGCAGTTTCTCCCTGACCTCCGGGATTATCACCTCCATGCTGTCCAGGACGTCCCTGCCTGATGCGGAGAGCAGAAGGGGAGTGAACCCTGCCGCCTTCGCTCCTTCGACCACCTCGGAAAGCCTGGTCCAGGCATCACCCTTGAGTTCTTTGACATCGTAGACCGACACCGCAAGGACGTTGCCTTTGGATGCCATCTCATCGACATATTCGCCTGAAGCGTTGGTGAAAGACAGTATGGGGACATTGTCTTCAACCTTAGGACCGTTGATCTTCATGGTCTCGGTACGGACGAAAGTCCAGGTGGAGTCAGGAAGCTTGTCAAGGGTGAAAGCTCCTTCCTGGCCGTTCTTCTCATAGATGAAAGTGGCCGTATAACCGTCTTCCCCGGAATCGTTCCCGTCCACTTTCGAGGACAGCAGTTCGCTGCCCGGAGTGAAGGCCGTATAGTCGACAAGAGGGATGGTTTTGAGCGAAAAGACCATGAAGGCCACTATCGATACGGCAACGATGAAGAAAGAGACGTTCTTCCTCTTCCGGTTCTCCCCGAACTTGCTGTAAGGACAGAACGCCGCAAGTGCAAGGACCAGCAGGATGAGGTTCTTCAGGAAAGTCTGCAGGTTGGTAAGATGGATGACCTCTCCGAAGCAGCCGCAGTCCATGTTGGGATTGAAGATCGCCAGGAAGAGTGTGAGGATCGTGAAGAAAACAATCAGGACCGTAGCGATGACGGCTACGGGTTTCCTCCATATTCCGCTGATGAGGGCGGCTCCGATCAAGGACTCACCGAGGGCGAGGGTCACTCCGGTCACCTTGGCCGCCGGCATCAGGAATCCCAGATGCAGGAAGCGGAAATACTCCTCCACCACCAGTCCTGCACCCACTGGGTCGAGCAGTTTGAACAATCCGGCCAGGAGGAACACGATCCCTATGATGATGGCGAGCAAACGCCTTATCCTGTAATGCACTACGTTCTTATTCATTTTCCGTAAAGATGAGCATCTGTCTGAGCCTTGACCTTTCTGAATATGTCGTCCGGAGGAAGCATCCTGCCTTCAGCATCCGAACAGTCTATCCTTATGAAACCTGGATCCAGGGAAGCCTGCCTGACGTATATCTCCCTGACCTGCTTCTGGAAAGCTATGCTTGCCTCGTGTATGTCACGTGCGCCGTTGAGGTATTCCCTGTCGGAACCGCTGCGGTTTTTCTCAAGGCTGCTCTCCACGAATTCGATGGGAACGTCGAGGAATATGTTGAGGTCGGGACGCGGGAGGTCGAAGGTGCCGAATTCGGTGTTGATTATCCATTCACGGAGAGCCTCCCTCTCCTCGGGATCGGACAGTTTTGCGCACTGGTACGCGATGTTGGAATACACGTACCTGTCCAGAAGCACTACTCCGCCCCGGGCGAGCGTGGCCTTGATCTCCGGCCCTGCCCCGTGCCTGTCCTCGGCGAAGAGGAGAGCCACCAGCTGGGGATGGACCGTCTCGTTGGAACCGAAGTCGCCACGGAGGAAGCGGCTGATGAGGTCGCCGTAGACAGGAGCATCGTATCTGGGGAAGTGGATATATTCCAAACCCTGGCATACCTCTTCGAGGTAAGCCTTCAGTTTCCTGACTTGCGTGGACTTTCCTGCCCCGTCCAGCCCTTCCAGAACAATCAGCATTTTGACAGATTATGATTAACTTACAAAGATATCTATTTTTTGGCTATTTTTGTACAAATGGAAGGTAACCCAGTCAGAAAGATTCGGATAATGGGGATCGTCAACCTAACTGACGATTCCTTCTTTGCGGGCAGCCGTTTCCTTGGGAAGGACGGCTCGTTCGATCCCGGTCTTTTCCTTTCAAGAGTGGCTTCGATGCGGTCGGAAGGAGCCGATATCATCGACCT
This sequence comes from uncultured Bacteroidia bacterium, assembly GCA_902779765.1. Lineage (GTDB taxonomy): Bacteria > Bacteroidota > Bacteroidia > Bacteroidales > UBA932 > Cryptobacteroides. Next base: position 286,381 of record CACZCQ010000003.1, read on the forward strand.
AGGAGCCTGTTCCACCCGGCCCGGATCCGAGTCGGTGAGCGAGGAAGAGGAATGGCTGAGGTTGAAGCCGGCATTGGACCTGCTAGCCCGGGAGGATCCCGGAGTGGACATATCGGTCGATACGTTCCGTCCCGGAATAGTCACCCGTGCCTTCGACACCATAGGGCCGTTCATAGTCAATGACGTGAGCGGAGGATCCGATGCGATGTGGAAACTGGTTGGCGGGAAAGGACTGACCTATGTGGCCATGCACACCAGGGGAACTCCGAAGGATATGCAGGACCTTACCGACTACGACGATGTGGTCTCTTCGGTCAAGTCCTTCTTTGACGGGATCTCAGAGACCGCAGACGCCTTCGGAGTGAAGGATTGGATCCTGGATCCCGGATTCGGCTTTGCCAAGACAGTTGAGCAGAACTGGCGGATACTCAGGGAGTTGTCGGTTTTCAAGGAGTTCGGGCGGCCGTTGCTGGCCGGGCTTTCCCGAAAGAGTTTCCTTTACCGGCCTCTCGGGATCACTCCGGCTGAGGCCCTTCCGGCTACCTGTGCGGCCAACCTGGTCGCATTGCAGAACGGTGCGGATATCCTCCGCGTCCACGATGTCGCCGCCGCCAGGCAGACAGTCGAGGTTTATCGACAGGCTTTAATCAGATAATCGATCACAATATGGACAGAAGGGATTTCATAAAGACTTCGACGATCGCGGCAACAGCCATGCTGCTGGATTGGGAAAGCGTATTCGCCGCCGGCATGAAGGATCCGGCCGCAGGCAAGACATGGAAGGGCTGGAAAAAGGGCCATTTCCAGGTGCATTTCATCTACACCGGAGTCGGTGAATCGATGTTCATGATCTTCCCCGACGGGACGACTATGCTCCTGGACTGCGGAGACCACAATGCGATCGGTCGTGGCGAACTTGCGGTTCCCGTCCTGCCTTCCCCTGACAGGCATTCCGGGGAATGGATAGCCAGGTATGTGCTCAGGGTGAATCCCAACGGCCGCAAGGTCGACTACATGATGCTGTCGCACTATCACAACGACCACGGCGGGTGCAGTAAGTTCTATGCCGACAAGGTGATCCGCGACGGCAAGGAATACATCCTCAGTGGTTTCTCGCAGGCTGCCGAGTGGCTCGAGTTCGGGAAGGCCTTCGACCGTTGCTGGCCGGAGTACACGGATCCCATCCCCCTGGTCGAGCGGTCTGCTGACAACGTGACCCAGATGAAGATGTTCTACGAATACATGACCCGCAACCGCGGCCTGGTGGTAGAGAAATTCAGGGAGGGAGCCGTGGATCAGGTCGCGATGCTCCGGAATCCGGGCAGGTATCCGGGCTTCTCGGTAAGGAATATCTGCGCGAACGGAAGGATAGCCGGGGAGGACGGAAGGATAACCGACCTTTATGCCGAACGTAAGAAGGATAATCCCAAGTGGCTCAATGAGAACGGTATGAGCCTCGGAATGATTTTCTCTTACGGTCCCTTCAAGTTCTATACTGCCGGAGATTTCTCCGACAGCTGGCAGCTCCCGGACGGGACTAAGTTCGAGACGGAGAACGCCCTCGCTTCAGTCTGCCCCAAGGTCAATGTGGCGAAAATCAACCATCACGGCCACTACTCAATGCCGGAGGGGCTCCTGAAAGCCCTTCAGGCACGGGTGTATGTGAGTTGCGTATGGGACCAGCTTCACAATGTGGCTCCCGTCCTGGAAAGGATCGCAGACCGGAGCATCTATCCCGGCGACAGGATCGTCTGTCCTGGGATATTCCCGAAAGAGAGAAGGGCCCAGGACGCCGGGAAACCGTGGCTGGGCGTCGTCAATGAGTCTTCTTTCGATGGAGGACACGTCGTCCTTGATGTCCCCAAGGGTGGCAGGGAGTATTCTATCTCATACCTCACCGCCGCCGACGAGTCGATGAAGGTGCTCAGCGTGATGAAGTTCCAGTCTTGAGGTAAAGGATGGAAGAGGGACCTTCGTTGAACAGGAGGTCCATGATGGAAAGGTTCGGTACGAAGCCGTATTTCCGGGCGAACACCTGGAAGTACGGCTTCTCCAGTCCGAGGTCACGTAGTACGGTGTCGGGACGTTTCGGATGGAGTATTTCCCTGTAGTCCTCCCCGTATGTCCCGGATGCCAGGGGGGAATATTCCTCCGTGAAACGGATGTCGGCCGTTATCCCGGTCTTTTTCAGGAAGAAACGGATAATCCGCAGGTCGAGTTCGAAGAGTGTTTCCGGTTTGGAATCCAGGATGGCGAACAGGTCGTCCTTGTAATAGTCGAAGAATGCGGAAGACTCGTAGGCCGACATGATGGCCCGCTCCGTCTTCTGGATCCAGGGAGTGGAATAGTCCACCTTGATGCGGCTGATCGGAAGTTCGTGGGTCCCTTCGTGGACTATCGGGAAGTTGAGGTACTGGGGACCGTCCGCAGCATAATAGCGGCACCGGTTGCGCCAGCTCTGCTTCTGGTAATTCTCACAGGCCTCCACGTAGACGGTGGAAGCTTGTGCAATCAACGCGAAATAGCTGACCGGCGGGAAATAGGCTATGCTCAGAAGCATGGCCTGAGACTATTCGGAAGAACCTTTCTCGTGGATGACCTCACCGCGGATAATCCCTCTCTTGGAATTCCGGATGAAATCGAGGATGGTATCCCTTTCCTCGCTTTGAGGGAAACCTGCTTCAACCTTGGTGCAACTGTCGGAAATGTTGTATCCCGAGAAGTAGATAGTATCGTAGATATCCTTGATGTTGCGGATCACGTCGGAGGAGAATCCCCTGCGGCGGAGGCCTACGATATTCACTCCGACATACCTGAGAGGGTCGCGTCCGCAGAGCACGTATGGAGGAACGTCCTTGTCTATCCTGGACATGCCGCCAATCATGGCGTGGCAGCCGATCTTGGAGAACTGATGGGCCTTGGAGCCGCCTCCTACTATCGCCCAGTCGTCTATCACCGTCTCGCCGGCAAGACCAACGTAGCTGGTGAGTATGCAATGGTTGCCGATGACGCAGTCGTGTGCGACGTGCACGTACGACATGATAAGGGTGTCGTTGCCGATCCGGGTGACGAACTTGCCGCTGGCCTTGGTGCCGCGGTTGATGGTTGCGCATTCGCGGACGGTGACATTGTCCCCGAGTTCGACGTATGTGACTTCACCTTCGTACTTGAGGTCCTGGGGGATCGCCCCGACCACTGCCCCGGGGAATATGTGGCAGTTGCAACCCATCTTTACGTACTGGAAAATGGTGGCGTGCGGGAGGATCCTGCAGCCGTCGCCGATCTCGACGTCGTCATCGATGTATGCGAAGGGCCCGACTTCGATGTTGTCGCCGAGCTTGGCCTTGGGACTTACATATGCTTGAGGTGAAATCTTATTCATGTTGATAAGTTTTTTACTGTTTTGCTATTGCTTCCCTGATGGCTTTCGCCATGCGGGTATTGATGGAGTGACCGGGCTTGAATGCTTCCACCCTGGCCTTGATCCTCCCTCCTGACAGGGCGAGGTCGCCGACGAGGTCCAGCAGTTTGTGCCTTCCGCATTCATCCGGGAAATGGAGACGGAGGTTGTTCAGATAGCCCTTGTCATCAATGGCCAGCGCAGGGATGTTGAACAGTCCGGCAAGCCTTTCCACCTGTTCCGGAGTGACTGGATGCTCTACTATCACGATGGCATTGTCTACGTCACCGCCCTTCACAAGATTGTTCTGGAACAGGTATTCGATCTCGTGGAAGAACACGAACGTCCTGCACGGGGCTATTTCTGTCGGATAGTCTGTCTCCGGATCCCAATGGGCCTTCTGGACGCCAAGTACCCTTGAGCCGAAATCGACGGTCAGGTCTATCGACGGATCGTCACAGGGCGTGACCCTGATGAATGAACCGGTATCTTCGTCCTTGATCTCGATCGTCCCGGGTAAGGTCAGATATTCCTTGTCGGCATCCTGGATTGCAAGTCCGTCCTTCAGCATCGCCTCCACGTAGTACCGGGCGCTTCCGTCCAGGATTGGAACCTCTACGTTGTCCAACTCTACGAAGGCATTGTCCACGCCCATACCTGAGAAGGCCGACATGAGATGCTCTATCGTGGAGACCGTTGCTCCCTTGTAGGCTATGGTAGTGCTTCTGGCAGTGGAAGAGACGTTTTCGGCAAGCGCGGGGACGATGGCATCTTCACCGATGTCTGTCCTGGTGAATATGATGCCGGTGTTTTCAGGGGCGGGCTTCAATACCATGTGTGCGAACAGTCCGGTGTGAAGACCCTTGCCTTCATAAAAAATCTCTTTCGAAAGTGTCCTCTGCTTGTTAGAAGTCATAATAGTCGAGTAGGACTGTAACTACTGCAAAAAACAGTCCTAATTATTTCCCTTGCTTCCTGAATACTGCGTAACTGCGAAGATAGTTCTTGAACTGTATCGCCGGAGAGCCTAGGAGGGTCTGGCCCGGTTCCGTGATATTGCCGATGACTCCGGCCTGTGCACCGAGGGTGGTGTTGTCCGCTATTTCCAGATGACCCGCTATTCCGACCTGTCCTGCAAGGATGCAGTTCTTTCCGATCTTGGTCGAACCTGCGATCCCGCACTGGGCTGCCATCACAGTATTGTCTCCGATCTGGACATTATGGGCGATCTGGCAGAGGTTGTCGATCTTGACGCCGTTGCCGATGATGGTCGATTCCATCTCCGAACGGTCTATCGTGGTACCTGCACCGATTTCGACGTTGTTGCCGATTATCACGTTGCCCAGGTGCTCTATCTTCTCCCACGTGCCGTCCGGAAGGGGAGCATTGCCGAAACCATCCGAACCGATCACCGCGTTGGCGTGGATGATCACGTTGTCGCCGATGATCATCCCGGGGTAGATTACGACGCCCGGATAAATGATGCAATGTTTTCCTATGACCGTGTTGTCACCGACATAGACATTCTCGAATATCTTCGTGTAGTCTCCGATCCTGGCGTGATGCCCGACATATGAATGGCTTCCGAGGTAGACTTTCTTCCCGAATTTGCTGGTAAGGAACCATGAGGAGCGGAAACCCCTGTGCCTGCGGTCCGTGCGCTTCTGGGTGGCGGCGTACTTGAGGAGGTCCGCAAGGGATTTGTATGCATCGTCAACCCTGATCAAGGTGGGAGTTACGGCCTCCCTGGCCTCGAAATCCTTGTTTACCAGGAGTATGCTCGCCTTGCAGGTGTAGACGTATTTTTCGTATTTCGGGTTGGCATAGAAGCAGAGCTGGCCAGGCTTTCCGTGTTCGATCTTGGCGAAAGAGGTCACCTTGACCTGGGGGTCTCCTTCCACCGTTCCCTTGAGCACCTGTGCCAATTGCTTAGCTGTAAATTCCATGTCTTTCCGTATGATTTTAGAGTTGATTACTGAAAAAGTCTACAAAGAAAGCAATTTATTTTCATATTTACTAAATAATCCTTATCTTTGCAAAGTTGTGAGAGATAGGTGACGGACGCGTCTCCTATCTTTTGTTTTGTAAGCATGGAAAAGGATCTGATCATAAAAAGCATTGAGCCTGCCGTGAACCAGCGCGGCTGCTTCATCGTGGACGTGTCCCTGAGCAGGGACAATGACATAGTGCTCACTGTCGAAAAGGAGGTCGGAGAGATGGACCTCGAGGACTGCGTCGCCATAAATGATGCATTCCTGGCCATTTTCGACAAGGATGCTGAGGATTATTCCCTCACGGTTTCATCCGCCGGTCTGGACCAGCCTTTCAAGGTTGAAAAACAATACCGGAAGGCCATCGGCTCTTCGGTGTCGGTGCTCCTCAAAGGCGGCAGGAAGCTCGTCGGTGTCCTGACCGGAGCTGATCCGGAAGGGATTTCCCTCCGTTATTCCCGCAAGGAAGTCCAGGAAGGGAAAAAGAAGAAGGTCACCGTCGAGGTGGAGGAAAGATTCGGATTCGATGAGATCAATTCCGTAATACCATATATTGAATTCAAAAAATAGAAACATCATAAAATGGAAAAGAAAGACGTAATCACTCTAATTGATGCCTTCAAGGATTTCAAGGAAGAGAAGAACATCGACAGGCCCGTGATGATGGGCGTTCTCAAGGATGTATTCCTCACCCAGATCGCCAAGACCTATGGCTCCTCCGACAATTTCGACGTTATCATCAATGTCGACAAGGGAGACTGCGAGATCTACCAGAACTTCGACATCGTCGAGGAAGTGGAGAATCCCAACACACAGATCACCCTGGAGCAGATCAAGGCCGAGACCGGCGACGACGACTACGAGATCGGCGACGTGTACACCAAGAAACTTTCCCTCGCCTCTTTCGGAAGGAGGGGTATCCTGAACATCCGACAGAACCTCCAGGGAAGGATCATGGACATCGACAAGGCCAATGTCTTCAAGGAGTATTCCGACAAGGTCGGAGAGATCTTCACCGGTGAGATCTACCAGACCTGGTCAAAGGAAGTGATCATCCTCGACGAGGACAGCAACGAGCTCCATCTGCCCAAGAACGAGCAGATCCCCGGAGAAAGGTTCAAGAAGGGAGACACCATCCGCGCCATCATCAAGAGCGTCGAGATGAGGAACAACACCACTCCTTACATCACCCTGTCGAGGACTACCAACGATTTCCTCGAGAAACTGTTCGAACTTGAGGTTCCTGAGATCTTCGACGGTCTCATCACCATCAAGAAGGTTGTCCGCGTGCCCGGTGAGCGTGCGAAGGTGGCTGTCGAGTCCTACGACGAGAGGATCGATCCCATCGGCGCCTGCATCGGTGTCAAGGGATCCAGGATCATCGGAATCGTCCGTGAGCTCCGCAACGAGAACATCGACGTCCTCCAGTGGACTTCCAACACCCAGCTCCTTATCCAGAGGGCTCTCAATCCCGCAAGGGTTTCGTCCATTGACCTGGGCAACTCTCCCGAGGACAAGATCAAGGTCTATATGCAGCCCGACGAGGTCAAGAAGGGTATCGGTCGCGGCGGATGCAACATCAAGCTGGCCGGAATGCTCGTCGGCAGGGAGATCGAAGTTTGGAGGGAGCTTTCCAAGGAAGAAATGTTCGAGGAGGAAGACGTCCTTCTGAGCGAGTTCAGCAACGAGATCGACCAGTGGGTCATCGACCGCCTCGTCGCCATCGGTTGCGATACCGCCAAGAGCGTGCTTGCCTTCTCTCCTGAAGACATCGCCAAGAGGGCGGACCTCGAGGACGAGACCGTCGCCGACGTGTTCAGGATCCTTAAGGCCGAATTTGAAGACTAGTATTAATTTAAGGGGTTGAATATGGGAGAAATCAGACTTAACAAGATTATCAGGACCTACAACATCGGACTTCAGAGTCTGGTGGACTTTCTGAACAGCCAGGGTGTCGAAGTGGACGCCAATCCCAACGCCAAGATCTCGGACGAGCATCTCGGCGCTATCGAGAAGCAGTTCGGAAAGGACCTCGAGATGAAGAAGGCATCCGAGAAAGTTGATATCAAACTCACCGAAATCCTGGAGAAGACATCCAGGAGGCAGCAGGAAGCCTCACGTGAAGAAGAATTCGACGAGCCGGTCAGGGAGACCGTCATCAAGAGCAATGTCTTCACGCCTGTCGAGCCCAGGCCGGAGCCGAAACCGGAGCCGAAGCCCGAACCGAAACCGGAGCCGAAGCCCGAACCTGTTCCTGAGCCGGAACCGGTCGTCCCCACACCGGAACCTGCCCCGGAACCTGTTCCTGAGCCGGAACCCGAACCGGTACCCGAGCCTGTAGTGGAAGAGCCTGCCCCTGAACCCGAACCCGAGGTTGAGATTCCCGAGGAAACTCCCGCCACAACCCCTGCGGAAGAAGTTCCCGTAGAATCACAGCCTGAATCCGAGGTGAAACAGGATGAGAAGGCATCGGGTGAGAACGCTCCCGGATTCAAGGTGCTCGGCAAGATCGACATGTCCCAGTTCGAGAAGAAGAGCGGCAAGAAACGTGAAAGGATTGCCAAGGGCAGCCAGAAAGTCGATGTCGCCAAGGAAGGCAAGCAGGCCGACAACAATTCCCGCAAGGACAAGCGCGATGCCAAGAAGGATGCACGTGCTGCCCAGGATCAGGGCAAGGGAGGCAGGAAGCGCGGACGCGGTGCCGACCGCTTCAAGCCTGCCATGACCGAAGAGGAGCAGGAGGCGATGCAGAAGGAGATCCAGAAGCAGGTCAAGGAGACCTACGCCAGGATGAACGACAACAAGAAGAACAACTTCGGCGCCAAGTACAGGAAGGAGAAGAGGGAGCAGGCTGCTGCCAGAACCCAGGAGGAGATGGCACAGGTGATGGCAGAGAAGACCGTCCTGAAGGTCACCGAATTCGTGACCGTCAACGACCTGGCCACCCTCATGAACAACACCCCTGTCAACGAGGTGATCAAGGCCTGCATGGAACTCGGCCTGATGGTTTCCATCAACCAGAGACTCGATGCAGAGGCCCTCGTGCTTGTCGCGGAGCAGTTCGGCTACAAGGTCGAATTCGTCACTGCCGACCTTACCGAGGAGATCGAGGAGAACAACAGCCAGGAAGACAGCGAGGACGATCTCGTGTCCAGGCCTCCTGTGATCACCGTCATGGGTCATGTCGACCACGGTAAGACCTCCCTGCTCGACTATATCCGCAAGTCAAACGTCATCGCCGGAGAGGCAGGAGGTATCACCCAGCATATCGGTGCATACAATGTGAAACTTCCTGACGGAAGGAGGATCACCTTCCTGGATACCCCTGGACACGAGGCCTTCACGGCCATGCGTGCCCGTGGAGCCCAGCTCACCGACCTTGCCATCATCATCATCGCGGCCGATGACGCCGTGATGCCCCAGACAGTCGAGGCTATCAACCATGCCCAGGCCGCCGGTGTCCCGATGGTTTTCGCCATCAACAAGATAGACAAGCCGGGAGCCATGCCTGACAAGATCTACCAGCAGCTCTCCCAGATGAATATCCTTACCGAAGCGTGGGGAGGAAAATACCAGAGCCAGGAGATATCGGCCAAGAAGGGTCTCAATGTGGACAAGCTCCTCGAGAAGGTCCTCCTTGAAACCGACCTGCTCGACCTCAAGGCCAATCCCAACAAGAGGGGAGTGGGTGCCGTCATCGAATCCTCCCTCGACAAGGGACGCGGTTACCTTGCCACCGTCCTCGTCCAGGACGGAACCCTCAAGACGGGTGACATGGTCCTCAGCGGCTGCTACTACGGCCGTGTAAAGGCTATGTTCAACGAGCGTGGCCAGAAAGTCAAGGAAGCAGGTCCTTCCACTCCGGTATCGATCCTCGGCCTGAACGGCGCTCCCAGCGCCGGTGACAAGTTCAATGTCATGGCCGATGAGAAGGAAGCCAAGTCGATCGCCAACAAGAGGGAGCAGCTGATACGTATCCAGGGCATCAAGACCCAGAAGCACATGACCCTCGAGGAGATCGGAAGGCGTATCGCCATCGGCAACTTCAAGGAACTCAACGTCATCGTCAAGGGAGACGTGGACGGCTCAGTCGAAGCCCTTTCCGATTCACTCATCAAGCTCTCCACCGAGCAGGTGCGTGTCAATGTGATCCACAAGGCTGTCGGTGCCATCTCCGAGTCCGATGTGATCCTTGCAGAAGCTTCAGATGCCGTCATCATCGGCTTCCAGGTACGTCCTTCCACCGATGCAAGGAAGACCGCCGACGAGCAGGGAATCGAGATCCGCCTGTATTCCGTTATCTATGACGCCATCAACGACGTCAAGGACGGTATCGAGGGTATGCTCGAGCCCATCAAGAAGGAAGAGATCACCGGTACGGCCGAGGTCAAGCAGACCTTCAAGATTTCCAAGGTCGGAACCATCGCCGGCTGCCTCGTCCGCGACGGCAAGATCGCCAAGACATCCCAGTGCCGCCTAATCCGCGACGGTATCGTGGTCTACACGGGCGACATCGCTTCCCTCAAGAGGAACAAGGACGACGCCAAGGAAGTCTCCGCCGGAATGGAATGCGGTATCGGCATCGAGAAGTTCAACGACATCAAGGTCGGCGACATGATCGAAGCCTTCGTCATCACCGAGATCAAGCAGACGCTGGATTAACCGGAAGTGATATCTTAAAAAGAAAGGGCCTCCCGACCGGGAAGCCCTTTTCTTTATACGTCATGTTCCTAGAACCTCCAGCCCAGGGTGGCGGTGATTCCGTAACGCTCCCTCTTGTTGAGGATCAGCGGCGAAGCGTAGTCGCTGAGGTAGTCGGCATAAGGGGAGATGAATTCGTCCGAGAAGGCCGTCATCCTTGCAGCAAGGTCTGCGAAGAAGGAACCCTTTGAGGAATATCCTACACCCACGGAGAATGCATTGATATTGTCATGCAGGGTCTCATGTCCGGTATATTCGGGAATCGTGGTGAAGTTGTATCCGGCGCGGATCGCGAACTCGGGAGTGGGCTTGACCTCAGCTCCGATACGGACACTGTGGGAGATTCCCATGCCTTGCTTGATGTCCTTGTTGACATCGCTGAACGAATCCTCCCAGTCTCCCTGGCTCTGGGAGAACTTCATCGTGCTGTAATCCGTCATCTCGTAGTCGGCGCTCAGGATGCCCATGCCCATGAAGGTGTAGGCGAGTCCGGCGTTAAGCCTGTACGGAGTACGGAGCCTGTAGGAGAAGTTGCCCTCCGGCGAGGTGGCCTCACCGTCGTAGGAAGATGTCTGGTAGTGGACGTCGACCGACTGGCGCCAGGTCTCGTCGATGTACATCACGGTAGGGGTCTGGATGGCTGCACCTATCCTGAGGCCTTCGGCCGGAAGGGCCAGGAAGCCGATCTTTCCGTATACTCCTGCTCCGTCAGCGGTGTAGGAATAGCGGGAGCGATAGTCAGTGAAATAGGTGGTGGCATCCTCATAGTCGATCTGGAAGTCGGAAGGATCCACGGCCGCCTCCTTGAAGTATTCGTCATAGTTGTAACCCAGGTAGGTTATACCCATGTTCAATCCGAGGAAGAAGCGGTTGTTGAAGTTGAATCCGACATTCAGGAGAGCATCATTCTTGCTGCCCGTGACCTTGCGTCCGTAGGACTGGTCGAGCGGACCGCCCATGAATATGTCATAGATGTAGTTGCCGTACTGGTCCCTTTCGCCGGTGTTGTTGAAACCTTCGGTTGCAGCGATGTAACGGTAGTAATAGTCCGGATCGTCGGGTTCGCCGTAATTGGCGATCGCGCCTGCCTGGGCATTGGCGATGACGTTCCAGGGTGCGTAGAGCCCCCTGTCGTCAGCGTGATGGTAGGCATTGCTCCAGTCGTCGATGGACTTGCCGTCAGCATCGAGGAAGCCGTTCAGGAAGTCGATGTCGAAACCGTCTGCGTCGACTGCGATCGAGCTCTGGTAGCTGGTCTTGTCGTTGCGGCCTCCGGTCATCATCTGTCCGGCGAAATTGTTGGTCGTGTTGATCACGAATCCGTAGGTCACTCCGACCAGGCCGCTGCGCCTGCCGGTCTTGGAGTTGATGGTCACTCCTATGTTAGGCATCGTGAACCTGGAAAGTTTCCTGTTGATCTCGTTGGTGTACGTGTCCGTTCCGTTGACCGGGTACGCGCTCCAGGAGGCGTTCATCGAACTGATGGTCACGTTGGGGCTGATGGTAAACTGCGAGAAGTTGTTCACAGCCGAGCCTGCGGGGTTGATGCCGATGGAACCGAGGTCACCTCCGACTGCGGTCATCGCATTGCCCATTCCTATGGACCTTGCCGTGCCGTAGTAGTTGTTCTGGCTGAAAGTCAGTCCGTCGTACATCGTCTGCGCTCCCGCGGCAATCGCGGTGAACATCAGTGATATGGCGATAAAAGTCTTTTTCATGTCCTTGTTGTTTTTAGTTGATAAGTAATAGGTAGTGGTTGAAGATATTGGGGAGAACCGTTATCTCCTGCCGCCTCCTCCGCTGCTGCGGCCACCGCCGCCACCGCTGGAACCGCCTCCGCTGTATCCTCCGCCGGATGAGCCGCCACCCGAGTAGCCACCTGAGCTTCTGCTCGAGCTACCGGAAGAGTAGCTGCCGGAGGAAGAGCTGCGGGAACTGCTGCCGTAAGAGCCGGCGCTGGACGACCTGTAGTTTCCGCCACTGCCGGAAGAATAGCTTCCGGAACGGGTGCTGCTGGAAGTGGAAGGTCTGCTGTAGGTAGTGGAAGGCCTGCTGTAGGTTCCGGAAGATGAACGTCCGTAGGATGATCCTGTGGACCTTGTGGTTCCGGATGCAACTCCTGAAGACCTGCCGGAGGTCGCAGCCGACCTTGAAGCGTTGGACCTTACGGTCGATCCTGTCGCAGGAGTCCTGACGACCCTGGTCGCTGAAGATGCGGATGACCTTGCAGCGCTTGCGCTTGCCGATGAAGACCTGGTTGCGGAAGACCTTGTGGCCGCTCCGCTCCTTGACCTGGTCATCGAGGCGCTCCTGGTGCCCGCCGTCCTGGACATCGAACCGATGCCGCTCCTGGAAGTGGATCCGGTAGTCGCGATCCTGGGCCTGTAGACCCTGTCTCCTCCGCCGAAGCCGATGTTCCCCCAGTGATTGACGTGTCCCCAGCTGTGATAGTGCCAGCCGTAACCGCCATACCATCCGCGATAGTACCAGGGATCATACCATCCGCCGTACCATCCTCCATAGTACCAAGGGTCGTAGAACCAGGGATCATAGAACCAGGGGTCATACCACCCGCCGTACCAGCTGTAGTAGTAGGGACGGTAGTGCCACGGACGATAGAACCAGGGATCGTACCATCCGCCATAGTACCAGGGATTCATGCCCCAGTAGATGGAGGAATAGTAAGGATAATGCCAGGAATACCAAGAGGAAGCATACCAGGGCTGATAAGCCGCCCAGGTGTCCCAGCCATTGTCATAGAGATAGACGGAAGTGGTGTTCTCGTTCTTGTTGAAATCTATCTTGGCCACTTTGTCATTCGGGATGAACAAGGTGTCGATTTTCTCTCCGCTCTTCATGAAGATAGGCGAGCTTTTCGTTTTGGCCACAAGAAAGTCAGTCTCTTCCTTCGTCTGGGAAGCGACGGCGACATCTCCTGCCGGTGTGTCAGGAGTATAGTAGATTCCGTCCTGATACCTCTGTGAAGAAGTATCGCTAGCGTACTGCGCTGCAGAACCGCACGATGTCAGTGCCAGAAGCGCCGAGAAGAAAATGATTGTGCGTGTTTTCATGTTTGAATCTCCTATAAAATTGACAATAAATTCGTAACTTCGCTACCGCTTTCATCGCGGCAGACTTATTAATGTTTTTCAATAAACAACATCCGTGCCGAATGAAAATGCTACGCAATAATAACAATATTTGACAAGAACAGCAAACTAATATTCTGACATGGCAAAGGAAGTAACGAAGAGGTCTGAGAACTATTCTCAGTGGTATAATGACTTGGTAGTGAAGGCGGATCTGGCGGAACAGTCGCCGGTCAGGGGATGCATGGTCATCAAGCCCTATGGATACGCGATATGGGAAAAGATGCAGCGCGCCCTGGATGACATGTTCAAGGAGACCGGTGCGGTCAATGCCTATTTCCCCCTTTTCATTCCCAAGTCCTTCTTCAGCCGTGAGGCCGAGCATGTCGCCGGTTTCGCCAAGGAATGCGCCGTCGTGACCCATCACAGGCTCATGAACGATCCTGACGGAAAGGGCGTCGTCGTGGACCCTGAGGCAAAGCTCGAAGAGGAACTCATCGTCAGGCCTACTTCCGAGACCATCATCTGGAGTACATACAAGAATTGGATCAAATCCTGGAGGGACCTTCCCATAATGTGCAACCAGTGGGCGAATGTCGTGCGCTGGGAGATGCGTACCAGGCTTTTCCTCCGTACCGCCGAGTTTCTCTGGCAGGAAGGCCACACCGCCCATGCCACCGCCCAGGAAGCTCAGGAAGAGGCCGAAAGGATGGTACAGGTATATGCCAGGTTCGCCCGTGACTATATGGCCCTTCCCGTGATCGTCGGCCACAAGAGCCCCAACGAGCGTTTCGCAGGGGCCCTCGACACCCTGACCATCGAAGGAATGATGCAGGACGGTAAGGCCCTGCAGGCCGGTACCTCCCATTTCCTCGGCCAGAATTTCGCGAAATCGTTCGATGTCCAGTATACAGACAAGGAAGGCCAGATGCAGTATGTCTGGGCAACTTCCTGGGGTGTCTCCACCCGTCTGATGGGTGCGCTGGTCATGGCCCACGGCGACGACAACGGTCTCGTGCTTCCTCCGAAACTCGCTCCTATCCAGGTGGTTATGGTTCCTATATTCAAGACCGAGGAAGAGCAGTCCAGGATCCTCGAGAAGATGACCGAACTCAAGAAAGCCCTCGAGGCTGAAGGCCATACGGTCAAGATCGACGACCGCGACAACCTGCGTCCGGGCTTCAAATTTGCAGAATGGGAGCTGAAGGGAGTTCCTGTGCGCCTGGCCATGGGGCCTCGCGACCTTGACAACGGAACCGTGGAAGTGCACCGCAGGGATACCCTTGAGAAGCAGACCGTCGCCCTCGAAGGGCTTGACAAGAGCATTGCTTCCCTCCTCGACGACATCCAGTCCAATATCTACAGGAAGGCCTTCGATTTCAGGGCTGAGAATGTGGAGAAATGCGACAGCTGGGATGAGTTCAAGGAGAAGATCGGTACGGGCAAGTTCCTTCTCTGCCATTGGGACGGAACGGCCGAGACCGAGCAGGCGATCAAGGATGCGACCAAGGCCACGATCCGTTGCATCCCCGTGGACAGCTTCGTTTGCGAGGAGGAGGGCAAGGATATCTTCTCCGGAAAGCCTTCGAAGCAGAGGGTGGTGTTCGCCATCTCTTATTAAAGGAAGATTTTCATCTTTAACCTGACTTTATGAAACGGATTGTAAGTTATTCACTCGTGGTCCTTGCTGTGCTGTCCCTCCAGGGACAGGCTTTCGGTCAGGATGACAAGACCAGGAAGGACGCCCAGACCGCCGCCGCAGAGGCTGCAAAGATGCTGGCCGAGACGCCGGAGACCGTGGTGACACCTCCCAAGCCTGTCTATTGGACCAATACCCTCCTGACGAACCTCAATTTCATCCAGAACAGCTTCACAAGCTGGGCTGCCGGAGGTTTCAACAACTACAGCCTCAGTACGTTGATCAAGGGTGAGGCGAAATGGGCGAAGGACAAGATGTACTGGAACAACGGAATCCAGGTGAACTACGGGTTCATATATTCCCACGACAAACCCATCATCCAGAACAACGCCGACCGGATGTGGGTTGAGAGCACCTGGGGCTACAAGGCCACCAATACGCTTAGTTACACGGCCAAGTTCACCTATCTCAGCCAGCTGACGAGCGGATGGACATATGCCACGCCTTCGGTCGCCGAAGGGGAGGAGCCCACCGTAAAGCAGTGGAGGGATGCCCGTATACTCAGGTCCGATTTCCTCTCCCCGGCTGACATTACCCTCGGTGTCGGTGTCGATTGGATTCCCAGCAAGTGGCTGACCGTCAACCTTTCGCCATTGACCGGAAGTATCAAGGTGGTCCATAGCGAGAGGCTCAGGAAGAATTACGGTATGTCAAGGAAGGAGAAATACGAAGATATCGCACAGTATCCCGACCAGAAAGACGTTGACGGG
Source organism: uncultured Bacteroidia bacterium (assembly GCA_902779765.1). Taxonomy (GTDB): domain Bacteria; phylum Bacteroidota; class Bacteroidia; order Bacteroidales; family UBA932; genus Cryptobacteroides. Next base: position 301,971 of record CACZCQ010000003.1, read on the forward strand.
AAATATTTCATCACCGGGAAGTACTACAAGCCCGCCCGTTTCTCCCTGGGAGCCCAGATGACGGCGGATGTCAAGTTCAAGATCAATACGAACTTCGATGTGTCCAGCAAGCTCATCCTCTTCTCCAACTACCTGCATAATCCACTGAATCTCAGGGTAAACTGGGACAACACCATCCTTTGGAAGCTGAACAAGTTCTTCTCGCTGAACGTCATCACGAACCTCATATATGATGACACGGTGCTGATCGTGGAAGATGACTTTCCCAACGGACACAGGGCTGTCCAGCTGAAGGAGTACCTGAACTTCGGCTTCACTTACACGTTCTCCAACAAGAAATAGTTCCCGGTATGCTGCAGGCCCGTTTCGACAATTGTCTGGACGGACTGCTTCCGGGAGGAGGGGCGGTCCTGCTTGCCGTTAGCGGCGGGATCGACTCCATGGTCATGGCCGACCTGGCCGCAGGCTCGTCCACATCTTGCACTTTCGAGATCGCCCATTGCAATTTCCATCTCCGCGGTGCGGAAAGCGATGGTGACGAGGCATTCGTCAGGGAATGGGCGGAGTCACGCGGCATCCGTTTCAGGAAGATAGATTTCGATACGAAGGAATATGCCGGCCTGCACGGCATCAGCATCGAGATGGCCGCCCGGGAGTTGCGGTACGGCTGGTTCGCCTCATTATGCGAAAAGGATGGTTTCAAGGCTGTCGCTGTGGCCCATAATGCCAATGACAATGCCGAAACCCTGTTCCTGAACCTTCTCCGCGGCACCGGGCTCAAAGGAATCCGCGGGATGAAGGAGTCCTCATTCATCAACGGTTCCGACAACGCACGCCTTATCCGTCCGATGCTTTCCTTCCCGAGAAAGCTCATCCAGGAATATGCCGCCAGCCGTGGACTTGCCTGGAGGGAGGACAGCAGCAATTCCGATACCGTTTATAAGCGCAACCTTATCCGAAACGAGGTCTTTCCCCTGTTCGAGAAGATCAATCCTTCCTTCCTGGATACCTTGACCTCCGATATGTCCCGCTTCGACCAGGCGGGAAAGATAACCGATGCTTTCGTCGCCATACACGCACCCAGGGTGGTCCGGAGGGAACGTTCCGGCCTGGTAATCGATACTGTCAGGCTCTATGAAACGCCCCATTGGGAGTATCTCCTTTACAGGCTGATGGAACCCTACGGTTTCAACGAATCTGTCCTCCGGGACCTTGTCGCCCTGATGACAAGCGGCTCTACTTTCAGCGGCCGGAGGTTCTTTTCCAATGGATATGTCGCCGAAACCTCCAGGGATTCCATTTTAATCCGGAGCATTGGCGCGCAAGGGGATACCCCTGCTGCCGGAGCAGTCGAGTGCCAGGGGCCTGGGGAGTATTCCCTGGATGGAGTCGGGTTCATCGTGGAACAGGTGCAAGTAGAGGATCCGCGTCAGCCGGAAGGCATTACGGTGGCCGACCTGGCATTCCCGTTCACCGTCCGCCGCTGGCAGGCAGGCGACTGGATGCGCCCGCTCGGAATGGACGGACGCCGCAAGAAACTGAGCGACATGTTCGTCGACCTGAAATTCTCCCCTGAACAAAAAGAAAAAGCCCTCGTCATCGCTGACGAAGGCTCGCATGTCCTTGCCCTGGTAGGCTATCGTATCGACGAATCGGTTAGGGTGAAACCGGTCCCTGAGCTTGTCGAAGGGCCGGTTGTGAGGATCCGTCTTATTTGATCTCGATCTCGAACGGCATCCTGGCGAACATCAGCTGGCCGTTACCCTTGTTCCAAGTCCTCTGCCATTCGAGAAGGGCCTTTGCCATTGACTCGAAAGGAGTTCCCGCGAGGGCGTTGACCACCTCTTCTTCCATTGCTCCCTTTTTGGAGAACTGTGCCATCAGCTGCTCCATGAGGGTCAGGGGCTTCGGGTATCCGACAACATTCCAGGAAGACACATCGGGATCTCCAGCAAGGGAGGCTGCGTATGTGACGGCATCTTCCAGGGTTCCAAGTTCATCGACAAGGCCGATCTTCAATGCATCTGCACCTGTCCAGACACGTCCCTGTGCGATCTCGTCAACTGCCTCATAGGTCATTCCACGGCCTTCCGCAACGATATTCACGAACCTGGTGTAGATATCGTCCACATATTCCTGCATCCAGGCGGTCTCCTCGCTGTCGAACGGACGCACGAGGGAAAGCATGTCGGAATGCTTGTGGGTATTGACAGGCGTGATGTTGACGTGGGCGATGTCCTTCACGGTCTTTCCGAACTCGGGAATTGCCGAGAAGCAACCTATCGAACCGGTCAGGGTAGTGGCTCCGGAGATGATATGGTCGCAGTTGTTGGAGATCCAGTATCCGCCGGATGCGGCATATGCACCGTAAGAAGCCACGACAGGTTTAACTTTCTTTGTAAGGTCGATCTCTTCCTTGATCTTGCTGGCCGAGAGGACTGTTCCTCCGGGAGAATTCACCCTGAAGACGACAGCCTTGACGGTGGAGTCGGCGCGGACCTTGGATATGATCTTGGCGAAGCGGTCACCGGAAATGTTGTTGGGATCATCCTGCTCCACGATGTTGCCGTCCGCGTAGATGATGGCGATCTTCTTCTTCGCTCCGGTGTTTGCCTTGACCTTTGCGGTGGCATATTCCTTCAGGGATACGAATTTCACATCCTTGAAAGCCTCCTTGCCTGCGAGGGTCGCCATCTTTTCCTTGTAACCCTCCACGCTGAGGAGCTCATCTGCAAGGTTGTGCTTGATCATGTCTTCGGGGAAGCCGATTGAGAGGTTCTCGACGAAATAGTTGAGGGAGTCGACGCTGATTCCCCTGGCTTCGGCAGTCTCATTAGATATGGTCTCCCACATGGAGTTGACCATCACCTGGTTCTGTTCCATGTTCTCCTGGCTAGGGGCGTTATTGACGTACATCTCGCCGGCACTCTTGGATTTGCCGTGCCTGATAAGCTGGTAGTTGACACCCAGTTTGTCCAGCAGGTCCTTCAGGAAGATCATCCTGCCGCTCATGCCGAGCATGAAGTTGTTGCCTCCGTGATGGCTGGTAGTATAGATCTTGTCTGCGACAGAGGCGAGGTAGTAACTGCCTGAGGTATAGGCTTCACCGTAGGCGACCACGGCCTTCCCGCTCTTGCGGAAATCGATGAGGGCCTTGCGTACCTCGCTGATGTTCGTAACGTCGGTGAGGGGATTGTCGGTCTTGAGAAGGATGAACTTTATTCCCGGATCCTCGGCTGCCTTGTGGATTGCCCTGACTGCATCATATATTCCGAGTGATTCGGTCATGGCACCGCCTCCGAGTGAGCTCAGGGATGTGAGCGACATCGAGGGCATCGACTCTGTAGTCTGCTCGGTGATAGCCAGGTTGGCCATATCCATCAGGAGAACGCCTTCCTTGGGCAGTACGGTGGACGAACCGCTGCCGGAGGTGGCGGAAGCCGCCATGGAACCGAACATCATTATGAAGAAGATAGCCTTGACTATTCCCCATACGAAAAGGCCGCACAGTACGGCGAGCACCCATTTGATGAATTCCTTTGTATTCATATACAGTTGTGTTTATTGCCCTTTGATAGTTCAAACAGCGGCAAATTTAAGTATTTTACCAGAAAAACTGTTGTATATTTGTAATTTGGTTAGACTAATTAGAACAGACGAAATGCCTCAGAAACCATCCATTCCCAAGGGTACAAGGGATTTCGGCCAGCAGGAGATGGCCGAAAGGAATTATATATTCGATACAGTCAAGAGCGTTTTCAGGACGTTCGGATATTCACAGATCGACACTCCGGCGATGGAGAACCTCTCCACGTTACTGGGCAAGTACGGCGAAGAAGGTGACAAGCTCCTGTTCAGGGTGCTCAATTCGGGGGACTGCTTCTCCAAGGTGAATTTCAGTGATTTCTGCACCGAGGACGGAGTGAACAGCGTCGCCCTTTCGAAGGAGGTCTGCGAGAAGGGGCTCCGTTACGACCTGACCGTCCCATTTGCACGCTATGTCGTCCAGCACCAGAACGAGATTTCCTTCCCTTTCAAGAGATACCAGATACAGCCGGTATGGAGGGCTGACCGTCCCCAGAAAGGCCGCTACCGTGAGTTCTACCAGTGTGACGTTGACGTGATCGGTTCCAGGTCACAGGTCAACGAGCTGGAACTCGTCCAGATTGTGGACAGGGTTTTCTCCTTGCTCGATGTGGCCGTGCTGGTCAAGATCAACAACCGCAAGGTGCTGACGGGTTTCGCGGAAATCTGCGGATTCCCTGACAAGGTGGTGGACATTACTGTAGCGATAGACAAACTGGACAAGATCGGTCTCGAGGCCGTCGAGGAAGAGATGAGGTCCAAGGGTCTGACCGAAAGTGCCATAGCCGTGATCGAGCAGATCCTGAAGCTGTCCGGTTCAACGGCGGAAAAGATCGCATCGATGCGTTCCCTGATGAACGGCGGTTCCGCATCCGGCCTGGTCTCCGAAACCGGCTTGAAGGGTCTTGATGAGCTGGAGGAGCTTTTCGGACTGATCGAGGCTGCCGGTGTTTCTTCACCGGTGGAAATCGACCTTTCCCTTGCCCGTGGACTGAATTACTATACGGGAGCGATCTTCGAGGTCAAGGCAAGGGATTTCGCTATCGGAAGTATCTGTGGCGGAGGACGTTATGATAACCTTACAGGAATATTCGGCCTACCCGGAATGTCCGGAGTCGGAATCAGCTTCGGAGCCGACAGGATCTACGACGTGCTAAAGGGATTTGACAAGTTCCCCAAGGACCTGAAATCCTCAACGACCCTTCTGTTTGCGAATATGGGCCCCGAGGAGATGAAGTACATCCTTCCTGTCGCCAAGGCGCTGCGCGGGAGGGGAGTGGCAGTAGAGGTTTATCCCGACGCCACCAAACTCAAGAAGCAGTTCGACTATGCCGACCGCAAGACTATCCCGTTCCTCTCCATTACCGGAGGGAACGAAATGGCTGCCGGGCAGATCAATGTCAAGAACCTGGTTTCCGGCGAGCAGAAGGCCTTTGACAAAGGTGATACGGAGTCCATTCTGGAATTCTTGAAATAGCTTCTGAAAAATATTTTTGCTATTTCGGGAAAAAGTCCTACCTTTGCAGTCCCAAATAATATCGCGGGGTAGAGCAGTCGGTAGCTCGTCGGGCTCATAACCCGGAGGTCGGAGGTTCGAGTCCTCCCCCCGCTACGAAGCAGAAGAAGGTGACTCAAAAGTGAGTTGCCTTCTTCTGCTTTTTAGGTAATGATGTTTTTTACGCCAAACAGGATTACGGTCCATTGATAAATAACCTCTCTACTATCCCATCTTCCAGGTCCAGCATAGCGCGCCAAAAACCATCCCCGCCATCATCAACACGAAGCCAATAACGGCTGAGTGCAAAGCGGGTTGGTGGCGGTGGCGGAGGAGTGTCCATGTCATTCGGATCATAAAAAGGGGCCTCCTTATCTTCCAGGTCGGACCAACGTAGAAGGACAAAGTTCACATAAACGAACTTCTTTCCCTCAGGGCTTTTCATAAAAACATATTGTCGCGCGAAGTTTCTCAGACCGCCCTCTTCAAACAAGTGACCATCTTTGTGATAGGCGTGTTCTTGAACAGACGGATACGCTCGTTGAAGGATCCGTTCAGTCTTTCGAATATCAGATAAGACCGGGGTGTAAACACAGGCACCTTCCACCCAGATTGATACCAACCAATTCACGGCTGAGGTATCCACCAAGGCATAACCGATAATCGTTTTGTCCTTGTCTTCCTTATTGATATCACAATAACGGACAGGAAGATTGGGTCCTGTTGTCTTAGGCGGCCAGGATTCACGCACACTGCATGCCACAAAGAGGATTATAAGACACACAGAAGACAATAGAGACTTATAACTCATGGCCGCAAGTGTTGAATGTTATTCGCAAGAAAACGGGACAAGAAGACATTATAGACTGAGTATCCGGTTCCGTTTTCAGTAGTTGTCGCCAATACCAGCTCCTTGTCTATCAGGGCCTTGATGTTTCTTAACGCTGTTGGTCCGGAAGAGATCTTGTACTTGGAAAGGAAAGC
>CACZCQ010000004.1 GCA_902779765.1 uncultured Bacteroidia bacterium
TTTCAGCTATTGCTTGAAGTTCTGGAAAGTCGTCCAGTTGCTGTTAGCCTCAGCCGTCGATTCCAGTTCATCGGGCAGATTGGTGAAAAGGTCCAGGCCTGTCAATGATTCGATCCTGTCAACACTGACTGCGTGTGTCACGTAGTTATAATCACTGTCGGAACTGTCATATTCCTTGTGCTCGAACCAGAATGCGATGGAAGACGCACTCGTCACCTTGCCGTTTTCCCACTTAACCTTCATTATAGCCTTCCAGTAATAATTAGGAACAGGCAAATTAGCTGGGGTAATATCGGTTGAAGCAGCCTTAAGATACGTGATATCTTCATTACCTCCGACTGTCCTGTACACTGGTCCAGTCGCGACGTAAAGAGTATCGACCTTCCCCAACTCGTTCCTTACCGCTTTCTCAAGATTGCCCCAGACTGTTCCGTTGAACTTATTCTGAAGTTGCGGAGTCTGATTGGTAACATAATATGTCTGCTTGTTCATAAGGTCATCGGACTTACGGTCAGCATTCGGTACCTGATGTCCCCTGGAATACGCACTGTTACCATAGCTAGTCTGGTAACTGTTCTTCACGACATGGACCTGATAACTTTCATCCAGGTCCAGATTGAAATACCAGCTGCTATGGCTGGCCGAACCGGATGTATGATCACTTGTCAATGGATACGCCACCCACATGGAAGCATACCAGCTGTAGCTGTAATTATAGGAATAATTCCTCTCTTTACCTGAATAGAGGGCCTCTACGAAATCCTCATTCCCTGTCAGCGCCGGCAGTTCAAGCCATCCTTGTGGCGCTTCCGGGACATATGCCTTCGCAGTAGTGAAGGATTTCACTTCACCGGTGAACTCCTTGTAGCGGTTCGAAGCCCTGTCCCAAACCTGCATCGTCACCTGATAATAGTAGGTGGTCTCAGTTGAGAGTGATGTCAGGAGGGCCGAAATGGTTCCGGACTCCTGTGGAACGAAAGAATTGTCGTAGGCCATATTGGTAAGGGAAGAGGGATTAGTACCCCACTTGAAACCTACCTCCTGGGCGTTGAGCGGGCTCAGTTCGCTGAAGGTGGCATTCAATATAGCCGAAGCATTTGTAACCTTGGTTGCGTCCTTGGTAGTGAGAACCACCTGCGCAGGCCCGGTTATAGGTGCTGATTCCCCACCGACCCTCTTGTAGAGCTGGACAGCCTCCTGCTTTGATGAAGATGTATATGCACAGAAACGCGGATCTTGGGCGTTATACTGGATAATCCGTTGAGTATTTGCGAGATTCTTAATAATTGCATTTCCATCCGAATCCATCGAGAGTGTCCAGCGATAGTTGTCAGTGACTGACTCTGCAGTGGTGCTCATCAGGCTGTTCTTGCTCCCTGTATATCCCAGATAACCGCTATTATTAAGGTCAAGTGTGTATCCGTTCCCGCTCTTGGCTATGGAGATATTGTATGCTTTGTAGTTATCCCAAGAGATTGTCTCATTGCTGATAATTACCTCGCCATGGGTACCTATATTGTCAGAGACTCCGGTCAGGACTTGACTACCTTCTTCATACACAATAAGATAATCTCCAGTCCAGTCCGTCGGGGCTGAAGTGACCTTCTCATAGTTTGGAGACACCCACTCGAGTCCCTTCACGGTGCCGAGGTTCTTGATGGAACCGGACTCGAAGGCCGACTTCAAGGTTGCGGTCTTTATGGCAGTGCATCCATCAGGATCGGTAAACTTCAGGGATATCTCACCACCGGCATTAGGAAGGACAACCATATAGTAAGTGCCATCCTCAAAGGAAGCCCCGTTGGCTTTGGCAAGGGTCACTGATTTAACCGTATTGCTTCCCGCGGCCGCGGTAGGAGTATCGCCATAGGTCACGACCACATCTCCGGCCAGAGGATAGGAAGAAGTCAACTCGACCGATGCAATCTTGTGTCCCCCGAGATTCGCCGAAGCGAGGGTGAACTTGGCAATGCTCATGACATTCACGAGCGAGAACTGGTCATAAGAATCCGCCTTTGCTGCAGAGATATTCATACCGTCCTCATAAGAGCCCGAAGTCGCCACCTGGGAGGAAGCGAGGGTCGTCTTGGCCGTCACGGTCGAACCACTCTTTGCGAAAGTCGTAGATCCTGAAAATGGCGACATCGCATAGAACTCCGTCGCCGTAGATGATACCTCTCCCGAGAAGGAGACGTTTGAGCCGGCCTCATCTGCCTTGAACTCCCGGTTCGCGCTGCCGTCATAGATGCTGATGGACTCACCCTTGGAGAATACGACCTTCTTCCCGTCCAGGGTCGTACGGGTCTCTACCGTCCCGGCCTTGAAGGTTTTATGGACCAGGATCTCTTCCTTTGCAGGTTCGTCCTTTCCCACCTGCTCGAGTTCGACGACTGCGCAGCCAGCCATGAATGCCATGGTCGCCGGAATGAGGAATAATGCTAACTTTTTCATCTTCATTCCTCCCCGGTTAGTTATTGAATATATCATCGTCATCCTCCTCGAACTCTCCTCCGCTGACGGTGAGTACATCCTGCATCGCCTTAAAGTACAACACCTCTGCTGAAGGTGTCTCGTAGGGCTGTTTCTTCTTCATATGCTATTCGTTCACAATTTATTGTTGAGGGAAGCAATATCTTGCCCAAAATGCTCCCGTCTTGCCCTTTTCCAGTCTTCCGGTGTCATTCAGCCCCGGTTTTTGCTCCCTGGCCAACCATTGACGCCCCTTTCTTTAACAACATGGGCCCCGACTGGCCGGGGCCCATGAGAGTGATTAAATCATCGGGTGAGGAGCCTCTGAGGATCCGCCCCCGAATCAGCTTCATTTGTTGTAAATAATCTCAATCGAATCAAACTGGAAATTCTTTCCACTTGCTAATGAGGAAATTCTGTATGGCGTATTCTCACTGTGTTCCGAAAGACTGAACACCATAGATTCACCCTTAACGGTATTTACAGCTGTGCTTACTGTTGCGCCTGCGGTAGTAAAGATGTTCACACTGACGCCTGCCGCACAACCAGAACTATTCTTAACAGTTATGCTCTCGACATAATAGCCTTCTTTAGCAGGAATCTCAATATATGCTGAACTTGCAAATGATGTAGCTGTTTTGCCAAAGAACAAAGTCTTAGCCGAGCCATTAGTCATCATATAATATGCATTAGGCGCATTGATGATAATAGATTTCCCACCTATTGTGAATTCAGTTGCACCACTAGTGGCAGTTCCAGTTTTATCCGGAAAATCAGAAGGATAATTGGCGATATTAGTGAAATCATAGGTGACAATTACCGAATTACCACCGATACTCTTAAATGTCGCAGTAACAGTCACATTGCTGGCAGGCATGGTGAACTTGTTATTCGTCACTGTAACGACAGCATTATCGGCATCGACAACCGACAATTCATCAAGCATATATCCAGAATTAGGAGTGACCGTAAGAGTAATCTCAGTCCCCTCAGTTGCAGTCGTAGAACTAACCGAGACGTTCCCATTCTGTGACTCTGAAACCGTAATGGTGTACTCTTCAACTGGTTCACCAGTTACTCCATTCAACGAATACAGATACGCTGCATTAGCTACTGTTTCCGGCGTATTACGCTTGTAGTTCATCAACTTGCCATAAATAACCACCTCATCACCGACTTTAATGTCAGTCTGACCCGATTCATATTTCTTATTGCCGAGATAAAGGATACGGTAGCAATAGAACTCATTGACAGCAGTTCCATCGTCGGAAATATAGAAGGAAGCATTTCCAAAGGTTCCTCCTTCTGTATAAGTTCCTTTGCTTGCAATACGGCTTATCTTGCCCTTTACATAGACATCCTCTGTTGCCTCATATTCAGTATTAGAAGTCCAAGTCAAATCCTTAACCTCATCAATTGCAGCCGCAACATTGAAAGGATCTTCCTCTGTACCGCTACCAGCAGGTGCTACCACATCAGTATCTTCCGATACCCAAGAATAGGGATAGATGGTAACAGCATTCTCTCCAGAAGTATAACAAGAGAACAAACTGCTAGTAGCATTAAATCGCATATTATTGCGATTGCTGGATTTTTCAGCTATAATGGTATTTGTTCCATCGCCAACATTGGTGATCTCCCAGTAATAATCAGCAGTGGCTTCGGTCATTTCATCTGCTTTCAGTTGGTTAGTCTCCTTTGAAGCAGCCTTGAGATACAAACCATTGGCATCTTGAATAGTATAGAAACCATTATAATCTCCCTCAGTGATTTTTGTAAATGTCATCTTGATAACATCGACATCAGTGGCTTTGATCGTCTTTTTGGAAATATCCATTTTAACGGGGAGAGCCTTAAGATTATTATTCCCGGATTCAAAAGCTTTGGCAGCAAATAAACCGTTATTATTCCCAGTAATAACCCATTCACCGGAAAAATCAGTATCAACAACCGGTTTCCCATAACCTTCAAGTTTCAATCCAAACGAGGAGAACTTGCCATTGGTGAAGTTGACGGTACCGAAGGATTTCATATAGGTATACTTGTCAGTATAAACTCTGACAACCAGGTTATTACTTTGAGCAGGAATAGTGATGAAATAGACAGGGAATTCTCCTGTAGAACCCACAGCAATATCATCATATTTAAGAGTTATTACATTACCCTGACTCTGTCCAGCCATTGATGAACCATTATAATAACCGATCAGATTCTCGTCGGAAGTAATAACGACTTTATTGACCTTCTCTCCCTCTACCATCTGCTTGAGAGTCATTTTATTGACAGTAACCGGGCGGTTAAAAATAAAAGTGCCTTCAATTTCTGTCTCACCCTCAGGAATCTCTTCATCCTCGGAAACAAGGATGTCCGCCGTAGGATCAAAATTGTCTGCAAGAGGATTTTGGGTTGATTTTACCTTGGGTTTACGGGTATCCTCACCTTCACTACCAGTCCATTCACTGGCAACGATAGCACGAAGAGTCGAACCCTCGGGAACGTCAGCCTTAATTGTGAGGACCTTCATATCGGAAGAGAACTCAAGAGTAGGATTCGGGACCTCCGTGAAATGCTCTTTATTTTCTGCGTCGGTAGTAACCTGAAGAAGTTTGAAATTATCCTTGTCCTCATCAGTCCATACGTATGACACAGACGTCGTACCTTCGACAGCTGCAGTCCTGGTCTCGCCAGCCTTCTCCGCCCTGAAAGTAACGGATACAAGATTATCAGAAGGATCCTGGAAATCAGCTTCCTTCTGGCAGGAAGAAAGTGAGATGGCTGCAATAGCAGCAATTCCAAAATAGATAAGCTTTCTCATTATTATTCCTCCTAAATTAAAAATCACCTTGATCATCAACTTCATCATTCGGACCGGGACCTCCATTTACAGGACTATTGTTCTGCATCTGATTTGAATCGAGATTCAACTCGATCAGCTCCGCGTAGGGAGCTTCATAAAACATCTTCTTGTTCATAATTCTGAATTTTGAATATTAATAATTAAACAAATTGCCTTTTTAAATGCCCTGGATTCCGTCTCTAATAGGTTCCCTATTAGAAGCAAACCAAAAATCGAGCAATTTTATAAAAAATAAGCGTCTTAAACAAATAAAATAATCCTCTTTGCAAAAGGTTTTGACTTATTGACAAAGAGGGAATTAGCGGGAATGCCCACGGGACCGCATAAGGGGGCGTTTTTTGCTGTCAACCGGTAACGAAATAAAATATCAACAAGGTTTTGAACCTGCCCCTTCGACAGGCTCAGGGAGAGGGTATGGCTAAGGGGGCGGAGTAAAAGTCCGGGGAAAGTGATACTCCAAGGCCGGGGAAAGCGGCGGAATCCCGGCCGTGGGGTGTTAAAACGTACTCCGGGGCCGGGAAAACACAAGAAAACCCGGCCCTTCGACAAGCTCAGGGACCGGGGATGGCACTAGGGACCGGTTGGTGAGCCGGTCGAACCACAGGGGCTTTATTTCACCTTGATCTTCAGGCACCAGATGTGCTCGCAGGGGAGCTTGCGGCGAAGAGATTCGGGGATGGTCACAACCACACCCTTGCCGTCGGGTGCGGCCTTCCACTTCAGAGTCTGCTTGGAGCCTAGCATGGTCACACCTCGCGATGAGACGGGTACAAATGACGGGATAGAAACCTGGGACGGAATCTCGGCCGAAGCCTCATCCTCAGGGACATAGTATGCATACACATAATCCCCTTTCGCAGTATAATAGACCTGGCCGTCCTGGTAAGGAGCCACGGCCTTGGTGGCGTAAACACCCTCGGAATTGACCTGCATCCAGTCACCTATCTCATGGAGCCTTTCATAGGCCGTTTCCTCAAGCGTACCGTCCGGACGGGGGCCGACATTGAGAAGGAAGTTTCCGCCACGGGATATGATCTGAACGAGCATGGTCAGGATGGTGGCGGTGGACTTGTACTCGAGATCGGGCCTGTATGACCAGCTGTAAGTCATTGTAACACAGGATTCCCAAGGATAGTCCAAAGCCTTTTCGGGGATGGTCTGTTCGGGAGTCTGGTAGTTCTCGTAGATCGAGCGTTCTCCCCTCGCGACCATGATCGTTCCGGGTTGGTTGCCTCTTACTACCTTAGCGAAGCGCTCCCAGTCGTATTTGGCTTCCTTGCTGTCATCAGTCACAGGCATGTCGTACCACATCAGCATTAGGTCGCCATATTCACCGGAAGTTAGCTCACCCAGCTGGGCAGCGATATAATCCTGGAAAGCAGCCCATTTCTCCGGATGGTTCGCGGCCGTGTAATTCGCCCTGGTGCTCTTAGGAGGGAATTTCCTCCACCAGAAATCGTCATTGTGCCAGTCGGGCATCGAGAAATATACACCGGCCTTTATATCGCGGGCACGGAAAGCATTGAAGACCTCCTTAGAAATATTTGCACGTGGATCGGAGTGGAAAGCACAGCCTTCATCGGTCACCTTGTAGTCGGTCTGATGGGTGTCGAACATGCAGAAACCGTCGTGGTGCTTGGTGGTGAATACGACATATTTCATACCCGCGTATTTTGCCGCGTCAGCCCATTTGCCAGGGTCGAATTCAGTAGGATTGAAGGTATCCTTGAGGTGCTCATATGCCTGCAGATATTCGAAATATGACATATTCCTCTCCGTCCTTGCCCTGTACTGCCAACTGATGTCGTCCGGAGCCAGGGACCAGGATTCGATGACCCCCCACTGGCTGTATGCACCCCAGTGGATGAACATACCGAACTTGAGGTCCTGCCACTCGGCAAGGTTGGCCTTTACGTCCTCCTCGACAGGAGGGATGTACTGTGCGAACGAGTTCAGCGATATGAATATCGCCGCAAGGATGATGGTTGTCTTTTTCATTACTATCGTGTTATTAATCAGTATCTGTTCAGCACTCCGACAGGTTCACGACATCGTCGGCGATGCGAATCGCAGCGGGACGGTGCGAGATGAACACAATGGTCTTGGAGCCTGCCAGGTTCGTATGGATGCTGTCCAGTAGACGTTCCTCGGTCTCCGTGTCAAGGGCGGAGGTAGCCTCGTCCAGGATCATTACCCCTCCCCTGTGCAGGAGGGCACGGGCAATGGCTATCCTCTGGCACTGGCCTTCAGACAGACCGGTCCCGCTCTCCCCGCAGACGGTATCCAACCCGTCAGGAAGGTCGAGCACGAATTCAGCCGCTGAAACCTTCAGGGCCTTGATTATCTGGTCATCGGTCGCATCTTCATTTACCAGCAGCATATTCTCACGGATCGTTCCGCTCATCAGGCTGTTGCCCTGGGGAACGTAGGTGAAATTGCACCGTGTATCGACGTCTGCCGAATGAGCCCGGTTTCCCTGGCCATAGAGGCTTACAGTACCCGATGATGGCTTAAGAAGACCGAGCATCAGGCGCGTCAGGGTACTCTTTCCAACTCCCGTGGGACCTGCGATGACGGTCAGGCTGCCGGGCTTGAAATCGTAGGAGAAGTGATTGAGAATCAGACGCCCCTGCCCTTCGGCATGATCAGGAGCAGGGTTAGTGTACGCAAACGATACATCGTTGACCTTTATTCCGGGAGCACCCTCATAAAGTACGTCACCATGATATTTCTCGACCTTGAGGTCCTCGAGTTCAAGCAAGCGTTCGACGGATGTCAGGGCCTTGATGAAGGCCGGGATCTGGCTCCCAAGACCGGCTATAGGTCTCTGGACCTGGCTTACCAGCTGCAGGAAGGCGGTCATCATACCGTAGGTCACTGCCCCGGACTTAATACCGAATATGCCCCAAAGGAAGGCGGCGGCATAGCCGCCCATGAATCCCAGGCTCATGAAACCGCGGGCCACCGCGTTGTAATTCAGCCGGGTAACTGTCAGCTTCATCACGCGGTTCTGGAGACCGTCGAGCCGCGAGACTATGTTGCCCACACCGAAAAGCGTAAGCACCAGCACACGGTTCTGGAGATTCTCCTGTTCCAGCTGCTGGACCTCGCTGTCTATCTTACGGATGTCCGATGTCAACTCACGGATCTTTCCGAAATACATCTTCGAACCGATCACCGCCGCAGCCATAAGGATAATCAGCACCCATAGCAGAGACGGAGCCATCGTCAGCAGGTATACGGATGCTGCCACCAGTTGGCAGACAGTTATGATCACTTCCGGGAAACTGCTGCAGATCAAGTCGGTAAGGACACGGATATCCTCTTCCAGGCGGTTGATGGTATCTCCGGACCTGAAAGCCTCACGTCCGTTCCAACGGGAATTCAGGACATGGGCGAACAAGCCAAGCCTGAGCTGGTTCCTGGTCTTTATGGAATTATATGCACCCCAATAGTTTGAGGAGAGACCGCATATGATCTGGACCAGGATGATGCCGATCATGATGAAGACATGTGTCTTGAGGTCGGCATCGCTTACACCTGTGGCGATATCCACCAGGCGCTTGCAGATCCAAACGAAGGACAGGGAGGCCCAGATACGCACCAGGCCGATGAGGATCGTAACCAGATCCCTGCCCAGCACGGGCTTCGACATACGCCAAAGGCCCTTCATACATGTCTTGAAATCCTTCATTCCGGAAAGCGATAGGCTTATTCAGAAACTATCCCTGCCTCGATCCACTTGGCGGCAATCGCGGCTGCATCGGCGGCCGCACGCTCTTCCTCCACCTCGTAATTGTCGGTGAGAAGCTTGGTAAGGTCCTCCACGGTGAAATCCTTCCCTTCGACATTCTCCCAAAGGAAAGCGGCAGTCGAATTCAGGGAAATCATCTTGTTGAAGTTGATCTGGGATATTCCCTCCCCTATGACGATAAATTCCTCGCCGAGGGGTCTGAGTACGAATCCATCAATTATCTTCATCGAATAACTCTTTTGTAAATTGCCAATATATATCTCCGGAAGGGTCTCAGCAAACGCCATGCCTTCCCTTTCCCGGGCTTGACGATCCGGCCTCCCGCTTTCCGGATCTCGGTCACCAGGCCGATAATGTCGGAATGACCGCAGTACTCCTTCCCATAGACGTTGCCGTCACCCATAAGGGTTATCGAGTCGCCTTCAACTGCAAAGACCCTGTGCATGATAAACCTGTCACCTATCTTTGCCAGGAGGATATCTCCGATTTCCGCCGGCCTGTCGAGCCTCGTAAGGACGACCTCGTCCCTGCCGTTCCTTATGAACGGGAGCATGCTGTTGCCCTTGGGAGTGATCACCACCTCCCTGCCCTCCTTGAGCAAGTCATCGACAAGGGCGAAATAGTTATCGTCCCCTATGGTCTTCCTGTCAGATGACTGCGGGGCGCTATACATTCTTCAATACCTCGTTAGAACAAACAATGGCCGCTTCGTCATCCGGCAGGCAGTCCATGACATAGCAGGGAACGCTCTGGACGATGGAAGAGATGGTCGCGAACAAGCCGTCGCCGATGCTGCGTATAGCCCTGAGGCCGGAAGATGACGAAGAAACCGATGCGAAGGACTCCGGAAGGTTCATCCTGTGGATCGCATCGTGGGGAGCACGGTTGATGCGCACGAATGCGCCAACCGGATAGTCTTCATTGCGGTAACAGGGAGTCTTGCCGCTCCACGGGCTGCCATAGACGCGCGTTTCACCGTCGATGAACCGCACGATTGGATTATCGTCATTGAGGAGATGTGTTCCGGGAATATTCTTGAGCCAAAGGCTGCTGTGGGTGCTCTTTCCGGTGCCGCTCTTTCCAAGGAACAGGAAGCCGTGTCCGTCCTTGACGGTCACCGAAGCATGCATCTCAAGCGTGCCCATACCGGAGGTGCGGAATGCGTAAAGAAGCATCAGGGCATTGTTGATACAGAACCGCCTGGCCTTCTCCGCCTTCAGGCAAGCCTTGCTGAAATCCGAAGATACTTTCATCCAGCCACAGACCGGAACGTTGCCGAAAGGCGCCAGTTCAAAAACATACCCGTCCGGGATGGTGTAGATATCAATCCTCTGCTCAAATTCCTCCGGAGTGGAGACATATAGCGGTTCCTTGCCGTCCACATCGAGATCCTGAACCAATTCGAGGGTGAATATCCTCTCCTCATCCCCTTCGAAAATGAAGGGAGCATAATTGTCAAGAGCAGACCACAAGGCCTCCTTCTCATCCATCCTGAGGGAGAAAATGTGTCCTGCAACCTTGAATGACCTTTCCTGCATCTGCGAATCCATTTATTCTGCAAATATATAAAAAAGTTGTACCTTTACCTTGGACTAATCCAGGACCCATGAAAAAATACCTCTCCCTCATCATCGCCCTCACACTGTCCCTTACCCTCACGGCAAAGGACAACGAATGGTCCGTGCGCGAAAACCTTGACAAGGCGGAGGAGAGTCTCTCGAAGGATCCTGCCAAAGCGATCTATTACGGGGGGCAGGCCCTGACTGCAGCCACTGCCGCGCGCCAGCCGGAACTCGTAGCTGAAGCGCAGTATCTGATCGCCAACGCGTACATCAACATAGGCGACTACGTGACGAGTTATGAATATCTTGTCGAGGCGGAAAGGAACTGTCCTGAGTCTGACAGGAGGTTGAAGGGAGACATCCTGCTAAGCATCAGCTATACCTACCAGAAGATCAAGGATTTCGACAGCGCGTTCAAGTATCTGGAGACCGCCCGAGGATTGTTCGTGGAGCTGGATGATACGGTATCCATCGCACGGTGCGCCAACAACAAGGGCCTCATCTACATAGCCATCCCTGACAATGAAGAGGCCCGGAAGTGCTTCGAGGAATCCCTGAGACTTAACAGGTTGGTCGGAAACAGGACCGGCATAGCCCAGAACCTGAACAATATGTCCTTCATCGACGGTGATCCGATTACGACGATCGGCCAGCTCAAGGAAGCGATTGCTATCAACGAGTCCCTGGACAGGACCTGGGTCCTAGGAGAGAATTACAACAACCTGGGCTACCAGTACCGCAGGGCCGGGAACTCCGCCGCCGCACTGGATGCCTTGGCCAGGGCGAGGGCCTATGCCGATATGACCAACGCCAAGGAGTTGATAATGGACAACTTCCGGTACCGTTCCGAAGTATACGCCCAGAAGGGAGACTTCGCCCATGCATATTCCGACCTCAAAGCCCTCCTGGACAGGATAGAAAGCCAGGATATGACTGGCGGGCTCAAGAACATTGAGGTGAACCTGATGGAGAAGAACATCCAGGTCATACGCAAGGAGAAGGAGCAGAAGGAACGGGAATTCCGGATGAGAAGGAATATCGCTATAGCGGTCATTATCCTTCTTGCTGCCGTCTGTGCAGCCGTCGCATTGTCATACAGGATGTTCCGCAAAGCCAACAGGGCCCAGAAGGAGCTGATGCAGAAGGAATTGGACCTGAAGAAGAAGGAACTGGACAATTTCGCCATCTGGGTGAAGAGCCGCAACGAGATCCTGGCAGGGATACAGGAAAAGATCAAAGGGATCTACGGAATGGAGACCTCGGAGGCAACCCTGCAGCTGAAGAAACTGAATTCCAACATCTCCCAGTTCAACAGGACGAATGACGAGGCGGAAAAGATGATTGACGACCTCAACTCTGGTTTCATCTCAAAGCTGTCCGAACTGTATCCGGACCTTTCCAAATCGGAACGCAGGCTCGCTTCCCTGCTGAAGATAGGGATGTCCTCCAAGGAGATTTCGCTGATAATGTCCATGGAACCCAAGTCAGTCGATATGGCCAGGTACCGCCTTCGCAAGAAACTGAACCTTTCTGCCAACGACAATCTCTGTGATTTCCTCGGAAAAATCTGATCCGTAGAGAAAGCATAATTATCAAGTTGTTGATTCTCAGCAACTGACATCAGTAATTTGTAGAGATTAAAGTGTTCATACCCCCTCTTTTGTAGAGATGGGAGATATATCCTTTTCTTGGTGGCCCGGAACGTCGCTTATACCTTCGCCGTCGAAAGCCCGGCTGCCGGGCTGCCACTTAATTAACGACGTAATTCATGAAAAGGATTCTGTTAACCATCTTCCTGGCATTGGGAGCCATCCTTGCGCAAGCGCAGGACAAGATCAATGTCAAAGGACAAATCAAGGACGAGACAGGGGCCGGTGCACCCGGAGCCTACGTACTCGTCAAGGGCACGAGTCAAGGGACGAGCACTGACCTTGACGGTAACTACTCCATAGACGTGACAAGAGGCGCCACGCTTGTCATCTCGCTGATCGGCTACAGGACGGTCGAGGCAGTCGCGGATTCGCAGACCCTGGACCTCACTCTGGTACCGGACGCCGAAATGCTGGAAGAAGTCGTAGCCATTGGATACGGAAGCCAGAAAAGGCAGGATGTATCCGGTGCGGTCGCTTCGGTCAGTTCCAGGAAACTTGAAAAGATCGCGACCGAAGATGCATCCACCGCTCTCCAGGGAATGGCTCCGGGTCTCTCGGTCAACTTCTCTTCCGGAGCTCCTGGAAGCGAACCTGTGATGATGGTCCGTGGAGTCACCTCCTGGGGATCGGACAACACTCCCCTTGTGATAATAGATGGTGTACCAGGCTCGATGTCGTACCTGAATCCGGAGGATATCAAGTCCATTTCAGTGTTGAAAGACGCTGCCACACAGGCGATTTACGGAGCCAGGGCCGCAGCAGGGGTCATCCTGGTGGAGACAAAGCGCGGAGAGAGGGCTTTCGAGCCGAAGATCACGATGTCGGCATATTACGGAATCGACGACCTTCCCAAAAGGATGGAGATGTGCAATTCAGCCGAATTCGTCAAGGTGAGGCAGTGGGCCCTTGAAAATGCCGGAGAGCCTCAGGAAAGGTGGCCGGCCTATATCGCGGCCTACAAAGCGGACCCTTCCCGCTTCGCGGACACCGACTGGCAGAAGGAATATTACCAAACTGGCGTATCACAGAAGTACGATGTCGGCTACGTGGCCGGCAACAGCAACATGAACGTTTCGTTCTCCGGTTATTATTCGAACATAAAGGGTATCGCGGTGGCCACCGGTTCCGACAAATTCGGTTTCAGGCTCAACTCGGATGTGAGGCGCGGCCGCTGGCAGATCGGGGAATCCGTGAATTTCGGACACGAGGACATCATACCCGTCGAGAGCTCCGGCTTCGATACGATGTACCAGGTTACGAACATAGAGCCCCTGGTGTTCGTCTACGATGAAAGGAACGACGGCGGATACGGCGGCGCGGTCGCCGGGATGGGCATGTCTGATGCGGGCAACCCCGTGGCATTCAACAGGCTGATCGACACCAGGCACCATTACGACGGACTCTCCGCCTCGGCATATATCTCATATTCCCCCGTCGAGGGCCTTGTATTCAAGTTCCAGGGCAGTGACAACCTCAATTTCTCACACACCAAGGCTTTCACCCCGACCTACCAGATCGGTGCCTTGAAGCCCAACCCGGACGCATCCCTCAGCGAATCCAGAAGCATGAGCAACCGCTATCTGCTCGAACTCACGGCCAATTACGACAGGACTTTCGGGGAAAGGCACAACGTGTCGGCCCTCCTGGGAGTCTCTCAGGAAGATTATATCTACAGTGACCTCAGCGGCTTTGCCAAGAAGTTCGAGAACAACCTTATGACGTATCTCGAACACGGGCAGAAGGATTTCGCCGTCGGTGGGGGCCGCAGCAGGTACGGACTTCGTTCAGCTTTCGGCCGTCTCGGATACAATTACGACAACCGATATATTGCAATGTTCTCAACCAGGTATGACGGTTCCTCCAGGTTCGCAGAAGGCAACAAGTGGGGTTTCTTCCCTTCCGTCTCCCTGGCCTGGAACATAGCGAAGGAGGATTTCTGGAGATCCCTTGCCGGAACGGTATCCACCTTCAAGCTGCGATTGAGTTACGGTGCCCTCGGCAACCAGGGGATCGGCAACTATCAGTACATACCCACTCTGACCTCGGCTACCAACAGCCTCAACTATCCTTTGGCGGGACTTGATGAAATCAGCCTCGGGTATGCGATCACGAGCCTTCCCTCTCTCAACATCAAGTGGGAGTCGACATACACCTCCAATATCGGAGTGGACCTGGGATTCCTGGGCGGGAAGCTCCAGATGTCTGCGGACGCCTATCTCAAGGATACCCGTGACATGCTGTCCACCAAGGAGATAAGCAGCAGCACCGGTTTCTCGGCGATGCTCGTCAACGATGGAGAACTCAAGACGCGTGGTTTCGAGTACCAGTTGGAATACCACGGGAACTCAGGCCGGGATTTCCAGTACGACCTGGACCTCAACCTTTCCCATTACAGGAGCAAGCTGGTGTCCATGTCCAATCCGGACTACCTGTATGAAAACGGTCCTGCCAGGACATACGTCGGCGCCGAGATCGGAGAATTCTGGGTATTCCAGACAGATGGACTGTTCAGGAGCCAGGAAGAAGTGGACATATTCAACAGGACCCACGGTCATGAGGATGAGACAGGGGCGTGGATCCCGCTTCAGCCTAGTGCCAGACCCGGCGACATACGCTTCGTGGACCAGAACGGAGACGGTCAGCTGGACAACGACGACAAAGTCATGGTCGGGACCGGCAATCCCAAACTCATCGTCGGATTCAACGCATACCTGAGGTACAAGTCCTTCGACCTGACGGCCCAGTTCTACGGCAACCTCGGAGCCAAGAGGTACAACTACACCAAGTACCAGCTCCAGAGGATGGACCAGATTTTCAACTACGGCAAGGACGCCCTCGACTCCTGGAGACCGGACAACCCCGACACGGATATCCCGCGTGCGGTGATCGGAGACCCTAACGGGAACAACAGGATTTCGGACAGGTTCGTGGAGAATGGAGACTACCTCAGGCTGAACAATCTCCAGATCGGATACAACCTGCCTGCCCGGGCCTGCAAAAAGATCGGTATTGACAACATGAGGATTTATGTAGGTGGCAGAAGGCTGTTCACACTCACACGCTACACCGGCTACGATGTTACCACGGGTGCCTCGAACGGCTCCATGGGAGTTGACTACGGCGGATATCCCTTGTACCGGACCTATATGGCCGGAGTGAAATTCGGATTCTAATCACCTGATTTACAAAGAGATGAAAACAATATACAAAATAATGCTGCTGGCCGTTGCAATGACGGCCGCGTCCTGCAGCGGGTTCCTGGACGAGAAGAGCAACCCGAACTACCTGACCCCTGATTCATTCTGGCATTCCGAGGCTGACATAAACAAAGGTCTCACGGCTGCATATTCAGCCCTTCAGCCGGCCAGATACTGGGCTGCGACGGTCGACCGCTTCCTCGTCACTGACAACATGAGGAGCGACGAAGTCGTGTACCGCCCCGATGTTGCCGAGTGGATCCAGATCGCTACTTTCACAAACGACCTTACCAATTACGTCACCGATGACGAATGGAAGAACCTCTACAGCGGCATCAACTACTGCAACCAGTGCGTGTCGAACATTCCGGGCATCGAAGGCCTGGACCAGACCGTATTGAACAGGTCCCTGTCGGAAGCGAGATTCCTGAGGGCGTATTACTATTTCAGGCTGCTCCGCAATTTCGGTGAGAGGATTCCTCTGTTCACGAAGCAGATAGAGGGACTTGAGGAAGAGTACTTCCCCCCTCAGAGCGCACCCGGAGTCATCAAGGGATTCATCGAGCAGGAGCTTTCCGAAGTCCAGGAATATCTGCCAGAATCCTGGGAGGCCGCCAATGCAGGGAGAGCCACCAGATATGCAGCACAGGGGGTTCTGGCGCAGTATTACATGTTCACCAACCAGCTTCCAAAAGCGGAAGTGGAACTGAAGAAGATCATATCCTCCGGCAGGTTCGGTCTGCTCGAGAATTACGGCGACCTCTTCGACGGCCTGCACAAGAACTCCAGGGAATCCATTTTCGAAATCCAGTTCTGCGGCAACCGGGAAGGCGGCAAGAGGGAGCATAACCAGATGGCCGAGCATCTCTCGCCAGGAGACCTTGACGGCGGCTACGAAGAGGCATACCCTTCGAATTGGCTGTTCGAGACTTTGAAGAAGGACATAACCACCGATGGGAAATACAGCCCAAGGGTGTATGCGACCATCCTGTTCAACGACCCGGATACCAGGTACTTCCTCCTTCCGGAAGGTGCCGCCTGGACCGACTATCTGCCGGCGGAATCCATCTACTGGCACAAGTTCAACACCTGGGATCCTTCCCTGAGTTCCGACTGGTACTACAGCGCGTTCAATATCCCTGTCCTGCGTTATGCCGATGTCCTTCTGATGTACGCCGAGTGCCTTAACGATGCCGGCAACCAGGAGGAGGCCGTGAGATACATCAACATGGTCAGGCAAAGGGCGCACGTCCCCCCTCTGGAAGGCGGAATGAGCAAGGCACAGGTCCTCAGACATCTTCAGGATGTGGAGCGTCCCTGCGAACTTGCCTTCGAGGGAATCAGATGGTATGACCTGATCCGCTGGGGTATCGTCGCAGACGCCCTCAAGGAGCACGGTAAGCTGCACGTCGAGAACTTCATCCCTTCCAAGCACACACTTTATCCTATACCCCACAAGGAATTCCTGCTGAATCCCGAGTGGGAGCAAAACCCCAATTTCGCTAAATAGTTGGTAATAGTTGGTCATAATGTTAAGAGTCGCCATTGTCATGCTTTCGGGAGTCGCGGTGGGGATAGCGTTCCGCCGCAATCCGATAAGGTTCATATCAAAGGTCATAACCGTACTCATCTGGGTCCTGCTCTTCCTGCTTGGAGTGGAAGTAGGAGGTAATCCCCTGATCATGGGGAGCATGCATGACCTGGGTATGGAGGCGTTGATACTGACCCTGGCAGGATTGTCCGGGAGCATGGCGATGGCTTGGGGTTTATGGAGAATCGTCTCACGGGGAGACAGGAGCGATGAAGAATAGCCTGATTATCCTTGCGTTCTTCACCATCGGAATCCTGGTCGGTTGGTCGGATTGGATACCGGAGGGGCTGATTGGAGAAAACTCCGATACGATTGCCCTCTACGCTTTGATGTTCAGTGTTGGTATCAGCCTTGGCAATGACTCCGGCATACTTTCCGACATCAGAAACCTGGATCCCAGACTGCTCCTGCTCCCTTTGATGACGATCATCGGGACATTGGCCGGATGCGGCATCGTTTCTTTGCTTATGCGCGGAAGGTCCGCCCTGGATTGCCTCGCCATCGGTTCAGGATTCGGATATTATTCATTATCAAGTATTTTCATAACCAGATACAAAGGAACCGAACTCGGTACGACAGCCTTGCTTGCCAATATAATGCGGGAAATCATCACCCTGCTGGGCGCTCCTATGATGGTCCGTTTCTGCGGCAAACTGGCGCCCATATCAGCAGGAGGAGCGACATCCATGGACACTACGCTTCCGGTCATAACCCGGTACTCCGGAGAAAGGTTCGTCATCCTGTCCATTTTCCACGGCTTCGTGGTGGATTTCAGCGTCCCGTTCCTCGTAACACTGTTCTGCACCATCTAGAAACATGAGAATTCTGATCGCTATACTATACGCCCTGGCAGTACTTTCTTCAAATGACTGGGAAAACCGAACCATCCTGCAGGTCAACCGCCTGCCTGCCAGGGCTTCTTTCCAATCCGAGCCGGTCCGTGAGGTCAGCCTGAACGGTACCTGGAAGTTCCGTTATTTCCCGACTGTACGGGAAGCCGGGACCGGTTTCCCGGAGACAGGGACAGACACAAGGGAATGGGGGGAGATAACAGTCCCGGGCAACTGGGAAATGCAAGGATACGGCTACCCTTTCTACGTTGACGTAGGTTATGGATTCAGCCTCCCGGGCAGGAAGATCGATCCCGATCCGCCGCATATACCGGAGGAGAATTCCCCTGTCGGGCAGTACAGACGCAGGTTCATGGTTCCTTCTTCATGGAAAGGGAACCAGGTAGTGCTTCAATTCGGATCTGTAGCCTCCGCTTTCCACGTCTGGATCAACGGGAAACCGGTCGGATATTCCCAGGATTCGAAGATGACTGCCGAGTTCGATGTTACCTCCCTGATAAGGTACGGGAAGCCGAATGACATAGCAGTCCAAGTATATAAATTCTCAGACGGCTACTACCTGGAAGACCAGGACAAATGGCGTTTGGGCGGAATCCAGAGAGACGTAAAGATATTCGCGAGACCCAGGTTCCATATCGCAGATTTCGAAGTGGTAACAGATTTGGACAGAGATTATTGCGATGGAGAACTGAAAGTCTTTATAAAGCTTGAAGGGCCACGTCCCCACAAGGATGCGGAAGTTCGGGTGTCACTCCTGGACAGGTCTGAAAACAGAATCCTCTCAATGTCCGGGAAGACAGTCTCGGATTCACTGTCGCTCGGGGGCAAGGTTCCCTCCCCTGAACTTTGGAGCGCCGAGAAACCGAACCTGTATTCCCTTGAGCTTGAACTGTTCGATGGAGGGAGGATGATAGAGACCGTAAGGACCAGGATCGGATTCAGGAAGGTAGAGATCTCACATTCGAACCTTCTCGTAAACGGGAAGGCAGTATACATAAAGGGAGTGAACAGGCACGAACACGATCCTTACACCGGACAGTGCATCACTGAAGAGTCGATGCTGAGGGACATCAGGATGATGAAGGAGAACAACATAAATGCTGTACGGACCTCACACTACCCCAACGATCCCAGATGGTATGAACTGTGCGATGTATACGGCCTTTATGTAATCGACGAGGCCAACATCGAAAGCCACGGTATGGGTTACGACCCCGACAAGTGCCTGGCAAACAATCCCGAGTGGCAGGAAGCCTTCCTGGACAGGACGGAAAGGATGTTCGAGCGTGACAAGAACCACCCCTGCATCATCGCCTGGTCCCTTGGGAACGAAAGCGGGTCTGGAGTCAATTTCGCAGCCACCTACGACTGGATCCACCGCAGGGACCGGTCAGGGCGTCCCGTGCACTCGGAAGATGCCGGTACCGACCGGTATACGGACATATTCTGCCCGATGTACAAATCAATAGACGTACTGCTAAGATATGCTTTGGGAAGACCCTACCGTCCTTTGATCCTGTGCGAATACGAGCACTCGATGGGTAACAGTTGCGGCAACCTGAAAGACTACTGGGACATTATCGAACGCTACCCCTGCCTTCAGGGAGGATTCATCTGGGACTGGGTGGACCAGGGACTTGCGGCCAGTACGGATGACGGGGTCTTCTACTGGGCATATGGCGGCGACCTTGCTCCTGAAGGCACCCCCAGCGACGCGAATTTCTGCATGAACGGCCTCGTGACGGCTGACAGGAAACCGAAACCTCAGCTGTACGAAGTGAAACATGTTTACCAGAACATAACCATGGAACTGGCCGACTACGGAAAAGGTCTGGTCAGGATAAGGAACAAATACCATTTCACGGACCTGAAGGATTTCCTTTTCAGGTGGGATCTGGAAGGCAACGGACACAGGATAGCCTCGGGTACTGTAGATGGAGTAGGCCTATCACCGCAGGAAGAAGGTATTTTCCAGGCCGGGTTTCCTCCAATAGATGAAGAACCCGGGACTGAGTATTTCCTGAATCTGTACGCTTTCCAGGCCAAAGACGAGAGCCTTCTGAAAGCCGGAACACTGATTGCCCGCGACCAGGTCAGGCTGCCCTTCAATAAACCCTTCCCCGTTCCGGAGGACATCGGGAAACCCGGAATGACAGTCTCCGACACGGAAGTACGATACCTCTGTGCGGATTCTGTCGAAGTGGGATTCAGCAGGGGCACTGGCGCATTGAATTCAATAATCTGCGGAGGTCAGGAAATGGTCAATGAGGAATTGACCATGGATTTCTGGCGGCCGTATACTGACAACGACCTTGGCAGCGACCTTGCCGGGCTATGCTATCCGTGGCGCAACGCAGGCAAGGAAGCGGAGCTTGTCTCCATGACTGTAGATGATAACCGGATAATATCCCGATACCGGCTGCCGGAGCGTCTGGGAAGGTCTGAAGCGACAGTCAGTTACCTGGTCGGAGGCAACGGAAAGATAGACCTGGAACTGGAATTCCTGCCATCTTCGGATACGCTTCCCCTTATGCCACGTTTCGGGGTCACCCTTACCCTGCAAGGGGAATATGAACGTGTAAGATGGTTCGGCCGGGGACCGCATGCCTCGTACGAGGACCGCAAGTCCGGGGCCTTTGTGGGCCTGTACGAAGGGAGTGTATGGGAACAGTATTTCCCATATGACCGCCCGCAGGAAAACGGCAACAAGACCGATGTGAGATGGATGACGGTTTATTCAGGGAACGGCAGACTCAAGGCCACCGGCGACCCTGTCATCAGTACCAGCGTATACATGTTCCCGAACGATGACCTGGCGGAGCCGGGGCCCGGAAAACACCAGAGGCATCTTTCCGACGTCCGGAAAAAGGATATGGTCACCTGGAACATCGACCTCAAGCAGATGGGGGTCGGAGGGGATAACAGCTGGGGTGCGATTCCCCATCAACAGTATCTCATCCCAGCCGGAAGGATGACTTTCAGGTTCAGCCTGGAACCGTCGCGGAGCAGGTAGTCCAAAAAAGTTTTTGAAATAGGTGGCGTTGTTGTAAATTTGTAAGAAGCAAACAGCAACTATGCACCTATGTCAGAAGAACTGAACCTGGTCAGGGACCTTGCGGTCATACTGATTTCAGCCGGAATATTCACCATCATATCCAAAGCCCTTAAGCAGCCGCTTATCCTCGGCTACATCATCGCCGGATTCCTGATCGGACCGAACATCAGTTTCTTCCCGGGTATTTCCAGCCAGGAGACCGTTCACCAGTGGTCCGAAATCGGAATCATCTTCCTGATGTTCGGTCTCGGCCTCGAATTCAGCTTCAAGAAGCTGATGAAGGTCGGTTCGAGCGCCATCGTGACCGCGCTGGTGAAATTCGTCGGCGTGTTCATAATCGGATTCGTCACGGCCCAGGCGCTCAGCTGGAGCTTTATGGAAAGCGTATTCCTGGGAGGTCTGCTGTCCATGTCATCGACGATGGTCGTAATAAAGACCTACGACGACATGGGCCTTAAAGACAAATCCTTCGCCGGGATGGTTTTCGGCACACTCGTGGTCGAGGACCTGATAGCCATCCTCCTTATGGTGCTGCTTTCCACCATGGCGGTTTCAAAGTCATTCGCAGGGAAGGAACTGGTAATGAATATCGCCAAGCTGGTATTCTTCCTGCTGCTTTGGTTCCTGGTCGGCATATTCGTGATTCCAACCATCCTCAAGAAGGCCAGGAAATTCATCAACGATGAGATCCTCCTTATCGTGAGCTTAGGCCTTTGCTTTTCAATGGTAGCCCTGGCCACGGCCGTCGGATTCTCCTCCGCGCTGGGTGCATTCGTAATGGGTTCAATCCTAGCGGAAACAGTTGAAAGCGAGCATATTGACCATATAGTCGAACCGATCAAGAACCTATTCGGCGCGATTTTCTTCGTTTCGGTGGGTATGATGGTCTCCCCCGCCGTGATCGCCGAACACTGGGGGCTGATCCTGCTGATCGCGGTAATAGTTGTCATAACCCATATCGTGTTCGCAGGATCCGGTATCATCCTGACGGGCAACGGCCTGTACAATTCGGTTCACACGGGATTCAGCCTGGCCCAGCTCGGTGAGTTCGGATTCATCCTGGCAGGAGTCGGATGTACCCTTGGCGTTATGCGGGAGTTCATATATCCGGTAATCATCGCGGTGTCCGTAATAACCACCTTTACGACGCCGTACATGATGAAACTGGCGGGGCCCACCTACGGAATGCTTCAGAAGAAACTCCCATCCTCCTGGCTGGAGCGCCTTTCTTCTTCGCCGAACAATTCCTCCATCCACACCGCAGCCGAGGACAATGAGTGGAAGAAACTCCTCACGGCATACTTTACCAGGATCCTGCTTTACGGCGTCATAATCATAGCAATATTCATCGGGTCCAAGTTATACCTCGCACCCCTGGTGGACAAGGTCCTGCCTTCGGTCGGCGACAGGGTCCGCAAATACCTGGAAGCCGGAGTTACCCTTCTGGCTATGGCTCCATTCCTCTTCGGAATGGGCGTACATTCCGGGTCAATCAGCAAGAGCGCACCTAAGCTGATCAAAGAGAAGCAGAGCAATATCTGGCCGATTACCGGCCTGGTCTTCGCCAGGTCGTTCCTGGTCATCGGAATCATCCTTGGAGTCCTTTCCTCGTATTTCCATCTGGCGGGATGGACAGTGCTGGCAATCATGCTTGCAGGAATCGTGTTCATATTCATGGCCAGGAAATCCATGCACAGGTATTCCGCCCTTGAGAAGCTGTTCCTCCAGAACTATAACGAAAGGGAGGAAAGTGAAAGGCGCCGCAGGCCTGTGAGCTCGTCCGTACGCCAGAAGCTGTCTACCTACGATGTCCGGACTGAGGCAATCAGGATCGCACAGGAGTCAATGCTGGCCGGAATGAAATTGAAGGACCTGCCTTTGAGAGACAGGTCGGGGGCCAATATCATCAAGATTACGAGGGGGACGAAGAGCATCACCATCCCCTCCGGCGAAGTCGAGATATTCCCGGGAGACGTACTTCTGGCTGTCGGTACCACCGACCAGCTTGAGAGGCTCAGGAATATGATTTCAGACTCAGTTCCGGACACGCCCCTCGAAACCGGCGACGACGGCTTCCGCATAGAGCCGCACGTACTCACCGAAGACTCCTTCCTGACGGGTAAAACCCTTCGCAGCGCTGCCTTGAGGAAGTATCAGTGCATGGTCATAAGCCTTCTGAGGGGTGACCGGTTCATCACCAATCCCGAACCGGACCTGGTCTTCCAGAAGGGCGACACCGTATGGGTCGCAGGAAATATTGCCAATATCGAAGCCGGATGGGCTGACGGGGAATCCGGGATCAAAGTTTGACGACCTCGCGGTCGAGATAGGGACGGAGTTCATTCCAGGGGACCTTGGCCTCAACTACTCCCTGGGCATAACTGGCGATAACGTATGGCTGGAAATACCAGGTTATCCCATCTTCGGACACGCCGAAGTATCCGTTAGGCACCATCCCGTCTTCCTCCATCATGCAGTATGTGG
The DNA here is from genome assembly GCA_902779765.1 of uncultured Bacteroidia bacterium. Taxonomy (GTDB): domain Bacteria; phylum Bacteroidota; class Bacteroidia; order Bacteroidales; family UBA932; genus Cryptobacteroides. Next base: position 23,473 of record CACZCQ010000004.1, read on the forward strand.
AGCCGGGATCGTCCGGAGAACCCCAGTCCTTCTGGAGCGCCGCCTTGATAAGCTCCGAGACGGGCTCTTCATATCCATCGATGAACATCATGTCCTCCTCCACTTCCTCGCCCGTCTTGAGATTGATAACGTGCGGGATCAGGGACTGCATCCCGTGTGCACCGCCAAGGTAGTTCTCCGAATAGACCATATAGGTCTGAAGGTCGCCGTATGATTCCGCGAAACTGCCGGTGACCGTATAAGCCCAGTTGAATATCCAGGGAGAATCCTCATCCGCCTCGTAGGTCTCGCCGGCGTCTTTCTTGTAATCCTCGACCAGCCGGTCGGCATAGTCCTTGGACGCCTGCGCCAGATCCACCCCGTCATACTCATCGCCGTAACAGAAGCGGACTATGAGATTGTTGATCCTGGCACACAGGGCCTTGCCTCCCTCGAATGTTTCCAGATACTCCACACCCTGGCTCACAGTCACTCCGGCGGAGTCCGACTGTTCAAGGACATGCTCGACCTCGCTATCGTAGGTCCTAATGACTGTCTCTCCCCTCTTGCAGGAGACTATGGATATGGCGACCAGGATTGATGCAGCGGCCAGGAGACGGGATGTTCTCATATTCATGGATTTGATTACACAATAATAGTTAATTATTCCTTAAAATCCTATCTTTGCAACGACTTGACAAAAGATGGCTGAAAAGAACCCCGCAAAAAAGAAGATGAACGGCTGGCTCGCCCTGAGCCCGCTCGCCGTATTCCTTATCACGTATCTGGTAACCTCCATTGTCTGCCGTGACTTTTACAAGGTTCCGGTTTCTTCGGCATTCGTGCTTGCTTCAATCTACGCGATGCTGATTACGAAGGGACCCGTCAACGAGAGGATCGGAGTATTCTCATCGGGCGCCGGAGACAGGAACGTCCTGCTGATGATCTGGATATTCGTCCTTGCGGGAGCGTTCGCCTCCGTAGCCAAGTCGATCGGAAGCGTTGAGGCCACTGTCAACCTGACGCTAAGGATCCTGCCGGGGAAATTCATACTGGCGGGACTGTTCCTGGCCGCCTGCTTCATCTCGATGTCCATTGGTACCAGTGTCGGCACCATAGTCGCCCTTGTGCCTATTGCTTCAGGGATAGCATCCCAGGCCGACATCTCCCTGCCGCTGATAACGGCGCTGATCGTGGGAGGGGCCTTCTTCGGAGACAACCTGTCCTTCATCTCGGATACGACCATCGCGGCCACGACCACCCAGGGATGCTCGATGGCCGATAAGTTCAAGGCCAATATCTGGATAGCAGGGCCTGCCGCCCTTATCGTCACGGTCCTGTACGTAGTGATCGGCTTCAATCTCAACATAACTCCCGAGATAGAATCGATCGATCCGCTAAAGCTGATCCCATACCTCTCCGTAATCATACTCGCCATCTGCGGAGTCAACGTCCTGGTGGTACTCACGATAGGCCTGTTCCTCTGTGCGGTGATAGGTCTTACTGACGGGCTGACCTGGACCGGGTTCCTCGGCAGTGTCGGTGACGGTATCGCAGGCATGGGAGACCTGATCATAGTCACCATGCTAGCCGGTGGCATGCTTGAACTCATCCGCCACAATGGAGGCATTGAGTTCATAATCAATGGATTGACAAAGGGAATCAAAGGCAAGAGAGGTGCGGAATTCAGTATCGCAGGACTTGTAGGCCTGTCGAATATCTGCACTGCCAACAATACCATAGCTATCCTCACCACCGGCAATATCGCCAAGGATATTTCCGAGAGGTTCAAAGTCGATCCACGCAAGTCGGCCAGCATACTGGACACCTTCTCCTGCGCCGTGCAGGGCCTGCTGCCCTATGGGGCGCAGCTTCTGATGGTGTCGGGATTCACCGGCATATCGGCCACGCAGATCATCCCGAACCTGTTCTATCCTTTCGTCCTGCTTGGAGTCGCATGCATTTCGATACTTCTCCGTCTTCCAAGGCGTTTCTCATAATTGACAGCACACCATGACCTCGAACAAGAAATTCCATCTTGGACTACTCCCACGCATCATCATCGCGATCATCCTGGGCATCGTCTTCGGTCTCTTCCTTCCGAAGTCCGCCGTCCGCCTGTTCGTAACCTTCAACAGCATATTCAGCAATTTCCTGCAATTCCTGATTCCGCTGATCATCATAGGTCTGGTTACGCCAGCCATCTCCGACATAGGCAAGGGCGCGGGAAAGTTGCTCCTGATTACGGTCCTGATCGCCTATTGCGACACCGTCTTCTCCGGGTTGCTTTCATACGGTACGAGCGTGTGCGTATTCCCTAAACTCATTGGGAACACCGGTGCCTCGACAGTTTCGGAGTTCGAGAACATCGAGCCTTTCTTCACGATCCAGATACCCCCGATGGTCGATGTCATGGCTTCACTCGTCTTCGCCTTCACCCTCGGCCTGGGCATGGCCTTTTTCGGCTCCCCTCACCTCAAGAGATTCGCTGACGAGTTCAAGGATATCGTGGTCAAGACCATAGAGGTCGTGATCATCCCGCTGCTGCCCATTTACATATTCGGCATCTTCCTCAGCATGACCCATACAGGCCAGGCCATGCAGGTCATCAAGGTGTTCATCTCCATCATCGGAGTGATCTTCCTGCTCCATGTCTTCCTCCTGGTGCTCCAATACTGCATAGCCGGAGGAATCATCGGCAGGAATCCTTTCAGGTTGCTCGGCAAGATGCTGCCCGCCTATTTCACCGCCCTCGGCACATCATCATCCGCCGCCACGATTCCCGTGACGCTGAAATGCGCCAGGAAGAACGGTGTCAGTGAAGAGATCGCCGGATTTACGATTCCGCTCTGCGCAACCATCCATCTTTCAGGAAGCTGCCTCAAGATCACGGCCTGTGCCGTAGCCCTCATGATGATGCAGGGGATGCAGTTCGACTTCTGGATGTTCCTCGGTTTCATAATGATGCTGGGAGTGATGATGGTCGCTGCCCCGGGAGTTCCGGGAGGCGCCATAATGGCAGCACTCGGAGTGCTGGCCACCATGCTTGGCTTCGGAGAACAGGAGCAGGCCCTGATGATCGCTCTCTACATCACGATGGACAACTTCGGTACCGCCTGCAACGTCACCGGAGACGGAGCTATCGCCCTTGTCATCGACAAGATATTCCATAAGAAAAAGGCGGACACTGAATAAGTGCCGCCTTCCCTATTATCGTAGTCCCATCAGGGACCGGTTAATCCCATTCTCCTCCTCCGCCGGAGTTTCCTCCGCCGAAGCCGCCTCTATTGGATCCGCCGAATCCGCCCCTGCCAGGTCCGCCGGCACCGCCGGGGCCACCGAAGCCACCCCTTCCGGGTCCTCCGGGGCCATAGCCTCCGGGACGTCCCTGACCCTGCTGACGACGGTTCATGTTCTCCTTCCAGGTCTTGAACTGATCCTCGGTCAGGATTTCCTTGAGCTCGTTCTCATAGGCCTCCCTTGCAGCCTGCATCTCATCGACCTGCCCTTCAGCTTCCTTGTCCTTCTTTGCTTTCCTGGCCTTCCTTGCCTCCTTGCCGGTTGCCTTTTCAGTCTCATTGCCTTCCTGGCCTACATTGGCCTCCTCCGGCCTCTCACGGCGGGCACGTCCCATTCCGGGGCCTCCCTGACCGGGGCGCAGTGCGTTGGGATACTTCTGGTTCAATTCGAGAAGCTTCTCAGCCTGGGTCTCATTGAGGCCAAGTTCCCGAACCATCCAATCCGTACGCATCTTGATAAGGGTGGCCTCATCGGGCCTCTGGAAACCCTGCCCACGGTTCTCCCACTGGGCGAAAGCGCTGACACAAAGGAGCAGCGCAGCGGTAATTACCAATAAAGTCTTTTTCATGATATCCTGTTTATTGTTAAATGTTTATCTGCATTTTTAGACAGGATTACCCGCCCGGGGTTTAATCCCAGAACCGATTTTTGGTGCTAGGAATACATCTTCCCTATTATCCGGAGGACGAATGACTGGGGGAACCGCCTTATCGCCCAGACAAGGAGGCTGTATATGAAAGTCGGGGTTACTTCAGGTTTCATCCTCCTGCGGCGGAGCTGCCTGACGATGGCACGGCCGATGACTTCCGGCTTCATCCCGTTTACCTCATCCTTCGTCATTGCCTCCAGACCTTTCAAGGTCTTCAAGAAATACGGGGAATCAGCATCCTGAGCCTTGACGGCAACTTTCCTGGCTGCCGTAAAGCCAGTCTTCACGTCTCCCGGCATGACCGAACAGCATTGGATACCGAAATCCTTAGTCTCGATGGCAAGGGCCTTGGTAAGATTCAGGATACCGGCCTTGACCGCTGAATAGAATCCCTGGTAAGGAAGAGGGGCAACGGCGGCCACGGAAGACACCGTCACCACCCGGCCATGGCCTTGCTTCCTGAATATGGGAAGGCATGCATCGATAGTCTTCACCACTCCGTAGAAAGTGGTCCTGAACTGGGCTTCAACCTCCTCGATGGAAGTCTCTTCCACAGGTCCGGCTATTCCGTTGCCGGCATTACAAACAACGGCATCCAGCCTGCCTTGTTCGGAAATGATACGGTCCACGACGGTTGCAACGGCGGTGGCATCATTGACATCCATGACCACCGGGTGCATATGCTTACCTTCGGAATATCCTTCCGGGGCCTTACCGCTCCTCGAAGCTGCATAGACGGTCATTCCTGCGTCGCACATCAACCTGGCTGCAGCACCGCCAATTCCGCTGCTGCCTCCTGTAATCAGAACTACCTTTACGTCTCCTTTCATATTCCAAAGATAGCAAATAATTCACTTTGCAACCCGGTTGCATCTTTTTCTCCCGACCTTTGCCACTGGAAGTGAAAGACATTTCGTCCCAGAACCACTGCCACCCTCGGCACGTTAAGAGGGGGGACCGGAGCGGAACGAAGTGAAGCGAGCGGTGGGGTCGCGAAGCGACGGTTCAGGGATGAAATGTCTTTCATCGGCTAAAGGTAATAGTTATTCAAATGGAAAAGGAGAATAAGGAAAGATTGATCAAGATCGTCGCAAGTGCGGTTCTGCTTGTGGCGGCGATCGTCGTGAGCAAGGTTTGCAACCTGAAACTGTGGCAGGAACTGCTGATATTCCTGGTGCCATATCTCATAGTAGGCTGGGAAACCCTTTCTGAGGCGGCGGAAAAGCTTTTCCATGGCGAACTGCTGGACGAGGACTTCCTGATGGGCATCGCGACCCTCGGTGCCCTGTGCATAGGCTTCCTTCCGGGAGCAGAGAGCCAGTTCCCGGAGGCAGTGTTCGTGATGCTTTTCTTCCAGGTCGGCGAATTCTTCGAAGAGATGGCTGAAGGCAGGAGCAGGGATTCCATTTCCGCCCTGATGGACATCAGGCCTGACACCGCCAACGTCGAGAGGGACGGAACGGTAACAACGGTCTTCCCCGCCGAGGTCGCGATAGGAGAAACAATAGTCGTAAAGCCTGGAGAGAAGGTCCCGATGGACGGAATCGTCATCGAGGGAAGCTCAAGCCTGGATACCGTAGCCCTTACCGGCGAAAGTGTGCCGCGCGGTATAGGTCCCGGGGACGAAATGCTTTCCGGATGCGTGAACCTGAGCGGAGTCATCCGCGCCAGGGTCACCAAGTCGTTCGGGGAATCGACGGCTTCGAAGATAATAGACCTGGTCGAAAACGCCTCCGCCAACAAATCCGGCAGCGAAAGTTTCATCACACGGTTCGCCAAGGTATACACCCCGATCGTAGTGGCCGCGGCTGTACTGCTGGCCATCCTTCCTCCGCTGTTGTCGGGAGATTTCTCCGGCAATATCGCGAAATGGCTCTACCGCGCGCTCACCTTCCTGATCGTTTCCTGCCCGTGCGCCCTGGTTGTCTCGATTCCGCTGGCATTCTTCGGTGGCATAGGCGGAGCTTCCAGGAAGGGCATCCTTGTCAAAGGATCGAATTACCTTGAAGCCCTTGCAAAACTGGATACCGTGGTATTCGACAAGACGGGCACATTGACGGAAGGAGTGTTCGAGGTGACCGCGGTACATCCGGAAAAACTGTCCGGGAAGGAACTGCTGCATCTCGCCGCCCACGTGGAGCGGTACTCCACTCACCCGATAGCCGCTTCCCTGCGGAATGCCTATCCTGAAGATAATGACGACTGCATCATCGAAGGGATGGAGGAAGTCGCCGGTCACGGAGTCAAGGCGATGGTCAACGGTCAGGAAGTCATGGTAGGGAATGCATCGATGATGGAGGCCGCAGGAGTGGAGTGGAAGCCATGCGAGAGGACTGGGACGATAGTCCACGTATGCGTGGACGGAGTATACGCCGGTCATATAGTAGTGTCCGACAGGATAAAGGAAGATGCTGCAGGAGCCGTCGCATCCCTGAAGGAATTGGGAGTCACTAGGACGGTGATGCTTACCGGAGACAAGGAAGAAGTGGCCGCGGAAGTGGCTTCAGCAGCAGGAGTCGATGATTATCTCGCCGGCCTTCTGCCGGAAGACAAGGTGAACGCCGTACAGGAACTGCTGGCCGGTGTCGGCCAGGGGAAGAAGCTTGCCTTCGTAGGAGACGGAATCAACGATGCCCCGGTCCTGGCCAGGGCGGATGTCGGAATAGCGATGGGGGCCCTGGGATCTGATGCGGCGATCGAAGCTGCCGACGTAGTCCTTATGGACGACAAGCCTTCAAAGCTAGCTGATGGGGTGAAAATAGCACGCAAGACGCTCGGAATCGCCCGCCAGAACACCTTCTTCTCTATATTCATCAAGGTCCTGGTGCTGCTGCTGGCAATTCCGGGAGTTGCCACGATGTGGATGGCGGTTCTGGCTGACGTAGGCGTACTCGTCCTGGCGGTACTTAATTCCACCAGGGCGCTGAAAGCCTGATTACGATAAGCGCCGTTTACTTCCTGTACCCTACAGGATGGTTGATAAGGAGTTCCATGCCTTCTCCAAGGCCGAGCTCCTTTTTAAGTGTTTCCTGGTCCATCATAGCACGGGGTACGGTGGAAAGCCCCAAAGCCTCACAGGCCAGGCAGATGTTCTGTGAAACGTAGCCGCAATCCACAGCCCCGAAAGTAGCGGTCCTGGGTCCCGGGCGGTTGTACTTGTTGAGATCCGCGACGAGGAGAAGGAACATAGGGGCGTCTCCGATATTACCCTGTCCGGCGGCGACATCCTTGCGAAGGTCCTTGTCACTCAGTTTGACCAGGCAGTTGTCCTTGGCGATATACTCATAGGCTCCGTCGTTACGGCATACATAGACTCGGATCTCCTGGGTGTTCATTGCCGTAGGAGCGGTGAGCCTGCCATCCTCGCGGTTAATTCCGCGGGCTGCCCACAGCAGGTCGGAAAGGGTCTGGTCAGGAACGGGATCCGTCTTGAAATCCCTGACGGAAGCCCTCTGCTGAAGGGCCTGGTAAAGGGTCATTCCGGCATCCTTGCGGGGAGCGGGAAGATTGACCTTGTCCTGGGCGCATGCTCCGAAGGTAAGGATGGCAGCGACGATAGCTACAACTAACTTTTTCATATCAATACGTTAATTACCTGCAATATACGATTATTCCTGAAAATCATACCCGGTGGTGACCCGAGCATTCCGGACAGATTCCCTTCACGAGATAATTGCTGGTCCGGGAATCGTAGCCCTTGGGCAGGACCACGGGTGGTATATGGATGTCGTCAAGGCAGAAGGTCCTGTGGCATCTCTCGCAATAGAAATGTACGTGGGTGTCTTCATCGTGATCAGGGTCGTGGCTGAGACACAATTCGTACCGGATTCCTTCCATGTCTTCGATGGAATGGACGAGATGATGCTCCTTGAATGTGTTCAGGCAGCGGAATATACCGGACTTGTCGATCGACCCTATGCTGTCCTCCAGTTCCATCAGGCTCAGCGGCCTGCCCGCATCGTCAAGCGCCTCGGCCACCAGCAAGCGGTTTGCGGTAACCTTGACTCCATGTTCCACCAGGAACTTCTCGACATCGGACTTTGACATAGTAAACAAATATAATAAAAACAGAAAAAATGCATAGACAAAAATTCATCTATGCATTTTACGCAAGAGGTTATGTACGCTCTATTTCTTCTCTATGGCCTGACCGATGAAGTAGCAGCAGGCTGCGACTGCCATACCGTTGATTGAAGGGATTCCCCACTTCACAAGGTTGGCGACTACGGCGCCGAGGATTACTCCGAGGACAGCAGCCCAGTTGACCTGACGCTTCGGCACATTGTCGTCCATATACTCCTTCCTGTGGGAGAAGTAGCTGCAGATCAGGATTATACCGACAGGAGGAAGGGTGCAGTTGAGCACATTGAGCCAGTCGCAGAAATTCCAGTAAAGCCACACTGCCGCAAGGGTGCCGATCAGACCTCCGAGAAGGACCATGGTCTTCTTGGAAAGGCCGAATATATTCGACAGACCGAGGCCTGAGGTGTAGAGGGCATTGTCATTGGTTGTCCAGATATTCAGGCCGAGGACCAGGATGGCAATGTAGAACAGGTTGAGGTTGAGCATGACCTCGAAGATGTCGTTACCGCCGACATAGATGCTGGATACGGCGCCGAAGAAGAACATCAGGGAGTTGCCTATAAAGAAGGCGACCACGGTCACGATAAGGCCGATCTTAGGGGTCTTGGCAAACCTGGCGAAGTTAGGCGTTGCCGTACCTCCAGACACGAAACTACCGATGACAAGTCCCGCACCGGCGATTATGCCGAGGTCCTTGGTTCCCTTGGCGAACTGCTCCACGAGACCTGCGTCTCCCCTGCTGACCGCGAGGATCATGGCCACGGTACCGAGGATGGCGACAAGCGGAACGGCGATGTAGCTGATGATCGTGAGGCTCTTGATGCCATAGTAAGCACTGGCAGTCATCAGGATACCTGCGATCAGGACCAGGAGATATCCCTGCCAGGGCATGCTGTCGGGGGTAACCTCAAGACCCATGATTTCCTTTGCCACGGGGATGGCGAACATCGCAAGACCGACACCGAACCAACCGATCTGCGTGAATGAGATCATCGCACTGGGAAGGTAGCTGCCCTTCTCACCGAAGCTCCGGCGGGCAAGCATATCGAGTGTAAGGCCGCTTTCTGCGCCGATCCATCCAAGAGTCCCGGTATAGGCTCCGAGGATGAGACCTCCAAGGAGGAGTGCCCAGATAAAACCGGAAAAATCCAATCCGGCGGCAAGGTTCTGTCCTGCCCACATGGAGGCGGAGAAGAAGGTGAAGCCAAGCATCACCATGAACATGCTGAGGGTGCTCTTGCGACCCGACGCATCGACGCGACTGTTAGTGTAGTCGATGTCGACCTTTTGGTTTTGTTTACTCATATCCCTTTAGAGTTTGTTTGATTTGTTCAAGCCTTGTTGTCGCGACTTCCTTGAGAGTCAGTGCCTTGGCCTTTGCCAGGAACACCCTTTCGTCGCTGTAAAGGACGCTTTGGTCACCCAGTTCTGTGAAATGCGTGACCCTGAGCCAATCTTCGTATGAAATGGGAGCCTGGTATCCCAAACGCTCCTGGGTCAGGTCCATAATGTCCACTTTCGATGAGGCCTCAAGCACCCTGTCCCAATATTCGATCACCTCGTGGTAATGGTCTGGAATCTCGTACCTCCTTGCACCGCCGTCATAGATTATGCACTTCTCGTACAATGAATATGAATGCGCGACCACATATTCCCGGAACTCGGGGCTGACAATCCCGTCTCCCCAGTAGAAGTCGATGTCCGCGACCTGGAAACCCAGTACCCCAGGATCCTGATAGACATTGAATATCCCCTCGTAAAAGAAGCAGGAGAAGCCTTCGAAGCCGGGAGAGAAACTGAGGATCTTGTCAGTCAGGTCCTCCATCAGGTCGATGGCATTCGAGCCTCCGATGGTGAAGAAAACGATCTTCCTGAAACTGCCGCCGTGGGAGCGGAACCATTCAATCACGTGCTCCATGCACATCCTCAGGGTAGCACCCGACGCGATGATGTCGCCCACCATCAGGACGCAGTCCTTGCAGGTACGTACTTTCTGGTAACGGACATCCAGGCCCTTGATCACGTCGTCCTCGATAATCCTCTCACAGGATAGGAAATCCATGTTGGTTACCCTCAGGCCAGCCCTGAATGCACATTCTTCGATGGGATAGTTCAATCCGCCGCGGAGGATCGTGAGGATATTCACGTCTCCGCCCACTCCGTTGTCCACCAGATACTGCATTCCGCGCATCGTAGCGGGAACCATGCTTTGATAGGATCCGAACCCTACGACCTCCGGAGAGGCCATAAGCCTGCGGGTACCGTCGCCGCTGACTATAAGGTACTCATTCCTGAGTCCTTGCTGCCGCAGCTTGTAGACACTTTGATGCCCGGTCTTCATGAGGACCGCATCATCCAGATTATGTTTCATTGGTAAATCCGATTAGTCCTAACCGGGATACAAATTTAAACAAAAAGACCTATCGCCGCCAGTGTTCCCAAAAGAGGTTACCAACATAGTTATCAACCGTTATGACTTAAGATATTTTTCGTATATTAGCGTGATATAAACTGAAGAAGTATGCCGATATCCATTAAGGAAGTAACTGACAAGAAAGGACTTAAGAGTTTTGTACGTTTCCCGAATGAACTGTATGCCGGCAACCGGTATTATGTTCCCCAGATAGAATCTATGGAAATCGACACCCTCACGCCGGAAAAAAACAGGGCGTTCGAGGTCTGCGAAGGCAAGTACTGGCTAGCCCTTGACGATAACGGGAAGGTAGTCGGCAGGATTGCTGGAATCATAAATCACAAGTACAACCAGAAAGTAGGCAGCAGGATCTGCCGTTTCGGATGGATTGATTTCATCGAGTCGCAGGAAGTCGTAAGCGCTCTCCTCGCCAAGGTGGAGGAATATGCCAGGTCGAAGGGCATGGATGTGGTCGAAGGCCCTGTGGGGTTCCTCGAATTCGACATTTCCGGGGTGCTGGTGGAGGGTTTCGACCAGGTCCCTACGGCATACGGAAAGTACAATTATCCTTACTATGAGCCGCTTATCCTCAATGAAGGCTATGCCAAGGAGACTGATTTCGTAGAATACAGGATCACGGTCCCGGACAACATCGACAGGTACGTACGGTTCGCGGAGATGGTAGCTGACCGGTATAACCTGAAGCAGGCCGAATTCTCTTCCAAGAAAGAACTGGTCAGGAAATATGCCGACGGGATATTCGAGGTCATGAATTCCTGTTATGCGAACCTGCACGGATTCTCCGAACTCTCCCCTGCCCAGTGCGAGGATCTCAAGGACCAGTTCCTCCCCAACCTCAACCTTGACTATGTGTCAGTTATCCTGGACAAGGATGACAAGGTCATCGGTTTCGGAGTCACCCTGCCTTCTCTCTCACTGGCGCTTCAGAAGGCGAAGGGTCACATGTTCCCCTTCGGTTTCATACACATACTCAGAGCACTGAAGAAAAACGACACCATAGACGCCCTGCTCATCGCTATTCTTGAGGAATACCAGGACAAGGGCGTGAACGCAATGATCATCTCCAGGATCGGCGAGGGAATGCACAGGAACGGGATCAAGTACGTCGAGAGCACCCGCGAACTGGAGGACAACCACAATGTCCAGAACCTCTGGGGACGGTTTGAACACCATCTCCATAAGAGGGCGAGGATTTACGTCAAGCACCTCTAATAACCCATAAACTGCCCAATCATGGTAGACAAGAAAGCAGTCAGAATCCAGACTTCGATACTGAACGGACTTGAAAAGAAAGCACTTGTATGGATGGCTGAAAGGATGCCACGCTGGATCGTTTCCGACACCCTGACCATCATAGGAATCTTCGGTTCCGTGATGATCGCAGCCGGTTTCCTTCTCTCCAACTCCAACATCAACTGGCTTTGGCTCAGTATCGCAGGATTCATAGTCAACTGGTACGGAGATTCCCTTGACGGGACTCTTGCCAGGGTACGCAACACACAGAGGCCCATCTACGGGTACTATCTCGACCACACCGTCGACATCATCAACGAAGCCTTGATGTTCATCGGCATCGGGCTCTCATATCTTATGAGGCTGGACATCGCCCTCATGATATTCATCCTATATCTCTGCCTCACCCTGAACGTCAGCATCAACGCCCACCTCAAGAGCGAGTTCAAGCTGACCTACGGCAAGATGGGACCTACTGAATTCAGGGTAATCGCCTGCCTGCTCATCCTGGCTATCATCTATATCGCTCCCATCAGGGAATTCTGCACGACACTGGAACTGTTTGGAAGGAAGATAAGGCTCGCCAGCCTTGACATCGCAGGACTTGTTATCCTTGCAGTCCTCACCACCATCTACATTTCTGCTGTCATTTCGGATGCCAAGGGCTATTCGATAATGGATCCCCTTCCGAAGTCCAAGGAGTAGACATGCCACTGCTTCCCGTCAGCGAATTGGAAAGACTTGCCCCTGTTTTCAGGGGAAAGGCCGGTAACGCTTTCGGTGAATTCCTGAGAAGGATCCTCGGGATAAAGACCCTATCCGATCTCAATGACAGGATCTCTGACAGGAAGGGGCCCGACTTTGCCGGAGCCCTCCTTGAGGAGTTGGGCATAGACTACAAGCTCGGTGGCTCGGATAAGCTGCGGAATCTTCCGGAAGGAGCATTCATCACCGTGAGCAACCATCCATACGGTAGCATGGACGGGATCATCCTCGTAGACCTGATCGGACACCTGCGTCCTGATTTCAAGGTGATGGTCAATGAATTCCTGGACATGATCGAATCGCTCCGGCCGACCTGGATCGCCGTGAATCCGAAGAATGACCTGCAGAACGAGGTTACAGGAAAGAATATCCGTGCGGTGAAGCAGGTGTTCAAGAACCTGAAAGATGGGCACCCTGTCGGCTTCTTCCCCTCCGGTGCGGTGTCCGACCTCAGGCTGAAGGATTTTACGGTAAGGGACCGTGAATGGCAGGAGTCCGTGCTCCGGCTCATCCAGAAGGCCAAGGTCCCCATCGTCCCTGTCCGTTTCTTCGACCGCAATTCCAGATGGTTCTATTTCCTCGGCCTGATAGACTGGAAGATACGCCTTCTCCGGCTCCCTCATGAAGTGATCAACAAGAAGGGCAGGAGGATCAGGGTCGGAATAGGTGATATCCTGACGGTTGAGGAACAGCTCCGCCATCCCGATCCGGATGATTTCGGGAAGTGGCTGCGGGAAAGCGTATACGGGATGGAGCACACTTCCGACTACATTATGTACAGTGATTACAAGTCCGGGCGTTTTTAGAGCTTTTTTTTGGTATACTTCGGTTAAAAGTGTTATATTTGCAGGCCTTTGGGGTATTAGCTCAGCTGGTAGAGCGCCAGGTTCGCAATCTGGAGGTCAGGAGTTCGATCCTCCTATGCTCCACAAAAACACATATTGATAACAAAACCATAACACTATCTCAATGAGAACACTATCCGTGGATGACCTTGAGGCCATCAAACAAAAGGCGGAGCATGTGCTATCTATCAGGGAACAAAGCAACTCACAGACTTCTGAGGAGAGTTGCGGTCTTGAGAAGGGAACCGAACATCTGCAGGTCCTCTGTTGTGGCGGCACCGGTTGCAAGGCATCCGAGAGTGCCTTGATCGCAGAAAATCTGAAAGCATCCATCAAAATGCACGGCATCGAAGACAAGGTCGATGTCATCACCACCGGCTGCTTCGGATTCTGCGAAAAGGGTCCCATCGTCAAGGTCATCCCCGACAACACATTCTACACCCAGGTGAAACCCGCCGACGCCGAAGAAATCGTCACCGAGCACCTTATTGCCGGAAGGAAAGTCGAAAGGCTGCTTTACATGGACCCGGAGACGAAGAAGCACATCAGCGACTCCAAACACATGAACTTCTATGGCAAGCAGGTCAGGATCGCACTGCGCAACTGCGGTTTCATCGATCCCGAGAACATAGAAGAATATATTGCCAGGGACGGATACCGTGCCCTAGCCGATTGCCTCCACAATCTCACGCCCGAGCAGGTAATCGAGAAGATAAAGGCTTCAGGTCTTCGCGGACGCGGAGGTGCAGGCTTCCCCACCGGAAAGAAATGGGAATTCTGCCGTGCCTACGAAGCTGACGCCAAGTATGTGGTCTGCAATGCAGATGAAGGTGACCCCGGAGCATTCATGGACCGCTCGATCATGGAAGGAGACCCGAATTCCATCATCGAGGCGATGATCATCTGCGGTTACTGCATCGGCTCCAGCAACGGACTCATCTATATAAGGGCTGAATATCCCCTCGCCGTCAACAGGCTCAAGATAGCCATTTCACAGGCCCGTGAATACGGTTTCCTCGGGAAGGACATCCTTGGATCCGGTTTCGACTTCGACATCGACATCCGCTACGGTGCAGGCGCATTCGTCTGCGGAGAGGAAACCGCCCTCATCCATTCCATGGAAGGAAGACGCGGAGAGCCTACCCTCAAACCGCCCTTCCCTGCCGAATCCGGCTACCTCGGCAAGCCTACCAATGTCAACAATGTCGAAACCCTTGCCAACGTTCCCGTGATACTCACCAAGGGACCGGAGTGGTTCTCTTCCATAGGTACCGAGAAATCCAAGGGTACGAAAGTGTTCGCACTTGCCGGGAAGATCAATAACGTCGGTCTTATCGAAGTGCCCATGGGTACCACGCTCCGCGAAATCATCTACGACATCGGAGGCGGTGTGAAGAACGGGAAGAAATTCAAGGCCGTACAGACGGGAGGACCTTCAGGAGGCTGCCTCACCGAGAAGCATCTGGATATTCCCATCGACTACGAAAGCCTGACTGCAGCCGGTTCCATGATGGGTTCCGGCGGAATGATCGTCATGGACGAGGACGACTGCATGGTGTCAATCGCCAAGTTCTATCTCGAATTCATAGTCGCGGAATCCTGCGGAAAATGCACCCCCTGCCGCATAGGCAACAAGAGGATGCTCGAGATACTGACCAGGATAACCGAAGGGAAGGGCGAAATGAAGGATCTCGACAGGCTCAAGGAGCTTGCCGAGGTCATCAAGGACACAGCCCTCTGCGGCCTTGGCCAGACTTCCCCGAACCCTGTGCTCTCCACGCTCAACAACTTCTACGACGAATATGTCGAGCATGTCAAGAAGCACAAGTGCCGTGCAAAGAAGTGCAAGGCCCTGTTGACATATACCATCAATCCCGAGGTTTGCCGCGGTTGCGGGATCTGCGCCAAGGACTGCCCCGCTTCGGCAATCATGGGAGATGTCCGCAAGCCGCATGTCATCAACCCTTACCTCTGCATTCGCTGCGGAATGTGCATGTCACGCTGCCATTTCGGCGCCATTTCGGTATTCTAACAGCAGACAGCCATGGAAAACATCAATCTTACCATAGACAACCATCAGGTGTCCGTACCCAAGGGGACGATGATCCTCGAAGCTGCGGCATCAATAGGAATAGATATCCCTACCCTGTGCCATCTCGACCTCAAGGGTACCTGCGTACAGAACAGGCCGGCTTCCTGCCGCCTCTGCGTAGTAGAGATCCAGGGCCGTAGGAACCTCGCTCCCGCCTGCGCCACCAAGTGCATGCCGGACATGGTCGTACGCACCAATTCCATGAGGGTCATCAAGGCAAGGAAGACCATCGCCGAACTGATCCTCTCCGACCATCCGAACGACTGCCTCACCTGTCCCAAGTGCGGTGAGTGCGAACTTCAGAGACTCATCACCCGGCTGAACATCACCGAGATGCCTTTCGCGGGCGGAGAGATGTCCCAGAGGAAGAAAGAGCTGACCCCTTCGATAATGAGGAACATGGACAAGTGCATATACTGCCGCCGCTGCGAAAGCGTATGCAACAATGTCCAGACGGTAGGAGCCCTCGGCGCTGTCCGCCGCGGCTTCAACACCACCATCGCTCCCACCTTCGACAAGATGGTCAAGGATACCAACTGCACCTACTGCGGACAGTGCGTAGCGGTCTGCCCTACCGGAGCATTGACTGAGCACGACAACACCGACCAGCTGATGAACGACCTCTGCGATCCCGACAAGATCGTGGTCGCCCAGCCGGCTCCGGCGGTCAGGGCCGCCCTCGGCGAAGAGTTCGGAATGGCACCCGGCACCCTTGTGACCGGCAAGCTCGCCACAGCTCTCAGGGAACTCGGCTTCGACTACGTTTTCGACACGGATTTCGCCGCCGACCTGACGATAATGGAGGAAGGAGCCGAAATACTCGAGCGCCTGAAGAAATTCCTCGCCGGAGACAAGGATGTCAAGCTTCCTATCATGACTTCCTGCTGCCCTGCCTGGGTCAACTTCTATGAGCACGAATATCCCGACCTTCTGGAGTACCCGTCATCCGCGCGTTCTCCCCAGCAGATGTTCGGTCCCATCGCCAAGACCTACTGGGCCGAAAAGATGGGCATCCCGAAAGAGAAACTGGTCGTAGTCTCCATCATGCCCTGCCTCGCCAAGAAATACGAGGTCACCCGTGAGGAACTCAAGCATGACGGCATGCCCGATGTCGACTACTCCATCTCGACAAGGGAACTCGCAAGGATATTGAAGAGGGCTAACATCGGCTTCGCTGACCTTCCTGACGGAGATTTCGACAGCCCTCTCGGCGAATCCACCGGTGCCAGCGTCATATTCGGAACCACAGGAGGCGTCCTTGAGGCCGCTCTCCGTACCGTTTATGAAGTCTACACGGGGAAGACCCTTCCAAAGATGGAATTCACCGAAGTCCGCGGCCTGGAAGGCATCAGGGAGGCAACCGTCGACCTGGACGGATTCCCCCTCAAGGTCTGTATCGCCCATACCCTCGGCAATGCCCGAAAGATCATGGACAAGCTTCGCGCCGGCGAACTCGACTACCACGTGGTGGAAGTCATGGCATGCCCCGGAGGCTGCATCGGCGGAGGTGGCCAGCCCTATCATCACGGCCACATCGAAATCCTGCAGGCAAGGCAGAAGGCCCTCTACGCAGAGGACGCTTCCAAGCCCATCCGCAAGAGCCACGAGAATCCCGACATCCAGAAGCTCTACAAGGAATTCCTCGGTGCACCACTGAGCGTGAAATCAGAGGAACTTCTGCACACACATTATATTGATAAATCCATTAAGTAACCTGGTTAAACGAATTGATTATGGCAGAAATAAAATTATCATGCGAAGCTGTCAAGCAGGTTGAGGAAATCTGCGCGAAACACGGCAACAAACCGGGTGAACTGATCAATATCCTGCATGAATGCCAGGGTTTACACGGTTATCTTCCTGAAGAGATGCAGAGGATCATTGCCAGGAAGCTGGGGATCCCCGCCTCGCAGGTTTACGGAGTCGTGACCTTCTATTCGTTCTTCACGATGACCCCCAAGGGACGTCATCCGATTTCGGTCTGCCTGGGTACCGCCTGCTATGTCCGCGGTTCCGACAAACTTCTCGAGGAACTGAAGAGAGTTCTCGGCATAGATGTTGGAGAGACGACACCTGACGGCAAATTCTCCCTCGACTGTCTCCGATGCGTCGGGGCATGCGGTCTCGCACCAGTGATGCTGGTCGGTGACAAAGTCTACGGGAAGATGGAGCCGCAGAACATAAGGAAGGTCCTGGAAGAATTCAACGACTAACAGATATTCAATATGAAAAAGACACTTTTTGCATTCCTGACGGGAGTTTTGTTAATTCCCATTCTCGTTTCCTGCGGTTCTGCAGGCCCCGAAAGGGTTTCGGCGCTCGTATCCCTGGAAGGCAAGCCTAAGGGCATGATCGTCAAATACAAGGCTGCGATCGACAAGAAATCAGTGGATAAAGGTACTTATACGATCAGGGGGCAGGAAGTGGCCACGGTATTTGTTTCAGACGTCAATCCTTTCTCGAAAGAGGACGCGCCTTCGGTAAAGACTGACAATTCCCTCAAGGGCAAGGGTGGCAGGTATGCGGTGATCCTTCTCAAGAACGATCCTTCAGCCGCCACTTCTTCCGAAATTGATGTAAAGACCATCGACATCGTGAATATTCCCAAAGTCGACATCCGTGTACAGCAGGTCGCCGACATCAAGACACTTGAAGGGAAGACCGTCAAGGCTTGGAAAAAGCCATTGAAGGCTGAAGAGCAGTTCCCTATGCGATGAAATCGATGATTATCCGGGAAGGCTGACCTTCCCGAGGATTCCTGTCAAATACGCCAGGGCTACCCCATAGTTTGTCATGGGAACGCCCTGGTGTTTTGCTTTTTCCACCCTTGACATCAGGTGCCTGCGGGAGAATACGCAGCCTCCACAATGTATGATGAGCGAATATGGCGTCAGGTCTTCAGGGAAATCATGGCCTGAAACGATCTCGATATTGAGTCCGGGCCTCAGCATCGAAGGTATCTTCACCCTGCCTATGTCCTCTCCGTCCGGAATATGGGAACACGATTCCGCTATCAGAACCCTGTCCCCGGGAGAGAGGGCGCCGATTGCAGAGGCACTTTTCACGAAATAATCAAGGTCGCCCTTGTAAGCCGCCATCAGGATGGAGAACGAGGTCAGTTTCGTCCCTTCCGGCACGAGGGGGGCGACCGCCTTGAATACGGAAGAATCTGCTATTATGAGTTCAGGAGCCTCCCTGAAACTCTCAAGAGCCTGTTTCAGAGAATCCGGAGTGCAGCTCAGTGAAATGCATCCGCCGTCCAGCAGCTCCCTTATCGCCATCGCCTGAGGCATGATCAAGCGGCCCCTGGGGGCCTCCGAGTCCTGCGGCATCACAAGGATGACCCGGTCTCCGGGTGATACCATACCTCCGAGCAATGAACGGCTGCCGAAATCCTGCGGCACCTTGTCCAGGATAGCCTTGACCAATCCGTCCTTCCCGGTGCCATCCAGGGCGCTGACCGGCACGGTCCGGACACCGGTAACGACGTTCTTTGCGGCGACACCCTTATCTGTCTTGTTCAAGGCGACCACGAACGGGGTCCCGGCACCTTTCAGACGTGCTATCACGTCTTTTTCCAGGTCCAGGCCATCCTCCACGCTTCCATCCACTACAAGGACCACCACATCCGAAACCGGGATCAAACGGTTGGCAGCGGATGACCTCAACGATCCGAGCGCCCCATCGTCGTCCAGGCCCGCCGTATCAAGCAGGACACACGGCCCCAATCCCGGGATTTCCAGGGCTTTCCGTACAGGATCCGTAGTGGTTCCCGGAATATCTGAAACTATGGACACGGCCTGCCCGGCCAGCATGTTTACGAGCGATGACTTGCCTGCATTACGACGGCCTACGAAGGCGATGTGGAGCCTTTCAGAAGATGGTGTATTGTTTTTCATTGTCAGAACCTGAAATCCCTGCCTCCCTGCCTGATTTCCTCGAGATACTTGAGCGCTCTGGACCTTACCGGCTCCGGAACCTTTTCCATCTCCCTGTGGATAAGCTTCCGTCCTCGGTTTCGGGTATCCTCGGAAGCATAGTCGATAAGATATTCCTCAAGCGTCATAAGGGCGTTGGGAGTGCAGCAATGGTGGATCTTACCTGCCTTGACCAATGACATGAAACGGTCGCCCGTCCTTCCGGCGCGGTAGCAAGCAGTACAGAATGAAGGGATATAATCCATTCCGATCAGCCAGTTGATCACTTCGTCCAGGGTACGCATGTCATGGACGTCGAACTGAGCGGTTTCGTCATGGCGTTCCGGCGTAGTATAACCTCCGACTGAAGTGCGTGACCCTCCGCTTATCTGTGAAATTCCGAGGTCGAGCACTCGTTCGCGGACTCTGCGGGACTCGCGGGTAGAGATGATCATACCCGTGTAGGGTGCAGCTATCCTTATGACCGCCACGATCTTGCAGAAGATGTCGTCGGGAAGTACATTCGGGAAATCATCCAGGCTGATATCCTCCGCCGGGCATAGCCTTGGAACGCTGATGGTATGCGGACCGACTCCGAACCGGGCTTCCAGATGCTCGGCGTGCATAAGCTGGCCTACCAGTTCATACCTGTAGTTATTCAGTCCGTAGAGGACTCCGCATCCTACGTCGTCGCAGCCTCCGAGCTGGGCCCGGTCCATCGCTTCTGTGTGGTAAGCATAGTCGCTCTTCGGGCCTGTGGGATGCAAGGCTTCGTAATTCTTCCTGTCATAGGTTTCCTGGAACAGGATATAAGTACCTATGCCGGCCTCATGGAGCCTGCGGTAGTTCTCCACTGTCGTAGCGGCGATGTTGACGTTCAGGCGTCTGATCGAACCGTTGCCGGACTTGGTCGAGTAGATGGTCTTAATGGACTCGAGGATATACTCGATCGGGTTGTGGACCGGGTCCTCCCCCGCCTCAACCGCAAGTCTCTTGTGCCCCATGTCCTCCAGGGCACGGACTTCCGCCGCAATCTCTTCCTGGGAGAGTTTCTTCCTCGGTATCTCGCGGTTCTTGCCGTGGTAAGGGCAGTAGACACAGCCGTTGACGCAATAGTTCGACAGGTAGAGGGGGGCGAAAAGGACTATCCTGTTGCCGTACAAGGCCTCCTTGATCTCCCGGGCCAGGGAGAACAACCTCTCGTTCAGCTCCGGGATGTCGCAATCCATAAGCACGGCCGCCTCGCGGTGGGTAAGACCTTTGAGCGAGGCAGCCTTGTTCAAGATGCTTTCAATAAGGGACCTGTTTCCTTTGTTCTTTCCGGAATACTCGAGGGTATCCCGGATTTCTTCGTCGCAGATGAATTCCTCCGCGTGTTCGGATTTAGGATTATATGATGGCATGTCAATCCTCCTGCATCAGAAAACCAGCAGGAACAGTCCCGCCGCAATGGCTCCTCCGACCATAGGGCCGACAAGGGGAACCCAGCTGTAATTCCAGCCGCTTCCACCCTTACCCTTGATGGGAAGGATCATATGGGCGAAACGGGGAGGGATATCCCTGGCAGGGTTGATAGCATATCCTGTGGTTCCTCCGAGAGACATTCCGATCGCCACGATGAGGCAGGCTACGGGTATGGCACCAAGGCTTCCCATACCGACCTCAGGGGTATTACCGGTTGTGGCGAAGCAGAGGATGATGAATACCAGGACAAAGGCTCCTATGGTCTCTGAAAGGAAATTCCTCCATTTATTGGGAATTGCAGGGATGGTGCAGAACGTAGACAGGATAACCTCGGGAGAATCCGATGTAGCATCGTAATGATCCTTGAAGTAAAGGTATACCAGAACCGCTCCGCAGAAGCCGCCCAGCATCTGTGCGACGCAATACGGGAGGACGGCGGACCAGGCGAACTTGCCGGCGAGGGCAAGTCCCACGCTGACCGCAGGATTGAGGTGCGCTCCTGAATAAGGACCGCTGACGAATACTCCCATCATGACCGCGAGACCCCAGGCTATGGTCACGACTATCCAGCCGGCACCCTTGGCCTTTGACTTGTTCAAGCTGACATTGGCGCAGACCCCGTCACCCATCAGGATCAGGATCATCGTGCCCAGGAATTCAAATACACATTTCTGAAACAGAGAGATTTCCATATCGCTATAGTTTTAGAATCATTTTCTTGAAAGACATCTTTCGACGGCATCCTTCCAGCCGGTCTTCTTCTCGGCGACTTCCTCGATGGAGGCCTGGGGTGTGAAGGTCCTGTCGACCTGCCACTGGCTCTTGATCTCGTCCAGCCCGCTCCAGAATCCGACTGCAAGACCGGCCAGGTAGCAGGCACCCAATGCCGTTGTCTCGGTCACCCTGGGCCTGATGACGCAGGTGTCAAGGATATCCGACTGGAACTGCATCATAAGGTTGTCTGCAGAGGCCCCTCCGTCCACCTTGAGTTCGGCGATCGGGACTCCTACATCATTCTCCATGGCCTTTACGATGTCCATAGTCTGGAATGCGATTCCCTCCAGGGTCGCCCTGGCGATATGTGCGGCAGTGGTACCTCGGGTTATTCCGATGATCCCACCCTTTGCGTTGGGATCCCAGTACGGGGCTCCAAGGCCTGTCAGGGCAGGCACGAAATATACCCCGCCGCTGTCAGGAACCGTCGAAGCGAGAGCCTCGATCTCGGAGGACGACTTGATAATCCCGAGGCCGTCGCGAAGCCACTGGACGGCGGATCCGCCTACGAATATGCTGCCTTCAAGGGCATAGTTGACTTCGTTACCAATCTTCCAGGCAACGGTCGTGAGAAGGTTGTTACGGGACATTACCGGAGACTCTCCCGTATTCATAAGCAGGAAACATCCCGTCCCATAAGTGTTCTTGACGGCACCCGGATCGGTACACATCTGCCCGAACAGGGCGGACTGCTGGTCCCCGGCGATTCCGCCGATCGGAACGGGGCTGCCGAAGATCACGGCATCGTCATATACCTCGCTGCTCGAACAGACCTTGGGCAGCATGGACTCGGGAATACCGAACAACTCGAGGAGTTCGCTGTCCCAATCCAGGCTGTGGATATTGAACAGCATCGTCCTGGCGGCATTCGTGACATCCGTCACGTGCGTCCTGCCGCCGGTCAGGTTCCAGACCAGCCAGGAATCTACGGTTCCGAAACGGAGTTCTCCCCTTTCGGCCCTTTCCCTGGCTCCCGGAACGTTCTCCAGGATCCAGCGAACCTTGGTGGCGCTGAAATATGCATCTATGATCAGTCCGGTCTTGGCCCTGATCACATCGGTCAGGCCTTTGGCCTTGAGGGTATCGCAATAAGGCGCTGTACGGCGGTCCTGCCAGACTATGGCGTTATGGACCGGGAGTCCGGTGACGGCGTCCCACACGATGGTGGTCTCACGCTGGTTGGTAATACCTATGGCGGCCAGGTCTTCTCCCCCTATCCCTATCTTCTTCAAAGCCTCGACGGCCACTTCGCGCTCGGAGGACCAGATCTCCATGGGATCGTGCTCGACGAGTCCCGGACTGGGAAAATACTGGGTGAATTCCTTCTGTGCAACTGACTTTATCGTACCGGCCTTGTCAAAGACTATGGCTCGGGATGAACTGGTGCCCTGGTCAAGGGCCAAGATGTATTGCTTCATAATGCGGTTATAATTCCATTAAAGATACGGAAAAATGGTTATGTTGACAAATCAACGGAGGGATTTTGCCAACAATTCTTCACAAATGGATGAACAGGATGCTTAATATGCCTCAGAGTAGATCTGACCGTTATGTGGGGCCGGGATGCCACCACCCAGGGCGAACAGGCCTGCGACGGTCACGAATGTGAAACCACGACGCTGAAGCTCAGGAATGATGACTTTAAGGGTCTCGATTGTCTGGTCATTATCCTTGAAATCGTGCAAAAGGATTATGTCACCGTCCGAGACGCCCGTTAGAATCGCATCGATACGCTGTTCTGTCGCAACTTCCTTGTTCCAGTCGCTGAGGTCGAAACCATAGATGAAGCAAAGGTCCGTGAGGTTGTGCATCGTATCATTATGCTCGATATATGGCGGACGGAAGAACCTTGGGGCGACTCCGACTGCATTCTCGATCAGTCTGGAGGTCCGCTCGATCTCGTCACGCATTTCTGCAGAAGTTAGTTCCAGCATATGCCTGTGATTCTGGGAATGGTTCTCGATGTCACAGCCCAGCGCCTTCGCGCGCCTCAGAACTGGTATAGTCTCCTCATTGATATTGCAGCCGTTCACGAAGAATGATCCCGGAACGCCATAGGTCTCCATCACGTCGAGGGCCTGCATCGTAGTGGTGGTGTTGGGGCCGTCGTCAAAGCTCAGGGCGACATATTTCCTGACACCCGCCGTATCCGACTGGCCAAGCAATGCCACAGCGTATAACAATGATGCAATAAGTAGTAATATCTTCTTCATGATTGGCAGCAGTTATCATGTATAAAGATACTCACTTTCTGCCATTATTCGTGAGGTTTTCAGAATTCCTTACGGCGTTTTACACCAACCTGAAATTTGCCTGCCCGGGTAGAATGCCATTGAACTGCCTCTGTGGCACATTGGCTGGGCAGGCAAGCCAATTTGGCCTCGCCAGCCCGGCAGACCAGCGTCTGGAGCTTATTCAAGGCCGGTTACCCGGGCAGGTGAATTTCGGGTATACCACCAGGAGGTTAGATTCGGAGGTGCAAAGCACCGACAGAAGGGGGACGGCGAAGCCGTGCGGGGGAATCCTTTCCCCCGTCCCCTGGGGGTGCAGGGGGATGGAAGGATCGGTGCGAAGCACCTGATCCTGAACGAAGCGCAAAAAAGCCGGCGCGGAAGCGTCGGCTTGGGTTGCGGTGAGTGAGGGATTCGAACCCCCGGTACGTTGCCGTACACCTGTTTTCGAGGCAGGCTCCTTCAACCACTCGGACAACTCACCTTTGATAATTAAAGGGCATGGACGGAAAGGACTCCCTCGACCATACCCTTGGTCTGGATGACTGGACTTGAACCAGCGACCTCCTGGTCCCTAACCAGGTGCGCTACCAACTGCGCTACATCCAGATAAATTTCCTCTGGTAGGGACGATCGGGCTCGAACCGATGACCTCTTCAATGTGACTGAAGCGCTCTGAACCGACTGAGCTACGCCCCTGATTTCGCAAATGCGGATGCAAAGATAAGAAAAATTCAAAAAATAATCTATCTTTATGAAAAATATCATCCAACATCTCATGAAAACTATAAAAGTCCTGTTTGTTGCAGTTACGATTGCAATCCTGGCCGCATGCTCCGGCAAGGAAGCCAAGGCCCCTGTCTATGTCTGTGAAGGGATCAACGCCCGAACCGACATGGAAGAACTCTCGGAGAGATTCCGTTTCTGGAAATCCAACGGAGTCGTAGGAGTATGCATGGGTTGTGACGATCCCGACGTGATACGCGAAGCCTCGGCACGCGCCCATGCAGAAGGACTTGAATACCACGCCTGGATAGGAGCCATGACCCGCGGAGGCAAGCCGCACGGCTGGTATACCGTAAACCGCCTTGGACAGCCTTCCGACGAGAATCCACCTTATGTTCCTTATTATACGACACTTGACCCGGCGGATCCGGATGTCAGGGAGTACCTGACCGGAATGTATTCGGAGATAGCCGGGCTGCCGGACGTCGACTACGTCCAACTGGACTATATCCGCTACGCCGACGTCATCCTGTCCCGCGGGCTCTGGGACAAGTACGGACTCGTGATGGACGAGGAATATGCTCCCGCGGACTACTGCTACTGCAATGACTGCGTGGCGGAGTTCAAGGAACTGACTGGAATCGATATCCGAGAGGTTGAAGATCCTTCCAAGGTCAAGGAGTGGGCGCAGTTCCGCTGCGACAAGGTAACAGAACTGGTCAACATGATAGTCGATGCGGTCCACGCAAAGGGCAAGAAAGTCAGCGCAGACGTATTCCCGGGCCCCATGTCCCACGCATACTGGATGGTCCGCCAGGAGTGGAGCAAATGGAATGTGGACATGCTTTTCCCGATGAACTACAACGACTTCTATATGGAAGGTCCTGAATGGCTAGCAACCATAGTCAAGGAGGAGGTCGGTTCCGCTCCCGAAGGAGTACCGGTCATGAGCGGCCTTTTCATCTGCCCGGACTGGCAGAACAAGGACAAGGTGGTCGATCCCGAAAACTCGGGACTGCTGCCTTCCGAGATGGAGACAGCAGTCCGTGGTTCGCTGGATAACGGAGCAGCAGGCATCTGCCTCTTCACTCCCGGCAGGATGTCACAGGAGCATTGGGATGCCCTTGCCAAGTCGTTATGATCAGTCGTGTAATCCTTTCTTCTTCAAATAATTGATCAAGTAATCCGGACGGTCGCTCTGGAAGACCTTGGCACCAAGGTCGAGGAGCCTTCCATAGGCTGCCTCGGCTTCCTCCGGACTCTGGAATGCCCTGTCATCGTCGTTGTAGCCGCAAAGGGATCCCCAGATAGAATTGATCCATATCTTCGAGCCTGCGTCCTGAAGGGCCTTGGTGTATGATTCCACGGCAGGGATATCCTGGGTGAAACAGACTTCGAACATCACCGGCATCTCACCGCCATCGAGCCAGGGGTCGATGGTGGGAGCAGTACCGTCCCTTACAACCGTCACGATAGGCATGTAAACGATTCCGGCTTCCTTGCACTGTTCCATGGCTTCCGAGCAGGCCTGGCGTGTTCCTCCGGACTTGAAGATGATCTGCTCGACACATCCGACCTTGCGGGCGACCTCGAGGACCTGGGGGAAATATGACCAGCCGTGGTCTACATTGACCAGGATCCTGTCCTTGCATACGGTAAGGGCCTCCTCGAGGGTCGGCATACGAAGGGAATCCGTGGTCACTCCGTGCGCCCTCTTCAGTTTCAACGTCTTGATCGAGTCAAGCGTGAAGGAGGATACCGGTCCCCTGCCGTTGGTGGTACGGTTGACTGTTCCGTCATGGCAGAGCACGAGTACGCTGTCCGAAGTCATGGCGACATCGAGCTCCATAATGTCCACACCCATCTTGATCACGGATTCGATGGCAGGGATCGAGTTCTCCGGATAATTGCGCCAATCCCCTCTGTGGGATGCGACCAGAACCTTCTTGGAAGCGGGGTCCTGCAATATGGCAAGGGCCCTGGCAGCCCGCTCGTTCTCCTTGACAGGTGCGTGGCAGGAAACTGCCAGGAGGACGACGGAGGAAAGAATGAATAATTCAGGATATTTCATATCAATCATTATCTTACGGGTTTGACATATTTGGATACTGCCGCTTCTATCTCTTCGGCCCTCAGGTCACGGCCCAGGACCGTTCCGTCAGGGCCTATGAGGATGATCAGGGGAATTCCGCGGGAACCGTAGAAGGTACCGTTGAGCCTCTCTTCGGAATACAGCTGAGGCCAGGTGATTCCGTGTTCTTCCATGGCCTTGGCGGCCTTGTCCATCTTGTCCGCCACATCGATTCCGATGATTTCGAACTGGGGACCGCAGTACTTCTCATATACTGCCTTCAGGAACGGGACTTCACCTATGCACCAGGGGCACCAGGATGCCCAGAAATCAAGGATGACGTATTTCCCCTTCCCTACATAATCAGACAGCCTTGCCGTGGTTCCATCCGCTAGGGCTGCCTCGAAATCGGCGAACATCTTCCCTTCTGCCGTGGCAGCGAGGGCCTCGTTCCGGGCAATGACGGTGGCTATGATGCCGCTGTCCTTCATCAAGGATGTGTCAACCTTGGCTGCCAGTTTCTCGATCTGTCCATTGTCGAGATAGTTGATGGCAGCCTCGAAGGCCTTCGCACCGGCAGCATTATCGGCATTGTCATCGATAATTCCCAACAGGTAATCCACCTTCCTGGCATTGACCTCCGCCGAATTGGCCATAATCCTGTGGTCTGCCAACCCCATCGAGAGCTTGGTTGTGTCCATGAAAGCCTTTTCGAAGGCCCTTGTCTCGTCAGCGAATTCCTTGATGGCAGATTCCATCTCGGTGATAATTGCATCTACTTCTTCCTGGGTCTTTTTCTTCGGCCCGCAGGCGACGATTGCGCAGCAGAGCGCTGACAGCGCCGCGACTGCAAACAATGAACTGAAATGTCTCATGACTTATGGTTTATTTGATTCGTTTCTTCATCGAATATCCTTTCGAAAGTCTCCCTCAGCCTCGGAAGGTCGTTGATTATGGTACGAAGTTCTTCCAGCCTGACGGCATTGCGCGATTCGGGAATGAACAGCTTTAGGTAACCGCCATAATCGTATTTCTCGTGCATATGGTCGAGGAAACGCCTCCAATGGCCCTCCCTGTCCAATTCCGGATAATGCTCGAAACCGAACTGAACCGTACGGCGGAGTATTTTCAGGGGGATTATATCGCGGTCAGCCTCGGCGATTATCCTGCCATATATGCTCCTTGGTTCGACCCCGTTGGATGCCCTGTGGTCCTCAGCTGCCTGGGCGATGGTCTCAACCTGTTCCGGAGAGAAAAAGCCGGCCAAGAAAGGATCTTTCCTTATAATCCTTCCGGAAGCCAGGTGATGTGTCTCCCTGCCTTCGACGAGTCCGGTGTCGTGGAAGGCAGCGGCGGCATAGACCATATCCACGTCAACATCATAATGCTCCGATAGTTCCAGTGCGGCAGAGATGACGCTTCGGGCATGATCCTCCCGATGTGCCAGGTCGAATGAAGCGTAACGGGGAATCACCTCGTCTTCCACATACCGCGTCAGGTTCTCATCTATCTTTTTGGCAGCCATCTCAATAAGGTAATTCTGACAGGTATCTGCCGACGGTGGAAACCAACTCCCTGCAGCTGTCTTCCCTGTTGGATCCAATGACCATGGATGGCTTGAAAGGGTCCAGCCTCTCACCTCCGAATCCGCACACGACTCCGCCCGCTTCCTTGACGATCAGTCCTCCCGCCGCAAAATCCCAGGGCTGGAGCCTCATCTCGAAATACAACTCCACGTAGCCGGCCGCCATGAGGCAGAGCTCGATGGCAGCCGATCCGTAACGCCTGAAATCATTGCTGCGCATGTACACATCGTAGATTATATCGGAGCATGTCCTGGCGAATTCCTTGCGGTAGGTGCTCATTGCTGTGCAGAACAGGCCATCCTCGAACGGGCGGTCCGAAACTTTGATACGGTGGCCGTTGCAGAAGGCCCCTGAACCCTTCTCTGCATGATAAAGCTCATCCCTCCACGGACTGTAGACTACGCCGGCACAGACTTCTCCGTTACGGGCAAGCGCCACGCTGATACAGCAGTCCTGCATGGACCTTGCATAGTTTGCTGTACCGTCAATCGGATCTATGATCCAGATATATTCATGCGAGATGTCATCAAGGTCCTCCTCCTCACAGAGGAACCCGCTTCCGGGAATCAATTCGGCCAGGCGCCCGACCAGGAAGTGCTGTACGGCCAGGTCTGACGATGTGACGAGGTTGGCTGATGAGCCTTTCTCCATCACTTCGAATCCGGAGCGGACCATCAGGCCGGCGGCCTCGCGGACTGTCTCTATTATCTTGTCGGTAATCATTTTCATTTCAGCTTGGTAATCCATCGGGATATATCTTCCAGGACTTCCGGGGAGACGGTCTCTTCGATGTCCTTGTATTCGAACGGTTGTCCGGTGACACAATGCTGGAACAGATGGTTCAGGCCGGGATAAACCTTGACCTCAGTATATTTCGATACGTATTTCCCGCGACGGGTCCTGGGCAGGTTGCTTTCTATAGAAGGAATATTCACAGCAGCTTCCACCTGGACGTCCCTGTCTCCGTTCAGGATCAGCGCCGGACAACGGATACCGTTTATGTCGGCTGCAGGATCATAGTCTATGGAATAATCCAGCCAGGGACTGTTCTGGGACTTTACCGAGGCACGGACAAACTCCTTGGTGACCGTCATGGGAGATCCAGCCTGACGCAGGGCGTTCAGATTCTGCAAAAGTAGTATGCTGTCGCCCTGGACACCGGGGCCGGCCAGGCTGACAATGAAATCAGTCCGCCCCCTGGAGGCAAGCATGAATGCGATCCCTCCTCCTTCGCTGTGGCCGATCACTCCTATCTTCCTGAACTTCCCGAGCGAGCGGAGATAATCCAAGCCGGCGGAAGCATCCTTCATGAAGTCCTCGGTCGTGGCGTTGGCCGCATCTCCGGTCGAAGCTCCCGCTCCCCTGTCATCATATCTCAGGGTCGCGATCCCGTTCCTTGCAAGGTAGTCGGCAATCACCAGGAAAGGCTTGTGTCCGAACAGCTCCTCATCACGGTTCTGAAGACCGCTTCCGGATACCATCAATGCCACTGGGACCTTTTTCCTGGCGTTCCACCCTTCGGGGTAAACCAGGGTCCCGGACAGGACGGCATCGCCATTGGAGAAAGAAACGTCTTCCAATCTGTACGGGAAAGGAGGCTCCGGAGTCTGCGGGCGGTTCCTCACGAACTCACCCGGAGTAAGGACCAAGGGCATGCTCAGGCCCCTCTGCGAGAATCTTCCTACGATCTTGCCATCCAGAAGCTTTCCCGAGAAAGCCATGTCGAGCTGCCTGTTGGAAATGCTGACCGAGTCCGCCGATACGAATCTGACTTCTGCAGGGATATCCTTTGCTCCCTGGTCCGGGCTGTCCATGGTGCATACGTCCCCGTCGAAATGGAAAACAACCGCCAGTTTCGAAGAGACGAAATCAAGTTCTCCCTTCCATGAGCCTTTGATACCCTGGGCCACTGAAAAAGGAGCGGCCAGCAGGAATACAGGCACGAAAATGGCTAGAAAACGATTCATGTCATCCCAATTTATGATTATTTGCAAGATACGAATTTTTACAATTGGAATGAATAACGTACTTTTGCACCATGAAAAAAACGATAGCTTTATTTGCATTCTCAGTTCTCTTCGCCTTCTTCGGCCTGATCCTGTCAGCACAGGACAAGGATTCATGCAGGAAGGTACTCGGTAACGGGACGGTGGTGATAAACACTACAAGTCTCTGCGAGGATGTCGATGGCTTCATGGGTCCTACACCGGTCGAGATTCGTATCAGGAAAGACACCATCATAGACATCACCCCGCTTCCTAACGAAGAGACGCCTGCATATTTCCGTGAAGCTACGAAACTGTTCAGGAAATGGATCGGCCTGACTCCCTCCAAAGCACTAGCAGTAGAGGTCGATGCAGTCTCCGGTGCAACATTCTCATCCGATGCCCTGATCGAGAACGTCAAGGCAGGACTCAAGAAAGCGGTAGAAAAATAATCACCTCCATCCAAGGATGAAAGTCGCGATTGTCGGAGCCGGTGCTGCCGGATGCTTCTGCGCCATCGAACTCGGGCGCAGGCTCCCGTCGGCCAGCATCGACATATTCGAGAGCGGAAGGAAGCCCCTTGCCAAGGTTGCGGTAACCGGCGGTGGCAGGTGCAACCTCACGAACTCTTTCGAAGGAATATCTTCCCTGAATGAAGCATATCCGCGCGGTGACAAACTAATGAGGAAGGTGTTCTCGACCTTTGACTACAAGGACACTTGGGACTGGTTCGTGAACGAAGGGGTGGAACTGGTCCTTCAGGAAGACAGGTGCGTATTCCCGGCCTCGCAGGATGCGATGCAGATAGTGAACCTGCTGACCCTCAGGATGAAACATCTGGGGGTAAAGGTGCACACTGGCAGAAGGATCGAGTCGGTCAAGCCTCTTCTCGATGAATATGAAGCCGTGGTCGTAACCACCGGAGGATGCCCCGGAAAGGAAGGCTATGGAATGTTCGAAGGACTTGACCTCGAACTTGTTCCACCTGTTCCTTCCCTGTTCACGTTCAACATCCCTTCTGATCCGGTACGGGAGCTTATGGGAACTGTTGTCGAGAATGTGACCGCCTCCCTGGCAGGAACGAGATACAAGGCTTCAGGACCGCTCCTGATAACCCATTGGGGAATGAGCGGTCCCGCCATCCTTAAACTCTCTTCATATGCCGCGCGCCACCTTGCCGAAACAGGATACGATGCCACCCTTCTGGTCAACTGGGCCGGTGGGAATGACCACGATTCCATCAAATCGGAACTGCTCTCCATCGCGGCAAACAATCCTATGAAGATGATCTCCAACTACCACCCGGAATACCTTCCGTCTAGGCTGTGGTCCTATCTGCTTTCCAAGGTCAAGGTAAGGGAAGAAGCCCGATGGGCGGAAGTCGGACCGAAAGGGATGAACAGGCTGGCCGAAGTCCTCGCCAACGACGCGTACCATATCAAGGGCCAGAGCCGCTTCAAGGAAGAATTCGTCACCTGCGGCGGGGTCTCCCTCAACAGCATAAACAATAAAACCCTGGAGTGCAAGAAGCATCCAGGGCTCTATTTCGCCGGAGAAATACTCGATGTTGACGCGATTACCGGAGGTTTCAATCTCCAGGCCGCATGGTCAACAGGTTATCTCGCGGCAGTCAGTATAGCTCAAAAAGCCTGATTACTGTCCCTTCATAGGATTCTGGTCAGCTGAAGTAACTGCCTCGTTGTTGGCAATCTCCATCTGAGGGATCTGGCAGAGGAAACGGTAGTCGTTGGAAGGGATGGTACCCTGAGGCTGAGTGTCAGCACCATTGTAGCCGTCAAGCTCGGTCAGGCCCCAAGGGAAGTGGCCGGCATAGTTGTTGGCCGCGCTGGCACCGTAACGGACAAGGGGCCTCTGGAGGCGGAGCAGGTCATAGGAACCTGTGACACCTTCACCGAGGAGTTCCTTGCGGCGCTCTACGTAAATAGCCTCGAGCAGATCGTTACCTGAAGCCTTGGTCGGGTTCTTGACCTGACGGGCATTCTGAAGCCTGTTGAGGAGTTCCTGGGCATTGCCGAGACCGGTCTCGTGAGCGGCAGCCTCAGCCATGATCAGCAGCATCTCGGAGCCACGCATCATAGGAACGGAAATCCCGTAGCAGTGGTTACCGTTGGTGTGGGCCTCGTAAGTACCGTCACCATAGGATTTGAGCTTATTGTATGCCCACTTGGCATTGACACGGTCATGGAGAGCGTTGGCGGAACGATGCCAGAACATGACGTTCATCTCGTCTTCGTCAGTAACACCCTCGGTCTTGTCGCACTTGGTGCCACGATAGTCGGTGTTGTCGCCCTCGAAGAGCTTTACATAGGAATCATCCACGAAGATGTCGAGGAAGTGGTACATAGGGCCATCATTCAGTCCCTCACCGTAGCTGGGATCGAAATTGAACCAGTTGTTGAACACGGTGTTGGAGCTGACATTCGTCAGGTTGGTGTACTTGACACCCCAGACCAGTTCGGCGCAACCGTCTTCCATCAGATGATCCATTCCGCTGCACCACTGCTCCTTGCTCATGAGAGTTCCATACTTGTCATAGACCTTCTTGGCCTCGGCGAAAGCACCGCTCCAGTTGCCCATCACCTGATAGACACGGGCGAGCATTCCGGCAGCCACGGAAGCGTCGACCTCCCACTTCTCAGCACGGTTGAAGCCGGCGAGCTTGGCCTCGGCATCCTTCAGGTCTTCCACGACCTGGTCATAGCACTGTCCCACGGTTGAGAAACCCATATCGGGCTCATCGTCGGGATGGAGACGAAGGATAACTCCCCTCTTGTCCTTGGCGATGGCGTAGGTCTGCTGATAGTTCAACAGAAGATGGAAATATGCGAAGGCACGCATAGCCTTGGCCTGGCCGACCAGGATGTTCTTCTCAGAGTCGGTACCGGATGCCTCAGGTGCAGCGTCGATGATGATGTTGGACATATTGATGATGTTGTACATCTTCGACCAAATGTTGCTGGCGCCGCTGGCAGCCTCCCTCCTTGAGGGTTTGAACTCATAGATCGGTTCAGGAGAGGCACCGTACCACTCATTGACGGTGACATCCGATCCCATCATATCATAATACATCAGGAAACCGCTGACTCCCTGATAGCTGGCACCGGTCTGGCTTTCACCGGCACCCATGAGGAAAGCCTTGTAGGTGGCGGTCAAAACCTGGTTCAAACCGGCCGCGCTGGTAGTGAACGTGCTGGAATCGACCTTGGTTGCGTCGTGAGTAGTCAGTTGATCCTCACAACTGCAGAGCATGAGCACCGAGAAGACACAAGCGATAGAAATAAATATCTTTTTCATAATATTTGTCTCCTTATTCATTAGAAAGTGATCTGTACACCACCCATATAGACTCTCCTGGAGCTCTGGACACCGTTGTCAGTGACGGCGTTACCGTTGTAGTTGTTACCGAGGATACCGGTCTCAGGATCGATATGACGCTTTGCGGCAGCACCGAAAGTCAGGAGGTTGTCACCAGAAACATAGATGCGGACATTGGAGATGCCGACCTTCTGGAGGATGTTCTTGGGAAGAGTATAGCCGAGAGCGGCGTTACGCAGACGGATATAGTTGTTGTCAAGGAGCAGGAAGGTGGAGTTCTTTCTGTTGTCTCCTGCCTTCTCGTTGCTCCAACGAGGATACTTCGCGTTGTCGCCGGGTTTCATCCAAGCGTAAGGTGCGACGACATCCTCCATCAGACCGACACCGGTACGCATCGTACCAGCCTCGCAGAAGATATAGTCGAACAGTTTGGCGCCGAACGATCCATACCACATGAAGGAGAGATCGAAGTTGCCCCACTTGAAGCTGTTGGTAATGGAACCGAAAGCCTTAGGGATAGCGGTACCGCTCCACTCGTAGTCCTCTTCAGTGATATCGGAGTAGTTGGTGGTGATGCTGCCATCGTGCTTCCTGTATGAGAGGAGACCCGTCTGGGGATCGACTCCTGCGAACTGAGGCATATAGAACTCATAGAGGGAGTGGCCTTCCTCGAGACGGTAGGAAGCTACACGGTTGTTGTAGGTGTAGGCACCGCTGGGCAGATAGGTCAACTCATTCTTGAGTGTAGAGAAGTTGGCATCGACGCTCCACATGAAGTTCCTGGTCTGTACGGGAATGACCCCGAGGGTGATCTCGATACCGGAGTTCTTGACGTTACCGAGGTTGGTGTTGTAACCGGTAGCGTCACCGACCTGTGCGGAGATAGGGAGCTCAAGATAGTAGAGCAGGTCCTTGGAACCTCTTACATAATACTCAACCGTACCGGTCAGTCTGTTACGCAGCAAGCTGAAGTCGACACCGACGTTGAACTGCTGGTTCTTCTCCCACTTCAGTTCCGGAGTTGCGACCGTAGAAGGCTTGTAACCGGCGACACCATAAAGGTTGTCGGATGAGTAGTATGACTGGTATGCATAGTTGATAAGGCCGCCGGCAGATCCGTTGGAGGAACTGCGTGAATACAGACGGTCGTTACCGGAGGTACCGTAGCTTGAACGGACCACGAGGTTGTCGATCCAAGGGATATCCTTGATGAACGGCTCGTTGCTGACCCTCCAGGAAGCACCTACCGACCAGAAGTTACCCCAACGGCTCTCGGGAGAGAACCTGGAGGAACCGTCACGGCGGAAGGATCCGGAGAGGAAGTACTTGTTCTTGTAGTTGTAGTCAACCTTGCCGAGGAAGGAAAGGAGGGCGTACTTGGTAAGATCGGAATCAGCAGCCCAGTTCTCGGTGGTGGAAGCAAGTTCCATCTGGCCGACTGACATGATACCGGCACCGTATGCATAGTTGTAATACAGGTCGTACTGATAGTACTCGTGACCGACCATAGCATTGAAGTTGTGGTCGCCGAAGCTCTTGTCCCAGGTCAAGATGTTGTTCCAAGTGGCTGACATCGTGTGATCGGTCTGCCTTTCGGCATCTCCACCAGTGGTCTTGACAGTAACTCCGTACGGAGGGATCTGGTCGGGATCATGGACAGCCGATCCATAGTAGAACCTCTCAGCCAGGTTGTTGTCGAGGCTGATGGACGAACGGAAATTAAAGCCGGCGGGCAGTTTGATATTGACGAAATACTTGGCGGAGATAGTCGAGTAAGCACGGCTGGTGAAGGACTCGTCGTTGTAGTTGTCCCAGTAGTCACCGCGTGTTACGGCCGGCATTCCGAAGTAGTTGGCATTGTGGTGCGCCCAGTCGTACATCCTCTCACCGGTCTTGGCCGAATATACCCAGTCGGTATTGTCGTCGTTACGCAGCCAGACGGAGTTGAGGGAAGTATGGAAGTTGAGCATACGGTTGTAACCCAGATAGTTCTGGCGGGCATAGCTATAAGCGATGCTACCGCCCATGGAGAGCCACTTGTTGATCTCGCTCTCGACGTTGGCACGGAATGAATAGCGCTTGTAGTAGTCCCTGTTGGCATATCCGTTGTCATCCAGATAACCGGCGGAGATGAAGTAATTGGTCTTGCCGTTGGCGGAGGTACCGCTGACATCCAGGCCGATATCCTGGCGGAGCTTGTAGGAGAACACGATATCGTTCCACTCCCAGTCAGACTTGTCCCAGATATACTTCAGGTCAGGATTGATGTAACCGTTACCGTTGCCGTCATGAAGGACGAACTTGTCGGCGCTTCCGGGCCACTGGAAAGGAGTGACATACCAAGTCTGGCCAGCAGAGTTCACTGAAGGGTTGACACTCAGCGAAACTGCGTTGGCAGATGCATAATCACCGGCAGTCTTGGGATCGGCGCCATGGAGATAGACCTGGTCGTTGTAGAGAGCCTTCCAGTTGTTGTAAAGCTGCTCCTTAGGATCAGCCTTTGTCATCCACGGAACTGCAGCGTCCGAAGTACCCCAGGCAGCGCGGAAGTTCACGACCGGCTTCCCGCTCTTACCTTTCTTGGTGGTGATCACAATAACACCGTTAGCTGCACGGGATCCGTAAAGGGAGGATGCGGCAGCGTCCTTCAGCACGGTCATGGACTCGATATCCGAAGGATTGATTGAGTTGAGGGAGCCGTCGTACGGCATTCCGTCTACGACATACAGAGGGGTGGTGATACCGGACATGGCGGAGATACCACGGATCTGGATGCGGGGGTTACCACCAGGGTTACCTTCGTTGTTGACGATCTGCACACCGGCAGACATACCCTGCATGGCCTCCAGGAAACCGGTACCGGAAATCTTCTCGAGCTGGTCGGACTTGACCACGCTGGCAGATCCGGTAAAGCTTGATTTCTTGGAGGTACCGTAAGCTACGAAGAGGACCTCGTCAAGAAGAAGAGTGTCATCGAGGACGACGTTCAGTGTGGCCTGACCGGTGTAGGGAATCTCCTGAGAGGCATATCCCACATAGGAAACCACGAGAACGTCACCAGACTTGACACCCGAGAGGGTGAACTTACCGTCAGCATCAGTGATTGCACCGTTAGTCGTTCCCTTGACTGTGACATAGGCTCCGGAAACCGGACCCATCTTGTCGGAAACGACACCAGTTACAGGTCTTGCTTGCTGAAGGGAAGTTGATGCCTGAACCTTGGCCGCGTTCAGCTCAATGGAGCCGAACAGAGCTGCGCAAACGCATGCGGCCAAAAAGAATCTTTTACTCATAGCATTAACTTTAAATATGGTTAAACGAAATTGCTGCCCTGTAAAATAGTTTGAAGCACATTTCTAACGCAAATTTATCAAATTGGGGAAAATATACAAGCATCTATCCGTATTAATCGCAGACGTCGAGTTTTTACCTATATTTGTATATTTAAACGCTCCCATGCCAGATTCAAGGAAAGACATACTTCTCGGAATGATCCGGAACGGAGAAGCCATGACAATCAGGCAGCAGTTCCAGCTTGCAGTCATGCTCAGCCTG
Organism: uncultured Bacteroidia bacterium; assembly: GCA_902779765.1. Lineage (GTDB taxonomy): Bacteria > Bacteroidota > Bacteroidia > Bacteroidales > UBA932 > Cryptobacteroides. Next base: position 60,498 of record CACZCQ010000004.1, read on the forward strand.
CCCGCAATCCTGGCCCAGACATCATCAATGCTCATGCAGTATATCGATGCCGGCATGGTCGGAAGGCTGGGAGCCAACCCTTCCGCTTCGATAGGCCTGATTTCCACCAGCACTTGGATCCTGGGCGGATTCACGGCCGGCGCCTGTTCCGGATTCTCTGTCCAGGTAGCCCACCTCTGCGGTGCCAAGGATTTCAGGGGGGCAAGGAGCGTTCTCCGGCAGGGACTTACCTCAGTCCTGATCCTCAGCCTTTTCCTGTGCCTGATCGGCATTTCGATCAGCGGTCCGCTTCCCCGATGGCTCGGTGGCGGTCCCGAAATAATATCGGACGCATCTAAATATTTCCTGATATTCTCGGCATTCATCCCGATCGGTGCTGTCGGATGGGCGGCGAGCGCCATGCTCCAGGCCAGCGGCAACATGAAGATACCCAGTATCATGTACACGGGGATGTGTGTGCTGGATGTCGTGTTCAATTACATATTCATTTTTATCTGCGACATGGGAGTCGCCGGCGCTGCGCTGGGCACAGGCCTGTCCGAACTGGTCACTTCGGCCTTTGCGGTATGGTATGTCCTGTTCAGGTCCAAGGAATTGACTATCAAGGGAGAACACGGAACTTTCAGCCCACAGGCAAAGACAATCAGGAATGCCTGGGGTATAACCGCCCCCATGTGGCTGCAGAACATCGTGATGCGAGGGGCATACGTTATGAGCACCGTGATAGTGGCCCCGTTAGGAGCGATTGCCATCGCTGCCAATGCCTTCGCAATCACAGCGGAGAGCTTCTGCTATATGCCCGCATACGGAATCGAGGAAGCCTCCACTACCCTTATTGGACAGAGTCTCGGGGCCAACAGGAGAGCGATCGCCAAGCGGTTCTCCAGGATCACCATGACGATGGGAGCCGCCATAATGTCTTTCCTGGCGATCCTTATGTATATTTTCGCACCCCAGCTGATGGGACTGCTGAGCGTGGACCCTCAGGTTGTAGAATTGGGAGCAACCGTTCTGAGGATAGAGGCGTTCGCCGAGACGATGTATGCATTCTCGATAGTAGGATACGGATGCTGTGTAGGAGCCGGTGACACCCTTATGCCGAGCATGATGAATTTCTGCAGCATGTGGATCGTCAGGATCGGACTGGCAGCCATCCTGACCCCGAAACTCGGGCTCAAGGGTTACTGGATTGCGATGTGCATCGAACTCAACCTGAGAGGGATCCTCTTCCTGTGGCGCCTCAGCGGGGAGAAGTGGATGAAGCATAAGCTGATAGTAAAGGAACCCGAGCTGGAACCAATTGAAATATAATACCATATGGAAAAGATAATAAATCAGGAATTCGGCGGTGAGAGGCCGCTCTACTGTAAAAAAGACCTTTATCTGGAGAACGTTGTGATCCACCCCGGGGAATCCGGGCTGAAGGAGACTGCGAACATAACTGCGGTCAAATGCCGTTTTGAAGGTAAGTATCCCCTGTGGGAATGCGACGGTTTCGTCGTAAGGGACAGCATACTCACAGTCGGTGCCCGATCAGGACTCTGGTACTCCCGCAACGGCGAACTATACGACACCATCATCGACGCCCCCAAGACTTTCAGGAGGATGGACGGGATAAAGATGAGGAACTGCTGGATCCCGGGAGGTTCCGAGACTTTCTGGGACTGCAGCAACATCGATGTCGAGGATTGCGTGATCGAGAGGGCTGACTATGTGTTCATGCACTGTGAGAACATCAAACTGAACAATGTCAAGCTGCAGGGCAACTACGGGTTCCAGTACGCGAAGAACGTGGAAATCCACAACAGTGTCCTCAACTCCAAGGATTCCTTCTGGGAGGCCGAGAACATCGAGATCTACGACTCCGTGATCAACGGCGAATACCTTGCCTGGTACTCGAAGAATGTCAGGCTCGTCCGCTGCCATATCACCGAGACCCAGCCCCTGTGCTACTGCGACGGCCTGGTCATGGAGGACTGCACCTTCGGCTCCGACTGCGACCTCGCTTTCGAATACTCCGAGGTGGAGGCAACCGTGAAGGGGCATGTCGTATCGATCAAGAACCCCCGCACCGGCCATATCCACGCAGGCAGCATCGGGGAAATAATAATCGACGGGAACATCAAGGCTCCCGGCAATTGCGTTATCACACAAGACGAATAATGACCATGAAGAGAATCCTGTCCATAGCGGTGGCCCTCCTGGCCATCCTGACCGGTGCTTCGGCGCAGAACAGATATACCCTCAAGGAAGTCGTGATACTGAGCCGCCACAACATCCGCTCTCCCCTTTCGGGAGGTGGGAGCGTCCTAAGCAGGATCACTCCTCACCAGTGGCACGAATGGACCGCTCCTCCCAGCCACCTCACAAGGAAGGGCGGAGTCATGGAAACCATGATGGGGCAGTATTTCGGAATATGGCTCCAGGATGAAGGCCTGTTCGACGGCTCCCCCGCTCCGGGCGAAGTCCATTTCTATGCGAACAGCATGCAGCGTACCCTGGCCACGGCCAGATACTTCCTCGCGGGCTTCATGCCCACGGAGGACATAGTCATCCAGCACAGGTTCGCACCGAGCAGGATGGACCCGGTATTCAATCCCAGGCTTACCAGCGATTCTCCCGAATTCAGGGAAGATGCCATGAAGCAGATCGAAGCGTTCGGAGGAAGGAAGGGACTGGCCGGTGTCAACAGGAACCTGAAGGAGTCGTTCAGGTTGCTGGAGAAGGTCCTCGATATGAAGGATGCCCCTGCGGCAGCCGGAGATACTGTTTCATTCGGATTCGACGACACCGTCATCACCCTCGGGATGCTGGAGGAACCCGGCATGAAAGGTTCCCTCAAGATGGCGAATTCCGCGGCTGACGCCCTCATACTCCAGTACTATGAGGAGCCGGATGACCTCAAGGCATCATTCGGCCATGATCTCAGCAGGGAGGATTGGGAAAAGATAGCGTTGATAAAGGATGTGTACGGCGACTTGCTGTTCACTTCACCCGCGGTCGCTGCCAATGTCGCCTTCCCCCTCCTGCGCTACATCAGGGACGAGCTTACCACTCCCGGGAGGAAGCTCTCCTTCCTCTGCGGACATGATTCGAACATAGGCAGCGTTACCGCCGCTCTCGGCGTCAGCGAGTATTCCCTGCCGGGGACCATCGAGAGGAAGACCCCCATCGGAAGCAAACTGGTCTTCGAGAAATGGGAACGCGATGACGGGAAAATGTTCGCCAGGGTGAACCTGGTTTACCAGAGCACCGACGACATCCGGGCATGCAGGATGGCTTCCAATGAATATCCGCCCATATCCTACCCCCTGTCCTTCGACGGCCTTGAAGCCGATGCAGACGGATATATCCCGTTTGACGACCTTGTCGCAAGGTTCGACAGTTCCATAGCAGATTACAGGAAATACTGATTCACAGATGAGACGGTCCACAAGAACCTTGGCGCTGGCATTTGCCTTCATTACACTGAGTGCCACATACAACACAGCAGACGCCTGTACCAACCTTATCGTAACCAAAGGAGCCTCTACGGACGGATCCGTGATCTGTACCTACAACTGCGACACGTTCGGGTATTCCGGATGGCTCACACATAGCGCCGCAGGACGGCACGGAAAGGGAGAACTCGTGGCCATACGGTCATTCTGGCATCCGGCGGAGATCCGCGGATACGTGGAGCAGGCGGAATATACCTACAACGTGGTAGGTTATATCAACGAGCACCAGCTCTGCATCGTCGAGACCACCTTCGGGGGAAGGGAGGAACTGGTAAACCCAGAAGGCATGCTCGGATATGACAACGTGATCCAGCTGGCCCTCCAACGCTGTACTACCGCAAGGGAGGCCATACAGACCATGGGAGACCTGATGGACAGGTACGGCTACTGCGACGAGGGTGAGACCTTCACCGTATGTGACAAGGATGAAGCCTGGATAATGGAACTTGTTGGGAAGGGTCCCGGAAGGAAAGGTGCCGTTTGGGCTGCGATAAGGATTCCGGACGGTTGCATCAGCGCCCACGCCAACCTCAGCAGGATCCGTCAGATACCTTTCAAGGACAAGGAGAACTGCTTGTATTCCAAGGATGTGGTATCTTTCGCAAGGGAGATGGGCTTCTTCTCCGGCAAGGATGCCGATTTCAGCTTCAGGGATGCTTACAGTCCCATAGATTTCCTCGCCGTACGCCAGTGTGACACCAGGGTTTGGAGCTTCTTCCGCCATCACAGCGATGCGGCCGAGATGGACAGGTATCTCCCCTACCTCGACGGAAAGTTTGATGTATGCGACCATCTCCCCCTCTGGATAACCCCTGATTCGAAGCTTTCCATCAGGGATATCATGAGGGATATGCGCGACCATTATGAAGGCACTCCCCTGGACATGACTGCGGACCTTTCCGCAGGTCCCTGGGGAATGCCGGTAAGGCCGAGGGCGAAGACCTTCGAATCCGGCGGCAGGAAGTATTTCAGGGAAAGGCCGATATCATCTCCCCAGGCCGGATTCGCCATGGTTTCGCAGCTGCGTGGCTGGCTTCCGGACGAAGTCGGCGGGGTGATGTACTTCAATTGCGACGACCCCGACATGATCGCCTATGTTCCGGTCTACTGCTGTACTGACCAGGTCCCGGATGCATTCGCTGAGAAAAACAACCTGAACGGCGTATTCAACGAGAAAGGTGCGTTCTGGTTCTGCAACATGGTCTCCAACATGGTCTATCCCCGCTACAGCGCATTGATAGGCGACCTGAGGAAAGCCCAGACGGAACTTGAGGACCATTATGCTTCCGAGCAGGAGGAGGTCGCCAGGGCAGCCTCGGAGATGACTCCGGGCGAAAGGATATCCTACCTCAACGGGAAGACCGCCGAATATACCGAACTCATGATGCAGCGCTGGAACAGGTTATGGCGGGAACTGGTAGTCAAGTACAACGACCAGCCCGGAGGCTATGACCAACGGTTCTACGACGCCATCGTGAAAGCTACCGGTGACAGATACCTTATTCCTGAATAAACAATCAATAATCAACCATATGTCATATCTTTGGATCCTTCTGGCGGTCTCCGTCGCGGTTTCAGCAATCGGCTGGAAATTCTTCATCTATTTCTTCAGCGTTGGCTACGGTTTTTCAATCGCCGCACTGGCGGTTACGATGTTCATCATCTTCAATCCGGTAATCACCGCGTCGACGGCCCTGCTGTGCGCAGTAATGGTGGTATTCGGGTGCAGGCTGGGCGGCTATCTGCTGATGCGCGAGCGTAAAGCAGCCGAATACCGGAAGATACTTCGCGACCCTTCACTCGAAAAGAAAAAACCTATCGGCGTCGTGATAACTGTCTGGATATTCTGCGCCCTGCTTTATGTCGGTCAGGTCAGTCCTGTCGCCTTCAGGCTCGGGAATACAGCCGCCGGTGTCCGTGTCAATGATACCTGGGCCTGGATCGGTGCAGTGGTCATGATCCTGGGAGTCCTGCTCGAAGCCGGGGCCGATGCACAGAAGAGCGCTGCAAAAAAAGTTAATCCCAAGCGTTTCGTGGATACGGGCCTGTACAGGATAGTCCGCTGCCCGAATTACCTCGGAGAACTGGTCATTTGGACCGGCTGCCTCGTCAGCAGCTTCGGTGCCGGTCTTTCCTTCTGGCAGTGGGTAATCGTCCTGCTGGGATATGCCGGGATAGTCTATGTCATGTTCAGCGGTGCAAGGCGTCTTGAGATAAGACAGGCCGGGACATACGGTGATGACCCGGCCTATCAGGAATATGTCAGAAAGACTCCTATCATCCTTCCGTTCATCCCGCTTTACAGCGTGATGAAATACGGATGGCTCAAAGCTTAGTCCCTACTGCTCTCCTCTCTTGACTTTGAGTTCAGCCTGGATATCCTTCATCTTCCCCGTAGTGAGAGGATAGAAGGCCAGGAAGACTATTGACAGGACAGCACCGAGGGCAGGGACATAGCTCATCATCGCCTTGATCGCGCCCAGGGTACGTGGAGCCTGGACCGCCAGGTCCTTGTCATAGCCGAATACCCCGAGGAGTGCGAGGAGCAGGAATCCTCCGATGGCTCCACCGAATTTCTGTGCCATGGAAGAGGAAGAGAATATGAGTCCGGTCGAATTGTTCCCGTGCTTGAGTTCGGAATAGTCCGCAACGTCGGCGAACATACTCCACGTCAGAGGAGCAGAAAGGCCTATGGCCAGGCTGACGAGCACCTGGAGCACGATCAGCCACCAGACACCTGCAGTACCCGCGGGGATGAACCAAATCAGGCAGCTGAATACCACTACAGCAACCATCGCCAGGATGAAGGTGTTCCTCTTGCCTATCTTCTCCGAGAACGGAACTGCAAAAGCCACTCCGGCCATCTGGCCGATCTCACCTATTGTCAGGTAGACAGCGCAGGTCAGGAAGATATTGGCTCCCAGGATATTCGCGAAATAATACGCCGCTGCACCACCGCGGATGGATCCGCACAGGAGCTGGCCTATGGCGGCGCCAAGAAGGAGCCACCAGGGTGCGTTAGTCACAAGTGCCTTGAGATCGTTCTTGATGGAGGAACCGCTTCCCTCCTTCTTCTCGACCTTTACGTGTTCCTTTGTCATTGCGAAACAGAGGAAGAACAGGATGGCGCACATCACGGCCACCACCGCCACTATCATCGTCCACTTCATGGGGTCGGCGTCACCGACGCCCTTGACGATCATTCCGGCGGAGTTGGTGGTCCCTATTATGGACTTCTCGAAGAGCCAGAAAATGCCCATCGCGATGAAACTGCCTATGTATGCGAAGAACATCCTGAAAGAGGAGAATACGCTCTTTTCCTTGGAATCCGCAGTCACGACTCCCAACATTGCCCCGTAGGGGACGTTCACGGCCGTGTATGCCGTCATCATCAGGATGTACATCACATAAGCATACACGTGCTTGAGGCCGTATCCGGAATTAGGCACATAGAATGAAAGGATGCCTATTACCGCAAAGGGGATGGCCATCCATAAGAGGTACGGGCGGTACTTGCCCCACTTAGTATCCGTACGGTCGGCGATGATGCCCATAACCGGGTCGGAGATGGCGTCATAAAGCTTGGTGACGAGCAGCAGGGTCGCTGCATGGACAGGCTTGAGGCCGAATACGTCCGAATAGAAGATGGGCAGGTAATAGGAGAATATCTTCCAGAACATCGAAGAAGACATGTCCCCCAGGCCGTAACCTATTTTTTCAGAAAGTTTCGCCATGATGGTCTATACTATGCTGTTTTCCTTGGTGAAGCATACGATTTCCGGAACATATCCGAAAGCCAGGCCGGTGACCGAGTCAGCGCAGCCGTAATAGACGGCAAGCCTTCCGGTTTCAGGGTCGTGGAGCGCTGCGCAGGGGAAAGTCACGTTGGGGACATCGCCGGTGCACTCGTATATCTCCCTGGGAGATATCAGGTAAGGTCCGCTGCGTGCAAGCACCTTCCAGGGCCTCTCATTGTCCAGGATGGCGGAACCGAATGCATATACATAACCGTTGCAGGAGCGGAGCACGCCGTGATAGATGAGCAGCCATCCTTCCGGAGTCTCGATCGGAACAGGGCCGGCACCTATCTTCATGCACTGCCAGGCGCTCTGCTCGAAAGGAGCGGGCGACATCACGTGACGGTGGTGTCCCCAGTACTCCAGGTCGGGAGATTCCGAATAGAAGATATCGCCGAAAGCGGTGTGCCCGGTGTCGCTGGGACGGGAAAGCATTGCATACTTCCCGTCGATCTTCCTTGGGAAAAGGACTCCGTTGCGGTTGTAAGGGAGGAATGCATTCTCCAACTGATGGAAGACATCGAAGTCCCTGGTCCATGCGACTCCGATGGTGGGACCGTGGTAGCCGTTGCACCAGGTGACATAATATACCCCGTCAAGGAAGGTCACCCTGGGATCATAACCATATTCCCAGGACGCGACTTCGGGATCCGCTCCCTCAAGGTGTATGTCATCTTCACGGATATCCCAGTCTATTCCGTTGACCGAGAAACCGACATGCAGCCTCATCCTGCGGTTGGTGTCATCGCAGCGGAAGACTCCGGCATAATTGTAATTGCCTTTCTTGAACGGGACTACGGCCGAATTGAAAATGGAATTGGATGTGGAAAGCAGGTTCCTGGGTATGATAGGATTACGGGAATACCTCCACATTACCTCCTTGGAGCCGGCCGGCCTGTCTTCCCACGGGAAAAATTCGCTCATCAGACTGATCGTTTGGTTTGAATTCACGAATTTAACAAAAAGATGTCAAATTCGAAAAAGCTTCAGAACCTCCAGACACATCCTGGTATTATGGTAAGGGCACTTCCAGAAACCTGCCTTGGGAGAGGCCAGATCCGGATTCCCGTCAGGATCCGTTCCCCAGAACCACTCCCCGCGGTCGCGGTCGACCAGGTTATCCCTGATCCAGTCCCAGCACCTGACAGCCCTATGCAACCCATCGGCATCACCATGGTACTTCCAAAGCCACAGATTCCCGACGACCGTCTCGGCCTGGACCCACCACTGGCGGGAAAGGTCCCTGCTCCCGTCCGGCATAAGCTCGTACATCATGGAACCGTCCTCAAGGATTCCCTCATTCCCAACACGGCCAAGGGCAAGGGAACAACGTCTGACCCTATCGGTCAGCTTTGGGTCATCCAGCACGGAAGCACATTCAAGGATAAGCCACGAAGTTTCGATATCGTGTCCATAGGATACCGCACCGGGAAGCACGGTCCAATCGTTCCGGAAGTATAGCCGGAGATGCCCGTCAGGACCTGTTATCCTGTCCACCATCAGGGAAATCAGGCTTTCCAGCGCTTCCTTCAGGATATCATCCTTCCAGACCCCGTACAGGTTGGCATAGGCTTCCAGAAGGTGCAGGTGGGAGTTCATGGTCTTGTCGGCATTGATATCGTGAGCCGAGAGGGACATGTCCTCCAGCGGGGAGAAATCCCTTGAGAGGGCTTCTACATATCCTCCCTCTTTCCTGTCCCTGAAATACGACTCGACCGTCCTGAAGATTGATTTCGCCACTTCCAGGTCAGCCGTATCACCGCGGACCTTGTACAACTCGCTGAAAGCGTATATGGCGAAGCCCTGGGAATACAGCTGCTTCTTGGTATCGAGCGGTGTCCCGTCAGGAAGGGCGCTCCAGTACACCCCGCCATTCTCATTGTCAATCAGATATTTCCTGAACCATAGTGAGGCGTGGATGGCCGCTTCCAGGTATTCCTTCCGCCCCAGCAGACCATAGGCGGCGGCGAAGGACCATATTATCCTTGCATTGAGGATCTCTCCCCTTGGGGCATCCTGGATTATCCTGCCATATGCATCGGCTTCCCCATAGAACCCGCCTCTGGGGTCTTTGAGTGAAAGCCAATACTTCAGGATATCGTTCTCAAGTTCGTCGGATACCTGGTGCAGGAACGTTTCGATTCCCGTTTCCATCGCCTAGATGTTCGGGGTTTCCCAGACTTTCGTCTCAGTGCATTTCGCCATCACGCCCAAGCCTCCGCAAGAAAGACGGAAATCTCCTTTCTCAAGACGCCACTTCCCGTCGGCACCGACGAAAGCGAGTTCCTCGGCCGGAACTTCGAATTCCACGACCTTGGATTCTCCGGGCTCGATTGATATCTTTTCAAAGCCCCTCAGCCTCTTCACATCGGGAATCAGGGATGCCACGAGGTCGGAACTGTAAAGCAGCACGGCTTCTTTTCCGGCGCGGGAACCGGTATTCGTCACTTTGACCGAGAGTTTCAGGACATCCCCTGCCTTGAATTCCGCGGGGCTGTCAAGACTCAGGTCGGAATACTTGAACTCAGTATAGCTGAGGCCATGACCGAACGGCCACTGGACATCCATCACCGCGTCATAATTGTACGATCCTTCCATCATCTCGCGGTGCTCGGAGACCTTGTAATCGTAGGTATGGAGGGCATTGATGTGCTTTGAATATGTGAACGGAAGCTTTCCGGAGAAGTTCTCGTCTCCGGAAATCAGGGCCGCGAGGGCGTCACCACCGTAGTTGGAGGGCAGCATCACATCCACGACTGCCTTGACCAGGGGCTCGATGTCACCGATGATCCTGGGCCTTCCCTCATTCAGGACGAGGATGACCGGCTTCCCGGTGGCGGCAAGGGCCTTGACAAGGTCCTTCTGGTTGGCCGAAAGGTTGAGGTCGTCCATGTTGCCCGGGGTCTCACAATATGAGTTCTCACCTACGCAGGCGATGACTACATCTGAAGCGCGTGCGGCTGCGACAGCCTGGGCAATTCCCACGGCCTCGTCCTTCTGCCACTGGCCCCACTCTCCGTTGTAGACGACTCCCGGAACATACTTGACATTCGGGAAACGGTTCTGGAGAGCCTCCAGTATGGTATTGTACTGCGGAGCGAAATCATCCGCACTCCCCTGCCAGGTATAGCTCCAGCCTCCGTTCAGAGTCCTCAGGGAATTGGCATTCGGGCCGGTGACCAGGATCCTCTCGGTCCCCTTGAGAGGAAGCAGGCCTCCCTCGTTCTTGAGCAATACTTCCGATTCAAGGGCGGCGTCATAGGATTCCTTGGCGAAACGCTCGCAGCCGAAATCCTTGTAGTCATATTCCCAGGTAGGATTATCGAAGAGTCCCAGACGGACCTTCAGGCGGAGGATACGGCGGACGGCATCGTCGATGCGGGACATGGGGATCTCACCGGACTCAGCGAGGTCCACAATCACGTTCACGCACTCGGGATCGTAGGGGTCCATGATCATATCGATACCGGCGTTGATACCCAACGCGACGGCTTCCCGCTTGTCTGCGGCCACGTGGTCACGGGTGAACAGGTTGTCTATATCCGCCCAGTCCGTGACTATCATACCGTCCCAGTTCAGCTCGTCCTTGATCCATCCGGTAAGGAGGGTCCTGTTGGCGTGGGTGGGTACTCCGTTGATGGATGCCGAATTGACCATAGTGGTCAGGGCTCCGGCCTGGAAGCACTCCTTGAAAGGACGGAAATATTTCTCCCTCAGGTCATTGAGTGCGATGTAAGCAGGAGTACGGTCCTTTCCTGAAGCAGGGACTCCGTATCCCATGTAATGCTTGATGCTCACGGCTGCGTGTTCCAAGTCGATATGGTTCGGATCATCGCCCTGGATTGCCACGGTCTCGGTCCTGGACATCTCGGACTGGAGATAGGGATCCTCTCCCCAACTCTCCCACTGCCTCGGCCAACGCGGGTCGCGTCCGAGGTCCATCACAGGAGAGAACACCCACGGGACCTGGGCGGCACGTGTCTCGTATGCCATCGCTTCTCCCATCATCCTGGCGTACTCCCTGTTGAAGGTAGCGCCAAGGTTGATCTCCTGGGGATAGAACGAGCCGTCGGTGAGGTATGACGCACCATGGATCATGTCAAGGCCGTAGATGCAGGGTATCCCGAGCACCTCCATGGATTTCTCCTGGATCTGCCTGACCATGTTGGCCGTGTGCTCGCGTGAATGGGCCATGTCGTGCATAACGTTCAGGATCGAACCGACCTTGTACTCCCCGATTATCCTGTCGAGCTTGGCCGGATCTATCGCCTCACGGGTCCCATCCTCCAGGGTAACGATCGAAAGCTGGACCATCTGCCCGGCCTTCTCCTTGAGGGACATCCTCTTCAGAACACTTTCCACCTTGGCTTCAACATCACTGTCCTGAGGTATCGAAGGGGCGACCTTCGCCTCGCGCGAACAAGAACTGATCACTGCCATTGCCATGATTGCAAAAAAGACTGTATTTGATTTCATCATCTATAAGTATTATTCTGTCACAGTTTCAAAGATACGGAATCGCCGCGGTATCCGATCACTTCTCCTGAAGCATCAGGATCGTAGGGCTGCTGATGGGATGGATCGACCGTCACGACAATGAATGTCCTGGACTCAAGCATTCCGGGGAATGAGCCGTTCCGGGCACCGAGGGTCAATGTACGGGAAGCGTCATCCCAATGGATCGGGATGGTAGCGGACTCGCCCTTCTCGTAACCATAGGTCAGTCCGTCATCCTCATACAGGGTAAAGTCCGCATCGGCTCCTGCATAGACATAAAGCCGGATCTCGGCGGCAGGCTTCTCATCGGACCATTCGATCTCGGGTCCGAACGGTATTATGGAGCCACTGCGGGCATACAGGGGCATCCTTTCGTACGGTGCCTCCGCCTTGAAAGTACGTCCCCCAGGGAGATATTCACCGGTATAGAAATCGTACCAGCCCCCTTCAGGGAGGTATACCTCACGGCTCCTGGCCCCATATTCATATACCGGGCAGGGCATCAGGGCCGGGCCGAACATCCACTGGTCCGAAAGGTCCCTGACGAGAGGATCGTCGGGATAATCCATCGGGAGTCCTCTCATAATGGTATAATCCTCGCGGTTGACGGCCCCCGCCAACGAATACAGGTACGGCATGAGACGGTACCTGAGTTTCATATACCAGAGTATGCTTTCGTACGCGGGAGAGCCTTCCGGCGCGATGTTCCAGAGCTCACGGCGAGGCCACTGCCCGTGTGTACGGAACAGCGGGACGAAGGTACCGAACTGATGCCAGCGTGTCTGGAGCTCCTGCCATTCGCCCTCGTTCGCCTTGTCGTAGAACTTGCCCATCACGGAGAAGCCTCCGATGTCCATCCCCCAGAAAGGGATTCCGCTCATCGAGAAATCGAGGCCGGCTGCCATCTGCATGCGCATATCCGTCCAAGACGTACCGATATCCCCGCTCCAGGTCGCCGTCGAATAGCGCTGCAAGCCTGCGAAGCCGTTCCTCGTCAGGAGGAATACCCTTTTGTCGGGGTCGACGCTCCTCTGGCCGTTGTAGATAGCATCGGCGTTGACGATCGAATATGCGTTCAGATATTCAGTGGAAGGTCCCAGTGCTGTCGGAGTCAGGAGCCATTTAAGATAATCCATCGGCAGGCAGTCGCGGAGATTGGGTTCGCTTGCATCCATCCACCAGGCGTCGATCTTGCGTCCGTAGCGGGAATAAAGGGACTCGTCCATCTGGCGCCAGAACATCTTCCTGCCGCCCTCCGCATAAGCATCGTAGAATGTCTGGGGATGGCCAAGCCAGTCCTTCAGCCCAACATCCTCGGCATGGGTGTAGGCGTAGCCGGCCTCCTTGAGCTCCTTGTAATGGTCGGTATTGGTATAGAATTTCGGCCAGACGCTGATCATGAAACGGGCGTGCATGGCGTGCACGTCATCCAGCATCTTCTCCGGATCGGGATACCTTGCTTCATCGAATTCGTGGCTTCCCCACTGGTCCTCCTTCCAATACTGCCAGTCCTGGACTATGTTGTCCACCGGGATATGGCGGCTGCGCATTTCCGCCAGGGTGCTGACCAACTCCTCCTGGGTAGAATAGCGCTCACGGCTCTGCCAGAAACCGAGGGCCCACTTGGGCATCACCTGGGCCTTTCCGGTCAGGGTACGGTAGCCCCCGATCACTCCGTCATAGTTGTCGGCAGCGATGAAGTAGAAGTCGGCCTGAGGCTCGAATTCAGACCAGAAACTGATTCCGGCCTCTTCCTCAGGAGTCTGGAGCGTGGCCACCCTGAGGCCGATGTATGAAACTCCGCCGTCAGGTTCCCATTCGACCCGGACAGGGGTCCTCACCCCTTTCTCGAGACGGGCTGTGAACTTATAGCTGTTCGGATTCCAAGCAGGGCGCCAGCGGCGGGACATCTTTTCCTCGCCGCCCACCTCGGTGCGCTGGAAACCGGCATAATACTGGATAAAGTGATAATCAGCTGTTTCCGGAGCCTCAAGAAAGCCTTCATAGACCACCTTGCTTCCGCTGAGGTTGATCTTGGGAAGGTTCTTTATTGCGAACTCGTTCTCATAGTAGAGGGAGTCCTCGCGCTGGACCAGTTTATCTCCGCTTGCAGATATGTATGTTCCGGTCAAAGCCCCTTCATTGCCATCCTTGTCATAGAGCTTGAACTGTTCGCCCAACTGGAGGTACGGATTAGGATTCCCCCACCTGCTCAGCGAATAGGCATCGAATAGCAGACCGTAACCCTTGGTGGAAACAATGAATGGCACACTGACCTTTGTATTGTACTGATATAGTTCCTCGCTCCTGCCTTTATGGTCGAACTCCCCTGCCTGCTGCTGGCCAAGGCCATAGAACGACTCATCCGGTTCCGAACCGAACCGGGTCCTTACGGACCAGGCTTTCTTTCCCTCGACTTCTATGGGATCGAAACCGAAGGTCCCTCCTTCTGCCATGGAATTTCCGTCAGGATCGAAGAAAGAGACCGAACCATCCCTGGAAACCACCGCCTTCAATCCGGAGGTGAGCATACATACTTCCTCTCCTTCGCGGATTACCTTGAAATCCCTGAACCGGGGCTGAGGAACGACAGAAAGGCTCTTCCTGTCGGTGAAGCTGCCGTCAGGGACGGCGGATACCCTGATTATCCCGGGAGATACCGCCTGAAGCCTCACGACGGAGTTTTCGCATACAACGGTCAGCTTTCCGTCCTTGACCGAATAATCCCTGTGGCAGGAAATGAGCGGCAGGACGGAAATGATCAAGAATAAAGCCTTTCTCATATGGCTACGGAATTCCTTTCGATAAGCTTGTTGAGGGTTGCGACCGAGAGTCCCGTACGGTAACCGTCCGGAGCGGTGTTGAGGCAATAATCTACCAGCCGGTCGACAGTCGAAGTCGCTACGTGCATCCTCGTGTCGGATGACGCGTAATAAATGAATACCTTTCCGTCAGGATCGCAGATCCAGCCGTTGGAGAACAGGACGTTCATCACGTCTCCTTCATATTCCTCACCCTGGGGAGCCATGAAGAAGCCGGCAGGCTCGGCTATCACCCGTGAAGGATCGTCCAGTGCGGTCATATAGAGATACAGGACGTAACGCAGTCCGGATGCACAGCCGCGGACGCCGTGAGCTAGATGCAGCCAGCCCCTGGAGGTTTTGATAGGATGGGGACCCTCACCGTTCTTGCTTTCCTTGATGGTATGATAGTACCTGCGGTTGATTATCTTCTCATCTTTGATGACCGCATGCTCCATGCTGTCAACCAGAGCCCAGCCTATGCCGGCTCCGCTTCCCGCGGTTATGAAACCGTCCTGCGGGCGGGTATACAGGGCATATTTGCCGTCGACGAACTCAGGATGCAGGACCACGTTGCGCTGCTGGCAGGAAGATACTATATCCGGGAGGCGCTCCCAATTGATGAAATCCCTGGTCCTGGCCACGCCGGCAGAAGCGACCGCAGCTGAGAGGTCGTCCGGATGGGCAGGGTCTTTCCGCTCCACACAGAATATTCCGTAGATCCATCCATCCTCGTGGGCGGTGATCCTCATATCATATACATTCGTGGCGGGCTCTCCATATTCCGGCATAGAAACCGGGTGCGGCCAGAAACGGAAGTTGTCGATACCGTTCGGACTCTCTGCAACCGCAAAGAAAGATTTCCTGTCAGCACCTTCCACCCTTGCAACAAGGAGATACTTTCCCTGCCACTTGATGGCACCCGAGTTCATCACCGCATGGATTCCGAAGCGCTCCATCAGGTATGGATTCGTCTCCTTGTGAAGATCGTACCTCCAGGCCAACGGGGCATGCAAAGCGGTCAGGACCGGGTTGGCATAACGCTCGTACAAGCCGTTTCCTTCAATCGGAACATTCTTTTTCTCAATAAGTTCCTGGTGCTTCTTCTTCAACCAGGCAAGTCTCTCTTCGTAAGTCATAGCAACACAATATCTTTCTTTTCGGTGAACCGTATGAAATCTTCCTCATTGCCGGAACCTTTCCATGGGGCATAGAAATGTCCGGGCTTGTCGTGGGCGTTGCGCCAGGTAAGCATATAGCTCACAGGGAAACCGTCTACGGCGCTGTAGAGCCTTTCGCACCACCATCCGGGGTCAGGAATACCTTCGAGTCCGGTTTCTGAGAGGCACATCAGCTTGCCGTGTTCCGAAGCCATGGACTCCAGTACGGCAAGCATATCCCTAACCTGGGAGACATATCTGTTTCCCGCCTCTTCCAGGCCGTCAGCACCGACATACTCGTAGATGTCGGTACCCAGGATATCGACAATGTCGTCTCCAGGATAGCGGGAGAGGTAATCATCGGCGCTGATGGGACCGTTGGGCGAATAGCACCAGAGGATGTTTTCAAGTCCCTTTTCCTGGGTTAGCCTCGACCAGGTCAGACGGAACAGGGCCTTGTATTCCTCCTCGGAACACAGCTTCCCGCCCCACCAGAACCAGCTTCCGAGATTCTCGTGCCAGGGACGGAATATGACCGGGACATCCCCAAGGCTAGCAATGAACTCTGCGGCACGGTCGAGCCATACAAGGAATTCCTCGTGAAGGGGGCCTCCTTCCAGGACGGATCTGACGACTTCATCGGAAGAGACATCCCAGGCATCTCCTCCGGTCAGGGGATTCCTCGGATGCCAGGAAAGCGTAACGATCCCTCCCCTTCCGGCATGTGTGACAGCTGCCTTGCGCATCAGTCCGAATGGAACACCGTCAAGGTTGCAGCTGTCGGCATGCTCGATCCCTCCAAGGTCGAAACCGACGACGGCCGGATAATGCCCTGATACCTCCTTGACATCCGACCTCACCAAAGGATCGTTCTCCCAGTCGGTCACCACCCAGGCATGACCATAGGAAAGGTCATCCTGATGGCCGTAAAGCTTCTCTCCGGCCGCTACATGGGCGGAAAGCCTTGAATACAGCTGCCCGGCGGAAGAACCTGTCTGCTTCCCGGTGCGTGTCGCACAGGAAACCAGGACGGATGCAGTCATCATGATTATGAACAACTTTCTCATCTTAGTTTATCTTTGGTGCCGAATTGTATACGGATGTCAGAGTATAACTGTCACTCTTCGTGAACCATGCCCTTTTCATCACGTCTATCGCTTCCTTGCTGTTGCCGACATAGGATCCGGTTGCATGGTTGATATACCCATGCTGCTCCTTGCCGGTATCGGAAGCCCCGTTGTCCCAGAGGAAGCAAGGAAGACCATAGGTATTGGCGGCCTTCACGACATACTCCAGATAATAGAGGAAGAACCTCCAGGCACGGTTGTCGGACTTGGCACGCATAGAACAGCCGAACTCTCCCAGATAGCAAGGGATGCCCTTGTCGACATAATCGGAGCATAGCTTGCCGAAGACTTCCTGTACGTGGTCCTCGTCTCCACCGTTGGCTTTCTTTCCGGCAGCGCCGGTATGGCCCCAATCCGAATACTGTGCATCTCCAAGGGTATAATCATAAGGGTCATAGAAATGTACGGCCACGATGATTTTCCCGGACTTGTCGTCAGGCAGTTTCATATATTTCGTGAACTCCGGGTTGGCTGCATATGAAGGTACGGCCAACCACCTGGTTTCATTGTTGCCGCCGGTCGATCGGACAGCATCTACGAATACCTGGTTCCAGTCATTCAGGATATTGCACTGGCGTGAAGGATCCTTTCGGAACTCTTCGCTCCAGCCCCATCCACCGTCGTTGATTTCGTTGAAACTCTCCATGATGAGCCAGTCCCCGCAGTCTGCGAACTTATTCGCGATCTGGGTCCACACGGCCTTGATCTCGGCTTTGATGGCATCGTTGAGGGTGCTGTTGTCCACGGCGTTCTTTATGTCAAGCCAGTGGTCGTCGCCGTGGTTCTCGTCGTGGTGGGTGTTGATGATGACGTTCAGACCGGCCTCGTGTGCAAAGCCCACGACTTCGTATACCCTGTTTATCCAGGCCTCGTCGATTTTGAAGTCAGGATATGGACCTATCCACTTCATCCAGGTCACAGGAATACGTACGCTGGTGAATCCTGCGGCCTTCACTCTCTTGAACGTAGCCAGGGTGGCAGGAGTATTGCCCCAGGCGGTCTCGCTGGGATAGTTGTACCAGTCGAATCCGTTCTCATCCACATAATGCCAGGTGTATATGGCATCGAAATGGTTGCCCATGTTCCAGCCAAGGCCCAGGGTTTCAGCAAGTTTCCACGCCTCATTGTCCTTGGGTTCAGGTCCCGGAGGCGGCGGGGTCGGCTTCTCCTTCGCATCCTGGGTTATGCTGACCTGGACCGAAGAGGCGCCGGTCGAAGAAACGGTCAGGGTGGCCGTCCTTGCCTCATAATCCTCGTTCGCCGCGACCTTGAGTCCCACCTTGATGGAATAGTTCGAATATGTTCCGTCCACATAGGTAATCCACGCCGGAAGGCCGGTAATCTGCGGCCTTGAGGGAGCAGTTATGGTCAGGGAGAGTTCCTCCCCGGCTTGTGCTACCTTGAACGAAGATGAACTCAAGGTGATCGATGTAGGCGCCGGGTTTGGCGGAGGCACCGGCTCAGGCTCCGGCCCATGGCAAGCCGCAAATGGGAATACCATGGCGAAGGCGAGAAGGAATAGACGTACAGCTTGCTTATTCATATCAATACTTGACATCACTTCTAGATATTACATTCGGATTGGACATCGCACTCTTCCACCACGCCGTGTCAGGCATGTTGGAACCATACCAGGGCATGAACCACGACCACTTGGCGCCGGCGGACCATACGGCAGGGATGGAAGCGAATGCCTTGTCCCCATCTTTCCCGCATTCACCCAGAGCCACCATCTTCTTCGGATAGGTTTTCTGGATTTCGCTGAACTCCCTCTGGTTCGCTGCGGCATCCATACCGTAAAGGTCACGGGCCACTATGTCCACATACTGGTCTCCCGGATACCAGGCGGTATCCTGATCGTATTTGGACGGATCCCCGTTATAGTTCTGGGTGGTCCACACCCATATCAAATTGTTCACTCCCTTGGAAGCGAAATAGTCGAACATCGCCTTCCATATCTTCCTGTACACCTCGGCACCGTCATAGCCCCACCAGAACCAGGAGGTTGTCCAGGATGCCTGCTGCTTGTAAGTGGCATTGCCGGCTGCTTCGTGGAAAGGACGCCAGACCGCAGCGATTCCCTTGCCCTGAAGGGCCAGCAGCACCTCGACCACCTTATCCATCTGCCCGTAGAACCATTTGTTCTCCCAGGTCCCGGACGTAAGAGCGTTCTTTGCCCTGAAGGTGGTCTTGTCAGGCGAGCAGGTAACTCCGCTGCCGTCAAGTCCAGGCTGGGTATCCTTTGTGACAGGGACGTTGAAATGCCACATCAGGGACACTATTCCGCCGGCCTCAGCCCATTCCGTGACGGGCTTCAGGTCATTGTAGTTGATCCAGTTGTTGTCCGAAGGGACATAGATATGGATGAAATCGTAGCAGTTCATCGCCGGATACTTTCCTGTGGCCGAGAATACCTTGTCAGCCTCGCGGTGGTTCCAGTTGACATCCGCCATTATGGACGATATGACCTTCTTCCCATACTGTCCATACAGATAACCGTACAATGCCTTGGCCTGATCGGTCGGCTTTGCCGTGACGAGGGTTGTGGTTATATCGATTTCCTCTTCACCACCCCCTTCGGGTTTTTCAGCGGCTTTCTGGGAAATGGTTACGGACTTGGAAAGGGTGCCTGAGGAAACGGTAATGGTGGCCGAGCGGGGCTCATATGCCGTGTTTGCAGATACTTTCAGGACATATGTTATCTGATACTTGTTGAAAGTGCCGTCCACAAGGGAAATCCAGCCCGGTACTCCGCTGACGACAGGCCTGGTCGGCGCGGTGACGCTCAGGCTTACCTCGGCGGCACCCTCACCTAGACTCGATGACTCGGGACTAAGCGTGATGGCTGTCGGCGCCGGATCAACCGGTGTCAACGGTTCGTCAGGTCCGCAGGACCAGATGACAATGGCGGAAACGGCCAGGGCAAGGCAAGACAGTACTTTCCTCATCTGCAAATGTATCATTGGATCCCGGAGGGAGGGTCAGCCCCCTCCGGAATAAATATTCAGGCTACTATATGTAAGCCAGTTTGGTAACGACGAGGTTCTTGCCCTGTACGATAAGGGCAAAGCCCCACCATTGGTGCGAAGTCATGGCAGCGAAGGCATTGCCTTCTGCCTTGAATGAGACATAGCCCTTCTCGACTGCCTCGGGAGAGTTGTCCTGGTTGAACTGGACACCGTTAGGAGTCACATATCCCATTCCTCCCCAGTGTCCGTCAAAGACCTGGATGGACCAGTCTGACGGATCGTCGGGAGTGAAATAGATACGTACTTCCGCTCCGTCCCACAGCTCGGCATTGACCCAGTCATCTTCGCCTCCAAGTTCAAGGTTGGTGGCGTAGTCACCGGTATGTGCGCTGGTTCCTTCCCAGACCACGGTCTCGGTAGCACCGAAATGCAGGAACGATATTCCGGTCACGTTCAGGAACTTGCCCTGGACGATGAGGGCCGAACCCCACCACTGCTTCTCGGTGAAGAGGTTGAATATCTCATCAGTCACTTCGAATGCGACGTATCCCTGGGCGGCTGCATCAGGATTCCTGTTCTGGTTGAACTGGTTGGGATTGTCCATACCCGGGAAGAGCATCGACATTCCGGCCCAGTGACCGGTGAACAGCTGCATCGACCAGTCGGAAGGATCGGCGGGAGTGAAGTACACCCTGACGACATCTCCAACGGCCAGACCGGCATTCACCCAGTCATCCTCAGTGCCGAGTTCGAGATTGTTGGCATAGTTGTCAGTATCCCTGGAACCTTCCCAGATGAAGGTCTCGGTGTAAGGCGCGGTCACCTCGAAAGGAACGGCCCAGGTCAGCTGGGTCCCGTCGATGAGGGTGAAGTCCAGACGGTAGATACCGGGCCCCATTCCCTCGGGAAGGGCGAACGACATTGCATTGTCAGCGCGTGTGTCATACTGAACCACCTTCTTGCCCTTGATCACGATGGATTCAACCTTCATGAGATTGTTTCCGGAAATGGTGATATTCCGTCCAAGGGTGTAGGTAGGCTGGTCGAAGGTAACCGAGATGGCCTCATCGTAGGAAACCGTCACCCTTTCCGTCTCGGTCTGGTAGCCGCTGGCGGCAGTCAGGGTAATCACGCCTGAATACGCACTGGAAGGTACGGTAACTACGACAGTCCCGGCATCAGCCACATAGAAATCGCAAGGGATGAGTCCGTTGACCTTGTCACCGATAGTGACACCCGTGACGAGGTCAAGGTCCGTACCGCTGACGGAAAGTTCCTGCTTTCCGGCAACCGCCTCGGTCCCGCTGATTCCGGTAGCTGACGGCTTGACCACTTCGATAGGATCGGTCCATGCCTGCTTGCCGGAAGCGAGGGTAACGCCCACGCCACCGTCATTGGCTCCATCGGGAACGACGGCATAGATCTTTCCGTCCTGGTAATACCACATCGCTTCAGCATTGGTGAAGTCAACCTTGTTCACAAGGTCCAGGTCGGATCCGCTTATCTCAACTGTGCTTCCAGCCTTGTAGCGTCCGTCCTCAGCAAGAGATTTGATGCCCAGGTCGGCCACGGAAAGGGAATTGATGAATCCTGCATCGAAAGCCTTCCCGGCGAAGGAGGTAAGGGTGATATTACCGTCCGTAGCCGAAGGAGGAAGGTTGAAAGTGATCGACTTGGCACCGGGGGCGACAGTGAAATCAACATCGCTGGCACCAACAAGGTCGACCGTCTCGATCATGTCCAGATGCTCTCCGGTCACGGTGATCAGGTCACCGCTCTTGTAGGTCGTGGTGTCGGCCACCGCAACGGTGGGATCACCGACCACAAGCTCGGAATCCGAATAGATCTGGTTGGGGATGGTGGTCTGGTCCTCGAGTTCGTTGACATCGCCGACGATGACATAACCTGTAACGGCGTCACCCGGCACGGTGAGGGTCAGCTCGGTACGGGACTGGCTGTTGAAAGTCGTCACATAGACTCCTCCCAGGATAACCTCCCTGACGTTGTTGAGGTATTCACCCCTGATGGTCAGGACATCTCCGGAAAGGACCTGAGCGGGCGAGAAGGAGTTGATGACGATAGGCTCGGTATACTCAAGGTCGAACCTCGTGGAGGCGGTCAGGCCGTCACTGGTAACCACGGTCACGGGGCCTACTTCAGCACCTTCCATGGGAACGGTGACACGGATCTCGCTGCGGGAACCGGAAGCGACGGTCTCGATTGCAGTGACGCTTGCGCCACCGGCGAAGCGGACTTCGGAAACCTTCTCAAGGTTAGCACCGATGATCCTGAGCTGTCCTCCGCGCATCACGGGGTTCGGGGCGATGGCTGCCAGGGCAAGCTTGCCGGAGTACTGGTCGGTGTCCAGTTCCTCGTTCTGGCAGGCGGTCAGACCGGTCATCGCGACAAGCAGGGTCGCGAGAATGGAATATTTAAATAACTTCTTCATATTCATTTCCTCCTATCCATTATTTGTAAGGAACAGCACGGAGGTTGTCAATCTTGATGACAGGCTGGCATTCGGTACCCGTAACTCCACCGTTCCATACGAAGATGGTGAGAGAGGAGAAGGACGATGCGTCCAGGGTGCCGGTGGCCTGCGATCCATCCGGTCCGTAGATAAAGCTGGAGTAAGGGATAGTCACGGTCACCCACTTGTTCCCGGTATCGAAGGAACCGGTGGCTTTCCATGGCACGTACAGGGCTCGGGGAGACTCGTTTCCGCTGATGAAGGTGTTGTTGGCACCCGCGGTAACGTTGCCGTCGATATCAAGCACGCCTGCACCACCACCTGTGACGACGGTGACACCACCGACAAGTATCTGCATGGCACCGGACATCCAAGGATTGGATGTAGGAATGTACAGCTCGAACTTGAGGGCCATGTTCTTCCAGTCGGAGAAGTCGGCATAATCGGTCAGACGGGGGCTGTCGGCATATGTGACCGGATCGTCCCAGTCGCCGGGCCAGTATTCGAATGAGAAGTTGCCGTCATTCCAACCGCCTTCTGCATCCAGGGTGACATCCGGGGCGCCGAGACGGAGGAAGTTGCCGCTGAGGGCGGTTTCGTCGGTCTCGATCACCTGGGCATGCCAGCCGTGGTTGGCAGGATGAGGGTCGTCGTCGAAGTTGAACAGCATTCCGCGGTAATCCTTGTACATGAAGATGGACTGAGCCGTACCGGAAGAGGTTGTCACCTTGATCTTGCCGGGCTGGGCGCCTTCAGGAATCACAACGGATATCTCGGAACCGTCACCGGCGGATGCATTCACAGGATCGACACCGGGGAACTCGACCTGGACGGGATCGAAGAGATAGGAACCGCTGATGGTTACGGTCTCTCCAGGGTTCGCCCACTCGAGGGACATCGAAGAGATCTTCGGTGCGGGAGGAAGGACCTTGAAATCATAGGTGACTTCCTGGCCGTCCTTGGTGATCATGTATATCTTGTCAGTCTGGACGGACGGCATGGTCTTGGGAACCGAAACGA
Source organism: uncultured Bacteroidia bacterium (assembly GCA_902779765.1). Classification (GTDB taxonomy): domain Bacteria; phylum Bacteroidota; class Bacteroidia; order Bacteroidales; family UBA932; genus Cryptobacteroides. Next base: position 83,839 of record CACZCQ010000004.1, read on the forward strand.
GCAGGGTCTTGGCTGTCATGTAACTGGTGTTCAGGATGGCAGCCTGGTCGTTGAAGTAGAGGTCGTGGATGCTGGTGAGATTGTCACCTACGATGCATACCACCTCTTCCATGTTGGCCTGGGTGATGATGACGTCCTTGTCGGCATAGCGGATGAAATCCACCTTGGGGACTCCGGATGTCTGGACGAAACGGTCCGGATAATCTACGGAGTCGCAGGCCGCAAAGAGGAGAGCGCCCAGGATCAGGCATTTGTATATATTCTTAACTTTCATCTTGCGTTCAATTAAAAGTCATACGAATAAGTCTCCCTGACATCGACGTGGATAGGTTCGGCAGTGGAACCGACATTGGGATTCATGACGACATCCTCGGTAGGGAAAGGCATATAGAACATAGAAGGCTTGACATCGGTAAGCTCCTGGTCGTTGTTGTAAGTGACTGAGGAAACGTCCCAAGGACGGGCGCCGGGTCCGATGTAATTGTCCTGGGCATCGGTAACGAACTGCTTGTAGACACCGTCGAGGCCATTGTAACCTGAACGCCTCTGGGCCTTGAGGTCGGCGATGCAGGAATTGACATCGTAGTAGGAACGGCGGACATAGTCGTACCAGCGGTCACCTTCGAGAGCGAGCTCAAGGCGGCGCTCCTTCCAGATATCATCGTAAGTGATGGTGGCCAGAGGAGCAGCGTTCGCCCTTGCGCGGATCTTGTTGACATATTCGAGGGCCGTGCCAGTGTCTCCGGTCAGGAAAGCGGCCTCGGCATATACCAGATAGATGTCGCCCAGACGCAGGATATGCGTGGGAAGCTGGTTGTACATACCGAATGAAGGATATCCGAATGCTGCCACGTGGTCGGCGACATCTCCGTAAAGATGCTTGGCATAGTTGGCTCCGGTCTGGCATCCGAAAGTCTTGTTGGATGCATTGGACTCGAAACCGCCGGGGCAGTATGAAGGATCATAGAAGAAACGATAGAAATCGAAACCACCCTTGTCGGTCCAGAAATAATCGTACTGGTCACCGAACATCATCATGGTAGCCTGCCTGCGGTCATCAACGTCAACCCTTTCCTCGGGATTCACGATAGGTGAAACTCCGAAAGCTTCCTGAAGGTCGACGGTGGGGCCTTTCCAGTCACCCCAGAGGTTACCGTTCTCATCGAAACCGACATTGCCCACATCACACTGGATGGAGTTCTGGGATGTCCAGTTCTCTTCCTTGCACTGCCAGTGCCATGTGAAGAGGCACTCGCCTGTCTGCTGGAACTTGTCGGGAGTCATCCTGAAGATGTCGGAATATTTGGGGGTAAGGGTACGCCCTGAATTCATGATCACATCCTCCGCATACCTGCGGGCGGCGCTGAGGTCAGCCTGGTCGAGAGATCCGTTCACTCCGGCCTTGGTCAGGTAAACCTTGGAAAGGAGGGCCTCGGCGGCATAGTAGTCAATCCTGTTCAACTTGCCGATGTAAGCATTCTTGGGAAGAAGCTCCATGGCCTTCTCGAGGGTCAGGATCACATAATCGTAGACATCAGCCTTCTGGACCTTGAAAACCTCATTGTAGGTGGCTTCCTTGATCACCTCGGTGTTGTCGTGGATGATCGGGACGTCACCGAAGGTACGGACCAGCAGGAAATAAGCCATCGCCTTCCAGGCAAGGGCCTCTCCGATGCAACGGTTCTTTACAGCCTCGGAGGCGTTGCCGTCGGCCTCACGGATGTTCTTGATAACGGTATTGCACTGTGCATTGACTGCCCAGAGGGAGTACGACATGTTCTTGAGGTCGCCGTCAGTACCGTTGACGGTAAGGGTGGTATAAGCGTTCTGTCCCTGGTAGACGTTTCCGCACATGGTCTCTGAACCATAGATGTAGAAACGGATGATGTCGTACCAAGGTGAATTGTACAGGTAGTTTACGCCCTGCTCGCACTGCGCGTCGTTCTTGTAGAAATCACCGGTGGTGAAACTGTCCTCGGAGGGGCGGTCCAGGAAGTTCTCGCAAGAGGAGGCGCCGATAAGCATGACAGCCGCAATGGCTATATATTTAAATGCATTTTTCATATTCTTGTCCTCCATCATTAGAAAGTGAGATTAAGACCGAAGGAGCAAGTCATAGGGGAAGGATAACGGCCGTTGTCGACGCCGAAAGTCAATCCTGACGAATCCTGGGTGGAAGCACCGACCTCAGGATCGAATCCCATGTACTTGGTGAATGTATAGAGGTTCTGGATATTCATGTAGAGACGGATATTGTCCACCTTGATCTTGTTGAGCATGGTTTTGGGGAAGGTATATCCGAGAGTGATGTTCTTGATCCTGAGATAGCTTCCGTCCTCGATGTAACGGGTGCTGAGACGGTCGTTGTCGTTGGGGTCCTGGATGGAGGGACGCGGAGTCTTGGTTCCGGCATTGGCAACCTTGACATTGGTGACGTCATCCAGCCATGAGCCCTGGGTGTAGGTCTTCTGTGGATCGATCACGGTGAGCTTCGCCCTGTCGGCGATGGAGGTATGCTGGTTCGTCCATGTGCTGTTCATGTGGACAAGACCGTTGTATCCCTGGCCCATCATATTGTAGTTCAAAACCTTGTTGCCATAGGATCCATTGATGAATATCGACAGGTCGAAATTCTTGTAGGTGAATGAGTTGGTCCATCCGTAAGTGAACTTCGGAAGCGGTGATCCTATGTTGGTGCGGTCAAGCTCGTTGATCACTCCGTCTCCGTTGACATCCTCGAACTTGAGGTCGCCCGGCCATACGGTCGTGTAACGGTTGAAGACACCGTCCTGGGGATATTTTTCAGCCCTGGGAGAATTCTGGATGTCTTCAAGGGACTCATAGACACCGATAACCTTGTATCCGTAGAAATTGTAGAGGGACTCCCCTATCTCGGTCACAGAGACGACATCGCTCCACTGGCCGTAACCGACAAGGTTGGCATTGGCGCTTCCGTCAAGGGCGACCAGCTTGTTCTTGTTGAAGGAAATCTGGAAATTGCTGTTCCAGGAGAAGTCCTTCGTCTGGATCGGGTGGGTATCGAGCGTAATCTCGAGACCCTTGTTCTCGATGGTACCGTAGTTACCCTTGGGAGCTGCGAGGGCGGAAGAACCGTTGCCCTGGGTTCCCATATATGAAGGAAGCGTCATCGACATGAGCATATCGGAAGAAATCTTCCTGTAAAGGTCGACCGTAAGGTTGATCCTGCTCTCGAGGAAGCTCAGATCCAAACCGAGGTTAGTCTGATGCTGCTTCTCCCAATGGATACCGGTGTTGGAGATATTTGCCGGGCGCTGGCTGTCACCAAGGCCGGTAGGCATCTTGGACATTCCGGACTCCCAGGCACCGCCACCGATATTGGCATTACCGGTCTGGCCCCAGCCGATACGGATCTTACCGCTGTTCATTCCGACGGAGGCTGCGAAATCCTTGAGGAACTCCTCGTTCGTGAACCTCCAGCTGCCGGCGAATGAATGGAACGGAGCCCAGCGGTTGTCAGGTCCGAAGTTCGAAGATCCGTCGTAGCGGAATGTGTAGGTGAAGAGATAGCGGTCATCATAATTATAGGTCTCGCGGGTAAAGAAGGAAGCCATCGCGGCGCTTCCGAAACCGGAATTGACCGTGGGATTTCCGGTAGCGAGCTTGATGTTGTGGATCTCGTCGGAAGGAAGTCCTGTATTGTTGGCGCCAAGGTAGTTCCATCTGGACTCCCAGGCTTCCTGGCCGACCATCGCGGTGACGCTGTGCTTTCCGAATGCGTTGGCATAGGTCAGGTAGTTCTTGACCGACCAGTAGGTGCTGGCGTTGCGTTGTGAACCCATATAGTTGTTACCCCTCTGCCATCCACCGAGGTTGACCATCGGCTTGTAAGTCGTGGCCTCAGAGTTGCTGACGTCGAAGCCGATCTCGCTCCTGAGGGTGAAATGCTTGATCGGAGTGAGGTCTGCGTAGACGTTTCCGGTCAGTTTCTGACGCTTAAGCAGGTTCTCGTCCAGCATGGCGAGAGCGACCGGGTTTGCGGAGGTGTAGCCCTCACGTACGGTCGTGGAATAGTTGCCGTCGATATCGTAAACGGGGATATCGGGGAGTGTGGACAATGAGTAGAAGATAACACCTTCCTGACCGTCGGCCAGCTTGATGTTATCGTTTGTGACTGCATAAGTGGCGTTCAAACCAAGCTTGAACCAGCTCTTGAGCTGGGCGTCGAGGTTGGTACGGAAAGATACACGGTCGAAGTTGGAACCGATGATGGTACCCTGCTGGTCCATGTAAGAACCGGACACATAGTACTGGACCTTTTCGGTACCGCCCTGGGCGCTGATCTGATGCTGATGCTGGAGAGCAGTGCGGAACACCTCGTCCTGCCAGTTGGTTCCCTTTCCGAGAATGGAAGGATCGGCATACCAGCCGTTGTGGTCCACGAGTCCGAGGTCTACCATATCATTGTAATACTCCGCGAACTCCCTGAGGTTCATCATGTCGATCCTGCTGTTCTGGCGGGATACGGCGAACATTCCGTCGTATGAGAACTTGGCCTCGCCTGCCTTACCGTGCCTGGTAGTGATGAGGACGACACCGTTCGCACCCTGGGCACCGTAGATGGCCGTAGCGGAAGCATCCTTTAGGATTTCCATCGATACGATATCGGCAGGGTTGATGGTTGCAAGAGGAGAGATGGTGGAAACCTTACCGTTTCCGAGGCCACCGAGTCCGAAATCCCATCCGGAGTTTCCTCCACCCTGGACGATCACACCGTCGATGACGTAGAGAGGCTCGGCATTGGCGTTGACCGTAGCCTGTCCGCGGACGCGGATCGAGGATGAAGAACCAGGGGCTCCTGAGGTCTGTACCGCGGATACACCGGCGGCACGGCCCTGCAGGGACTGGTCAAGGTTAGTGATGATCGAGCCCTTGAGGTCTTCCTCCCTCATGGAGACGGAAGCACCGGAAAGGTCGCTTCTTTTCATAGTACCGTATCCCACGACGACGACTTCATCGAGGAATTCGGCATCTTCCTTAAGGACGATGTTGATCGCAGTGCGGTTACCGACCGCGATCTCCTGGGAAGCATAACCGATGGAAGAGAACACGAGTGTCGCACCGGGCTTCACCGTGATCGCGTAGTTTCCATCCAGGTCTGTGACGGCACCGTTTGCGGTGCCTTTCTCCACGACGCTCGCTCCGATCACACCGTTCCCGGCCTCGTCCTTGACGACGCCGGATACCTTGACCTGGGCGGACAGGGCAACAGTGCAGAAGAGAGCCATCATGAAGGCTAACAGCTTGTGTTTCATGCTACTTGATTTGTTGATTAATATGATGATTGTTTGATGATTCCAATGGTGGAGTCGGTGATGTAGACACCGTTCAGTCCCTGGCCTTCCTGGGCAGGGTCGCCGCAATAGTCATCCCCCGGCTGCCACTGCGAATGGACAGGCTGCGCGAATCCGCTCCATCCCCAGAAGTTGGCACCGTCAAGCGTCTTGCTCCGGACCATGTCGAAAATATGGGAATAATACCTGTCGCGGCAGGTCGTTGCCGCATTGCGGCTCTCCGAGAAGCCGTCACGGGGGAACCCGAATTCCTCGACCACGATGGGAAGCCCGAGCCTCAGGGCTACGAAGGCATGCTGGCTGACATATTCATCCGTCTTTGCAAGCGCCGCATCGAGGGTCTGCTCAAGGCTGTCCGCCTTAGCCCATCCCCAGTTATAAGGCCAGATATGTATGGTCATGTAATCGACTCCCGGAACCGTATTGACACGTTCCACGAGTTCAGGGTCATTCTCGCATCCCATCAGGCCTTCATTCCCGGTCGACAGGAGATGGTTAGGATCCAGTTCCTTTATGATGCGTGCAGTCTCGGTCATCCAGCCGATGAACCCGTCGCGGATCACGGGATCGTCCGAGAAGCAGCGCGGCTCGTTACCGATCTGCCAGGAGAAAATGGCAGGATCGTCCTTGTAGGGCTTTCCTGTAATCGAATTGGTACGACCGACTATCGCGCGCACGTGATTATAAAAGAGTTCCTGGGCAGGCTGGCAAGTCTGGAACTTCCGCATCTGCTGCATGAAGGGCCAGTAGCCGTCAACGAGCGGAATCAGGGTCTTTTCGCCCGTGGCCCACTCGAGGTACTGGCCGTATCCTCCTGACCATTCCCAGGAATTGTTCAGATAGAGAACCGCCTGCATGTCCCTCTCGCCAAGCTCGACCATGAAGCGGTCAAGGCCTCTCAGGAGGGTGTCATTATACACTCCCGGGGCGGGCTGCAGGGTAGGATCGACGCGGGAGAAAACTCCGTCAGGGCCATCGCCGCCCACGAGTACACGCAGGTTGTCGATTCCCAGCGCCTTCAGGGTGTCGAGTTCCTTTTCAAGACGGTCGATGTCTCCCCCACGGCCTTCTGAAGCCAGTATGGGGCCATACCAGAAATTTGTCCCGACGTAATTGTAGACCTGCCCGTTACGGATAAAATGACCATCCTGTACCCGGACGAAATCCGCCTTATGGGTACAACCGGCAGCTATTAACAGAACGGCCGCCAGGGCGACCTTGATGATTGAATCCTTCATGTTGGCCAAACATAATAGTATCACTTGCAAAATTATTTGTATTAATCACTGACGACAAATACAAATTTATCAAATTATGATACTATTTTGACCGCATTACACGAAGATGCGCTTTTTCTTGAACAGGGTGCGGAAATCACGTGGGGTATAGCCCCTCTTGGACTTGAATATCCTGTTGAAATTCGAAAGGTTGTTGAAACCGCAGCTGTAGCAGATCTCGGATATGCTTTCAGTGGTGTCCACAAGCAGGCGGGCGGCATTCCCGAGTCGTATGTCGATGATATAGTCCATAAGGGTCCTTCCGGTCCTGGCATGGAAGAAGCGGCTGAAAGCCGAAGGCGTCATACCTACCATGTTCGCGAGGTCCTCCAGACGCAGTTCCTCTGCGTAATGGTCATTGACATACTGCTTTACCTTCATCACCCTGCGACTTTCCCTGTCCCTGACGGCCCTGGCGAACGAACTGCTCGCGAGGATACGGGAATCCTCGGCCTGGGACAGTTCATTGAGGATCTTCAGGAAATGGAGATACTGGTCGAAAGTCTCCTTCTCCGACGAGAGGCTGTCCAGCATGGAATACACTTTCATTATAGTCCTCACCGAGAAGGAAAGGCCGTGGTCCGCCTTGGAAAGCATCTTCCTGATGGAGTCGAACTGGCTCTTGTTCAGCAGGTCCTCCGGGAAAATGTCAGGAGAGAACTGGATGGTTATCTCCCTTACATCAGCCTCAGTGCAGTTTCCCTGCTCCCAGGCATGTTCAAGTTCGTTTCCGGCCACCAGCGTAAGGTCATAGGGACCGATTTCCTCGACGCTGTCCCCTACCACGCGGCGCACTCCCTTTCCGTTCTCGATGAAATTGAGTTCATATTCCCGGTGCGAATGCAGGGGAAAAAGGAACTCCGACTTGTGGCGTTCCACGATATAAAGGCAATCCTTGTCGGAAAGCGGAGTGATCTCTTTGAATACTGTACTCATCAGCCTGCTTTTGGGCAAAGATACAAAATACAATTACTAAAAAACCAATTTTTGATACAATTTTTGCAATGCAGGGATAAGACACAAAAAAGGCCTCCCGGAATCCGGAAGGCCTTTGGATGTTGTGGTGCTGGGAAGAATCGAACTGCCGACACATGGATTTTCAGTCCATTGCTCTACCATCTGAGCTACAGCACCGTTGTGTTTGGGATTGCAAATATAGGCAAAAATCCTCGCGATACAAATTTTTTTTGGTAAATTCGCCTTATGCCCGAACTGAGATACATACAGGTACTGCTCCCGCTCCGTCTGAAGTGGGAGCCTCTGTATTCATGCTCCCTGCCTGAAGGGGAAGAGATCCCTGTTGGCACGAGGGTAAGGGTCGAGTTCGCCGGGAAGGAATATGTGGGCGCTGTCACGGCCGAGGCGGCCAGGGAAGCAGCTCTCAGCATTGGAGAGAACAGGATAAAACCAATCATCGGATATGCAGACGGACTGGAACGCATAACCACGGAAGAGCTGGCTCTCTGGAGGCAGGTCGCCGATTATTATCTCTGCACAGCCGGAGAAGTATTCAAGGCGGCATATCCGCAGGGAAAGGTCGAGGAAGAAGAAACCAAGGCAAGGATAAACGAACGGTTGAAACAACGCCTCGCCAGGAAGGAGGAACAGATCGCCAGGGCGCGCAAAGAGGAAACGAGGCTGCGGTATATCGAGGAAAGGGACAGGATCCTGGAAGAGATGTCCCTTCGACAAGCTCAGGGACCGGTCAATGAGCCTGTCGAAGGGCCTGAACTGTCTGATGCACAGAACGATGCATATTCTAAGATCAAGAATGTATTCAAGTCCTGGAAGCCTGCCCTTCTGCGTGGCGTCACCGGTTCAGGAAAGACTGAGATTTACCTGAAGCTTGCCAGGGAGACCCTCGACAACGGCAGGAACGTTCTCTTCCTGGTACCGGAAATCGCCCTCAGCAGGCAACTTGAAGACAGGATAAGGGAATTCTTCCCCGAAGAGCTTCAGGTGGTCCACTCCGCCGAATCTGCTTCAAGGAGGGCCGAAGCCTCCTCTTTCATCCGGAGGAAACCATATCTGGTACTTGGAACCCGCAGTTCCGTCTTCCTTCCGCACAGGGACCTGGGTCTGGTGATAGTCGACGAAGAGCACGACCAGTCCTACAAGCAGGACAATCCGGCGCCAAGGTACAACGGACGCGAAGCGGCGATAATGCTCGGGAAGATATTCGGGGCAGACATCGTCCTCGGTTCAGCCACACCGTCACTGGAATCCTTATATAACTGTTCCGTAAGAAGATTCGGTCTCGTCGACCTCAACCGCAGATACTTCGACGCCGAAGACTCCGACGTCGAGATAATCGATACGATCGCCGAACGCAGGAAGAACGGGATGGTCGGAAGCTTCTCCAGGAAACTGATTGACAGGGTAAACGGGACGCTCAGGGATGGAGGACAGGTCGCCATACTCAGGGAGAGGCGATCGTATTCCACAATGCTGCAATGCCAGGAGTGCGGGGAAATCATCAAATGTCCGTCCTGCAACGCAGCTCTAAGCCTCCACAAAAAGGACGACGGAACCGAAAGGCTGGTCTGCCATTACTGCGGCCGCGTATTTGAATATAAAGGGACTTGCAGCAAGTGCGGAGGCGCCCTCAGGCCTCTCGGTGCCGGCACGCAGAGAATCGAGGAGGAGGTCAATACACTTTTCCCTGGCGCAAGGGTAGCCAGGCTGGACAGCGACAGCGCAAGGAACCGCAAGCTGGAAACCGGGATAATCAAGGATTTCGCAGAAAGGAAGATCGATATACTGGTTGGGACGAGGATGGTGGCGAAGGGATTCGATTTCAGCGGCCTGTCCCTGGTGGCAGTGCTGCAAGCCGATTCCCTGCTCGGGCAGCAGGATTACAGGGCGGACGAACAGGCACTCCAGCTTCTGGAACAGTTCCGCGGGAGATGTGGAAGACGTACCGAAAAAGGCTTGTTCGTGATCCAGACCTCCCAGCCTGACCACCCGGTGTATAGGAGCCTCCTGGGGGATTCCGGCGTGGAAGAGACGGTCACAACCCTTCTTGCTGAAAGGAAACTGTTCGGTTATCCCCCATACTCCAGGGTAATCAACGCAGTGGTTAAGGACTACAACCTGTCCCGTATCGGTCTGATGACCAGGGATCTCGCCGCCGCCTTGAAGGACTCCGGCATGAAAGGCTGCAGGATAAAGGGCCCCTACTCCCCTGCCGTGGACAGGGTCGCCAGGGAATACATCCGGGTCATCCGGATCCTGCTTCCCAAGGACAGGTCGCTCTCGGTGAACAAGAAGTGTCTTTCAGACACTGTGGACTGGTTTGAAAAGGAACGGAAATATGTTGGTCACGTCTCCCTGGACGTCGATCCGGTTTGATAAGCGATTAATTTTAGCTACATTTGTAGTTTGAATATTATCCATGACATGGGAAAAGTCATAGCCATAGCCAATCAGAAAGGCGGTGTGGGAAAGACCACAACCGCCATCAACCTTGCAGCCTCCCTCGCTGTCCTCGAGAAGAAGGTCCTCATCATCGATGCGGATCCCCAGGCGAACACCACGTCCGGCCTGAATTTTTCTCCTGACAACGACGAGAAAAGGACCATCTACGAGGTAATCATAGGGAAATTGGACATCAGGGACGCCTTGATCCAGACGGAGATCCCCGACCTACAGATGATACCGTCCCACATCAACCTCGTCGGAGCGGAGATCGAGATGACCAATGAGGAGAACAGGGAGTCCTTCCTCAAGGAAAGGCTGGCACCGATACGCGACGATTACGACTATATCATCATTGACTGCTCCCCCTCCCTCGGACTCATCACCATCAACGCGCTGACTGCAGCCGATTCGGTCATGATTCCGGTCCAGCCTGAGTTCTTCGCCCTCGAAGGGCTCGGCAAGCTCCTCCAGACGATCCGCCTGGTCCAGCACAAGATCAATCCCGAGCTTACCATAGAAGGTTTCGTGGTTACGATGTTCGACGGCCGTACCAAGGTCCACGCCCAGGTCGTGAACGAACTAAGGGAGCATTTCAAGGATCTCGTCTTCAAGACGATAATCCAGAGGAGCATCCGCCTGAGCGAAGCCCCTTCACACGGCAAGCCCATAATCCTCTACGACGTTGTCAGCAACGGTACTTCGAACTACATGAACCTCGCCAAGGAAGTCCTGGACAAGAACGAAAAACAGTAAGATGAGCAGCAACAAGCAGGAAAGCAGGCTGGGCAAAGGGCTCAGCGCCCTTCTGGGAGACATATCCATCAACGGCCCGGAAAGGAAGCCGGTAGGCTATATCAACAAGGAAATCGCTGGTGAGAAGCCTGTACAGGACTATGGAGACGTCCTGAGGATTCCTGCCGGCCTGATAGACCCCAATCCGTACCAGCCGAGGATGGCGTTCGACAGCGAGTCCCTCGAGGAACTGGCGGATTCGATACGCACCTTCGGACTGATCCAGCCGATTTCCGTCAGGAAGCAGCCGGACGGCAGGTACCAGATCATCAGCGGAGAACGCAGGTTCAGGGCATGCAGGCTTGCCGGCATGGATGTCATCCCAGCATATATCAGGGCTACGGACAACCAGGGGATGCTGGAAATGGCCATAGTAGAGAACATCCAGAGGCAGGACCTGGACCCGATCGAAGTCGCAATGAGCTACCAGAGACTCATCGACGAGTGCAACCTGACCCAGGAGAAGATGGCCCAGAGGGTCGGAAAGAAACGCGCTTCCATTGCAAACTACCTGAGGCTGCTCAAGCTTCCCGCCAAGGTCCAGCATGACCTCAAGTCCGGACTCCTGAGCACCGGGCATGCGAAAGTGCTCCTTGGAATAGAAGACCCTCATATCCAGGAACTTCTATGTGACCTTACGATAAAGGAAGGACTCTCCGTACGGGATCTGGAAGCCAGGGTGCGCAAGCTTGGAGAAGACGGATGGAAGGCTCAGGCCACCCCCAGGCAGCAGGATCTTCCGGAGGATTATTACCGTATCCTCGAGCGCATCGGCAAGTTTTTTGATAACAGCATCAGTCTGAAACGCTCCGCTTCCGGTAAAGGGACAATGACCATCAGGTTCAACTCCGACGAAGAAGTTAGCAAGTTCCTCAAGGCACTTGAGGATTCCGGTATCTGATTTAAGTAATGAAGCACCTGGTTCAAAGGATATTTCTGATTCTGGCCTTCACGGCCGCTTTTTCCACTGGCTTGAGAGCCCAGTTCAAGGAAGAAGCGTTCAACCAGAGCTACAACAACCAGGCTGATTCACTTGCATCCAGGGATTCCGTCGACCAGATGTGGTCTTTCAAGGAATTCTTCCACGGAGTGGCAAAACACGACAGCACCCTGAAGATTGGCTCGATGTTCGCCGGTTCGACGGTGTTCGTCGGTGCGGAACAGTTCTACAACAGGCAATACTGGAAACTTCCCATCATCTATGGCGGCCTCGGAGCCACCTTGGGGATGGGGTTCAAGTACAACCATCAGTACAAGGTCTCCAAGAGTGCTTATGAAGCCGCGCTTGAAGCCGATCCGGAGACCACGTTGACTCCGGATGAGGATGCGAAACGCATGGCCACCTACATGTTCGCCGGAGCCGGCCTCATTTACTGGGGTTCGCTGATGGACGGTATAGTCAACTACAAGAAAGACATAAAGGGACAGGCCGGAAAGGCCACCATATACTCCATCCTTCTGCCCGGTCTCGGCCAGGCATACAACGGCGAGTATTGGAAAATCCCCATATACTGGGGAGCCATGGTGGGATCGTACCACTACTGGGCTACCAACAATACCAATTACAAGAGATACAAGAGGATACACAATGAAGCCACGGCCGAGGACAGCACTTACGAAGGCTTGATACCGGCCGAAAGGGCACTGTATTACCGTAATGTGTTCAGGCGGTTCAGGGACTATTCCATGGTCGCGCTGATAGGCAGTTATCTGTTGCAGGTCATCGATGCCAACGTCTTCGCATATATGCAGGACTTCGAAGTCAGCAGCGACCTCAGCATGAAGGTATCGCCCACCATAATCACTACGGATAACCAATATGCCCTGTCCACTCCCGGAACCGGCTATGGGTTGACGGGAAACAACGCATTCGGCTTCAAGATCGGGCTTACATTTTAATACTCAGTCAACGGATGAACAGGAAAAACCTCATAAAGATAGTTCTGATAACGGCACTGATGACTTTCCTTCCGGTAACAGGAAGTGCCCAGGTGCTGATCAGAGGCAAGCTCAAAAAGGAAAACGACAGCCTCAAAGTGCAGATAGACTCCCTGAAGAAGGCGATAGAGGAACTCCGCCAGGACATACTCCTGAAGGACAGCATCGCCAACGAGATGCTCGACATCTATGAGGAGAATGAGGACAAGAGCGCTGCCGGACTCAATCCGCAGGACTACAGCCCCGAGGTTACGGACAGCCTTCTCAACCTTTGGTACCTGCACAGGCAGGTCAACGAGGACAACAGCGCGGAAGGCTACGACATGGATTCGATCCATTTCTCATCAAACGTATCCGATGCCGTGATGATGGAAAGGCTGAAGAACATGAATTCCTTCATCACCCTCCCCTATAACGAGACGGTCAGGAACTACATGGTCCTGTATTCCGAGAAGATGCCCACCAAGATGAGCAACATCCTCGGACTCTGCCAGTACTACATGCCCATATTCGAAGAAGTCTTCAACCAGTACAATCTTCCGGACGAACTGAAATATGTGGCCATAATCGAGTCGGCGCTCAATCCTGTGGCCGTTTCCAGGGCTGGTGCAAAGGGAATGTGGCAGTTCATGACTAACACCGCGAAGAGTTACGGCCTCGAGATCAATTCCTTCGTGGATGAGAGGCTGGACCCTTTCAAGGCATCCGACGCAGCTGCCCGCTACCTCGAAGACTCTTACCGTATATTCGGGGACTGGAACCTGGCGATATCCTCATACAACTGCGGCCCGGGCAATGTGAACAAGGCCATCCGCAGGAGCGGACGGAGGGACTTCTGGTCCGTTTATGAATTCCTACCGCGCGAGACCAGAGGCTATGTCCCTGCTTTCGTAGGTGCCATGTACGCCATCAAGTACAGCAAGGAATACGGAATCACTCCGAATTCCGTGCAGATGCCAGCCCAGGTGGACACCTTCCAGATCCGCAAGAACCTCCATTTCGAGCAGATCAGCGATTTGGTCGGCATACCCGTGAGCGAACTCAAGGAACTCAACCCTCAGTACATCAAGGACGTGATCCCCGGCAACACGAAGCCTTACATCCTTCGTCTGCCATACAATTACTCCAGCGCTTTCATCGCCAACGAGGATTCGATCTATACCCACAGGGCGGCCGAGCTCCTGAATCCCCAGACCCTGGTCAGCACCAAGCCCGCCAGTTCCGGCAGTTCAACCACAGGGACCAGGATATCATACAAGGTCAGAAGCGGCGATTCCCTGGGCAAGATCGCTTCGAGGCATCATGTCACCGTGGCCCAGCTGAAGAGTTGGAACCATCTGAGGAGCAATACAATACGTGTAGGACAGCGGCTCTATATCTACAAGAACGGAGGTCCCGCCGTCTCATCTTCGCAGACCTCTTCCTCCCAGGCTTCATCTTCCAATTCCGCGGCCTCCCAGGCTTCATCATCGGACGGATATGTCACCTACAAGGTCCGCAAGGGTGACACCCTTTTCAAGATAGCCAGGCAGCATGGAGTATCCGCCGACCAGATAATGAAGTACAACGGAATCGGCGAGAAGATCCGCGAAGGACAGACCCTCAAGATCCCGAAGAAATAGTCACAGCGTAAACATGACCTGAACCTTGGCCTCCATCCTCGCCGGCTTCGGTTCCGACATGAAAGGATATCTTACGGTCGAGACCCTGAAATAAGCTTTCAGGGTCTTAACCTTTTTGTTTCCGAACCTCAAACGGCCTCCTCCGACGGCGGACAGGCTGTATCCCCTGCCGTAATATGCGGGGACGTTGAAACTTCCGGGGGCATCCCTTTCATATGAGTATATCCGGTCATCCCAATTGTCCACGAAAAAGACTGTTCCCCTCAGGTATGCGGAATAACCGGAAGCCTTCCTTCCTAATTCAACGTATGTCAATCCGGCCAGGGAGCGGCACAGGAGTCCTTCCAGCCTGAACCTGGCCTTCCAGGCCTCTCCTTCAGATTCTCCGTATCTGGCCGAGATTCCCGTCCCGCACCAGTCGACGTCGATCCTCGCTCCGGTCCGGTACTTCAGGTATTCCTCATAGGGACGGTATCTTTCCGTGATACGGAAGGTCATCAGGGTCGAGGAAGAAAGCTGGAACGGGAACTTGAGGAAAAGCTTGCACTGCCTCCTGGAACTGTCGCTGTCCTTTACCGCTAGGTCCGCGGTCATCTGCATCCCGTACCTTTCCACACCCAGAGCGATCCCTTTCTCGTCCGAGTTCTTCGTCCAGCTCTTTACCGCTCCTGAATATTCAGGATCAAACCCGGACGGGTATCTGCGGATGACAGAGCTTATCCTCCAATCCTCTCCGACCGGGACCGAAACTCCTGCGACTGCTCCCAATCCCTTCCCGTGAAAGTCATATGCCGCTTCGCCGAAATAATCCCTCCCCTTCCTGTTCCACCTGAAATCCGATGACAGTTTTCCTCGTTCCCGTACCCCGTATGCAGTCAGGGAAACCTGGCCGCTGTGCCCATACCAGCTCACGCTAGCACCGGGAAGAATCTTGACGGAGTCATCCTTCCCCTCGCAGATGTTTCTCAGCCCGGGAAGCGACATGAAGGCCGTTACTGTCCAACGCCCGAAAGAAGCATCCGCCGCAATGCCCCGGTGAGTACCCGTCCCCGACCATGAATATGACGGCGACAAGCCTGTCGGTCTCCGGCTGAAGGAAGATGATGAAGAAAAACCCGTCAGGGACAGCCCGCTCCATAGCGCCAGTCCCTGTCCGAAACGCAGGTTGTAGTCACCTATGACAACGGTTCCAGGGTACTTCCTGCCATTCAGGAATGCGTCCATCGACCAGGATATCCCGGGGCCTTTCAAGGCTGCCGACAATCCCGCCTTATCCCCTGCCAGGAATTTGTATTTGGTTCCATATCTGAAGTCTCCTCCCCTGATTCCGGCCATCGCCAGCAGTTCCTGGCTGCTCCTGGATGATTCTCCGGAAAGTGCCCCGGGTGGGGAATTGCTCCGCAGGGAAACGAAATGCTTCAATGCCGAGACATACTCCGGGCTGAACCCCTCCACAGCCGCCAGTTCCGTGAAAGAAAGGACGTCCCCGTTTCTGGAACGATAGTCTTCCAGGCTGGCGACCTGGTATCTGCTCAGGAGACCGCTTGAAAGCAGGAGCCTGCGCCCGGCCAGATTGATTTCCAGGGGATGGGAGATGTAATGCATGAATCCCTCCACTTCCTGCTCATCCAACTCCTCTTCCGTGGAGGCCCCTACAACCGTCATGATCGCTTTGATCTGGCTATCGGTCTGGGCTGGGACAGGAATGGGCACGCAGGTCTCCAGGAGCAGCAGGACGGGAAGCAGTTTTGTGATGCAGTTCTTCATATTCGATGGTTTAGATGCGGTAATATAACCATAAAAGGAACGGCGGGGCAGGATAATAAGAAAAACGAGGGGTGATTATTTCTGTTTTTTTAAGGAATGTGCTATTTTTGTTATTATCAAACCAACAACTGCAATGAGCAACGTCAGACTACACGACAAAACCTTCCGTCCTTTCATCGAATATGACAAGATCGAAGAAGCCATCGACAGGGTGGCTGCAAGAATCAACGAAGACTATCAAGGCAGCAAGGATGCCCCGGTCCTGCTTTGCGTCCTGAACGGCTCCATCCTGTTCACCGCCGAACTGATGAAACGGCTCACATTCAAATGCGAGATCGTGTGCATCAAACTCACCTCCTATGTTGGGATAAAGTCCACAGGTGAAGTGAGGGACGTCATCGGAATGACAGGAAGCGTGGAGGGCAAGAGGGTCATAATCGTTGAAGACATCGTTGATTCCGGCCGTACCATCGAGAATCTCGTCAGGATCATGGAAGCCAACGGAGCGACCGAGACGAAGATCTGCACGATGCTCATGAAACCCGGATGCTACAAGCTCGACAAGAAACTGGATTATGTCGCAATGGAGATTCCCGACGACTTCATAGTCGGATTCGGACTCGACTATGACGGTCTGGGCAGGAACATAAAGGATATTTACGTTTTGGACAGCGATATGAAATACTACATTCTATTCGGCCCTCCCGGTGCGGGCAAAGGCACCCAGGCCGCCGGCATGGCGGAAAGATTCAACCTCTGTCACATCTCCACCGGTGACCTTCTCCGCGGCGAGATGGCAAAGGGCAGCGAACTGGGCCTCAAGGCCAAGGCCCTCATCGAGGCAGGTGAGCTTGTGCCTGACGAGATCGTCGAAGGCATGATCGAGAACAAGTTCGACACTGTCAAGGATGTATCCGGATTCCTCCTCGACGGTTTCCCGCGCACTATCGCGCAGGCTGAGGCCCTTGACAGGATGCTCGCCAAGAAAGGCGAGAGTGTCTCCGGAGTCGTTTCCCTCATGATTCCCGACGAGATGATCAAGGAAAGGATCAAGCACAGGGCAGCTATCGAAGGCCGTGCCGACGACGCTTCCGACGAGACCATCTCCAACAGGATCAAGACCTACCACGACAAGACCGAGCCTCTTGTGGACTACTACAAGAAGGCTGGGGCTTACAACGAGATCGACGGCACAGGAACCATCGATGAGGTCCGTGACCGCATTGCCCTGCTGATGGAAAGGATCTAGCCCCGGACAGAAATGCTCATCGCGCTGAAATTACTTGGGTCGATAGCCCTGCTCATCTACGGAATGAAGGTGATGAGCGAGGCCCTTCAGAAGATGGCCGGCCCCCAGCTTCGCCACCTGCTCGGAAAGATGACCACCAACCGGTTTTCCGGGGTCACCACAGGAGCGCTCGTGACTGTTGCCGTCCAGTCTTCAGCAGCAACCACGGTAATGACCGTGTCTTTCGTCAATGCGGCCTTGCTGACACTTGCCCAGGCGATTTCCGTCATCATGGGTGCCAATATCGGCACGACCATGTCTGCATGGATCATGTCCGCCGGCTTCTCTTTCAACATTACCAATCTGGTATGGCCAGCCTTCCTGATAGGCATCATACTCATCCAGACGGGTAAGCACCGTTACGTCGGAGATTTCCTCTTCGGCCTTTCCTTCCTGCTCTTCGCTCTCGGAATGCTGAAGGCGACCGGCATCGAGATGGACCTGGCCAATAAACCGGCGGTGGTCAATTTCTTCTCGTCATTCGATTCCGGGAGTTACTGGACGATCCTGCTTTTCCTACTTATAGGATCGGTCCTGACCTGCATAGCGCAGTCATCCGCCGCACTGATGGCGATCACCATGGTCCTGTGCACGACGGGCGCGATAACGATCTTCCAGGGTATCGCCCTTGTCATGGGAGAAAACATAGGTACGACCGTAACAGCCAACATGGCTGCCATGTCAGCCAATACCCAGGCCCGCAGGGCGGCTCTCGCCCACCTGCTTTTCAATGTCTTCGGTGTCATGTGGGTCCTGGTTGTCTTCTTCCCCTTCGTCAGGATGGTCTGCTCCCTTGTTGGCCTTGACACCACGGCTTCTACGCAGAGCACTGCCAAGCTGTCGTTCGCGCTGGCAATGTTCCATACCGCGTTCAATGTGATCAACACGGCGCTCCTGATCGGATTCATACCCCAGATCGAAAAGATCGTATGCTCGATCATCAAGCCCAAGAAGGCCGAGGAAGATGAGGAATCCCGTCTGCAGTACATCAAGGGCGGTCTGATGAAGACCCCGGAAATATCAGTGCTGCAGGCACAGAAGGAGATCGAGGTGTTCGGAATGCGCATGGCCAGGATGTTCGGAATGTTGAAGGACCTCTACAATGCCCATGATGATGACGCCACGTTCAAGTCTGTCTTCGACAGGATCGAGAAGTACGAGGGAATAAGCGACAACATGGAGAACGAGATCGGTCACTATCTCAGCCAGGTAGGCGAAGCCCACCTGTCCGACGACACCAAGGACAAGATACGTTCGATGCTCCGCCAGATCGGCGAGCTCGAGAGCATTGGTGACAGTTGCTACAATCTCGCCAGGATCCAGAAAAGAGGGCGCGAGAACAAGACAGTCCTCACGAAGGAACAGGGAGAAAGCGCTGACAGGATGTTCACCCTGGTACAGGAAGCCATGTCCAGGATGAACATGATCCTCTCCGGCCGGAAGGAAGACTTTGACATTTCAGTCTCCGATGAGATCGAGGCCAGGATCAATGCCGAAAGGGACCGCCTCAAGGTCAGCGGAGTCCAGGACATTGCATCATACGAAAGCTCCGCCCTGCTCATCGACCTCGCCAGCGAGTTCGAGAAGACCGGCGACTATGTGATGAACGTTGTCGAGGCCCGTCTGGGCGTGGACAGGAACAATTAATACAATTATGGTAAGACTTCTTCTGGCAGCCCTGTTGGGGATACTGTCCAATCCGGTATTCCCCGATACGCGCGAATCCTTGCAGGCAATGGTCGATCTCGGTTTGGAAAGGGCTGAAACACAGGCCCTTATCCTTGCCGATAATCTCAAGGAAAACAATGATGCCCTCCCGCGCACCTGGGAAGACGGCAAACTGAAGACTACCTCATATTCAGGATGGGTTTCTGGCTTCTTCCCCGGAGTACTGTGGATGCTTTACGAGCAGACCGGACGTAACGAGTTCCGGGAATATGCCGAAATGTACACCGCCAGGGTCGAGCCCGCAAAGAAACTGACCAATACCCACGACCTTGGATTCATGCTTATGTCCAGCTTCGGGCAGGGGTACAGGATCACGGGCGATCCGCACTACCTTGAGGTAATCCATGAAGGGGCCGACAGCCTTCTCACCAGATGGAATCCTTCCCTGGGAGTCATGATGTCCTGGAACCCCAACGCAAGATGGAAATTCCCCGTCATCATAGACAACATGATGAACCTCGAAATGCTTTGCTTCTGCAGCAAGGCCTTCGGGGACAGGCATTATGAAGAGATCGCCGGAAAGCACGCCAGGACCACGATCCTCAACCACTTCAGGAAAGACGGATCGACCTGGCATGTGGTTTCGTACGACCCCGATAAGGGTGAGGTCCAGGTAAAGAACACCGCACAGGGCTATTCGGATGACAGTGCCTGGTCGCGTGGACAGGCCTGGGGACTCTACGGGTATACCATGATGTACAGGGAAACCCTAGATCCGGCTTTCCTGGAGCAGGCCAGGATAATCGGCCGTTTCATAAAAAGCCATCCCAACCTGCCGGAAGACAAGGTACCCTGCTGGGATTTCAATGCTCCCGGAGCACCTGATACCCAGAGGGATGCTTCTTCCGCAGCTATCATGGCCTCGGCCTTCATCGAGCTTAGCCGGATCGATCCGAGTAACGAATCCGGGGAATGGCTAGACCTGGCCATCCGGCAGCTCAGGACCCTCAGCTCTCCCGAGTTCCTCGCCGGACCAGGAGAACAAGGAGGATTCCTGCTGAAACACAGTGTCGGCAGCCTGCCCGGCAAATCCGAGGTAGACGTTCCCCTCACGTACGCAGACTATTATTACATAGAAGCCCTTATCCGCCTGAAGGAGCTGCTTGCCCGTCCGGACGGGGCGGATGACAGGAGAAAATGGGTTGCATCCCTGACCAGGATCGCAGAGCCGGTGCTGGTAAACCTTGCTGCGGGCACCTTGAAGGCGAACATGCCCTATGAGACTGTCAACAAGGATAAAAGCCATCGCTATGTTTCCTATCTGGAAGCAGTAGGACGGACCATCTGCGGGATAGCTCCCTGGCTTGAACTCGGTCCTGATGATACGGAAGAAGGGAAACTGAGGGAACGCTTCATAAGACTGACGGTCGAAGGGCTCAGGAACGCGGTGGATCCTTCATCTCCCGACTACCTGACCTTCGGCGGAAAAGCCGGGCAACCCCTTGTTGATGCCGCTTTCCTGGCAGAGGGAGTCCTGAGGGCTCCGACACAGATATGGGGCAGGCTGGACGACAAGACCCGTAAACGGCTCATCGACGAATGGAAGCGGTCCAGGGAGATCAAGCCCGCGGAAAGCAACTGGCTGCTGTTCGCATCCACCGTGGAAGCCGCCCTGCTGGAATTCTCCGGTGAGTATGACAGGGAACGTCTCTACTACGGTGTCAACCGATTCCGCAACGACTGGTATAAGGGTGATGCCTGGTACGGTGACGGTCAGGACTTGCATCTGGACTTCTACAACAGCCTCGTAATCCATCCTATGCTTACGGAGGTCCTGGGCATAATCGAGAAACACGGTCTTGAAGGAGCTGAATTCCTTTCTGTCCAGAAAAAGCGTCTCGGAAGGTTTGCCGCGGAACTTGAGCGTATGATCTCCCCTGAAGGCACATATCCTGTGATAGGCCGTTCCATTTCATACCGGTTCGGCTCATTCCATGCCCTCGCCGACGCTGCCTGGCTCCATCTGCTTCCCCCGGACCTGAGTCCGGCACAGGTCAGATGCGCATTGACGGCTGTCATCGACAGGCAGCTTGCGGCGAAAGGGACCTTCGATCCAGAGGGCTGGCTCAGGGTCGGATATTCAGGAAGGCAGGTGAATATGGGTGAAACCTATATCAATACCGGCAGCCTGTACCTTTGCACCACGGCATTCCTCCCCCTCGGTCTTCCTGCAGACGACCCGTTCTGGAGTGCGCCTGCCCGTGACTGGACTTCAAAGAAAGCCTGGAGCGGGATCGATGTCGGTTCAGACCATGCACTCTGATTCTGCAAAATAATACCTACCTTTGCGGTGCCATGCCAGATTCCAATTTCATAGACTACGTCAAGATCTACTGCGCCTCCGGACACGGCGGTGCCGGATCGATGCATCTCCACAGGGCCAAATATGTTCCCAAGGGCGGTCCTGACGGCGGTGACGGCGGCCGCGGAGGCCATATCATCCTTCATGCAAACCCGCAGTTCTGGACCCTGATCCATCTGAAGTACCGCAAGCACGTCAAGGCTGAAAACGGCGGCCACGGAGAAGGAGGGCTCAGGAAGGGCAAGAACGGCGAAGACATAATCCTTGAAGTTCCCGTAGGCACCGTAGCCAAGGATGCCGAGACGGAGGAGGTGCTCTTCGAAATGATGGAACCCGGAGAGGAAAGGATTTTGTGCAAGGGCGGCCGTGGTGGCCTCGGCAACAATAATTTCAAGTCCGCTACGAACCAGACCCCGCGCTATGCTCAACCCGGCGAGGAGGGCGAGGAGGGGTGGTTCATCCTGGAACTGAAACTTCTTGCCGACGTCGGACTGGTCGGCTTCCCCAACGCAGGTAAATCGACGTTGCTGGCAGCAGTGACTGCAGCCAAGCCAAAGATCGCGAATTACGCCTTCACTACCCTGGAGCCGAATCTCGGTATAGTCAGTTATTACGATGACAAGTCCTTCGTCATGGCCGATATTCCGGGGATCATCGAAGGTGCCCACGAAGGGAAAGGAATCGGACTGCGTTTCTTGAGGCATATCGAAAGGAATTCCGTGCTGCTGTTCATGGTATCTGCGGAAGAGGATGACATAGCTGCCGGATATCGTACCCTGCTGAAGGAGTTGGAGGAATACAATCCCGAACTCCTGGACAAAGAGCGCGTCCTGGCCGTGACCAAGTGTGACATGATCGACAAGGAGATCGAATCCCAGATCGAGCCCGGGCTTCCAAAGGGAATCCCTCACGTTTTCATATCTTCCGTTTCAGGAGAGGGGCTGAAGGAACTCAAGGAACTGCTATGGACGGCTCTTCAGTCATAGGACAGCTCCATAGCGCCGACCAGGAGATAACCCTTCTCATCAACGGCTGGACCTCCCCCTGGGCGGACAGTTTCTGGATGATGATGTCGGACAAACTGTTCTGGATTCCGGCATACCTTGTCTGCGTTTATTTCCTTTTCACAAGGCTCGGATGGAAGAAGGCCCTGATTGTCCTTGCATCTGCAGCGATCGCATTCGCGGTCTGCGACCAACTGTCGAACATCGTCAAGCACGCCGTAATCAGGCTGCGGCCCAGCTATTCGGTCAGGATGCTGGACGGAGGGTTGAACGTTCTCGAAAAACGCGGAGGATTCTACGGGTTCTTTTCTGCCCATGCGGCCAATGCATTCGCCATCGCGGTCTGCCTCACCATGGGTTTCCGCAATGACAGGTCGCATACATATAACGCATTCAGCAGATGGGCCGTCATCTGGGCCACTCTGGTAGCCGTCAGCCGTATCTTTGTCGGGAAACACTACCTGGGAGACGTAATCGTAGGGACCGTCATCGGAGTGGCGGTCGGCTACTCCGCCGGAATGGCTGCCAGGTATCTGATCGATAAGCTTTTCCCTATAGCTCCGGAAGGACTTTCTCCATCTGGATCCCCCTTGAACCCTTCACAAGGATCGTAGCTCCGGACACGGGATTGGCCTTCAGCCAGGAAGCCAGACCTTCCGAATCAGGGAACCACCTGACGCCGTCCCTTTCCTTGCCCGAAAGAGCCTTGCCGAATTCCTCGCCGACCAGGCATACGAGATCCAGTCCCATCGAAAGGACCTGGTTCAATACCTTCACGTGTTCAGCGAGCGATTCTGCTCCGAGTTCACGCATGTCCCCCAGGAATGCCATCCTGCACTCAGCCTGGACCATGGCGAGATTGTCCAGCGCAGCGGCCATGCTGGTAGGATTGGCATTGTAGGCATCCTCGATCAGGATGTTCCTTTCCGTTCTCTCCATCTGGGAACGGTTGTTCTTTGGAACATAGGAACAGACTGCTTCTATGGCATCCTCGAGGGATACCCCGAAATGAAGGCCAACCGCTATGGCCGCGGCTACATTGTTTGCATTGTATGCACCTGCAAGGTGGGTCTCTACGGCAAGCAGGGTTTCCCCGTCCCCTTCGACAAGCTCAGGGACCGTGGAGGGAACAGCCATCCTTAGATACGGATGCTCGGCACTGGAGGGCAGGACTATGGCATTCCACAGACCGATTCCGTAAGGGATTGCCGGTGCCCCGTCCGGCCAACGCTCCGAGGCCATGGCCACAAGGTCGGAATCGTCGGCATTGAGGAATATCTTTCCACCGTGGGCGGCGATATAGTCATACAAGCACCCCTTTGCTTTCTTTACACCCTCGAAACTGCCGAATCCGAGCAGGTGGGCCCTGCCTACATTAGTTATAAGGCCATAGTCCGGCTCGCTGACACATACAAGTTTCTCGATGTCATCAGGATGGCTTGCGCCCATCTCGATGACGGCAAGTTCCGTCCTGTCATCGATCGAAAGGACGGAAAGGGGAACACCGATGTCATTGTTCAGGTTGCCTTTGGTGGCCGTTACGTTGTACTTGGTGGACAGTACCCTCGTGATCAATTCCTTGGTGGTGGTCTTCCCGTTTGTGCCGGTAAGCCCTATGACAGTAAGCCTCTTTCCGTTAACCAAGGTATTCTCCCTGTGATGTCTGGCCAGGGCCTTCAGGGTCTCCAGGGTATCCGGTACCGCGATCACGCGGGCATCCCCTGAAGATGCCGCCTCGGAATCCTCGTCGACCACCGCATACCTGGCCCCAAGGCCGAGAGCCTTGACGGCATATTCGTTTCCGTCGAAGTTTTCGCCCTTCAGGCCGAAAAACATCTCCCCTCCCTCGATCGTACGGCTGTCGGTCGTAACGCGCGAGCATTCCTTGAACAAGGAATAAAGTGTCTTAATATCCATTTGAATGAAACTACTTGCTGCCGGTGCTTCCCCAGCCTCCGGCACCCCTTTCGGTTTCGGAGAGTACCTCTACATCTTGCCATTCCACCCGTTCGTGCCTGGCTACTACCATCTGGGCGATCCTTTCACCAGGAACGATCTCGAAGGGAACGTTGGAAAGATTGACGAGGGATGTTCTCAGTTCGCCCCTGAAGTCAGCATCGACCGTCCCGGGGCTGTTGATGACGGTTATGCCATGTTTCGTAGCCAGACCGCTGCGAGGGCGTATCTGTGCCTCGTAACCAACCGGCAGTTCGATGAATATACCCGTAGGTACCAGGGCCCTTTCGAGCGGACCGAGGACTATAGGTTCCTCGATGTCCGCCCGAAGGTCCATTCCGGCCGAGGCGTCGGTCGCATAGAACGGATCAGGCCACCGGCTCTTGTTCACTATCCTTACTTTTAGCATCCTTGTCAGGGATTATGAGATTGAGGACGACACCCACGATGGAAGCAAGACCGATTCCCGCAAGGGAGAACTTGCCGAAGCTGATGATCGCACCGCCGATTCCGATGGTGAGGATCAGGGAGGCGATGATAAGGTTGCGGGTCTTGTTCATATCGACCTTGGCCTTGATCAGGTTATTGATTCCGACTGCGGCGATGCTGCCGAAGAGAAGGAGCATGATACCGCCGAGGACAGCCGTCGGGATGGTCTGGATGGCTGCGCCGACCTTGCCGATAAGGGACACGATGATGGCTGAGAGAGCCGCTATCCTCATGCAGGAAGGGTCCGTGACCTTTGTGAGGGAGACCGCTCCGGTGACTTCTGAATATGTGGTCACGGGCGCACCACCGAGGAATGCCGCCAGCATGCAGGCGAGACCGTCACCAGCCATTGTGCGGTGCAGTCCGGGATCCTTGATGAAATCCTTGCCTGCGATCTCGCTGATCGCATAGATGTCACCCACATGTTCGATGATAGGCGCGATGGCTACGGGAGCCATGAAGACTATCGCCTGCCAGGAGAAACTCATCTTGGTGAAATGAGGCAGGGCGAACCATTTGGCCTGGGCCACGGGAGCGAAATCCATTCCGCTCCTGTAGAAGATCACGGCCGCGATATAACCAGCGATCGCTCCGAAGAACACGGGGATGATCTTGACAAGTCCCTTGCCCCAGATCGAACAGGCGATGGCCACGAGCAGGGAGATTATCGCAAGCACCCAGTTCTGGCTGGCCATGTTCACTCCGGTTCCTGCAAGCGAAAGACCGATGAGGATGATAACCGGACCGATGACGATGGGCGGGAACAGTTTCTTGATGAAGTTGATTCCGAACAGCTTGACGAGCAAGCTCATCAGCAGGTACACGGCACCCACGGCTACGAGTCCGCAGAACATTCCGGGCATACCGTAGAGTTCCGTAGCCTTGACGATGGGGGCTATGAATGCAAAACTGCTACCCAGGTAAATAGGCACCTTGCCACCGGTAACGCCATGGAACAGGAGCGTGCCGAGACCGGCAGCGAGAAGGGCGATGGCCGGATCGAAACCGACCAGCAGGGGAACCAAAACCGTGGAACCGAAGGCCACGAACATGAACTGAACGCCGACTATCGAACGCTTCAGTGGGGATAAAGTGTGATTAGACATATGGTACCAGTTATTTGGATGCTCTGTAATACAGGAACGCCGCAACGATTCCGAACAATATATTCGGCAGCCACAGGGCCAGCATCGGTGACATAGCGCCCGAATAGACGAACATCTGGCTGAACCTTAGGAACAGAATATATGTGAAACTGAGGGCGATCCCTATCCCTATGTTAAGGCCTATTCCTCCCCTCCTCTTCCTGGAGGAAAGGCATACTCCCATGATCGTGAGGATGAAAGCCGAGAACGGCAGCGCATACCGGTTGTTCTTCTCGATCAACGCGTACATCACGTTGGTGTCCCCTCGCATCTTCTGCTGGGCAATCAGGTTGTTCAGGGCACTTATCGGCAGCGTCTCGACCGTGTTCTTGTTCCTGTAGAAATCTGTAACCGTCAGGTTGATGACGGTATCCAGATGCTCCCCTGACCGGACGTGGTCCTCCAGGCCTTCGGTAAAGTCCCTGATGAAATACTTGTTCAGCTTCCATCCTCCCATCGTGCTGTCCCAAACCGCGGACTCGGCGGAGAGCTTGCTCACCAGTTTGTTGTCCCTTATGTCCTCGAGGGTGAAATCATAGGCGGTATTGTTCCAGGAACTGAACCGTGAGACATAGACGAACTTGCCGGTGTCCACCTGGTAATGGACGTTATTCGTCCCGAAAGGATTCCTGTGCTTGACATACGTCCCCTCGAACCTGACCCGGTGGACGTTCGCCCGTGGGATGACCCATAGGTTCAGTGACAGGGACAGCATGGCGATCAGGGCGGCCGAGACCATATACGGGACCATCATCCTCCTGTAGCTGACGCCGCAGGACAGTATGGCGATGATCTCACTGCTGGCCGCCATCCTGGAAGTGAAGAATATCACGGCAATGAACACGAACAGCGGGCTGAACATGTTCATGAAATACGGTATGAAGTTGACGTAATACTCGAAGATGATATCCTTGAGCGGAGCCTTGTTCTCGACGAAATGGTTGATCTTCTCGCTGATGTCGAAGATGATTACGATGCCTATGATAAGGATGATCGCGATGAAGAAGGTCAGGATGAACTTCTTGATGATATATTTATCTATCTTCTTGACTCCCAGTTCCATATTCCTACAGCCTTGTGCTTACCCTCTTCACGGCGGTTTCCTTCCACTGTGCGAAGTCCCCGGCCTCTATATGGAGGCGTGACTGACGCACCAGGTCAAGATAGAATGCCAGGTTGTGTTCGCTGGCTATCATCGCGGCGAACATCTCCTTGGCAATGAACAGATGATGGAGATAAGCCCTGGAGTACTTCCTGTCAACAAATGACGTACCATCGGGATCAAGGGGCGAGAAGTCGTCGCTCCACTTGGAATTCCTCATGTTCATTATCCCGTTCCAGGTGAACAGCATCCCGTTGCGGCCGTTTCTGGTGGGCATCACGCAATCGAACATGTCCACTCCCCTTGCGATCCCTTCCAGGATATTTGCCGGAGTACCGACTCCCATCAGGTAGCGGGGTTTGTCCGGAGGAAGGAGAGGGCAGACCAGTTCGAGCATCTCGTACATCTTTTCGGTAGGTTCCCCTACTGCGAGTCCTCCGATGGCGAAACCACCTGCTGCAGGGCTGTCTCCGACGAGGCTGACGGCATGGTCGACCGCCCTCTTGCGAAGCTCGGGATAAACGCATCCCTGGATGATCGGGAACATCGCCTGCTCATAACCATAGAGCGGCTCAGTCTCCACGAAGCGCTTGAAATATCTTTCCAGCCAGCCCTGGGTCAGTTTCAATGACCTTGCCGCATACCTCTCGTCTGCATCCCCGGGGCAGCACTCGTCGAGGGCCATCATGATGTCGGAACCGATGATCCTCTGGGTGTCAACATTGTTCTCCGGGGTGAACATATGCCTGGAACCGTCTATGTGGGACTGGAAACGGCATCCCTCCTCTGTAATCTTCCTTATCTGGGTAAGAGAGAAGACCTGGAATCCGCCGCTGTCGGTCAGTATGGGCCTGTCCCAGGATTCGAACTTGTGAAGTCCGCCTGCGCTGCGAAGGGTTTCCAGCCCGGGACGGAGATAAAGATGGTAGGTGTTCCCGAGAATGATCTCGGCCTTTACATCTTCCAGCAGGTCCCTGTGATATACGCCCTTGACGGAACCGACAGTGCCGACGGGCATGAAGATAGGAGTCCTGACCTCACCGTGAGCCGTGGTGAAAACTCCCGTCCTTGCATTGCTTCCCGGATCGACCGCTGTCCTGGTGAACTCCATTATCTCGATTTTGACTCTCAAAGATAGTGATTTTTATGCTAAAAACCCTTATTTTTGTTTGACCTGACAAGCAGATAATACAAAACAAACGATACTTGAAATGAACAATAAATCCATCACCTTCAGGCTCATCCTGTTGAACTTCCTGGAATTCGCAGTCTGGGGAGCCTATCTCACCTCCCTCGGCCGTTATCTCGGAGGAATCGGTATGATTGACAAGATCAAATGGTTCTTCGCAATGCAGGGCATCGTGTCCATATTCATGCCGACCCTCATGGGCATCCTTGCCGACCGGAAGATCCAGGCGCAGAAGGTGCTTTCGATGTGCCACCTGATCGCAGGTATATTCATGATCGCGGCCGGACTCTACTGCAGGAACTCCGGCGGCCAGATTGCATTCGCCTCCCTGTTCACGCTATACAGCATCAGCGTGGCTTTCTTCATGCCGACTATAGCCCTTGTCAACTCCGTCGCATACAATGCCCTGGAAGGTGTCGGGAAGGACCCGGTGAAGGATTTCCCTCCGATCAGGGTCTTCGGAACCGTCGGATTCATCATCAGCATGCTCTGCACGAACTTCGTCAAGTTCGGAGGAGTGGCCATGCAGGATTCCTACACGCAGCTGCTCTCTTCCGGTATACTGTCCCTGGTCATGTGCGGTTATTCCCTGACCATGCCTCCCGTACCTGTAAAGAAGGGAGAAGCCGGACAGTCCCTTGCCGAGTCTTTCGGACTCAAGGCATTCACACTCTTCAAGGACAGGCAGTTCGCCATCTTCTTCATCTTCTCGATGCTGCTCGGCTCCGCCCTGCAGATTACGAACGGCTACGCCAACCTGTTCCTCGGATCATACCAGGGTGTGTCTCCCGACTCCTTCGCCGTGAAGAATTCAAACGCTTTGATCTCCATCTCGCAGATCTCCGAGACACTCTGTATCCTTCTCATACCGTTCTTCATGAAGAGGTTCGGAATAAAGAAAGTGATGCTGATCGCCATGTTCGCCTGGGTGTTCAGGTTCGGTTTCTTCGGTCTTGGTTCACCTGACATGCCCGGAGTACTCCTGTTCATCCTCTCCTGCATCGTCTACGGAGTAGCCTTCGACTTCTTCAACATCTCCGGTTCCCTCTATGTCAACGAGAATACCAGCACGGACATCCGTTCAAGCGCCCAGGGACTCTTCATGCTGATGACGAACGGACTCGGAGCCTCCATCGGCACGCTGGCCGCAGGAGCCATAGTCGATGCTTGCAAGTGTTCCGCAGTCAGCCCTGAAGGATGGCCGAAGGCCTGGTTCATCTTTGCCGGTTATTCCTTCGTGGTCGCCCTGCTGTTCATGATCCTGTTCAAGGATCCCCAGAAATTGAAGAAGGCTCAGGCGGCCGGCAGCGCTCAAGCCTGAAAACCCTGCTCTCGGACATATAGTACTTGATGTCGTAGCATCTGTACTCATTGTGATTCCTGACCTTGTGGTAGGACGTGATGCAATCGAAATTGTATCCCATCTGCGCAAGGTCAGGAATATCGATTTGGGACACTCCCCTGCCCAGGAGTGAATCCAGGATCCCGTAGTTGCGGTCAAGGGCACCTATGATCTTGAGCCTGATACCTTTGCTCCTGCCCTTGCTCGCATAGTGCCACCTGTTCTTACAGGTACTCGAACAGAACTTCATGTCGCTTCTCCCGAAAGGAAGGACATCGCCGCATTCCAGGCATTTTCCCCTGCCGTCTCCATCATTGTTCTCCATGACACAAATCTGGGCAACCGCTTCCGGTTTTCCAAAGACATTGCGGGGTTTCTGTCGAAAGGCATCCTGGACCTCATGCAAAATATTCTTTGATCCAGGAAAATAAAATTGCAAAGGAGGTCAAATAAAATGCGATTCCGGAGCGTTAAGAAAAGAAACGTAAAAAACTCCGGCATCTTTCTTTTAAAAGCCCGTTAAACGACTTCTTACGATATAATTTTGCACGAAACAATCAAACACACCTGAACTATGGAACAATTGAACAGAATCGAAATCCGAGGGAATGTCGGGAACGTCAACGTCCTCAACGTCGGTAACACAAGGGTAGCCCATTTCTCGGTTGCCACGAACTTCGCCTACAAAGACCGCAATGGCGAGCCGGTCATCGACACAACCTGGCACTACGTGACAGCCTGGGAAGGGAACAAGGGGATACCATCCCTTGAATGCATCCAGAAAGGCTTTCCGATCTATGTGACAGGAAGGCTGAGGGTGCAGAAATACATCGCCGGGGACGGTATAGAAAGGACCAGCATGGACATCATCGCAAGCTCGATCGAGCCGGTAGAAGACAACGTGGTACCGCAAATGTCCTGAGCACAATCAGATCCCGATGGCGATGCGGAAAAGGGTGAGGAGAGGGCCTGTCATCGGGATTTTTAGCTTACCTAATCTATTACTTTAAGTATAGATTTTTGCATTGATTTTACTAAAATACAAGCATTTATAATGTATCAAATGAATTGCTTTTACAATAAATTGCAAAAATAATTTTGGAGTTAACAAATTAATGTATATATTTGCAGCAGTTTCTGCAAACAGGCAAAGGCTGGTGGACGCCGAAGCGGAATTCCTTGGATTGCTCAAGGCCGTCAGGCAGCAGAAATGCCGGATGAGTCCGCTCTCCACCACCAGAAATCCTTACCGTGCAGCAGATAGTCTTTCTTGCGAAAAACCGCGGCGTCTGCCGCGGTCTTTCTTTTTATAGTATATTCAATCAATTGAATACTATTAAATTATATTAAGTCTTCTAAAGATTTTATCCAACTTAGTAATACCCTCTTCGACCTGCTCGAAAGTGTGGGTTGCCATCAAAGCGAAGCGTATGATCACAGAATCCTGAGGCACCGCAGGGGGAATGACGGGGGTAATGAAAACCCCATCGTCCAGAGCTTCCTTTACGGCGGTCAGGCATTTGTCTGTATCGCGTACGAACAGAGGGAATATGGGGGACTGGGTGACTCCGATATCGAATCCGCGCCTGACGAATTCCTTATGTGCATAATCCGTGATAGCCCACAGATGTTCAATCCTCTCAGGCTCTTCCAGCATGATATCGATAGCCTTGCTGACAGCCGCCACGTTTGCCGGCGGCATGCTTGCACTGAATATAAGTGACCTTGAGTTATGCTTAATATAATTCAGCATAACGTGGTTACCTGCAATGAATCCGCCCAACGAACCGAAAGACTTGGAGAAGGTTCCCATTATGAGGTCGACCCTGTCAGTCACTCCGAAATGGTCAGCCGTTCCCCTGCCGTGGTCGCCCAACACGCCGAGTGAATGTGCGTCGTCGACCATCACGGCGGCATTGTACCTGTCCGCCAGATCAAGTATGGACGGCAGCGGAGCTATGTCGCCGCTCATCGAGTATATTCCGTCAACGACGATCAGCTTTGGTGCATCTGCCGGGACCCTGGAAAGTTTGTCTTCCAGCGACGCCATGTCGTTGTGGGCAAACTTCAGTACCTTGCTGAACGAAAGGCGGCTACCGTCTATGATACTTGCATGGTCATACGAATCCAGGAAAATGAATCCGTTCCTGGAGCCAAGGGAAACGGTGCCCAGGTTCACCTGGAATCCGGTGCTGTATGTAACGGCTTCTTCCTTGCCGACAAGCCTGGCTATCTTTTCCTCCAATTCCAGATGGATATCCAGGGTACCGTTAAGGAAACGCGAGCCGGAACAGCTCGTACCGTACTTCCGTATAGCATCGATCGCTGCTTCTTTCAGCCTGGGATCATCCGACAGACCAAGATATGAATTGGAACCGAACATCAGGACATCCCTGCCCTTCATCTTGACCACAGGATCCTGGCCGGACTCGATAGGCCTGTAGTATGGATAGATTCCCTTGGCCTTTACTTCCTGCGGCAACGTGTACCGACCGAAAAGATCATTGAATAATTGATTCATCCACAGATTATTAGTCGTCAACGCCCCCCGTACATCCTGTCGTAATAGCGCAGGTAATCGCCGCTTGTGACTTCATCCAGCCATTCCTGGTTATCCAGATACCACCTTACGGTCTTCTCAATGCCCTCTTCGAACTGGAGAGAAGGTTCCCAGCCGAGCTCCTCCTTGAGTTTGGTGGAATCTATGGCATATCTCAGGTCGTGTCCCTTCCTGTCGGTCACGAATGTGATGAGATCGTCATCAGCCCCCTCCGGACGCCCCAGGAGCCTGTCCGCGGTCTTGATAAGCACCTTGATGAGATCGATGTTCTTCCATTCATTGAATCCTCCGATATTGTAGGTCTCCCCTGCCTTGCCCTCGTGGAATACGAGGTCTATGGCCCTGGCATGGTCCTCGACGTAGAGCCAGTCGCGCACGTTCTCACCCTTTCCGTAGACCGGAAGAGGCTTGCGCTGGCGGATATTGTTGATGAACAGCGGTATCAGCTTTTCGGGGAACTGGTAAGGACCGTAATTGTTCGAGCAATTGGTTATGACGGTAGGCATCCCGTAGGTATCATG
Source organism: uncultured Bacteroidia bacterium (assembly GCA_902779765.1). Classification (GTDB taxonomy): domain Bacteria; phylum Bacteroidota; class Bacteroidia; order Bacteroidales; family UBA932; genus Cryptobacteroides. The sequence continues at coordinate 116,614 of CACZCQ010000004.1, forward strand.
ATATGCCCTGACAAAATGGTCGCTAGAAGCCTTTGCCGCCGAATAGGGGCTGTGAGGCTGGTATTTGGTCTCCTCGGTGAAGAATTCGTCTCCGTATGGCCCTCCGCCGCACTCCTCGGAAGAAGGATCCCCTTCAGGGCGCGTCAGTTCGAGGGCGCCGTATACTTCATCGGTCGAAATATGGTAGAACCTCTTGCCTTCCCAGCCGGAGGGCTCCCAATACTCCCTTGCCGCCTGCAAGAGCGTAAGGGTACCAAGGACGTTGGTCCTGGCGAACGTGAAGGGGTCCAGGATGGACCTGTCCACGTGACTCTCCGCGGCAAGATGGATAATCCCGGTCACGTCATAACCGGAAACAAGTTTCCTGACGGTCTCGTAGTCACAGATATCCGACTTTTCGAAAACATAGTTGGGACAATTCTCTATATCCTTAAGATTGGCAAGGTTGCCGGCATATGTCAGCTTGTCAAGATTGATAATCCGGTACGTGGGATATTTCCTGACGAAAAGCCTTACGACATGGCTTCCGATGAATCCGGCTCCTCCGGTGATGATAATGGACCTTTCGTATTTCATGGCATCGCTCTTATCTGTTCATCCTGCCTTCGTGTACGGAATCGTAGGCAGCCCTTTTCCTGAATATGTCTATTGCGGTGAAAATCGACGACATCATCGAATGCGGATCGGCTAGGTCCCTGCCAGCCAGTTCGTAAGCGGTTCCGTGGTCGGGAGATGTCCTGACGATCGGAAGGCCGGCAGTGAAATTCACCCCGTCATCGAATGCAAGAGCCTTGAACGGAGCCAGTCCCTGGTCGTGATACATGGCCAGAGTCGCGTCGAACTTGGAATAATGGCCAAGCCCGAAGTAACCGTCGGGAGAATATGGGCCGAATGCGAGGATTCCCTCCTCGTTGGCAGCTTTCACCGCAGGGAGGATAATCCTCTCCTCCTCGTCTCCCAGCAGGCCTCCGTCTCCGCAATGCGGATTGAGCCCCAGGGTGGCGATCTTCGGTTCGACTACCCCGAAGTCCCTCTTGAGTGATTCGGACATGATGCGAAGCTTGCTCAGGATAGCCTCAACTGTTATGGCCGAAGGGACCTCCCTCAACGGGATATGGCCGGTTACGACTCCGATCCTGAGACGGTCGGAGACCATGAACATGGCCACGTCGTCAACCCCGAAAACCTTTTTGAGATACTCGGTGTGGCCGGTGTTCCCGAAGCCTTCATTGACCATGGCGCGCTTGTTTATCGGCGCGGTCACCAGGACATCGATATCTCCGTTACGGATATCCCTGATAGCACATTCAAGTGACCTGATGGCCGATTTCGCTGACTCGGGGGTTGCCTGTCCCGGTTCTACGAATGTGTTGTCAGGCAGGCAGTTGACGATGTTTATCTTCCTTGGCTTTGCATCCCTGGCGCCCTGGATCACATAGGTGTCCATCTGGTCTATCTCATGGATCTGCTTGCGGTAGAAACCGAATATCTTGGATGAACCGTAGATGACGGGAGTGAAGGACTCCATTATCCTGGAGTCAGCCAACGACTTGATGATGACTTCATAGCCTATTCCATTGCCGTCACCCTGGGTGATACCGACGACCGGCTTCCTATTGTTCCTTTCTGGCATTGTATCTTGTTTTTTATCTATTCTTCGAAATCAATGAACCCTTCCCCTTCAGCGTTGAGCGACTCGTAACCTTCATCTTCCGGGAGGGTCCTGCCTGCCGCCACAGCGCCGGCACCGGCAGCCACGGCCAACGCATCGCATCTCTCGTTCTCAGGATGCCCGGCATGGCCTTTCAGCCAGTGGAAAGTCACCCTGTGGCGGCGGTAGACTGCAAGGAAACGCTGCCACAGGTCCGGATTCTTCACCTTCTTCCAACCCTTCTTCTCCCATCCGGTAAGCCAGCCTTCATTGACGGCCTTCACAACGTAGGATGAATCACTGTAGACCTCGACCACGGCGTCCTGCCACTTGATGGCTTCCAGGCCGACGATCACGGCCAGCAACTCCATCCGGTTGTTGGTAGTGCGGGCGAATCCTCCGCTCATCTCCTTCTCCAACCTTCCGCACTTGAGTACAACCCCATATCCTCCGGGACCGGGATTACCGCTTGATGCCCCGTCCGTATACAGGAATATGGTAGGTTTTACTTTGTCCATGAATACAAATATAAGCTAAAATTTTTGGGCAACTTCATTTTTGTCACTATTTTTGGGAATATGAATGTCCTAGTCACAGGTGCGAACGGCCAGCTCGGGAATGAACTCCGCAACGCTGCTGCCGGAAGCAAAAACAGGTTCGTATTCACCGACGTCTCCTCGGTTCCGGGTGTAGAGACAGTATACCTTGACATCACCCATATCGATGCCATCAGGATAATATGCTCTTCCGAGGATATCGACGTCATCGTCAACTGCGCCGCATACACAAACGTGGACAAGGCGGAAGACGATTCAGCCACCGCTCTTCTGCTCAACAGCACCGCCGCCGGTAACCTGGCCAGGATCGCAGCTGAAAGGGGGGCTTCCCTGATCCATATTTCCACCGACTATGTATTCCATGGGGACAATCCTTCCCCGTGCGGGGAAGACTGGCCCACCGAGCCCCTCGGAGTCTACGGCTCCACGAAGCTGCTCGGGGAACGTGAAGTCGCTGAATCCGGATGCAGGAGCATCATATTCAGGACCGCGTGGCTGTATTCCCCTTACGGCAGGAATTTCGTCAAGACCATCAGGCAGCTTTCGGCTGAAAGGGACTCCCTCAAGGTCGTATTCGACCAGGTCGGGACTCCCACATATGCCCGTGACCTTGCCCTGCTGATCATGAAGATCCTGGACGAGAACCTTCTGGACAGGACGGGGATCTATCATTTCAGCAACGAGGGCGCCATATCCTGGTACGATTTCGCAAAGGCAATCTGCGAGATAAGCGGCAACACCTGCGACATACGTCCGTGCCATACGGATGAATTCCCGTCCAAAGCCACCAGGCCGCGTTTCTCAGTGCTGGACAAGACCAAGGTCAAAGACACGTTCGGAATCGTGATACCCTACTGGAGGGACTCCCTCATCGACTGCATAAAAAGACTGGAAAAATGAAAGGAATAGTACTCGCGGGAGGCAGCGGAACAAGGCTATATCCCATCACCAAGGGAGTAAGCAAACAGCTTCTCCCGATATATGACAAACCGATGGTATATTACCCGGTCTCAGTACTGATGACCGCCGGGATCCGTGATATCCTCATAATCTCCACGCCGACGGACCTACCGGGTTTCAGGAGGCTCCTGGGTGACGGCAGCAACTTCGGAGTGAGGTTCGAATATGCCGAGCAGCCTTCTCCGGACGGACTTGCACAGGCATTCATCATCGGAAAGGATTTCATCGGCGACGACTGTGCCTGTCTGGTACTGGGAGACAATATCTTCCACGGTTCAGGCTTCGATACCCAGCTCAAGGAAGCCGTAGCCACAGCCGAGAATGAGGGGAAGGCGACCGTCTTCGGTTACCGGGTCAGCGACCCGCAGAGATACGGAGTGGCCGAGTTCGACGCTAACGGCAACTGCCTGAGCATCGAGGAAAAGCCTGCCGAGCCAAAGAGCAACTATGCCGTGACCGGTCTGTATTTCTATCCCAACGAGGTTGTAGAAGTGGCAAGCCAAATCAAGCCTTCCGCAAGGGGTGAACTGGAGATCACCACCGTCAATCAGGTATTCCTTGCAAAAGGTAAACTCAAGGTCCAGAAACTTGGCCACGGATTCGCCTGGCTCGACACCGGCACCCATGAATCCCTGATGGAAGCTTCCAACTATATCCAGGTGATCGAGAAGCGCCAGGGCCTTAAAGTCGCCTGCCTGGAAGAGATCGCATTCAGGAACGGATGGATAGACACGGATGCCCTGCTCAGGATTGCGGCGCCGATGGCCAGGAATCAGTATGGACAGTATCTCATCAAACTGACCGAAGAATGAACTTCATCAAGACGGACATAGAAGGCGTGGTGATCATTGAGCCCAGGGTGTTCGAGGATCCGAGGGGATATTTCTTCGAATCTTTCAACCTGAGGGAATTCGAAGAAGCGATCGGGCCGATCGGTTTCGTACAGGACAACGAGAGCAAATCCTCATTCGGAGTCGTGCGCGGACTGCATTTCCAGAAAGGAGAGCATGCCCAGGCAAAGCTGGTGCGGGTCGTAAAGGGTGCCGTTCTGGATGTGGCTGTCGACATCAGGGAAGGCTCCCCTACCTACGGAAAGCATGTGGCGGTGGAGCTGACTGAAAGCAATCACAGGCAGTTGTTCCTGCCCAGGGGGATGGCTCACGGATTCAGCGTTCTCTCCGAAGAAGCCATATTCCAGTACAAGTGCGACAATTTCTACTGCCCTTCATCGGAAGGTGCCATAGCTTGGGATGATCCAGACCTGGGAATAGACTGGCGGATACCTGCCGGCCAGGTAATCCTTTCGGCCAAGGACAGCCGGCATCCCAGGCTCCGCGAAATCTGATCCGTCAGGAAATCTTGCTGTAATCCTTGATTGAGTATTTATCCTTGCGCAGTTCCGCCGCTAGCGGGGCGTTTACGGGCATTTCAAGGGCCGGGTCGAGAGCCAGGACGTGTTCGGCATATCCCCTTGCGTCGGAGAGCAATGGTCCGTCATGGACCAGCGAGGCTATATTCAGGGCTATCGGAAGACCGCTCTGCTGGGTACCTTCCAAGTCCCCGGGACCACGCATCTTCATGTCCTCCTCGGCCAGGTCGAAGCCGTTCTCAGTCGCGCACATCAGCTCCAGCCTCTTACGGGATTCCTTGCTGACCTTGTTGCCGTGCATCAGGATGCAATAGGATTTCTCCGATCCCCTTCCGACACGTCCGCGCAGCTGGTGGAGCTGCGCCAGACCGAACCTTTCCGCATTCTCTATTACCATTATCGAGGCATTCGGAACATCCACTCCCACTTCTATGACCGTGGTCGAGACCAGGATGTCAGCCCTCCCGGCGGCGAATGCATCCATGTTGAATTTCTTGACGTCGCTGGTCTGCTGGCCGTGAACGATTGCGACCTTATAATCAGGCATGGGGAAGCGGCGCACGACTTCCTCGTATCCCATCTGAAGGTTCTGGTAATCGAGCTTCTCACTCTCGAATATAAGGGGATATACGATGAATACCTGACGCCCGGAATCGACCTCCTTCCTGATGAAGTTGTACATCGCCGGACGCTTTCCCTCCCCTATCAGCATCGTCTGTATCGGCTTCCTTCCGGGCGGCATCTCATCAATCACGGAAACGTCAAGGTCGCCGTAGAAAGTCATCGCAAGTGTACGCGGTATGGGGGTAGCGGTCATCACCAGGACATGTGGCGGCGCCTCCACGGAACTCTTTGACCAAAGCTTCGACCTCTGGTCCACTCCGAAGCGGTGCTGCTCGTCGATTATGGCGAGACCGAGGTTCTTGAAGACCACATCATCCTCGATAAGCGCATGAGTCCCTATGATGATTCCGACCGATCCGTCCTTAAGCCCTTCGTGTATCGGCTGCCTTTCCGCCTTCGTGGTGGAACCAATGAGCAGTTCACACCGGACGCCGGCAGGTTCCAGATACTTCCTGATATTGGTATAATGCTGCTGGGCAAGCACTTCCGTAGGAGCCATTATACAGGCCTGGTAACCATTGCCGACAGCTATCAGTGCAGAAAGCACCGCAACCATGGTCTTTCCGGAACCCACATCACCCTGCAGCAGGCGGTTCATCTGATGGCCGCTCATGAGGTCCGACCGGATCTCCTTGATCACCCTCTTCTGGGCTCCCGTGAGCTCATAGGGCAGGGCGTTGTAGCAGGCATTGAAGGAAGGACCCACCTTCGGCATCGGAATACCGTTTTCATCCCTCGAACGGATGTATTTCTGCTTGAGCAGGGAAAGCTGCAGCAGGAAGAGTTCCTCCCATTTCAGCCTGTACTGCGCCTTGGCGAGAGCAGTCGGATCGGACGGGAAATGGATGTTCCTGATGGCATACTTTAGAGGGACCAGCCCCTTTTCCTTGAGGATATAATCAGGAAGGGTTTCCGTCACATCCCCGATGGCCAGGTCGATGGCTTCAGCCATGAGCTTGTTCATCACCTTCCCGGTCACCCCTCCGTTACGGAGCCTGTCTGTCGAGGCATACACCCCTGTAAGGGTACCGGAAAAACTCTGGGCTCCATCGGTTGGAGGATTGTCTATCTCGGGATGGACCATGTTCATCCTGCCGTTATAGACGCTCGGCTTGCCGAAGAACAGGAATACGCAGCCCGGTTTCAGGCGGTCATAGGTATATTTGATCCCTTTGAAGAACACGAGTTCCATATCGCCGCTATGGTCGCGGACGATGACGGTGAGACGCTGCTTCGCCCCCTTGCCGGTAAGCTCCGAGGAAACCACCTGGGCCAGGATCTGGACATAGGCATTCCCTCCCCTGACATCCGCGATCCGCATTATAGAACTTCGGTCGATGTACCGGAACGGATATGTGTGCAGGAGATCGCCAATGGTTTCCACTTCCAGTTCGGTCCTCAGGAGCGAGGCCCTTTTGGGTCCCACTCCCGGAAGGAACTGCACCTGTGTATCAAGCTTGACCATTCCCGCTGTCATAAACGTCGAATCTTAACAAATCTACTAACTAAATCCCTTATCTCAAAATCAGTGCACGGTATTCGGCAATTGTTTACTATATTTGATGTGCCTTGAAAAAGCACATCCTTGGAATGGTATCTGAACTGATCGGGAAATACATCTGGCTGATACAGATCATCAACGCCTCGGGCGGACGCGGCCTGTCCCTGAGGGAGATCACCGGCAGGTACGAGAGACGCTACGACCAACCGTATTCGCGAAGGACCTTCAACAATCACCGTCAGGCGATACTGGAGGTTTTCGGAATAGATATCGTATGCGACCGCGCCACAAACCGGTATTCGATCCCGGGCGGAGAGGATGTGATGGACGATGACAAGAGCACGGAATGGCTCATCAACACCTTTACCGTCAACAACCTGCTGTCACTTGGCAAGGGGCGTCTGAGCGGCAGGGTCAGCGTGGAGGAGATACCTTCCGGACACAGGTTCCTGACCTCCATCATGCAGGCCATGGAAGAGGACATGGAACTTGAGATAGTATACGGGAAATACAGCAATTCCTATTCGGAAACCCTGCACGTGCTTCCCTATGCCGTCAAGGAACACGAGCGCAGGTGGTACCTTGTCGCGTTCTGCCGCGAAAGGAACGGCATGAGGGTCTACGGCCTCGACAGAATCGCCTCTCTCGAAGAGACAGGTGAGACCTTCCGGATGCCCAGGAACTTCGACGTGGATGACCTCTTCAGCGAGAGTTTCGGAATATATTACCCGAAAGAGGGCCAGAAGAGCGTCACGGTCAGGTTCAGGGCAACCGAAGAGGAATCAAGATACCTCCGTGACCTGCCTATGCATAAAAGCCAGAAGGAAGAAGGTCCCACCGAAGGCGGAGGAAGCGTTTTCAGGCTCCGGCTGATTCCGGACGAGAACCTGGTCATGGAATTCTGCAGGCTTGCCGGCCGGGTGGAAGTACTTGAACCGGAAGAACTCCGCTCATCCGTAAAGGATGCTCTGGAGAAAGGTTATGAATCTTATGAATAACGATATGAAAAAAGTTTATCTTGCCCTCGCGGCAGCAACGTTGATCATTATGGGTTGCGCACAGAAAAAGGCGGACGAGAAGGGGACCTACATCGGTCCTTCCGACATCCAGGTAGAGAATGGTATCATGACTCCTGAAACCCTCCTTTCTTTCGGAAGGCTTTCCGATCCCCAGCTTTCTCCGGACGGAAGATGGATCCTTTACGGAGTGAGCTACACGTCCATCGAGGACAACCGTTCCTGCAGGAACCTTTTCCTTCAGGAAGTTGTCAAGGCGGAAGACGGCAGCCTGTCCTTCGGAGACAAGGTCCAGCTCACAAAGGAAGGTAAGAGCGTCAGTAACGCCCGTTGGAGCAAAGACGGACAGGACATTTACTATCTTCAGGGCGGACAGGTGTGGAAGGCGCACGTAGTACTTCCTGAAGGTGGCAACTCCGCCTGTCTGAAGGATGCTGTACAGGAAACCGACTACCCGGCCGGGATCGGAGAGTTTTCACTTGACCCGAAACAGGACCTGATCCTGTTCACCAGTACGGTACCGGGTTCCGTAAAGACCCCCAAGGATTTCGACCCTGAACTTGACAAGGCTAAGGCCTACGTCACAGAGGATCTCATGTACCGTCATTGGGACCACTGGACGACGGAGAAACCGCAGACCTATGTAGCTCCGTTCCCTATGGGCAAGGACGTACAGCCATTGAACATACTCGATGAAGATGCAGGCAAGTACGAGCTTCCTATCGAACCCTTCAGCGGAATCGAACAGCTCAGCTGGAGCCCTGACGGCCAGATGGTGGCATATTCCTGCAAGAAGGTGGACAGCGGACGCGAATATGCCTTCTCGACCGATACGGAAATATACATCTACAAGATCGTCACCGGGGAGACCGTTCGCATCCCGATGGACGGCGGATATGACACCGACCCGGTATGGAGTCCCGACGGCACTCACCTCGCGTGGATAAGCATGGCCCGCAACGGCTATGAAGCCGACAAGACCCGCCTGTTCGTCGCAACGATCGGACCCGAGACCATCGAGCCCGACGGCCAGACTTCGATAGAGATCAGCGACATCCGTGAACTGACTGCCGGCTTCAAATACAATGCTGCCGGCCCGGTCTGGTCAGCGGATTCGAAATCAATCTATTTCAACGCCCTTACCGAGGGCCTGCAGGCAATCTACAAGGTGGATGCCGTTGCAGGTGCTTTCAATGAAGATGGAAACAGGCTTGACGTCGCTGTCATTCCGGTCAGGATTACCCCGGATGACGCGTGGTATGACTTCAACTCTCCCTTTGCCGTAATTGACGGGACCCTGCTGGCAAGTTATGCTTCCATGGAATTCCCTACTGAACTGGTGGCAGTGAATGAGGCAGACGGCTCATTCTCCAGGATATCCGACGAGAACGGCCACATACTCCAGCAACTGGAGCCCTGCAATATCGAGGAACGCTGGATCACCACGGTGGACGGCAAGAAAATGCTGACCTGGGTCCTCTATCCTCCCAAGTTCGATTCCACCAAGGTCTATCCCGCAATCGAGATATTCCTCGGCGGTCCCCAGGGAACCCTCAGCCAAGGCTGGAGCTACCGCTGGAACTACCGCCTGATGGCCTCCCAGGGCTACATTGTCATCCTTCCCAACCGCCGTGGCACGACCGCTTTCGGCCAGGAATGGTGCGAACAGATCAGCGGTGACTACATCGGCCTGAACATGCAGGACTACCTTAGCGCGGCACGTGAACTCAAGAAGGAGCCTTTCGTTGGTAAACTGGCGGGCTGCGGTGCCTCTTACGGCGGCTTCAGCGTCTACTACATGGCCGGCATCCACGGCGATGTCTACGACTGCTTCATAGCCCACGCGGGTATATTCGACGAGAAGTACATGTACTACGAGACCGAGGAGATGTGGTTCCCCAACTGGGACAACGGAGGTTTGACCGAAGCGGCATTCACGCCAGGAGAGCAGGGTCCTCGAGGCGATGGCAAGACCTTCGGAGGCATCCAGCAGGCCGGTTCCCCCTGGAGCAACGCTCCCAAGGCGGTCCGCCATTATTCCAACTCCCCCGCTGCCAACGTTACCAAATGGCATACGCCGATTCTCTGCATCCACGGAATGATGGACTTCCGTATCCCCTATGACCAGGGCATGGCCGCCTTCAACACCGCCCAGATGATGGGAGTTCCCTCCAAGCTCATTTTGTTCCCTGAAGAGAACCACTGGATCCTGCAGCCCCAGAATGCGCTGTTCTGGCACAGGAGCTATTTCGACTGGCTGGACCGCTGGTGCAGGTAGCCGGCTGTACGACATTAAAAAAAGCGGGGTGAGCCGATGCTCATCCCGCTTTTTCTTATTGCCGTCCCGTGTATTAGAAACGATATGCGACTCCAGCCTTGGCGTACCTCTTGATCCTCTTGGTACCGTCACCGGATTTGTCAAGGTTGAACATTCCGTGGTCATAACCGGCTGTGATCTGGAACCTTCCGAGGTTCAGGCCGAGACCGCCGCCGAGGAGCACGTTGGTCCTGCTGTAGTCGTTGTCCTTGTAATTGTCATGTGTAGTAGATAAGGCAGGATAAGTAGTCTTAGAGGCAACTCCTAACTGGACGGTAGGACCGGCAAAGAGAAAGAGCCTAGAGTTGGCTCCAACATTGAATCCGAGGTTGAAATACACAGGGACATTCACAAAATGCTCCCTGATCTTGATATCGGTCCCAGGAATATCCTCAAAGCTATCATCACACATCAGGAGAGAATAATACAATCCTGGAGCGATGCCGATAAGATCAGATATAGGAAGATTGTATGAGAAACCTGCATAGGCTCCGTTCATTCCTACTTCCATCGATGCAACGTTCATAGTAATCTGGTCACCGGCGTGAAGGTAACCGGCACCGACAGACAACTGGGCGAATGAATTCGTGGCGACGGTCATCATGACTGCGGCCGCGATAAGGGTGATGATTCTTTTCATTTTCATTCTTGCATTTTAATGGTTGATTGATCTTGTACCCCCAAGGCGAATCGAACGCCTATCGTAGGAACCGGAATCCTAAATTCTATCCATTAAACTATGGGGGCAATGTACAGCCCATAATCCGAACCGACTGCAAAATTATAAAAATGAAATCAAATTAGGAATTTTAATCTCGGATATTCGAAGAATATGTTGTATTTTTGTCAGATATGAAAAAAGCCTACGTATTTCCCGGTCAAGGGTCGCAGTTCCCTGGAATGGCTAAGGATCTCTATGAGAACAACGCCTATGGGAAGGAACTGCTGGAGAGGGCCAACGAAGTCCTCGGTTTCAAGATTACTGACATAATGTTCAACGGCACGGCTGAAGACCTGAAGGCAACCAAGGTCACCCAGCCTGCGATATTCCTTCATTCCGTAGTCCTGGCGAAGTGCTATGACGGATTCAATCCCGACATGGTCGCCGGTCACTCCCTCGGGGAGTTCTCCGCACTCGCGGCAGCCGGTGCCATCAAGTTCGAGGATGCGCTCCGTCTGGTCTTCATACGCGCCACCGAAATGCAGAAATGCTGCGAGAAGGTCCCCGGCGGCATGGCCGCCATAATCGGGCTGGCCGATGATGTGGTCGAATCCATCTGCTCCGAATGCGGTGGAATCGTAATCCCGGCGAACTACAACTGCCACGGCCAGATAGTGATCTCCGGAGAGAAGGATGCCATAGAGAGGGCTTGCGAGGCCGCCAAGCAGGCCGGTGCCAAGAGGGCGCTCCCCCTTCAGGTCGGAGGTGCCTTCCACTCCCCTCTCATGGAGCCAGCAAGGCTTGAGCTCGGCAAGGCGATCGAGGAAACTGAGATCGTCGCTCCCGCCTGCCCCATCTACCAGAATGTCACGGCAGCTCCTACGACCGATCCCGTGCTCATCAAGAAGAACCTCCTGACCCAGCTGACCTCACCGGTCAGATGGACCGCCAGCGTCGAGAACATGATTGCCGACGGAGCCGGCTATTTCATGGAGATCGGACCCGGAACCGTCCTGCAAGGACTTGTAAAGAGGATTTCCGGCGGAGCCGAAGGCATTACTGTCGAAGGTATCACCACCCTGTAAGAATATTCACACAAATTAGAAGGATATGGCTAAAGAAAAGAAATTCATCACTTGTGATGGTAACACTGCAGTCGCCAACGTCGCTTATCTTTTCAGCGAGAACGCCTGCATCTACCCTATCACTCCCTCCTCTCCCATGGCGGAGAACATCGACGAGTGGGCTGCCCACGGGAAAAAGAATCTCTGGGGCGAGACCGTCAGCGTAACTGAGATGGAAAGCGAGGCCGGTGCCTCGGGAGCCGTTCACGGTTCCCTCCAGGCCGGAGTCCTCACGACCACCTACACCGCTTCACAGGGCCTTCTCCTGATGATCCCCAACATGTACAAGATCGCAGGTGAACTGCTTCCCGGAGTATTCCATGTCTCCGCACGCGCACTCGCATCCCACGCCCTCTCCATATTCGGAGACCATCAGGATGTGATGGCATGCCGCCAAACAGGTTTCGCCCTGCTCGCTTCCGGCTCAGTCCAGGAGGCACAGGACCTGGCAGCCGTTTCACACCTTGCCGCCATCAAGTCCAGCATTCCTTTCCTGCACTTCTTCGACGGTTTCCGCACCTCGCACGAGATCCAGAAGATCGAAGCCCTTGACGAGGAGGCTCTTAAGGGAATGGTCAGCGAAAAGTCCCTCAAGGCTTTCCGTGAAAGGGCCCTCAATCCCGACGCCCCCGTCACCCGCGGTACCGCCCAGAACGGTGACGTATACTTCCAGGCTGTCGAATCCAGGAACAACAACTATGCTGCGGTTCCCGACATCGTCGCCCGCTACATGGGTGAGATCAGCGAGCTGACCGGCCGCGAGTACCGTCCGTTCACATATTACGGAGCACCTGACGCAGAGAAGGTCATCGTCGCGATGGGTTCGGTCACCGAGACCATCAAGGAGACCATCGACTACCTCGCCGGACAGGGACGCAAATACGGACTCATCACCGTACATCTTTACAGGCCCTTCGCCGAGAAATATTTTGTCAAGGTACTCCCCAAGACCGTCAAGAGGATCGCAGTCCTCGACAGGACCAAGGAGCCCGGAGCCCTCGGAGAACCCCTCTTCCTCGATGTCAAGGCCCTCTTCCAGGGCAAGGAGAACAGTCCGCTCGTAATCGGCGGCCGCTATGGTCTCTCCTCCAAGGACACTACTCCCGCCCAGATCGTCGCTGTCTATGACAACCTCGAGCTGAACGAGCCCAAGAATGACTTCACCATCGGAATCGTGGACGACGTGACCTTCAAGTCCCTCGCCATCAAGAACGAGATCTCGATCGTAAAGCCCGGCACCACCGAGTGCAAGTTCTACGGTCTCGGATCCGACGGAACCGTAGGTGCGAACAAGAACACCATCAAGATCATAGGCAGTCATACCCAGAAGTACTGCCAGGCCTACTTCGACTACGATTCGAAGAAGTCCGGCGGTTACACCTGCTCCCACCTGCGTTTCGGTGACCTGCCCATCAAGGCTCCGTACCTCGTGAGCACTCCTGATTTCGTGGCCTGCCACGTACCTTCATACCTTGAGAAGTACGATGTCCTGAAGGGCATCAAGGACGGCGGCACCCTCCTCCTCAATTCCCTGTGGGACGAGGCCGAGACCGTCAAGAGGATCCCTGACAATGTCAAGGCCATCATCGGAAAGAAGCACATCAAGCTGTACATCATCAATGCTACCAAGATCGCTTCCGAAATCGGCCTCGGCAACAGGACCAATACCATCCTCCAGTCCGCTTTCTTCAAGATCACTGGCATCATCCCTTACGAGGATGCAGTCAAGTACATGAAGGACGCCATCGTAAAGAGCTACGGCAAGAAGGGCGAGAACGTCGTCAACATGAACTACGCAGCAGTCGACCGTGGCGGTGAATATACCGAGGTCACCATCCCCGCCGACTGGGCCAATATCAGCGCCAAGTTCGAGACTCCGAACAAGGACCGTCTCGCTCCCGCCTTCGTAAAGGAGATCGCCGACGTGGTCAACTCCCAGAACGGAGACTCCCTGCCCGTCAGCGCATTCCTGCCTTATGCAGACGGAACGATGCCGGCCGGCACCGCTGCTTATGAGAAGCGCGGAGTCGCCGTCACGGTGCCCAGCTGGGATCCTGACAAGTGTATCCAGTGCAACACCTGCGCCTTCGTCTGCCCCCACGCCGCCATCCGTCCGTTCCTCCTCACTGCCGAAGAGGCCGAGAAGGCTCCCGCCGCCCTCAAGAAGGCTGCAGGAAAGGCTGTCCTGAAGGAGTACACCTTCGCCCTTGCCACTTCAGTCGACGACTGTACAGGTTGCGGCAACTGCGTTGATGTCTGCCCTGCAAAGGAGAAAGCCCTCACCATGGTCTCCGCCCTCGACCAGCATCAGGAGCAGGAGAACTTCAACTGGCTCGCCTCCAAGGTCGGCTACAAGGACAATGTGGTCAACAAGGCTGCCAACGTGAAGAACTCCCAGTTCGCACAGCCCCTGTTCGAGTTCAGCGGCGCCTGCGCAGGCTGCGGCGAGACTCCTTACATCAAGAATATCACCCAGCTCTTCGGAGACAGGATGATGATAGCAAACGCCACCGGTTGCTCCTCCATCTACGGAGCTTCCTTCCCGGCATCCCCTTACTGCACCAACGCCCAGGGTCACGGCCCGGCATGGCAGAACTCCCTTTTCGAGGACAACGCCGAGTTCGGCCTTGGAATGAAGATCGGTTCCGACCGCGCACGCGAGACTGTCGCCAACCTCATGAACCAGGCTATCGCCTGCGAGTGCTGCTCCGACGAGATCAAGGCCCTTGCACAGCAGTGGCTCGACAACAAGGAGGACGGCACCGTCACCCGCGAGGTTGCAGACAAGATAGTTCCCCTGCTCGGAGAATGCAAGTGCGAGACCTGCACCAAGCTCCTCGAGTACAAGCACTTCATCCCTGCCCGCAGCCAGTGGATATTCGGTGGTGACGGTTGGGCATATGACATCGGATACGGCGGTCTGGACCACGTCCTTGCTTCCGGAAAGAATGTCAACGTGCTCGTTCTCGACACTGAGGTTTATTCCAACACCGGTGGACAGAGTTCCAAGTCCACTCCTGCAGGAGCAATCGCCAAGTTCGCCGCTTCCGGAAAGAAGATCCGCAAGAAGGATCTCGGAATGATGGCCATGAGCTATGGCTACGTCTATGTCGCCCAGGTCGCCATGGGAGCTTCCCCTGCACAGTACCTGAACGCCATCAAGGAAGCTGAGGCCTATGACGGACCTTCCCTCATCATCGCCTACGCCCCTTGTATCAACCATGGTCTGAAGGCCGGAATGGGCCTCAGCCAGAAGGAAGAGAAACTCGCCGTCGACTGCGGTTACTGGCACCTCTACAGGTACAACCCGAACCTCGAGGCCGAGGGCAAGAACCCGTTCACACTCGACTCCAAGGAGCCCGACTGGACAAAATTCCAGGACTTCCTCAAGGGTGAGGTACGTTTCGCTTCCCTCTACAAGCTCTTCCCCGACAGGGCTCAGGAACTCCTGAACCTCACCGAAGAGTTCGCCAAGGTCCGTTACGGCACCTACACCCGCCTCGCCGGGAAGTAGTCCGTCGTCCAGGACAAAAAAAGAGGATGACCAGATAGGTCATCCTCTTTTTTTAATCCATGCTATTCCACGAGCAAGGAAGCAAGTCGCTGCTACTCATCGACATAAGTGTCGTGCTCTGGGTCAGACTCGGCGTTTTCAATCAGCTTGACGTTCAACTTCTCGATGAACGACAACTCGATCCCGTCATTCGACTGGGCAGGCTTGTACCAAGGCTGCTTCCTGAAGTACTCATTCAAGTCCTCATCCTCGAAGACATAGCCGTGACGGGCAAGTATCTCGTTCCGCATAAGACGGAGCGTCGACTTCTTGTAGCTTTTCAAACAGGCGTTGTCAACGAGAATCTTCGAGGCGAACTCGAAGCGTCCGGAACCGGGATCCGCATCCACAAGGATAAACGGCTCGCCAGTGCGCTGGAACGTCGCATTCTGGCCGAAGCTACCGGGATAGACTTTGAAGCCGGAGAGTGTGGGGACAAATTCCCATGATCCCTCCAACGGGGAACCTGAATCGATCTTCAGGACTCCGTTGGCCATGTCATTGAAATAATCAATCTTGAAATAGACCTTCCTGCCGTTGAAAAGCCCTACACCGTCGTCAATCACGACCGAGTCGCCGGTGGAATCCACCTTGTAACTCCCCTTCAGTCTCGTGTTCATGTTCAAGGCGCTGACCACCCTGGCCGGCATACGGGTATTAGCCATGACTCCGACGAGCCGGTCATTGCCGTCATGGAGACATAGAACTTCAAGACCGTCTCCCCGAACACGCTTGACGACCAACCCTACCGGGTATGAAAGCACGGCGTCGGCGTCAGGACTCTTTTCCAAGATAAAGCAATCCTTTTCCCCATCGACCGGGACAAGGACGAACTCGAGTTTCTCTCCCTCTGCGATGACCTGCATAAGGGTACTCCCTCCATCCCAGTTGGAGGCGACATAGTTATTCCATCCGTCGTACCACTTGGAATCAGACGGGATACCTTGAGCCATGAGATTGGCTGAAGCCGCACAAAGCAGCGACAACAATAAATACTTTTTCATGTCCAAACACTATTCGACTGGCGGACGATACTCAAGAAGATCGCCTGGCTGACACTCGAGGACCTTGCAGATTGCGTCGAGGGTGGAGAAACGGACTCCCTTGGCCTTGCCTGTCTTAAGTATTGACAGGTTGACCGGAGAAAGGCCTATCTTCTCTGCCAGTTCGGAAGAGGTCATCTTCCGCTTAGCTAACATTACGTCAACGTTGACTATTATAGGCATGGCTATTCACCCTCCTTTACAGTCTCTTCAGGCGCGGGTGCAGGAGCATCCTTGCCTTTCATATATTCAGGAAGGCTCATTCCGGCCATCTTGAACAGGTCCTGGAGCGGAGGGACTGAGCCCATGAGTCCGGAAATGAAATTCGCGGTGGAAGTCTTTCCGTCTTTCCCGCCATTTCCGTCCCAGACGGTAACCTTGTCGATCTTGATGCCCTTGACGGCCTCGACCTGGGTCTTTACAAGTTCAGGCAGCCTGTCGGAAATCATCATGAGGACAGCCTTCTGGGCGTCGCCCTCGGCTGCGTTGACGAGTTGCGCGAAACCGTTGGCCTGCTTGGTGAGTATCTCCAGGGTACCGCGGGCCTGTGCCTCCATCTTGGCAAAGATGGCATCAGCCTCTCCCTTGGCTGTCCTGCGGAGCTTCTCAGCCTCAGCCTCGGCCTCGATGATGAGTTTCTCCTTGTCGATCTGGGCAGGAACGACTATATTCGCCTGCTGGGTAGCCTTCTCCCTTTCGGCACGTGCAAGCTCAGCGTCACGCTCGCTCTGGTAGGCCTCCTGGAGAGCCTTTGCGGCCTGGACCTTCTCAGCAGCGACTGCGATGCGGGCTGCCTCAGCCTCCTTCTCGCGACGTGCCGCATCGGAATTCGCTATCTCGATCTTCGAGGTATTCTCACCCTGGACGGCAAGGGCATTGGCAGCCGCCGTCTTGATACGGGTATCCCTCTGGGTCTCGGCGATACGGATATCCTTGTCCCTGTCGGCCTCGGCCTTACCGATCTCACCGAAACGGTTCTGCTCGGCAACGCTCTTCTTCGCGTCGTTGATAGCCTTGGCTGCAGCCTCCTTTCCGAGAGCCTCGATATAACCTGACTCATCACGGATATCGGTGACATTGACGTTGATGAGCTTAAGACCGATCTTGCGGAGCTCAGCCTCGACGTTCTGGCTGACTGCTGCGAGGAACTTGTCACGGTCGGCGTTGATCTCCTCGATGTCCATCGTAGCGATGACCAGACGGAGCTGTCCGAAGAGGATATCGGTAGCGATGTTCTGGATGCTGTCGGTGGAGAGTCCGAGCAGACGCTCGGCAGCATTGGTCATGCTGTCAGCCTCCGTGGAGATACCTACGGTAAAGCGGCAGGGCACGTCCACGCGGATATTCTGCTTGGAAAGGGCATTGGTAAGGTTGCACTCTATGGAAATCGGCTTGAGATCGAGGAATGCATAATCCTGGAATACGGGCCAGATGAAGGCTGCACCACCGTGGATGCAACGGGCGGAAGATATGGAACCGCTCCTGTTCTTTCCCGTCTTACCATAGATAACCAGAATCTTGTCTGAAGGACAGCGCTTGTAGCGCTTCAGGATCGCCGCAAATGTCACGAAAAGGACGGCGACAATGATGAGGATAAGGGTAATGTCCATGATTATTTGTTATTAGATGATTGTAGGATTGAGTTCTTCCACGAGCAGGGTGTAGTTGTTGATCACCTCGATGACCTTGATGGGTGTGCCGGTAGGAATGGCGTCGCCATCCGTGACGGCATCATACTCCCTCACGGCGTTGTTGATCGTGATCTGGATCTTTCCTTCGCCTTTCCGCTCCGCGGGAATCGTGAGATACACCTTGCCCTCGCAGCCTACGGCCGCGGTATGGACATCGATGTTTCCGCTCTGCTGCATGCCGCTCAACCATTTGAAGAGCCACATCACTACAGCGACAAGTCCTACGCCCACCAGGACCGCAATGAACATAAGAAGTGCATTGTTCGGAATCCTGTCGTGGAGCAGGACGGATGTCCAGCCGAAACCGAGGCAGAAATTGACCAGGTTGCGGAAAGTGAGGAGATTCATTGAAGGATCCGCATCAAAAGTGCCATCAGCGCCTCCGAAATCCACGTCGCCGCCTGCGTCGAAGTCAGTGTCAATACCACCGTCTCCACCCATTCCAAGGAAGGTGAGGACTGTCTGGATGACGAAGATCAAGGATGCAGAAAGGGTAATCGCCCAAAGGACCTGCATCGTCGTACTAAGTGATGTCCACCATGTGATCATATCGAAAAGAATTAATTTGTCTATGGCAAATATAAATAAAATTTATGAAAAACAATAATTATTTCACAAATTTCATATAAAAATTATTCCGTGTCAAGCAGCATATTCCTGAGCACCGAAAAGGTTTCGCTGCCGGCGAATCCAGGGGAAGGCACTGCATGGAGATCCATCCTGAGGAATGAAAGGTCGATATCCAGGGTTGTAATGCTTTCGTCGTGCGGATCCCTCGGGACCAGCACGACGAACTCCGAGGAGACCAGTCCCCTCAGCGTGGAGACGGAATATGAATCCACGACGACATCGGCAGCCATGTCAAGCGGAAGCAATGGCAGGTAAGGAGTCCATACCGCCATACGTACACCCGGACGGATTGTCCTCGAACCCTTGAGTGAGGGAACGTCGGACAACGCCACAGCCCCGAATGAATACAGGAAGGTATCCACGTCCTCCAATGACATCTGGGCGAAATGGGGCCGGCATGTCAGGAGAAGGTCAGGTTCACCCTGTGAGCCTGGAGGAATCACCTTGAAAGACAGGTCCGGATTAAGGGCGGTGATGCTCCCGAGCACTCCGGGCAGGACTGACTCCGACGCAAAGCCGTCGGACATTATCGTCACCGGGGAAGCATCCTTCAACCTGCCTGCACTGCCGAACACGTCTTCCGCCACAGAGCACCAATGATGAATGCGTTCCGCATATCGCTTGAAGGTGGTCCCGGCCGGAGTAAGGGTCACTGAACCCTTGTTCCTGTGGAACAGTTCCTCCCCCGTTTCCCTTTCCAGTTCAGCTATGTTCTGGCTGACAGCCGGCTGGGATATACCAAGGTTCCTGGCCGCCTTAGTGAAGCTTCCTTCACTCTCGACGGTCAGGAATACCTTGAGTCTGAAATCTTCCAGCATCCGTTATTCGGTTGTCTTGCCAGGCATCTGGACGAATTCTATGAAGTTGCCGGAATTGTAGAGCCTGGCAGCCGCCTTGCGGATCTCCTCCTTGGTAATGGCGGAGACTGCAGCCTCATATTCCTTGTCATAGTCGATTCCCTTCTTGTAGTACCTGATGAGGGAGCTCATCCAGTAATTGTTGTTTATCCTGCTTTCAGGGATGTTCTTCTTGAAG
The DNA here is from genome assembly GCA_902779765.1 of uncultured Bacteroidia bacterium. Taxonomy (GTDB): domain Bacteria; phylum Bacteroidota; class Bacteroidia; order Bacteroidales; family UBA932; genus Cryptobacteroides. The sequence continues at coordinate 136,346 of CACZCQ010000004.1, forward strand.
TTCTCGACTGTGCGGGTGAACTGTTCGTCAGTCGGTCCTTCCTCGGCCAGCTTCCGCAGTCCGTCCTTTGCCATAGCCTTCAGTTTGTCGGCCATTTCGGGCTTGCACTCGAAGGCCACCTGGATCATGGAGATGGATTCCGGCTCCCAGCCTGAACTGGCTGAAGAAGAAGCGCCGTAGGTACCGCCCTCGTCTTCACGCATCGTGTCGACATATATCTGGTCAAGGACATAACTGACGGCCTTTGCCATAAGGTCATCATGGACGGAGTAGGGGCTGTAGTCGGAATAAACCTGGATCACGGTACTCTTGGGGGTTTCCATGTCCGTGGTTATGGTCTTCAGCTGCTCACCCTTGATGAGTTTGGGGTTGACGTCCTTCCAGGGAGTGGCTTTCTTCCCCTTCGGAAGCGAACCTACATACTTCTCGACGAGCGGCTTGAGGGTCACAGGGTCCACATCTCCGGCAATCACCATGGTAGCCCCGGCGGCATCGGCAAATATGGCCTTGAAGTTCCTGGCGAAAGCATCGAGGCTTGCCCTGTCGAGAAGCTCCTCCGAAATGAACTCGCTCCTGGGATTGCCTCCGTATATGAAGCTGTTGAGTTCCTTCTGCATCTTGAAGGCAGGGGTCTTCATCGCGTTGGGGATGACCGCCTTGAGCTGTGAGACAGCATTGTCCCACTCCTCCTGGTCGAACCTGGGATCGGTATATTCAAGATAGAGCAACTGGAAAGCGGTCTCCAGATCCTTGACGGATGATGATCCCGTGATGCCGCTGTAAAGGCCGTCGATGTAGGAACCCACGCTTACGTTCTTTCCCGACAGCATCTTCGTAACCTCCGTTCCCTTGAACTTGGATACTCCCTGCATCGCATTGAAAGTAGCATAGATATTGGATTCGAAGGAAGCCATGTCCTCAGTAGGGATAAGGCTCTGTCCACCTGTCTTGTAAAGGTTGAACAGGATCTGGTCCTTCTTGTATTCGGTCGGCAGGACCACTACTTTGACTCCGTTCTTGAGAGTCCATTCAGTGGACCCGTAGGCCGAAGCCTTGACCTTCTTGACCTTGGAGCCCTTCAGGGATGACGGATCCATAAGAGGCTCTGAAGCGGTCTCTTCTGCGGGGCCCTGGATGTCGGCCTTAGACACTTCTTCCATGATCTTGAGCAGCTGCTCACTGCCGGGAGTCTGGATACCTTCTTTCTCAGGTCCGCTGTAGATGACCACGAGATTGTTTGCAGGTATGACCTGTGTTAGCATCTGGTTGATCAGTTGGGCGTTGATCTGGCCGAGGAAGGCCTTGACCAGTTCGAATTCAGTCTTCGGCTCCATGTAAGCCCTGTTGTCGAAGAAGTTGCTAATGAGAGGACGGACGAACTCCGGGTTCTTCCTGGTCTCCGCCTCATTGGCAGCCTTTTCATAAACCGCAAGGAGGTTGTCCTTCGCCCTGGTCACTTCACCTTCGGTGAATCCGAACCTCTTCATTTTCTCGATTTCGGTATAGAACGAGGCAAAACCTCCGGGGATGTTGTTCTCCTTCAGCGAGACCATTCCCTGTACACCTTCGAACGCCTCGCAGAGCTTGCCCATACCGAAAGCGGCGGCAAGGAAGGGAGCATCCGCCTTGGAAGTGATGTCATTGAAACGCTCGGACATCACCATCGAGATGATGTCTTCCAGAAGGTCGATCGAGAAACCGGCTGTGGTGCTGTTCATGGCTTCGTCACGCGCATCGCCCTCCCAATAAAGGGTGATCTGGGGAACGGTAGTCTCAGGATCGGTGAGGATTCCGACGCGGGGCTCATCGAAGTCCGGCATCGTGATCTTGTCCTTCGCCTTGGGGTTCTCGGCGGCAGGGATATCCGCCCAGGTGCGTTTGATGGCGGCCTCAACCTTGTCAACGTCCACGTCTCCAACTACGATAACGGCCTGCATGTCAGGACGGTACCAGGTCCGGTAGAAATTGACAAGGCTCTCCGGTTTGAAGTTCTCAAGGTTCTCCTGGCTTCCTATCAGGGTGCAGGTGGAATACTTGGTGTCACCATAGATATAAGGAAGGGACTTCTCGAATGTCCTCCACTGGGCGTTCCTGCGGCTGCGCCTTTCCTCTATGATAACGGGCCTCTCCTTGTCGATCTCCTCCGGTTCGTTCAGCACGAAATGGGAATAGTCGTGAAGGATGAGCAGGCAGGTATCCACAACACCTTCCCTGACGAGAGGGATATTGTTCAGCATGTACTGCGTCTGGTCGATGCCGGTCGAGGCGTTGACGTTGCCACCGAATGATGCTCCGATACTCTGAAGCCAGTCAAGCAATGCCTTGCCAGGGAAATTCTTCGTCCCGTTGAAGCACATGTGCTCGAGGAAGTGGGCCAGACCGTCCTGGTCGGGAGTCTCCTGGATCGCACCGACATTCGTGGCCAGATAGAACTCAGCCCTTTGGGCGGGCTTGTCGTTATGCCTGATATAATATGTCAGACCGTTTTCCAGCTGGCCCTTGCGGACAGCCGGATCATTAGGCAGTTGCTGCCCCTGGGCACCGGCCACAAATGCGGAGGCCGTGAACAGGGCTGCAGCGATGATAGTCAGAATCTTTTTCATATCCGAATTATGTTTGTATCGCAAACTTACTTAATTAATTTTGAAAATCCAAATAAAAATTACTGTTTTTCGTTAATATTTTATCGGAAAAGAAAAATCCCCGACTCCGGTGAAGGAGCGGGGATCCTTTGGTTTCATTTACTGTGATTACTCGCCGGGCTGGATAGCTCCCATAGGGCAAGCGTCAGCACATGTTCCGCAATCGATGCAGACATCGGGGTCGATGCTATAGACATCTCCCTCGCGGATTGCTCCCTGAGGGCACTCGGCAGCGCATGTTCCGCAAGCGATGCAATCGTTCTCTGAAATCTTGTAAGCCATAATTCCTTTAAGTTTTAAAATTGGTTAATTAATATCCTTTCAAACGTGTCTGCAAATATAAATTTTAAAATCACAATAACAAACCCCATACCACAAAAACTATCAACGCGATTCCAACTTTCACCGCTTTGGCTTTGACGAACGAGCTCTTGCTGTCAGCTATCAGAGGAAGGGATGCATGGCCGTCCTGTACGATCGAATTGGCCAGCAGAACCGGGAACGGGATCACCCCGCTGGCAAAGAGGGTCACGAAGACAAGGTGAGGTCCCGATTCGGGAATCAGGCCCACGGCTATTGCAAGGAGTATCATCAAGGCGGTATTGTCCCCGATCCACTCTGTAAGGTCGACGAAATGGAACAGGACGCCCAACACCAGGAGCACCCCGAAAGTCCAGGCGAAAATACTGGGAAGATGCCTGCAAACGATATGCTCCCAGAGATGTTCCTCAACGAAATGGTCCGAGGCGAACAGGAGGGCACCCAGCACGACGAGGCTGAATGCACCGAACACCCAGAACATCCATTCCTCGTTCAGCAGGTTGAGTCCGTCCGGTTCCGCTCCCTCCTCTTCCAGAAGCCCGGACAGCAAAGCTGCCACAAACACTATGACCCCGGCGAACATCACCACCCTCTTCCAGCCGAAACTACGGCCGGCGCGGACATCTTCCTTCCGCCCATGCTCGTGGTGATGGTCATCATTATGGAGCTCATATGTGTCTTCCAGACGGGTGGGCAGAGGTTTCGCCTTCTTCCAGATGCCATCGATAACAAGCCCGGCGATGATGGCCGTAACGAACAGGATGACGAACAGCAAGGCAGCCTTGCCCGGGAAGAGGGCAAGCATCATGAACGCCTCGTCACCGGCTGTAGCGATCATCATTGCCACCAGGGCGCCGAAACCAATCATCCTGTGGGTATAGAGGGAAACTGCCGCGAAACCGCCGACGCAACCCGGTACTGAGCCAAGGAGGGATGATACGAGCACCTGGGCGAATCCCGACCTCTTCAGGCCGAGGAACAACCGTCCTTCGGACTCGACATTGAATGATTCGATCAGCATCATCATAACGACCACGAGCCCCGAAACGAGGATCGCGGTGCGCAAGGCTTCAAGGAAAACGACCAGCATGGCAGAAATCTACTCGATCCAGCCGGTCAGGAACAGGTTCATGATCGGACGGAGAGGTGAATTGGTGGTAAGGGTAAGGATTATAAGGCACTCCCCTTTCGGCATTCCTGAGGTATCCATGCTCACGGAAAGGGTTCCCTTTGAATTGGGAGCCACATCCGGGAAAGGAGATACCTTGATCCGGGATATTTCGGAGTCGACCTTGTAGACTTTGAAAGCAGTCTTGCCCTTGTTGGAAATATCGAATGATGCCTTTACCGTAGATCCAGCCTTGACCTTGCCGAAGGAATACGTGCTCTCGGCGGCCACAGGGCAGGATGCCGCATCGCGCTGCTCCTTGGTCCAGGAAGTGAAGTTCTCCTTCGTGATCGTGAATATCCCTATACGGCTCTTTCCGGCACCCAGTTCGGGATTCGGCTCGGCAACCACGGCCTCAGTTCCGGCATCCGTCTTCTTGGCTTCATCCGTCGGGGATACCACGGCCTTGTATGTCTTCCCACCCACGACGGGGGTTGCATAATAATAGTTCTTTCCCCAATGGTTCCTGTCCGCAGTGACGGTATATGTCAGTTTCGCCGTTCCGCCGGCAGGGATGGGGTTCTGGGACAGCTTGAGGGCAAGGCCCTGGCTTATATCTGTGAACTTGACATCCAGCGGTTTGCTGCCAAGATTGGCAACGACCACCTCCCCGCTCCGCTGTTGGTCCTGGGAGAGATTGCCGCCCTTGATGTCCACGGTCTTGAATCCAAGGTCACCGAAACGGAACGGATATAGTTCCTTGAGGCTCAGCTTCCTGGCATGGCTCTCGCCACGAAGCCTCAGGATGACGGGCTGCTTCGGATCGGAGAAATATACTGTCAGGTTCTTGTCGAAAGGATATGCTCCTTCGTCATTCTTGTAAGTTGCCTTGATCGTCCCCTTCTCGCCCGGTTTGATGGGCTGGCGGGTCCACTCCACGTCCGTGCAGCCGCAAGACGAAACCACATTGTATATGACCATGGGCTTGTTGCTGACATTCGTGGCGGTGAAAGTGGCAGATACCGGACCGTCCGAAAGGAGTATGTCGCCGAAGTCGTGGATGGTCTTGTCGAGCTTGACCACCCCGCCGAAGACATTGTCCGCCTTCGAGCCTTGCGCGAACGCTGGAAAGGCCAGGCAGATGAAGGTCAGGATAACTATGATCGTTCTTTTCATTCCAAGGTCGTTTTATCAGCGGAAAGACAGCAAATACCTTTCCAAACGCAAATTTAAGACTTAAAAGATACTTTTTCAAATCCCGTCAAAAGTTCGTAAATTTGTACGATTATGCAGAACAACGAATATACTGACGCCAACATAAAAACCCTCGAAGGTGTCGAGCATATCAGACGCCGTCCCGGAATGTATATCGGAAGGCTCGGAAACGGAGCCAATCCCGGCGACGGCATCTATGTCCTCCTCAAGGAAATCGTCGACAACTGTATCGACGAGTTCTCCGCCGGCTACGGCAACAAGGTCCTGATAGACATCGAAGGGAAGCAGGTAAGGGTCCGCGACTTCGGCCGTGGAATCCCTCTCGGATCTGTAGTCAAGGCTACCAGCGAACTCAACACCGGAGGCAAGTTCGACGACAAGGTATTCAAGAAATCAGTCGGTCTGAACGGCGTCGGTACCAAGGCGGTGAACGCCCTGTCCGAGAAGTTCTATGTCGAATCCTTCCGTGAAGGAGAGAGTTCATGGGCAAGCTATGAACGCGGTGAACTGACGGACAGCGGCAGGAAGGAAAAGGTCAGCGAAAAGAACGGCACCCTCGTGGTCTTCACACCCGACAACGAGATGTTCGGCGGGTTCGAGTTCAACATGGACTATGTGGAGACCATGGTGAAGAACTATTCCTACCTCAAGAAAGGACTCACCCTGGTTCTCAACGGAACGCCCTACAAGTCGGAGAACGGCCTGCTTGACCTCGTGAAGGAGAACATCTCGGAGACTCCCCTCTATGAGCCGATCCACCTTGAAGACGAAGACATCGAAGTTGTCCTCACCCACGGCAATTCCTACGGAGAGAACATATCCTCCTTCGTTAACGGACAGAACACCAGGGACGGAGGAACCCACCTGGCTGCTTTCCGCGAAGCGATCGCCAAGACCCTGAAGGATTATTTCAAGAAGGACTACAAGCCCGAAGACTGCCGCCAGGGAATCATCGGGGCGATCAGCATCCAGATCCAGGAACCCAACTTCGAAGGCCAGACCAAGACCAAGCTCGGTTCCACCTACATGTGGGAGAAATACAAGACCGACGAGCACGGCAAGAAGATCCAGAACGCTGACGGTTCGCTGGAGATCGACAGAGGTCCCACAATCAGGTCCTTCATCAACGACTTCGTCGCACGCAAGCTGGACAACTACCTGCGTATCCACCTGGACCTCGTCCCCATCATCGAGAACAAGATCAAGGAATCCCAGGCTGAGCGTGAGGAGATTGCCGGAATACAGAAGAAAACCAGGGAAAGGAACAAGCGTGCCAACCTCTATAACCGCAAACTGCGTGACTGCCGCTACCACTTCTGCGACAAGCTTCCCAAGGACAAGCAGGACTTAGCTGAGCAGACCAGCATATTCATTACCGAGGGAGACTCCGCGTCCGGAACCATCACCAAGGTGCGCAACGCAAATTATCAGGCGGTGTTCAGCCTTCGCGGAAAACCCATCAACTGCTACAAGGAAAGCCGTAAGAGGGTTGCCGAGAACGAAGAACTGAATCTCCTGATCTCGGCGTTGGGAGTGGAGGACGACCTTGACAATCTCCGCTACAACAATATCATAGTCGCAACCGATGCCGATGATGACGGAATGCACATCCGGATGCTGGTCCTCACCTTCTTCATGAAGTATTACCCTGACCTCATCAGGCGCGGCCATGTCCATATCCTCCAGACTCCCCTGTTCAGGGTCGCCAACAAGAAGGAGAGGCGCTACTGCTATTCTCCTGAGGAAAAGGAGAAAGCCATCAAAGCCCTCAAGACAGCCGTCCAGATCACCCGTTTCAAGGGTTTGGGAGAGATCTCATCCGACGAGTTCGTGGACTTCATCGGCGAAGACATGAGGCTTGACCTGGTTAAACTTTCAGACGAGGAATCCATATCGGACATCATGGAGTTCTACATGGGAGACAATACGATCGACCGCCAGAACTTCATCAGGGCCAACCTGAAGTCCGAGGAAGAACTCGAGGATGTCAACATTTAATTCTAGAAGGAATGTCACGCTGGGCTAATTTCTGCGGATGGTTGCTGAAGAAGATGGGATGGACTACTGTCGGTGGTCCTGTCCCTGAGAACAAGGCGCTCATACTCGGAGTTCCGCACACTTCCGCGATGGATTTCATAGTCTCCTATCTTTTCTACACACAGTTTGGCGCGCAGAAGGCCAGGGTGATGATCAAGAAGGAGTTCTTCTTCTGGCCCATCGGACCGCTGATCCGCAGGATGGGAGCAGTACCCGTGGACAGGACCAACGCCGCATCGCTGGTGAAGAGTCTAATCGACCAGATGGAGAAGGAAGATGTATTCATTCTCGCCATCGCTCCGGAGGGGACGAGGAAACCGGTCCGGAAATGGAAGACCGGCTACCACCTCATCGCCAAGGCAGTCGGATGCCCTGTCTACATGGGTTATTTCGACTGGGGTACGAAAAGGGTAAGCGTCGGCGAGAAGGTCGAACTTACAGACGACGCAAGGGCAGATACCGACAGGATCCAGGCCCTCTACGAGGAAATGCACTTCCAGGGCAAGAATCCCGAAGGCTACGTCACACATTAATTTTTTTCAAGGATGTCGATCAAGAACCTACTCAAGCAAAGCAGGGAGAATTATGTAACCACCCTCTCGAAGCTGTTCGAGATGGCCACCGACACCTTTGCACACAGGCCGCTCTCACAATTCGTGGGAGGAGGTCAGGAATATACCTACGAAAGCTTCAAGCACAAGTGCCTGGAACTCTCGCACCGTTTCAACCGGTTCGGGATCAGCGCCGGCGACAAGGTCGCCATCCTTTCCAACAACATGCCCAACTGGACGGTCGCCATGTTCTCCTGTGTTCCCTTCGGGAGGGTCACCGTCCCCATACTCCCGGATTCGTCCGAGAGTGAAGTCACCAACATCCTCACCCACTCCGAATGCAAGGCCATATTCATCTCCAAGAGGCTTTTGAAAAAGCTCTCCGACGAGGTGAAGGAGAAACTTACCCTGGTCATCGATATCGAGTCGTTCGAATTCATCAAAAAGGACGACCACGCTTTCACCTGCGAAGGTCACTCCTCAGAGCCTCAGGCTGATGACCTGGCATCGATCATCTACACCTCGGGGACATCAGGCAGCCCGAAGGGTGTGATGCTGAGTCACAGGAACTTCTGCCAGAACATCATAGCGGCATTCCACGCCCAGCCCGCCGGCAAGAAGGACAGGTGGCTGTCCATCCTTCCTATGTCCCATACATACGAAATGGCATTCAGCGTCCTCTATCCCCTTTTCGTCGGAGGATGTGTCTACTACATAAAGAAACCGCCGACACCGTCGATCCTCATCGATGCGATGAAGAAGGTACGCCCGACCATAATGTGCGCCGTACCGCTCATCATCGAGAAAGTCTACAAGAACAGCGTGGTTCCGACCATCGAGAAGAGCAGGACCCTGTCGTGGATGAAGGAAAAGATGCCCCGCGTGTTATACAGGCTTGTCGGGCGGAAACTTTACAAGACTTTCGGAGGCAAGCTCAAGTTCTTCGGCATCGGCGGGTCGAAACTCGACCCCACCGTTGAAGAATTCCTCAACAAGGCCCGATTCCCCTATGCCATCGGCTACGGCCTGACTGAAACCGCACCTCTCATCACCAACGCCTGCGTCGGAAAGACCGTGGTCGGTTCCATCGGCGTGCCTGCCTACAACGTAGAGGTAAGGCTCCAGAATGTGGATCCCGAGACCGGCGAGGGAGAGATCGTCGCCAAGGGTGACAACGTGATGCTGGGATATTACCGTGACCCCGAGCGTACCCGTGCCGCCCTGACCGATGACGGATGGTTCCGCACCAACGACCTTGCCTGCATGGACTCGAAGGGTCGCTATTACATCAAGGGACGTCTCGGGAATATGATCGTAGGGCCTTCGGGAGAGAATATCTACCCCGAGGAGATCGAGCAGGTGATCAACAACATGCGCGGAGTCAACGAGTCCCTGGTTATCCAGAGGGACGGCAAACTGGTCGCCCTGGTCAAGTTCGATGAGAATGTCATCGACTGGAATATGCTTGAAAAGGAGGAGAAGTTCTTCGAGAACATCGAGTCCTGGAAGAAGGCCGTGATGGACTACGTCAACAAGCGCGTCAGCAAGCAGTCCAATATCGGCGAGGTGGACGTCATGAAGGAAGACTTCGAAAAGACCGCCACCCAGAAGATCCGGCGTTTCAAGTACAAGTTCTTCAAGCCGGACGACGATCAGGAAAAGTGATAGGTGATATATAAAGATAACAAAAATGGCGGCGCCTGACGGTGCCGCCATTTGAGATTCTGTTCCTCTGATTAAGCCTCTGCCTCAACGATAAACTTGAGGGCGGCCTTGACAGCCTTGTAGCACTTTACGGTTCCTTCGTACTCACCAAGGGCCTTGATTTCCTCAGGGATGGTGATGTTCTTCTTCTCGACCTCGATTCCGAGAGCCTTGAGGGCCTCTTCGATCTGGGCGGTAGTGACAGAACCATAGATCTTGCCGCTTTCGCTGACCTTGACGGCCACTTTCACGGGAACTGCCTCGATCCTGGCTGCAAGAGCCTCGGCATCGGCGACCAGTTTAGCCTCCTTGTGAGCCCTCTGACGCTTGGTCTCTTCGAGCTGCTTGAGAGCGGACGGAGTGGCGGCGATTGCGAATCCCTGGGGAATCAGGTAATTCAGGCCGTAACCTCCCTTGACTTCTACCACATCACCGGCCTCGCCGAGATTGGCAACTTCTTTCTTCAAAATGATCTTCATGATTGCGCTCTCCTATTATTTAAGAAGGTCGGTAACATACGGAAGCAGAGCGAGGGAACGGGCCCTCTTGACGGCCTGGGCGACCTTCCTCTGGAACTTGAGGGAAGTACCGGTGATCCTGCGGGGCAGGATCTTGCCCTGCTCATTGAGGAACTTCTTGAGGAACTCGGGATCCTTGTAATCTACATACTTGATGCCTGCCTTCTTGAAACGGCAGTACTTCTTCTTCCTTACCTCGACTGTAGGAGGGTTCAGATAGCGGATGCCAGTATTCTGTGAGTCATTCTGTGCCATAGTGATTTCCTCCTTGATTAATCGTTGTTCTCTTCGTTGGTCTCTTCCTCTTCCTGGACAGGCTGGACGGGTTCTTCCTTGACAGCCTCGGCCTTAGGGGCGGCAGCAGCCTTGCTGCGGTTCTGCCTGCGGCGCTCTGCATATTCGACAGCGTCCTTGTCGAGAGCGACGGTGAGGTACCTGATGATCCTCTCGTCACGATAGTACTGGGTCTCGAGGACTTCCACGAAAGTAGGCTCGGACTTGAACTGGATAAGATAATAGAAACCGGAGGTCTTGTGCTGGATAGGATAAGCCAGCTGACGGAGGCCCCAGTCCTCTTCGTACACAACTTCGCCACCATTATCCTTGATGAGCTGGGTGTACTTTGCAACCGCTTCCTTCATCTGTTGTTCAGACAAAACGGGAGTAGCGATGAAAACGGTCTCGTACTGTTTTAACATTTGTTGTAATTTTTTGATAATAAATAAAATACAGTCCTTTCGGGAACGTATGCCAACCCAAAAGGACTGCAAATATAGCAATTATTCCTGAATCCGCAAAAGATTATTTCTCAGGAATATTCTCAAGCACGGCGGTGAGGAATTTCCAGACCTGACCGACGGTGTCGATCTTCACCCTCTCGTCCGGTGAGTGCGGATGGACGATGGTGGGTCCGATGGAGACCATCTCCCAGTTGGTGTACTTTGCACCCATGATGGCGCACTCCAGTCCGCCGTGGGTGGCGGTGATCCTGAGGTCCTTCCCGAAGAGATCCTTGTAAGTATCCTCGAGAACCTTGATCATCGGGGTACCCAGCTTCGGAGTCCAGCCGCTGTATGCTCCGGCGGTGGAATACTTGGCACCTGCGAGTTCGAAGACATAGCGGATCGAATCCGAAAGATACATCTTAGCGGAATCGATGGAACTCCTGGTGAGGGAAATCACCGTAAGATGCCCCTTCTGGGTACGGATGATCGCCATGTTGGTGGAAGTCTCGGTAAGGCCGGGAAGCGTGTCGCTCATCCTTCCCACTCCGTGGGGACATGCCAGGATGGCCTTGAGGGCATTGCCTATGACTTTGGGGCTGATGTAGCGGGGTGCCACCTTGGCCTGCTTCTCATAGAACATCACGGTACCGGGATCGGAATACTGGTACTCGAACCTGCTCTCCTCGAATTTCTTCTCGACGAGGGTCTTGACCTTGCGGCTGTCTGCGGAAGGGATAAGGATGTCGGCCTCCGCCTCGAAAGGAATGGCGTTGCGGAGCGATCCTCCGGTGATTCCGGCGACCTTGACTCCGGGGAATTCATCGATGACTGCCTTGAGGATCCTGCAGACGATCTTGTTGGCGTTGCCACGGAACAGGGAAATGTCCATTCCGGAATGTCCACCCTTCAGTCCCTTGACGGTAAGCCTGTAGCAGACATATCCTTCCGGGGTCTTGTATGTCCTGTATGAGAAGTCGGCGATACCGTCGATTCCTCCGGCGCATCCCGTGCAAAGCTCTCCTTCGTCTTCGGAGTCGAGGTTCAGGAGGATATCCCCCTTGAGAATGCCGGGCTTCAAGGCATTGGCTCCGGTCATTCCAGTCTCCTCGTCATAGGTTATGAGCGCCTCGAGGGGACCGTGTTTGAGGGTCTTGTCCTGAAGGACGGAAAGGGCAAGTGCCACTCCGATGCCGTTGTCGGCACCGAGGGTGGTTCCCTTGGCTCCTACCCACTCCCCTTTTATCTCGGTTTCAATAGGATCGGTAAGGAAGTCGTGCTTGGTATCAGCGGTCTTCTGCGGGACCATGTCCATATGGGCCTGCATGATCACGCCCTTGCGGTTCTCGAAACCCGGAGTAGCAGGTGCACTGAATATGATGTTGCCGGTGTCGTCACGTTTCACGTCGACTCCATGCTCCTTCCCCCACTGGAGAAGGTATTCCTGAACCTTTCCTTCGTGCTTCGAGGGGCGCGGTACCCTTGTAAGACCATAGAAGTTCTCCCAAACGGCCTTTGGCTGCAAATCTTTGATTGTCATAGTGTCTTATGGATTATTTGGATGAAATCGGGAAATAGCTCTCAACTCCGAGCTGATATACTGCTATCCTGTCCTGCAGGATGGGATTCACACCGTCAGTAAGCTTTACGGTGCATGTGGCGGGGATCCTGTACACGGCGACGTTGCCCTTTGCCGCGGCACCTCGTCCGGCGGCTGCTGACACGTTCTGAGGAGTGAGTTCGAGCAGGTATGGCTTGCCTGACATGTTGTCGGCGGAGACGATGCCGTCAGCATCGGAAAGCCTGAACGCCACGTATGTCTGCGCCTTGCGGTCCTTCTCGGGGACCACGTCGCATTTCATCTTCTGGGTCTGGAAGTCACTGTAACCGATGAACATTGACATATATTCCTTTTCCAAGGCCGCAATCTCGGCCAGGGCGGCTCCCATAGCCTCGCCGCTATAGGTGGCATCGGTGTCGCCGGTCACGATCTGGACCCTCTTCTTGCGGAGTTCGAATATCATTTCGGCAGCCTCCTTGGCCCTCTGCTCCAGAGGTTTCTGGACCACCATGTTCTGCTGCACCCCGACCCTGTTGCCATCGACTCCCCGGAAGAGGGTCGTAGCCTCGGATGTCAGGTTGGAACTTACACCCTTGTCGGAGAAATCGGCTCCCGCCTGTGATGCGAACCTCCACTCGGCCCCGTTCCCGAAATTACCGTCGTTCACGGCGATCAGGCCCTGGGATGTAAGGGAGAGGAACGACATCGAATTCTTGTCGGGGGTGATGAAATAGCGGCTTTTCTGGTCAGCCTCGATCGTAGGAGTCATCTTGACTGCGCTTAACGTACAAGTCGTCTGATCCTCCTGACGTGCATCCACTCCAAGGTATTTCTGCGCGAATTTCGCATAGGGGCCGGCATAGAAATGCTCCCTTACGGCTTCCACCTCGAAGGTAATCGTAGTCTGGGGAAGGGCGTAGGAGACCGTCCCCATCGGGTCCTGTGCGGACGACCTCACGGCCGGGAAAAGGATTCCCGCCGCAAGGAGGATTGAGAATGCAAATCTCTTTTTCATAATTGTCTGTATTTTGATTGTTCTATCTTTTCCATCTCTTGTGGCTCCAGAGATAACACCAAGGAGCCGCTTCCAGATCGGCCTGGAGCAACTGGTAATACTTCTTCATGACATCCTCCGGATCCATTGAAGAAGCATCGCTGCATATCTCTGTGAACCTCCACTCGTAGCGGCCTTTCTCCACAGGGAAGAGGCACATGTAAAGGATGCTGTAACCGAACTTCCTTGCCAATGCTGCGCCTCCGGTCATCGACCTGGTCCGCTGGTGCATGAACTCAAGGGTAAGGTTCGACTTGGAATCCTTGTACGGACACTGGTCCGAAAGCATGTTGATGACCAGCTTCCTGTCGCGATGCTCAAGGGCATGCCTGAGTATCCTTTCAGTACTTATATATCCCTTGTAGTCCAGACTCAGGACAGGGGCGCACCGGTTAAGTCCGATGATCCTGTCCCAAACCTTGCTTTTCAACGGCTTGTACACGAAGATGATATCGTCCGGCTCAAGGCCTTCAGGAAGGGCTGCGCCTTCCCTGTAATCGTAATTGAGACAGCCTCCGAGAAGCTCCCAGTTGCCGAAATGGGAAGTAAGCACCATCACTCCGTTGCCCTGCGAATATGCTTTCTCGAAGACTTCCAGGTTGGAATATTCCACCAGATGTTCCTTGCGAAGGCGTTCGGGATTCCGGCAACCACCGAACCAAATCGTCTCGGCGATGACATTGCCGAAATGCTTGTAGAACCTGTCGGAAATAACCTTCAGTTCATCGTATTTCTTGTCAGGAAAAGACCTGGACAGGTTTGTCATCACGACATCCCTGCGGTAGCGCAGGACGTCCTTCAGCAGCCATGAGAAGAATCCGGCACAGGCATAATGGAACCTTAGCGGAAGAGCTGCAAGCGCCCGCATCAGACTCAGCAGTATGACGGATCCGATCATCATCTCATATTCCTCATCGCAATTTACAAATATAACAAAACCGCTTCAATTCTCATAAATTTGGATAATCGTGGCGGAATTCGTATTTTAGTGAATCGTTTGATATCAAACCAACAGTATTAAAATATGTTCAAAGGACAACCAAAAGGTCTATTCGCCCTTGCTCTCGCCAACACCGGCGAGCGTTTCGGCTACTACACGATGCTGGCCATATTCATGCTGTTCCTCCAGGCCAAGTTCGGCTGGGAGCAGGCCACGGCCAGCCAGGTTTATTCAATCTTCCTTGCCGCCGTGTACTTCATGCCGGTGGTCGGAGGATGGCTTGCTGACAAGATCGGTTTCGGGAAGTGCGTTGTAACTGGAATATGCGTAATGTTCCTGGGTTATCTGGTGCTGGCCGTACCAACCGCCGCCAACGGTTTCGGTGTAGCGGTGATGCTGGGAGCCCTCCTGCTGATTTCGGTCGGTACCGGTCTTTTCAAGGGCAACCTCCAGGTGCTCGTCGGCAATCTCTATGACGATCCCAAGTATTCCGCAAAGAGGGACAGCGCCTTCAGCCTGTTCTACATGGCCATCAACATCGGTGCGATGTTCGCACCTTCCGCTGCTACCGCCATCACCAACAGGTTCCTTGCGAAGGCCGGCCTTATCTACAAGGCTGCCATTCCCGCCCTCGCACACCAGCACATGGCGGGTACCATTACTCCTGAAGGCACAGCCGAACTGACCAACCTGATGGGCCAGATGCCCGGAACCCAGGCCGCCGGTATGGGACTCGACCAGTTCTGCCCTTACTATATAGAGAAGCTCTCATCTTCATATAACATGGGCTTCGCAGTTGCCTGCATCTCCCTGATTGTCTCAATGGTGATATACTTCGCGTGCAAAGCATGGTTCAAGCACGCCGATGTCAATGCCAAGCAGGCCAAGGCAACCGGAACCAATTACGTGGAACTTACCCCCAAGCAGACCAAGGAGCGTGTCGTCGCCCTCTGCCTCGTTTTCGCCGTAGTGATCTTCTTCTGGATGGCCTTCCATCAGAACGGTCAGTCACTCACCTGGTTCGCCCGCGACTACACCCAAAGCATCGCCACCGGATGGACGAGGATAGGATTCAATATCTGGGCCCTCTTCCTTATTGCCGTGTCAATCTATACTTTGTTCGGAATATTCCAGTCTGAAAAAGCCAAAGGCAAGTTTATCTGCGGAATAGCGACAGCCGCCCTGTGGGCAGGAGCCTATGCCATTTTCCGCGGCCTGCCGAACCCCCTCGACATCCAGCCCCAGCTCTTCCAGCAGTTCAATCCGTTCTATGTGGTTGCCCTGACGCCGGTATCCATGGCCCTCTTCAGTGCACTCGCCGACAAGAAGACTGCAAAGTACCCTGAAGGTATGGAGCCTTCAGCTCCAAAGAAGATCTGCCTAGGTATGTTCGTTGCCGCTCTCGGCTACCTTGTGATGATTTTCGCATCCAAGGGACAGGCATCTCCCGCCGCCCTCAACGGAACGGTATCGCCCGACCCTGTCGTACCTACCTATCTGATGGGCACCTACCTTGTCCTTACCTTCGCCGAACTGCTGCTCAGCCCTATGGGAATCTCCTTCGTATCGAAGGTGGCTCCTCCCAAGTACAAGGGTCTTATGATGGGTCTGTGGTTCGCAGCGACTGCAGTCGGAAACTACCTCAGTTCCATACCGGGTCTCCTTTGGAAGAAAGTCTCCCTCACCGCCAACTGGGGAATCCTCATGGCTCTTTGTATCGCCGCCGGACTCGTGATGTTCGCGATGCTCAGGAAACTCGAAGCTGCGACTAAGGATTAATCCTATATCCGGGGATGGGTGATCCCATAGCCGAAGAGCGAAAAGTCACCCTTGCAGGGATCACCGGGGAAGATGTCATCGAACACCCCGGTGATTTCCTTTACCGTCACGATGTCCTTCTGTTTGCGGGCGGTAAGCCCGAGGGCGACGGCCTCGTCATAAACATGGACGTCCAGAGGGATCAGGAGGGATGCCGGATCGGTATCCTTCCACAGGCCCAGGTCGACCTTGCCGTCGTCACGGACCATCCAGCGACGCATCATGTTGATTTTCTTGTTGGGAGCCTTAAGGTCCGGCTTCTGCCCGTATATCCTGACGCGGATCTGGTCCTGCGAAAGGCTTTCCAGACTCGGAAGCTCTTCATACACAGCCCTCAGCCGGGAACAGATCTCAGCCACCTCGCTCCATTTGACGGTACGGTGGATGCTGCAGGGGTCGCATCGCCACTCCCCTCTCATCACATAGTCATAAGGCTTCCAGGACATCTCGTCAAAGAGCCTTCCGCAATCGCGCACAATCATTGCCCTCCTGCCCCAGGCGAAATGGGCGGAGAAAACCGCTGCCACCTCGACATCCCTGACGGAACGCTCCCCCCTTTTCGCCAGTTCTGCGAACTGTCTCGGAAAAGCGATAGGATCCTCCTGGAAATATTTGGGATCATTGTATGTCTCCGCCCACTCTATGAGCAGTCTTTTAACGTTGTCTTCCATCATCCATCATTCTTTTACGCGCCCAGGGCATCACTCCTGCCGGGGCTTTTTTCAACAGAAGCAGGTCGCGCATCTTCTCGAAATACGGTTGCGTGTGCCTGAAATATGCCTTGAGTCCGGTGCATAGGGCATTCTTTCCCGACGCATCGAAACGGTGCTTCGGACATTCCCCGCGGCAGGCGAAATAGAACCGGCATTTCATGCACTCCGGAGGAAGGCCGGACCGTTTGGCCACCCCGAAACGGAAGCGTTTAGGATCGTTGTAGATCTCCACCAACGGTGTTTCCAGGATATTCCCAAGCAGATATTCAGGGTAAACGAAATGGTCGCAGTTGTAGACGTCGCCATTGTGCTCCACCACCAGGCAGTCGCCGCAAGTCTCGCACATGGAGCAGACCCCTGGCTGGACATTGCAATACTGGGCAAGGGTGGCGTCGAACATCTGGACGTAATATTCCCCGACATCACTTACCACCCATTCATCGAATACGTCGCATAGGAAGTCCCCGTATCCCTTCGCGCTGACACTCCAAGGGGCCAGCCTGGCACCTTCTGTCTCGGGAGAGACTATCACCGGCCGATGGAAATCCGGCCTGTCCACTACGTGTTCCACGGCCGGCAGGAACTGCATGAAATGGCTTCCGACGGACTTGAAGAATGAATAAATCTCCTTGCCCCGACCCTCGCAGCGGGAATTGACGACACTCAGGGTGTTGAATTCCACACCGTAACTCTTGAGCATCTCGACCGAGGACATAACCCTGTCCCAGGTCGGCCTCCCCTGCTTGTCAAGGCGGAATCCATCATGGATATCCTGCGGTCCGTCCAGCGAGACCCCGACCAGGAAGCCGTTCATCCTGAAGAACCTGCACCAGTCTTCATTAATGAGCGTGGCATTGGTCTGTATGGAGTTCAGTATCCGCTTCCTACCTGCGAACTCTCTCTGGTACTCCATCGCCCTGCGGTAGAAATCCAGCCCGAGGAGAAGCGGCTCTCCTCCGTGCCAGCAGAAAGACACCGTATCCACCGCATTGGTGGTGATGTACTGGCGGATATATTCCTTCAGCAGGCCATCACTCATCACCGCTTCCTTCCCACCGTACTGGACCGCCTTGTCCAGGTAGTAGCAGTAGGAACAGTCCAGGTTGCACGCCGAACCGGCAGGCTTCACCATAGTGGAAAAAGCTGTCGGCCGCGACTCTTTCAGAGCATCGCCCAAAGTGATTGTCCTGGAATTGTTCATCTATCTTGCCGTCCCTTAATGCAAATTTAGTATTTTTGTATTAGATAATGCCAAGACTCTTCATCATATCGGGCTGCAACGGATCGGGAAAGACCACGGCATCATACGCTCTCCTTCCCGAGATGCTGGGCTGCAGCGAATTCGTGAACTCCGACGAGTTCGCGAAGAGCCTCGCTCCGTTCAATCCGGAAAAGGCTTATGTGGGGGCAAGCCGCTATATGCTGCTCAAGATGAGGAGTCTTCTCGACCGCAAGGCGGATTTCTGCATCGAGACGACTCTGGCCACGCGCTCCCTCCTGAAGACGATCAAGGTGGCACAGGAGCAAGGTTATTATGTCACCATCCTTTATTTTTGGATCGATTCCCCTGAGATAGCCATAGCCAGAGTGAAGGCAAGGGTACTCGCCGGCGGGCACAACATAAAGGAGGAGACCATACGCAGGCGTTATCGGGTAGGGCTTCACTACCTTTTCCGGGAATTCATGCCGATCTGCAACAGATGGATCCTATGCGACAATACCAACGTCCCTTTCACGGTCGTTGCCGAGAGTTCCGAGAACGGCATGATCCTCAGGGATCCAGTCAAGTTCAGCAGGATCAAGTCGGTGAATGAAGCATACGAGAAGGAGATGAAGGAAGAAAGCAAACGGAAGGATGATTAAGGATAAAGGATATTACCTGGCCCTTTTCCAGGTTTCGGAACAGCAGCTGTATGGATTGACATCGGAAGGGCTCCGCGGAGGTGGCAGCTACTGTGACCTTTTCTTCGAGAATACCGAATATCACGAACTTCTCCTGAGGGATGGAATCGTCTCCTCGGGAGGATTCCATGTCGATTTCGGAGTAGGGATAAGGGTCCTGAAAGGAGAACGGACGGGATATGCATATTCCGAGAGTACGGACGCCCGCTCCATGGCTGAAGCGGTGAAGGCGGCGACATTGATAGCCCAGGGAGGTAATACGTCACATAATAATCTACCGCAGCGAAGCGAGGATGGACTCGACCGGGACATCATGGCCCTTCGACAAGCCCAGGACAGCGTTCAGGGACCGGACAGGTACCCGTTCGGGCAGGACTGGCGTGAAGCGGAGGCGAGATCTTTCGTGCCATATATGGAACGGTTGCAGCAAAAGATAAGTGCAGCAGACCGGAGAGCCATCAAGGTCATCGTCTCCCTGTCGGACCAGGTAAGCGACATCCTGATGTTCAACAGCCTTGGAGAACTCACCTTCGACACCAGACCAATGGGGACCATTGCAGTCTCGGTAGTATTCAGCCAGGATGGCAAAATTGAGAACAAGACCGTATCCAGGAGTTACCGTAAGGGTGTCGAGATGCTTACGGACGCATTGCTGGAAGAGATCGCCTCAGAAGCCGTAGCCGGGATAGACGAACGTTTCGCTGCCAGAAGGCCCAAGGGAGGGCAGATGCCGGTCGTAATGGGAGCCGGAGCCTCCGGAATACTGCTTCACGAAGCCATGGGGCATGCATTCGAGGCGGACTTCAACCGGAAGGGACAGTCCATTTTCAGCGGAAGGATAGGAGAAAAGGTATGCAGCAGCGATATATCCATCGTGGACGACGGTACCATCACCGGCAACAGGGGCTCCGTCAATTTCGATGACGAGGGAGTACCGGGCCAGAAGACATATATGGTCAGGGACGGTATCCTTACATCCTATCTCCACGACCGTATCAGTGCCGGCTATTACGGTGTCTCCCCCACCGGCAACGGGCGGAGGGAGACATTCAGGTACGCCCCCATTCCCAGGATGCGCTCTACCTACATGCTGTCAGGCAGTTCAGACAAGGAAAGCATAATAGCATCCGTCAGGAAGGGGATATACGTCGACCAGTTCAGCAACGGCCAGGTCCAGATCGGAGAGGGTGACTTCACATTCTTCGTGAAGAGTGGATTCCTGATAGAGGACGGCCGCCTGACAATGCCGGTCAAGGATATCAATATAATCGGGAACGGACCGCAGGCCCTGGCAGACATCGTAGCCGTAGGCAACGACCTGAAGGTGGACGAAGGAGCCTGGACATGCGGCAAGGGGCAGAGCTGCCCGGTCTCGTGCGGTATCCCGACAGTGCTCATCAAGAATCTGACAGTGGGAGGAGAATAATATGGAAGGAATGAACGTGACCCTCGGCAAGGAGGAGATACGGCTGGCGGAAAAAAGCCTGGAGACAGCCCTCCGTCTAGGTGCAAACAAAGCCAGGGTAACCCTGAACAAGAGCCTGATGGAGCTTTATGGTACCTTGAACGGGGAACTGGACAAGGTTAACCATTGTCTGGACAGGTCGATGAGCGTGTGCCTGTTCGTGGACGGCAGGTTCGGAAGTTTCTCGACCAACAGGCTGGATGAGAGCGAACTGGAGACCTTCCTTGCAAAATCCATCTCTACCGTCAGGATGCTGGCGGAAGATCCTTACAGGGACCTTCCCGACCCGTCCAGGACAGCAAAGGACGCGTCCTCCGGAAAGGAACTATGCCTGTTCGATCCGTCATATCCGGAACTGACTTCCGAAGAGCGCCTCAGGATGGCCATGGATGCCTCGATATTCAAGGCGCACGGAGAAGCCGGTCTCATTTCTGAGGAAGGCGAATACTCGGATTCAGTCTTCGATTCGTTCGTAGCCGATTCCAACGGACTCAGGTGCCGTCATACCGAGACCTCGTTCGAGTATGGGGTCGAGATGACGGTCTTGGACAAGGAAGGTAACCGTTACAGCGGCTACTGGTGGGATTCCTCTCCTCGGCTCAAGGACCTTCAGATCGGAGAATGCGGAGAAATCGCCCTGAAAAGGGCATTGGCCCAGATCGATCCCGGGAAGGTACCGAGCGGGCAGTATACGATGGTGGTGGACAGTGAAAATGCTTCCAGACTGGTAACTCCCCTTATCAATGCGCTCGGAGGATACGCCCTCCAGCAGAAGAACTCATTCATGCTTGACACTCTCGGCAAAAGGGTCTTCCCCGAATGGATGAACCTCGTTGACAGACCTCATGCCAAGGGATTTACAGGGTCTCGGCTTTTTGACTCGGAAGGAGTTGCAACCAAAGAGACTCCGGTGATCGAGAACGGTATCGTAAGGGAGTATTTCATTAATACATACATGTCCGGGAAAATGGGCATGGAACCTACCATCGAGGATGTGACAAGGCCTGTCATGTTACCTTGTACAGCCCCCGGGCTGGCAAAGCCGGAGAAGATGGACCGTGATTCCATCATGGAACTTGTCGGAAACGGAATACTCGTAACCGGATTCAACGGAGGCAACAGCAATTCCGCCACCGGTGACTTTTCATTCGGAATCGAAGGCTTCCTGTTCAAGGACGGGAAGATCGTCCATCCGGTACGTGAAATGCTCATTACTGGCAATTTCCTGACGCTCTGGGAGAATCTTCTTGCCGCAGGCGATGATCCGAGACCTTGCAAATCAAAACTTATTCCTACCTTAGCGTTCGGAAAAGTTTTCTTCAGTGCATAATACCATTATAAAGATATGAAAGCAGAAAAGAACAAAGTGGTCAGCCTGACCTATGAACTCATCGTTGACGGAGTCCTCGCCGACAAGGCGGACGAAAACCGCCCGCTTGAATACTTACACGGAAACGGAATGCTCCTCCCCAAGTTCGAAAGCGAAGTGGAAGGATTGGAGCCCGGAGAGGAATTCGCCTTCACCCTGACTCCCGAGGAAGGTTACGGCGTTTTCGACGAATCCAGGCTGATTGACCTGCCCAAAGAAGCATTCATGATCGACGGGAAGGTACGTGAGGATTTGCTCGTGGTCGGAAAGATGATACCGATGATGAGCGATGCAGGCCAGGTCGTCAACGGAATAGTCTACGAGGTTACCGACGAAAAGGTCACCATGGATTTCAACCATCCCATGGCCGGCAAGACCCTTAATTTCACCGGCAAGGTGGTCGATGTCCGCGAGGCTTCCGAAAAGGAACTCAAGAAAGGACACCCCTGCAAGCATCACGGTGACGGTGACTGCTGCCACAAGGGAGACGGTGACGGCGAATGCTGCCACGGAAAGGAAGAATAAGGGAATTGACAAATAAAAAAGGCAGGGTTGACGCCCTGCCTTTTTTATTTTGGAAAACAGACTACCATCCGGGGTTCTGCCTGAGTTGATTCTTGTCGGAATACAGGTCGAGGACGACCTGAGGTATCGGATACAGATACTGCCTGTCGGGCCATGCCCTGCCGGGCATCGCGTAGTGGATCAGGTAACCACCGCTGACTGGCTTGACATTGAGGTAGTTGTTCTTCTTCGTTCCGACATAGACCTGGATAGAAGCATATGTGTCATCTCCGATCTCGTCTGTATCAAAGAAGTACGCATCGGGCTTGCCGTCACCGTTCAGGTCGACAGGGGCGTTGATGGCAGGGATGAATATTCCATCCCAAGGATCCTCGACCCAGAGGTTGCAGAGTCCCCAGCGCTTCAGGTCAGTCATACGGAAGCCTTCGAATGCGAGCTCGATCTCCCTCTCACGAAGAACCTCCAGGAGGACCGGATCGGAAGTGATCTTGGCATAGTAGCTCGCAATGTAAGGCTCAGCCTTGGTAGGCCTTGTCGTAAGGGTTCCGGTTTCATCGGTACCGCCCGTGATGCCGGCCCTCTTGCGGAGGGCTCCGACGGTCTGCGCCCAGTCGGCATCGGTCAGGGTTCCGAGTTCAGCCTTCGCCTCCGCATAGTTGAGGAGAACCTCGGCGTAACGCATCAGAGGTGTGTTGTTGTCGTTCGTCGCAGCATCGTCATAGCTGATGTCGTCCATGAC
>CACZCQ010000005.1 GCA_902779765.1 uncultured Bacteroidia bacterium
CCGTCGTGGCGACATGGTCCGCTTCGGAACCTACACCGAGGCTGACGAAGACAAGTACCAGGGTGTGAAGCACGCAATCGTCGCTTCCGACTGGGTATACGACGCCACCGGTTACACCACCGTGTTCCCGATCCCCGTCTCTGTCATCAGCCTTAACAGCAACCTCACCCAGAACCCCGGCTACTAATAGTCTGAGTACTGTGAATGATAAAGGAGGATGGCCCGTTTGGGCCATCCTCCTTTATTTATATATATGGTAACTTCGCTACTTTGATGCATAGCCGGCCTGGATTGCCGGCTGGCTTATCATCCTGGAAAGGTCCTTGACGGACTGCCTGACAGGTTCTACAGTGAATTCAGGAACGTTATATGAATATACCCGGTCCTTCTTTCCTGTCAGGTCCCTTGGCGGAAGCATAAAAGCCTTGCTTGCCTTGCCATTGTCGAAATAAGTGAAATATGTTCTCGTAAAGAGACCGTCGTCCCTGCGTGAAGTAAAAGCAATCCAACGGCCGTTCGAAGTCCAGTTGTGGAAACTGTCAGCATCGTCGCTGTTGGCCTCGGCAAGCGGCCATGCATCCCCTGTTTCCAGGTCCTTGACCCAAAGGTCACTGCCACGGTGCCAGATATGGAAGGTACCGTATTCACCGAGCGAGAACAGCAGATAGCGACCGTCGGGAGATATTCTGGCCTCCATCGCGCTGAGATCCTGGGATTTCGCGTCATAAACCAACTCCTCGTTCCCGAAAGTCCTCGTGGAAGGATCGAAACTCCTGCGGACTATGTCATAGTAGATCTTGTCAAAGCATATGGCGATGCTGTCGCTGGGCAGGGTTGCTATTTCAGGCTGGCGGGCGGATGAATAATAAAGGTACTTTCCGTCCGGCGACCAGGTGGGGAATGTCTCGAAAGCGAGCGGGTCGTCCGCAATCTTGCTGACTTCGTTACGGTCGATGTCGTAGAGTATGAGATCCGATGCCGGATCCTGAACTTCGAGCTTATGGATGTTCTTCTCGTGGAAGAACTGGCGGGTCTTGTTGACCGAATATGCGATCAGTTTCTCCTCGGGATGCCAGGCAGGATAGACTCCGGCGGATATGGTAGAGTCGGTCTTGAGACTGACCTTGCGCGCCTCATCCCCGGTCACGATAAGAGTCCCGCCAAGTACCTGACGGATATGCATCTGCCAATTCTCGGTACGGCCGTTCTGGAACTGATGGCAGTTCATGCACTGCTGCTCCTTCGGGTTGTAATGCATCCTGTTGTTGTAGACTTCCCTGTCCTCCCCTGTGGAAAGATTCCTCTGACGGATTGAAAACGCCGTGTAGAACTCATAGGACGGTGCCAATAGCCTGTAGACAAGGTATTCATCGATCGGATCTTCAGCCACATGGATGGCAAAACCACCCAGTTCATTCCACTTCCCGTTCCTCTTTACGAATATGCTTCCATTCAAGTCTGCTCCCTTGTTCTCCTCGAGCAGGCTCCGCCATTCCTTCAGGCCGGGTTCCACATCCTTCCCTCCGAATACCAGCTCGCCGCCGGTGCTGCCGGCCAGACGTGTGACGAAGCGGTCACCTTCGTTGGCTATTGAGAATTTCAGCGGAGACAGGTTGAAAGGAATGGTGACATCGGTATAATCCGGAGAAAGGGCGGCCATTTCGTCAAGCTTGGCGGCGTTCTCAGGGCAACGGACAGTGCAGGAAAGTACAAATGGCAGCGACAGCGCCGCAAGAATAATTCTCTTTATCATGGTCATCAATCCGTTGTGATGTCTTTTACGAAATAAATATAGTACCAATACGTATCACCGTACTTCTCCTTGAATTTGGCTTTGTCCTCTCCAGAAGAAGCGGCGGAAGCCTCGGAGCTGAAGTTGACGAACTTGCTGACGATGGAAGACCTGGGACCTCCGAGATCGCGTGCGACCGCATCTATCTCAGCCTGGTTGCGGCCTATGTAGGCAAACAGGATAGCCGCCTCTCCAACGTGGGTCGGAATTCTCCGTCCGCTTTGGAGAAGCTTGTCATAGTAGTACCAGAACATGTCGATGTCCTTCATGGTCATGGCCGATGCAAGGGCGAGGTCCAGCATTATCCCCTCAGGATTCTCCTGAAGCAGGTAATGGTTGTTTATTGTGTTCTCCACCACCGCGCTGCTCATGTACTTGACCTCCTCGAAACGGTCCAGCTGCCTGAACATCGCATACTCCGGGTCATTGGCAAGCAAGGTCGGATTGTCGAGATAAGACCTGTATTTACGAACCCATTTGCGCTGGTACATATTCCTGCCGATGATGTCAAGATATTTCTCGACAAGGGCCGGGTTCTCCTTTCCCGTGAACAACGCCACCTTTGCCTGGTACTTGTACCTGTCGAGCGTCCTCTGGAACATCATCGACATCTCCCACGCCCAGCGGGTGCTGTAGTTGATCAAGCCGTTGTAGAAGAACACCGTCGGGGCACAGACCTCTGTTTGGGAAATCTGGGCGGGAGTGTCGATATCCACGGACTCGTTGGAGAAGGTGAACATCCTGTCGCAGATCTGGCCTTTGTGGAACAGGGCTATATTCCTGTACATCACGATTATGCGGGTTGGATTCCCGGACTTTGAAGCAAGTTTCAGTGCCTTGTCCCAGTCGTTACGCTCGATAGCCTGCTGCATGGCTATCTCCAGATGGAAGTTGTGGTTCCTGTATGAGAATGCCACTATACATGCGGCGGCGACCAGCACGAAAACAACCCGCGAAACGGTTCCCTTGATAAAGCCAGTCCTGAACAGAGGAAGGATGACCATGGAAACCATCGCCAGTGCGAGCGGGATGAATCGCTTGTGGTTGTCCACGAAATCCATGTAGGGAGAGCCGGCGAAGAAGGTATATTTCGTATCGATGTGGGTGAAAACGAAATGGGTATAAATCAGCGGTACCAGGGCGATGCAGAGCACCCCAAGGGCTGCAGCACCCCATCGCCGGTCAAGAAGGGCTGTCAGGACTATTGCAAGAGCGGCAAGAAGTGCATATATTCCGATCAACGGATAACCGACAACGACAACTGCGGCCGGATAAAGCAGGTTCCAGCGTTTGTCCTTGATACGGATCCATCCCAATATGGCAAGCGCGGCGAATATGAGTCCGAGAGTCTGGGAATACAGGAGCCCCTGTGCTCTGAATACATGCAGGGAATAGTCAAACCCTGAGATGAACAGGAAGGCGAATATGGCCGGAAGCATATCGGCCATCCAAGAGTCCTCCTGCTTCTGGGACATCCGGATGGCCTTCATCACCACGGTCAGCAGGAAGAGGCTCAGAAGTACCAGGGAAGCCTGCAGGACGGAAGACGCTCCGCCGATCTGGGTCAGGATACTTCCCAGGACAGGGAGGGCGACACCCGGTTGCAGCCCCAGGTTGAGATAGAAGGTCATATCCGGCCAGAGAGACTGTTCAAACATCTTCTGCAGGACCGGCAGTTTCATGACCAGGACGAGGGCCATGGCAATAAATACCACGGCTCCTCCGATCAGTTTCGTATTCCTTAGTTTCATATAGTCTTAATCAAAGAGTCGTTCCAAACCATCCTCGATTTCCTCCGCCCTTTTCCCTCTGGCCACGATCCTGCCATCGGAATCAATGACTACAATCCGGGGCAGTCCTTCGAAACCATAGAGTCCGGCTGCTTTGTCCCCTGCCTCGGGACCATTGGAGAAACAGTTGCCGAACAGGCCGAATTCCTTCTCACACTCTTCCATCCTCGACATGTCACTGTCCAGGGACACATTGAACATCGCAAGTCCCTGTTTCTCGTATTTATGGCAAAGGTCCGTGATCTTCGGGATGACTGAGGAGGCTTCCCTCGCCCAGCTTGCCCAGAACAAGAGCACCGTCGCCTTGTTTACAGATACGATATCGGACAGCTTCACTTCTACGCTGTCCCGTCCGGTCATTGCAAAATCCTTGAACGGCATCCCTGGCTCCGTGTCGACCCTTGACTGGGAAAGAGTCCGATAATGAGTGACAACCGGATCATCCTGGAATTCCGGCGAGAGCCGGTCACAATAGTCCAGAAGTTCACGGTCACTGACATAACTGTAGAGATTCGAGATCAGAAGGGATCCCAGGACGTTGTCGCTGTTCCTCTCGAACATTTCCTTGACCAGGCTGAGATAGCCTTCAGTGTCATCAGGAGCGAGGGCGTCCTTGCGGATCTTGAATTCCACCATGTCCTCGTTTGCCTTGGTTCCCTTAATCTCTATATGGCTGATCCTGGCATCACCGGTGACCGTAATCTTCCTGTTCTCGAGAAGGACCGGTATGTCGATAGGATATGTTACCCCCCTGGCGTTGTTGATGTATGCCAGGCAGGGTGTCTCGACCTTCCCCTTGAAAGTAAACTTGCCATCCTTCACTACCGCTGTCCCGATGGTGCTGCCAAATGCATCCAGAAGGCAGATGTCACCTTCATCGAGGTCTATGATGTCTCCGTTTATCGTGTATCCTCTCCCGCCGCAGGCAACCGTCAGGAAAGAAATCAACATGGCTGAAAACAACGTTCTGATACGCGTCATCCCTTCGTTCTCCTCTCTGTTATTTTATGGATTAATAGTTATTACAAATATAGCAAAAATGGTTTTTTAATCTTATCTTTGTTTAATCGAAACAGGTGAATTGACAACTGAAACAAACAATAATCCAGATAATCATGAAACAAGACCTTCAGATTTTCGATCTGATAAGAAACGAAAAGGATAGGCAATCTTCCGGACTTGAACTGATTGCATCTGAAAACTACGTCAGCGACCATGTACTCGAAGCCATGGGATCGATCTGCACCAACAAATATGCAGAGGGCTATCCCGGGAAGAGGTATTACGGCGGATGCCAGGTAGTTGACCAGATCGAGCAGATTGCGATCGACCGCCTGTGCAAGATCTATGATGCCGAATATGCCAACGTCCAGCCCCATTCGGGAGCTCAGGCCAACATGGCCGTAACAATGGCATGTCTCAAGCCCGGCGACACCTTCATGGGTCTGGATCTTTCACAGGGAGGCCACCTCACCCATGGCTCACCGGTCAATGCTTCCGGTATCCTCTACCATGCTGTCGCATACGGTCTCAACGAAGAGACGGGAATGGTGGACTACGACAAGATGGAGGAGATAGCCCTCGAATGCAAACCCAAACTCATCATCGGAGGTGCTTCAGCATACTCCCGCGAATGGGATTACGAGAGGATGCGTGAGATTGCCGACAAGGTCGGTGCAATACTATGGATTGACATGGCCCATACCGCAGGCCTCATCGCTGCCGGTCTGCTGAAGAACCCCGTGAAATACGCCCATATAGTCACTTCCACCACCCACAAGACACTTCGTGGTCCCCGTGGCGGTATAATCCTCATGGGCAAGGACTTCGACAATCCCTGGGGGCTCAAGACTCCCAAGGGAGAGATCAAGAAGATGAGCGCCATCCTGAATTCAAGCGTATTCCCCGGAGTCCAGGGAGGTCCGCTCGAGCATGTGATCGCCGCCAAGGCTGTCGCCTTCTATGAGGCGATGCAGCCAGAATATGTCGAGTACCAGAAGCAGGTCATGGCTAACGCCAAGAAGATGGCCGAGGCGTTCGTGAACAGGGGTTACAAGGTAGTCTCAGGCGGCACGGACAACCACCTGATGCTCATCGACCTGAGGACCAAGTTCCCGGACGTGACTGGCAGGATGGCGGAGAAGGAACTCGAAAGGGCTGAGATAACCCTGAACAAGAATATGGTTCCTTTCGACACCCGTTCTCCTTTCAAGACTTCCGGAGTCAGGGTCGGTACGCCTGCCATCACTTCGCGCGGTTTCGTCGAGAAGGACATGGTCGACATCGTTGAACTGATCGACATGGTACTGACAGCTGTTGCCAAGTATGCAGATGTTGTCAACGGGGTCACAGAGGAAGGCAAGGATGAATATGAGGCCGTCCTTGAGAATGTCCGCCACAAGGTTCACAACATGACCGCCGGACGTCCCCTCAACAAGTACTAGCAGTCCTAATACATGACATCCATCTGGCTGACCCCAATCCCGGGCCAGCCAGTTTTGTTTTCTGTACCTTTTTACGATGCAAGGATATACTGCCAATGATGTGCGTGATGGGTGGAGACATTTGGCATCCGGGGGACTCCGCTTCGCTCCGGCCCCTCCCATTGTCTAATTCGTCCTTACGGACTCATGACAATGGGCCCCTCCCCCTATACTTGTCCGGGGGTGGACAAGCCCCCGGACGCCAAATGTCTCTCACCAAGTCAATACCAGAGTTGGAATTGACTGTCACAGAGGCTTGGCCCCCCTCGGCCAAGGGAAGAGGGATGGGGCCCGCCGGATACAAGTCATCAGCGAAGCAGATGACGTAGGAGACGGTGGGAGGGTACGGAGTTGAGCGAAGCGAAACGGAGCCCTCCGTGACAGCCAATTCTAACTCAAAAGCATTGGAAGATGATTTATCATGGAACGAAAAAAGGCTGACTCGGAGGAGTCAGCCTTTTGGGTCTGAGTTGTACCGGGTCGATTACTCGACGAGAGCGGCACGGCTCTGAGGATTGTTTCCGAAGAGGTCGAACATGTGGTCAACTTCGATGTTCTCCCTAGGAATTCCATACTGCTTGGTGAGGATGTCAACAACGAGCTGGGCCCTGTTGGTGGAGAGCTTGGTGTTGATCTTCTCGTTACCAGTACCGGAGTCGGCGGAACCTGTAACCTTAAGCTTGGCATCCGGGCTGAGCTTGGAAGCGAAAGCGTGGAGGTGAGCAAGCTCGTTCTTGTTGAGGGTGTCCTTTGCAAGGTCGAAGAAGAGAACGATCTGCTTCTTGCCCTCAGTCTTGATGACGACCGGTTCCGGTTTGAAGTTCTTGGCAGCCTCAAGCTCTTCGGCAAGACCCTTCTTGTCGATCTCGAGAGCCTTGACCTTGTCCTGGAGAGCCTTGTAGTCAGCCTCGGTGAAAGGAAGGACGACCGGCTTCGGAGCTACTGAGCTGTAACGATCCCAGTTGGTACGGCCGAGGTTGAAAGTGATACCGGCAGTTGCAGCAGGGACGAAAGCGAAGATGTGGTTCACGGTAGCCCTGGGGCTGATGGCGAGAACCTCGTGACGGGTGCTGAGAACGCTGAGGTCGATGTAGAGACCAACCCTGTCGCTGAGACGGAACTTGTTCAGGATACCTCCACCGACAGTCCACTCATCCTCAACTTCACGGTTATCTCCGTTGATAACTTTGTAGTAAGGGCTCTTGAAACCGAGCCAGCCGGCGGTGGCGTAAGGAACGACATCCCAGAAACGGGTCTCCTTGTAACCGCTGAGGGCGTTGGAGATGTTCCAGAGGAGGTCGGCGTGTGCATAATGCATCGCATCCCAATCACCGGATCCGTTGTCGATCATGGTGGTGTAGCCGGACTTTACCTTGAAGGAGTTGTCGATACCCCTGTAACCAATCCTGGCACCCACGCTGGGAGTAAACCACTTTCCGACGTTAGCCTCAACGGCAAGACCGCCGAATCCCCACTTAACATCAGGAGAGGAGAACAGGGTGTTGGCACCTGCTCCAAGGCTGATGAACCAGTTGTCACCAAACTCGTTGGTAAGATACGGGCCCCTGACGATGTTACCATTCTCGTCACGGTTGTTGTTTTCCTGAGCGAAGGCGGCTGTGAGAGTCATCAGCGCGATCGCAATGATACTGAATACCTTTTTCATTACTATATAAACACTTAGATTGAATAATTCCTATTACATAATTTATCAAGTACAAAGATAGTAATTATTTTATAATTAATTACCAAATGGACGAATAAAATACGTAAAATCTCGCTCGGCGGCATGCACCCTGTACTGTTCCAGCGGAATAGTGCCCCAGGAATTGATGCCTCCGACGCCCATCTGGACCAGGTCGAAATCCACATAAGTCAAGCCGGCTTCCCTGTCGTTTTCATGAGCGATCGCCTTCAGATCAAGGGAGTGACGAGGTTCTCCGGCCTGGGTATTGGCCTTGTTCTTCCTGACCGGGGTGCCGTTTTCCATGCAGTCGAGCACATTCAGCGGGAAGGGAAGCGCAGACGCAGAGAACAGGGATGTGGAAGATATCTCCAGGCCGCATCCTCCTGAATCGAGCAATCTGAGATACTTCATGCCCGTATGGGTTCCCGATTCCTGGGTCCTGACATAGCCGTAATGATACTGGTCGTTGACACTCTGTACATAATGGCCTGTCAAGGCAGAGGAATTCCTGTCCGAATAGTTCTCCCATGGACCGTTACCATAGAAATCAAGTGTCGAATACCTCCCTGGCATCGTAAACTTCATTCCGTATCTGAACAGGTCCGGGGCCTTGGAAAGGCTTCCGGCATCCTTCATGATCTCGTGGCCTTCGATCGATCCGTCCGGACGGATAAGATACGTCAGCTTCACGATCGCCGCATTTCCGGCAATGGGTTCATATTCGGCGGCGATATTCCATCCTTCGGACAATTCCGCCACATCCAGCTTCCTGAGCTTGAAATCCAGATACCTCCAGGCGCCCATCCTGTCATTGCGGTACAGGGAAGCTCCCATGTCATTCTCGACAAGCGCCCTGGAGAACTCGGGCATCAGAGGCTCCGCGATCATTTCCTTCCCGTTAACCGAATATCCTGAAAGGAAACCTGTCTTCTTGTCGAATACGGCTTTCCAGTCTGCAGCCCTGGGTGTATTCAGCCCGGCAAACGCGAATTCTCCAGAAAAGACATGCTCCGTGGCCGACTCCGAATACCCGATACCGGAACCCGGGACAGTTGCGGACCCGGGCGTGAACACCCTGGCGCTCCCCTCCTGGACCTTGATCTGGTCATAAGCAACCTCGTATCCAGCTGGGAGCAGGCCGTCAGCGGTCTTCAGGACGTATGAAAGGTTGATATAGATATCCTTGCCGGGCGCCTCGACCGGAGGTATGCGCAGATCGATGATCTCCGACTTCTGAGGTCCTGCCTTGAGATTCTCTACAATACCCGAAGCCACGGCATCTCCTTCTACAAACAGCGTCCAGATGAGCCTGTACTGGCTGAGATCCTTGAAGAAATTCTCATTGAATATGCTTACCCTTCCGGGACGTTCACCTGACTTTGTCGTCAGGATATTGCGATACTGGTACTTTACTTCGTATGAATGAGGATGCAGTGTACGGTCGGCGGCGATGACGCCGTTGCAGTTGAACGAACCGTCGGACCCGTCATATTCATTGAAGTCACCTCCGAAGGCATAGATACTGTTCTTGCCGTTCTTCGAAGGCCAGATTATCGCCTGATCCACGAAGTCCCAGATAAAGCCACCCTGGAAGGCAGGGTACTTCCTGGCGAGATCCCAGTACTCCTTGAAATTGCCCATGGAATTACCCATGGCGTGGGCATATTCGCACATGATCAGAGGCCTGTCGGGATTGCTTAGGCTGTACTTCTCGCACCAGTCGGGAGAAGAATACATCGGGCAGATGATATCCGTGTTGTGCTCCCGTTCGGCCCTCTCGTACTGAACCGGGCGGGACGGGTCGTGGGCCTTGATCCAGGCATAGCAGGCGTAGAAGTTGTCTCCGTTACCGGCCTCGTTGCCAAGGCTCCAGATTATTACGCTCGGATGGTTGAAGTCCCTTTGTACCATCCTGCTGTCGCGGGCCAGATGGGCGGCCTTGAAATCCTCCCTCTTTGCCAGGGTCCTGTCACCGTACCCCATTCCGTGGGATTCGATATTGCCCTCGTCAACAACATACAGTCCGTACTTGTCGCACAAGGCGTACCACTTGGGGTCATTGGGATAGTGGCAGGTACGCACCGCATTGATATTCAGTTCCTTCATTATACGGATATCCCTGATCATATCCGCCTCCGATACCACATATCCCTTCTCCGCATTCATCTCGTGCCTGTCGGCTCCCTTGATAAGGACCTGCTTCCCGTTTACCAGGAGTTTGGCACCCTCCACCTTGACAGTCCTGAATCCGAAATCTATGGAAGTACTTTCGAAGAAGTCCTTCTTCTCATAGACTGAGAGCTTCAACGTATACAGGTTAGGGGTTTCGGCACTCCAGAGCGCTGGCTCCGAGACCCTGCCGGTAAACCTCACTTTCAGCCTGGAAGGGACAGCCTCTCCGGATGCAACCGGGAATCCTTCCTTGTTGAAAATCTTGTAGGCGACCTTGGTGATGCCGACGCTGACATCAGCCTTGATGGTATACGAGCCATCCATATCGGCCACGATGTTGACGTCCTCGATCCTTTCCTTCTCTCTGGTATACACGTAGACATCCCTGGCGATCCCGGAGAACCTCCAGAAATCCTGGTCCTCGAGATAAGAACCGTCGCACCAGCGGAATATCTCCAAAGCGATCAGGTTCTTGCCGGCCTTGACATATTTCGAGATGTCGAAACGTGCCTCCAGTTTGCTGTCTTCGCTGTAACCGACCTTCTTGCCGTTGACCCATACCCTGACATTCGAAGTGGCGGAGCCGATATAGAGGCAGACCTGCTTCTTGAGCCATGACTTGTCAAGCTCGAATTCACGGCGGTACTGGCCGACATAATTGTGCTCGGTGGCAGGATATGGAGGATTGTTCTCATAATGGCCCTTCCAGGCATATCCTATGTTCACATACAGCGGATCGCCATAGCCATTCAGTTCCCACATTCCGGGAACCGGCATCCGTCCCCATGACGAATCGTCAAAGTCCACCTCCTCGAAACCACGGACACGGCCTTCGATCGTCTCATTCCAGTTGAACTTCCATACTCCGTTGAGGCTCAACGTCTTCTGCTGGTCCGTAACGAAAGTGGCCCGCATGGGCAAGCGGTTTTCCTCGAACACGTTAGGGTCCTGCCAGGGTTCCATCTTCTCCTTATTCTGGGAAAATGCCGGCAATGACAACGCAAGGACTGTGATGATCAGGATTGTTCTTCTCATATGAAAAATGTATCAGATTCAACAAATATAATAAAAAAGAACAGTCGGGACAACGTGACAGATGGGGGTTTGGGCACTTCACAAAAAAAAGACACGGATTCTGCCGTGTCTTTTTTGAGGTGCCTAGCGGAATCGAACCGCTGTCCCAGGTTTTGCAGACCTGTGCCTAACCGCTCGGCCAAAGCACCGTTATGGGATTGCAAATATACGAATATAATTTGATATTCAAAATACCAATCACTCTACATAAAGCAGGAGGCCTTTGAGGTACTCGCCTTCAGGATGATAGATATTGACGGCATGGTCCGCAGGCTGGTTGAGCCTGTCCAGTATCCTGACTGAACGCCCCGTCTGTGCGGCTGCGGAAAAAACCGCAAGGGCGAATGCCTCCTTGTCGACCACCTGCGAGCAGCTGAAAGTGAACACGAGTCCACCCGGGGCGACCTTGGAGATAGCCGCCGCATTCAACCGCTGGTATGCCCTCAGTGCATTGTTCAGGGCTCCCCTGTGCTTCGCGAATGCCGGAGGATCGACTATCATGAGGTCGTACTTGTCTTCAGGGACATCCCTGAGGAAATCGATAGCATCGGCGCATATGTCTGAATGCCTATCCTTGTCGAAACCGTTCAGTTCCATATTCCTTCCGACCATTTCCACAGCCTTCCTGGAACTGTCCACAGAATCCACCCTCAGGGCACCGTTGTTCAGGGCATAGACAGAAAAACCTCCGGTATAGCAGAACAGGTTAAGGACGGTCCTTCCCTTCGAGCAGGATCCCACCAGGGCCCTGTTTTCCCTCTGGTCCAGGAAGAAACCCGTTTTCTGCCCCTCAGTCCAGTTGACAAGGAACCTGTTGCCGTTCTCGAGTACGACCTGCTCGTCATCCGAAAAACCGTCAGCCTTGAACAGGTATCCGTCCACCAGGTCCAGGCCGGCCTTGAAAGGAGCCGTCCCTGAACTCTTGTCATATACGGCCTTCAGACGGTCTCCGAAAACAGTCCGGAGGGCATCGCAGATCGCTGCTTTCGCCCTGAACATACCGACCGAATGAGCCTGCATGACACAGACTCCGTCATACCAGTCGATGATAAGGCCCGGAAGTCCGTCGCCTTCCCCGTGGACCAGACGGAAGCAGTTGGTGAGGGGATTGGAAGCGAGACCCGCCGCTTCACGTACCTTGAGGGCACGGGAAATCATAGCAGTCCAGAAATCAGGTCCCAGGACATCCTCGCCGGAGAAACTGAGTACCCTTACCGCAATGGATCCTATCTGGTAATGGCCATATGCCAGGAAAGAGCCGTCATATGCGAATACTCCAACCACGTCACCCTCGGCAGGTTCCCCTACGACCTGAGCGATCGCACCGGAGAAAACCCACGGATGGAAGCGGCGCAGAGACTCCTCCCTACCCTTCTTTAATATTATCCTTGTCATTGTGTTCAGTGTATTTTGGAGGATTCGGCAACATCTGCTCGGGAGTGAGCGGATTCTTCTCAGAAGCCATCAGCTTCAGGTACATCTCCCTGCACACCCATGCATCCGTAGCAGCATAGGCCTGCTGGGCATCCGAAAGCTTATCGGCTTCCCAGTTTGAAAGCTGCTGGGTCTTGGATATCCTTATTCCGAGAATGATGGCGGCCATCTTCTTGACAGCCTTGTCCTTTATACCGTACTCCCAAACGATTTTCTGGAGGTCGACAAAACCCCTCGGAGGGAAGTCCTGATATTTTTCAAGGCCGCGTACATCATCGTTTACGGCAGCTCCAACCTTGATTATCCCCTCGTCCGACAGGATGGCCCTCAAGGCCTTCGGAATACCTCCCATCAGCTTGATCCTGAAGAGGTATGCCTTATCCGGACCTGAAAGCTGCAGGAGAGACACCCCGTAATGCGGCTGGCTTGAAGAGAAGCAAGGCCTCGACTCCGTGTCGAAACCAATGATCCTCTGCTTTTTAAGGTAACGTACAGCTTTCAGGAAATCCAGTCCCGTGCTGTCAATCACCTTTATCTTGCCGGGAAAACCAGCCGGCTCGAGCTTTTCTATATCTTCGAGACTAACGCTTATTCTGTACATGCGAAACGTAAGTATTCGGGGCGATGACACCTACCGTGTCAGCAAAAGTCGCAGGCACCTTCAAGTCTTCGAACGGTACCGTCATGAAGGGAGGGAATATGTCATCAGGGACAGTCATCAGCAGCCTCGCGGCCGGATAGGAGATATTGTGGGTGAACAGATCCTTTTCCCTCATCAGCTTGTAGCAGGCTGTCGTATAAGAAAAAGCCGAATCCGTGGAATAAATGACAGGCACGTCGCAGCCGATCCTCTCGAAGAAATCGCTAATGTCGTCACCACCGTATTCGGCCATCTGCGGAGAGCAGATAACAAGCAGTTTGCACCTGCAAGCCGAGTCAAGGGCGGCCAGGGAATTCCTTACCGCCATCTCGCGCAGCATAAGCTTCCCCTCATCACTGATAAGACAGGAATCGTAAGGGGCGTTGGCATAGTCCAGGATGGAGACCACGGTCTCGCCGGAAAAGTCGGGCAGACCGTCGTGCACTTCCCGTGCGTCGACATTGTCATAGTCATCCACATTCAGAAGCTTCTCACTGATGGCAAGACAATGACGGGGCTCTCCTATAAGAGCTATGACTCCGGACCTGTCTCCTGCGAGCTTTGCAATCCTCTGCAATCCCGGGAGTGAATCGGTCACGAGTTCATCCACGAACTGCAACGAATCGTAGCTGCTTTCGACCCGCCTGGAACAGGACACTGCCACGGACAGTGCGACCAGTAGGAGTATTTGAATGATCCTTTTCACGACGTTTGGAATGATGAATATCTACAAAGGTAGGAAAAACTTCCGTATCTTCGGTATAAGGAGACTGTGGATATATTCTTCCTCCATGAAATGACTGCCGTCATATACAGTCCAGGTACCTTCCCCGAAATACTTCTTCCACGAACGGATCAGCACTACACCGCTGCGCCTGAACTTGTCATGGGAACCGAAGAAGGCATAGAAACTGTCCTTGCTGCCATTCAGGGGTGTGTTCTGCAATGCATCCCTTTGAACATCCTTCCACTTGAGAAGGATCCTCCTGTCGAAATGAAGCGTCTGCCTGTCACCTTTCTTGGGCTTGTAATACCAATCGAAGAAACGAGTAACTCCCGGAATCCAGGCCAGCACTGCCAGAACCCTGAAGAAATACGGAGCATTGAGTGAAGGTGAAACGAAAAGATGTGGATAACCTCTCAACCCGATGGCATGGGTCGCCCCCATGCTCTCCCCTATAACCAGGTCGGGACGGACCTCCGCCGCCCAGGACGAAATCTGTTCCCTGGCTTTCTCCGGGTCGAAATCATATGTACGTATGACGACCTCGTAACCGGGGCCGAGACTGTCCTTCAGGATGGACGGGATACGGCTGTCGCCTCCGCCACCCATTCCATGGACGTAAAGGATTACTTTACGGTCCTGCATGAGGCGGGGGCGAAAGCCAGATTGATGAGTATGTATCCTACAAAGGCGGCCAGTACTACCAGAGACCAGTTCAGACCCGCCAAGGCTGCCGCAACTGCGGCCAGCACCGCTATGCACAGGAACAGTATCCTCTTGATGCCGTCAAGCCTGGAAGCCTTGTTCCCTCCGCCGAATTTCATCGAGAACATCGGGACTTCGGAGACCAGCAGCAGGCTCAGCACCAAGGCAAGCACGGGCAGGAAAACCGGCCCGGAGCACCACCCGGCAAGGAAACTTTCCGGAGCCACATGGACATAATACGCCAGTGAACCGCATACCATCGCAGCCGCCGGCGTAGGGAGTCCTATGAAACTCTCATGCTGACGTTCGTCGAGATTGAACTTGGCGAGCCTCAAGGCGGAAAATGCAGCCAGAACGATGGGGAAAAACTTCAGGAAAACGATATCAGTTCCCCCCACCTGGTAAAGCATAAGCGATGGCAGGACACCGAAACTGACCACATCGGCAAGGGAATCCAGTTCCTTCCCTATCCCGGATGAAGCCTTCAGCATCCTGGCGGCGAACCCGTCGAAGAAGTCGAAAACGGCTCCTGCGAGCATCAGCAGGAAACCGGTGTCAGGCCTGCCACGCAAGGTGAAAATCACCCCCATGACTCCGCAGAGGAGGTTCATGGAGGTGATAGAGTCTGGAATGTGCTTCCGGATATTCATTTATTTGATTCCGAGCTTCTTCTTGATGTCCTTGGAAAGAGCATCCTTGTGGACGACGATGTCAAGTGACTTGCCGGCGACATAGTTCTCGGAGGCATACCACAGGCCCTTGTACTTGCCGCTCTCGCCCCAAGAGTTCTTCACCATGTAATAGAGGGTACCGTTCTGGTCCTTTGCGATTCCGTAGATGTGCATTCCGTGGTCATCGGTAGTGGTCTGCTCATCGAAAGCCTTCTGGCGATACTCCTGGGTGGGGACGATCTCCTTGGGGATCTCAACCGCAGGTCTTGCACCCTGGGCCGGAGCATTGCCGAGAAGACGCTGCTGGTCGGTCTGGGGAATTGCGGCGGTGGCATCGATAAGGACGGCGACACCGTTCCTGCTGAATCCCCTCTCGCTCACGTCAGCGCCCCAAGCAGCAGTGTAACCGTTCTCGACAGCGGTCTTGAGGATGTCCATGAACTCGTTGATAGGGACATTGTAGGCGGTATCCCACCTCCAGTTGTCGCAAACCTCGATCGCGAACTTGGTATAGAACGGATGGTGGGTGAAGGATGTGATGGTCACGTAGTCGTCAGGAACGATTCCGAGTTCATCCCTGTAGGTAGCAGGAGTATAGGTCTTGCCGTTAACCTCGAAAGAGGTCGGGGGAACACCGAGGAAAGCGTCCACGATGGCGTCGAATCCGGCTTTCCAGTTCTCGGAGAGGGCGCCCCTGTTTGGCTTCTTGGCGATAGCCTGGACATAGGCCAGGGTAACGGCGTCGATCTCACCGTGGACAGGAAGCTCCTGCTTTCCGGGCATAGCCTGCTGAGGGACGATACCATAGTCCCTGATCACGTCCAGAACGTCATCAGCCTCGGAACCGGCACCGAAAGTAAGGTTTCCGTTGAGACGGACATATTTGTCAGCCCTGTCCTTGTAGGACTGCCCGACAACGAACATCTCGGAAAGGTCGGGATACTGGGCGGCATCCTTGATGCCTTTCAGCCTGATGACCTCCGACTCCAGGAAGGAAATCGTGGAGAAGCACCAGCAGGTACCGGAGCTGTTCTGGTTCTTGACGGAGGTGATAGGATTCTCCTTGATGACCGTGAATTGATAATCGGGCTCGGGCATCTGCGGCCTGGGCTGCTGAGCAGAAAGCGCTGCGGGGAAAAGCGCTACCGCAAATGCGGCAATCAAAAGGTTCTTTTTCATTTTGTTTGAATATTGATAAGTGATTTAATAATTCTCTGCCTTTACACGGAAATAGCTCTGCGGATGGTTGCAGACCGGGCATACTTCCGGAGCTTTCTTTCCGATCACGATATGGCCGCAGTTGGAGCACTCCCAGATAGCATCCTCGTCACGGGAGAAAACTACTGCATCGTTAATGTTCTTCAAAAGCTTGCGGTAACGCTCCTCATGGGTCTTCTCGATGGCTCCGACACCTTCGAAAAGGTCTGCGATGCTGTCAAATCCCTCCTCCCTTGCGGTGCGGGCGAACTCGGCATACATGTCGGTCCACTCGAAGTTTTCTCCATCGGCAGCGTCGGCAAGATTTGCCACTGTCGTAGGGATACCGCCGTCATGGAGAAGCTTGAACCAGATCTTGGCGTGTTCCTTCTCATTCTTGGCGGTCTCCTCGAAAATGTTGCTAATCTGGACATATCCGTCCTTCTTGGCCTTGGAGGCGTAATACAGATACTTGGTGTGGGCCTGGCTCTCTCCGGCAAACGCGGTGCGCAGGTTCTGCTCTGTCTTTGATCCTTTCAGTTCCATATCGATAAAAATAATAATTCAGCAAATGCGCCAAACGCAAATGTAATAAAAAATAACTACTTTTACTGGCTTTCTGGAAAGAATATGGCATCCCGGAAAAGAAAGATGAAAAGCAGGAAAGCCATGGCCAATCCTTGGGCCGTGGCTGCGTTGGCGGCTCTGCTGATTGCCGCAGTCTTCCTGGCATTCCATGAATGGGGCTCGGGGGCGCAGCCGGAAAAGGGTGCAAAGGTCCCTCCCGGTATATGGAGATACGGAATCGACATCTCCCACAACAACCAGGGAAAGATCATCTGGGACTCCCTGTATGTCATGACTGATTCCAGAGGCAGGACAGTCAGGGACCCGGGACTTGCAAGGGACATCAAGCCAGTCAGTTTCGTTTTCATCAAGGCCACTGAAGGAGCCTCCTTCAAGGACAGCGACTTCAAGCAGAACTGGAAGGATGCCGGCAAGACGGACCTGAGGAGAGGGGCGTACCATTTCTTCAGGAGCTCCAAGGATGGTGAGGTCCAGGCAAGGAACTTCATCTCTTCGGTCGGCGACTTGAGGTTCAAGGACCTTCCCCCTGTCCTGGACATAGAGACGATCCATAAAGGCTGCACGAAAAAGCTCCTGAATGAAAGGGCCCTGCAATGGCTGAAAGCCGTGGAAAAGCGGTATGGAAGGAAACCTATAGTCTATGCCAGCTCATCATTCATACTGGACAATCTCGATAAACGGATAACCGGCAACTATCCTGTCTGGGTAGCCCATTACGAGAAAGACCGCCCGTCCTATGAAGGATGGACGTGGTGGCAGTTCACCGACAGGGCAGTCGTGAAAGGTGTCCCGGGCCTTGTGGACCTGAGCGTGATGCGCGTTGACTAGTTTCCTGAGGGGACGAAACCGGAATCCCATCTGTAGAGCCTGGCACGGCAATACTGATTGCCCTTGTCATTCCTTCCGTTCTCCGAAATATAGAACCTTCCGTCGCCTAGCGGAGCTACACCGGTGGAACCGTACTTGAAGAAGATTCCGGAAACAGGATTCTCCCAGGAACCGACGACACGATGCCTTGAAGTGTCGTACCATACTCCCGGGAGCCCTCTCTTCACAGGCTTCCTGGAAACATCGAAGATGAATGTGTCATAGTTGCTGAACTGCTCCTTGGATCCCTTATATACGAAAAGGAACATCTTCCCGAGACTCCGGTCGTACGCCATGTTCTGTACGCCCCAGTTCGTGTTGCCGGTATATACGAAATATTTGTCCAGCGGCTTAAAAGGTCCCTCGGAATAGAATTCCCCGAAACGGACCTTGCCGGCGTACTTGTTCAGGTCATCGAAACCGTACCGCAGCAGGACCTGGCTGTCATTGTCGTTCCTGGTCCTGTCCCCGTAAATTCCATAAGCCACATACAGATAATCCCTTCCGCCCTTCTTTCCAAGCTTGGGAGCGATGGCGACACCGTCTATCCCGGAACATCCGTAATAGTGCTCGAATTCCTTCCCGTCCTGGCCGACTCCTCCCAGGTGATAGTCCTTGGTTGCCTCCCTGATGCAGACTATCTTGAATGCTTCGTTGTCCTCGGAGTCCATTCCTATGGAATCTATCTTGTCCACATCGATGATGGCGATGTAGAACATCGACCGGCCCTTTGCGAAGTCGGACAGGCCCTGGCCGATGACATCATCCTTGCATTCCAGGGATGCATACACCTTCCTGTCGGCCTTGTTGAAAGTCATGGCACCCAGATGGCCCTGGATATGCTCCACGGTACCGAGAACCTTTCCCTGCAGATCCGTCTTGACGAAGGAGGTCGTGAATGAAAAGTACATGCATCCAGCATCCCCGTCATAGGCTATACCCTGGACGTGATGGCTTCCACCCTCCGCATATACCTCCGGCGGAAGGACCTGTGCGGAAACTCGAGTCCCCAAAAAGAACGATCCTGATGCAAGTATCAGGACAAGGAATAACAACCTTTTCATTTTCAACTATTTCCAAGTTCCTCAATCATCGCCCTGGCAACCTTTGCCGAAGCCCCTGCACCACCGAGGGAATCACGGATCTCACGGTATCCTGCCAGCATCCTTTCCTTGTAATCCTCATCCTCCAGCAGCCTCCTGACCTCATCAAGGACATTCGCAGGAGTGAAGTAATCCTGGAGTAACTCCCTGAAGCAGGTCCTGTCCAGGATCAGGTTCCCGAGACTTATGAACCGGGTCTTGATTATGGATCGGGCGATATAATAATTGACTGGAGCAGTCCTGTAAGCCACCACCTGTGGAGTCCCGATAAGGGCGCATTCGAGTGAAGCCGTACCGGAATTGACTACGGCCGCCAGGGAATGCCTCATGACTCCATAGCTGTTACCGGAGACCACCCTGACATAATCCCGGCCTCCGATGTATCCGGAATAATCCTCCTCAGTCCTTGCGGGTGCTGCCGCAACGACGAAAAGGAAGTCTGAGTATTCCTTTAAGGCGTTCATCCTGTCGGCGAATTCCATGAAAACGGGCATCATCGAGGATATCTCCCCTGTCCGGGAACCAGCCAGAAGGGCTACCATGGGCCTGTCAGGCAAACCGGTGCTCTCAAGGAACGCTTCCCTGCCCTGCCTTAGTGCCTCGGATCCGTCCACGGCATCGACCAGAGGGTTGCCTTTGTAAACGAAATCAACTCCCTTGCGGGTGAAATACGGTATCTCGAATGGGAATACGATGAACAGTTTATCGACATACGCCTTTAGCTTCCGGACCCGGTTCTCCCTGGACGCCCAGACCTTCGGTGCGATGTAGTAAAATACCTTGAATCCTGCCTTGTGGACAGCCTCGGCAACCCTGAAATTGAAGCCCGGATAGTCTATCAGGATCACCACATCAGGACTCCAGGATATGACATCGGAAATGCAGCGGGAGAGTCTCTTCGAGAATTTCCTGGGATGCAGGAGGACCTGGGTGAAACCCATGACAGCCCCTTCCCTGTAGTCCTCCACCTTTGTTCCGCCCACGGATTCCATCTGCCCGCCACCCCAGAAACGGATTTCGGCGCACGGATCCTCAGCATAGATGCCCCGCATCAGGTTGGAGCCGTGAAGGTCACCTGATGCCTCTCCAGCTATGATGTAATATTTCGACATCAGAAATCGCTGTCCATGATGCCGGAAAGCCTCTTGACCTCCTCGTGGTCGGTACGGTCAAACGTCTGGGGAGTAATGGAT
Source organism: uncultured Bacteroidia bacterium (assembly GCA_902779765.1). Classification (GTDB taxonomy): domain Bacteria; phylum Bacteroidota; class Bacteroidia; order Bacteroidales; family UBA932; genus Cryptobacteroides. The sequence continues at coordinate 20,121 of CACZCQ010000005.1, forward strand.
ATGAACCCGTCGTCAACCGCGTGATGGTCGGCCGTCCGGTCATCCTTAGGGGTTCCATCCACGAAGCGTCCACGCATCACGAACATGCTTTCACCTTCCTCGGCCTGCGCCGTGCCACCCGGGACCATCCAGGGCTCGAATTCCTCCACCCAGTAACCATAACCCTCGTTGCAGACCCTGATTCCGCAGACCGGGACATCCGTCGGGGGAAAGTTGATGTTGTAGGAAATGCCCTTCCGTTCAGGAAGATTCTTCATCAGTTTCTCGAATATGGCGGGGAAATAACGTCTCACCTTCGAGAAATTGGCATCGTCGTCATATTCACAAAGCGAGACACCGATCGCAGGGATACCGTTGATGGCAGCCTCCTCCGCAGCACCCATGGTGCCCGAATAGTTCGTAGCCACGGATGCGTTCGATCCGTGATTGATGCCGCAAAGTACCAGGTCGCATTTCCTGTCCGGGAATATCTTGTCCAGGGCGAACTTGACACAACTGGCGGGGGAAGCGTCGAGGTAGGTCCATGTGACCCCCTTTTCTTTCCTGATCTTCTTGTAGGCGATCAGCTTGCTGCCGATCGTTACAGCCGTCGACATGCCGGACTGGTGGTTCTTGGGTGCGACCACGGTAATAGTGCCATAGGGACGCATCATTTCGACAAGCTCGCGGAGTCCCTTTGCGTTGTAGCTGTCGTCGTTAGTTATCAATATGTTGAAATCGGATGGCATATTCATTTTTTTGGTATACAAATATACTGTTTTTCCGCTTTTTTTGGTAATTTTGCATCCCGTATAAAAGGCAAAGTATTTGAACAACTTAATTAATATTATTTCAAAATGGTAAAACTTGGTATTAACGGATTCGGCCGTATCGGCCGTATGGTTTTCCGTGCAGCAGTTGAAAATTTCCCTAACGACATCGAAGTAGTCGGTATCAACGACCTTCTCGATCCCGAGTATCTTGCTTACATGCTCACATATGACTCAGTCCATGGCAAGTTCCAGGGCGAAGTCAAGGTTGAGGACGGCAATCTTGTTGTCAACGGCAAGAAGATCCGCGTCACTGCCGAGATGGATCCTGCAAACCTCAAGTGGAACGAGGTCGGTGCCGAGGTCGTCGTCGAGTCGACCGGTTTCTTCCTCACCGACGAGACCGCTCGCAAACACATCCAGGCCGGTGCCAAGAAGGTCATCATGTCCGCTCCTTCAAAGGATGCCACCCCTATGTTCGTCTATGGTGTGAACCACGAGACCTACGCCGGACAGGACATCATCTCCAACGCTTCCTGCACCACCAACTGCCTCGCCCCCATCTCCAAGGTCCTGAACGACAAGTTCGGAATCAAGAGGGGCCTCATGACCACCGTTCACGCTGCAACAGCTACCCAGAAGACCGTTGACGGTCCTTCCAAGAAGGATTGGAGAGGCGGCCGCGGTATCCTCGAGAACATCATCCCTTCATCCACCGGAGCAGCCAAGGCTGTCGGAAAGGTTCTTCCTGAACTCAACGGCAAGCTCACCGGCATGTCCCTCCGCGTTCCCACTTCCGACGTTTCCTTCGTCGACCTCACCTGCGAGCTCAACACTCCCGCCACCTACGATGAGATCTGCGCTGCAATGAAGGAAGCTTCCGAAGGCGAACTCAAGGGTATCCTCGGTTACACCGACGAAGCTGTCGTTTCCACCGATTTCCGCAACGACGCCCGCACTTCCATCTTCGATGTCAAGGCCGGTATCCAGCTCGATCCTACTTTCGTAAAGGTCTGCGCTTGGTATGACAACGAATGGGGTTATTCCAACAAAGTGCTTGAAATGGCGCGCGTTATTACAAAATAATTTTTATATTTGCGAAAGCAAGGCCAGGCCTTCGGGCTTGGCCTTTTTTGAAATCAGGAAACGATCCATTAACAACTAATTATTTTCAGATCATGAAAAAAGTCATTTTGAGCTTCATGTGCGTTATGATGGTCTTCTCCGGTTGCAGCAACATGTCCAAGACCGGCAAGGGAACCCTCATCGGATCCGGAGCAGGTGCCGCTATCGGTGCCGGACTCGGAGCTATCATCGGTAAGGATGGCAAGGGTGCCGCCATCGGCGCTGCCATCGGTACTGCAGTAGGTGCTGGCGCAGGTGCCGTCATCGGTAAGAAGATGGACAAGAAGGCCGAGGAACTCAAGGCCCTCGAAAACGCCCAGGTTGAGACTGTCGAGGATCAGAACGGCCTCGAGGCTATCAAGGTTACCTTCAACAGCGGTATCCTCTTCGACACCAACAAGGCTGACCTCAAGCAGGCATCCAAGAACGAGCTTTCCCAGTTCGCAACCAAGATGTCCGACATGGTCGACACTGACATCACGATCTACGGACACACCGACAGTTCAGGAAACGACGCAATCAACCAGCCGCTTTCCGAAAAGAGGGCTCAGAGTGTAGCCGACTATCTGAAGAACTGCGGTATCTCCTCTTCCCGTATGACAGTCGAAGGAAAGTCCTCCTCCATGCCTGTCGCTGACAATGCAACCAAGGAAGGAAAGGCCCAGAACCGCCGTGTCGAGATCTACATCACCGCAAACCAGAAGATGATCGAGGCTGCTGAGAACGGAACCCTCGACTAGTTCATCTTATTTGAAAATGAAATAGAGTGGCCATACGGTCACTCTTTTTTATTATTACCGATAAATCCTCGGACCGAAGATGGCCGTGCCGATTCGTACGATCGTTGCGCCGTGGCGGACCGCCAGAGGCCAGTCATGGGACATGCCGATGGAGAGTTCCGTAAAATCCGGCAACGCGAACCAGTCGTCAAGATGCTTTTTGAAAGCCTCGATGCGAACGAAATCAGCCTCGACGGCCGCTTCGTCATCTGTATTGGTCGCCATTCCCATCAGACCGCGGAAACGGATATGGGGATACGCCCCTTCGACCCCTTCGACAAGCTCAGCGCGCCGCTCAGGGACCGGAGTAAGGATTTCTTCGATCTCCGCCTCGGTGAAGCCGCCCTTTGTCTCCTCCGCACCGAGATGCAGTTCAAGCAGCACATCGATGACCTTACCGTGCTCACTTCCCCACTTCTCTACGGCATCCAGCAGATGTCTCGAATCGATGGACTCGACCAGCGAAGCATAGGGCAGTACCATTTTGAGTTTATTGGTCTGAAGATGGCCTATGAAATGCCATTCTATATCCTCGGGAAGTTGGACGGCCTTGGCTGCGAACTCCTGGGGACGGTTCTCTCCGAACCTCCTCTGCCCGGCCCTGTATGCCTCGAGGATATCCTCGCAAGGGTGGAATTTGGAAACTGCCACCAGTTTGACTTCTGGCGGCAGTTCCTTATAGATCCTTCTGAGATTATCTTCTACCATTCTTCTTGGCCTGTTCCTTCTGCATCTGGGCCTGCATCCTCTGGGCCTCTTCCAGCCGCTGCTGCCACTTGCTCTTCGGTTGCTTCTTTCCCTCGGTAGCTTTCAGGCGGGCCTGTATCTCCTCGGGGTGCACGAACCACTTCTTGATTACCCAGGTCTCCAGCATCGTGATGAGGTTGGAAAGCAGGTAATAATAGCTGAGTCCTGACGACAGGCTGTTACAGATGAAATACATCATGATAGGCATCATCCAGACGCTCATGAAGCGCATCGAAGCCATCTGAGGATCGTTCGCACCCGGCTGGGAGGCTGTCGTAAGCTTCGAATAGAAGAACATGGAGATGGCCATCAGCAACGCAAACAGGGAGATATGGTCTCCGAGGAGAGGTACCCTTGTCCCGAAGTTGACTATCGAGTCATATGCGCTGAGGTCCTCCGCCCAAAGGAAAGGCTGCTGCCTCAACTCGATGGACGCAGGGAAGAAGCGGAACATTGCCCACAGGATCGGGAACTGGAGCAGCATGGGAAGGCAACCTCCCATGGGGCTTATCCCGGCCCTCTTGTAAAGGTCCATCTGCGCCTGCTGCTTCTTCATCGCATCCTCCTGCCTGGGATACTTTTCGCTGAGCTTGTCTATCTCCGGCTTGATGACCTGCATCTTTGCGGAAGACGAGTATGACTTGAAGGCGAAGGGGAACACAACCATCTTGATCAGGATCGTCATGATAAGGATGATGATTCCGAAGTTGGAAATGAATCTCCTGAGCAAATCGAAAGTGGGGATGATCACGTATTTCGTGAACAGGCCGACGACGCTTCCGCCCAGAGGGATCATCCTCTCATATTTCTGATCGTATGACTTGAGGGTCTTGTAGTGGTTGGGCCCGAAATAGAATTCGAAAGGAACCACCGTTTCATGCTGTCCGGGCTGGAAATCGGTCCTTACCTTGGCCTGGCAGGTCATAAGGTTATGGGACTCATCCTCTTCCGGGAAGAACTGGATGTCGAAGTCGGCTGAAGCATACTCCTTCTCCGCCCTGAATATCGCAGAGAAGAACTGCTGCTGGAAGGCGAACCACGAAACCTTGTTGTCCACCCTCTTGCTGGAATTGCGGGAGCGTCCCATGTCCGCCGGCTTCTTCTCGCCTGAGAAGTAATAGTTCAGCTTCGAATACTGGCTCTCGTTCTTGTAGCCCTTCTCCATCCTCGGGATAGTCATGGAATAATCCATATCCAGAGAGAAAACGTTCTTCGGAATCACATTCTCCATTCCGACGAACGAAAGGGCATTCTTGACTATGTATTCACCTTCCCTGATCGAATACCTCTGCTCGATGTATCCACCGCCGGAGAAAGGCAGACGCATGACAACTGAAGTGTCGGTCTGCTCAGCCAGGGTGAAATTGAAGTCGGAAGTGTTGATCATCTCGCCGGCATAGACCTGGATGCCAAGCTGGCTCATCCCGGGCTTGAAGAGATAGAGGTCATCTCCCCCATAGGTCTTGTAATCCTTGAGCCTGGCCGAATATGGCTGGGCACCCTTGGTCGTGAATGCGACCTCGAACTTGTCGTTGGAAAGGGTAACCACCTGTCCTTCACCGGAATGCGAAGAAGCAAGCAGGGAGTCCTTGTATATCGCGACGGGTCCGGCTTCCGAAATGACCGTTTCCCGGCCTTCTGATCCGGCGACGGCACGGATGGAATCACGGACAACAGCCTCCGCAGCAGCGATTGAATCGGCACGGAACCTTTCGACCGCAGCTATGGAGTCCAATTGCGCCTGGTAGGCAGCCTGTTTCTGATACTGCTTGTTCTGATAGAAGGTAAAGCCGAACAGGAGCAATCCCATCAGGACAATACCGATGATTGAATTCTTATCCATTACTTACTTCTCTTCTTCGCCCTCCTGAGCCTTCAAGATCTTGGCTTCAAGTTCCTTGAGTTCCTGCTTGGCCGCATCGATGCGCTCCTGCATCTGCTTGATGAGCGGCTCGGAATTCTTGGAAGCGGAGAAGAATCCTATATTGTTTTCATAAGTTACGATGTCCTGCTGGAGCTTGTTGTATTCCTGCACAAGGCGGTCCTTCTCGCTCATAGGCTTCCTGGACTGGGTCGCACCGCGGCCTTCCATCCTCGGCCTCCTTGTGGAGAAATCAGGGAACTTGGCATTGAGCGCCTCGGAATACGCTTTCTGGATGCTCTCCTTTTCCTTGTAAGGGACGAAGCCTATGGCACGCCACCTTTCGGAGAACTCCTGTGCTGCAGCCTGGTCGGCGGCGGCATCCTTGGGCTCATAGGCATTGATCTCCTCGATCAGGGCCTTCTTGGCCTTCAGATTCGAATAATAGTCATTCTCGGGCTTGGAATTCTTGTCACGCTCGTCGAAGAAGGCATCGCAAGCGGCGCGGAACCTCTTCCAGAGCTGCTCGGATTTCTTGCGGGGAACCGCTCCGATCTCCTTCCATTCCTTCTGCAAAGCGATGAGAGCCTCGGTGGTCTTCTTCCACTCCTTGCTGTCCTTGAGAGCCTCAGCCTTCTCGATGAGGGCGATCTTCTTCTCCATGTTCTCGTTCATGGAATCCTTGAACTGGGAATAATACTCCCTCTTGCGGGCGAAGAACTTGTCGCAGGCGGCACGGAAACGGTCGTAGATCTTCTGGTTCTCCTTCTTGGTGGCGAAACCGATTGTCCTCCACTTCTTCTGGATATCCTCGATCTGGGAGGAGAGCTGGTTCCACTCGTTGGAGGACTTGACTTCCTTCTCTGCTATGGCCTCTACAGCCTCGCATAGCTTGGCTTTTTCCTCAAGGTTCTCCTGCTGCTTTTCCTTTTGGCCTTCGAAATATGCCTGATACTTCTTATTGATTACCGCAGTGGCAGCCTTGAAACGGTCCCAAATGGAATCACGGAACTCCTTGGCGACAGGGCCGAATTCCTTCCACTGCTCATGCAGTTTCTGAAGCTCGCGGAAAGCCTCCACGACATTCTCATTCTCGGCGAGTTTCTCGGCAGCCTCGCAGAACTCCTGCTTGGCTTCGAGGTTCTTCTTGAAATCAAGGTCACGGAGATCCCTGTTGATCTTGACCATATCATAGAACTTCTCGACATAGAACTGATAGGTATCGTTAAGGTCACGGAACTTGGTTGCCGGGACGGGACCTATCTCCTTCCAGCGGTTCTGGAGCTCCCTGAAGGCGGGGAAAGTGGAGCTGATGTCCTCCTGCTTCTCGACAAGGGTCTTGAGGTCCTCTATGACAGCCTGCTTCTTGACATAGTTGTCTTCCCTCTGGGCATCCTGCTGCCTGTTATATTCGGCGCGCTCCCTCTTGTAATTGGCATAGACACCTTTGAAAGCGGCTTCCATTGCCTCGAAAGGATTGTCCTTGACTTCAGTCACAGGGGTCTGGGCAACCTCTTCGATCACATCCTCGCGTGATGAAGGTTCATCAACCTTGGATCCGAGGCCGGCGTCAGCCTTCTCCTTGGAGAGCCTCTTGTAGAAAGCCGACTTTATAGCCTCGGCCTCCTTATATCTTCTCATTCTGTTTTCGTCCTGGGAAAGCTTGTCGAACAAATCGGACAACTCGGCCAACGACAGTGTTGCGAGGTCAACAGGGGTCTCTTCCTGAACTTCTTCCACGGCCTCTTCTGCAACGGCTTCGACCGCTTCTGCAGCCGTTTCAACAACTTCTTCGACAATCTTCGGAGTTTCCTCTACATCTGGGGTAACGTTTACCTCAGGTATTTTCTCTTCACTCATAAAATAAATCCTTTTGAAGGTTTCACAAAACTGCAATCATAATATGCAGTTTACAAATATACCTAAAAAAATCTTATTTTTGCAACAGTATTATTCTGCCTATGCGTATTGATATCCTTACCGTCGTCCCGGAACTGCTGGACAGTCCCCTAAGCCATTCCATCGTGGGTCGCGCGATCAAGAAAGGGCTTGTCGAAATCGAGGTCCACAACCTTCGGAAATACGGCATCGGCCCACGGGCCAATGTCGATGACTATTGCTATGGCGGAGACGCCGGGATGGTCATGATGATCGAGCCCGTGGACAGGATGATCGCCGAACTGAAAACCGAAAGGGACTACGACGAAGTCATCTACATGTCCCCGGACGGAGAGACCCTGACACAGGGCATCTCCAACGAGCTCTCCCTCAAGGAGAATATCATTATCCTGTGCGGCCACTACAAGGGAATCGACCACAGGATCAGGGAGCATCTGGTCACCAGGGAGATCTCGGTCGGGGATTATGTCGTGAGCGGTGGGGAGATTCCCGCCGCACTCCTGGCCGATTCGATAGTCAGGCTTATTCCCGGTGCACTTACAGACGAGACCTCGGCTCTCAGCGACAGTTTCCAGGACGGACTCCTGTCCCCTCCCGTCTATACCCGCCCGGCCGAATACAAAGGGTGGAAGGTACCGGATGTCCTCCTGAGCGGCAATCCAAAACTGATCCAGGCATGGCAGGACGAGCAGGCGCTGGAAAGGACCAGGGCGCTCCGGCCGGGACTGTTGGAAAAGACCGGCAAATAGCCGGATTTTTTAAGCAAATCCCTTGTTTTAAACGTTTTTTTGACTATTTTTGTACTAGGAATAACTCTAACGACATAATTTTTCGTCTAAATTACGGATACACTACTTACTAACGTTGCAGGCCCGCGGAATCGCAGGCCTGCAGTCGTTATATCCATATATGTCAGCTGAGTGCCCGCCCGTGGCAGAACCGGTAGGACAAACCGCTTCCACAGGGACACAGTTCGTCAGGTGCAGCCGGAGGGACGTACAGTCCCATCAGCGGATTCTTCCTGATCATGGCCCTGACCGGATCCTCTTCCGACTGGAGGATAACCTTCAGGCAGTTGGCCTCGTTGGCTGAATATCCCTGCAGGAGCCACTTGGGAAGGCTGTTGGCATAGGCTGCCACTACCTCCATGCAGGCATCATAGTCCTCGAAGGTATCAATCTTGTCCTGCATCCTCGTGACGCACGAGAATATCGCCTCGGTGGCATCATCGCCACCGGTCATCTGGGCGTTCATCCAGATATCATGTTCCTCCAGGACCAGGTCGTTCCCGGAATAGCCCAGGTTGTCGAGCATCTCGACCAAACGCCTGCCCTCCTCCGTTCCAAGTCCGAACACGAAATCCGGGGAACCTTTCCCGGCCTCCAGGGCTTCCTCGGGTGAAAAGTGGCGCAGTCCGGCGACCGAGGGGAATTCCCTGCGGCCGGAAACGATGGCCTCGGGATTGAAAATGCTGGGAGCACATACATACGGCTCCCCGCCTATGTCGAACCGGCACAGCTTCAGCACCGGGCTCAAGGAAAGGCGCAGGGTGAACTCCTCCACGCTCCAACGGGCCGCCCAATCGCAATAGTCGAGCATCTTGCCGAAGAACTCGTCGGCGGTCAAGACACCATACAGGTTCAGATACCCAAGCGCCGCTCTCTCAAGCTCGAAAGAACCGTCGGACTCCCCCGTCTCAAGCACCTGGTCGATATGGGGGGATACGATATCGTACATTTCCTTAGGGATCCATACCTCCCTGAAGTTCTCGTCGGTAGTGTCGGACCCAAGCAGCTTGACGGTCTCCAGGACAGTCGGGAAGTCAGGATATTCAAGGTATAGCGGCACCTCGGGGCCGGCCTCCACCAGACGTTTGAGCAGCCTCAGATCCCTCTCCAGCATCTTTCCGAGCCATTCCCGTGGCTTCTCTACGATATAGGCTCCGAGCTTGTCCACGAATTCACTCTTGCGCACACGGACAGGGAAATCCGCACCGAAATAATGACGGATATCTTCCAGCTCCACCTTGGGGAAACTGTCAAGGGCCGATATGATTATGCTCTTGCGCAACTTAGATGGTATACTTCTTCCAGAACTTGGTCATGTCCTCCAGAGTCTTTCCCTTGGTCTCGGGAACGAGTTTCCACACGAAGAGCGCAGCGATGAGGCAGATCACTCCGTAGAGCGCATATGCGAAGAAATGGCTCCAGTTGTACATCGGAACGAATGTACTGGACACTATGAAATTGAATATCCACTGGAATGCCACGGCGATGGCAGTAGCCTCCGAACGGATCGTGTTCGGGAAGAGCTCGGCGATATATACCCAGCAGATAGGACCCCAGCTGAACATGAAGCAGGCGCTGTAAAGCATTATGCTTATGACGGGGACGATCGCAGGAAGAGTCGCCACATTGCTGAGCGCCACGCCAAGTGCTCCCAGGGCCATTCCGAGCGAACCGGTGATAAGAAGGGGTTTCCTTCCCAACTTCTCGACCGTGAACACGGCCACCAGGGTGAAACTGATATTGATCACACCCATGATTACGGTGAAGAGCATATTGTTGGATACACCCATCGACTCGAAAATCCTGGGAGCGAAATAAAGTACCGCGTTGATACCGATGATCTGCTGGAAAACGCTTAGCATGCAGCCGATGAAGACTACCATCAGGCCATAGGTAAGGATATTCTCCTTCTTCTCCACGAACGTATCCTTGATCTCAGAGATGATCTCCCGGGCCCTGGACTCGCCGTTGATGTTGGAAAGCACAGTCATGGCTTCGTCGTCACGGCCGTTGAGGACAAGGTATCTGGGAGTTTCGGGAACCAGAAGGATCAGCAGGGCGAACAGACCGGCGGGAACCGCTTCTGAGACGAACATGACCCTCCAACCGATGCTGTTGGTCCATTCCACAACTGCAGGATCGGAGGCGTGGGAACGGATGATCAGGTAGTTTACGAAATATACCACCAGCTGACCGAATATGATGGCGAACTGGTTCCAGGAAACCAGTTTACCCCTCTTGGACGCAGGGGCGACCTCCGCTATATACATAGGGCACAAAGCGGAAGCCAGACCGACTCCGATACCGCCCAATATCCGGTAACAGTTGAATGCAACCAGCAAACCCTTGGTAGGTACACCTTTATGGAAGAAAAGGAACTCCGGATAATATGAGCCCAAAGCCGAAAGGAAGAACAGGATTCCGGCGATGAACAGAGTCTTCTTGCGGCCCATGCTGGATGCGAATACTCCGGAGATGAATGCTCCGATGATGCAGCCGATCAAGGCGCTTGAACTCGTGAAACCGTGGAGACCGTCGGTATAGTTGAAGTCCGACGCTCCCTTGAAGAATGCCTGCAAGCCCTTTTCGGCTCCGGAGATGACGGCGGTGTCATATCCGAAGAGCAGTCCCCCGATGACTGCCACCAGGACTATCGAAAAAAGATAGAGGGGGTTACCTTTCTGTCTGTACATATACTAGTTTACGGATTGTTCGGCAAAGATAATATTTTTATATTTGTGAAATGCAATTTCCACCCATCATGAAAAAGTTACTCCCCGTCATCGCCTTGTTCGCCGTCATCACCGGCGCACACGCTCAGGAACTGGCAAATTTCTCCCGTGGCCCCAGACCCGTCATCTCTCCCGAAATACAGGGCGACAGCGTCACATTCCGTCTTAAGGCAGATTATGCAACCGTAGTGAAACTCAGCGGCTCCTGGATGGCCAATCCTTATGGAGGTACCATCGACATGACCCGCGGTGAGAACAATGTATGGTCCGTCAAGATTCCTCTCCCGAGGCCTGAAATCTACACTTATAACTTCGTGGTGGACGGAGTGTCCGTCAACGACCCCCAGAATGTAATGGTACAGCGTGACGGAACCCGTTATCTTCCAATGCTTTTCGTTCCCGGAGAGCGCTCCGAGAACTACGTCGAAGCAACCCAGCACGGAACCGTGAGCCATCCCTGGTACGACAGCAAGATCCTCGGCTACAGCCGTCGTCTTACCGTCTATACCCCTTACGGCTACGAAGCCAATCCCAAGAAGAAATATCCCGTGCTTTACCTCCTCCACGGAGCAGGCGGTGACGAAGAGGCCTGGATTTCCATGGGACGTACCGCCCAGATCATGGACAACCTCATCGAGAAGGGACTTGCCGAGCCGATGATCGTAGTCATGCCGAACGGAAACCCCGGACAGCAGGCCGCACGCACCCTCAACATTGCTGAGAAGAACATCAACTGGCGCTCTGAAGAGTTCCGCAACGCATACGTGAACAGCCTCTGCACCGAGATCGTCCCCTTCATCGAGAAGAACTTCCGTGCCATACCCAAACCCGCATCACGCGCGATAGCAGGTCTTTCAATGGGTGGCGGACACACCATCTCCGCTTCCATCCTCTATCCTGAGCTCTTCGATTACATCTGTCCTCTTTCCGCAGCAGGACAGGCAACACCCGAACAGATCGCCAATCTCAAGAAGGCCGGCGTCAAGCTCTACTTCCTTGCCTGCGGCGACAGCGATTTCCTGTTCGAAGGCTCCAAGACCCTTGACAAGACCCTTACCGAACAGGGACTGGACCACACCTTCTTCGTTTCAGACGGAGGCCATGTCTGGGCGAACTGGCGCCTTTATCTCAACACATTCGCACCTCTTCTCTTCAAATAGCATAGGGATTTAAAAAACTGAAAACTGATGAAAACTGCCGGACTACTCGCTGTAATCGCAGCCATATCTTGCATCGCCTTTGTGACATCCTGCAACAAGGAGAGCCACGGGACAAGCGTTGACGATGTCATCATGACCGGTCATTACGGTGTTTATATCGACACCAGGGACGCTGTTTCACCAGACTCTTACGAGGCTCTGATCCACGGCTTCATGCAGGAGGCGATAGACAACAGCCTTAAAGACCTGAAAGACGTATACCGTACGAAGGACAACGACTCAAAGGTTATCATGGCATGTGACAGGATATACGAGAACAGCGTGGCACAAGCCGGGACGACCGGACAGTCATTCTCCATCGTGATCTTCTTCAAGGAAGAAAGCAAGACCGGAGAACCGGATCCCTCAAAGGAAAAAGTGAAGAGATACGACTTCTTCCTATAAGACGGAAAGGAGGATATTCGGATGAAAAGGGTTCTGCTGGCAGCCTGTCTATGGCTGCTGTACGTGATATCTGCGAACGCCCAGGTGTTCATACTCAATGACAGCGTGTTTGACGGCCGTCTGGCCGAAATCCATGTCACTGTCGTGGATTCACTGACAAACGAGCCCATTCCATTCGCATCAGCCTATGTGATTCCCTCCAAGGATACCACTATCAGCAATTTCACTCTGAGTGACGCTGAAGGAAAGGTCAACCTGGAAGAGGTCCCCTATGGCAGCTATTCTTTCCACATCGAGATGCTCGGCTACCGGCCATTCGTCAAGGAACAGTACTTCAGGGAAACGGTCGTCGATCTGGGAACAGTCAAACTCCAGGTCGACGACAAGTTCCTGAAGGCAGCCGTCATAACTGATGTAGGCAATCCCATCGTGGTCAAGCAGGACACCGTCGAATTCGTTGCATCGTCCTTCCAGATGGGTACGAACGACATGTTGAAGGACCTGTTGAAGCGCATGCCGGGAATGGAAATTACCGAGGAAGGCAAAGTCAAATTCAACGGAGAAGAGATAGACAAACTCACCGTAGGCGGACGCACATTCTTTTTCGACGACCAGTCTACGGCACTCAACAACCTCCCTGCCTCCATTGTGGACAAAATCAGGGTTATCGACAGGGAGTCCGAGTCCACCAGGGCAACCGGCCTGGAGGATGGCAACCGAGAAAAGGTCCTTGATGTAGGACTCAAGAAAGAATATGAGAAAGGCTGGTTCGGAAACGCCGGGATAAAGGGAGGAACCACACTCGCCGGAGGCGGAGATGACCCTCTTCGCGATGACCGCGGTCTCCTCTACAGCGGCAACGTGCTTGCGTCAGCATATTCAGAAAAAGACCAGCTCACCATCATCGGGAACGGAATGAACATAAACGACTCCAACGGAGTAGTTTTCGTGGCCGTAAGTGCAGACGGTGAAAGAACCAGGATTTCTGGCGGTGGACTCTCATCAGCCGCCCAACTTGGAGTCAACGCCAACACATCCAGGATAAAGGACGTTCAGACGACAGTCGGGACCAACTATAAGTACGGTGACACACAGACCGGCTCATCATCAGCCCGCACCACTTTCCAGAATGACGGCGACTTGTTCTCCATCTCAGGTAATTCCGGGCGAGAATTCGCCAACTCCCTGTCAGCAAACATGGAATTCCAGAAGGAGAGTGGCAACGTAAGGTTCCACTTCAGGCCCCAGTTCAGCTATTCAAAGAACAATTCCCACAGTTTCTCATCATCGGAAACAATGAAGGGTGGTGCATCCATCAACAGTTCTGAAAGTAACAACAGTTCTTTGGACACCGGTCGTTCCTTCTTCGGCTATGGAGACCTGACGTTCAGGGACCTGGGAGGAAAGAAAAACAGGATCCTGTCTTTCAATTTCAATGGTTCCCTTTATGATGAAGATGGAGAAAGCCGTGAGAACAGCTTCATGAAGATGGTCTCAGGTGAAGACAATCGATCCCTTAAATACCTTTCGGAGAGCAATACCTATTCCGTCAACGGAGGAATAACATATGGTGAACCTATCGGAGAGAAATGGACGGTCTCAACCAACACCCAGTGGTCCTACTCGAAGAATAACAGGAACCGTGATGCCTTCGATGAAGCCGGACGGAATGACTATTTTTCATCGGAATCCCGCAACCGCACCATCAACCAAAGGTACGGAATGACTGCCCAGTACAAATTCAAGGAAGGAACCTGGCTAACCTTCGGAGCCCGTCTGAGCGGAATGCTCAATGAAACATATTCCAAGAGTTTCAACGTCTCCGACAACACCGGAGTTGGTGAATGGAACTGGTTTGTCTCCCCCGACATCAGCTTCCAGCACACGGCTGGAACGAACCGCTTTTTCGCATCAGCTTCCGGAAGCAACCAGAGGCCGGGAAATGCCAGCATGATTCCAACCATGAACATCATTGACCCCGCGCGTCCGACTCTCGGCAACATCTATCTAAAGCCTTACGGCAACACCTACCTAAGCCTGAGCTGGAACAGAAATAACCGGGAGAAATTCTCAACCTTGATGGCCTATTTGTTCGGCAACTTCAACACCAACCCGATTTCCTACGCGCGATGGTACGACAGTGACGGGATCCTCTACTCGATCCCTGTCAACTCCAAGAAGAACACCATGAGCCTTTCAGGAGTGATCACTTACACCACTCCTTTGGATGCCAAGAAGAAATGGTTCCTGACTACAGATGTCGGATTAGGCTTCTCAGCTTCCACCAGCTACCAGGCCAAGGGCACCCTTGAAGGCCTGGACAAGGACTCGTTCGACTATTCCTCCTTCATGGACTCATTCTGGGGCGGGAAAGACGGAGACATCTTCTACAGCGGGAAGAGCGGATTTGCAGAGAGTACCACAAGAAACTATTCACCCGACTTAAGCCTGAGTCTCAAATACACTTCCGGAAGTTTCAGCGGAAGGGTCGAGTCCGACTTTTCCGGCCATATTGCCCGCTACTCCCTGGATGACAGGGTCAACATGAACACCCTCGACTCCCGTATAGGAGCCGGAGCCAACTACAGGACAAAGCACGAATTCGAATTCGACACCGAGATAGCCTATGCCTGGTACAGAGGTTATGCAAAGGGTTACGGAGCCCCTGAATGGCAGTGGAACGGAGAGATTTCCAAGAACATCAAGGCGTTCAGTCTCAGCATCAAGATCAATGACATCCTCAACCAGACCCGGAACCTGACCCACACGGTCACTGCCAACTACGAGGAAGACACCTACCGTCTGGTCATGGGACGCTACATCCTTTTCGGGGTCAAATGGAATTTCGGCAAGATGAACGCCGCTCACAGCCAACGTGCCCAGAGAGCAGCAATCAACATGGTCTTCTGAGGTTTTCAGCGGCATGATACTTGTCTTTTAATTGGTTAAAAGACAATTTTATATGCTGATCAGATATTTGCTCCCGGCCCTTCTCCTTATTCCAATCTCCGTTTTCGGCCAGGAAACCGTCTCGGTCAAAGGACACATCATCAATGACAGGGGCGAATCCGTGGAATATGTACAGATAGGTATCCCGAAACTCCAGATCGGAACGATCTCCACCTTCGACGGTCGGTTTGAGATAACCGCTCCCCGTGACACGCTGGAATTCTTCCACGTTTCCTATCAGCCCGTCTCATACTCCATCACAGGCCCTGCAGACGACGTGGTCATCATCCTCCACGAACAGGAACTGCCGCCGGCCGTGTTCATCGGTGGAGATACTAAAGAGAAATACCTTGTCCGCCCGGGGGCAAAGATTCTCGGGAATGGAGGAATTATCTCCGGCTCACTCCGGAACGGCCGTTCTGAGGGACGGGAAATCGGGTCTGTCGCCCAGACACAAAAACCTTTCCTCATAAAGGACATCCTGCTTTCAGTACATAGCAACAATATCCCTGGCTGCGTTGCATCCATCAACATCTACCGTATAGAAGGAAAGGCTGAGTCGTTTGTCAATGTACTCCATAAGCCGATTTACTTTGATGTCGCCGTTTCCGGCCATCCGCAGGATTTCGACATACAACCGGAAGAAACCATCCTGCTTGAACCAGGACGCTATTTCATCGCTTTCCAGATTGTCGGATATGATGAGCAGGCAATGCAGGACTTCCTTGCCAAACCGGAAGAAGAGAGGACACCCCGGGAAATGACCACGGATTTTGTCATCCATCTCAAAAGCAGTTACATCCGGGAAGCCGCCCTCTGTGAAATGATTCATCTCCCCGTAAACATAGGGATCGCAGTCAAGGGTCTTGAATACCAATAATCCCCCTCAGACTAATCTGAGAGGGATTTTTGTGGAGCATAGGAGAATCGAACTCCTGACCTTTTGAATGCCATTCAAACGCTCTACCAACTGAGCTAATACCCCATTTCGGACTGCAAATATAGAAACAATCCGATTATCCTCCAAATTTTATTTGCTTTTCTGTGCTCTTGCCATAAGTTTGTGCAAGGTGTAACAATACCCCTGGGACCTTGTTCGGTTCCCAGGGGTACAGTGGTAATATGTGTACATGGTCCCTGCCCTGAAATGACACCTTGTTCATTGTATAAGGAAACAGGGCAGACTGCGTAACCGGCAACTACGCTTCGTCCTGGAACTTGAGGACAGGCTGGCGGGCAGCCGTGGTCTCGTCAGGACGGGTGATAGGGGCGTTGTGCGGAGCCGTCTTCAGGATCCCGGGATCCTCTGCAGCCTCAGCCGCGATCTTCCTCATTACCTCGATGAACGAATCCAAAGTCTCGAGAGACTCGGTCTCGGTAGGCTCTATCATTATGGCCTGATGGAAGAGCAGAGGGAAGTAGATGGTCGGAGCATGGAACCCGAAGTCGAGAAGCCTCTTGGCCACATCCAGAGTGGTAGCACCTTCCCTCTCAACCGTACCGTCAGCAGCTTTCTTCGACCCGTCGTTCACTAGGCCGTCGAAGACGAACTCGTGCTTGCAGACAGTAGGGATGGGCAGCTTGTAGCAATCCTTGAGGCTCTCCTTGATGTAGTTCGCACCGAGGGTCGCGTATTTGCCGACCAGTTTCACGTTCTGCTTTCCGAGGGTAAGGATGTATGCATAACCCCTCAGGATTACGCCGAAGTTGCCAAGGAAACCGGACACCTGACCGGCAGCCTTGCCATCACACCCCACAATGTCGAAAGCACCGTCCTCTTTCCTGACCACCTTGGGAGTGGGAAGATAAGGGACGAGTTTACTGCATACACCCACGGGGCCCGATCCGGGACCGCCGCCGCCGTGAGGCGTGGAGAACGACTTGTGAAGGTTCAGGTGCATTATGTCGAAGCCCATGTCGCCTGGACGGACCATTCCGATAAGCGGGTTCATGTTCGCTCCGTCATAATAGAGAAGTCCGCCGCATCCGTGGACGAGCTTGGCTATCTCACCTATCTCCTTCTCGAAAAGTCCGAGAGTATTAGGGTTCGTCATCATGATACCGGCGATGTCGTCTCCAAGCAAAGGCTTGAGGTCGGCGACGTCCACCAGTCCATCCGGATTCGACTTCACCACGACCACTTCCAGGCCACAGACGGCAGCGCTGGCAGGATTGGTACCGTGCGCGCTGTCAGGTACGATGACCTTGGTCCTCTTGAGGTCTCCGCGAAGAAGATGATACTGCCTCATGATCATAAGGCCGGTCAGCTCTCCGTGGGCGCCTGCGCAAGGGTTGAAGGTGAACCCGGCCATTCCCGTAAGGGCGGCGAGGGATTTCTCCATGTTGTAGTACACCTCAAGGGCACCCTGGACGGTGCAGGCAGGCTGCAGGGGATGCAGGGCCTGGAAGCCCTTCATCCCGGCAATCTCCTCGTTGATCTTGGGATTGTACTTCATCGTGCAGCTTCCCAGCGGATAGAATCCGGTGTCAACGCCGAAGTTCATCTGGGAGAGGTTGGTGTAGTGACGGGGCGGGAGCCTCGCTTCTGAACAGGTTTGCAGGGATCGATCCTTCGGCAGGCTCCGGAATCTCAGCCTTTCCAAAGGAATAGCCTGTACGGCCTTCCTTCGAGAGTTCGAATATAAGTTTGTCGTAATACTTCATATTCCTAGGCCTCCTTCACCAATGCTACGAGGGCGTCGATCTCAGCCTTCGTCCTTCTTTCAGTTGTACAGAATGTCACGTAACCATCCTCGGTAGGAAGGGCGGCGAAGAATCCGCCTTCCAGGAGTTTCTCCTGAAGCCTGTCCACAGGGATGAGCGGCTTGAGGGCGAATTCCTTGAGGAAAGGCTGATTGAATGCTTCCTCGAACTTTCCTGTCTTGAGGAGCTCGTCGTGGAGGTAATGTGCAGCGGCGCAGGAACGCTCGTTGACCTCCTTGAGACCCTTCGGCCCCATAAGGGACATGTAGACGGTCACGAAGAGCGCCATCAGGCTCTCGTTCGAGCAGATATTGGAAGTGGCCTTCTCACGACGGATGTGCTGCTCGCGTGCCTGAAGGGTCAGGCAGAAACAGCGGCGTCCCTGGGTATCGCGGGTCTCACCCACGATCCTGCCGGGTAGCTTGCGGAGATAATCCTTCCTGCAGGCCATGAAACCGACATAGGGGCCGCCGAAAGTCATGGGAATGCCCAGGCTCTGGCCGTCACCTATGGCGATGTCGGCACCCCACTCGGCGGGGGTCTTCAGCACCGCCAGGGCGGATGGATCGCAATACATTATGAATATTCCGCCTTCCCCGTGGATCGCATCCGCAAAGCCTGTGTAATCCTCGACTATACCGTAACGGTTGACGGACGGCACGATAACGCCGGCCACGTCACCCTTGGAAAGCTCCGCCTTCATGTGGTGGGGGCAGGTATGGCCGTCCATCACGGGCAGGTAATCCAATGCTATACCATTATACTTGGCATAGGTCTCGATGGTCTTCACGACATTGGGCAGCAGTGTCCTCGAGACAAGCACCCTTGTCTTCTTCTTCGTGCAAGCAGGAGCCATCTTCACGGCCTCGGCAGCAGCGGTAGGGCCGTCGTACATGGAAGCGTTGCTCACGTCCAGTCCCGTCAGGGCGCAGATCATGCTCTGGTACTCGAAGATATATCTCAGGGTACCCTGGGAAATCTCAGCCTGATAGGGAGTGTAAGCGGTAAGGAATTCGGACCTGGAGATGATGTAGGGAACCACGGAAGGCGTGTAGTGGTCGTAGGAGCCTTGTCCCACGAAGACCTTCAGCTTCCTGTCCCTGGCGTCAAGGTTCTCGAAGAAGCTCCTGACCTCCTCCTCCGACATTGCGTCAGGGAGGTCGTACTCACCCTTGTAGATGAAATCCTTGGGAACATCGGAATACAGGTCATCCATCGACCCCACTCCGATACGCTCCAGCATAGTCCGGACATCATCTTCGGTATGAGGGAAATACTGGAATGCCGCCATGCTACTTCTCGGAAAAAGCCTGGTATGCAGCAGCGTCCATAAGGGCATCGACCTCGGAAGGATCGGTCATTTCGACCTTGATGATCCAGGCCTCGTAGGCATCCTCGTTGATCTTCTCGGGAGCATCCTCAAGGTCGGGATTGACCTCGACGACCTTTCCGGAAACAGGGGTAAGCAGCTCGCTGGAAGCCTTGACGCTTTCGAGGGCGCCGAACTCCTCGCCGGCCTCAAATTCGTCATCAACCTCAGGAAGGTCGGCATAGGTGATGTCACCAAGCTCGTGTTGGGCGAAATCGGAGATACCGATCACGGCGACATTGCCTTCAACCTTTACCCATTCGTGGTCCTCACTGTAACGGAGGCCTTCTACTACTTTGCTCATGATTAATTGTTTTTAGATTGATTATCAATTATTTCTTATAATTCGTCTGGTAGAATCTCTTCTTGACAACCTTGCCCGGGAACACCTTCTTGCGGATTCGGACATACAGAGGAGTGTCAAGGGCTCCGTACTCCCTTCTGACAAGCGCGAAGCAAATGCTCTTCTCGAGGGATATGCTGTGGTACCCGGTGGTGACCACACCGACCTCGGTCCCGTCCTCAAGCTCGACAGGGTATCCGGCACGAGGGATTGCCTTGTCCTGCAGTTCGATTCCTACGAGTTTCATAGGGGTACCGTTAGCTTTCTGGTCGGCTACTGCATCCTTGCCGATGAACTCATCCTTGTCCAGTTTGCAGAACATGCTGAAGCCTGCCATCACGGGAGAGATCTCAGGAGTGAGTTCGTCTCCATAGAGAGGCAGACCTGCCTCGAAACGAAGGGTATCACGGCATCCGAGACCGCAGGGTGCAACCCCTGCCTTCAGGAATGCGTCCCAATATGCTACGATAAGGCGCGGAGAAGCATAGATCTCGAAACCATCCTCTCCGGTATAACCGGTACGGCTGATTATCACCCTGGTCCCAGCGTCTTCGAAATCCTTGAAAGTATAGAACGACAGTCCTGCGGCATCGGCGGCGAAAGGCAGCACCTTGACGAGGGTCTCCTCTGCGAGAGGTCCCTGGAGAGCTATCTGGCCCCAGAGGTCGGACTGGTTGTTGACCTTAACGTTGAAGCCTTCCGAATTCTCCTTGATCCAGGCAAAGTCCTTGTCAATGTTGGCCGCATTCACGACCAGGAGATAGTGCTCCGGCTCAAACTCCTTGTAGACCAGGAGGTCATCGACGGTTCCTCCGTCATGATAGAGCATCATGCCGTAAAGGATCTGGCCGGGAGTCATGGGACGGACGTCATTGGTGAAGATGTGATTAACGAATCTCTCGGCATCCGGGCCGCTGACGAATATCTCTCCCATATGGGATACATCGAACATGCCCACCTTGTGGCGAACGGCCAGATGCTCCTCCGTTATCGAGGAATACTGGATAGGCATATCGAATCCGGCAAAAGGACTCATTTTGGCTCCCAGAGCCAGATGGCTGTCATGTAGACAGGTAAGATTAAGCATTTCTTCCATCGTTTGCTATTAATTATGTTATTGTTTCCTAGTCTCTCAATATTTCATCCCTGATCCTCCAGTCTCCATAAGGGTCCATCACGGCCTCGGCCTTGTCCTGGGCCTTCTCATCGAGATTGAAGAAGAGGTCCATCCCCAGTTTCGCCTCCAGCTCGTCAACGGTCATGGCATAGAGGGTAAGGTTCCTGGTACAGGCCTTGTTCGGGAAAATGAATCCGATTGCAGCATATGTGCCGTCCTTCCTCCTTGCAAGAAGTGCCTTGAAAAAGGAATCAGGTACCATCACATGGTTCCTCCCGATATGCCTGGGATTGTTGAACTCGAATATCGGCCCGCAAACCACGTAAACAGACTTGTAGTAACGGGCCTCGTACCGGACCTGCTTCTCAAGGTCGTTCCAAGCTCCTGAATTGAGGTTATGGTCCTGTGGGCAGACATTGCTGAGATAGAAACTCTCCTTCATGGTCTGGGAACTCCACCTCATGTCGGCTGCCGGAGCCATGTGCCCGCGGTCGTAACCGGAGCCGACGTAGTCCCTGTCATATGCCTGACGGCCCTTGATCAGCGGATCGGGCTCGAAACTGTCTTCCCTGCTCCTGAATCCGGTATTGAGCTCGGTTTCCAGAAGTTCATAGGCGACCCAGTTGGGAACCCTGTAGTCGGAATTATAGGAAAGGGCATAACCCATATGCTCGATTATGCATCCCTCATTGTCCTCGAGACGGTAGGGGATCTCGATCCTGGACATAAGGTCCCTCTCCTGTCCGGCTTCGAAGCCGCCTTCAACTATTCCATCATTGCCGACTTCCTTTCCGGATGCGTCGCTCCAGAGAAAATGATAGGCCGTCCCGAGCAGCGCCAGGACAACCAGGGTAATGATGGAGTTTCTTTTCTGCCTGTCCATGGTCCTACAAAGCCAGTCTGAATCCGAATGTGCCCTTGATGTTCTTGGCGGGCATATATGAACGGTTGCTTATCCTGCAGGCGTCCCAGCGGCTGGCGCAGCTACCGCCGCGCAGGACCCTGGTACCGCCCTCTTCCGCACCGTACGGGTCGGTCTGAGGCTCGGTGGTATAATCGGAAGCCCTGTCATAACACCACTCCCAGACATTGCCGCTCATATCGTAAAGGCCGAGTTCGTTCGGCCAAAGGGTCTTGACATCATGGGGCTTGGAATCGGCATTGTCCAGGAACCACATCACGGACCTCATGTCGTTGGATCCGCTGAAGCCATAGTGACGGGAGAACTTCCCTCCCCTGGCGGCATATTCCCACTCCGCCTCGGTCGGGAGACGGAAGGTCCTGCCGGTCATAGCGTTCAACTTACGGAGGAATACCTGGCAGTCATACCACGAGACATTCCCGACAGGCTTGCGAAGGTCTGCAGGATCGTTGAGATACGGCACCGAGCCCATTACGGTCTTCCAGAGGCCTACGGTAACCTCGGTCTCACCTATCTCATAGTCGGAAAGGGTCACCTGATGCGCAGCCTTCTCATTGTCGGGTACCGTGAATTTGAGATACGGGGAGTCGCTCTGGTTGAAACCCATGGTGAACTCTCCGCCATGGACCTTCACCATCTTGAAACTGACATCACCCACGGTGAAAGTCTCAGGCACGCCATCCAGGGCGTCAACGGTTTCCCTCACCGGCACCTTGCCTTCAAGGGGAAGCAGGATGGCGTCAGTCAGGGCATCACCTGTCAACTGAACCAGCCTGAATCCTACATGGGTCCTCCGTGTATGGGAGTCCACGCTCATCCTTTCGAGAGGAGTCCTGACCACTTTCTGGCCCCACTCCTTGGGCCCGCGCGGATTCACCATCAAACTCATAGGAAAGAAATAGTCATCCTTGGTCTGATCCTCAGGAACCTCGTCGTAGCTGTCGAGGCACCATTCAGCCACGGCAGTGAAACCCTTGTCTGCGCTCAGTTTCTGGGCATATTCCCACTGTGCCTCGGTCGGGAGGTAGAAAGCCTTCCCGGTCCTCTTCCCGAGCTTTTTCAGGAATACCCGTGCATCCTCCCAAGAGACCATGTCCACCGGAGCGGAAGGGTCCTGGACCTGACTGGGATTCTTTCCCATGACCTCGGTCCATAATGCCTGGGAGACCGGCTCCTTGCTGAATGCGAAACCGTCGAGAGCGACAGGCTGGGCGATCCCATGGGTCACCTTCCGGCGGTTGTCGGAAGAAATGCCCATTGTGAAGTTGCCCGCCGGAGCCTCAACCATCTCGAAAGAGACATTCCCGACAGTATATTCCTGCTGATAATCAACAATCTGGAGAGCCTCCTCCCCGGTCTTGCAGGAGAAGGCGCAGAAGGCCAGTGCAACGATGGCGGAAATTGTAAATATCCTGTTCATTCCGACTATTTCTGTATAACTTACAAATATATGAAAAACTTCGGGAACAGGAAATAAAGAAGACGGCCCCGAAGGAGCCGTCTCCAATAAATCTGAAAAAAACTTCTAGTACTCAACCACGGGAGGAAGGACCTTGGCCTGGTCGATCATCTTCTGGACCATCTTCTCGGTAGGCACCACCTTGGTGAGGTGCTTCTCCTCATTGACCTCGGTCATCTTGACTACTAGGTTGGCTGCCACCCTGTGCTGGAATTCCTTTACAGTGTCAACACCGGAAGCCTCGAGAAGCTCGGAGAACTGAGGGCCGACGCCCTTGATACGGAAGAGGTCAGCATGGTTCACCCATGTGAGGATGAGCTTGCCGGTGATACCGGTGGCCTCCTCGAGTTCCTTGCGGCCCTTGGGGGTCTTGCCCCTCTCAAGAAGCTGGTCAACGGTCACAACGCCTGCAGCGATGAGTTTCTCAGCATAAACCGGTCCTACGCCCTGGATGTCGATAATCTTGTAAGTCATAACGATAAAATTTGAATAGTTAATAACAAGTCCAATTATCCAAATATAGTCAAAATCTTTGACTTAGCAAATTTTTGATTAAAACGACTGGAAGAACTGGATGTCTTTCTTCAGCATGACCTTGGGCTCCATGAGGTAGACCTTCTGGAAAAGCCTGAACTGGTTCACCTTCGACAGGTACACCTTATCCTCATGCTTGCCTTTCCTCCACCACTTGTAGAAGCCTATGGGATCGTTCTCGAAGGGGATCTTGGCGATGATGTCTGAAGAGAAACCGGGAAAATCGATAGTCACGTTGAGCCCCATATACTGCTTGTAATAGAGGGGATCGGCCCTGCGGAGTTTGCTCACCAGCGGATTGAGGACTTCGATCTGGTCCACATGGAGGGTTTTCTCCCTTACTATCATCTTGTGGATCCTGACCGGGTCGTAATTGAGCCAGGCACCAAGTTTCAGTGTCTTGGGGCCCTCCTCGGTCTCGAGGGTCAGCTCATCCATCGAATAGTAAACTTTCTCAGGATCCAGAGGGAAATGTGGTTCCGATTCCGCCATATCTGTGACATCCATCAGGCAAATATAGCGAAAAAAACCTTATTGCACAAATCTGCAAGGCCGAATTTGACTATTTCTCGAGGTAAGCGTCGGAAAGAACCTTGCCGCTCCTGGCGATGAAATCCGACAGAGCCTTGCCCTTGAGAAGGCCGTTGGAAAGGAGGGCCAGGTCGGTCATCTGCTTCAGCATTTCATTGCCGGCAGCATATTCCTCGACCTTATCCTTATTCTCTTTCATTCCTTCTACAACCTTGACCATCAAGGGGTTCTGAAGATTGGCCGTGATATTGAACGACTCCGGCATCTCTCCGTAGAAGTTCATTCCTCCGCCAAGGGCGCTCATTTCGCGGTAGCGCCTCATGAACTCGTTGCGGGTGATAAGGATGGGAGCGGAATCCTCGCCAAGGTTGTCGGCATCGATATAATACTCGTTTTCCTTGGGAAGGATGGCCTTGAACATGGTCTCGAGACCCTTCTTGTCGTCCTCCGCCATCTCCGGCTTGACCTTGTCCTCCTTCGGGATCAGATTGTCGACGGAGTCGGAGTCGACGCGGGCAAACCTAGTATCACCGATCTTCTGCTCGAGCAGGTTGACGAAATGGGCGTCAAGTTCACAGTCCATCAGGAGCACGTCGTAGCCTTTGTTCTTAGCCGCCTCGATGAAGGGATACTGGGCGTCCACATCGGTAGCATAGAGGTAAACGACCTTCTTGCCCTTGTCGGTCTGGGTGTCGGCAATAGCCTTGCGGTAATCATCCAGCGAGAAAAACTTGCCGTCGGTATTCTTCAGAAGGGCGAACTTGAGAGCCCTCTCGCAGAACTTCTCGTCGGAAAGCATTCCGTACTCGATGAAAAGCTTGAGGTTGTCCCATTTGCTCTCCCACGCAGCGCGTTCATTCTTGAATATTTCCTCAAGCCTGTCGGCCACCTTCTTGGTGATGTAGGTCGATATCTTCTTGACGTTCTCGTCGGCCTGGAGATAGCTCCTGGACACGTTCAGAGGAATGTCCGGAGAGTCGATGACGCCATGGAGAAGGGTCAGGAAGTCCGGAACGATGTTCTCGACATGGTCGGTGACGAACATCTGGTTGCAGTAGAGCTGGATGTTGTTCTTCTCGATGGCCATCCTCTCCTTGATCTTCGGGAAATAGAGGATACCCGTAAGGTTGAAAGGATAGTCGACATTCAGGTGGATGTAGAACAGCGGCTCCTCCTTCATCGGATAGAGGTCCTTGTAGAACTTGTTGTAGTCCTCCTCCTTGAGTTCTGAAGGCTTGCGGGTCCAAAGGGGCTCTATACCGTTGATCACATGGTCCTTTTCGGTGTCGACATATTTCTTGTCCTTCCATTCCTGCTCCTTGCCGAATACGATCGGAACCGGCATGAACTTGCAGTACTTGCCAAGCAGCTGGTCGATCTTGCCTTTCGTTCCATAATCCTTCGCGGAATCGTCATCGAAGAACACGGTTATCACCGTTCCACGGTCGGTCTTCTTGCAAGGTCCCATCTCGAATTCGGGATCACCCTCGCAGCTCCATAGGACGGCCTCAGCGCCATCCTTCCAGGAGAGGGACTCGATCGTGACCTTCTTCGCGACCATGAAGGCTGAATAGAAGCCAAGTCCGAAGTGGCCGATTATGTTCTGGTCCTTGTATTTCTCAAGGAACTCACCTGCCGATGAAAAAGCGATCTGGTTGATGTACCTGTCTACTTCCTCGGCGGTCATTCCGATACCGTTGTCGATTACCTTGAGGGTCTTCTTCTTTTCGTCCAGTTCGATGCTGACCTTGAGTTCACCAAGCTCGCCCTTGAATTCACCGTTCGAGGCAAGCGCCTTCATCTTCTGGGTCGCATCGACCGCATTTGCGACAAGCTCCCTAAGGAATATCTCATGGTCTGAATACAAAAACTGCTTGATGACCGGGAATATGTTCTCGGTGGTCACTCCAATCTGTCCTTTGCTTTTCATATCTGTCTGTTTTACATTTCTTAATTCCTAATCCGTTCGGCAATCGGAAGCAGTCCTCCGGGAACCACTGCCACCCTCGGCACGTTAAGAGGGGGGACCGGAGCGGAACGCAGTGAAGCGAGCGGTGGGGTCGAGCGGAGCGAGACGGTTCCGGAGGACTGCTTCCGATTGCCGATTGCCATTTGCAGTATTTTTGAGAGTCAAATTGCGTTCCATATCCATTGTTCTGACAAAATGTCACCGACCGGACACCTTAATCAACGACAACTCACTAATATACAATACATTATAACCGCCAAATGTGCCAAGCCATATTATAAAAACATAGACCAGACACATCATTATTTCCAGCTACTTGATTCACTGTAGATTACAGGTCATTTCAGTGCCAGGCCTTGCCAGTTGTCAAAGGATACTGTCCAATATTTCCTTGTCAACTCCGAGGAGACGGGAAAGCTGAGGTTGAAGGGCTCCATAACGGTTCCTTACGATTACACAGAGCCTGAGCAGATCCTTCCGGGGGAGCAGAGTATGTGTTTCTGCATGGAATTCATTTCTGCATACATCCTTGATCCTCTCACGCAGTTCCCGGTCGCTGAACGATATTGATTCATGAAGCCCGTGCTCTGACTCCACGATAGATTCCAATGAAAACTTCCTCAGGCAATCGAAGTATTCTACACTGTCCCTGAACCTGCTTGATGCCATTTCAAATGAGACAAAGGACTTGTTCAGGATCCTTCCGCCTATGAATTCATAGTCATCTGGAACCGGAATATGGGTCTTGAACAACCTGCGTCTTTCCCGAACCGAGAGACTTCCTGCCTTTTTGCCGGATTGGATAAACGTACTGAAATAGACATCTGCCGAACACCATCTGTAAGCCAGAGGTGATGATATCCTGGCTTTATACGGGTTCCTGTGGATATAGCAGATTTCATTCTTCAATTGTTGGTCATTCGTAACTGCGACAATGTCGACATCATCACAACTGAGAATGCCTGTAATTCCATATTCATCGGCATTGTGTTGTGCTATCCGATGCACAACCCGGTCATAAAAACCCAGACATGCTTCCAAACAACCGCTTAACAAAAGGTGCAGATGGTTGTCCATCAGGCAATAGGCAATCAGACGCACGTCGAAAAGAGTCAGAAGAAGAGCCAATGAATTGACTCCGAAGATAAAATCATCGTCAGTACGGAAAACCGTTTGTTTCTCAAGATGGGATGATGAAAGATGATAGCATCCCTTTCTTCCTTTAAAAGGATCGTTGAATGATTTGCGTTTCATAGTCTAAAGTTTTCCAGAAAAGTAAGAATTCTTCCGCTACTTTCCAATTTCAAAATGTCATGCTAACCTAAGCATGGCACAGCAGTCATTTTCCTTATATTGACTTTCAATTAATTAGGCAAAAAAGATGTGCCAGATCCCAAGGATAATATAGGGGCCTGGCACAATAATTTGCGTTATTTTATTAATATCCAACCATTTAGGTAAACAGTCGGTGGCAGACGCTGCAACGCAACCTACTTATACAGGAAACGCTTGATGGACATCTTCGGGGTCTTCTCGAACGGAACTTCCTGAAGCTCGACCTTCGTCAGCTGGCTGTAGTTGGGAAGTTTCTTGTTGGAGTTGACACGGATCCTCTCGGGCAGGTCGGAAACAGTCTCATCGTCAAGGGCATCCCTCTTGATCGCATCCTGATCCAGATAGACCAGTGCCACAAGCTTCGAAGCCCTGTCGACAACAAGGGACTCTCCGACATAAGGCTGGTCGTTGATCACGGCCTCGACCTCCTCCGGATAGATATTCTGACCGTTGGCGGAAAGGATCATCGACTTGCTGCGGCCCTTGATGAAGATATTCCCGTCCTTGTCCATGATTCCGAGGTCTCCGGTCTTGAGGTAACCGTCATCGGTGAAAGCGTTGGCGGAAGCCTCCGGATTCTTGTAATAACCGATGCATATGTTGTCACCCTTGGCCTGGATCTCACCGGCGATGTGCTCGGGGTCCTCCGAATCAATGCGGACGTGTGCGCAGGTCACAGGCTTCCCGCATGAACCGGCCACATAGTCCTTGTATCCTACGTAGGCAAGCAGAGGAGTAGCCTCGGTCATGCCGTAGCCTACCATATATGGCAGCTTGATCTTCTTGAACCACTTCTCGACCTCGGGACTCACGGGGGCGCCGCCAAGGATGAATTCCTGTACCTCGCCGCCGAATGCGTCGATCATCTGATCATGGATCTTCTTGTATATCAACTTGTTGATTCCCGGAATCCTGCAAAGGGTCTTTATCGGCTGCTTGTCCACGACCGGCTTGACCTTGGACTTGAATATCTTCTCCATCACGAGCGGCACTGTGATAAGCTGATATGGCTTAACCTGCTGGAATGCCTTCATCAGGGTGGTAGGAGTAGGGGTCTTTCCGAGCCAATAGATCGAGGTACCGTAGCAGAGAGGATAGATGAACTCGGTCACCAGGCCGTACATATGGGCCATGGGGAGCATGGAGATCATCCTCTGGGTCTCGTTGGTCGGACGGTTGACCTGGCTGAACTCGATGGTGGCACAGAAATTCCTGTATGTAAGCATGACACCCTTCGGATTGCCTGTGGATCCCGATGTATAGTTGATCACCGCCAGGTCATCCCAGTTGTCGGTCGGGTACTTGACATCCGTCGGACCGAATCCGTTCGGATGCCTCTCGGCAAACAGGTTGTCGATGTTTTCCCATATCGCCTTGATCCCGGGCTCCGAGCAATACAGCACCTTGAGGTTGTCGACATCCATCGCGAACTTTATCTCCGGAGTCTTGGAGAGGTCAAGTTTCGAGAACTTGTCGGCATTGGTCATCAGGGCGATGCTGTCCGAGTGTCCCAGAAGGAACTCTACGTTCTCGGAGGTGAAATCGGCCAGGATGGGGACTACAACCGCCTCGTAGGTATTGATAGCGAGGTATGACATTCCCCAACGGGCGCTGTTGCGGGCCCACAGGGCAATGTGCTGTCCCTTCTCGATTCCGATGGCCTCGTAGAAGATGTGGAACTTTTCAATAAGGGTCGCCATTTGGGCATAGGTGAAGGATTCACCGTCAATTGTGTTCAGGGCAGACTTGTCCCAGAACTTTGCCGTGGCATTCTGAAGTAGTGATAAATAATGGTCCATATTACAAATTTACTTAACCCGCATGAAAAACCAAACCCAAGAATATGCTATCTTTGCCAAAGAACCGGAAATATTCGTGAAAATGAATTATTTGTGGCGAAATACCAGATGAATATGAAAAAGAAACCGATAGTAGCCCTCATCTACGACTTTGACGGAACCCTTTCTCCCGGCAACATGCAGGAATTCGGATTCATCCAGGCAGTCGGAAAGACCCCCAAGGAATTCTGGACGATGAGCGACGGACTGGCCGCCGGACAGGATGCCAGCAACGTGCTCTCGTATATGAAGATGATGTTCGATGAAGCCGGAAAGAACGGCATCACCCTCCGCCGCTCCGACTTCCACCGTTTCGGCAAGCATATAGAGCTTTACGAAGGCGTGAAGGACTGGTTCCGCCTGGTCAATGAATATGGTGCATCAAAGGGCGTCAAGGTCGAGCACTACATCAACTCTTCAGGCCTGAAAGAGATCATCGAGGGCTCCCCCATCGCATCGGAGTTCAAGCACATTTTCGCCTGCAGCTACATCTACAACGAGGCCGGTGAAGCGGTCTGGCCAGGAATATGCGTGGACTACACCGCCAAGACACAGTTCATTTTCAAGATCAGCAAGGGCATATTCAGCGCCCACGACAACAAGAAAGTCAACGAAAGCGTGGCTGAGGACAAGAAGCGTATCCCCTACCCGCAGATGATTTATTTCGGAGACGGGGAAACCGACATTCCAAGCATGAAGATCGTCACCATGTTCGGAGGTCATTCCATCGCGGTCTACGACCCGGTAAACACCCGGAAGAAGGCATTCGCAGACAAACTGAAGAGACAGGGCCGTGTAAGCTTCACGGCTCCGGCGGACTACCGTCAGGACAGCCGCACTTTCAAGGTAGTCTGCGCAATAATCGACAAGATCAAGGCCGACTACGAACTCAAGCTGCTGGCTTAGACACCGGAAAGGGCTGTCAAGGGAATCTTGGCCAGGAATATCGCCGCCTTGCCGGGAGTACCTGCCGTAGAATAGTAGCTGACCCAGAGTTCCTTGCCCACAACCAGCATCCCCGGATAACTGGTATCCCCGTCAGAAGGCAGGGTGAACACTTCCTGGAAATCTCCGTCAGCGTTTCCACGAAGTATGATGGTCTTGCAATGGTTTCCGATGGCATACGACCTGGTCCCTGCCAGGACAGTCCCGTCATCAAGTACGAGGAAGTCCTGTCCCCCTACCCTGAGGCCCATCCGTTTCAGGTTCCATTCCGTATAAGGGGCTTCAGAGACACCCCATTCGCCCAGGCACTCCGGTCCCCCGTTATAGTCATCGTAACGGATCATCGCAAGCATCCTGCCGTCAGGCAGGAATCTCAGGGTGGTCTCATTCGGGAAACCCTCGACATCGAAGGATTTCACCTGCCTGTAATTGATTCCATCCCCGGTCTCATAAAGGATCAATGTCCGTCCGGCAGTGCCGGAGCCATAGCTTACGCCATATCCCTTATCGCCGTTCCAGGTGACTCTCCACAGCCAGTTGGACTCGTTCTCCGGCCTGGGATCGAATACTATCTTTTCAGGTGTGGAGAATGTCTTACCGTCCTTCGAGAACATCACGTAACCCTGCTGGGAGATCAGTTCCTTATTACGGTACGTCGACCCGCCGAACAACACCATCATGCGCCCGTCCGGCGTGACGCAGAGCTTGGGATCACGGCAGTCTATCCCTTCCAGTCCGGTATCCAGAACCTGCTTCCAGGAATCTCCGTCCTTTGATTCCAGGACTATTACGTGCCCCTCAGCGTCTCCGTTCTCATCGAATATGTGGCTGTATCCCTCGCGGAACGAGCAATAGTATTTCCCGTTGAACTCAATGAGCGAGGTAAACGCCGCATGCGTTCCCCTGTCCCAGATCCTTTCAACGGAATATGAGTATAACCCGGGGCCCTTGCAGGCTGTCAGGAACAAGACTGACAGGATAAACATAAAACCAAGTTTCCTCATATCAGCCGCCTTTATTTCAAAATTACGATAGGAGCATCATGCACCCTGCCGACATTGGAACGGGTCCTGGGGGCCGAAGACTGCTGCTTGCCACGGTTGATGGCATCATATTCCAGGAACTTGTCGAAACTGGCCGTCTCACCGGAGCGTTCCATGATCCTCTTGTAAATGGACCAGCGGGACGGAGCATTGAAGTCACCGATGTCTTCATTCATCATGCTCTGCTGAGTCGGCCTGTAAGCGCCTTTTGCATGCAGCGAGGCACCCTCGTATATTCCGACCTCATTCTTGTACCTGCTGTCAGAAAGGAAAGCGGCCCATTTGATCTTTGCGGGGTCATCCGTGAAGTCGATATTACCGAACCAGCCATACTTCTCGTACATGAGATTGCGGTACTCCATGTATTCCTGCGAAGGACGGGAGTTGGATGTGAAATATTCGTCATCAAGGAAAGCGAATCCGTGACCTCCGGCCTCATGGTTGATAAGGGAACCGAATAAATACTTGTCATTGCCGAGCGATGAAACGAACGCCACGGACGACTGGGAGTCCCCGGACATATGAGCACAGCCTCCATGTCTCCGGGAATTTACCATTACCGTCACCAGGAGATTATCCCTTCCATTTATGCCCGGGACCTTCTGGGCATATTCATAACACTTATCTGTATTGCCTCCCATATACGATCCGGTGCCGAAATGAGCCCTCAGGGCGGTCTCATACCCTTCCCCGATGATGCCGTTCTTGGAGACGACCTTTACGGCATAGACATTGAAACGTTTCCTGAATGACTTGTACGGTTCTATTGAGAAGAATTCCTCCATGGCTTCTTTCATGACGGTGTCATAGAGTCCGCCCTTGCCCATGTCCCTGTCAGTGTAGGCATCTCCCATGAACACGATATTGATACCCTTTCCGACCGAGGCTTTCTGCAAGACGGTCACCTCGCCGTCCTTCGAGAAATCAGTCGAGGAATAATCGTCCAGATCCTGGGCAGGTCCCATGACTGCCTCCAGGAAATCCATCAGGTCGGCTGAGGCGAGTTTCCCGAAACGTCCCCTCTCGGGATCAGGGTACTTACGGATGGAGCTGAAAAGGATTTTTCCAGTATTGTCGTACACTTCGGCGTGAGGAACCTCCGGCAAAAAGCCATTGGGAGACAGGGAAGGATAATAGAAATTGTACCACTTCCCAAAACCTTTTTCGTCGATCTCCTTTTGCTGGCCGGCCGGATCATCCCACATTCCTCCTGTCTGTGTAACCTCAACGGTCGCTATGACCTCCAACCCCTTTTTGTGATAAAGATTGTAGTAGTCCCTCAACTGGGGCAACAATTCCCGGGAGAACGGGCACCAGGGAGCCCATAACAGATATATCGTGTATTTATTCTTTTCAACGACTTCCTTGAAGGTAAACTTGCGGCCATCCAGTGCCGTGATCTTTGCCGTTGGCCAATATGACTCACCTGATATTTCTATACCGCTTATATCAAAACCATACCCTTCCTTTTGGATCAGAATCATATCCAACAGATAAGAGGAAAACTCCGAATTGAGGAAAGAATCAGGGATAGTCCCTGACAGGCAATTATTATTAAGGTCGAGCTTGTTCGCGCCCAGCCTGGCCCAGGAAGCAGGAATCGATCCTGTGAAATAATTGTTGCAGATAGTGAGGCTTTTGAGCTTCGGGGAAGATCCCAGGCTTTCAGGCAAAGGTCCGGTAAGCTTTTTATTCGACTGGATCAATACACCCTCCAGAGATGTCAAGTCAGAGAAGATATCCGGCAATGAGGTCATTGACGTATTCTGTATCCAAAGGTACTTCAATGAGGTCAGCTTGCCGAACGACTCAGGAAGTGTACCAGTCAGGCCGGGCTCGTCGACATTAAAGGACTCAAGGCCTGTAAGTTCACCGATACAATCCGGAATATCCCCTTTCAATCCTGTATTGGGTGCGAATCTCAACTTCAAGACTCCGGATTTCTTGTCATATTCGACACCATCCCAATCATTCAGCGGCTGGTCGGTACCCCATCCTTTCTTCTTGGTCCAATCCGGGCCTCCAAGGGCATTGTAGAACTGCATCAGGATAGCCTTCACTGATTCTTCCGGATTCGGTTTCACAATAACGGAACAAGTCGCAGTCTTGCCTCCGGCCGAAGCGGTGATGTTCGCCGAACCATCTTTGATGGCAGTGATGTTGCCGTTTTCATCGACAGTGGCTACGGAAGGATTGTCCGACGACCATGTTATCTTTTTGTCCTTGGCATTGGACGGGTTCACCGTAGCAGAAAGTCTCGCGGATGCTCCGCATTCGATGGAGACTGATGAACTGTTGATAATAACGCTGGAGACCGCCACCTCTTGGGGTACAGGCGCTACAGGTTCTTCTGCCGGTCCGCAGGCAAAGACAAGGACCGTTGCGATCAAGGTGATAAGGAATGCTGACCGTTTCATGACTTATGGGACTTAATGGATTTCAAAGGGTAAGTATCATTACAAATATAAAAAATCATACGGAATAATTATTTTTGCAGTGATGAACTTCCGTCTCGAATCTACATACAAGCCGTCAGGAGACCAGCCTGAGGCAATCGAAGGACTTTGCAGGGCCTTGGAAGAGGGTATCGGGGATGTTACTCTGCTCGGTGTCACCGGTTCGGGCAAGACATTCACCATGGCCAATGTCATCGAGAAACTGCAGCGCCCAGCCCTGGTACTGAGTCACAACAAGACCCTGGCCGCCCAGTTGTACGGTGAATTCAAGAGTTTCTTCCCCTCCAACGCGGTGGAATATTTCGTCTCTTACTACGACTATTACCAGCCGGAGGCATATCTCCCGACAACCGACACCTATATAGAGAAGGACCTCAGCATAAACGACCAGATAGACAAACTTCGACTCAGTGCCGCGTCAGCCCTGATGTCAGGCCGCAGGGATGTAATCGTGGTCTCCAGCGTTTCCTGCCTCTATGGCATAGGAAATCCTGAGGACTTCCACGCCCAGTCCGTGCTCGTCAGGAAGGGTGAGACCAGGTCACTCACACGGTTGCTTTACCATCTCGTCGACGCCAACTACAGCCGCACGGAAGTCGACTTCAAGAGGGGAACCTTCAGGGTGCGCGGAGATACCGTGGATGTATTCCTGGGAGGCTCGGACGAAGCTGTGAGGATTGAATTCTTCGGAGACGAGATCGAGTCCCTCTCGCTTATCGATCCGGTCACTGGCGCCAGGATCGAGGACCTCGACGAGGTACCGATCTTCCCTGCAACTAACTTCGTGACGACAAGGGAAAGGAGCATCAAGGCCGTCAGCCAGATCCAGGACGACCTCAAGGCACAGATCGATTATTTCAATGAAATCGGCAAAGGTCTGGAGGCCAAACGTCTGCAGCAAAGGGTCGAGAACGACCTGGAGATGATCAAGGAGATGGGCTACTGCCCGGGCATCGAGAACTATTCCCGATACCTGGACGGCCGCAAACCCGGACAGAGACCGTTCTGCCTGATCGACTATTTTCCGAACGACTTCATAACCTTCATCGACGAAAGCCACGTCACGATCCCACAGATCAGGGCGATGTACGGAGGTGACCATTCCCGCAAGTCAGTACTTGTCGAATATGGTTTCCGCCTCCCCGCCGCGGCCGACAACCGTCCGCTGAAGTTCGATGAATTCAATGAGATCACCGGGCAGAAGGTATATGTCAGCGCCACTCCTGCCGACTATGAACTGGAGCGTTCGGAAGGTCTTGTGGTTGAACAGGTTGTAAGGCCTACTGGACTTCTCGACCCCCCTATCGAGGTCAGGCCGACGGAGAATCAGGTGGACGACCTGGTGGAGGAGATCCGTCAAAGGGCGGAGCGGGACGAAAGGATTCTCGTCACGACGCTTACCAAAAGGATGGCTGAAGAGCTGAACGACTATCTTGACCGGATCGGGGTCCGCGTACGATATATCCACTCGGATGTGGATACCGCGGAGCGCGTGGAAATAATCGAGGATTTCAAGAACGGGTTGTTCGACGTTCTGGTGGGAGTGAACCTCCTGAGGGAAGGTCTTGATATTCCGACAGTTTCACTCGTAGCCATCCTGGATGCGGACAAGGAAGGCTTCCTCCGTTCAGGAAGGGCTCTGACCCAGACTGCGGGACGCGCGGCCAGGAATGTCAACGGTCTTGTGATCATGTACGCCGACACAATCACCGAGTCCATGGAAGAGACCATCCGGGAGACCAACCGCCGCCGCACCAAGCAGATGGAATACAACAAGGTCCATCACATCACGCCGAAGCAGGTGGAGGTAAAGAGCAATGTGCTGGTCACCGAGTTGTACGGTCCTTCGGCCCTTCGACAAGTTCAGGATGGGGTCAATCCGAGGATAGTGAACGGGCCGAGCGGCCGGGTGAGCGCAAAAGACTCGGTATCCGATCCGACCTATATTCCCAATCCGAGCGAACTTGGCCGCGGAAGCGTCTCTGTCGGTCTCGGACACGATTCCAAGCGGGAGGGCAACACGGCCTATGTGGACGGATACGTCAAGGCCGACCTGGCAGCAGTGCTGCAGGATCCGGTGATAAGGGCTATGAGCAGGGAGCAGATAGAGAAGACTATCGCGGAAGACCGCCGAAGGATGGAACATTCGGCTGCTGAACTGGATTTCAGCCAGGCCGCGAAGTTCCGCGACGAGATGTGGGCGCTGCAGGAATACCTTAAGGTCTGGAAATCATAGGCTCCATCTCAGACCCATGGTGGCGCCGAAGATGCTGGATGGTTTGAGAGAGCCGGCTGTTAGGACTTCGCCTTTGTCGGCATAGAGGCCGTAAAGGACTGAAAGGGACTTGAACGGTACTTCTCCCATGAAAGCTGCACTGAACTGCTTCAAGGGCGTTTCCTTGACGGTACCGGGATCTTTATTCCACTGTGATTCACCGGTATATGGTTTGGCATAGGTACCGAATGCCCGGTTGCCGGTTAGCATCAATTTATAAGGAGCCTTCTTGAAAAGCATTCCTGCCAAACCCAGGTGAACGGCCTTCAGGCGGTTGTTCTCAACCCCGAAAACGTAACCACCGAAGGGATTCCAGTCGCCATAGCGTGTTCCGGAAGGATAGAACATCGGGATACCGGCGGTACGGCCGAAGAATGTCCAGCCGGAACGATATTCACCATTATTGAAATAGTTGTCCCCTCCTCCGGAGATATGCTTCTTGCCCTCGGCATCCGTCCAGTCGTGCCGGGTTCCGGACTGCCACATCGTGGTGGCATATTCCAGCAATACGTCGCTTACCCATCCGGTTTTATCGTCGAGACCGAAGTGAAGGGTATTCACTCCGTCAGGGAAATTCTGGAGGCCCATTCCCGAGCCGTCATCATACGGGATGTCATGCTGGAAGGTCACGGAATATCCATTCCCCTTCCACCGGAGGGCCAGTAATTCCGCTCCCCTCTGGTCGCCGAGGACATTGATCTGGTCGCTCACGGTAGCATTGCTGCCGCCGCTGGAACCGGTGACAACCCGGATGTAATTCCCCAGGCCGGAAGGACGTTTGCCATTGATCGGATGCGTACCGCTCCAGAGTGCGAAATGGTCGAGCTGTCCCATGAAATCCAGCCTGTTTGTAATGTGTATCGTAAAGCCGACCCTCATGTTATGGAGCAAGGCACCCTGAACATAACGGGTGTCAATGGTGCGGTAGTCGCCGTAAGAGCCGAAAACCTCAAGCTTCCCTTTGGTGAATGGAACTGCCACCGGTTCCAGGTTCAATGAATATCCGGGCAGGCTCCTTGAATTCCCGCTCCATAGGATATTCCCTCCCGTTGTGGACAAAGAACCAAGGTACGCGGGTCCTTGCGAGGCAGAACCGGCGAGGAAACCCTGTTCACGATGCTTCATACCCAGGTCCAATGAGAAAACCTTCCATCTCAGGCTGCCATAAAGCTCATCCATCATGATCCTTGTCTTTGGATCGTTGGAGGAGGCCGGATTAGGTCCACCGTTCCAGTCAGATCCCGGAGGGTAATACATATCCATCCCTGCCGCCAGGGATGCACCCCAACGCCACTGCAAGGTCTGGGAAGGATCGAACTGGCTGTGGGCACTGACCAGCCCTATGGCGCCGTCCGCCTCGGGCATGATTCCGAAACGGTTGGCGGTCGCCCAGAACGGCATGACCGACCCGGAGGACATCGCCCCGAGCAACATGAGTGTCAAAATAAAATCATGCATGATTGGTTATTCCTCCTTGAGGGTGATTATGGCAGACGTGCCATCCTTGGCATCACGGATCAAGATTATGCTGCCGTCGCGGATCCCTTCATCTACAATGCTGTCCACCTTCTCAGGATCCACGCCGCTGCGTTCCTTGATATTACGAAGATAGACTTCAGCCTTCCCTTTCATGAAATCGTAAACCTTCCTGTGATCCTCATCATCATGAAGCAGGTCGACATCATCATACGGATAATCGATATTAAAGGCATCTACGGGGGAATCCAACCATCTTTCCAGGCTTTGCCACTCCTTCGAGTGCCCCAGATGGGTCTTTATTCCGAACCTGGTCATCTTGTGCATGAACTCGGTATGGTTCTTCTCATGCCACCTGAAGAAAAAGAAAACCCCGCATATCAGAAGGGCCCCTGTGAATATGACAAGGTAAAGCTGCATGTCGAGGCCACAGTGCAGTTTGACGCTGAGAGCCCAGATTCCGACCACGAGGATATTGATCAGCAGCTCCAGAAGGGTCGTGACAGAGTGGCTGATACCCGCCCGGACAAAGATATGGTGCAGATGTGTCTTGTCCGGGAAGAATGGACTCTTGCCACGATAGATGCGGAGCAGCATCACCCTCACCGTATCGAAAACCGGTACGCTCAATATTGCCAGCAGCATGGCTATCATATTGACATTCTTCCGGACGGTCATCAATTTCAGGGATGATTCGCTGCGAAGGACACTGATCGTGAACCAAACCATCAGGACGCCCATCATCATGGTTCCGGCATCTCCGAGGAACATCTTGCTTTTCTTGCCGAAGATATTATGGAGAAGGAACGGTATGACGGCGGCAGCCATCGAGAATGCTAGGACGGCATTGGGAAGGTCCTCAACCTTTATGAACATAAGGCCGAACATAAGGCTGCAGAAGAAGCAAAGGCTGCTGCAAAGCCCGTTCACCCCATCGATCATGTTGACGGCATTGATGATCCCCACTCCTGCGAACAAGGTAAGCGGAACAGCTATCCACCAACTGATCTCATAAACACCCCACAGGCCATGGAGGCTGTCAGCACAGGCACCGCTGGCGAAAATAAGTCCCAGGATAGTTATTACCTCTATCAGGAACCTGGATTTAGGACTCAGTCCCAGCATGTCATCCATGGCTCCGGCGTACAACATTATGACCATGGCGCAGAGGGCCGGACCGAGAGGCATCAGGATGTCACCTGAAAGAAACCAGGTGACGGAGGCCCCGACAAGGACCCCTACGACCAGTCCGAAAAAAACAGCTATGCCGCCAAGTACCGGAACAGGACGCCTCTGCAACTTCCTTGCATCCGGATTGTCGACGATCCTGCTGTCCAGGGCTATCTTCAATATCCTGAAATAGGCCCACTTCACCGCAACGAAAGCGGCAATGACGGAAATCAGAATTATGAGAACGCTGGTCATAGGAATTCAAAGATAGCCATTAATAATGATTATGCCAATTCTTTATCTCCAAGATATGGTCCCTGCGTTCAAGAGATTATCATGAGAAATGCGGAAACCATTGGACTTGCGTCCTCCGAGCAGGACGGATGTACCCTTCGCCGGTTTGGCCGAGGCGGCCTTTGTGACCGACAAGGTCTTCCCTTCCGTAAGCTGTATCTCAACAGTGTCGAACACCGGAAGGGAGAGAGTATATGAAGGATCTCCCGGGCAGTCCGGATAGAAACCCATCATCGAGAATACCGCCCACACTGACATGGTCCCGGTATCATCGTTACCCGGAATACCGTCAGGGGCATTATGGAAATGACTTCCAAGCAGGTCGTGGACCGTCTTCCAGGTACGCCATTCCTCGCCCTTCACGCGGCTGTACAGGTAGGGGTACGCTATATCAGGCTCGTTGGCCGGGTCGTACAGTCCGTCAGCGAATACCATCTGCAACCTTTTTACGAATTTCCTTGGTCCGCCGGCAAGCTTGACCAGCCCGTCCACATCGTGTGGAACATAGAAAGTATAGTTCCACGCACTCCCTTCATGGAAGCCAGGGACCGGTTCGAAGTTCTCTCCCTGACGAGGATTGAAAGGCGTCAGGAAAGATCCGTCTTTCCGGAGTGGACGCAGGCAGCCATATTCCTCAGACCAGTAATGGCGGTAGCCAAGGGAACGCTGCCTGTACTTCGCAGCATCCTCCGGATGACCCAGAGCGTCTGCCAGGCGGGCAAGGGCGGCATCCGCCATATAATACTCCAGGGCGTGGGAGACCGAATTGTCACCTGAGAAATCCTGGCTGAACCAGCCCAGGGGAATGTAACCCCTTTCGATGTAAGGATCGATGTCAGGACGCATCCTGTTCATGCGTCCGGGAGTTTCCGCGGACTTGACAAAGGCTTCGTAAGCTGTCTCGATATCGAAGTCCTTGAGCCCCTTCAGCCAGGTGTCAGTCAGTACAGGGATTGCAGGATCCCCTTCCATCGTGAATGTCTCCCGGCCGTAAAGCTCCCATTTGGGCATCCATCCCCACTCCCGGTACATATCCACCATGCTCCGGGCCATGTCGATCTGCTTTTCAGGATAGACAAGGGTAAGAAGCTGGTGGACATTGCGGCAGGTATCCCACAGGGAGAATACGGTGTAACGGTGATGCCCCTGCGCCACTCTCCCGATGCCCGTTTTACCGGTTGGTGAGCCCGCCGGACCACCGGCAGAATCAGGATTGCCGAATTCCATTATCGGGTATTCCTCATTCACGTCGTCCAGTATATTAGGATGTATGAGGGCATGGTAGAGGGCCGTATAGAACACCGTCTTCTGTTCCTCCGTCCCGCCGGTCACGCGGATCCGTCCCAATGGTTCACGCCAGCTCTCACGGGCTGAAGCCACTACCCTGTCGAAGTCGAAGCCCCGCTGCTCCGCATCCAGATTCATC
The DNA here is from genome assembly GCA_902779765.1 of uncultured Bacteroidia bacterium. Taxonomy (GTDB): domain Bacteria; phylum Bacteroidota; class Bacteroidia; order Bacteroidales; family UBA932; genus Cryptobacteroides. The sequence continues at coordinate 60,559 of CACZCQ010000005.1, forward strand.
CTCGCATTCTCGATGCTCACGAAGGAAACTCCCATCTGGACCATCAGCTGCTCGCCTTCCTTCAAATCCTCGTAACGGAACCAATAACCTATGTCGTCTCCGGAAAGCTCGCGTGAATATGCTCCATATATCTTGTATTTCCCGGCATCGGCATCCCAGGCCGCCTCGGCAGCCATCGGACGCTGTTTCTTCCAATATCCGCTGCTGTCCGGCACCTTGCTTACCCTCAGTACGAAATACATCGGGAACACGGCATTCCGGTTGTAGCAGAAAGTACCCATGACCTTGAATCCTTCGATCTCAGTATCGGAAACCTTCCGTACCATGGCTCCGGACTCATTGGTCAGCCCTTCCCCAAGATTCACCAGAATGTTGCCGGAACCTCCCGGGAAGGTATAGCGTTCAAGAGAAGTACGGGTGGTAGCAGTAACCTCAGTATGGACTCCGTTAAGCAGCTGGTTGGAATAATATCCCGGGCTGGCCGTTTCGTCCTTATATTCAGAGCCGTAGACATGGTAATCCACATTCAGGACGCCGGTCGTGGGCATCGTCAGGACGGAGCCCAGCTCAGGACAGCCTACTCCTGAAAGGTTCACGTGGGCATATCCGGTGAAATAACGGTTTTCCTCGACATACGGCGTCGACCACCAGCGGCTGTCCTTGTCCCATGTGTTGAGCTTGGAGCCCATCACGTTGAACGGAGTGACGCTCATCAGCCCGTTCGGCGTGACCGCCCCGGGATTGCACGCCCCGAAATTGGTCGTCCCGATGAATGGATTGACGTATTCAACTTGTGCCCACAGAATCATAGGCATCAAAGCTAGCACTAATGTAAAGAGGGACCGTTTCATTTCCTTCGGATTTTAAGGCTGATGGCTTCCGGATGCGCTGAACAGAATTTCTCAGCATTATCTACGACCAGGGCAAGGTAGCCTCCACCACCGGCTCCTGGCATCTTCCAGGCGAGGACACCAGGTTCTGCGGACCACCTGTCAATATAGGGCTGGACGGAATTTTCCGACCTGGGAACGTCATCCCCTTCCATTACTGGATTGACCATAGCAGGGAACATCGCCACCTGAGCATCGAAGGATGCTTTGTATGCAGCGGCGAAACGCCAGAGATCCATTGCCAATATGGCATCCCAGCAATCGTCCGCAGCCTTGGCAAGGGCCTGGACCTTAGGTTTGGTAATATCTTTTCCTGCCACCACACTGCAACCTGGTTTCCTGGGATGGAGAGGAATCATGGCAAGATGAGATTCAAGCCACCCAAGTACAGATTCATCATGACAAGTCTCTATCTTCTCCGGCCAGAACCGGTTGTTGTAATAATGACGGGCGAGACCAGGAATGCATATTCCAATAGAATCCTGCGCCCCAGAGATGATGCCGTCAGAGCGTTCAGGATCGTTCTCGAAGCAGAAGACCAGCTTTGCAAGCATCTCCGGCTCCATGTCGGGGAGCTTGACTGGCCAAATCTTGCGGATCATGTTTCTTGTGCTGGTGGAAAGACCGCATCGGTCGCGGACCTCGAAAGTAGGTTCCAGACTGATTGTCAGTGCCCATCCAGGGGCAAAGTATGAAACGTATGGCTGATCGATCCATGTGCCGGCCAAGTCCAGCCGGGTAGGGATTGAGGATGTAGCATCTTTTATGTCAGTAGATGAACGAGCAGTAAGGCCTTCTGCAGGAGTACGTTGCAATACGACATATTCAATCCCCCGTTCTTCACAGAACTTCCGTTTCTGATCGTTGCTGCCGTCTGCATTGACCACGAACACATCCGGCTTCAGTTCCTCAACGGTCGGGATGAAATCCATCACTCCACTGCCGGCGTTGATAAACGCATCCTTCACGTACCGGATTGCCTTCACCATGAACAAGCGTTCCTTTTCAGGATAGAGCGTCTTGTGGTTCTTGTAATGCATGATGGTTTCGTCAGATCCGATCCCGACATAAAGGTCGCCGAACTGAGACGCCTGCCGGAAAAACTCCACATGACCGCTGTGAAGCAGGTCGTAGCAACCAGAAACGAAAACTTTTTTAGGCATATACTAATCTTTACCTTTCTTTATCATTATTGCCAACTTCTCACCCCACCATCGGAACATACGGGGAATCTTCGACCATGATTCGGATGGGGCATAATAATGGAATCTCAGTGCTTGACCTGCGATACGCCATAAATGCTGGAGTCCATGAATGGGACCTGACTTGCGAAGATATTTCTTATTCTTCCCAAAATTACCCATTTCAAGGATATTCTTCCAGAGAGAGACGGCGCGGCGATGGAACTCATCCGGAATATCGAAGGGGAAATCTTCCGGAGGCAGACCAAGATAGTCCGTCAAGATAGCGCCAAAGCCGATGAACGCCTTTTTGAGTCCGACACCTTCAAGGTGTGCCTCCAAACGAGCCACATCAATCTCTTTCTTATAATGCTTCAGCACCAATGCCCAATCACAGAACTGCCGGAGTCCGATTCCCTCGCTGATGAAATGACCGAATATATGTGCAAAAACGTATAACGCATTGATGGTCGGAGGAAGTATAGGGACCTCGACACCGCAGATCTCGATGCTCTCATCGGAAGCCAGGATCTCATCCATCACGACTGTATCCCAATACTGCTGGTGGCGAGGATTTGATAGACTCACCAATGAACGGTGCATCTCATACTGTATGCCCCTGGACCTGAATTCGATGTGCTTGGGCGAATTGGTATCCTTGAACTTCGCCTCGTACGCATCACGGAAAAACGACACGGCCTTCTCCCAATCATCAGGATGACACAGAAAGTCAATATCCCCGCACGAGCGGGACTTCGGTTCCGGATAAAGTTGCGCCAGAGTCTGCCCCTTGACCACCCATATCCTTATGCCCGCCTCTTGAATAGAAGAACTCAGATCAGCTACTGCCTGGTCCAGTTCGAGGTTCCGCTGCCAGATGGCCTGTCGGGATCCGAAAAGATCTATGACATCCGGACGTTCGAGTTTTATCCCTGCGTCCATGAGACCCTTTACAACCAAACCTTCAGAAGCCTGCTTCTTACCCAGAGCGATAACTTCAGAATACCAATCATGATCCCATTGCAGATCAGCGAGATCAGTATGATCCTCGAAAACAGCCGCCCGAAGAAGTAGTAAGAAACAATTCTCAATAGAGAACATTGATGATAACTCCGATTGATTTACTTAGAGCCGCCTCAATCTATGCCTGCTTATTGCAAGCTCATAGATCTTGTATAAATAACGCAGGCTCAAAAAAAACATATTGGATTTAACTCCATTCTTTTTTAGTGAAGCAAGATGCTCTTTATTGATGAGTCTGTGACTCTGATATCCGGAAGAAGAAGCTCCGCCCATTCGCATCGTTACGAAATCCTTTTCTATGTACTTTGTCTTAATCCTCCCCAAATAAATCATTCTCAGCAATAAATCAAAGTCTGCAGCTATCTTGAATGAACTATCATATAAACCGACCTTTTCATATATTTTCCTCCGGACATAGAAAGATGGATGTGCCGGCATAAATCCAAGACGCATCAAAGAAGGTCTGAAAACTTTTGATGAATAATACCTTACTGGAGATGACACATCATTCCATTTGCAATAGTGGACATCTGCATACACAGCATCAAGATTCTGGTCTTCCTCAAAAGCCTTGACTACAGTCTCAAGAACATCATTCGAAGTGTAAAAGTCATCGGAATTCAAAATACCTATAATATCCCCAGACGCAGCCGAAACGCCCTTATTCATAGCATCATAGATACCTCTATCTGAGCCACTGATAATCATTGCCCTTCCATCTGACTGTTCAGCGAACTCTTGGCAAATCTCTAGCGTTTGATCCTTGCTTTCACCATCCTTGATAATGGACTCCCAATCTCGATGAGTCTGATTAAGAATACTCTTTATGGTATCGTGAATAGTAAGTCCACTATTGAAGGTTGTCGTAATAATTGAAACCTTCATATAATACTACTTAAGAATCTCTTCATACAGATTCACGTATTGATCAAAACAAATACTCTTATCAAACTCGATAACAGCCCTTTTTCTGCAAACTTCTCTCTGTTTATTAACCTCCTCAACAGCCCGTTGTCTGAATAGCTTAATGGTCGCCGCAACTTCATCAATGTTACCGTTTTCCACTACGTATCCTGTATCTTTCGAGACTAATTCATGTTGCGCTGTATTATCGTACACAATTACCGGAGTCCCACATGCCATCGCTTCTGCCAAAGTCAGTCCAAATGTCTCTGCTTTAGATAAACTCAAGACAACATCTGCTCGATTATACCACTGGACTAACTCATGAACAGACTCTGTCCGCTTAATTCCAGTAATTCCCCGTGGTAACTCTTTGATTTGTTTTTCACTCAGTCCGACTAAAACTATATCATATTCCTTCTCATCAAGTTTCTCTCGAAGACGTATGAAATCGAATAGACCCTTATCGGGTGTCCATACGCTGGCGACTCCAAGTATGATGAATTTCTCATGATTATCAGTATAACAAGGTTTAAACAACTTTGTGTCTATACCATTCTTGATGACTCTAATATCCTTTCCATTAAAGAATGATTGTTTAACCTGTTCAGATAACCAATCACTTACGGCTACAATATGTAAATTATTATTACTACAAAACAGAGTTTTCTTCAGTTCATAGTTTCTCCTTGACTTATCCACGAAAGATTTGGGATAACTATGTATCAACTCACAATCGTAACAACCGGTTCTCCACTTTTCACATCCAGCAGAAACGAAATGGGAGCAGTGCCCAGTAAAAGCCCAACAATCGTGCACGGTCCACACAACAGGTGTAGAAACCGAATTAAGATACTCAAAAAGAAAACAGTAATTCAAGTAATAGCCATGGATATTATGGAGGTGAATGATATCCGGATTAAATACCCTTATCTTACGTATCAGAGCTCTAGTAGCATTGCGAGAAGCAAGTCCATGATTATCAAACACACGACTCTCTAGTCCATGTTCAATCACATCAAAAAGAGATCCAATTTTTATCAGTTTGCTCTTTGAGGCATTCGACCATCTGCCATACGCAATAGCAGAATCCCAGCCTTTCTCTATTACTGATTGACCTATACCTTCGGCGATTACACCATGAGAACCGCTATTAACTGTTTCATTTATCTGTAATAAGCTTGGCATTTATTATTGAATCATAAAAAAAAGAAATGAAAACCACAAATCAGTGATCGATAAACTATACATGATTAGCCAAACCAGAACCAACAATTTCATATTCTTGAACCTCTCCTTTTACCGTTGAACCTGCTGCGACTACTGCTTTCTCTTTAATAATCGTTCCTGGTAATAATATTACCCCGACACACAACCACGAACCATCTTTAACTATAATTGGAGAAGTCTTACCTTTTCCTGCTATACTAATTCCATCGGGTTCGATAAAATGAGTTCCTGTCCCAATATAACACCTAGGAGCAATATTCACATTATCGCCGATAATAATATCATCAAAAACAGCCAACATTGTCTCAGGCCCTATCCAAGTGTTACAGCCTATATGTAATCGTTTTGAACCTAGAATTCGAACGGATGAACATATCCGCACATTATCTCCAACATATACACCGGCCAATCTCAAAAGCATCCTTTTAAGACCAAAGCACCTTGTCTCAGGGAAAAGGGGGAGCAAAAAGCGGCAAACGACAATAAACTTATTCATGAATAAATTGTATTTTCAACAATCACTGAGCTAAATCGTCCTCTGTAAACTGAGATAAACCTATAAAAAACCAAAAAATCGCACACAAAGAACTTCCAACAGCAAAAAGGTACCCCTCAACAGACATATGGACCAGAAAGAAAACTATAATAGCGAATACTACTTTATTCTTATTATCTATATATGCCGCTCTCAAACTATCAACAAGAATAATAAGAAAAGATAATAGACCTAAAAGCCCAATGGACGAAAGTAGATATATCCAACTACTACCCGACTCAGTAACACCTGATGAAATATCAACTTTAGAAAGTTTAAGATACTTCATCTGGGCAAAACCTGTCCCAAATATTGGGGACTCTTTAAATTCACGAATACGATCTTGAATCATCGTCCAACGGTCAGATGTAATTGAATCGAGATCATTAATATCACGATCAGATATCTTATTAATAAAATTATCGGCCACGCCGTATGGATTTGCAACGATTATTATTGTAACCAATAAAACGAAAGCAATTAAGTATTTCCATAAATGCTTCACGTCTTTAGCTGCAAAAAAATAAGAAATAAGACCAAAAGCTAAACCTGCAATAGCAATTCTAGAGGCGGCAAGAAAAACGGTAAAGAGGGATACTAAAAAAAGAATCCAATTAACCACTAGCAAACCTTTCTTTTGAAAAATACCATCAAACGCCAGTATAGTTGCCACAGATGCCAAAGGAGCTAACATCATTGAATGATTAGCCAGGCCACAGAAATCGCGTCTTCCTACGTTTAGCTGTATCCCCATTACACCCAAAATAAAAGATATCAGAATAAATAGGAATAAGAGGAACTTAAAACAATGAAACATTTCGCATTTAAGAGGCCGGAGATAAGGCATGAAATTGGAAAACGTTAGTAATAATAATACAAAGCCTAGCAACCTCTGCCATGGTCTAAACAATGGAATAGCTCCACTAACAATTAGAGAAAGTGAAGACACTATTATAAGAATTGTTATCGGAATATTAATTTTAGGATGAACTGACGATGTCAATTCAGTGATAATACTAACAAATGAACCAATTATAAGAGCATAATACCACAAATTGTCAATATCAAATGCAGAGGCTTGTATTAGCAGAGAAGAGATGAGAAACAACGAATAAAAACGAGTAAAAAGCCGCATCTAATTGTACATATTAATATTAGAACTAAAGGAAGGAGTTAACTTGCGCATTCGTTCTTAAGTTAAAATCCATCTTTGAGACGTTATAACGTAAATGATTATAAGTATTTATCACAAGCATTCTGTCAATCTTTTCTTTAAGTGACAATATGCTAGAAGATGAGAAAGAAAAGCCCACACCATGAGATAAAAAATCCAAATTACAACCTACACGATCACTCAAAATAACAGGCAATCCATTATTCAGGGCTTCTTCTACAACAAGCCCCCAAGTTTCCGACTGACTTGGAAGTATAAAAACATCATGAGCCCTATAATAGTTTGGTAATTCTTCATTATTAACATATCCTAAAAACTTGATATTTTGATGAGCAATAGTTTTGAGTTCATCTGCCTGACACCCTTCTCCAATAATTGTCAGATTAAGGTCTGGCATACCATTAAATGCTTCTACTAATAATCTCAAATTCTTTACTGGGATTAATCTGCCGACATACAAGAAGTTTTTTACTTTCGTACGTGGCTCAAAAGGAGGCTGCTCCACATAATGTAACAATCCACATCCTCCAGTTTGAATGATGGGTCTATCGAAATGAAGTTTTTCAAGCAATTCTTTATTTGCCTGACCAGGACAATAAACTTTACTGACTCGCGAGAGAATCAATCGCTTTATAATACCGGTAAGGCCGGTTGTTTTTGATTCAAATACCGATGATTCACATATTAATGCATTCAGTTTCCGTGGCACTAAAAACATACAGGCAATCTGCTCTTTCTCATCCCAGCCGGAAAACACAACTTCTCTGAAAGAATGCTTCCTTATAATACGAAGCATTCTGAAAACACGAGATACAACAGAACCATCCGAATCAAGAGAGTAGTATTCGAAATCCTTCTTCCCTGCGATGAAATCTGCATTACGGTTCGATTTGAAAGGATTCCGACAAGTGAAAACAACTATAATCTTTTCCTTAAGATTAATCCTATTGAAAAGTTCGTTTTTATAGAAAGATGGTTTATTCGTTATAAAAAGCTTCATTGACGAGATTGGTTCTCCTATGAATTGATCGATATGCCAAATAAAGAGAGAGTAGGAAAAATACACTGATAGCTAGAATCAGAATCGCATAGTATAGAGCAGCATTGGCCCCTCCTGTGGATTTTAACAGCAGATAAAGACATATAACTTGAATAATATCTCTTATAACTCTGATAATGAATAATGTCCAGTTTTTACCTTCCGAAATCAAATCACTAGTCAAAACTGACGACAAGCAGGTAAAAATAGTAGATAAAATAAGGATGTTTAACACAGGCTTCATCCCCAAAAACGATGGCCCATAAAAAGATACTATTACTGACGATAGACAAAAAACAACCAGGAATGGTATTACGGCACAGGAGAAATTGATCAACAGCATTCGATGGATAAGAATCTTATGGTTTTCGGAATTAGAATCTGCTGCTGATGAAGACAAATATGATAAAACGACATTACTTAATAAACCAGGAATAAAAAGGATTATCGCATTCCATTGTGTACAAGCAGTATATATCCCGACCTCTCCTAATGATGCATATTTAGTAAGAAGAAGCGAGGCACCCCAGTTCGCTAGAGAATAGGTCAACTCCTGAATAGCTACAGGAATAGAAAAAGTCAATAGATCAATAGTAAAACATGGTGAAGCCTGGTTAATTAATTCCTTAAGCGTTCTTCTGACAGATGTCAGATTCAGTATACTAATTAATAATTGTGAGGTAAGAAGAGCCAACAGAGCACCATTCAAGCCCCAAAATACAGTGAATGGAATACTGACAGCCAACATTACTGCCCCAGAAATAACATTATTGATTCCCAATACCTTAAAAGACTTGAATCCACCTAGTAATCCTGCTCCGACAGTACTTAAGGCCCGACATATGATGATAGCGCCGAGATATCGAAAAGAAGAAGACAGTTCAGGATGATTGACGAAGCCCGCTAACCTGTTAGCAAACAAAAACAACAGAAGGCATAATGTGATACTCGTCAATAATGTTATCTTGATTGATGATATGGCGATATTCCGCAACTTAGTATCATCTTTCTGAACATATTCCGCAATAAATTTTGTTGATGTATAACCTAAACCAAATGTAGAAAACGCTGCCACATAGAACATCGTGGTCTTAACAAGGCCATAAGCTCCATATAAATCCTTCTGCAGAATTCTTGCAATCAATATTCCAGAAACCAGAAGAAGGAAATTACCGAACCCATTTCCTGCCACAGCCCAAAAAGAATCCTTAAACAAAGAATTTTGCTTGATACTATTATATACTAGCCTGAAACTCATAGTATCCCAATAAAATAAAACTACTTAGAGAGTTCTATCATATGTAACCTCAAACCTAATGGATCATCAGTAGTTATATAATCTATTCCATACGAAATAAGGGTGTCAACGATATCTAGATCATTTACTGTCCATACATTCACTCCTAAATTAAATTTGTGGGCTTCTTCAATTATTGAAGGTTCTGAAAGAAAGATATCTTGATAATAATCAATGCCTTTTAACCCCATTGTAACCACTTCTTGCAAGGACTTATTGGAAAACAAAGCTTGAACAGTAAATTCTGGGAGTAATTCGGCGATACGCTCACAAATGTCTGTACTAAAAGAAATGAAAACCACTCTATTAGGTGAAAGAAGTTTATACTTATCTAATAGTTCCAAGCACTTGTCAACAAGAAGGTAGTCCCTTTGAACCGAACGTTGCCACTTTAACTCCATCACAAGGACTAATTCACTTTCCTTTGCTGCTACGGATAAGAACTGATCTAGTGTAGGTATCTTTTCTCCATTTGATAATCTAATATCATCAAAAGATGATAAAGGAGTCTGAATAATCGACAATCCTTCTATATCATCATCATGGAAAACAATCGGAACCGAATCAGCTGTCATTTGAACGTCGAATTCACTCCCCCATAGATGGTACTCTTGAGCACTTTTAAGTGAAGCAATTGAGTTTGCAGTTGGTGATGATTGATCCGCTCTCCAAAAGCCCCTGTGAGCTATAATCTTTACTAAATCATATTTGCTGGATTTGAGAGGATCGTCAACGGAATTGTCTTTAATTGAATGACTTGAACAAGAAAATGTACACATCATCAATATGATGATATGTATATAAAAACGCGAAAGATTCTTAACTTTTTCCAATTATTGACTGACTACTTATTATTCAAATCATTCTTAATCTTGGTCGTGCTGATCTCAGGAGTTCTAGGGAGGTATACTACTTCACATCCTTCCTCCTTCAAGAAGTCGAATTTACCTTCCCAATCATCCCCCATCACAAAGATGTCCACATCGTAATCATGGATATCAGTTCTCTTCTGAGCCCAATTAGTCTCAGGGATAACAAGATCTACATACCTGATAGCCTCGAGTATAGCCTTCCTTTGTTCATAAGGGAAGTAACACTTTTTCTGCTTCTCATTCCAATTAAACTCATCAGTTGAGAGAGCAACTATCAGATAGTCTCCCAGCGCTTTCGCACGACGTAGAAGATTGATATGTCCATAGTGAAGCATATCATAAGTTCCGTAAGTTATAACTCTTTTCATAATCAAAAATCTATAGCATTAAATAGTCAGCTAATCGTTTACTGGAATTGAAATCATGATACTCATTCAACCGTACTGGACAACTCTCAACTTCAGGTTTGTCAATAAAGTTTTCCATCTCTTCCAAATTTGTCAACAACCGCCCAGGCATTACATCCTCAATGTGTTCAAAACAGAAACCTCTGCTGGCAGAGTATTCATCCAAATCGTCCATGACGAATCCTATCGGTCGGGAAAGAACCTCATAATCTATATATACGGATGAGTAATCTGTCAAAAGGAAATCGCATTTTCCAAGAATTGGATACAACTCGGAATCAGCCTCACGAGGTTTAATTACTACAATATTGGAATAGTTAGGGAAATCGTAATTCTGAAGCACATCCATCGGATGAATCTTTAGCAACAATAATACATTCTTTTTTCTGAGGTAATTATCTAATTGCATGATATTCTCCTTTGTGAGAAAAGAGACATTCCCCTCTTGATAAGATCCGTCCTGCCTTATGTCACCAGCAATTGATACTCGAAAAGTAGGCATCCATATACCTACTTTGGAATAGTCCGTTAGCTCAATTCCTCTGTTCTTAAAGAATTCTGTCTTATTTGACATCATGTCACATCTTGGTTGCCCGGTAACCACTACTTTCTCTATTGATAGGTCAAAACAATCAGACATAATCTTTTGGAATGCCGTGCTGGAAGCTATTGTTATATTTGGCTTAAAATCATAATCATCATATAACAGGCGGCCGATCCTTTTCAATGGCATCCCATGCCAGAGACTAACATATTTCGCAGGAACTGCTGAAGTATCAAAAAGTCGGAATCCTCCATGAGATGAAAAAAAATGCCGACACCTCATAAAAGCGAATACCCCAAGTATCGACTTCTTTTTAATAACCTTACAGTGAAAGTGATTCTCTTTAACTCTCACTCTTATCGACTCTGTCACCTTCTCAACCAGCCATACAAGCTTAAACTTCTCCCAATATCTATTATTCTCAAGAAAAAGGTAGAAGGCGTAGGTATTGTCCGCAAAATCCGGGAACGAACTGAATACTAATAAATGGGGGTCAGCCAATGATTTCAGGACAGGAATACGCATATCGTTCTAAATACAAATAATGATTCAGATTCCTCCTCAACGATTCAATTCTATCGTTACACTCAAACTCGCATCAACAAGTTCCGTAGTGATAGCAACTATAGTCATCATAATTCTTTATAAGCCTCTACCATCTCAGCACATCCACTATCCTGCCGCAGGCGAGGCCGTCGCCGTAGGGGTTAACTGCTTGAGACATCTTCTCGTAAGCCTCGGAATCATTGAGCAAGGTAGAGACCTCTCCTACGATCTTGTCGTAGTCCGTTCCCACAAGCTTGACAGTACCTGCATCAAGGGCCTCGGGGCGCTCGGTGGTGTCACGCATCACAAGGACCGGTTTGCCGAGTCCAGGAGCCTCCTCCTGGATGCCGCCGCTGTCAGTAAGGACAATGAAAGACTTGCTCATCAGATAGACAAACTCCAAGTACTCCAAAGGTTCGATGAAGAACATATTCCCGAGATTGTCCAGGTTCTCGCCGAAGACTTCGTGAATTGGCTTGCGCACATTCGGGTTAAGGTGCATAGGGTAGACAAAGTCCACGTCGGGATATTTCTTCGTCAAGTCCTTGATGGCCGTGCACATGGAGATGAAGCCCTCGCCGAAGTTCTCGCGGCGGTGGCCGGTAATGAGGACCAGGCGGCGTTCGCGGTTAACATCATATCCACAGCGGTAGAGTTTCGCCCTGATGGCTCCTTCGAGTTCCGGATTGACTTGCATCTTGGAGACAACCATCTGAAGAGCGTCAATGACCGTGTTGCCGGTGACGGTGATCTTATCGTCGGAAACTCCCTCATCCAGAAGGTTCTGACGGCTGAGCGGGGTCGGGGCGAAATCATATGTAGCGATACGGCCGGTAATCTGACGGTTCATTTCCTCCGGCCATGGACTGTATATGTTGTGTGTCCTGAGTCCTGCCTCGACATGACCGACAGGAATTTGCTGATAGAAAGCGGCTAGAGCCGCAGCAGTGGAGGTTGTAGTGTCTCCATGCACCAGGACCACATCAGGCTTAGCCTCCTTCAGGACCTCTCTCATACCTGTCAGTACCCTGGCAGTCACGTCATAGAGATCCTGCCCCTGCTTCATGATATTCAAATCATAGTCCGGTATGACTTCGAATATCTTCAGCACCTGGTCCAGCATCTCCCGATGCTGTCCCGTCACACATACTATCGTCTCAAACTCTTCACCATGCTTCTGGAACTCCTTTACCAGAGGGCACATCTTGATCGCCTCCGGCCGGGTCCCGAACACCAGCATTACTTTCTTCATAACAACTTTTCTAAATATACAACCCTCGACCTCCGGCGTGACAGGCCGACATTCTAACCATTATCTCTTATACCTCAACTCCACAACATCCCAATTAACAATCCGCCAGAGGGCAGAGAGGTGGTCAGCACGGCGGTTCTGCCAGTCGAGGTAGTAGGCGTGCTCCCAAACATCAAAAGTCAGAATGGGCTTGAGGCCCTTGACAACCGGATTTGATGCTCCGGGGTCCTGGGTAATGACAAGTGATCCGTCCTTGTCAGCAGAAAGCCAGACCCAGCCGGATCCGAAAAGACCGACGCCTTTAGCGACAAATTCTGTCTGGAAGGCTTCGAGAGAGCCCCACTGCTTTATTATTTGTTTCATGAGCGGCCCTTCGACAAGCTCAGGGACCGATACAGGGGCGAACTGCTGGAAATACATGTTGTGATTCAGTATCTGGCCGGCGTTGTTGAATATGGCTCCGTCGGAGTTACGGACGATCTCCGCCAGCACAGATTCTTCGCTGAGCTCAGAATGACAGAGTTCCTCCCACTTTGTCCCGACAACCAGCTTGTTCAGGTTGTCAACATACCCCTTCAGGTGCTTTCCGTGATGGAACTCCAGCGTCCTGGCACTGATAACAGGCTCAAGAGCATCTAGATTGTAAGGTAATTGTATTAAATTGAACATATTATTAATCTCTTCTGAAAATATCCCTTGTGTATACCTTTTCCGCCACATCATCCAGGGCAGGATCGTACCTGTTGGCGATGATGGAATCGGAAAGGCGCTTAAACTCATCGAGATCGTTGACCACGCGGCTTCCGAAGAAGGTTATGCCATTCTCCAGAGTTGGCTCGTAAACAATAACCTTGGCCCCTTTGGCCTTGATCCGCTTCATGATGCCCTGGATTGCAGACTGACGGAAATTGTCCGAGTTGGACTTCATGGTCAGCCTGAATACACCGACGGTAACTTCCCTTTCCCTCGACGAATCATATGCACTGGAAGCCGTATAATAGCCGGCTTTTTCCAGGACACGGTCAGCGATATAGTCCTTGCGGGTCCGGTTGCTCTCGACTATGGCCTTGATCAGATTCTCCGGCACATCATTGAAATTGGCCAGCAACTGCTTTGTATCCTTGGGAAGGCAGTAACCACCATAGCCGAAAGAAGGATTATTGTAGTGACTGCCGATTCTCGGATCAAGGCACACTCCCTCAATGATAGCTTGCGTATCCAGGCCTTTCATTTCGGAATATGTGTCCAGCTCGTTGAAATAGCTGACCCTCAATGCAAGGAAGGTATTGGCAAACAATTTTACCGCCTCAGCCTCGGTTGAGCCCATGATCAGGACAGGGACATCCGGCTTCAGGGAGGCGTCCTTAAGGATGGAAGCGAAGGTACCGGCCACTTCAGCAAGCCCTTCGACAAGCTCAGGGACCGAGGGACCTTGCTCAGGGACCGAGTCATACCCTACGATAATGCGGGAAGGATACAGGTTGTCGTACAGGGCCTTGGACTCACGAAGGAACTCCGGAGAAAAGAGTATCTTCGGGCGTACTACCCTGAAGCTACCATCAGTAAGCCTCTCACGATATGAGAACCGCTCGATCGCAGACTTGGTGTACCCGACCGGAACTGTTGACTTTATCACCATCACCGCATCAGGGTTGACCTCCAGCACCAACTCAATCACTTCTTCGACATGAGAGGTATCGAAGAAGTTCTTCTTGGGATCATAGTTGGTCGGAGTCGAGATTATGACAAAATCGGCTGCCTTATATGCAGTACGACAGTCAAGAGTCGCCGTAAGATTCAGTGGTTCTTCGACAAAATACTTCTCCAAGTATTCGTCCTGTATCGGCGACTCCCTGCGATTGATCTTTTCGACCTTTTCCTGGACCACATCCACTGCAACCACCTCATGCCGGCGGGCTAATAAAGTGGCCAGGCTCAGGCCTACATATCCGGTTCCTGCAACAGCGATCTTCATGATTCCCGAATATTATTCTTCGTCCTTGTCGTAGCCGTAGCCGTAGCTACTCTTGTAGCCATACTTGTAGCCATAACGGTATCCGTACTTGTAACCATAACGGCCTGAACCTTCTGTTCCATTGAGCAGGAGAGAGATATTGTTGTACTTGCGGTCGGTATAGTACTTGTCAATCTGAGGTAGCATGCTTCTTTCGAGCAGGCCTGCACGGATTACAAAGATCGTCATATCGGCAAGCGGAGCGATGATATCAGCATCTGTCACGATCTCCACAGGCGGGCAGTCCAGGAATATGTATTCATACTCCTTCTTCAACTCCTCGAGCATCTTACCGAGAGCAGGCTCAGCCAAAAGTTCAGCAGGATTCGGAGGCATGGTGCCGACAGGAAGGACATCAAGGGGATTCTCTCCCACGTTATGAACGATCAGGCTCTTGTAGTCAGATGCCCGGCCGCTAAGATAATCGGAGACACCAACTTTCGGCTGGCCTGCAAAAACACTCAAGGAACGTTTACGGAGGTCAAGGTCGATGACGATAACCTTCTTTCCCTTGATGGTAAGAGCAGTAGCAAGGTTGATGGATGAGAACGTCTTTCCAGAACCAACATTCATCGATGTGAACATGATTATCTTAGAGGTATTATCCTTCCCTCTCATGAACTCGAGGTTGGTCCTCACCACTCGGAAAGCCTCGTTTATCATGTTCCTGTTCTGGGGTTTGACAACGATCTTCCTGTCCTCCGGGCTGTCTGAAATCTGCTTTCGTTTAAAGAACTTCTTTTGGTCCGTATGCATTGTAGGAAGCTCACCAAGGAAAGGAGAAGTTAGGTTCTCGAGATCTTTCCTGCCTCGCACAGTTGTATTAAAAATCTCCCTTAAGTAAAGTATGGCGAATGGGATGGCAAGTCCCAGAAGCAGTGCGAGCATAAGAATCATCTTCTTATTTGGTGCAATAGGGATATTACTCCCGCTAGGAGAAACGACTACGCGTGTTGTATATGCAGTAAAAGCCTGCGAAAGTTCATTCTCCTCACGTTTCTGGAGCAAGAAGAGGTACAGTGCCTCCTTTACCTTCTGCTGACGCTCATCAGAGAGCAACCTTCCTGCCTGTAGAGGAGCGTTGGATACCCTTGCATTGGCCCTGCCCTGAGCGGCACGGGATGATCCCATCTGGGTATTGAGGCCAACGATATAGTTGTCGATGGAAGACAGAATCGAAGACTTCAACGCTGAGAGTTGGTTATCCATGTCCAGTACCAGATAGTTCTCTTCAGAACTGTTCTCTGCCAGACGATTGCGTTGAAGCATAGTGGTATTAAATTGGTTCACGAGGGAATTGACCGTAGGGTCACTGATTCCGACATTGGCTGGGATAAGGGAGCTGGGGCCGGCATTCCGGATCTCAGTCTGCAGATGCCTGGCAATGGAAAGCTGGTTGTTAAGTTCCATGATGTGTTTACCCGCCTCGGCACTAAGCTGCATCTCCATCGTTGCGGCCGCGCCTACATCCGGCATCATGGTCTCACTCTGGTATTTGGTGATGGATTTGTCCACGTCACCAAGTTCGTCTTCAATAACACGGAGACGTTCAGCAATGAACTCGTTGGTGCTGGTAGTAATCTGGTTCTTATCCTTAATCCAGTTCTCGTTGTAAACGTTTATTACCATCTGCAGAATCTCCTCTGCCCGACGCGGTTCATCATCATTAATAGCAAGATCAATGACGGTCGTATTTTTGCCGTTGAGAGTTGCACTAAGCTTACTTGCATAATAACGAGCCGTTGATATAAGTCCAGTTCGAGAGACTTTTATTGGGAAAACGAAATCGATATCATCAGCAAATATCGTCCTGGAGACCTTTACATCTCCGACAGGAGTCTGAACGGTATCTCCCACGTGGGCAAGTATCTTTTTTGCTGATAGTTTTTGTTTCTTGAGTGTAAAATCGGAAAGATATACCTCCGATGAATCCTTTGGAGTAATTGTCAGAGCGGCAGAAGCATTATCATTGAGAGTAAGAAACTCAATATTTACAGGCAACGAAACTGCATATAAGGTCCAGTCATGGGCACGGCCACTCCTCGTATAATTGATATTGAGGTTCAAGTTCTTGACAACCTGAAGCATCAGGTCCGGAGACTTGAAATTGACAATTTCGTTATTGACATTGACCTTGGTCTGGCCGAAACCAAGATCTGAAAAAGCCGAGGTAATGTCTGCAGATACTGAGCGACCCTTGGAATCCTCCTTTATGAGCACAGAAGCGCTTCTGGAGTATACAGGTACCGTCTTGTAAATATAAACTGCAGCTATAAGAAGACATGCCGCGACCGCTATCGCGAACCAGAGCCAGTGGCTCACGCACAAGGTCCAAATATCTTTGATACTGAGAGGTTCCTCCCTCTGGGATACGTTTTGGGTGTTGATATTGCGTGTTTCCATATTCGAGTACTATTTGGAGGAAGAATGGGAACTCAGGTTGGACATGAGTACTATGACAGAAGTCGTAAGGGAGGCCAGCGAGATCCAGAATGAACTGGAACGTACTGTATTGCCGTTGACTGTGGATTCCCTCACCCTCTTTTCATTGGGCAGGACATAGATCATGTCTCCCTGCTGCACATAGAAAGCAGGAGAAGAATAAAGCTGACCGGCATCCAGCAGGTTCAACTTGAAGACTTCGTCAGCCTGTCCGTTATGACGCACAAGGGTAACGTTCTCCCTCTGGCCGTTGATCGTAAGGTCACCGGCAAGCCCCAGTGCATCAAAAATCGTGAATCTGTCCCGGTCAATTTTGTAGCGTCCAGGACGGGTTACCTCGCCAAGGACGGAAAAACCAAGATTCATGAATTCGACCGTCACAACAGCTTCTTTTGTCTGCTTGCTGGCGACGATAAGTTCCTTGATGTAGTTAGCGGCTTCTTCCCTGGTCTTCCCTGCCAGGTTGATCTTGCCCAGAACAGGGAAATCGATATTCCCGTCAGCATCAAGGGTGTAGCCTGAAATGTTGCTGGCAGAAAGGGAGTAGTTAGTGCCCGAAGCGGATGTCAGGGACTGTGTCTCACCTATCCTGTTGGTGTAGTAAGGCATATTGAACATTGCCGTAACTTCCGGGACACGGGTATTCACGATGATCGAAACCTGGTCCATCGGTTTGAGCCTGATTGGGGTTACTTTCTGGTTCTGCAGTACCTGGCTCTCTTCCATATCCTGGAAATACGCGATATTGGTCGGAGTAGCGCAACTCCAGAGCAAGGCGGCCGCCAGTACGGCCATGGTTAGGTTGTTTAAAGCTTTCATCTGTATTGATTGTTTTATTACTTACCGGGTATGAAAACCCCTTTCGGCAGTCAGATAACAACTGTTCCGCCGAACGAGGCCGGATCCGCCGGACTTTCTGATTCCGGCTTCAGTCCTGCTCCTGGTCCCAGAGCGGTGTCACGGATCCCCTTTATATTTGAATGATTTCAAATATAACAAACAAATGTAGGGATTATTAGTGAGGAAAGCAAACTTTGAAAGCCTACTGCCTGGAAACCTTCACCACATGGGGCAGGACCTTCAATCTGGAGATGATCTTGTCCAACTCCATATTGGAAGGAACGGAGATCCTCATGGTAATCTCATATGTCCCTCCCCTATGGTTCTCAGCAACGTTGAAAGTCCGAAGTGATGCCTTGAAATTGCTGACAACGGTCGT
Source organism: uncultured Bacteroidia bacterium (assembly GCA_902779765.1). Lineage (GTDB taxonomy): Bacteria > Bacteroidota > Bacteroidia > Bacteroidales > UBA932 > Cryptobacteroides. The sequence goes on from CACZCQ010000005.1 coordinate 79,127, forward strand.
GATATCCCCGATGACAGAGGGCTCTATCCCTGCCACGACCTTTATAGAGCTCTGGAAACTGCCTCCGGAAGGGGTTTCCGCCCATCTTACTTTCTGGATCCTGTAGGGATACGTGCTGATCAGCCGTGAAGCATTCGGGCAGGAAATACGATGTATCTTGATTCCCTCGGTCCTGGTAACGAATCCGAAAACATCGTCTCCGAATACCGGGTGGCAGCACTTGGCCATCTTATAGTCCAGGTTCTTCAGGTCCTTTGCATTCAACACCAGTATGTCGTCCGAACCCTGGCGGTTCACCCATTCATCCGACCTGGCTTCGATCCTTGCCGCTTCAGCCTCCTTGGCGGCATCCACTGCAAGTGCAGCGTTCTTGTCGTGGTCCTGGATGAAGTTCTTGACCTCGTTGACATCTATGACCGAATCAGCGATGGAAGCATAGAAAGAGTTCTGCGTGGGAATCTTGCGTTTCTTGAGGAACTCCGACACCATCTCGTCCGTGAACTCAAGTTTCCAGTTCTTCAGGCGTCTTCCGAGGAGCTCACGCCCCTGGGCCGCCTTCTTGAATTCCTCAGCGTCGAGTTCCTTCTTGATCCTGCTCCTCGCCTTGGAAGTCACCACGAAATTCAACCAGTCAGGAGATGGTTTCTGGTTCTTCCCGGACATGATTTCGACCACGTCTCCGGTCTTTAGCTTCTCCCTGATGGATACCGCCTTACCGTTGACCTTTCCACCGGTACATCTGACTCCGAGCCCGGTATGGATGTCGAATGCGAAGTCAAGGACGGTCGCTCCGGCCGACAGTATCCTCAACTCACCGGAGGGAGTGAATACGAATATCTCCCTGGAAGGCGGCTGGGGAAGGTCTTCGGAGCCTCCATTGCTGGGATGCTCAAGGGCGTAGCGGACTGAGACAAGCCATTTGTCCATCTGCTCTTCGTGCTTGACACCCTTGTACGCCCAGTGGGATGCCTGGCCGTTCTCAGCCTCATCATCCATGCGCTTGGTCCTGATCTGGACCTCGATGTAGGCCCCGCGGCTGTTCTTTACGGTGATATGCAGGGACTCATAGCCGTTCGGCTTCGGATTGGTGATCCAGTCACGCAGTCTGGTGGTATCCTGTTCGTATTCCTTGGTAACATATGAGAAGACCTTCCAGCAGAGATCCTTCTCCACCTTGGAATCCTGGTCGCAATCTATTATGAAACGGATGGCAAAGACATCGAAGACTCCCTCGAAAGGCACCTTCTGCTTCTGCATCTTCATCCAGATTGAATATGCAGCCTTCGTCCTGACCTTCAGCTTGTATTTGATCCCCTCCCTGGAAAGCTCTTCCTTGAGCGGCTGGATGAATTCCATCATCAGCCTCTCACGGTCCCGCTCAGTAGCCTTAAGCTTGTTGGTAATCGCCCTGTACTCAACAGGTTCCGTATAGCGGAAATAGATATCCTCCATCTCACGCTTGATGTTGTAAAGACCAAGCTGGTGGGCCAGAGGGATATAGAGCATCAAGGTCTCGAGGATCTTGTTGTCCCTGGAATTCTTCGGGAATATGTCCAGGCTTCTCATCACTTCAAGCCTGTCCGCCAGTTTCAGCACGGTTACCCTCGGGTCCGTGGAATACTGGACGATCAGTTTCTTGTAATTCTCGGCCTCGAGGCGGGTGTCCTTCGGCTTGATGGTAGCTATCTTGTTCAGGCCGTCCACCATGGCGCGGACATCCTCAGGGAAGTCATACGGTTGGTTCGACAAGCTCTCCAACCGCTCCTCAACGGTCCCAGAGCCAACACCTCCGGTCCCTGAGCCTGTCGAAGGGCCCATCCTCATCGCTTCGTGAAGGAATACCGCAGCTGCACATTCCGCCGGAAGGCCGATTTCATCCGTAGCGATCAGCGCCGTCTTCATCGGATGGTCCAGGAACGGTCTGCCATTCTCCCTGGTCTTACCGGAGAGAGCGGCCTCAGCAATCTTGTAAGCCTTCCCGATCAATGCCTGTCCGGCCTCATCGAACTGGGGAAATTTCTGCCGGATTACATCCATGATATAGTTCGTCTTTCCTACGAAATTACAAAAAAAACACGAACCCCCAAAGCTATCTCGAGGATCTCCGGGCATCGAGAGCCCTTTGGAATTCACGGGCGTTGCGTCCGTGCTCTGCCGCAGTCACGGCAAACTTATGCGTCCCGTCCATGGCCGCACTGGCGCAGAAGAACAGGTAGCCATGCCGGTCCGGATTCAGCACGGCTTCCAGGCTTGCCCTGTCAGGTACGCATATCGGCCCGGGAGGAAGGCCTTCATAGCGGTATGTGTTGTATGGCGAATCCACCTCGAGATGCTTGTACAGAACCCTGTTCAGCGTATAGTCGAAGCAGAAAGCCACGGTAGGGTCAGCCTGCAGTTTCATACCCTGGTGAAGCCGGTTCAAGTACACTCCGGCGATGGAAGGGTATTCAGGTTCATGGTTGGATTCGGCCTTGACAATCGAAGCAACCACAGAGACTTCCTTCTGCGAAAGGCCCTGGGCAGCCGCCTTCTTGAGATTCTCCTCAGTCCAGAAAGCATCATAAGCGGCCTTCTGCTTGTCCAGTACGACCTTCATCGGATCCGTCCAATAGACCTCGTAGGTGTCCGGCATGATCAGAGAAAAGACATTCGTGGGGTTGAAACCGTAGGTGGCGAGAAGGTCGCGGTCATCCAGAGCCGCAGCGACCTCTGAGGAATCCATCATCATCTGATTGGATATCTTCCTGGCGATTCCGCCTTTCTGCCTCATCGTTCCGGAGAGCACCAGTTTCACCGGCGTCTGCCATCCAGCCCTGATCATCCTGGGAACATAAATGCTCGGTTTTCCTTTTTCGATCACATAATGGCCCGGCCTGATCTGCTCGGGCGGGAGGTCGCGCATCACCCTCTCGAGGCTCCTGCGCCTAAGCACCACGCTGTCAGGGATGGCTTTCAGCAATAGGGAAGCCTCCATCCCGGGATACACGAACAATTCCGTATCCTTCGAGAAGTTGGACTTGCGGTTGTCACCATACCATCTTCCTCCGAATATGCCTACGGCTACTATTGCGACGAGTGCTGCGATAAGTGCAGCGAGTTTCCAAGTCTTCATGATCATTTCTTCTTTTTGCCGCGGAGAACGATCGTATCGCCCTCGCGAAGTACATATCCGGGAGTTATTCCGTTCATCTTGCAGACGCTGGACATCTTCACCCCGAATCTCTGGCAGATATCCCGGAGCGACTGTCCGTCCTCATCCACGATGTATTTGTCAAGTCCTTTCTCACTCTGGCTCTTCTTGGCCTGGAGGTATACGACCGTACCGGGAGCCAGTTCCTGCGGAGCGGTCAAGTCGTTGAATTTCAGGAGTTCCTTAAGGAACAGGCCGTACCTGGAGGCAATACTGGAATACGTCTCGCCATCCATTGAAGTAACGAACGGTACGCCGTTCTTCGAATATGCCTCCCTGGTCAGCGAGAACTTGAATTCTTCAAGCTGGTTCCTGTCAATCTTCTTGGGTTCCTCGAGAGACAGCGGAGAATCGGGAATCTTTCCCGTCAGTTCGTCATCCTCCTCAGCGGAAGAATGTTTCCTGGCCCTCCGTGCTGCCTTTACGGCCTTCTTTTCAGCCTTTTTCGCAGCCTTGATTCCGGCCTTGGACGGCCCTTCGACGGCGCTCTGGGACCTGTCGTTGCCTTTGTTCAGGGACCGGTCGTTATTACCGTCATGAGTCTGCTGAACGGCAGAGGCACCTACCGTCTCCTGGGTATCCAGAAGCCTTTCTGCCTCGGCCAGAGACATGGTGTCATACTTACTGAGATTGTAATCCTCAATGTATTTGATCAGCTTGTCCGGATAGCCAGGATCGGTGGCATAACCGGCCTTCTTCAGGCCGTTCGCCCATGACTTGTAATCAGTCGTCTCGAACTCAAAGAGGAACTTGTAACGGTCACGATAACGCAGGAAATCGGAATGGTCGCGGAAAGACTCGTCGGCATTGTCATATACCCGGAAGCACTCCCCTTTCTCATCATCGTCGTGAAACTGTTTCTTACCAGTCCAATCCTTGTGGCACTTTATCCCGAAATGATTGTTGCCGTTTGCGGCCAGGGGCGAAAGGCCGTAACGGGACTCAAGTATGCCCTGCGCAAGCGTGATGCTTGCCGGCACCCCGCTCCGGTACATCTCCCGCACCGCAGTCGGCGCCCAATCTGACACATATTTCTCAATCTGGGGCACCTGCGCGAAGGCCGTCAATGCTCCCAGGACGAGGACTAATATGGAAACAATCTTCTTCATCCTTGTAAATATAGCATTTTTCGGCGAAATACGCCCCGTCACAAGGTTCAGGGTTCCACCTTATCCAGCGGCACGTCGAAGACGTCGAGGTCGGAGGCGGCGAAAGTCGAAGGGAACATGGAACGGCACTCGGCTTCATACGAAGCGATGTCCTGGCCCCGGGATGAATAATGTCCGATAACCAGTTTCCCGGCACCGGCCTCCAAAGCGCAGCGGGCCGCCTGGAGGGTAGTGGAATGATGACGTGCGGCAGCCATTTCGGAGAGTTCCTCGAGATAGGTCGCTTCGTGATAGAGGATGTCCACCCCGTGTACCCACGAAGCCTCTTCCGGGAATGGTGCGGTATCCGAACAGTAGGCATACGAACGAGCCTGATAAGGCATGTAGCCCAGTTCTGCCAGTGGCAGGACAAGTGAAGATCCGTCAGGAGCCACGCGCACCACATCCTCTCCCCTCTTGACGGCGCCGATCTCAGCCAGCGTCAGGCCATATTCATCGATCTTCCACTTCCTGACATTGTACTGGGGTTCCTTCTCCCGGAACAGGAAGCCTAAGGTCTCGATCCCGTGATTGAGCGGGAAAGCCGAAACCTCGAGCGACTTGGTCTCATACACGACCGAAGGCTCCTTCATTGTCAACGGGACGTGCCGGATCTCGAAGGCGATACCTTCTCCGTAATATGAGAGGAAGAATTTCAGCAACGGACCGAAGTTGGCGGGTGCATAGATATTCAACGGCTGGGTACGCGAAAGCATTCCCATGGTGGAAAGCAGTCCCGGAAGCCCGAAGACATGGTCACCGTGGATGTGGGAAATGAATATCGAATCGATCTTCATCGGAGACAGCCGGCACTGCTGCAGGCGCATCTGGACACCTTCTCCGCAGTCTATCAAGAAAGAGCGCCCGTGTACGGAAAGTACCTGGGCGCTCTGCTGTCTTCCGATGACGGGTTTGGCCGAAGCCGTGCCCAGCACCGTCAAAGTGAAATCCATGAATTACTCGCCTTTCTCAAGTTTCTCCTTAAGGGCTGCGAGAGCATCGATGTCACCGAGGGTGGTCTTCTCCAGGTTGGAGTTGATCTTCTTGACGGCCCTCTTGGTGTTGTCTGCCTCGGCGGCAACCTTCTCCTGCTTGGCCTCGCTGTAAGTCCTCACATGGGAAAGAAGGATCCTGCGGGTGCTCCTGCGGAGTTCGACAACCTTGAACGGAAGGGTCTCGCCGGCAACTGCGGGCTTGCCGTCTTCCTTGATGAGGTCGCGGGTGAAAGCGAAGCCTTCATCGTCACCTTCAAGCTTGATGTTGGCACCCTTGTCGGTGAGGGAGGTGATTGTACCTTCCACGGTAGAACCGACAGCGTACTTCTGCTCGATGGCATCCCAAGGGTTGGGAGTGAGCTGCTTGTGACCAAGGCTGAGCTTGTGGTTGGCCTCGTCGAAGTCGAGGATGACAACGTCGATCTCATCGCCGGGAGCGACCAGCTCTGAAGGATGCTTGATCTTGTTCCAGCTGAGGTCGCTGATGTGGATAAGTCCTTCGACACCGTCCTCAGGCTCTGCGAACACACCGAAGTTGGTGATGTTGCGGACGACTGCCTTGTGGGTGGAGCCGACAGGATATTTGTCACGGATGCTCTCCCAAGGGTTGGGGGTGAGCTGCTTCAGACCGAGAGACATCTTCCTGTTCTCACGGTCGATGGAAAGGACCTGAGCCTCAACCTCGTCTCCGACCTTGAGGAACTCCTGGGCGCTATGCAGCCTGGGAGACCAGGACATTTCGGAAACATGGATAAGACCCTCGACACCGGGCTCGATCTCCACGAATGCGCCATAGTCGGCGATGAGGACGACCTTTCCCTTGACAGTGTCTCCGACCTTGATGTTCTGGTCGAGGTTGTCCCACGGGTGAGGAGTAAGCTGCTTGTAACCGAGGGCGATCCTCTTCTGGTTGGGATCGAACTCCTTGACGACGACCTTGATCTTTTCGTCGAGGGAGACGACCTCCTCCGGATTGTCGATCCTGCCCCAGCTGAGGTCAGTGATGTGGATGAGACCGTCAACACCGCCGAGGTCGACGAATACGCCGTAGTTGGTGATATTCTTGACGGTTCCTTCAAGGATCTGTCCCTTCTCGAGCTTGCTGATGAGCTCGGCCCTGCGGGCCTCCTGCTCAGCCTCGAGGAGAGCCTTGTGCGAAACGACGACGTTGCGGAACTCCTGGTTGATCTTGACGATCTTGAAGTCCATGGTCTGGTTGACGTAGGCGTCGTAGTCACGGATGGGCTTGATGTCGATCTGTGAACCGGGGAGGAATGCCTCGATTCCGAATACGTCGACGATCATACCGCCCTTGGTGCGGGTCTTGATGAAGCCCTTGACGATCTCGTCGTTGTTGCAGGCCTCGTTTACGCGGTCCCAGGACTTGAGGGCACGTGCCTTCTTGTGGGAAAGGATAAGCTGACCCTTCCTGTCCTCAGCGGACTCGACATAGACCTCCACCTTGTCACCGACCTTGAGGTCGGGGTTGTAGCGGAACTCGGGAGCCTGGATGACACCCTCGCTCTTGTAGCCTATGTTTACGATAACCTCTCTCTTGGAGATGGCTGTAACTGTGCCTTCGACCACTTCATTCTCGACAATCTTCGAGAGTGTCTGGTCGTAAGCCTCTTCGATCTCCTTCCTGTCGTTCTGTCCGTAGATCTCTGAGCTGCCTTCGAAAGCTTCCCAATCGAAATCTGCGGGAGCGACTGAGGCGTTCGCGAAAGTTTTCTTTGTTTCTTCTGCCATAATGGTAATGATAAGATAACTAGTTGTTTAACAATATTTTTTCGCCCTACAGGGAATCACAAAAAAGCGAGCCCTGTCAAAAGGCTCGCAAAATTAGAGAAAAATATCTGAAAATCAAAACATTTTCTTCTTCCGGAAGATGTAAAGGACCACCGCCACGAGAAGGCCCATGAAAAGCAGCAATGCGAACCATGCCCAGCCCTTTTCCATGAACGGAAGAGGCACGTTCATTCCATAGAAGCTGGCAACCAGTGTCGGAGGCATGAGAAGCACCGACACCAGGGTGAATATCTTCATTATGTTGTTCTGGTCCAGGTTGATAAGGCCCAGGACGGTTTCCTGCAGGTACTCCAGCCTTTCGAAACTGAAATTGGCGTGATTGATCAGGGAGGTGATGTCCTGGAGGATGACGTTGAAACGGGACTGCAGCTCAGGAGGATACTTGTCGCTCTTGATCATGTTCGAGATCAGGCGCTGCTTGTCGATGATGTTCTCGCGGACTATCATCGTATTCTCCTGCAACTGATTGATATCCAAGAGGAAATCCTCATTGATATCCTCCTGCTGGTTGATTCTCTTGCTGTACTGGGCGATTTCCTTGCTCATCAGCTCGATCATGTCGGCATCCAGGTCGACTCGCTGGTCCATTATGCTTACGAACACGCTGTAGCCGTTCAGGAACAGATGGGGCTTTGCGATTATCCTCCTCTGCAGTTCAGTGAATGAACGGAGCGGTACGTCACGCAAGGTAGTGAGGCAATTGTCGACGAAAGTGAATGAAACCGCCTCCATCGAATAATCCTCGGGGCCAGGCATAAGGAAGTTGGTATTCGCGAATATGGCGTTCTCAGTCTCCGAATACCTTGAAGAGCTCTCGATCTCCTCCGCCTGAGCACGGCTCTGGATCTCTTCTCCAAGGAAATCGTCTACGGTGTGCTTCTCCTCACCCGACGGGGAGAGGAGATCGATCCATAGTACATCGTCCCTGTTCAGCTTGGAAAGCTCCGTTTCGGACTGTGAGACCACCAGTCTGCCATTCCGTCTGTAGAAGATCGCGATCATATCCTTCCAGATTCTTCTAGGTTTGCCTTTTACGCCCCTGACATTACGGAGAAGTCAGTTTGCAAAAGTAATAAAAAATCCCTAAAAGCCAAATACGAAGATATTCAGATGATTCCAAGCAGGACCCCCAGCCCGATGCAGATGAGCACCAGCCCCCCGAGTATCTCGGCCGGTCGTCCGAAACGCCGGCCCACCCGGTAGCCCCCGTACATTCCTGCGAAAACCGAGAGCATCGTCACAATGAATACAGCCACATGGTCTGCAATCATTGTATTGACCATCAGGGCATGGTCGGAAGCAAGGGCATCCTCGCCGACCTGTGCCATCGACATGCTGATTCCGACAGCCAAAGCGTCTATGCTTGTCGCAACCGCTCCGATTATCACATTCTTGATTCCGTTCAGGTCACGTACTTCCTCATTCCCCCTGATTCCCTCCAGGATCATGGACCCGCCGACATACAGCAGCAACAGGAAGCCGATCCACCTTGCAGCCTTGCTGATGAATCCCACGAAAAGGTCACCGAACAGCCAGCCGATAAGCATCAGCAGGGTCTGGACCGTTGCGAATACGATCGCTATCAATAATACTTTCCGCAATGTCACCGACTTGAGCGTAACGCTGGAACAAGTCGTAACCGCGAAGCAGTCTGCGCAGAGGGAAACTGCCAGGAGTATAGCCTGAAGGATAATCATGGCCTGAACGGTTGACGGCCGATGATGGAACGGCCGAGGGTCAGTTCGTCAGCATATTCAAGGTCATCGCCGAAACCAAGCCCCCTAGCCAGGGATGACACCCTGATTCCGAAACCGGAAATCTGACGGAAGATGTAGAATGAGGTTGTCTCCCCTTCCACGTCACCGCTGAGGGCTAGGATCACTTCCACCTCGGACGGAATGGCGGCTGCGGAAGACACCATCTCCTTTATACGGTCCACGAGAGCCGAGATAGTAAGGTCGGAAGGCCCTACCCCGGCGATCGGGGATATGATCCCGCCCAGCACATGGTAGACGCCATGAAACTGGCCGGTGTTCTCTATGCTCATCACGTCGCGGACATTCTCCACGACACAGATCGTATTGTGGTCGCGACGGTTGTCCGAACAGATCGAGCAGAGTTCATCGTCGGAAATCATCCGGCAGACCTTGCAGTACCTGGCCTCATCACGGAGCTTCACGACAGACTCGGCAAAGAGATGTACGTTTTCGGCAGGCTGGCGGAGCAGGTGGAGAGCAAGGCGCAAAGCGCTGCGCTTGCCCACTCCCGGCAATGAACCTATCGCCTGGACCGCATCTTCGAGGAGCTTCGAAGGATATCTTTCGGGAACCGTCATGCCTTGAATGTCTTCGACTGCAAGGAAGCTACCGCCGCCCTGACTGAACCATATTCCAGAAGCAGGGAGCGCGCATAATCATAGTCATCGATCCCTGTCTCGTCCATTATCATCCGCGTCCCCCGGTCGACCAGTTTGTGGTTGGTCAGCTGCATGTCAACCATCTTGTTGCCCTTCACATGACCCAGGCGGATCATGGAAGCGGTGGAAATCATGTTCAGGACAAGCTTCTGGGCTGTCCCGGCCTTCATCCTGGTGCTTCCGGTGACGAATTCGGGACCGACGACCACCACTATCGGTATCTCTGCGGCGGCCGCCACAGGCGAGCCCTCGTTACAGGTGATGCATCCGGTCAGGAGGCCGTGTTTCCTGGCCGTCTCCAGGGCTCCGATCACATAGGGAGTCGTGCCTGAAGCCGCGATGCCCACCAGCACATCGTGCTCATTGGGCGAAAAAGGCTGCATATCCTTCCAGCCATCCGTCAGGGAATCCTCCGCATTCTCGACACCGACCCGAAGGGCCTTGTCTCCACCTGCCATGAGTCCGATGAATACGTCATATACTCCGTAAGTCGGAGGAATTTCGGATGCGTCCACTATGCCCAGCCGTCCGCTGGTTCCGGCGCCGAGATAGAACACCCTTCCTCCGGCGGAGACCCTCTCCACGATCCCGTCCACCAACTCCTCGATCATGGGTATGGCCCTGGTGACTGCCGCAGGGACGGTCTTGTCTTCATTGTTTATAGCCTCAAGCAACTCTCCGGTCGACATCAGGTCGAGATGGTCGTACAATGAGGCTTTCTCTGTGGTCCTGTCCATTCCGTTCATAATCTTCCCATATGATAGTCCACCAGTCTCTCCATCGGGGCGGGAATGATGGCCGAAAACTTTACTCCGTACTCCGCGGCGACCTTTTCAAGGATGGCCCTGTTGGCATAACCGAAGCCGCCGACCACTCCGACCGGATACTTAAGGATATCGTACTGCTTGAGGTAGATTTCGATGAAATCCCGGAAGTTCCTGTCCACGAGATTCTTGACATATTCACTGGAATCGTACTTCCCGAGTATCCACGGGGCGAAGGAGCCCAGATATTTGGAAGGAGCCCCGCCGCGATAGACATTCTTTACAACCGTAGGATAATCGACCTCGAACTCACGCGCGAAATCCCCGGCAACAGGCTCAGGCACGAGGCCCTTGATGAAATCCGATACGAAGAGTTTCCCGAGCCTTGCGCCTCCTCCTTCGTCACCTAGGATGAAGCCTCCTGAGGGGACATTCTTGACTATCCTGTCCCCATCGAAAAAGCAGGAATTGGATCCGGTGCCAAGGATGGCGACTATCCCGGGATTGTGGCCGCAGACAGCCCTTGCCGCAGACAGCATGTCTGAGGAATACTCTTTCCTGGTCCTGGGGAAAAAGCGGCTCAGCACCTTGTCCAGTTCCACGGCCAGGTCCGGAACTGCCGATCCTTCCTTCCCGACCAGTCCGGCGGCATAGAAGAACAATTCTTCCACGCAGTCGTCGCTTATTCCCAGGCCCTTGAACTCGTCGACAGCCTGCATCACGACGGACTCAATCATATCCGGACTCATGGAAGCGAGGTTGATCCCTGGAGTTTTGATTCCTTCCGGTTCCTTGTCCGGGAACACCGCTACCCAGTCGGTCTTGGTGGCTCCGCTTTCAACTATCAGTTTCATTGCAAATATATAATCATAAACCTATCGACGCCTTTCTATCAGACAACACAGACCGATAATGACCAATATGGCGTTGATGAGCAGAATCTCATAACTGAACTTGTAGCCGCCGAACCATCTGTCCGAATTCAACTGCAGGACGAGGCACAACAGAGGGGCAACGACCGCGACCACAGGGACGAACCTGTCTCTGACCTTCCTCTTGCATGCAAGGCCGAAGGCGAACATTCCCAGGATAGGTCCGTAGGTATAACTCGCCAGGGTATAGACCGCATTGATGGCACTGGTGTTGGAAAGCTTGTTGAACACTATTATCACCAAAGCCATCAGGACAGCCATCCCGACATGGACCATCTTGCGGGTCTTGGTGAGGCCGGCTTCGTCCTTTTTCATGGCGCCGAGAATATCGACCGTGAAAGACGTGGTAAGTGAAGTCAATGCGGATCCTCCGGCTCCGTACGCGCTGGCGACCAGACCTATTATGAACAGGATGCCGACTATGCCCGGCAATATACCGGATGTGGCGACGGCTGCGAATATTTTGTCACCTGTTTCGCTGATGCCGTTAGCCGCTGCGAACTGATAGAGCAGTACTCCGAGACAGAGGAACAGGAACACGACGAAAACCTGCAGGACTCCGCTTGTAATCATGTTCTTGCGGCTGTCCCTCGGATCCTTGCAGCTCAAAGGTCTCTGCATCATGTCCTGGTCCAGTCCGGTCATCGCAACGGCGGTGAACAGACCGCCCAGGAACTGTTTCCAGAAGAACTGGGATTCCTTGACGTTGTCGAAGAACAGGATCCTGGACATGCTGCTTCCCTTGATCGAATTGACCAGACCGCTGAAATCCAATCCCATGTTCCTTGCTATGAACACTATTCCCAGTACAACCGCCAGGATCATGCAGACCGTCCTGAATGAATCCGTCCAAATCACCGTCTTCACGCCTCCCGTGAAAGTATAGGCGAACACTATCAGGACTGATATGAGTACATTCAGGGAGAAAGGAAGTCCGAGGGGATCGAAGACAAGCATCTGGAGCACCAGGCATACCAGGAAGAAACGGACGGACGCCCCGAGTATCTTGGAAATGAAGAAGAACCAGGCTCCCGTCTTATAGGATGCCGTCCCGAAACGGTTCTCCAGATACTGATAGATCGATACTACATTCAGTTTGTAGAAAAGCGGTATCAGCACGTAGGAGATTACCAGATAGCCGACCACGAAGCCCAGGCACATCTGAAGGTAACCGAAACCGCTCGAGGCGACCATGCCCGGAACGGACACGAACGTAACCCCGGACATCGGCGCGCCTATCATCGCCAGGGCGGCGATATACCACTTCGACTTCCTGGAACCGCTGAAAAAGGCCGAATTGTCACTCTTCGAACCCGCAATCCACGCGATGCTGAACATGAACAGCAGATACGCGCAGACGGTGATTATTATTACCAGTGTACTCATCCTTCACTCTACAATTATGCAAAAATAATCATTTTGACAGTTCTATTACATAACTGCGCCCGGCAGGCACGGAACATTTGACCTCTCCATGTTCGGAATAATGTCCCAGTGATTCCTTCCCGCCGGATGAAATCAGGTTGACAGAACCGGATGCCGGGATCCCGTACTTGCCCGCATCAACGATGAAACTGATTTCAGCGTCTTCGTCAGAGATATTTGTCACTGCTATTCCAAGATTCCCTTCCCGGGACAGCCAGGCTCCGGACAGAAGGGTCCTGATGGTCTTCTCGTACCTCGTGACCATGTCACCGGTCCTGCCGGCATAGATGCTCACCTTCGATATAGGTATCGTAACCTCCTTTGAATCAAACTCAGGAAGTCCCATGAAACGGCCGTAGAGAAGATAGTCCAGGGCATTGTACCGTGTCTTGACCAGATCTTCCAGGAAATCCATCTCCGATTTCCTCTTATCGTACAGGAAGGAGTGATAGTTCGCAAGCGTGGGCTGCATCCCCCAGATGAACGACCTCGCCTGCTCCAGTCTGAACTGCATGTTGAACTCTTCCGGAAGCAGGGTTTCAGCGTTGGCCGGATAGAATTCCTTCGGCCAGAGTTCATCGTATGGAGGATAGACAAGGGAGGAATAACTCCCGTACGTCATTGCATAATCGTGATATACTGCCTGGTAGAGTGGAATGGGTTCCGCGTTGCCGACTCCCTGGTAACGTTCGTGCGAAGATTCAAGGGTAAGGAAATCATCCAGGAGCGGGATCCAGTCTTCCGCCGACCCCTCCCCCGCGAGCATGGCATCCGATCCGTCGGTGAAAACGTCACGGATCTGCCTGGTAAGTTTTCCGAAGCCGTCCCACCAGTAGTTGCCTCCGCCCAGGGTGTGCCCGTGGTCAGGATCATAGCAGACCAGGTTCATGCAGGCCTGATCCATGTAAACTCCGTCGACATGGTACCGGTTCACCACGGTATCGCACAGGGATGAATACTTGTCCCTCCAGAACTGTGTAGCCATGCACATCGGTGTCAGTCCGTTGCCGGAGAACTTCTGGTAGACATGCCTGTGGGTGCTTCCGTCTTCTTTCCTGGCGGCATATTCCCCGGCACCTTCGGTCTTCCAGCTTTCGGTCGAATCTCCCCACTGGTATGAATTCATGTAAACCAGACTGTGTATCCCTTTCTTATGGGCACGGGCCACTGCTTCGACAAATGACTCCCGTCCTTCTTTCGGCGGGACATATTCAGGGAAGCCTTCATCGTACGGACAGCCGTGCCACCAATGCCAGTATACGTTCACAGGCAGTCCGATATGGTCCTTGAAATCTTCCGCTTCTTTCAGGACATTCGAAGAACGACCGCGGTTCCATATCCAGAAGGCAGTCTTTTCAAGCCACTCCGGAGACTGTCCGTTATGGAAACGGCTTTCCCTGCAGAATCTTTGGTCAAGCGCCCATTCCCGGTATATACCGGCGGCATCCTCCCAGTTTCCGTCGAACGATCCCACTACCACGTCATATCCGGGAGAGAATTCATCCGTAACCGTCTTGTCGGGAACCAGGCAGGTTGCACTGCATCCGACGTGACCGGGTGCTACCGAGAAAGATATGGATTTGGCCGTGGAAGTGGTGTCCTGGCTGGAGAAATACAGGCCGTTCCTCTTCAATTCCCTGTCATACAGAAGGAACAGCTGGACCGAACCTCCCGGGAAACTTCGGGAATATACCTTCGGCTTGTCCTCCGAGGAGCCTTCGGCCGGATCATGGATCAGGGTACCGAGCCATGAAGGCATGACCAGGTCTTCGTTTGCATACGGCTTCACTCCGGTGATTACAGGATAGGTGACGCCGTCGCTCATTATCGCCTTCAAGCCGCTGAAAGATGCCCTCCAGTGAGCCATTGGCCTGTTTTCCTCAAGGGAGACGGTCATCCTGACCACAAGCGGAACATCTCCTTTGTATTTCCAACGGATATCGACCCGGCTTCTCCCACGCTTCCTGAATGTAACCTTGTACTCCCCGTCCTGGGAGAATGAATCAGGGTCAGCAGGGTCCACCTTCCAAGGAAGGCCTTCCACAGCCGAAGGATCGATGAATTCATAGTCATTATCCTTGTCCAGGAATGACACGAGTCTGCCGGTCAGGCGCTCGAAACCAAGCGAAGCCCTGTCATTGCCGATCTCAACGATTCCGGAGCCGCCTCCGAAGCAACCGGAGAACGCCAGCAGGGCTAAAATGCACAATATGGATGCTGATCTATTCATATAAAAGGTACTTTTTCCTGAGAACCTTGAATGCCTCAACCTCTTCTTTCCATCCTGCCTTTATACGGCCGGACAGGGCCTCCGGAGTTTCTTCCAGTGAGGCATTCTCAATTGCATCACGTACCCTGCGGGTACCTGTCAAAAGTTCGAAATGGCCGTCAAGGTCATTTATGCCGAAGAATGAATCACCGATGCCCAGATTGCGGTAAGCATCAATTACATACCTGAAATCAATGCCACGTGCAAGCAGGGTATCGAGGGATATCCCCCTCAGATCCTTGCCATGGCAGGTCTGTCCCAAAAACCTTGGCCTGCTGGCTCCGGGAATACTTTCTGGAGTGAAACTGAAAGGCTGGCCGGTCATATCCGGATGGCCGTATACTTCAAACGGGAATCCCGTTCCCCTGCCTTCGGAGACGACAGTCCCTGCGAACAGGCAGGTCGTACTGTAAAGGTACACACTCCTCATTGTCTTGAGATTGGGCGACGGAGGCAGTATCAGGCTGTAAAGTGTCCCGTGGGTATATCCCAGGCAGGGAATGACTTCAAGCTTGCATTCCAGGCCGTTTTCCAGCCAACCCTCTCCGTTCATCATAAGTGCCAACTCTCCCAGGGTCATGCCATGGACGGTCGGGACAGGGATGGAACCTATGCTGGAAAAGTACCGGTCTTCCAGTATGTCACCCTCGACATAGAAGCCGTTCGGATTGGGACGGTCGAGGACTATGACTTCCTTCCCGTTTTCGGCACAGATGCCCATCGCGTCCTGAAGCGTGATATAATAGGTATAATAACGCAGGCCGACATCCTGCAGGTCTGTCACCAGGACGTCGAAGGATTCCAGGACCTCGCGTGGTATCACCATCTTCCCTCCCTTGTAAAGCGATATGACCGGAACCCCCGTCCGGGCGTCCCTGTCATCCCCCACAAGCTCACCCGGATCCGCAAGGCCGCGGAAACCGTGCTCCGGAGAGAAAACCGCCACGACATCGATTCCCTTATCCAGAAGGACATCGAGAAGATGGGGCCCGAGGCGTTCACTCCCGAACGGAAGGAAAGGCTCGTCTATGCTTTCCGCATTCACCTCCCTCCGGCACGGCCTGCCGTCAACGACGTCTCCTACTATTCCGCTCTGGTTGCTCAGTATAGCCACACGCCTGCCTTTCAGCATCGGCAGATATGCTTCAAGGCGTTCGTCTCCGAGGACCACCCGGTCTTCGGCGGTATGGCACCCCGGTGCCAGTATCAGCACCATTGCCAGGGACAGGATAGCCCAACTTATCTTTCTCACGGCAGGATCACATCTACGAATACGGGCACATGGTCGGATGCCACCTTGACATCACCGTTCCTGAAACCCGTACACACCGCCGACTTGACAACGGTGTATTTCGGGATATTGTTCAGTATCAGGACATAGTCAATGCACCGGTCAGGTCCTGAAGATGGGAACGTAGGTTCCTTTACGCTGATGACAGTCCAGTACTTGTCAAGCTCGGCCATCGTCTGGCTGTCAGGACGTGAATTCATGTCTCCCGCCAGGAATACCGGCTTTCCGGAGCTCCAATAGTCCCTCCTGACATATTCATTGATAAGCCTGGCCTGCTCCAGCGAAACCGAGCCTGAAACATTCAGATGGGTGGACATGAATACGAAATCCTCGGTCTCTACGGAAAGCACGCCCATATGCTTCACCCCGGGAGTCTTGGGGATGTCGTAGCTTCTGGTACCCGTCACCTTGTGAGTCGTCTCGACTCCGACTCCGTAGCCTCCTCCCTGGTAGGGGAACATGGACTGGAAAACGTAGCTCCAGCCTTTCCCGAGGCAGGTGTTCAGGTCCTGAAGCTGATAGTTGGCGTGCCTCGTATTGCAGCTGTCCAGCTCGTTGAGCCCTACAATGTCAGGCTTCGCTTCCTTCAGCATATCGGCAACCATGGGTATGCTGTTGTCGATATATTTCCCGAATACGCCGACATTGTAGGTCATGATGCGGACCGCACCCTTCGCCTTGGAATAATCCGGGATTCCGGACTCCCCCGCCGGAACGGACTGTCCGCCTCCGAGTGAAGCGCAGCCGATTAACGGGACAGCGACGATAAGGGTATATAATAAATGGAATACTCGTTTCATGTTCTGTACCATTAAAAGAAAGGAGCGGCGTTACCGCTCCTTTCATGGTCATGTATCCAGAAGATTAATTGCCGTCATTGGAAGCATTGTTCTCCCAACCGGGATTCTGGGTGATGTTCGGGTTCTTGACTATCGCCATGGCAGGGATGGGATAGAGATACTGCTTCTCTCCGAACACCCTGACGTTATCCTCCTGCGTATCCCAGGTAAGATAGTAACCTCCTCCGGGTGCGGGATGGATCTGGACGTTGGAAGAAGTGGGATCGGGAGACACCAGACGTACCTGGCAGTCCTTGCCGCCCGGCATGGCCTGTGCAGCCTTGCGCTTCTCGTCAGTGGTGTAGAAGATCACATCGGGTTCTCCGTCGTTATCCATATCCAGCGGCTCGTCGATCACAGGAACATAGATGCCGGTGTAACTCATGGTCAGAAGGTTACCGCAAGCCCAGCGACGCAGGTCATCGAAACGGAAACCTTCGAGGCAGAGCTCGACAGCCCTTTCACGACGGACTTCCAGGATGGTCGGATCGGTAATCTTGGGGAAATATGTTTTCTGGAACCATTCATCGACCTTGGCGGGTTTGGCCGTAAGACCTCCGGTTATGCCCGCACGGGCACGGAGCGCTCCGATGGTCTGTGCCCAGTCGGAATCGGTGAGAGTACCGAGTTCAGCCTTTGCTTCTGCATAGTTGAGAAGGACCTCACCATAGCGGAATAATGATAAGGCATTGGTATTCAGGGTCTTTTCATCTCCGTAGGTTTCGTCTACACAGAGCTTGATAGGCTGGTAGCCAAGACGGGCGTAAGCCTTGTATTCAGGAAGGGCTTTCTTTCCTTCGCGGGTGTAACCAGGAGTACGGATGATCTGGGCAAGACGGGCGTCACGGTTCTGGCATTCGTTGTAGAACGTCTCCGTCTCCCATCCCTCACGGTCCGTATAAGGAGTACCGTCCGTCTGCAGGAAGGTGCAGATGAAAGGACGGATGAAGTTGGCGGCTGTTCCATAGGTTGCCGAAGTCCAGATCCAGTTGGCGTGATGAAGGACAGAGAGTTCATTACTGCTTATGATGGCCATCATGATCTCATCCGTCTTCGGATCCGTGTTTATGAACAGGTCACGGTATGCGGTCTTGACGTTGCCGGTGTGAAGCTTGTAACCGGAATTGTCCATCACATACTTGGCTGCCTTGGCAGACCTGTCCAGCCATGTCTGGGCCGAAGTCGAAAGATTGAGGTTGTGATACTTGCGGAACGTTCCCTCGAACAGGGCAACACGTGAAGCGAAAGCGTAGGCGACCCATTTGGTCACGAGGGAGCAGGTGTTGTCCTTGGTGCGGGTGATGTTCTGCTCGGCGAACTCGAGGTCCTTCCAGACATTCTCCATGACGACTTCACGGGAATCCCTGGGAGCCATGAGTGCGTCGGTTTCCTCGACATCCAAAGCATGGTCGATCCACGGGACATCTCCGAACCTGCAGACCATACCATAATAGAAGTATGCACGGAAGAAACGGGCAAGACCGAGATAGTTGTTCTTTACGGCAGCATCGACCGTGGATTCCTCGCAGTTCTGAATGAACCAGTTGATGTTACGCAGGGTTGACCATGACCAGCCGCTGCTGTTCTCGGAATTGTAGGCACCCTTACGAAGGAATGCAGTCATACCGAAGGGACTGATGTAATCAACAAGGTTCTGTTCTATGGCGTGCTGATCACTTCCGGACGGAATGGCATTGTAGAATGACCAGGAATATGTCTCCAGTCCTGATTCCGAACTGAAGATGGCATCCTTACCAAGCTGGGATATGGGCTCTTCATGCAGGTCGCAAGCCGTCAGCATGAGGCCGGCACCGATCAGAAGTAAAAATATCTTTTTCATGTTCATCATAATTTAGAAAGTAAGGGATACTCCGAAGGTAACGGTCCGCAGGAGCGGATAGGAGTTACCGTCGCCATAGTTGCTGGAACTCAGGTCAGCATCCGTACCGCGGCTTGCGGTGTAAACATCCTGATGCCTCTTGGTGATCTTGTACAGAGGAGACCAGCTCCAGAGATTCTCACCGGAGAGATAGACCCTGAGGTCGCTCAAGCCAATCTTGGAAATAAGCGTCTTCGGCAGGTTGTAACCCAGCTGCATGCTCTTGAGACGGATGTAGGCGATATTCTGGACATAACGGCTGTTAGGATAGTTGCTTCGGCCGACCGTTCCGTTGTAGGTACAGTAACGGGGCAGGTAAGCATCAGGATTGTCGGGTGTCCAGTAGTTGCCGAGATGCCACTTCGGGATGTTGTTGTAAGGCCTGTTGTACTGGCCCCAGAACACAGCTTCCTGGCCGGGATACCAGTCCTGCTTGCCAACACCCTGGAAGAAGGCGTTCACGAAGATACCCTTCCAGTCACCGTTGAGAGTGAAGCTGTACATATAATGAGGAGCGGTATTACCGATGATGAGCTTGTCACCATGGTCATCCACGGTGTTCTTGCCGTAGTCGATCTTTCCGTTTCCGTTGCGGTCGACGTAACGTACGTCACCTACCCTCCACTTACCGTCTGCGGAAGCCTGGACGAGCGTATTGACATAGCCCTGGAGTTCGGCTTCACTCTGGAACAGTCCGTCGGACTCGAATCCCCAGAGTTCACCGATGGTCATTCCGGCGTAGTAGTCGGAGAGAAGTCCGGTCTGGTTGTTATACTTGTCAATCACAGAAGTATAATCGTGGACTGAAGCCTTGATCCCATAGAAGAACGGACTTCCTCCCAGGTCGAACTGGTCTTTCCAGCCTATGGATATTTCCCATCCGCGGGTGGTCATGTCAGCGTAGTTGCCCTTGGGAGAAGTGGCACCGAAGACATCCGGCAGAGTCACACCGACGGTGTACATGTCGGTGGTCTTGCGGACATAGTAGTCACCGCTGAAAGTGAACCTTCCGTCGAAGAGCTGGAAATCGAGACCGCCGTCGATGGTGGTGGCGGTTTCCCAAGTCAGTCCTTCAGGTTTGACGGCAGGATTGCTTACATACTTGTTCTGGATGCCGTTCAGGACCTTCGATGAAGTACTCGGGGAGAGCAGTTCCAGATAGCTGTAAGGACTTACGTTACCGTTACCCAGGGATCCGTAGGATGCGCGGACCTTGACGTTGCTGATATACTTGGGATCGATATTCCAGAAAGGTTCCTCGGAAATTCTCCAACCGGCGGAAACCGAAGGGAAGAATGCCCACTGCTGATCCTCAGGGAACTTGGAGGATCCGTCATAGCGGCCGTCGAATTCGAGGAGGTAGCGGTTCTTGAAATCGTAATTGACCCTGTAGAACAGACCGGCTACCCTCCACTTGTTGGCGGAACCGCTGGTGGTGATGTCCTCACCGAGGGAGAGGTTGATATTCTCGGCAGAGGAAACGATGGTTCCGTTACGGGAAACGGTCAGGGCTTCATAGCTCTGGGTCTCGTAGTTGTAACCAGCCATCAACTTGATGTTATGGGCATCGGCGAATGAATGCGAATAGTCCGCATAGACATTGGTGGCGGTATAGAGCCTAGTAGCATTCCAGTTGGTGAGAGTGTTGGTCGTAGCTCCCAGCGCTGACGGCTCATCGGGTCCGAGATAGTAGACGATAGGCATCCTCTTCATCAGATAGCTGTCATCTCCATAACGGAAGGTGTAGTCAGCATTGATGTGAAGGCTGTTGTTCAGGAATGAGGCGCGTGCCGCAACGGTGTTCTTGAGCAGACGGTCGTTGTTGTCCTTGTAGTTGAGTTTCTGCTCGAATGCTCCCACGTCATAGGCGGCGCAGTAGGTCGAAGTACCGTCAGGGTTGAATGCAGGCATCGTAGGCCATCCGCAGACCTCGATGTAACGGTTGATCATGATGGAACCGGAGTTCACGTAGGGCTGATGGTAGAAGGCCTGGTTGTACTCGAAGTTGTTGCTTACCTTGAGCCATTTGGTAGCCTGGAGAGAACCCTTCGCGCGGATGTTGTAGGACTTGTAGGTATCCGGATTGTAGTTGTAAAGACCGTCGAACTTGTAGAAACGTCCGGAGAGATAGAAGTCGGCCTTGTCCGTACCACCCTGGATAGTCACGTTGTGGTCCTGGGCGAAGCTCTGGTCCTTGTAGAGGAGGTCATAGTAGTCTTCGTTGCCGTAGTAGACATACCTTCCGTCGACCACCTCGTAGTTCTGGGTGTTTCCTGCAGCCTTGCGGGCGCGGAATTCATCAAGCCATGCATCTGAATAGGGCTGTTGGGCATTGATCTTTGCAGGAATGGTGAAGGAACGGTTATAGAATGTTTCGCGGAACATCTCCGCCCAGGTGACACCGTCGATCACGTTGTCAGGGGTCACTGTAGGTGCCCTCAAGGAAAGATTGGCGGTATAGTTGACCCTTGTGCGTCCCTTCTCCGGATTCTTGGTGGTGATCAGCACCACACCGAAGGTTCCGCGCGCTCCGTAGATTGAAGCAGATGCTGCATCCTTCAGGACAGAGACGGACTCGATGTCATTGGGGTTCAGCAGTGACGGGTCACCTTCCACACCGTCGATCAGCACAAGTGCGCTTCCTCCCTGGCCGATGGAAGTCGTACCACGGACGTTGAAGCTGGCTGAACGGTTGGGTTTACCGTCAGAGAGAGTGATATTGAGGTTAGGCACCGCACCTTCAAGGGCCTGGGCAAGGTTTGAAACGGAACGGTTCTCGAAAACTTCCTCACCGACCTGTTCGACAGCGCCGGTAAGGTTGACTTTCTTCTGGGTACCATAACCGACGACGACTGTGCCCTCCAGCATCTCCACATCTTCAGCCATGGAGACGTTCACGACACTCCTTCCACCTACCGGCACGACCTGGGTTGCGTATCCGATGCTGGAGAAGACAAGGTTCGCTCCGGATTTCACGGTAAGTGAGTACCGGCCGGCATTGTCCGTAATCGTACCGTTAAGGGTACCTTCTTCCTGGACACCGATCCCCGCCAAGGGATTGTTGCCCTGGTCCAAAACGGTTCCAGACACATTCACCGTGTTCTGGGCGAACACGTACGGTGATGCGATTAGAACCATAAGGCAGACCGCCAGCATACGCATAAGCGGCAATCTACCTTGTGCAAAGGCTTTAATCATAACTGGTTGGTAATTAGTTTCAGGCTCCAATAACATAGCCACAGCAAACAGGAGCCAAAATGTTCAATGTGGTGTTTCTATCGTAAATTTACGGATTCTACACGAAAAAAAGAAGCCTATGGCCGGAAATCTTTTATCCGGACCTTCTTCAGGCCGTTGTCAGCAGATGTTCCTCCCACCTGGAGGACATAATCACCGGCACGGCTCACTACCCTGCCCTTCTCGGGATCCCACCAGCTGAAAGTCTCATCATCGATAGGGATCGCCACCTTTACGGCCTCACGGGCCTTGAGTGAAACCCTCTTCATCCCGCGCAGGGCCTTCACCGGACCTTCGGCGTCATCGGGCCTGCTCACATAAAGCTGCACGATTTCGTCACCGTCCCTGCGGCCGCGGTTCTTGACCTTCACTACCACAGCCTTCGTACCATCTTCCATGGTCTTCACCTTGGGACGGCCGTACTTGAAGGTCGTATAGCTCAAGCCGTGTCCGAAAGCATATAGAGGAGTACCGCGGAAATAGCGGTATGTCCTGCCTTCCATGTCATAGTCGCTGAAGTCCTTCAACTGGGAATCATCTGCGTAGAATGTCAGAGGGAGTTTGCCGGAAGGATTGAATTCTCCGTAAAGCAGGTCGGCCACGGCCGTACCTCCCTCCTGACCGGGATACCAAGCCTGGACTATTGCCGAGCAGAGTCTGTCTTCATCCTTCAGGGCGATCGTACTTCCTGAGAAGTTGACGAAAACAACCTTCTTGCCGGCATCGGCCAAAGCCTTGATCAGCTGCTTCTGGATTGCAGGGAGTTCGATCGATGTCCTGTCACCTCCGAGGAATCCGGGTATCTTGACGTCATCCATCTGCTCGCCCTCGAGCCTGGGGGTTATACCTCCGGCAAAGATGACAGTCCCGTAGCCTTCAAGTTCAGCCAAGACAGCCTGGATATCAGTTGCTACCGTGTCAAGTTCGGCGGCGTAAGGGCAGCCGCGGAGGTACTTGATGTCCGGTATCCTGGCCTTCATGGCATCCAGAAGGGTAATGGTACGGAGAGGAGTACCCTCATAATTACCCCACATCATCACTGAATCGGCGGCATTCGGACCGACAAGCGCTACCTTCGTTTCAGGAGCAAGCGGAAGGATCCCGTCATTCTTGAGAAGGACCAGGCTCTTGCGGGCCATGTCCAGTGACTGGAGCCGGTGTTCCTCGGAGCAGAGGACGGACTCGGGAATGGAATCCCACGGAGATTCGAAATCCATCTCGCCGAGGGCGAACCTGACGGTCAGCAGCCTCCTGACGTGGTCATCGAGATCCTTTTCCTCGAGCAAGCCCTTGGATACGGCCTCGGGAAGCAGGTATGTGAGATTTCCGCACTCGACATCCATTCCAGCCAGGGTGGCGGCTGCAACGGCCTCGACCCTCGTAGGAACCCAATTATGGTATTGCTCGCCCACGAAATCCGAGACGGCCCAGCAGTCACTGACTATCAAGCCTTTATAGTCCCACTCATTCCTAAGGATATCCTGGAGGAGCTTCTTCGAAGCACCGCAGGGATAGCCCTCGAAGCGGTTGTAAGCGAACATGACCTCATCCACCCCGGCCTTGGTCACCAGGTCCTTGAATGCGGACAGGTAGGTCTCCCACAAATCCCTCTCCGAAACACGGGCGTCGAAGGTATGCCTGGTCGATTCCGGTCCGGAATGAACAGCGAAATGCTTGGCGCAGGCCTGGGCCTTGAGATACCCGTCCGAACGGTCTCCCTGGAGTCCCCTGACGACGGCCATTCCCAGCTGTCCTGTCAGGTAAGGGTCCTCGCCGTATGTCTCCATTCCGCGTCCCCAGCGCGGGTCCCTGAATATGTTGATGTTAGGGGTCCAGAAAGTAAGACCGGCATACTGCAGGTTCTCGCGTGACTCCACGGTACGTGCCAGACGGTACTTTACCCTGGCTTCGTCGCTTACTGATGTGAATACCGCCTCGATGAGCTCGGGATCGAATGAGGCAGCCATTCCTATGGGCATCGGATACATGGTGGCGTAACCGTTCCTGGCAACGCCATGGAGCGCCTCGTTCCACCAGTTGTAAGCCGGAATTCCAAGACGCGGTATCGCCTTGGAATTAAAATCCATCAAGGATGCCTTCTCCTGGAGGGTCAGTCTTCCCAGAAGGTCGTCCGCCCTTTCCGCGGGACTGAGTTTCTTGTCCATATAAGGCAGTTGGGCAACCGCAGGAAGGGTGCACAGCAGGGCGACCGAGAACGCCAGAACTTTGTAGGTCAATGATTTCATATCGGTTCGTATTTGTATTGTCAAGATATGTATTCCCCTCTCTTGCGCCAGCGGAAGAACCCGTAGGCGGAGACGATGACATAGGCTACATAAAGCGCAGTCATCCAGTATTTTCCTGCAAGGAAGCACATTACTACCAGGACGGTGTCCCCGATCACCCACAGGATCCAGTGGTAGGGAATGGACTTGGCCAGCCATATCATCCCTATGACACAGAGCGCAGTAGAGATGGCATCCATCCAGGGATTGCTGTCATGAAGAGTCGTAAGCAGCCAGACCAGCAGTCCCGTACCCAGCAGGAACAGGAGGGCGCTCCAGAAGGCCATCCTGGGACTGAGACGGGTCAGATGGATTTCCGCTTCCACTGCCTCACTGTCCTTCTTCCACTGGTACAGGCCCCAGAAAGCCATCAGGACGTAATAGATGTTGAGCCCCATATTGGCCCAATTCTGTTCGAGGAAGAACTGGATTGCACAAGCCGTACTTGTGAACATTCCGAAGTACCACATAGTATTCTTCTGGAGCACTTCGAAGATCATGTACGGTATTCCCATCACCAGGGCGATGATCTCAATAATAAGGATGACGTCCATGCTTGTTTACAAAAATAACAATTAAAACTGAATAATCCCTTGCATATTTCCATATTATCATCTGGTGCCCGAACAGGAACAAAACCGGGGTTTTTCCAGCCTGATAACCACCTTTGGTGTCTAAGAGGGAAGAAAAACGGCCGAATCCTTGCCTGAGACAACCTTATTGGCCTAACTACGGATGACCTGTGTCAGAATGAATATTCAACCTTGAAAAGGAAGTTGAATCCGGGCATGGGATAGTTGTCGACGATTTCATACTGCTCGTCCAGCAGATTGTTCAGGCAGAGTTTCAGGCGCATCTCTCCGGAACGAAGAGACATATCCTTCGAAACTGCAGCATCCAGAGTCGTCCAAGGTGCCAGGCGGTAAGCCGGAAGGTTGGCCGAGGTCGTAAAACGCTCGCCGGTGGCAAAGAAAGTGACATCCAGTCTCCAACCGTCCAGTTCACCGAAGAGGTTTGCCGAACCGCTGTGAAGCGGAATATACGGAATCTGGCCGTTCCATTTTATATCATAGGTCCCTGAACCTGCTATTCCGGTCCCTGAGCCTGTCGAAGGGCTTGAAGTGGTCCTGTCGCGGGACTGCTGGAAAGTGTATCTCACCAATGCTCCGACGGTTCCCTTTCCTATCCTGCGACCATATTCCGCCCTCACATCGCTCCCGAGTACCGCCACCTTCCCGATATTGTACATCGACCAGCGGAACTGGTTCGATGTCGGCACGGCTATTATCTTGTTTTTCAGTCGGTTCCAATAAACATCCGTCTTGAACGATAAAGTCCTGGACCCGGATGCCAGGACATCCCAACAGGCTCCAAGATCGAACTGAAGGGCATCCTCGGGTTCCAGGGTCTTGCTGCCGACCGTAGTGTAGTACAGATCGTTGAACGTGGGCATACGGTATGACCTTTTGGCAAAGCCGTCCAGCGCGAAACCGTCCGTCACCTTCCATTTCACCACAAGCGATGGCATTAGGACGCTCCGCAATGCACTCTTCCTCGCACCACCTGAAAGGAAACCGTCCTTGACGACGAGACCGAGAATGGTGGCTGAAACATCCAAAGGACCCGTACCGGCCATCGCTGAGAGGGCGCTCCAGGAGGAAAGCCGCCCGGGATAGGCGAAATCGCGCATGTCGGAATCCAGGTAGTCGTATTGCAGGTCCTGGGCAAGGTTAAGCCTCAACTTCCCCCCGGGCCTGAACATGGCTGCCATTGATGCATAGGCGGAGTGGTTGCGGTAGTTGAAACGTGCCGCCTGCAACTCCGGACGCAACTCCGGGAAGTCGGCATATTCCAGATGGCTGAATGAATACTTTGCCTTGCCGGAAATGGTCCACGACTTTCCCAAAGCCCGCACGTACCGTCCCTGCAGGAAGGCATCCCTGTCTGACTGGCGGTCTTCGCTCAGGGGATAATCCCCCGCCCTCTTGTATACCGGTCCGGGCAGCCCCCGTTCCGAACCGTAGAAATATGCCCGGACGTTCCAGGACGCCCGTGCAGAAGCAGAGCCGAACAATCCCCCTTCAAGACGGATGCTCCGGAGATCGCAGTTCTGACGGACCATCGTGGTGTCATAGCCGGCCACTGTACCGTCCGGGTACTGCCGGAAATCCTTGACATGGAAGCGGTAGCGCCCGTTGGAACCGACGCCTTCCCCTCCCAGCCTCAGGGAGGTGCCGTTGCTGAAAAGATGTTCCCAGGCGGCTTTGGGTGAGATTGTTCCGAAGGACCCGGCTCCGGCACCGAACCTGAGGTTATCCCTGGCGCCTCCCTTGAAGGATGGGGCCGCCGTCTCCAGATAGAGGGAACTCGCGGACGAATACTCCTTGGCACTCTGTAGGGGAGCAGTCTTCTGGCCGGCGAAAAGACTCACTCCGGCAAGGTCGTCCAGCCCGAAACGCCCCAGGTCCACCTGCATGTTCTGGGCATTGTCGACCTGGATTCCGTCAATGAAAACTCCAGTGTGTTCGCTGCCTAGGCTGCGTACATTGACGGTCTTGAGACCTCCCACTCCGCCATAATCCCGGATCTGGACTCCGGAAAAACGCCTTATGGCTTCCGGAAGGCTGGTAACGGTCCTGATCTCGCCTGCGGTTATGGTCTGTGGGACGACCAGGCTCCCGAAAGTCGAACTGACCGTCGCTGCCCGCAACGTGTCCTCGGCAGCCGGTCTAATAGGCATTGAGAAAGCCCCGGCACCAAGGAAGGAGCCGAGGTAAAGGAAGCAGAGCGCCAGAAGGCAGCGTCGCATCGGTTATCTGAGGACCATATGGGCGGGAAGCATCCCGGCGACGGCGGACCATTTGTATTTCAGGTCCTTGGTGAAGCACCAGACTTTTCCGGGGCCGGTATAGTCTGCGTCTGCGATATAGATATCGCCGTTCTTCGGGTTGACGAGTATGCCATAAGGATTTCCGACCCTGGCGGCGTCGGTCTTGGAAAGGGATGTCGGAATGACAGTTCCGCCCTTTATCGGAATCTTGTAGAGGGTGTTGTCGTAACCTCCGGACATCTCTGCAGCGTTGCCGATGGAATATACATAACCGTCATCACAGACAGTCATGCAGCTGACATGGACGTCCTTGACCACGTATAACGTCCCGGACCACTTGTACAGTCCCATAGGCTCGGACATGCTCTGGTTCCAGTTGCCGTCTGCATCCTGGGTCCAAGTGCTTTCACCATAAGTGGACACCCAGAGGTTCCCCTCTGAATCCGCTTTCAGGAAATGAAGGTTGGAAGCCACTTTTATCGTACCCGTCACCTTGAACGTAGCCAGGTCGATTACGCTGATGGTATCGTCGTGGACGGGATTGTATCCACCGCTGTTTGCCACACAGAGCTTGTCACCGGAGACGGCGATTCCCTCAGGCTGGCAGCCGACCTCGATCGTACCGTCAACTGAATATGTAGACAGGGATATCCTGTAGACCCTCCCCACGGTTTCCTCGCCTCCGTAAACCGCTCCGGCATAGGAACTTACATAGGCATAGGCCTTATCAAAAGCAATGTACCTAGGATCGGGGATATGTATCGTCTTGAGCAGGATCTCGTTTTTTGCATCCAGGACATGGACGGCCCCGGAGGCGTTCATCACAACCCACAGTTTACCCTCATGGAGAACCAGGTCGTTACCTGTATCCCCAAGTCCTTGGACTACAGCAGGATTCATGGATCCGAAAGCGTCGGACACGTAATTTCCATCAGAGAACCTGAAGAAATCGAGGGTGGAATTGTTCTTCTGGAAGTTGCCCTCGTTGAGGACGAAAAGCTTCGAGAAGGCCGCCTTCTTTTCACCTACTGCAACATTGACACCCGCAAGGCCGGAATCCTTGGAGGTGGTTTCATCTTTACTGCAGCCGACGGCTATCGCCATGGCTGCCACGCTGAAAACCAGCAGTGCACACTTTTTCATAAAGAATATGTTAAAGAACGAAATTGTCCCACAAAGATAATACTTTGCGGGACAATTGTCAATGGAACGGAGTGGTTTATTCGGCCTTTCCGTCGGAACCGAGCACGTTGATGATCTTGTGCATGTAAAGCTTCTTCATCTCGTCACGGGCAGGTCCGAGGTACTTCCTAGGATCGAACTCGCCGGGCTTCTCGTCGAAGACCTTACGGATGGCGGCGGTCATTGCAAGACGGCTGTCGGAGTCGATGTTGATCTTGCAGACAGCGCTCTTGGAGGCCTCGCGGAGCTGCTCCTCGGGAATACCGACTGCATCAGGCAGTTTGCCACCGTGGGCGTTGATGATGTCCACATACTCCTGGGGCACGGAAGAAGATCCGTGGAGGACGATCGGGAATCCGGGAAGCTTCTTCTCGATCTCGTGAAGGACATCGAATGCGAGCGGCGGAGGAACGAGACGGCCGGTCTCGGGATCCCTCTTGCACTGCTCAGGCTTGAACTTGTATGCGCCATGGGATGTTCCGATGGAGATGGCGAGGGAGTCGCAACCGCTGCGGGTAGCGAATTCGATAACCTCCTCGGGACGGGTGTAATGGGATTCCTCTGCGGAAACCTCATCCTCTACACCGGCGAGGACACCCAGCTCGGCCTCGACAGTGACGTCGTACTTGTGGGCGTAGTCAACCACCTGCTTGGTGAGGGCGATGTTCTCCTCGAAAGGAAGAGCGGAAGCATCGATCATAACTGAAGAGAAGCCCATGTCCACGCAGCTCTTGCAGAGCTCGAAGGAATTGCCATGGTCGAGGTGGAGGCAGATCTGGGGATGCTCCCAACCGAGTTCCTTTGCGTACTCGACAGCACCTTCAGCCATGTAGCGGAGAAGGGTCTGGTTGGCGTACTTGCGGGCTCCGCTGGAAACCTGGAGGATGACCGGAGACTTGGTCTCAGCAGCGGCCTGGATGATTGCCTGGAGCTGCTCCATGTTGTTGAAGTTGAATGCGGGGATCGCGTAACCGCCGGCGACAGCCTTAGCGAACATCTCTCTGGTGTTCACAAGGCCAAGTTCTTTGTAAGATACCATAATTTATTGTAGATAAAATAATCGTTTGTCAAATCCGTCTGAAAGGCTTCAAAAGCCGTGCAAATTTACTCTTTTTCCTCTAAAAATAAAAGCTGTTCCGTCAAGCTCAGGTATCGGCGCTCCACTATCCCGCCTTCCGACACTTTCATGACGAACGGCAGGCCGGAGAGATCGAAGGCATCGAGCAGTTTCCTGGCCTTTTTCGGGGATTTTTCCTCCAGGGCATCCATGTTGACAGCGAAATAGTCAAGCCCGAGCGAATCGGCCAGTGCCATCTCCGCCTCGCAGATCTGGCAGCCTTCGGCATGGAAGAACATGTAACCACCCTTCTGGCGGAACTTGTTCCATCCCTTGATGCACATCCTCGGGATCTTCGACCCGACGGGAGCCTTTTTCAGAAGCCCGTCAAGCATCTCCGCCATCCCCACGACCATCAGGGTGTCTTCATCCGTATTCCAGATATCCGGGCGCGTCAGTATGTAACCGTCAATCAGCGATGCTGCCCCTTCGCGGAAACCTTCTTCCCTTTTTCCGGCGATATAGTACAGCAGGTCGCCCTCCAGGTGCTTGAAGCCAAGGGTATCCCCAAGGTCCAGCGTACGCCCCTTCAACAAGGATGCGACATCAGCCACATCAGATGCGGAAACGCTTCCTCCATATGTCGAGAACAGCTTGTCGAACAGTGCCTTGGAGGCCTCACTTCCATAGTCGTACTCACCGTCGTCCAGTAAGACGTCCAGCATCTGCTCGAGGGATCCGGTATCCAGTCCCCTTCCAATGATAGTCCCTTCCTGATCGACGAGGAACATCCTGGGAGTCTGGATGATACCATATTTGAACTGCAGGTCGGCCGATGAATCGGGGTCCCAGAGATGGAACACTTCGGTCTCTTCCGTATCGAGTACGAAGGAATTCTTCATCCAGCGCTTCCAGCCCTCTTCGTTGGTACCGACGTAGACCGCATAGACCGCCACAGGGTAGTCCTTGTCATTCAACAGGCTGCGAAGCGTAGCGGTTTCCAGCTTGCATTTCGCACAGTCGATGTCGTAAAAGTAATATACCGACGTCTGGCGGGCCTGCCGGACCGCCGCTTCTCCTATGAACACGCTTTCACCGAGAGGATCGGTCAGTTCCGCTTCCGGCGCGGGCATCCCGATCAGCGACAGGCGGTTGAAATCCGCGAACATCCTCGCCTCGAACAGGTCGCTGTCACTTCCCATCGGCACCTTTCCGGGTATGAACCAGGTATCGGTGACATGGATGGCCACGGCCTCATCTCCCATCAGGGCGGAATGACGATAGTGGTCATAGACCTTGAGGGCGATCGCCTGCCTGACCGCCGGATCCTGGGAGGCCTCGATCAAGGCATCGCATTCCTCGATCTTCACCGAAACCGGCTCCTGCTCAAGGAGGGCGAAATACTCCTCCATCCGGGCATCCAGCAGGGCCATCCTGGCGGAATCGACCTGTGCCGCCGCGTCAAGGACACAGAGGATCACGGAGAAGATTATTACCGCCAGCTTTTTCATCAGACTTCCGGAAGCTTCACCCAGCCGGGAATGAATTGTGAAAGGTCTCCGTGATGGCTCACGACATCCCTTACGGCTGACGAGGAGATATGGGAATATTCCTGTGCTGTAGGGATGATGATGGTGTCGATCTCAGGAGCAAGGTGACGGTTCGCATCCGCCACCGCCTGCTCGTTGTCGAAATCGGTCATGTTCCTGACCCCCCTGACAATATGGCGGATGCCAAGTTCACGGCAGATATCCACGGTGAGCCCGTCATAGCTGATGATCCTGACTCCTTTCAGGTCCTTTGTCGCCTGACGGATTATGTCCTCCCTCTGGTCCATGGTAAAGAAGCCCTTCTTGGCTTGGTTGATTCCGACGGCCACCACCACCTCGTCGAAGATGGTAAGGGCCCTGGTGAGGATATTCAGATGGCCGGAAGTGAAGGGATCGAAGGACCCCGGGAATAACGCTATTCTATCCATATCGCTACAGTTGCCAGTTGACCGGCGTTTTGTTTTCACTGATGAGTATTTCGTTGGCTTTAGAGAAATGTCGGCACCCGAAGAAGGCTCCCCGCGCCAAAGGCGAAGGGTGCGCCGCTTCAAGGACATAATGCCTGGAGGTGTCTATCAGTTCCTTCTTGCTCCTGGCAAAACTGCCCCAGAGCATGAATACTATACCGGAGCGGTTCTCTGACAGATAGCGGATAACCGCATCGGTGAACTGCTGCCAGCCGATACCGCTGTGTGAAGCGGCTTCGCCCGAACGGACCGTGAGTATGGCATTCAGGAGCAGGACACCCTGCCTTGCCCAAGACTCGAGGTTGGGACGTCCGCTCATGCTGATCCCCAGGTCGGACTCGATCTCCTTGAAGATATTCTTTAGGGACGGAGGTGCGGGCACATTGTCAGGGACAGAGAAACTCAGGCCCATCGCCTGGCCGTAGCCGTGGTATGGATCCTGCCCGAGGATGACCACCTTCACCTTGTCCACCGGAGTCAGTTCAAAGGCCTTGAATATCTCCGGACCGGGAGGGAAAATCACCTTCCCTTCCGCCTTCTCGCGATGGAGCAGCCGGGCAAGTTCCGCGAAGTAGGGTTTCTCGAACTCCCCTGCCAACGCTTCCTTCCAGCTCTGTTCTATCTTGACGTCCATAATAATGAAAAATCCGGTCCTTCGACAAGCTCAGGGACCGGATTGCAAGTTACGAAATTAATCGAATATTTCAGCGATAACGTCGTCGATGGTCTTGACATAATGGAACTCAAGGCCTTCCACATAGACCTGCTTGATGTCCTCGATATCCTTACGGTTGTCTTCGGAGATGATTATCGTCTTGACTCCCGCCCGCTTGGCGGCCAGGATCTTCTCCTTGATTCCGCCCACCGGCAGGACCCTGCCGCGCAGTGTCATCTCACCGGTCATCGCAATGCCGGACTTGACCTTCTCCCCCCTGAAAGCGGAGACCATGGAACTAACCATCGTGATACCGGCGGAAGGGCCGTCCTTGGGGACGGCTCCCTCAGGTACGTGGACGTGGATGTCCTTGGAAGCGAATTCCTCTGGGGTAAGCTTTGCCAGGGACGGATGGGCCTTGATGTACTGATAGGCAATGGTCGCGCTCTCCTTCATCACATCTCCAAGGTTGCCTGTCATCGTCATCACTCCCTTTCCGGTGCTGACGGAACTCTCCACGAAGAGGATCTCTCCTCCCATCTGGGTCCAGGCCAGTCCGGTGACGACACCGGGGGCTTCGTTCCCCTTCTGGAGGTCATGGATATTGGTCGGAAGACCGAGATATTCCTTGAGATGCTCCTTCCTTATGACGGAAGGATAGTCCTGCCCCAGGGCAATCTTCTTGGCAGTCACCCTGGAGATCTTTGCGATCTGCTTCTCAAGACCGCGCACGCCGGATTCGTGGGTGTAAGAGTCTATGATGTCGGCAAGGGCCTTCCTGTCTATCCTGAGTTCCTTCTTCCCTATCCCATGCTCTTCGAGCTGCTTGGGCACGAGGTAGCGCTTCGCTATCTCCATCTTCTCCTCGGCAAGGTAACCGGTGACATTGATCAGTTCCATCCTGTCGAGCAAGGCGCTCTGAATTCCGGAGATGGTGTTCGCAGTAGTGATGAACAAGACGTTGGACAGGTCGTAATCGATGTCCAGGTAATTGTCGTGGAACGCCACGTTCTGTTCAGGATCAAGTACTTCCAGAAGGGCGGACGAAGGGTCACCCTTGTAGTCTGCCCCGACTTTGTCTATCTCGTCAAGGACTATCACGGGATTCGAAGTCCCGGCCTTCATGATGCCGTTGAGGATCCTTCCGGGCAGCGCTCCGACATAGGTTTTCCTGTGGCCCCGGAGTTCCGCTTCGTCGTGCATTCCTCCGAGCGCGATACGGACGTACTTCCTTCCAAGTGCCTTTGCCACGGATTTCCCGAGACTCGTCTTGCCGACTCCGGGAGGGCCGTAAAGGCACAGGATAGGCGACTTCATGTTACCTTTGAGTTTCAGGACCGCAAGGTACTCGATGATCCTGTCCTTCACCGTCTCCAGGCCGTAATGGTCCTTGTCCAGAACCTTCTGTGCATGGACGAGGTCAAGGTTGTCCTTCGACATCTCCCCCCAGGGGAGTTCGAGCATGAACTCGATATAGTTGTACTGGATACTGTAGTCCGGAGAGGATGGATTGTATTTCTCAAGTTTGGCAAGCTCCTTCTCGAACTGGGCCGCCACAGCCTCGGGCCACTTCTTTTCCTTCGCACGATTGCGGAACTTCTCGAATTCCTCTTCCTCATCCATCCCGAGTTCCTCCTGGATGGTCCTGAGCTGGTTGTTGAGATAGAATTCCCTCTGCTGCTGGTCGATGTCGCTCTTGACCTTCTGGTTGATCTCCTGCTTGATCTTGAGCAGCTGTATCTGGGTATCCAGGGACGTCAGGAGCTTCATTGCCCTGAATTTCACGTCGTCATAGCTGAGCAGCTCCACCTTCTCGGAGAAATTCTCCACCTCCACGGTCGTGGCGATGAAGTTTACCAGGAAATGGAAGTTGTCGATGGACTTCAGGGCTCCCACAGCCTCCCTCGGGGCGAAAGAAGATGACTTGATGATCGATGAAGCCTTTTCTTTCAGGGACTCCGCGATCATCTTGGTATTGTTGTCGCTGTCAGGGACTATGTCGTCGACATACTGCACGGTGGCGGTGATATAGGGCTCGTACGACAGGACCTTTCCCATCCTGAGCCTCTTGATTCCGTGGAGTATGGCCGTGATCGTACCGTCCGGCATCTCAAGGACCTTCATGATCCTGGCTACGGTACCATATTCATACAGGTCCTTGTCGAGGGGGTCTTCGACAGATACGTCGTTCTGGGGGACAGCCCCGATGAAGGAGTTCGTCCGTTCCGCGTTCTTGATCAGGGCTATCGACTTCTCGCGCCCGATCGTGACCGGATAGACCATATTGGGAAAGAGGACCGCATTCCTGAGTGCAAGTATCGGAAGGGTCTCCGGAAGTGATCCCAAATCCACCTGGATCTGGTCTTCTCCCTGTACCACAGGGATGATGTTGATATTGCTTTCTATATCCATATATGCCAAATTGTCAGAAGCACGCCAAGTGATGGCGCGCATACGGATATGGTCAATCACCGTGCCATAAATTTTTAGCGTCATGATTTTGATTATTAAAAAAATAAGTCTATTTTTGCATCCCCAATCATCCCTTATGAGATGGATTGTTATACTTCTAAAGCAATTATATTATGACAAAAGCAGAAATCGTTAACGAGGTTGCGAAGTCAACCGGAATTGAGAAGATCGCAGTTCAGTCCGTAGTAGAGGCTTTCATGGAGACTGTAAAGGGTTCCATCATCAGGAAAGAACCTGTCTATCTCCGCGGATTCGGAAGCTTCATCATCAAGCACAGGGCTAGGAAGGCTGCTCGCAACATTACGAAGAAGACCACGATTACCATCCCTGCACATGATATTCCTGCCTTCAAGCCGGCAAAGGTTTTCGTCAACGCAGTGAAAGAAGAAAAATAATTGTTAATCCCTTTATATTATGCCGAGCGGAAAAAAGAGAAAGAGACATAAGATGTCTACGCACAAGCGTAAAAAGCGCTTGCGCAAGAACAGACACAAGAAGAAGTAAGTCCTCTGTGTCTGCCATTTTAGCAGTCTGCTAAAAGAAAGAGGCTGAACGGTAGTCCGGACAGCCTCTTTTTCTTGAAAAACCATTGTTATTTCCATGGAGTCTGAAAGATCAGAAAAAGATTTGATCGTCGATGTCACATCGACTGACGTTCACATCGCGCTGATGGAGAACCATCGGCTGATTGAACTCAACAAGGAGTCCAGCAAAGGGCACAGCTTTTCCGTGGGTGATGTCTACCTCGGAAGGGTGAAGAAACTTCTTCCCGCGCTCAATGCTGCCTTTGTCGACATCGGAGACAAGAAGGAAGCATTCATCCACTATCTGGACCTGGGGTTCTACTTCACGTCGTTCGACGAATTCGTGCGCAGGAGCAACCCCAACACCGACCTCGAGCAGCTTTATTCGAGTATCAAGATCGGTCCCATCCTCGAGAAGGAAGGACGTATCGAGAACGTGCTGAAACAGGGCCAGATGCTGATGGTGCAGATCGTCAAGGAACCGATTTCGACCAAAGGTTCGAGACTGACTGCGGAAATTTCATTGGCAGGACGCAACATAGTACTGATTCCCTTCGCAGAGAAGGTGAGCATTTCCCAGAAGATTTCCTCAAAAGAGGAAAAAAGAAGGCTTGAGACACTTGTCAGGAGCATTCTTCCCAAGAATTACGGGGCAATCATCCGCACTGCGGCCGAAGGCAAGAATGCAGCGGTCCTCGTGGCGGAACTCAAGTCCCTGATCCAGAAATGGGAGGGTTCCTGGCAGAAAGTTGCCAAATCCAAGAACATCCAGCTGCTTTTCACCGAGTACAGCAAGACCACCACAATCCTCAGGGACCTCCTGAACGATTCTTTCTCGAACATCCATATCAACGATGAGAATGTCTTCGAGGAGACTAAGAAATATATTTCCTTGATCTCACCGGATCAGGAAAAGATAGTGAAGCTGTACGACGGAAAGGAAAAGATCTTCGACCACTTCGAGGTCACACGGCAGATCAAGAGCTCATTCGGCAAGGTGGTGCCGATGAAGCAGGGTGCATATCTCGTCATCGAGAGCACCGAGGCCCTCAACGTGATCGATGTCAACAGCGGCATCCGCGCAAAGACATCCGACCAGGAGGAGAATACCTTCGAGGTCAACAAGATCGCCGCGGAAGAGATTGCCCGCCAGCTGCGTCTCAGGGATATGGGAGGAATCATCATCGTCGACTTCATAGACATGGAGTCCGGCGAGCACCGGAACGAGCTCCACAAATACATGCAGGAGCTTATGGAAAATGACCGGGCCAAACACAACGTCCTCCCCCTCACCAAGTTCGGGCTGATGCAGATCACCCGCCAGAGGATACGCCCCGTGACGGAGATCAACACGTCTGAAGTCTGTCCCGTCTGCCACGGTACCGGCAAGATCGCCTCGAGCGTCATCATCGACGAACAGATCGAGCGCAACATCGCCTATCAGGTCGAGCACGGGAAGACTGCCCTGACCTTGAAGGTAAGCCCCATCCTGGGAGCCTATCTCAAGCGAGGCCAGACAATGCTCTCGGACAAGTCGTTCCTTGGGAAATGGAAGAAGAAGTACAGATGCCGGATCAATATCGAAGAAGTCACTGACTTCTCGGTCCTGCAAAATGAATTGTTCGATGAAAAGGGTGAGCGGTTATGACCGTTCACCTTTTTTTTATTTAGTGAAACGGTGGACGATCGCACCAAGGAGCATCAACAAGAACATGAGGACGCTGATGCGGCCTACGAAGTCGCCGTGACGGACGAAGAACGTCCTGCTGTCGGAAAGGCCGACCTTGCCTTCCAGGGTTTCCTTCTGCCACCAGGAAGTACGTTTGACTATCCTTCCTGCAGGGTCGATGATCGCGGATATTCCGGTATTGCCGCATCTTGCGATCCAACGCCTGGTCTCAATAGCCCTGAGGGATGCGTATGAGAGGTGCTGCCTGTATCCGGGAGTATCTCCCCACCAGGCATCGTTGGTTATGACGGACAGCAGTTCCGCCCCTTTGCGGATATAGTCTGTGCAGAATTCCCCGTATACCGACTCATAGCAGATGGCGCATCCTACCGGGATGTTCCTGACAACGGCACCGGACGTATCCCTGAGATGGAAAACCAGGTTGGCGGCCTTGCCGTCACCGATGCAACGGCCCATCACCCCTCCCAGCCAGTCGTCAATGGGACGGAAGAACGCAGGATAGGGTATCATCTCCACGCCGACCACGAGCTTGTTCTTGTGGTAAGTCTGAGGGTTGCCGGAGGAATCCATCAGCAGCGCGGTATTGTGGGTCTCCACCCAGTTACCGTTGTTCAGCTGGCGGGCGGTCTGGGACGGCCTGGACCTGCCGGCCACATATTCCCATGTCGAAGCGCCGAAAAGCAATCCGGAAAGCGGACGGGTCTGAAGGAACCTGCTGAATGAGTTTATGGTAGGGCTGACGGAAACATCGTTCATTATCACGTCGCCGGTAAAGGTCTCGGGCGCGACCAGCAGCACAGGACGGTCTGCAGGGGCCTTTTCCAGCATGGACAGGAGCGACGCATTCTGTTCTTCCTGGGTCTGGCCGCCGAACTTGTCGTAAACGTCGATGTTGGGTTGCGCGATGAATACATCCAGCTCTCCCTCGGCAGGCTTCGGAGTAATGCAGATGGAAACCACCGGCGGAGCGATGAACAGAAGGATGGTACCGGAAACGGCTGCGAATCTTGCCTTCCCGTTGAAAGCCTTCCAGCGTCCGCTCCTGGAGGCCATAAGAAGTCCGAATACAGCCAGGTTGGTCGCCCATATCCAAAGCGAACCGCCAAGGGTCCCCGTATATTCATACCACTGGATCCACCCGGTGGTCCTGGCGAAGGCATTGCCCAGCACAAGCCACGGCCAGCTGATCTGAGCCAGAGTCAGGTACCAGCGTTCCCAGGCAATCCAGGCGAAGGCGAGAAGCAGATAGGGTATGACACCCTGGAGATGCTTCCTGCTCCAACGGAAAATACCGAATACCAACGACATCTGGAAGGCATTCGCGACGAAGGCGAATATCCCCCCGCCCACCGTGGCGTTGCAAACCCAGAACGTCGTGGCGATGTTCCAAAACAGGAAACACAGGTAATGCCACCAGCAGAACCCCTTCATCCCGGTCTCCGTCGCTATCTGTTCTGCAAACAGCAACGGGATGAAAGCCACCAGCGAAAGATATCCGGTCCCGGGGACCAGATATGGCATGCTCAGCAGGATGACTGAAAGGATCAGCAGCAGTAATATGGCAGCCTTCTTGGACATACGTGGCAAAGATAGTGCATCACAGATTGAATTCAAAACCCACGTTGATCACGAAGCGGTTGGGATGCGGAACCATCACCCCGTCGACTACCCGGAAACGGTGGGTCAGTCTCCAGACGGCGTCGATCCTGATGACCTTGAGGATATTGGATATGCCGGCGCCTACCTCCACATAAGGGGTATCGAGTTTATTCATTCCGGCAGGGAACAGCATATCGGCGCCGAAATCCGGATCTCCTGGTATTCCGTTGTTCTCGCTCCGAAGCGTACCATATGCTGCGCGGACCAATGCTATCTCCCTGAGTTTCAATTTCTTTATAACAGGGATCTTGCCAAGGAAGAAACCCTTGAAGTCGTGTTCCCAGAACAGGGTGGTCCAGGTGTCCGAAGCGAACTCGTAATAATCCATGCATGCGAATGCCTTGCTCCTCAAGCGGTAGGTTTCGTTGCCCTCGTAGATCTTGAGCAGCGGATACGGGACATTTCCCAGGATGGTTCCGGCGTTCAGGACTATGTTGGATGATCCGAGAGGTGACATCAGCCACGTATACTTGAGGGACACTTCCGGACGGAGGAAGGTATACCGGTTCCGGCCGACACCCTCCATTGCTCCGGCCAGGTTGACAGTCACTATCGGATAGTCGGAGAAGATATAGTGCTTGTCAAACACTCCCCTGGTGACTATCTCGTCTTTGGAGAAGCGCAGCTGCAGCAGGGCCTGGTCGAATCCGACTGAGGTATAAGGCGTGCCGTCCGGATGTATCATCGGGACGACGCTGCTCGGGAACACCGTACGGCTCTGCACCCCCATCATCATATTGAATCCCTGCGACCATTCGTGCTGGTAAGTGAGCGAGATGTCATCGATCATGCTCATCTTGCGGCCGCCCTTCTTCGCGAGTATGGAAGTCACGACATCTCCGTTGCCGAAACCGAATGACCCGGCCCCGAGCGGCAGGAGGTCGTGCTTGTACGACAGGCTCAGCTTGCGCTGCGGCATGTTGTTGAACATGATTTCCGTAGACAGGCCGCCCTTCCACGCTTCGTCGGCGAATCCGTAGGCCGCATAGCCCATCAGCCTCAACCGCCGGCTGAGGTCCTTTGTCGTCTTGAATCCCATCTGAAGCCTGGTACCCTCGAGGTCATTGAAACTGTACACCGAACTGTAAGGCCCGAATCCCACGTACTTGAAGTTGTAGAATCCGTTGGCGAACATGTCGACCAGCTTCTCCGCACCCTTGTACAAGGAAACGTTCTTGACGGAATCCACCATGTCGTAGATTCCCTGCTCCTTCTCGCTCAACGGATACGGACGGATCGAGGCCCAGTATTCATCGTCATGCTCCAGCACGTTGTTGTGCATCAATACAGGGGCCTTTGAATCCAGGAGTCCGAGCGTCTGGTTCTCGGTGAAAGACGGGTTCGAATAGTCGATCTGCCGGCTTGCCATGAAGGATACCACATTGGATGAGCCGAGCAGGGAAACCGCCAGGTCGAAGAATATCCTGTCCTGCTTGTAGAACCAGGTGGAATCCGGCAGCCTCTGGTTCTCCACATCTATCGAGAGATCCTGTACCCAGTTGACACCTGCCCCCTTGCTAAGTCTGGCATGGATGGCCCTGATCGCGAAATCCTCTCCGTCGATCGACATCTCCCCGTCAAAAGCCGGGGAAGACACCCACTTGGAAGGATGGAACCTTATCCGGTATGTCTTCCGGCCGTCGACCGCCAGGCTGTCCACCATGTAATAATCATAGAACATCGAACCGTTGTCAGCCAGGGGGGAAGGAATCTCCACCTGGAAGATATTCAGATAGTTCTCATAGAAATTAGCCTTTATGTACAGGCCTCCGGTGAACTGGGCGACTGTCTTCTCCTCATTCACTCCTGAGATACGGCTGGACTCGATGACCTCCTTTTTGACCTCCGGATTGCGGGAATGGTAATAATGGGATTTCGACTCGGAAATCATTACCGGAAGATAAGGGAGACCGGAAAGGAGGGATGTGTCCACATATTCGTAGACGAAGTGGAAATCCCTGGGGAGCAGCTTTGACACCAAGGGACTTTCAGGATTGACCAGGTCGAATTCATTCCTGCTGTAGATATCGCAGTCATATTGCTGGCGGAGTTCAGGATTGTTACGGCCCTTGGCTTCCCTGATCCTGTCCAGGATATGCTTCATATAGCGGTTGTCAGGCCTTACCACCGCCTCGTCAAGTTCGTCCACCAGCGGCTGGAGGATGAAATTCACGGAATTGAAGCTGTGCGGACTTATCTGGGTTTCCAGGGTCTTGTATCCTATGCAGCTGGCCGTCAGGACCGTCAGGGAATCCTCCCTGGTCTCAAGGGCGAACCTGCCGTCCATGTCTGTGGAGACGCCGACCGTCGAGCTCTTGAAATATATTCCCGCGAAAGGTACGCCCTTGCCTGTCGAGGCGTCCAGCACCATACCCTTCACCCTGGTCGCCTGGGCAAAGGCATCATAGGTCGTAAGGGTGGAAAGGAAAAGTAAGGAAAGGAATATTGATCTCAAGTATCTCATGAAAGGTCATTCATCGGATCCGGTCTATCTTCAGTTGCTGGATCTTGTATCTGCCTTTTGTATTGCTGACGAAGATCGTGACTTCGAAAAGCTCACCCCCGGCATTCAGGGAACCAAGCGCATACTTGGAATTGGAACTTGATGCGGTGTGATTGATTTCGAACGACCTCGGAGTATGTGAGTCGAAGAACGTCTTGAGGATCTGCTTAGCCTGGTTCTTGCTGGAATCGTTGGTGGTGGACATGATCGAAATCTCCAGGTTGTCCGCGAACCAGGAAGAAAGACTCTCCACATCCCCCAGGGCCAGATATTTGGATATCGGGACGAAAACGTCATAGCTGTCGCTTCCGGCATTGGAAGAGACACTCACAAGCACCGCGGCGAACGCGATGAGAATCCTGGCTAAAGACCTCATGATGCACTATTTGTTGCAAATACCGAGCCACTTTCTTATTTTTGCATAAGATGAAAATTTGCTTGCTTACCGTAGGTAAGACTGACGTCGCATGGGTCAGGGAGGGCCTGGAAACATACGCTTCCAGACTGTCCCGTTACGTACCTTTCTCCGTCAAGGAGATTCCGGAACTGAAGAATACCTCTTCACTTTCGAAATCCCAGATAAAGGACAGGGAAGGAGAGCTGATCCTCAGGAATGTCAGTCCTTCGGACCATGTGATCCTCCTGGACGAGCGCGGCAAGGAATACCGTTCGGTTGATTTCGCCCGAGAGATCGAAGGAATGATGATTGCAGGAGGCAAGAGCATCGTATTCGTGATCGGGGGCGCCTATGGGTTTTCCGATGCGGTCTATGCCAGGTGCGACGGGAAGGTATCCCTGTCGAAGATGACCTTCTCGCACCAGATGGTCAGGACCGTCTTCGCGGAGCAGCTGTACAGGGCGTTCACGATCATCAAAGGTGAACCTTATCACCACGAATGAAAAGGAAGCTTGGCATAAGGGATTATTCAGTGTGGGGACTGCTGGCCGCAGCAGCCGTCATACTGGCTGTCTCCCTGTCGGTAAGCAAGGTTCCGCCGAATACTGAGAAAGCTGCCGCAGGAACCCAGAAGGCCCTTTCCAAGAGGATGACCGTCCTCGACCATTACATTTCGAGTTCCCTCTCAGCCGACCTTAAGGAATGGATAGGACGCTATGACATTCCGAAGGACATGGTCATATACCGTTACATCGAGGACAGCCTCCAGTCATGGAGCAACCAGTTCCCCGTCCGGAACGACGATATCAGCAGCAGGGTCGTGTTCCAGAGGCTTTCCAGGCCAAGGGAAAACATATCCTCCCCCCTTGCCGAGATCGGTCAGGATCCAACGTTCGTGAACTACGGTACGAAATGGTACCTTGTCAAGGCGGCCACCCTCGGAGCCAGGAAGGTGATTGCCGGTCTTGAGATCGTCGACTCCATGGATGACGACAATCCCGGAGGAGTCAATCCGAAACTGAACCTCGGAAGGAACTATGCCGTCGTTCCTTTGGCCGAGAACGGAGGTTCGGTGGTGAACCTGAATGACAAACCGGTATTCAAGATAGTATCGGAGTCCATAACCGGCCGGGGGATGGCAGGCAATTCGCTGCTGATCTGGCTGGCGGTCCTGTGCTTCGTCCTCGCATCAGTCATCCACCTGTCGGGCAAACGGAGCCTGAGCAGGCTCCTGACAGTGCTGGCCGGCCTTTTCGCCGTAATCATAGGGGCATACTACTGGGGTGAAAAGATCCAGAATTCATCCAAACTGTTCTCCCCTACCATCTATGCTGACGGCCAGTTCTTCAATTCCCTGGGAGCGGTACTCATAGTATCGCTGCTCATAGTCCTGATCGTCGGGTGCATATTCGTAACCAGAAGGGAGATATACAAGGCCATACTCAGGGTAAGGCATCCCAGGAGGATACTCCTTGCCTATGCCCTGACAATCCTGGTCATAATGACCGGGATCCTGGCCTACACCCATTTCATATTCAAGAGCATCATCCACAACTCCAGCATCTCGCTGGAGCTATACAGGCTTAATGACCTGAACATTTACAGCCTGCTGGTATACCTGATGATGACGGCCCTGC
This sequence comes from uncultured Bacteroidia bacterium, assembly GCA_902779765.1. Classification (GTDB taxonomy): domain Bacteria; phylum Bacteroidota; class Bacteroidia; order Bacteroidales; family UBA932; genus Cryptobacteroides. The sequence continues at coordinate 122,229 of CACZCQ010000005.1, forward strand.
TTATGACCGTCCCTCTGATGGTCCAGATGCTCATGCCGGCCTTGAAGCGGCTGACGGGGATACGGATCGACATGTTCTCCCCGCTTGCCAGGATCCTCACGGCAGTGGCCTTCGCCGCGTACCTGGTCGTCACCGCAGGTACCCTCGGATTCAAGAAGGAGCAGGACCGGGTGAAGGTGCTGGCGAACCGTCTTTCGATGGAAAGGAACATCAACCTGGAGCTCGACCTCAGGCTGATGGAGGACAAGATCGCCTACGACCAGGTCATCGCCACCCTTACCCAGCTGAACAACAGCAACAGCATCATACTGGGCAGGATCGTGGAAAGCTACATGTACAACCTGTCCCAGGACAACGACTTGATGGTCGAGCTTTTCCGGGAGAACGAGAAGGACAAGGATGCCATCGCCTACTTTACCGAAATGGTGTCCGGAGGCACTCCGATCGCCGACGGCTCCAGGTTCAGGTACAGGAGGGATTCCGGAGGGAACAATTTCTACACAGGAAGTTTCGCTTATTACGACCCCGAGAGCGGCATTACCATGATGCTGCTGACCGTCTCTCCCAAGTCGAACAGGGAGGACAGGGGATATGCCAGCATCCTGGGTTATTCGGCCCCTGGTGACGTCCTGGTTCCTTCCAGATATTCATACGCCAAGTACTCGCAGGACAACCTGGTCTCCTACAAGGGCAATTATGCCTATCCTACGGTCCTCCATTACGGAGTCAAGGATGAACTTCTGGACGCGCCCTCCGGGGTGCTGAGGCTCGGAGGCTACACGCATTTTATCAACAGCGTCTCGGACGACGACATGATCCTGATCTCCAGGCAGAAGACCGAGGGCTTCATCTACATAGTCGCCTTCCTGTTCCTCACCCTGCTGTTCTATTTCTGCCTCACCCTGCTCAGCCTTACGCGTCACCGTCCGGTCGTCAAGGAGAAGAACTACTACAAGTCCAGGATAAACCTGTCGATGATGCTGGCCCTCGTCATGACCCTGATCACCCTTGCCGCGATCAGCGTGCTGTTCGTCTACCAGAGGAACAATGCCAACCTGAGGTCATCGATGTCGGACAAGATCAATTCGATCCAGTCGCTCCTGGAAGCCCGGTGCCGCTTCGCCCAGGACTATACGGCCTTCAATACCCAGGAGGCGGCGAATGTCCTTGACGACATCAGCAACACGATGAAGACCGACATCACGCTCTACACCACCGACGGCAAGGAATTCAGGTCCACCACGCCCGAGGTCTTCGAAAGGATGCTGCTAGGGACGAGGATGAACCAGGAAGCCTTCGAGAACATCATCTACCAGAACAGGAGATACTACATCTGCAAGGAACAGATCGGTGCCAGGAAAACATACTTCCTTTATGCTCCGGTATTCAACGGACAGGGCAAGATGATTACGATCATGGGCGCACCGTTCACGGATGAGAGTTTCGACTTCAGGTCCGAGGCCGTGACCCACTCCATCACTATCATCACAATGTTCATGATCCTCCTCCTGCTCGCCAGGTTCCTGATTGGAAGGGCCGTGGACAAGATGTTCAAGCCTATTACCGAGATAGGACGGAAGATGAACGAAGTGGACATCAACAACCTGGAATACATCGTATACGAAAGGGACGACGAGGTATCCTCGCTGGTGCGGGCTTACAACCTGATGGTGCATGACCTGTACAATTCCACCAAACAGCTGACGCAGGCCGAGAGGGACAAGGCCTGGGCTACCATGGCCCGACAGGTCGCACACGAGATCAAGAACCCGCTCACCCCTATCAAGCTTCAGATCCAGAGGTTGATAAGGTTGAAGAGCAACGGCAATCCTGCCTGGGCGGACAGGTTCGACGAAGTCTCGGAAGAGGTCCTGAAACAGATCGACATGCTCGCCGACACAGCCAATGAATTCTCCACGTTCGCAAAGCTCTATACCGAAGAGCCCGTGGAGATTGACCTGGACAAACTGCTCAAGGAGGAGATAGACCTGTTCGACAGCAGGGAAAACATCACTTTCTCCTACATGGGTCTGGAAGGAGCCAGGGTCTCCGGCCCTAAACCTCAGCTCACCCGAGTGTTCGTCAACCTGATCGGCAATTCCGTGCAGGCGATTGAGAATTCCCAGAACGAGATCCGCGAAAAGGGCGGGGAGCCGTTCCAGGGCAGGATCATCGTTTCCCTGCGCCTGTCGAACAAGGATGGGTTCTATGACATCGTATTCGAGGACAACGGCCCCGGTGTCAGCGACGAGAACCGAAGCAAGCTGTTCACTCCCAACTTCACTACGAAGAGCAACGGAACGGGACTTGGGCTGGCAATCTGCCGCAACATTATCGAGAAATGCAACGGTGAGATACTGTATTCCAAGTCGTTCTCCCTCAAGGGCGCCTGCTTCACCGTCAGGTTCCCCAGAATGAAATAGACCGCCATGCCGTCCCAGATGCTTCCTTCACTGCTTCTCTACATCCTGGTGATGGGATACACTCCGGGACCTTCCAACCTGTGTGCTTTCCATTCCGGAATACATTTCGGAAGGGCGAAGGCGATGAACATCTGGTTCGGATTCCTGATTGGATTCATCATCATCGAAGCGATCCTTATCGGCGCCGCACATTCCCTCGGTGAGATTCTGGGCAATTATTCCAGGCTGATTGCTTATCTGGGAGCCGCATATATGGTGTTCATGGCAATTTCCATACTCTTGAGATCCCGCAAACCCAAGGAGGAGCAGGCCAGGTCCTGCACTTTCAGGACAGGTTTCCTGATAGAGTTCACCAATGCCAAGGTCTGGCTGTTCTGCATCACGGCACTCTGCACCTATGTCCTGCCGTTTACCAACAGCCTGGCGGAACTGGCCAAAGTCGGCTTGCTTCTTATCCTGGCCGGCCCAGCCGCTAACCTTGTATGGCTGCTGATGGGATCGAAACTCGAACACCTTACCGAGAGCCACGGCAAACTCATCGATGCCATCCTCGCAGGCCTCCTGATAGCTTGCGCGGTACTCCTGCTGGTCGGTTGACGCACAGCACACAGGATGATACGACAAAGGACAGGCAATTTGCCTGTCCTTTTCGTAGTCCCTAGTGGAATCGAACCACTATTTAAGGTTTAGGAAACCTCCGTTCTATCCGTTGAACTAAGGGACCGGAATTGACTTGTGAAGAACTACTCAGCGCTCTTCTCAATGATCTGACGACCTCTGTAGTAGCCGCACTCAGGGCATACGTGATGATACATCACGGTTGCACCGCAGTTAGGGCAGGTGGCCAGGGTCGGAACAGGAGCGAAGTCATGAGTCCTTCTCTTGTCTCTCCTCTGCTTGGAGACTTTGTGTTTCGGATGTGCCATAATTAATATTCTTTAAATTTTATCATCTTTCTTTCCAAGAAGGTCCTTCAAACCGGCAAACGGTGTCGAATTGTCCTTCCCAGGAAGTTCCTCCTGTGCATCTTCAGAACTCAGATATCTCAAAGCCTCGGGATTGCATCCTCCCTCCTCGTGAACCCTCTGTACCGGAAGCGACAAGCAGATGTAATCGTAAACCGTCTGGGACAAATCCAGGTCGGCATCAGTCACCGGCAGGACCACTATCTCCCTCTCCCCTTCCATGCCGGCACCTTCTTCGGCTGAAGAGCCGAACTTGACACTCAGCTTGAATCCCGTGCTGACCGGCAGGGTCAAATCTTCGAGGCATCTGTCGCAGGTCACGGTGACATCCCCTTCTATCTCGCAATCGACACCGATGAAACGGCCGGATTTCTCGACAAAGACATCGACATCAAGACCTGCATCCAGAATCTCTGAATTCTCAAAATGATCAAAGAACTCCTTCCCAACGCGCCTCCGGAACTCCGTCCGTCCTTGCGCCAACCCGTTCAGAGGAACTATAAAATCATCTTTCATCGCTTCGCCAAACAGATTAAGGGATGCAAAGGTATAAAAAAAATTCCTTAATAAAAATCTTTTCGAAAATAGTTTGACTATTCTTCGTCTCCGCTGTTCCCCGCACGCTTGCGATCCATCGGATCCAGGAGGATCTTGCGGATCCTTATATGGTGCGGAGTGACCTCCACAAGTTCATCCTCACGGATGTATTCGAGCATTTCCTCGAGGGACATGCGGATTGCCGGAGGAAGCGCTATCTTCTCGTCTGAACCGGCAGCACGCACGTTGGTGAGTTTCTTGGTCTTGCAGATATTGATGTTCAGGTCCCTTTCCCTGGTATGTTCACCGACAACCTCGCCGCAATATATCTCCTCTCCGGGCTCGACGAAGAACTTGCCCCTGTCCAGAAGCTTGTTCATCGAATATGCGATCGCATCTCCGGTCTCGAGCGAAACCAGGGATCCGTTGGTACGGTTGTCTATCTCACCCTTGAACGGCTGGTACTCCTTGTAACGGTGAGCCATGATCGCCTCGCCCTGGGTAGCGGTAAGCAGATTGCTTCGAAGTCCCATGAGTCCGCGGGTGGGAATGTCGAACTGAAGCAGGGTCCTGTCACCCCTGGGTTCCATATGCAGGAGGGCGCCTTTCCTGCGGGTAGCGAGCTCTATGGCCGTACCGACAAAGGATTCGGGCACCTCAATGGACAGGTCCTCGATAGGTTCGCAGCGCTGTCCGTTGATGGTCTTGTCCAGGACCTTCGGCTGACCGACCTGGAGTTCGAAGCCTTCACGACGCATCTCTTCGATAAGGACCGAGAGATGGAGGACGCCACGGCCGTACACGATGAACGAATCGGCATTGAGACCGGGCTTGACCTTGAGGGCGAGATTCTTCTCGAGTTCGCGGTCAAGACGCTCCTTTATATGCCTGGAAGTCACATATTTCCCATCCTTTCCGAAGAACGGGGAATTGTTGATCGTGAAGAGCATGCTCATCGTAGGCTCGTCGATGGAGATCGGCGGGAGGGCCTCCGGATTCTCATAATCGGCGATAGTGTCACCGATCTCGAACCCGTCGATTCCGACAACCGCGCATATATCTCCGCATCCTACTTCCTCGACATTGGACTTGCCCAGCCCGTCAAAGACCATAAGCTGCTTGACCTTGTGCTTCTCGACCCTGTCATACCTCTTGCAGAGGCTGACCTGCTGGCCGGTGCGTATAGCTCCACGCGTGACCTTGCCAACCGCAATCCTGCCCACGTAAGGGGAATACTCAAGCGAAGTCACCTGCATCTGGACGGTACCGTCCACGACCTTCGGGGCCGGAATCTCCTCAAGGATGGCGTCCAGAAGGGGCGTGATGTCAGAGGTAGGATTCTTCCAGTCGTCAGACATCCAACCCTGCTTGGCACTTCCGAATATGGTCTTGAAATCGAGCTGGTCGTCGTTGGCGTCAAGGGCGCACATCAAGTCGAAGACTTCCTCCTGGACCTCGTCGGGCCGGCAGTTGGGCTTGTCCACCTTGTTGACCACCACTATGGGCTTCTTTCCAAGCTCGAGGGCCTTCTGGAGAACGAACCTGGTCTGCGGCATGCAACCTTCGAAAGCGTCCACAAGCAGCAGGACTCCGTCCGCCATGTTGAGCACCCTTTCCACCTCACCGCCGAAATCGCTATGGCCGGGAGTGTCTATGATGTTGATCTTTACACCTTTATAAGTGACCGAAACATTCTTGGCAAGGATGGTAATGCCCCTTTCTCTCTCGATGTCGTTGTTGTCGAGGATGAGCTGACCGAGATTCTCGGGCTGACGGACCAGGTTGGCCTGGTATATCATCCTGTCCACGAGAGTCGTCTTGCCGTGGTCGACATGCGCAATCAGCGCTATGTTCCTGATATCCTGCATATAGTCTCAAAAAAATCCCGCGAATTTACGGATTTTCACGGGAATCTGAAAAAATAAATCATCCTGCCAGGGCGGCAATGGCACCGGCGACCCGGTCGAAACCGAAACCGGCAAGGAGCCCCGCCATCCTGGACGCGATCCTGTCGTTGCACAGGTTGCCTATCGAACCCTCGTGGGTATGCGACAGCTTGCCGTGGAATTCAAACGAACCTTCGGCGATCGAATCCGCCACCCGTCGGTAAGCATCCCTGAAAGGAACGCCTTCCGACACGAGGTGGTTCACTTCCTCGACGCTGAACGCCAGCTTGTATTTCGGGTCGTCCATCGCATCGGTCCGGACCTCCATTCCCCTGACGGCATATTCCACGATGTCCAGGCAGTCGTCCATCTCCTTGAATACCGGGAAGAATACCTCCTTGAGGATCTGCATGTCCCTGAAATATCCGGAAGGCAGGTTGCCGGTAATGTGACGGATCGTCGCGGGAACGCCCTGGATCTTGTTGCAGCGGGCGCGTACAAGTTCGAAGACATCCGGATTCTTCTTGTGCGGCATTATGCTCGAACCGGTCGTCAGGGCATCGGGCAGATGGAGGAAACCGAAATTCTGGCTGGAATACAGGCAACCGTCATAGGCCAGCCTTCCGACGGTTTCCGCTATAGATGAATATGCGAACGCAACCGCCCTCTCCATCTTCCCGCGCGTCATCTGCGCATAGACTGAATTGTAGTCGAGATCCTCGAAACCGAGCAGCCTGGTGGTAAGCTCCCTGTCCAGTGGAGCGGAGGAACCGTATCCGGCGGCGGAGCCCAATGGATTGCGGTTTACCGTGTTCCAGGCGGCCTTCATCATCTCGAGGTCATCGCAGAGGCTTTCAGCATAGGCACCGAACCAGAGTCCGAAAGATGACGGCATAGCCACCTGCAAGTGGGTGTAACCTGGGATCAGGATATCCTTGTACTTCTCACTGGCCTCCTGAAGCGTCTTGAAAAGGCTCTCCACCTTCCTCACCGTCTTCTCGATTCCGGCTCGTGCGAAGAGCTTCAGGTCGACGAGCACCTGGTCGTTCCTTGAACGCCCCGTGTGCACTTTTTTGCCTGTGTCCCCGAGCTTGCGGGTGAGCATAAGCTCGACCTGGGAATGCACGTCCTCGACATCCGGTTCAATCTCGAATCGTCCGGCCTGGGCTTCAGAAAGCATATTCCTGAGTTCCGGCAGAAGCAGTTCGAGGTCACCTCCGGACAGCAGTCCGACACTCTCCAGCATCGTGATGTGGGCGATGGTGCCCAATATGTCGTAAGGTGCCAGGGCGAGATCCAGCTCACGGTCATTGCCGACCGTGAAGGCATCTATCCTGGCGTCTTCATCGTAACCCTTGTCCCAAAGTTTGCCTGCCATGATTTCGCTCCTATATTATTCTTCAAAAACCGGCATCGGCCTTCCACGCCATTCATCGGGAATCTTGAGGCCGAGAGCCTTCGCAAGTGTGGCTGCGACGTCATACTGCATCATGAATTCAGGAATCTCCCCTCTCTTGGCTATGTTCTTCCCGCAGATCACGAAGGGAGTCTCCATCTCGGTAAGGGTAAATCCCCCGTGGCCCTTCACCTTGCCGCCATGGTCGGAACTGACCACGATGATGGAGTTCTTGTACATCTTCCTGTCCTTCAGGGTCTGGATGATGTCGGCTATGGCAGCGTCGGTCGCGGCCAGGCACTGCTGGTACTCTTCCGACTCCCATCCGCATCTGTGGCCCACTTCGTCGATGTCGCCTATGTAGAAGGTGAAGAACGTGGGCTTGTTCTCCGAAAGATACTTGATGGCGTTGCGCCTGGTGTAATTCCCTACGGTGTAGTCGGGATCATCCGCATGGTAGCCGGGGTCGTAGTGGTTGTAGGTTATCGCCGCGCTGTCGACCACGTAGCCGATACCGTCCCAGTTGAAAATGCAGACGGATTCCGCCTTGGGCTTCTGCTCCCTGAGAAGGGTATAGACGGTTTCAGGCATCCCGTTCTTTCCTACGGCATACGGATCGATTGCAGGTTCCCTGGAGTTCCAGGCGTTGTAGCCGTGCATCTCCGGAGGGACACCCATGAATATCGTCGCCCAGTTGGTGGCCGAAGAAGATGGCATCGTGGAACGCTTGTGCATCGTGTAGCAACCGTTTTCCATCAGCATCTTCACGGTCGGCATGTTATCGACGTTGTCCTTGAAACTCTGGGTGGCCCAGCCGTCAAGGGCTATGAAGATCACATGGTCGGCCCTGGGCTTGATGGCTTTGCCGTTCCCGCACGAAACGAGGGAAAGTGCAACTGCCGCCGCTGCCAGGAAGAGAAATAACCGTCTCATAAAATCTGATTGTTAATGACTGAATATCAAATTTACGGATTAATTGTCAATCCATCAAGCAAATCGACGTAAGTCTCCACACCCATGGATATCTCATCCAGTTTTATGAACTCGTCCGGGCCATGTGAACGTGATGAGTCCCCTGGACCGATCTTGAGGGTAGGGAACGGGCACAAAGCCTGGTTGCTGGTGGTCGGTGAACCGAAAGGCCTGAGGCCCAGGGACAGTCCCCTGACCACGACAGGATGGTCCATCGGCAGATGCGAACTCCCGATCCTGGTGGACCGTTCCTTGACTTCACACCTGACGGATTCCTTGATCATCGAAAGCAGTTCCACGTTTGAATACATACCATTGGGGCGGACATCGACGACGAAACGGCACTCGTCGGGTACCACGTTATGCTGTGATCCTGCGGATATCATCGTCACGCTCATCTTTACCGGGCCAAGATAATCGGAAACCTTTCCGAACCTGTGGGTCCGGAACCATTCGATATCGCCGAGGGCCTCATATATGGCATTCACGCCTTCCTCCCTCGCCGCATGTCCGCTGCGTCCCTTGGATGTACAATCCAGCACCATCAGTCCGCGTTCGGCCACCGCCATATCCATTCCGGTAGGCTCCCCTATTATTCCGAAATCCACCTTTCCAAGATCCTGGAGCAGAAGGTCGAATCCTCCCTTGCCGCAGACCTCCTCCTCGGCGGAAGCCGAGAAAACCAGGCGGTAAGGCTGGGGCTTGGATGACAGTACCGAATATGCTTCCAGAAGCGCCACAAGTGAACCTCCGTCGTCATTGCTGCCCAATCCATACAGCCTGCCGTCCTCGACAGAAGGGCAGAAGGGGTCGCGGGTATATCCGCCGGCAGGCTTTACCGTATCTATATGGGCGTTCAGAAGGACCACGGGTTTGTCGGACGGAGCCTCCGATTCCATCCACAGATTGTTCCCGGTCCTGTGGACGTCACGGAAACCATTCGCTTTCAACCATCCTTCCAGATAATCGCAGGCATCCCCTTCCTCCCGGCTGATGGAAGGGATGCGGATAAGTCCTGCTAGCAATCCTATCGTATCCATCTCAATCGTCAGTTTCAGGGTCGGCAAGTATGGCGGTTCCGCCTGCAAGGTCCGAGGCGGAGGTAATGACCACTTTGGATACTCCGGCATTGATGGCATCGAATGCGTTCTGGAGTTTAGGGATCATTCCTTCTGAGATAGTCCCGTCTACGACCATCGCATCGAAATCGGACTTGGAGATGGTCCTTACCAGACTGGACGGGTCTGAGAGATCCTTCAGGACCCCCGGTATGGAGGAACAGAACGTCAGGGTGACTGAATATTCATCCGTGAGCGCACGGGCGACTGAGGAAGCTATGGTGTCAGCATTCGTGTTGAGCATCGTACCCTCCTTGTCATGCGTAAGGGGTGCAAGGACGGGAACCGCACCGGCCTCCAGCAGGGATTTCAACGATCTTGTATTCACATATTTCACGTCACCGACATAGCCGAAATTGACCAGCTCCACAGGTCTCTTCACACTCATTATGAGGTTCATGTCGGCACCGGTAAGCCCGATTGCATTCTCTCCCAGGGCCTGAAGGCGCGCTACGATGTCCTTGTTCACCAATCCACCATAGACCATCGTCACGACCTTGAGCATCTCCGCGCTCGTGATCCTACGGCCATCGATCATCTGTGTCTCGATTCCAAGCCGGGAAGCGACCTCAGTGGCTATCTTGCCTCCTCCGTGGACCAGGATCTTCTTGCCCCTGAGGCCCGAAAAAGACATCAGGAGACCCTTCAAGGATTCTTCATCCTCGACGACGGCTCCTCCGACCTTGATTATGTTAAGTCCTTCCTTGATCATTTCATTTCCTCCAACATCCTTTTCATCACGACCTGGGCAGATACCACACGGTTTGCCGCCTCCGGAATCACGATGCTCCGCGGCGAATCGATCACTTCGTCGGACACTATCATATTCCTTCTGACCGGCAGGCAATGCATGAAACAAGCATTGTCGGTCACCGCCATGTGGCGGGCGTCCACGATCCAATCCATATCCTTGCTGAGCACCTTCCCGTAATCATCGGGGTCCTTCACTCCGGGGCAGCTCCAGTTCTTGGCATAGACGAAGTCCGCTCCCTCGAGAGCCTTCATCTGGTCATATTCTACCCTGGCGCCTCCCACGAATAAAGGATCAAGTTCATAACCTTCGGGATGCGTGATCACGAAATCCACATCGGCGGCATTCATCCATTCCGCGAAAGAATTCGGAACGGCCTGGGGCAGAGCCCTCGGATGAGGGGCCCAGGTGAGTACGACCTTAGGTCGGGGTTTGTCCCTGTATTCATCTATGGTGATCAGGTCGGCGAAAGCCTGGCAAGGATGGACCGTCGCAGATTCCAGGCTTATGACAGGCTTACCCGAATATTCGATGAACTGGTTAAAGATCGTTTCCGCATAGTCGAACTCCCTGTCTTTCAGTCCGGCGAAAGATCTTACCCCTATCATGTCGCAGTAACTTCCGATCACCGGTATGGCCTCACGGAGGTGCTCGCTGCTGTCTCCATCCATCACCACACCCATGCGGCTCTCCAGTTTCCAGCTGTCAGCGCCCACATTCAGGACTATCGGATCCATCCCAAGGTTAAGGGCGGCCTTCTGGCTGCTGAGACGGGTCCTGAGGCTGCTGTTGAAGAATATCAGGATGATGGTCCTGTTCCTGCCCAGTCCTTTCCACGCGAAAGGATTCTCCTTTACCTGCCGGGCCTCTTCCAGGGCCTTGCCCAGGTCGCCTATGTCACTGACGTGCAAAAATGACTTCATAATACTTCCTCCAATGCTTTCATGAATATGTCGACGTCGTCCTTGGTGAGTACCAGGGGTGCCAGCAGGCGGATCATGTTCTTGCCGGAGACGCCCGTGAATATGTGTTTGTCGAACAGCAACTTCTGCCTTATCTCCGCCACCGGACCGTCAAACTCCACTCCCAGCATCAATCCTCTTCCCCTGACATCCTTGATCTTCGGTCGACTGTCAGATGGTACTCCCGGCAGTTCGGACGCCTCGCTCCGCTCGGCCCCACCGCTCGCTTCACTCCGTTCCGCTCCGGTCCCCCCTCTAGTGCCGAGGGTGGCATTGTCCTCACCTGCCGGGGTACCATCTGACAAAGCCTCGAGACGGGATTTGAGGTATTCCCCGACAGCGAGGGCGTTGGAGACAAGGTCTTCATCCTTGATGATGTCGGCGACGGCTATGGCTGCCGCCATGGCCAGATGGTTACCACCGAAAGTGGTGCCGAGCATCCCCTTGACCGGCTTGAAGGCCGGAGAGATCAGCACGCCCCCTATCGGGAAGCCACCGGCCATACCTTTGGCCATGGTTATGATGTCGGGCTTGATTCCGGCCCACTGATGGGCGAAATACTTTCCCGTCCGGCCGCATCCGCTCTGGACCTCATCCAGGATCAAAGGCACACCGGCCTCGCAGGTTGCCGTCCGGAGATCCCTCATGAAACCGTCGTCCGGGATGATGATTCCACCGACACCCTGGATACCTTCTATGATGACCGCCGCAATATCTCCCTTTGAGAGTTCCTCCTTAACGGCATCGATGTCATTCATCCCGACGAACGTCACTTCGTGCCAGCTGTTGAACGGCGACCTTATCTTCGGGTTGTCCGTAACGGCCACCGCTCCGGAAGTCCTTCCGTGGAAAGCTCCCTTGAAAGCCAGCACCCTCCGCTCCCCGGTATGGAAGGAGGCCAGTTTGAGGGCGTTCTCGTTGGCCTCGGCGCCTGAGTTGCAGAGGAAAAGGGAGTAATCAGGATAACCTGAAAGCTCGCCTATCTTTTCCGCCAGTTCCTCCTGAAGCGGATTCCTCACGCTGTTGGAATAGAATCCCAGCTTGCCCAACTGGTCGGTTACGGCGGACACGTACCTTGGATGGCAGTGGCCCACCGATATCACCGCATGTCCGCCATAGAGGTCCAGGTACTCGGTACCTTTGTCGTCCCAGATCCTGGTACCCTTCGCCTTGACGGGAGTTACATCGAATAAACTGTATACATCAAAAAGAGGCATCTTGATTCCTTGATTATTTGTTCAATTATCAGAACCTGGAAGCTTTCAGGTGAAGACCGGTGTCTTCCGGCAGGCCGAAAACGAGGTTCATGTTCTGGACAGCCTGGCCCGAAGCTCCTTTGACAAGATTATCTATTATGCTGATAACATGGAGTTTCCGTCCATGTTTACGGACATTCAGCACACACTTGTTGGTATTCACGACCATCTTCAGGTCGGGATCGGAGTCGATGACATGGACGAAGGGTTCGTCCTTGTAGTAATCCTTGTAGAGGGCGATGGCTTCCTCCTCGGGAACATCACAATCGAAATAGACCGAGGCCAGGATCCCCCTGGCGAAATCACCGCGGACGGGCACGAAATTGATGTCGCCCGCATAGCTCGGGGCAAGGAAGCTGAGAGTCTCGTTTATCTCGCCAAGGTGCTGGTGGGTGAAAGCCTTGTAGACCGAAAGGTTGTCTGTCCTCCAGCTGAAATGGGTCGTCTCAGTCTTCGCCTGGCCTGCTCCGGTCGAGCCCGTTATTCCTGTCACATGGATTTCCGGAAGCTTGTCCGCCTTTGCCATCGGCAGCAGGGCAAGCTGGATTGCCGTCGCGAAACAACCCGGATTAGCTATGTGCCTTGCCTTGACGATCCTGTCACGGAAGACCTCAGGAAGGCCATAGACAAAGTCTCCGGCATCGGCCGCGAGGCGGAAGTCGTTGCCAAGGTCGATTATGGCACCCTTATAGCTCTCCGGAAGAGCTTCCACGAACGGTTTCGCCTTTCCGTGGCCGGAGCACAGGAACAGCACGTCCGGCCCTTCGACAAGCTCAGGGGCCGCGGAGAAGCACAAGTCCGTCTCACCGAGCAGGTCGGCGTGAGCCGACCAGAGGGGTTCGCCGGCATGGCTGGAACTCTGGGCGAAGGCCACTTCGACAGCCGGATGGTTCACGAGGATACGGAGCAATTCCCCGGCAGTATAGCCGGCAGCCCCGATTATCCCGACCTTTATCTTTCCGTTGAAATCCATCTACAGTTCCTTTTCGAGTTTCTCACCCTCATCCTTATGGGCCGTATAATAGACCCTCAGCGGAGTCGAGCTGACCTTGATGAATCCCTTGGCGTCCTCGCTGGTCCAGCCCTTCTGCATCTCGCCATATTCACCGAACTTGGTCTTCACGAGGTCGCACGGCGAATCGACACCGACGGTCGAGAACGACCACGGCCGGAGTTCCATGGTGACTTTTCCGGTCACGTTGCGCTGACTCTCGGTGAGCATCGCCTCGATATCCCTCATCACCGGCTCGAGGTACTGGCTCTCGTGCAGGAACATCCCGTACCAGTTGGACACCTGGTCCTTCCAGTACTGCTGCCATTTGCTAAGGGTGAATTTCTCGAGGAACTTGTGGGCGGCCATTATGAGCATAGGAGCTGCGGCCTCGAAACCGACGCGGCCCTTGATTCCGATGATCGTATCACCCACATGCATATCCCTTCCTATACCATACGGAGCGGCTATGGATTCGACTTTCTGTATCGCTGCCACATTGTCCGTGAACTTCTCCCCGTTCACTCCGGCGATCTCTCCTTTCTCGAACTCTATTTCGATGATTTCCGAACCCTCCTTGGTGATCTGCTTCAAGTATGCGCTCTCGGGAAGACCTTGCTTCGAATCCAGTATCTCACCTCCGCAGATAGATGTGCCCCACAAGCCCACGTTGTACGAATATTTCAGTTTCTGGAAATCCGCCTTGAATCCATGCTCGTTGAGGTAGTCGACCTCGAACTGGCGGGTAAGGGCCATGTCGCGGGTCAGGGTGATGATCTCGATACCAGGAGCCATCACCAGGAAAGTCATGTCGAAACGGACCTGGTCGTTGCCGGCCCCGGTGGATCCGTGGGCGATGGCGTCAGCTCCTATCTCCTTGGCATAACGGGCTATCGCCATGGCCTGGAATATCCTCTCGGAAGATACCGACACAGGATATGTCCCGTTCCTGAGCACATTCCCGAAAATCATGTATTTCAGGCTCTTGTCATAGTATTCCTTAGTCACGTCCAGGGTCACGTACTCCTTGGCTCCGAGCTCGTATGCACGCTTCTCGTTGTCCTTGAGCTGCTGTTCGCTGAAACCTCCCGTATCGGCGCACGCAGCGTATACTTCATACCCTTTCTCCTTAGCAAGATACATCACGGTGAAAGATGTATCCAGACCGCCGCTGAACGCGACAACTACTTTCTTCTTATCCATATCTTTTCCTTTTTATTGTTCCTTTGATTCGAGGACGGCTATCCTGTCAAGCACTTCCTGAGGGATCTTGGCAGGCAGGTGCTCTTCAGGGTCGAAAAGCATCGCAGTACAGATGCAGAACTGCCGGTCAGTCCTCTTGAGCACGTCCACATTCACACAGCCTTCGCACCCCTTCCAGAAAGCATCGTCAGTGGTGAGTTCAGCAAAGGTCACCGGCTTGTATCCCAGCTGGGTGTTCATGACCATCACCGCCGCACCGCTGGTAAGGCTGAATATCTTGGCGTTGGGCCAACGTGTCCGGGCAAGCGAGAAAGTCAGGTCCTTGATCTTCTTCGCAAGGCTGAGTCCGCGGAAATCAGGATGGACGATCAGTCCGGACGTGGTCACATAACGCTTGTGCTCCCAGGTCTCGATGTAGCTGAAGCCTGCGAACCTTCCCTCGTAAAGGGCGATGACCGCCTTCGCCTCCTTGATCTTCTGTGCCAGATATTCCGGCTTCCTGCGGGCTATACCGGTGCCCCTTACCTTCGCGGCATTCTCGATTGCCTGCAGGATTTCTCCTACGTAGACGAGGTGCTTTTCCGAAGCCACCTCGACTGTAATGTCTTCCAGTCTCATTTGTCAAGTCGTATATTCTTTCAATTCAATCTCTTGCTGTCCAGCCGCTTGAACAGTTTCCCAAGCGAATGGAGAAGGTCTTCCTTGTCGAATCCTTCCCTTACTATTATGAAAATGGTATCGTCCCCCGCTATCGTTCCAGCCGCAGCAGCCAAATGGTTGGAATCGATCACCGAAGCCACCATGTTCGCATGTCCGGGACGGGTCTTGATCACGGTTATGGGACCGGAAAACTCGATGCTGAGTATGCTGTCCGGGGCATCAACCGACGCAACCGATGCCTCCGGCGATGCATCCTGGCGGGGAAGGCTGTAGTAATATCCGTTCTCGTCGTGAAGCTTTGACATGCGCAGTTCCTTGATGTCGCGTGACAGGGTGGCCTGTGCTACATCGACTCCCCTCTCGGCAAGGACCGAAGCCAACTCTTCCTGGCTGGCTATACGGTCGGCCATGAGCACTTCCCTGATAATCCTGTGTCTCTCAAGTTTTCCTTTCATAATTCAGCATAAATATTCATTCCGGCGGCAAATATACGGATATTATTTCAATTAATATTCATAATTACATATTTTTTTCATCTCAATTTTCTAGTAAATTTGTATCTGGAAACATCTGTATCAAATGACGGAAAAAATCATTATCCTCGACTTCGGTTCCCAGGTGACCCAGCTCATCGGAAGGCGTCTGCGTGAACTGAATGTCTTCTGCGAGATCTTCCCGTTCGACAAAGTCCCCGTCCTGGACGGCACGGTAAAAGGAGTGATCCTTTCCGGCAGCCCGTGCTCCGTACGTGATGCCAATGCCCCGCAGATAAACCTCGAGGGCATCAAGGGCAAGTATCCCCTTCTGGGAATATGCTACGGCGCCCAGTATCTCGCACACAGGTTCGGAGGCGAAGTGGAAGGCTCCATCGCCAGGGAATATGGCAGGGCCATGCTTGAGGTGACTGATGCCTCCTCTCCCCTCCTTGAAGGGGTTTCCACCCGGACGCAGGTATGGATGTCCCACGGAGACACGATTTCCCGGCTTCCTAACGGGGCAAAGGTGATAGCCTCGACCGACAGCGTCGCCAATGCCGCATATTCATTCGAAAACGAGAAGACATACGCCGTACAGTTCCACCCGGAAGTATTCCACACCACCGAAGGATCGAAGATACTGGCGAATTTCGCGTTCAGGATCTGCGGGTGCAAGGGCGACTGGACACCGGCATCCTTCATCGAAACCACCGTGGCCGAGATCAAGGCCAGGGTCGGTGACGATAAGGTCATCCTGGGGCTCAGCGGAGGAGTGGATTCGACCGTCGCGGGAGTCCTCCTCAACAAGGCGATCGGCCACAACCTCACCTGCATATTCGTCAACAACGGCCTTCTCAGGAAGAATGAATATGAGGATGTACTGGCATCCTACCGGGACATGGACCTCAACGTGATAGGCGCCGACGCTTCAGAGGACTTCCTCCGGGAACTGGCCGGGGTGACAGAACCCGAGGCCAAGCGCAAGATAATCGGGCGGCTTTTCATTGAGACTTTCGAGAAGTACGCCCGTCAGATAGATGGCGCACGCTGGCTTGCCCAAGGAACCATTTATCCGGACGTGATCGAATCCGCAGGTATCGAGGGCATCGCTTCCAAGATCAAGTCACACCACAATGTGGGAGGCCTTCCCGAGAGGATGAACATCGGGATTGTCGAACCGCTCAGGATGCTGTTCAAGGATGAGGTACGAAGGGTAGGAAGGGCCCTGGGAATCAAGGAAGAACTGGTAGGAAGGCATCCCTTCCCCGGGCCGTCGCTCGGAGTAAGGATCATAGGCGACGTCACCAGGGAAAAACTGGACGTCCTGAGGGAAGCTGACGACATATTCATCAAGGGGCTTCGCAGCTACGACTGCACATCGCTCCACTTCCCTTCCGCATCGGATCCGAGGGTGGAGGCCAAAAACCTCTACGATGCGATCTGGCAGGCCGGAGTGATCCTTCTGCCTGTCAAGAGCGTCGGGGTTATGGGCGATGAGAGGACTTACGAGAACCCTGTCGCCCTGAGGGCGGTGGTTTCGACCGACGCCATGACGGCTGACTGGTTCCATCTGCCTTATGACTTCCTCGCCCAGGTGAGCAACGACATCATAAACAAGGTGAAAGGCGTCAACCGGGTGGTCTACGACATCTCTTCCAAACCCCCGGCAACAATCGAATGGGAGTAATCATTAATTCATCATCTATATGAGTACAAGCAATGTTCGTCCCGCTGACATGGAGCGGATCACTACAGCCGCATTGGCGCAAAAATTCATTGAAGAACAGATTAAGGAACTGCGCGCCCAGATCGGCGACAAGAAGGTTCTGCTCGCCCTTTCCGGCGGTGTCGACTCGTCGGTTGTCGCGGCCCTGCTCATCAAGGCCGTCGGACAGCAACTGGTTTCAGTCCATGTCAACCACGGACTCCTTCGCAAAGGCGAACCAGAACAGGTGGTGCGCGTATTCCGCGATGAACTCGGAGCAAACCTGGTGTATGTCGATGCCGTGGACCGCTTCCTCGACAAGCTTGCCGGAGTTGCGGATCCCGAGCAAAAGCGCAAGATCATCGGCGCGGAATTCATCCGTGTGTTCGAAGAGGAGGCCCGCAAGCTGGATGGAATAAGTTTCCTTGCCCAGGGAACCATCTATCCGGACATCATCGAATCCGGCCCAGTCAAATCCCACCACAACGTGGGCGGTCTTCCTGAGGACCTGCAGTTCGAACTCGTAGAGCCGATCAAGCTTCTCTTCAAGGACGAAGTCCGTGTAGTCGGCAAGGAACTTGGACTGCCCGACAGCATGGTATTCCGACAGCCGTTCCCCGGCCCGGGTCTTGGCGTACGCTGCACAGGTGCGATCACGCGCGACCGTCTGGAGGCCCTTCGCGAAAGCGATGCGATCCTGCGCGAGGAATTTGCCAAGAACGGTCTAGAAGGCAAGGTTTGGCAGTACTTCACGGTGGTCCCCGACTATAAGTCTACGGGTGTCAAGGACAACAAGCGCAGCTGGGACTGGCCGGTAATCATCCGTGCCGTCAATACCCGCGACGCCATGACCGCAACCATCGAGGAGATTCCCTACGAATTGCTTCATCATATCACAAAACGTATCGTGACTGAAGTTCCCGGCGTGAACCGCGTCCTTTATGACCTCACACCGAAACCTACGGGAACGATCGAGTGGGAATAGCTACTGCTTAAGAATGGGAAAGACAGCTAATTTCCTTGCAGCCCTCGCCCTCTGCGTATTCGTCAGCGGGTGCGTGGCTGAGCGGATGAGGGAAGACCACTTGGAACTCATCCAGGGGAAATATGTGCTGACATCCTTCTTATGGGACAATGAGGTCATCCCAACCTCCAGCCTGTCTCCTTCCGATGTCCTGTCTGCTGAGATATATCAGTCAGACAACCGATGGTTCTTCGACTTCTCTCTGCCTGAGATGGACTTTGAAGGCAATGTCGAATACCGCCGCGGCATCATCCCGCTGGATTGGAATACAGCGCTGGGGATATATCAGTTCGACTTTAGCAACGGATCGATCCCGAAGACGGTCACTGAAGCATATATCAAGGACGGCGCTGTCACGATTTCAGCCTGCGATCCCATCGAAGAGCTTGTCGACGGCCATTTCCAGGAAAGGAATATACACTTCTACTTTGTCTGGAAAAAGGAATCAAGATGAGGCGCGTGTTTTTAGTCATACTGACGGGGATCCTGGCATGTTTCCCATGCTTCGGCCAAGGCTATAGATACTGGTCAGAAGGTCCGCTAACGTGGAAAGATTTCAACCTGGCCGACTCCTTGGACGCCAAACCAAACCTTTCTGTATCCTGGATCAAGGATTATTCTGTCGTAAAATCAAGGAAAACCACCTTTAAATTCCTTGAAATAAGTACCGTAGCTACATATGGCAACTCTTGCGTCGGAAAGTCCAATATCACGGATGACAACCTCAGGAAACAACAAGACTATTTCAATCTGGCGGAATGGATCGGAAGGGCTATGCGTGACAGCCTTCTGTCTTCTCCGTTGTCACCGAAGGAACTGACCAAGAGGGCTGCCCAGAGACTCAAGGAAGAAGGGGAAAGGCTGTTCGGTGAGGAAGGCTTGACGGTCATCCCTCCCGGGAAGGATTCTTTCGACATCACATCCTTTCCCTGCTCACCGTCAAAATTCGGGTTGGGCGCTTCGTTGAATCTCGCCTGCTCGGTACCAACAGGAGACATGGCCCACCTGGGAAGTCCTTTCATTTCAGCAGGGACGGATCTGGAGATCATCTACGGCAGGTTCTATCTCGACGCCGGTGTCAGTTTCGGCCATGGAGCATATAAAGGAGATATTCCGGGCATAAGCGGCACAGGAAGGAAGGAAAAGTCCTTGAACTGCTTTGGCTGGAATATCGGCCCAGGATATATCTTCTTCAAACAGGATGATACCCGGCTGTCTTTATTCGGCCGCTTCGGCAGCAAAAACATCTTCTTCAAGCCTGACCCGGTAACGGGGATGTCCCTCATAGAGGGAGTAAGGCTTGATTATACTTTCAGGGATAAGTATTCCTTTGCTCCGAGTAAGTTGTACCATCGGCGTGTCCTGCTGGCAAGCATATATGCCGACCAGGTTTACAATCCTTCCAAAGGCATCCTGATTCCCACCCTCAACGCATCGATAGGTCTGGCATTTTCATGGAATGGAATCAATAACGACTAGAAGCATTATCCTTGGAGTCATGATTTCGATCCTGGCCTCCTGCACGGAGAAAGTCATTTCTGTACCATTCTCCGTGGATCCCGTATCAGTGGAGGCTGAAGCTTCTGAAAACCATATTACCATCAATGTCTCCTCCCCTGCTTCTTGGGTGGCTACAAGTTCAGAATCCTGGTGCAGGATAGTTCCTTCCTCCGGCAGTGCCACATCTTCCATCGGCACGGATCTCTCTTTGACACTTGATGAGAATAACGGCTTTGAACGCCGTTGTTACCTGGAAATCGTTACGGACAGTGGGGAAAAAGCCATCATACAAGTCTCTCAGAATCACAGTGGGAAAGGAGTCGTAATTGAGAATGACACATACAGGATAAGCGGCGGGACCACACATCTTGAGATTCCTTTCCGAAGCGGCAGGTCCCCTGTTGTCGATATCCATAATGATTGGATCTCTTTGGAAAGGATCAGCGATGAAAGGGTCGAGCTTTCAATTGAAAGATATGACTCCCTTATCAACAGGACAGGCATCCTGCAACTCGCGACCCCGGAGAACGATCCCATAGACATACATATTATCCAAGGAGACGGTTTCAGCGATCCCGCCCTTTATAACTACATGCTGGAACGTTATGACCGGGATTCGGACGGGATCCTTACCAAGCAGGATCTTTCATCCGTCAGGACAGTCACGGTCGAGTTGATGAATTTAGAGCAACCCATAACCCGGTTGGATGGATTCGGGTGTATACCAAGCATGGAAGTACTCAGGATCCTTCAGGATTATATCCAGCGTACGGACCTGGATCTGATACTTAAGGACCATCCATCCGTCGCAAGGATAGAATTCGGTCCCTGGCTTTCTTCCTGCCTCACTTCGATGGTAATAACAGACTGCCCGTCATTGCAGTCAGTCGACTTCAACGATGGGGAGAGATTGGAACGGGCCGTTTTCCGTAACAATCCCCGCCTTGAGGACCTTACCCTTGTGAACGGTTACTTCGGAGACAATTGCTCCACGCTGAAGCATCTGGTCGTCGAAGGATGCGATAATATCAAAAACCTGAGAGTCCAACTCACCACTTTTGAAGAAGGGATGTCGTTGGAGCCGCTTCCTCATCTGAGAAGTGTCGATTTTCAGTTCATAGACGGGATCCGTGGCCTTGATTTCAGCCAAAGCCCCCAACTCGAGAATGTCACTGTCTATCCTGACAGACACGGTACCGGGCAGTTCAAGTACTTGTTGATTCCCAAGAGCATAGCTTCCAAGGCAAAGATCGACGTTTCAAATACGATTTCCATTGTTTACAAATAATCATAATCCCTTTCATATGAGACATCTGTTGTTAACTGCCGCAACCATTATCATGACGGCAATGCCATATTCGGTTGAAGCACAGAATAACCCATACGAGCTTCCGGATCCGCTGAGGATGGAAGACGGAAGGATCGTAAGGAACAAACGCCAGTGGATCAACGAGCGCCGTCCGGAACTGATGGAGATGCTCCGTTCCCAGATGTTCGGACGCGAGCCAGGAGCCGATGTGGTTCCCGATATGCATTACACTGTCCTGGAAGAAAGCAAGGATGCCTTCGGCGGACTGGCGACCAGGAAACAGGTCAAGATCAGTTTCGACAAGGAGGAAAACTACTATCTCGTACTCCTTATGTACATACCCAATGACCGCAAAGGGCCGGTCCCTGCATTCCTGGGTCCCAACTTCAAGGGCAACCACGCAACAACGACCGATCCTGCCGTGCTCCTTCCCACCCCGGAGAAACTCGCGACCTATGCTCCCGGGTACAAGTTGGAGGACAGGAATACCAACGGCCACCGTTGGGAGTATGAATACATACTCAAGCACGGTTACGCCGTGGCCACTTTCTGCTACAACGACGTAGACCCTGATTTCCACGACGGTTTCCACAACGGCATTCACCGGCTGATAGATGGAGACAAGCCCCGTGACGGTGAATCCTGGGCGACGATATCCGCCTGGGCATGGGGTCTTTCCAGGTGCCTCGACTTCCTCGAGACCGAGAAAGCCATCGATGCGAAAAGGGTGGCCGTCATCGGCCATTCACGCCTGGGCAAGACTTCACTTTGGGCCGGAGCCACCGACCAGCGGTTCGCCCTGGTCATATCCAATGATTCCGGTTGCTCAGGAGCGGCTATTGCAAGAAGGAAATACGGCGAAACAGTAGAGGTCATCTGCCGTAATTTCCCCCACTGGTTCTGCACGAACTACACGGCATACGGCGGCAGGGAGGAAAAGATGCCCTGGGACCAGCACGAACTGATTGCGATGATTGCGCCCAGGCCCGTATACGTGGCCAGCGCCAGCGAAGACAGCTGGGCCGATCCGGTCGGAGAGTATTTCAGCCTCGTAGGCGCCGCCTCGGTATACCGGCTCTTTGGATATGACGGCATAACGGACACTACGGTCCCGGATGTCGAGCATCCGGTAACCGTAGGTAGGATGGGACATCATATCCGCCGTGGCGAACACAATGTTAGGCTTTACGACTGGGAACAATACATCCGCTTCGCGGACCGTTTCCTCAAACGCTAGAGTGAATAGCGGACTACGCCGAGGATCCTGTGGTTGATGATCATGTGGAGATCCTCCAGCGGACGTGCATAACCGTCCATCTTGCCCAGGCTGCCGTACTCGACACCCGTGTTGTTGTATTCAAGCGCGAGGGTCAGTTTTCCGATGTTGTATGCAAGCGTCGGAGTCACACGGTACATCCTGTTGACGTTCTTGAATCCACCAGAGAAATAATAGATATCCGAAGCCGAGCAATAACCGTTATCGTTCACCGGCAGGTTGTGCTTAGCGCCCAGGGACATCATGTAACCGGCCATGCACATGAACTGCAGTTCCCTTCCGACACTGAACGAGATGAAAGAAACGCTGGAGCGGAGAGGGGTATACTGATAATTGTAGACATCCCTCCAGTCATACAGGGCATAACCTCCCATCAGGCGCAGATGGTCACCGCCGGAAGCCAGGACTGACTTGGCGTTGACCTTGATCATTCCGCTGTTGTACTGGAAATAGACGAAGGGACTGACCATGTTTAGCCGGTCAGTGACCCTTGACCCCATGTCGTGGAGCTGCTCACCGGTGTAATCGAAATCTGTCGTCCTCCATCTCGGTCTCAGGCTCAGGAAATCGACTCCGGCCCTGGCCGTGAATTCCTCACTCTCATAGGAAATGCCACCATAGAGTTCCGGTATCAGTCCGTACTTGACATATGACTGTGACTCACCTTGAGGCCCTGTGGGGAGGAACTGCATCGGATAAAGCGCGCCGCCGGTCAGGCTGAAACCTCCCGAGAATCCGAACTTGAACATCAGCTGCGGGCTCCAGTTGAACGGATTGAAAGGCGAGCCAGTCTCTACGTTGACGCAGTATGGCATATCGGCAGACATCGGATGCCAGGCCTGTCCGGCCTTGATTGAGAACTGGTTCTCCATATATCCGAGAGCATCCCAGTGAAGATTGACATAGGCCTCGCGGAGACGCAGGGACGCCGTACTCCCGTTCATAAGGTAGAAATCGGATTCTATCTTGCCGTCAACCTTCAGCGAACCGTACTGGAAGCCGCCGAAATTGACTCCCAGGCGGGTGGTGATTGCGGACATCTTGAAAGAAGGATTGGAATAGATATCCTGTCCCTCAAGATTGTGCATCGTATCCAACGGGAGGAAATAGAACAGGTCCTCCGGTCCGGCTTTCGAATCCCTGGAATCGAATATGGCGCAGGCGCGGACGAATCCATAGGGTTCGAGGTTGTTCCGGAGATTGACCAGACGGCTCTGCGCCGCCAGATTGGCGGCACAGAGGGTCATGATCATAATTATCGATAAGGATGACTTTTTCATAGTCTCAAAGAATCAGGTTATCAGAAGGTGAACTTGACCAGTCCCTGGAGACGGTTGTTGGTGATCCAGTGGAGGTTGTCCTGGGCAAGGCCGTGGGTATTCAGGCACTTGACACCGGCGATGGTCTTGTAGTCACCGTACTGTACGCTCGTGACCTCGTATTCAAGGCCGATAGCGAACTTCCCGATATTGTGGATGATGGTAGGGGTAAGCCTCCACATCTGGTTCATGTTCGAGAAGCTGTTCTTGCTGAAATACAGGTTGGCTGCAGGTGCATAACCGTTGCTGGAACCGTGGAGTTCATCGATGGTTCCGAAGTTCTTGACATAACCTCCGAACAGGATGAACTGGGTCTTCTTGCCATAGGCCAGGCTGACCCAGGTTGAAGAGTTGACAGTAGGAGTGTAGTCCCAGCTTCCGTCGCTGTTGACGCCGGAGACTCCATATCCACCGTTGAGGTTGAAGTGCTCACCCGCCTGGGCATAGATGGTCTTGAGTTTGGCGGAGAAGAGACCCTTCTTGTACTGGGCATAGAAGAACGGGGAAACCGTGGTGATACGGTCGTTGACCTTGACCTTGCCGTCATTCCAGCGGGGCTTGATGGAAAGCATGGTAACACCCAGTTTCGTAACGACCTCAGGAGTCTTGTAGTTCAGCCCGAAATAGATTTCGGGAGTCTTTCCGTACTTGATGTAATTCGCAGAAGCGCCATCGGGGCCGGCAGAGGTATACTGCATCTGCCAAAGTGCCGAAGCTGTGATCGAGAAGTTCCCGGAGAGGCTCACGTCAAGCTTGACCTGAGGGGTACGGGCGAAAGGACCGAACGGTGCTCCGGTATTGAGGGAGAATACGTCGGGCATGTCGGCTGCCATCGGATGCCAGGTCTGGCCGGCGGTCACCGTCCAGTCACCCTTACCGATGGTTGCATAAGCCTGACGCATACGCAGCTGAGCGGTTCCGGTCACACCGGAAACTCCGCTGTAGAAATCGGTCTCGATCTTGGCGCCCACCTTGAAACCATCGAATTCATATCCGGTAACATCCAGTCCCAGACGGGTGGTCAGGGCGGCGAAACGGAAGGTAGTCTGCTCATTGAGGTCAGTTCCGTCGACAATCTTCTGGTCCTTGGGAACATAGTAGAAGAAGTCCTCCGTACCGGCGACACTCTCGCGGGTATCGAAGGTGAAGTAGTTGCGGATGAAACCGTAAGGCTTCAGGGTAGCGGCTTTCTCCTGCGAGAATGATGAAACGCAGAGAAGGATGGCTGCCAGAGCAGTAATTGTTCTTTTCATATCGAAACTCTATTTGTTTATGCAAAAGGGAATATCTTGGTAAGCCAGAAGTAGCCGAGGATGAATCCTACGACACCGATTATTACACCGACCTTCATCATATCCTTCGTTTCGACAAGTCCTGTCGAGGCGGCGATGGCATTCGGAGGGGTTGAGATCGGGAAGCACATGGCTATAGAGGCGCAGACTGCTATGAATGAGATCATCGCCTTGGTACCTCCTGCCGCCATGAACTGGGCGTTGTTGGCAGCGGCCGGATCGGCCATGCCTTCAGCTATGACGATTAGGATCGGGATCAGCAGCGCCGCTGTCGCGGAATTACTGATGAAGTTGGAGAGGAAGTAACAGACGATACCGGCGATGATGAGAACCAGCACGACCGACATCGAGCCGAACGGGATGGCCTCGATGAGGACCTTGGCCAGACCGGTCTCCTGCAGGCAGGTTCCGAGGGCGAAGCCTCCGGCCACCAACCAGAGAACGCTCCAGTTGATTTCCTTGATATCTTCCTTGGTGAAGATTCCGGTGCAGGTCAACACGGCAAGGGGAATGAGGGCGACGACATTGGAATTGATCTTTGTCAACTGCTCGGTGGACCACAGCAGGATGGTTCCTATGAAGGTGACCCAAACGAGATAGTATTTCCAGTCTTTCGCCTTCTTGTTCTCCGGAATCTCAAGCTTCACTTCCTTGGACTTGAACGGGAAGAAGACCTGGAGAAGGATCCATGCGAAGACGATCATTATGATGACGAAAGGAATCATCCTTCCCATCCACTGCACGAACGAGACCTCGCTGCCGGCCTCTGCAAGGAACTTGACAGCCGTTGCATTGGGAGGCGTTCCGATAGGAGTTCCGATACCTCCGATGTTGGCCGCGATAGGGATGGCCAAGGCAAGTCCCACCTTTCCCTTGTCATCCTTCGGAAGGACCGACAGGACAGGGGCCAGGAAGGCCAGCATCATAGCGGCCGTCGCGGTGTTGCTCATGAACATCGAGAATATGGAGATAACGATCAGGAAGCCCAGGAGCACCATCTTCGGATTGGTTCCGAAAGGAGCGAGGAGGAACCTTGCAAGGGTTACGTCCAGTCCGTACTTCTCAGCCATGATTGCCAGCACGAAGCCACCCAGGAACAGCATTACCACCGGGTCGGCGAAAGCAGCCATGATGTTCTTGTAGTTGACCAGCTGCCCGGCTTCAGGGGTGCAGAAATAGCCTATTCCCTTGTTGGAAACCGTAAGGAGGGCGACTACTATGAGAAGGACGGATGTAGTCCAGTTGGGGATTATCTCGAACATCCACATCAATGCAGCGAACGCGAAGAGGGCGATGACACGCTGCTGGCTCAAGGTCAAGCCGTCGATGCCCAGGAAAGAGGTGGGAACGCACCACAGGAAGAGCGTAACCAGGAGTACGATCGGAAGAAGAACGCAATACTTCACATTGAATTTCTTCTTCCCAGCTGTTTCAATTGTGTTTTCAGCCATTTTTGAATATTATTTTTAATTATTATTTCTCGAACTCGAACTTGATGTCTACAGGGATGTTCTCAAGGTGGATGTTCACAAGGTCAGCCTTGAAATCTTCCGACATGGTGCAGTACTTCTTTTCGAACTGATCCGCAAACTCATAGTCTCCCGTGGCCTGGGTCTTCAGGATTATGCCCGTAAGCTCGGCCGCCTTTTCAAGGAGTTTCTCATGATCGATCTGGTACTTGCCGCTAGCAACGCGCTTGAAGGCCCCCTGCTCGTCCAGATAGTTGAAGACCATCACATAAGCCCTTCCGAGGAGGGACTCCTCACCGAACCTCTGCGAACGGACCAGATTGGCGACGAAGGTGTTGATCGCGGAATCCTTGGACACAATTCCGGGGATCTTGTGCTCGTCGATCATCTTGCAGAACAGATAAAGCCCGAGCACATTGGCCTTGGCGTCCTCCCAAGTAAGATTCTTGTTGCCCATGGCCTCATAGACGGGGCCTTTGCCATTGATAGTCTGCTTGACTCCAAGAGCGTGGGCTATCTCCCGGAACACCACGTTCCAGTAGAATGTCTCCGCATCAAGGGTAGCCTGGTCGTCAGGTTCTAGCACGACCATTCCCACAGGGCTTACCAGCCTGTTGAACTTCTCTACGATAACGTTGTGAAGCAAGGCGGTACGGGTTCCCTTCTCAGCCTGGACCTTCGGATCATAGGGAAGGTTGAGGGCCATGAGCTTTATCCCGGCATTGGCATGGCCAGAACAATAGATAGCATCGTAGGTATAGATGTCGGAATCCTTCCCCGGAACGAATGTCTTGTACTGGTCTTCGCAAGGCAGAGCCTTCTGGAAGTCCTCAAGCATTGCTGAGAAAGAGTTCACGACTTCGGTACGCTTGAGATCCTTGAGAAGGACGTAAGCCTCGTAGGACCTCTTCATTCCATAGAGATGGTCGTCATTGATTTCGTTAGGACCGATGATGAGATCCATCTTGCTGTCGGTCATGTCCAACCAGGCACAATCCGAATCGTAGTAATAGTCGGTCCTCAGGGCATCCACCTTGGAGAGAAGATAATTCCTAACGCTCTCCTTGATGGTGATGTCCGCCGCAGCGATGAGATAGTTGCAGATCTTGTCGATGTTGCGCTTATAGGCATCATGGAACCACACAGTCTCGAGAGCACCTTGGGGATTCCTTCTGATAAGGGTGTAAGGGCTGTTCTTGGCCGGATTCCCAAGGGCCTCGAACTCTTCCGACGTCATGTCAGCGGGATAGAAGTTGGCTCCTGCAGGCTGGTGGCCATAACCATCGATGAAAGGTTGGCCGTCGACACGGTCCCACGGGCCGTAGTTTATGCGGGCAAATTCCTTGAGATCCTCATCCTTCAGGGATTCGATCGCATTCTTGTCTCCGAAACTCTGCATCCAGTATATGGAATCGGCCTGGTCTGCAGCGAACTTGTAAAGATTCAGTACTTCCTTTCCGTTGTCTGTGATTCCGGAGAGGTCGGGAGTGGCTATCTTCACAAGGGCGTACTCGTCGGCCTTCTTCTGGACAGCGGACTTGCTGCCTGTGTTGCAGGAACACACGAGAGCAAGCAGCATGATTGCCAGAGTGAATTTCTTCATGGATAATCTTATATTAACTTGCAATTCATTCATATCTTGCAAAGTTAATTATAAAATAATTAAAAACAGGCATTCCGGACCAGCCGAAATGCCTGTTTCAGGTAAAAAAGGATTATTCTAGATAACGCCCTGCTCGAGCATCGCCTCGGCGACCTTCATGAAGCCGGCGATATTGGCGCCCTTGACATAGTCCACGGTGCCGTCAGCACGGGTTCCGTACTTTACGCACTGCTCGTGGATGCTCTGCATGATCCAGTGGAGCTTGTCATCGACTTCCTTGGCGGACCAGCTGAGGTGGGCAGCGTTCTGGGTCATCTCAAGACCGGAAGTGGCCACGCCACCGGCGTTGACTGCCTTGCCGGGAGCGAAGAGGATACCATTGTTCTGGAAATAGTGGATGGCACCGGGCTGGCATCCCATGTTGGACACCTCGCAGCAGCACCAGCAGCCATTGGCGACGAGTTCCTTCGCATCGTCCTCGCTCAGCTCGTTCTGGAAAGCGCAAGGGAGTGCGATATCCACGGGAATGCTCCAAGCCTTCTTTCCGGCGGTGAAGAATGCCTTCTCAGGGAACTTGGTGGCCATATCCTCAACCATGTTGCGGTTGGAAGCGCGCATATCGAGCATATAGTCGATCATTTCCTTGGTGATTCCGTCAGGAATATGGCAGACTCCGTCAGGACCGGAGATGGCGACGACCTTTGCTCCGAGCTCGCGGGCCTTGGTGGCCGCACCCCATGCTACGTTACCGAAGCCGGAGATGGCGATCTTCTTTCCTACGAGATCCTTTCCAGCCTTCTGGAGAAGGTGCTGGGTGAAATATAGGGCACCGAAACCGGTAGCCTCAGGACGGAGGATGGAGCCTCCCCAGGTTGCGCCCTTTCCGGTAAGGACACCGGTGTGGTACTGACGGGCGAGCTTCTGGTACATTCCGTTCAGGAAACCGATCTCACGGCCGCCGACACCCACGTCACCTGCAGGGATGTCCTGGTCGGGACCGATGCAGCGCCAGAGTTCGAGCATGAAGGCCTGGCAGAAACGCATGATCTCAGCGTTGGACTTGCCGACCGGGTCGAAATCGGAACCACCCTTTGCACCACCCATAGGAAGGGTCGTAAGGGCGTTCTTGAATGTCTGCTCGAAACCGAGGAACTTGAGCATTGAAGGAGTGACTGCCTTGTGGAAGCGGAGACCTCCCTTGTAGGGACCGATCGCACTGTTGAACTGGACACGGTAACCCAGGTTTGTCTGGACCTCACCATTGTCGTCAATCCAGGTGACAC
Organism: uncultured Bacteroidia bacterium; assembly: GCA_902779765.1. Taxonomy (GTDB): domain Bacteria; phylum Bacteroidota; class Bacteroidia; order Bacteroidales; family UBA932; genus Cryptobacteroides. Next base: position 151,605 of record CACZCQ010000005.1, read on the forward strand.
GGAAAGTGAAGATACGGTCGGGCTCGACGAGCCTTTCGACTATCTTCGCCTTCTCGAACTCGGGATGCTGGTTGTAAACATCCTCGATGGACTCAAGGACCTCCTGTACTGCCTGGAGATATTCCTTCTCAGTGGGGTACTTGGCCTGGAGACGGGCCATTATCTCTGTGGTTTTCATGATAAATTGATAGTGTTACTTGTTGTTTTATCTATTTTCAGTTTATTACAATTCCCAGGTCGAACCACTGTGAAGCAGTCCTTCCATATCGCGGACCTTCGCCCTGGACTTGACCTCTTCCAACTGGCGGGCCACCTCCTCCTCATAGGTATTGGCAGTGACATCACGGATCACTCCAAGGGCAACGGGGAACTCCGGCCAGCTCATCTCCGCGAGCATGGTCTGAAGTCCCAGGTTGTCGGAATGGCTGTCGTGCGTGAGGATGTCATCCTCCGTCACGCCGTCCTCACCTATCGTGACCACCTTGAGTTTCCATCCGTCGAGCATTATGCCCTTGTCCCGGTTACGGCCGAAAATCATCTTTTCGCCGTCACGGAGCACGATGGTCCTGTCCGCCTTGAACTCCTTGTCGGAGATATCGGCGTGGGTACCGTTGTTGAATATCATGCAATTGGTCAGGAACTCCATGACAGAGGTCCCGTTGTGCCTGGAAGCGGCGAGCATGACCTCCTGGTTGAGGGCGAGCTCGGTATCCATGCTCCTCGCGAAGAAGGTTCCCTTCGCACCCAGCACAAGGCTGCCCGGATTGAACGGAGCCTCGACCGTACCGTAAGGTGAAGTCTTGGTGACGGTCCCGAGCCTGGAAGTCGGGGAATACTGTCCCTTCGTCATACCGTAGATACGGTTGTTGAAGAGCATGAGGTTGATGTCTATGTTCCTCCTTATGGCGTGGATGAAATGGTTTCCGCCGATAGCCAGCGCATCACCGTCTCCGCTCACCTGCCAGACGCAAAGCTCGGGATTGGCGACCTTCATGCCGGTCGCGATAGCAGTGGCGCGACCGTGGATGCTGTGGAATCCGTAGGTGTCCATATAATAAGGCAACCTGGAAGAGCAGCCGATTCCGGACACGACGACGATCTTGTCCTTCTCGATCCCCTTCTCCTTGCATACCTGCGGGAGAGTGCGCTGCAATGCCGCAAGAATGGAGAAATCCCCGCAACCAGGACACCATCTGATCTCCTGGTCGCTCTTGAAATCCTTGAAAGTATATTCTGCCATGGTAATCTTATTATTGCGACAATTCCGATGAAACCGACTCGACTATGTCCTTGACTAGGAATACCTGTCCCTGGACCTTGTTGCATCCGACGATATCCATGTCCGGGAAGGTGGAACGCAGCAGCGAAGCGAAATGCCCGCTGTTGAGCTCGCATACGATTATCTTCCTGAAACGGGAAAGGACCTCCCTGGTGTTGCCGGGGAGAGGGTTGATGTAATCGAAGTGCACACGGCTTACTTCCTTGCCCTCGGCACGCAATTCCTCCGCAGCCGTAAGGATATGGCCGAGCGTACCGCCCCAACCTGCCAGGAGGATGTCTCCGCTTTCGGGACCGTCTATCACCAGGTCAGGGATGTCGGCGACTACCCTTGCCACTTTCTCGGCCCGCTCCTCTACCATGAGGGCATGGTTTTCGGGATCCGTGGAAAGCACTCCGGCATGGTTCTTCTCAAGACCGCCGACGCGGTGCTCAAGTCCGGGGGTTCCGGCGGGCGCCCACTCCCTCGCGAGGGTTTCTCCGTCCCTCTTGAAAGGCTGGAATTTGTTCCCGTCCGCCTTGGCGAGCCTCGGCTTGATGGCCGGGAAATCATTCATCGAAGGGATTCTCCAGGGCTCTGAACCGTTGCCAAGGAAGCCTTCCGAGAGGAGAAGGACAGGGGTCATATGCTCTACGGCTATCTTGGCTGCATTGAAAGCGGCTTCGAAGCAGTGAGCCGGCGAATGGGCGGCCATCACCACGAGCGGGCTCTCGCCGTTACGGCCGTAGAGGGCCTCGTTGAGATCCGTCTGCTCGGTCTTGGTAGGCATACCCGTACAGGGGCCTGCCCTCTGGACGTCTACCACCACCAGCGGAAGCTCGGTCATGACCGCGAGTCCGAGAGCCTCGGACTTCAGCGACAGGCCGGGACCGGATGTGGTCGTAACAGCCAGGCTGCCGGCGAAGGAAGCGCCGATGGCCGAGCATATTCCGGCTATCTCGTCCTCCGTCTGCATGGTCTTGACACCCAGATTCTTGTGTATTGCAAGTTCCTCGAGGATGGCAGTAGCAGGGGTTATGGGATACGAACCGCAGAACAGCGGCAGCCCGGATTTCTCCGATGCTGCGATGAAGCCCCAGGCAAGGGCCTGGTTGCCGGTTATGTTCCTGTATACTCCTTTCTCGTGAATGCCGGGAGCTATGGTGTAGGTATCAGCTACCGCCTGGATGTTGGCTGCATAGTTGAAACCATCGTTCACCACTTTCCGGTTGGGCTCGATCATCTCCGGATGCTTCTTGCGGAAACGACCCTCGAGATAGGTGTAGACATAATCGAGCGGACGGTTGTAGATGAAGCATGCCATACCCAGAGTGAACATGTTCTTGCACTTGTGGATGGAAGAGAAGTCCAGTCCGCTGTCCTTGAGGCTTTCTTCAGTCAGCCTGGTTATGGGAGCTACGATTATGTTCCTGTCTTCGATATGGAGTTCCTCGAAAGGATTCCCCTTGAACCCTGCCTTGTCCAGTCCCTGGTCATCAAAGGCGTCCTCGTTCACCAGAACCGTCGCGTTCCTCTTCAGCCATTTCGCATTGGCCTTGAGCGCCGCGGGATTCATGGCCACCAGCATGTCGCAGAAATCACCGGGGGTGTTGACCTTGCCGCTGCCGATATGTACCTGGAAACCCGAGACACCTGCCACAGTCCCCTTGGGAGCCCTGATCTCGGCAGGATAATCCGGGAAAGTGGAAAGGCCGTTACCGTAGACTGCCGACAAATTGGCGAACAGTGTACCCGTGAGCTGCATTCCGTCTCCGGAATCTCCGGCGAACCTGATCACGACGTCCTTGGCATCAATAACCCTATGTTGCATTATTAATTATGATATTTTATCAGTATCACTAAATATGTTGCAAATGTATAGAATAAAATACAGAAAAGACAATAATTTTGAAGAAAAAGAGGAACTTTTGTTCCGTCAACAAAAAAGACAGGCCTTAGCCTGTCTTTGTAATAAAATACATACCTCTTTATTGCTGCTGGGCCTGGAGTTCTTTCTCAAGATCCTCAAGGGTCCTGCCAGCAGGAATGTTGAGGGCCTTCCTTGCGTCGGCAGTCAGATCCTTGCACTGGCTCTTGTCGAAATAGAGGAACTGGCCGGGATCGAAGACCATGGTATAGCCACCGGCCTTGGCCAGCTTCTCGACAGTTTCGAGAGCCTTTTTCTGGATGGGCTCCATAAGCTGCTGATTCTGCTGCTGAAGTTCCATCTGGATAGACTGCTGGAATTCCTGGATCCTGTTCTGGATCTCACCGAGTTCCTTCTCCTTGCTCTCCTTGATGGCAGGAGTCCAGGTAGCCTGCTTCTGCTGGTATTCGTTGAACTTGGCGTTAGCCTCGTCCACCATGCTCTGATATGTATCGCTGGCTTCCTTCTGGGCGGCCTGCATCTGGGTCCTCGCGGCGTCAGACTCGGGCATGAGCATCACGATCTCGTTGAAATTCACATAAGCGAATTTCGCTTGTGCTGAAGCGGTGAGCGTGAACAATGCCATTGCGGCAAACAAAAAGATCTTTTTCATATCAATTTCAATTTTATCAGTTTGCTGAATTAGTGCCTATGCAAAGGTCGTGCAAAAATAAGAATAAAAAAGCAAATTATTATCAGAACTGCTGACCTATCATGAAATGGAACTGGCTCCTGTTCTTCTTCTCAGGGTTGTCGAAGCCATATCCCCAGTCGACTCCGAGAAGTCCGATCATAGGCAGGAACACCCTCACGCCGACTCCGGCAGACCTCTGGATCTGGAACGGATTGAAGTTCTTGATGTTCGACCAGCAGTTTCCTCCCTCCAGGAATCCGAGCACGAAAATCGTGGACTGAGGCTGCAGGATGACGGGATACCTGAACTCCATCGTAAACTTGTCGTACATGTTACCGGCGTAGTAACCGTTGGTGTTGTACGGAGTGATCTCCCAAGGGGTAAGGGAATAGTTCTCGTATCCACGGAGCGAAATCACGTCCGCTCCATATGTGTCGTATCCGTACATACCGTCACCACCGAGGCGGAATCCCTCGAAGGGTGAATAGCCCCATCTCTTGTTGTAGTATCCAAGGAAGCCGAACTGGGCGCGTCCCATGATCACGAGATCCTTCCAGACCTTGAGATAGGTTTCCGCACTGAACTTCCACTTGTGATACTCGATCCACTTGTACCTGTCGGTGGAAGACCATTTGTCATAGTCGATATCCTTGTAACTCGAGACCCTTGTAGGATTGCCGGAAGCATCCAGGGTACCCAGGTCCTTCTTCCTGAACAGGGAATAAGGAGGAGTCAGCTGTACGCTTGCGGAGAAGACGGATCCAGCCCTCGGGAATATCTGCTGGTCGGTCGAAGTCCTGTTGAGGCTAGCGGTATAACTGAGGTTGTGGGACCTTCCGTCCGTGAACATGAAGTAACCGCTGAACCAGTTCTTCAGGTCATACACCTGCCAGCTGAGTCCGTTGTAGAATGTAAAGTAATCGTCAGGCCATTTGAGCCTGGTACCGATACCTCCCGAGAAACCGTATACCTGCATGACCTTGTCGTTGCTGAGAAGGCCGATGGCAAGATAGGAGTCTGTCTGCCTGGTGTAATATGCCTGGAGGCTGAGGGACGTAGGCTTCTTCTGGGTGAGCCAGGGCTCGGTGAAGCTGAATATCAGGGAAGTATAGTAGGTACCGTTGGTCTGGAAACGCAGCGAGAGGTTCTGGGCGTCACCAAGAGGCACGGGCCTCCAGGCGCTCTTGTCGAACATCCTCCTGGTTGAGAAGTTGTTGAAGCTCACACCGACCGTAGCGACGAAGGTCTTCATACCCCAACCACCGGAGAGTTCCAGCTGGCTGGAAGGCTTCTCGGTAACGTTGTAGATAAGGTCGACGGTGTTGTTCAGCTGGTTGGGCACGATGGAATAGCCGCCCTCTCCGGAAATGGCCTCCGGGTCGAACTGGCCCAGGGAAGCGATCTCCCTGATGGACCTCTCGAAGTTCGTCTGGCTGAACAGGTCGCCCGGCCTGGTATAGATCTGCCTGCGGACCACCTTCTCGCTGGTAAGGTCGTTACCGTTGATGATGATGTTGCTGAGCGTCGCCTGCTTGCCCTCGGAGATCCTCATCTCGACGTCGACGGAATCACCCTCGATATTGAGCTCGACAGGAGTCACGTTGAAGAACAGATAGCCTTCATCGCGATAGAGCTTGGAGACATCGTAATCCGTCTGCTTTCCGCCTCCACGGAGCCTCTTCTCCATCGTAACCACGTCGTAGGGATCGCCTTTCTTGATCTGGAGGATGGAATTCAGCTGGTCGGAGGAATGTACCGAGTTACCGGTCCAGGTAATGTCCCTGAAGTAATATTTCTTGCCCTGGTCGAACTTGAAATCGATTCCCAGGCGGCCGGGCTCAACATAATAGATGGAGTCCTTGATTATCCGGGCGTCACGGTAACCGGCCTCGTTGAACTTGCTGATCAGGTTCAGCTTGTCGGTGGGATATTCCTTCTCGTTGAATTTCTTGCTGTTGAAGAAGTTGTAGATCTTCTTGGCCTTCGTCTTCTTCATCGAGCGGGCGAGCTTGAAGTCGGAGACTCCGTCGTTGCCCTCGAAGTTGATGTCCCGGATCCTCACCTTGTCTCCCTTGTTTACGGCGAAGTTTACACGGATGGCATTCTTGATGATGGTATCCTTCTGGGTCTGGACATCCACGTCACAATTGAGGAAACCCTTTTCGGAATAATATTTCTTTATGATTCCGACTGAAGTCGTGGCCACATACTCGGAGAATTCACCTCCACGGCGCAGCCTGAGCCTTTCGCGAAGGTCTTTCTCCTCGCTTTTCTTAACTCCCGTAAACAGCCACGAGGACACCCTGGGACGTTCCTTGATAACGATCTTGAACCAAGCGGAATCGGCAGCCTCGTTGACGTGGTCGATTTCCAGGGCCACATCCTCGAAATACCTCTGCAGCCAAAGCCTCTTGACGATGGAGGAAACGTCGTCGCTCGGGACCGTGAGTGTCATGCCCTTCTGAAGTCCGGTCAGCGAAATGATCTGCTGCTCTCCGAAATGATGGTTGCCTTCGACCATCACGCCTCCGACTATGTAGGTCTTCGGCTGGTCATAATCAATCTCCACAGGCCCGACTGACGTCCCTACCTCCTGTCCGAAAGCCGTAAGACCGGCAAGGGACATAAAGAGGAGCAACAAGAGACGATATGTTTTCATCAAAAAAAGCTTCATTGAAATTCAAGGATGCAAATATACGCAATTATTTAACTTTTCCATACCGGCGGTTCCTCTTTGAGTATTCCGAGACCGCGGCACGGAACTCGTCTTTTCCAAAATCAGGCCACAGGGTATCCACGAAGAGGAGCTCGGAATATGCGGCCTGCCACAGGAGGTAATTGCTGATCCTCTGCTCTCCGGAGGTACGGATGACAAGGTCCGGATCAGGGACCCCGGCCGTCACGAGGAGGTCTCCGAATTCCGCAGCGTCCACATTCTCAAGCCCGGAAGGATCGGAAGCATATTTCACCGCAAGTTTCCTGGCGGCCTGCAGGATATCCCATTTGCCGCTGTAACTCAGGAAGACGATGAGGTCGAGCACCGGCTCCTTGCCGGGTTCCGGAGCGGTCCTTTCCTCCGCCTTGTGTATCGACTCCCGGAGCTTCGGAGAAAGCCTCTCCATATTCCCGAGCACACGGAACCTTACGCCCTGCTTCTTTAAAGCCTCGATCTCATCGGCTATAGCCTTGAACATCAAGCTCATAAGGGTATCCACCTCGGATTCTGGACGTCCCCAGTTCTCCTCGGAAAAGGCGAAGAGGGAAAGATACCTCACCCCCGTTTCCACCGCAGCCTCCACACAGGCGCGGACGCTCTCGACTCCATGGGAATGACCATAGACCCTTTCGTGTCCTCTCTGCTGAGCCCATCTCCCGTTCCCGTCCATGATTATGGACACATGAACCGGGACCTTGACTGTTTCTTCCATATTCCTAAACTTGTTCTCCACCATTCCGGATATCTTCTCCCCAGAACAGTTTTGTCGTGAGTGCCTTGATGAAACTGGATTTTTCAAGACGAACTCTTTTCAGCGAAAATTGTGCCACCTTGACATCGATGACCGCATCGGACGACAGGACCAGATTGCGGTTGTCCATCGACATCGTGACCTTTTCGTCACGGGACCGCATGGATATCCGGATCTTCGTGGTGTCGGGCACCACGAGCGGACGGACATTGAGGTTGTGCGGTGCTATGGGGGCTATGATGAGAACCTTTGAATCAGGGACGCAGATGGGGCCTCCCACGCTCAACGAATACGCAGTGGAACCGGAACTGGTCGAGACCAGGAGTCCGTCGGCCCAATATGTCGGCAGAGGGTTGCCGTCTATCGCAACATCTATCCCGAGTATGGAAGCGCCGCAACGGAGGACAGAAATCTCGTTGAGGGTATATGGCCAGAAGGAAGTCTCGGAACCGATTATCCCCCCTTCGACTCCCGTTTCGAGGAGTTCCCTGTCCTCAAGGGTATAGGAACCCTCCAGAAGGGCTTCGCAAGCTTCCTCGGGACTGTATTCGGAAAGGAATCCTACACGGCCGAGATTTATTCCCAGTACCGGGATACCTGACATCCCGACCCGTTTCGAAGCCGACAGGAAAGTTCCGTCACCTCCGACGCTCATGACCATGTCAGTGTTCTCGCGGATATCTTCTCCGGAATGGATGTCGTAGAACTCGAAAGGACCTTCCTTCAACCGTCCGACCATGGAGAGGAACCTCGGATTCGAGGATGTGTTCCTATCCCTGGAATATACTGCTATCTTCATCTGGGCACGATAATGTTCAATTTTCAAAATTAGCACATTTCTGATAAAATCTGAACAGAAATCACTACTTTTGTCCCGTTGTACATTAATAATAAATGGGAATGACAAGGCTCAGCGTCAACATAAACAAGATAGCAACCATCCGCAACGCACGTGGAGGCAATATGCCCGATGTGGAAAAGGCAGCGGTGGATTGCGAGAGGTTCGGAGCACAGGGCATAACCGTCCATCCGAGGCCCGACGAGAGGCATATCAGGTATTCCGACGTGAGGGCCATCAGGCCTACCGTAAAGACCGAATTCAACATTGAAGGCAACCCCATCCCGAGTTTCATCGACCTGGTGATGGAAGTGGTTCCGGACCAGGTCACCCTGGTACCCGACGCACACGATGCCATCACCTCCAACCAAGGATGGAACACCTTGGAAAACAGGGAATTCCTTACGGATATCTGCGCACGGTTCAAGTCCAGGGGTATCCGTACATCCATATTCATAGATCCCGATCCGATCATGGCGGAGGGAGCCAAAGCCTGCGGCTGCGACAGGGTTGAACTCTACACCGCGGATTATGCCGCACAGTTTCCGCTTGGTCCGGAAAAGGCAATCGAACCATATCTGCGCACTGCGGAAAGTGTGAGGGATATAGGTCTCGGACTCAATGCCGGGCACGACCTCAACCTCGACAACCTCGGTTATTTCATAAGGACCATTCCCTGGACCGACGAAGTCTCCATAGGTCATGCGATCATATGCGACGCACTCTACATGGGCCTGGAGGCGACAATACAGGCCTATCTTTCGGAGATTAAGAATTTTTGATTACTTTTGTATTCTGGAATATTATTAAAGATTAAATAAGATGAAACAAACTCCATTGATTCTCAGCATTCTGGCCCTCGTGGCTGTAGCAGCTCTAGGAATTTTCCAGCTGACCGGAGACGGCAACGGCAAGAAGAAAGTCACCTCCGGTGAGGCCGTCGAGGCAGCAGCAAAGGAAGGCGCAATCGTATGGTACGACCTTGACAGGGTCCTGAACGAATACGACATGGCCAACGATCTCAGGTCCGTCTTCGAGACCAAGGCCCAGAGCATCCAAGAAGAAATCACCCGCAGGGGCAACAAGCTCCAGAGCGACGCCAACAAGTTCCAGAGCGATCTCGACAAGGGTATCCTCGTACGTTCCGTCGCAGAGCAGAGGAGCCAGAAGCTCCAGCAGCAGCAGGCCAACTTCAACAACTATGCAGGCCAGAAGCAGCAGGAAATCGCCGAGGAGCAGCAGGTCATGATGAACAAGATCGCCGACGCGATCAAGACCTATATCGACAAGTTCAACGAGGAGCACAAGTATGCCATGATCATCGCGACCCAGGGAGACCTTCTTCCCTCTCCGGTTGCCTATGGCGATCCTGACCTCGACATCACCGATGCCCTGCTCGCCGGCCTCAACAGCGAATATGTGAACAACAAGGGCAAGGAGACCGAAGACACCGCAACAACTACCAAAGAGTAACTTGAGAATCGCTCTCCTATCGTGTTTCTACCCTTTCAGAGGAGGGATTTCTCAGTTCAACGCAAGTCTCTACTTGGAACTGGGAAAGGAAAACACGGTCAAGGCATTCAATTTCAAGCGACAGTATCCTGACTTCCTGTTTCCCGGGAAGACCCAGTACGTCACAAAGGACGATGACGCCGTACCCATCGAGAGCGATGCTCTCCTGGATACGGCGAATCCGTTCACTTACGGGAAAACCTACCGTGCGATAAGGGACTGGAAACCGGACCTGGTGGTAATAAGCTACTGGATGTCCTGGTTCGCCCCATCGCTGGGCTATATTGCGAGGAGGCTCAAGAAGCATTGCAAGGTGGTTTCCATCCTTCACAATGTAATTCCCCACGAACCCAGGTTCTTCGATGCACCGCTCACCAGGTATTTCCTTTCCGGCTGTACTGGAAACGTAACCCTCTGCGACGAAGTGTCGGATGACCTGGAGAGACTCAAGCCCAAATCTGCGAAGATCACGCTGTTCCACCCCGTCTACGCCCATTTCGGAGAGAGGATTCCCCGGGAAGAGGCCGAAGCCAGGCTGGGGCTGGAACCGGGCAGGAAGAATCTCCTGTTCTTCGGACTCATAAGGGAATACAAGGGCCTCGACATACTCCTGCACGCTTTCGGGAAACTGGACGACAGTTATACCCTCATAGTTGCCGGTGAACCGTACGGATCGTTCGTCAAATACGAAGAGATCATCAATTCCTCTCCTGCAAAGGACAGGATCAAGCTGTTCACCAAATACATCAAGGACTCCGAGGTCAAGGATTATTTCTCAGCCGCCGACCTCGCCGTCCTCCCCTACAGGTCCGCCACACAGAGCGGCATCAGCGCGATCTCCTGGCACTTCGAGGTACCGATGGTCGTAACGGACGTCGGCGGCCTCAGGCAATCGATAGGTGAAAGCGGCACAGGGCTTGTAGCCGAGAAGGCTGACCCTGACTGCATCGCCGCCGAGATCCGCAAATACTTCTCCGACGCCAATCTCAGGACCCTCTGCATCAATTCGATCAGGGCCGAGAAGGAAAGGCTTTCCTGGAAAACCTTCAGCAAACGGTTGATAGATTTCGCCGACAATTTGTACAAGATCCAATGAACAGAACCCTAATCCATATCCTGGCAGCCCTGTGTCTCACCGCTTCCCTTCCGACTGGGGTCGCGGCCCAGGATTACGTGGCTCCGCCGGTGACAGTATCCAAGGAAAAAGTGCGTTCCGGAGGGAACGTCTACTATTCCCACGTTGTGCTGGAGCGTCAGACCCTGTATTCGATCAGCAAGGCCTACGGGGTCACCATCGACGAGATTTACGAGTCCAACCCCACCCTCAGGCTCGAAACGGAAGGGCTGAAGAAGAACCAGATCCTGATGATCCCCGTCAGGGAAATACCTCAGGCAGAAAAGGCTGGAAATGCTGTGGAGGCCGGCGATGCAACCGCCCCGCAGGAGCCAAAGACGGTCGTTGAGAAGAAGGCTCCCGTCAACGGCCCGGATGACTTCTTCATCCACAAGGTGAAATGGTTCGAGGACCTCGAAACCATAGCGAAGAAATACAACGTCTCGAAGGAGGCTATCCTGAATATCAACGGGATGACTTCCGACAAGATCAAACGCAGGCAGGAGCTGAAGATTCCATACCATCCGGAGATCTGGGAAGGACGTACGACAGTCCAGGAGCCGGAAAAGGCCGAAGAGGTGGTCGGGTTCAATCCCACCGAAGAGGACAAGCCTGATACCACTGCAAAGGAAAAGAAAGGGATAGACGACATATTCGACGACCTGTTCGTAAGGGAGGGTAAGCACGACGTCAGCATCTCGATGCTGATACCGTTCTCCTCTCCGAGGGCAGGAGACCGCGTCTCCTTCATGGATATGTACTGCGGTTCCCTGCTTGCAGCCCGCAGCATGGGACAGGGCGGTACCAACCTTGACATCCATACGTTCGACGTTTCCGGAGGAGCAATGCCCGTGACACACGAAAGGTTCGCCCAAAGCGATTTCGCCATCGGTCCGGTTTCACGCAACGACATCAAGAAGGCCGCTGCGGTCGCCGATGAGTCCACATGGATCGTATCCCCTCTCGACATGCAGGTGGAATCCCTTACCGACACTCTCAGGAACCTTATCCAGGCACCGACCCCCACATCCGTCCAGGTCAAGGACATGGTAAGGTGGATCAAAGCCGACATGCGTTCCGGAGACAAGGTGATTGTCGTCACTCCGACCAATCCGGCATCCGCCTACAGGGACATGGTGGAGAAAGAAATGAGTGCGGCGGGGCTGCCCCACTCGACCACCACGCTCGGCTCGGTTTCCGCCCTCATGACCTCGAGCGGCAGCAACAGGATAGTACTTGCCTGCGACTTCACGGACAAGAGCACGGTCTTCCTCATCGAAGCGGTCAGGAACCTTTATATGATGGCCAGCAGGAGGTCGGGAATAATCCTGTACAGCACCTCCAGGATCCGCACTTACGACCAAATCGACGTCGAGCAGCTGCACAGGCTCAACCTGCACGCAAGCGTGACTTATTTCGTGGATTATTCCTCCAAGGAAGTACGCGACTTCCTCCTTCAGTACAGGGCCCTGTTCAATACCGAGCCCAGCCGTTCGGCTTATTCCGGATATGACCTGGTGAAGTATTTCTCGACTCTTGCCGCGAAGTATGGCAAGAAATGGCCGCGAGCCCTCGACAAAGTGGAATTCACGGGGCTCCAGAGCGACTTCAAGCTCGAGAGGACTCCGGGAGGAGGGTTCGTCAACAATGCTGTACGCAGGATAGTGTACAATCCCGATTATTCGGTGACACTAGTCAGATAGAAGCGCTTTTGCATTCTCTACAGCGGCGGCCGAGACACGGCTGCCGCTTAACATTCTGGCGAGTTCCATCACTCTCTCCTCCCCTTCCAGGGGACGGATGGTCGTGACGGCATCAGTGCCGTCGAATTCCTTTTCAACCAGATAATGGACGTCTCCCTTGGCCGCCACCTGCGGCAGATGGGTGATAGCGAATACCTGCATGTCCTCTCCCATCGAACATATCATCCTGCCCATCTTGTCGGCAGCGCTGCCTGACACTCCGGAATCGATTTCATCGAAGATGAGCGTAGGCATATTCACGAAACGGGCCATCATCGCCTTGAGGCAGAGCATCAGCCTGGACAGTTCTCCGCCTGAAGCGCATTTCGCCACATCGGTCAGGTTGCCTCCGGACGCGGAAAAAAGGAAATGCACCTCGTCGGTACCGGTCACCGATGCAGGAACATCGGACAGATCCACTTTGAAAGAGGCCCTTTCCAGTTCAAGGGAATGCAGGTCCGAAAGGACCGACCGGGAGAATTTATCACAGGAGGCTTTCCTGGACTCGTGGAGACGCCTGCATATGGACTCCAGGGTCTTGCATTCCGACTTGACAGCATTTTCCAGTTCTTCGCTGCGGCCTTCGAGCGCCTCTGAATCGAACAGGCTGTCGGAAAGGGAGTCCCTGACCGCTATGAGTTCGCCGACGGAGGAAACCGAATATTTCTTCATCAGGTCGTAAAGCAACGACATTCGGTTCTCGACGGCTTCCAGCCTGTCCTGGGAAAGCTCTGTCCTTGAATTGATCGAAGAGACCTCCTCCAGGATGTCCTTCAGTTCCGTCCTTGAAGACTCCAGCCTCTCGGCGAGTTCCAAAGACGACGGCAGGTACCTTCCTGCCTTTTCAAGCATCTTGCGGGCTTCCTTGAGTTCAAGGGACCCCAATATCTCTTCCACCCCGCAGAGATTCTCCTTTATGGTCTCCGCGTTGGCCAGCTGCTTCTGCTCGGCTTCCAGGGCCTCCAGTTCCCCTTCCTGAAGCCTGGCGTCTTCAAGACGCTGCCATCTGGCCTGCACGTAGTCCCTTTCCTCGGCGATCCTTTCCAGCTTCCCGGATACTTCCGTCAATTCCTTCTCAAGGGTCTTGAGACGGCGGCAGGATCCTGAGCAATCCGCAAGCAGAGACTCGTTCCCGCAGAAATGGTCGAGCATCTCAAGTTGGAAGGAACGGTCGGACAGCATCAGCGTCTTGTGCTGGGAATGGATGTCCACAAGCCTGGAGGAAATGCTCTGGAGCAACTGTACACTGACCGGGGAATCGTTGATGAACGAACGGGAACGGCCGGTCCTGGCCACGACGCGACGGATTATCAGCTCTCCGTCGGCAAAGTCGATGTCATTGTCATCGAGTATTCCCTTCAGCGCCTGATCGGAACCGGGAATGCCGAAGACAGCCTCGACCACACAGTTCTCGGCGCCTCCCCCGATCACCGAGGCATCGGCCTTCGAGCCGAGAAGGAGGGACAGGGCTCCAAGCAGGATGGACTTACCAGCTCCGGTCTGACCGGTAATAATGACTAGACCCTCCGGAAATTCGACATCCAGAGAGTCTATCAATACGTAATTCCTGATCTGTAACGACCTGAGCATGGTCCGGGATTATCGGCGGAGGGGATCCTCCTCCTTTCCGGCCATCCTGTAATAAAGTTCGCCGTCCTCGAATTCGGTAATGGCGATGAGGTCTGGTTTGGGGAGCTTCTCGTAATACTTGGAGATCTCTATCTGCTCCCTGTTCTCGAAGACCTCGTCCATGGTGTCGCGGTCGGTACGGAAATCCTCCAGTTTCTTGGCGAGTTCCTTCTTCTCTTCGAGAGATATCTGGTTGGCCCTCTTGGAGAGGAGAACCACGGTCTCATAGATGTTGCCGGTAGGTTCGGCGAGATACTTCACGTCCCTGGTGATGGTGTTTACAGGGGTTTTCTTCTTTACTTCCATATAAAAAATTTTCTTGTCCAATTATTTTACTACTACTCGGAATCGGATTGTTTCAATAATTTCTTTCTGTCCCTTTCGAATTCCTTTTCCTTCGTTTCAAGGTCTTCCTCCGAACCCGAATACCTTCCCAGAGCCTTCTGCGAACGCTTGAAAAGGACATCCAGCTCCTTCCTGTAAGGAGAATCCGGGAGCTCACCTATGAAATTGTAATAGTCGTCCACGAACACCAGGTAACGTTCCTTCTGCTTGGCCTCAACGCTGAGCTGGGCGTACTTGTAGGAGGACTTGGCCGTGTAATAGAGTATGTCTTCACGGTAGATGTTGTCGGCATCGTCCTTCAGGATATTCTTGAAAGCGGTCCTGGCGGACTTGTAAAGCTCCATCTTGTAGTACAGGCGGGCATTGTCATATGCCTTCTTGTCCAGCCTGTCATTGAGCTCCTTGACCATCCTGCTGCAGGTCGCGAAATGCGAGCTGTTGGGATTCTCGACCATATACTGGGAAATGATGCCCAGGGCGGTATATGTAGGCTTCTGGTCCAGTTCGGACCTGTATGTCGAACGGTAAAGGCAGTCGATGCGCAGGAATGCGGCCTCTTCGGAGAACGGGCTGCGGGGGAAGTTCGTGAGGAACTTAGCGAAATTGGTCTCGGCGGTATAGTAATCCTTGAACCTGTAATTGCTCAGGCCCCAGTAGAACTGGACGGTATCGTCCTTTGAGGTTCCGCTTGTCTGGACGGCCATGCTCTCGAAAAGCCTCGCGGCCTTGCTGAACTTGCCGTTATTGAAATAATCGAACGCCGCGTTATACTTTTCCTCCACGTCGTTGCTGTTCAGGAGCAGGTCGTACTGGGACTTGCAGCCCTGAAGGGATATCACCGCCAGGAGCAAAAGGGCGGCAACTTTGTAAAATGCCTTGAACATGTTCATAAAAATCAATGCGCCATCAGGAATTTCTCCACTTCCAGGGCAGCCTTGCATCCGGAGGCAGCTGCTGTGATAGCCTGCCTGAAGCTCGGATCCTGGACGTCTCCGGCAGCAAACACTCCCTCGACATTGGTCCTGCAGGACTTGCCGGCGGTGATGATGTAGCCGTTCTCATCGGTATCGATGAATTCCTTGAACACATCGGAATTCGGATGATGTCCGATCGCGAGGAAAAACCCGTCGATACGGATATCAAAAACCTTACCATCCTTCCTTACGAGCCTCGCGCCCGTCACTCCGGAAGCGTCTCCGAGGACCTCCTGGGTGTTGCAATTCCAGAGGATCTCGATGTTGGGAGTATTACGGACCTTCTCCTGCATCGCCACGGAAGCCCTGAAGACATCCCTGCGGACGATCATGTATACCTTGTTGCAAAGATTGGCAAGATAGGTGGCTTCCTCGCAAGCGGTATCGCCTCCTCCGACCACTGCCACATCCTTCTTCCTGTAGAAGAAACCGTCGCAAGTGGCGCATGCGCTTACTCCCATACCCCTGAACTTACGTTCCGAGGGAAGACCGAGATACCTTGCGGTTGCACCGGTGGCGATAATGACGGCCTGGGCCTCCAATACCGACTCGGAATCGATGGTCAGCTTGAAAGGCCTGGAGGAAAAGTCCACGGATGTGACGGTACCCCTGCGGATATCGGCGCCGAGACGGACGGCCTGCGCCCTCATGTCACCCATCAGCTGGTTGGCATCGACGCCCTCCGGGAAACCGGGGAAATTCTCAACTACGGTCGTGGTGGTAAGCTGTCCGCCGGGTTCCATACCCTCATACAATACGGGAGCGAGACCCGCCCTGGAAGCATAGATAGCCGCCGTGTAACCGGCAGGACCACCTCCTATTATAAGACACCTGATATTTTCCATTCCGATAAAATACTTAATCTACAAAGATAGTCATATTTTTTCAAAAGCCTTGACTATCTTGGTTACCAGGGGATGACGTACGATGTCCTCGTTCGTGAAGAATATCGTACCCACTCCTTTTATTCCCTTCAGAAGGTTTATCCCCTGGAGAAGGCCGGAATCCTCCCGCCGTGGAAGGTCCACCTGGGTGGCATCTCCGGTGACTATGAACTTCGCGTTGGTACCCATTCTGGTAAGGAACATCTTGAGCTGTGCAAGGTTGGTGTTCTGGGCTTCGTCCAGTATAACGCATGCCCTGTCCAGAGTCCTTCCGCGCATATATGCCAGGGGCGCTATCTGAATCACCCCCTCCGCCATGAAATCCTGGAGCCTCTTGGGAGGGATCATGTCTCCAAGGGCATCATAGAGAGGCTGGAGATACGGATCCAGCTTGTCCTTGAGGTCACCGGGCAGGAAGCCAAGGCGCTCTCCCGCCTCAACTGCAGGGCGGGTCAGGATGATACGCTTGATTTCCCTGTTCTTCAACGCACGTACTGCCAGCGCGATGGCCACGTAGGTCTTTCCGGTACCGGCAGGACCGACAGCGAAGACCAGGTCATTCGCGAAATACGACTTGACCATTTCCTGCTGGGTCTTGTTCCTGGCCTTGATCGGCTTGCCGTCCGTGGAATGGACGATGATGGCATCCCCGGTCTGCCTGAACCTGTCCGGCGACCTCTCCCCATCGAAAATCTCCTCCACATCGAAGACCGTAAGGTTCATTTTGTGGCGCCGTCTCTCAACCAGTTCATTGAGTTTACCCTCAAAGGTCCTGATGTCGGAGTCCTTCCCTTCCAGATGGATCTCGTTGCCTCTGGCCGCCACTTTCAGACCCGGGAAATATGTCCGGAATTCTTCCAGTATCTTGTTCCCCGCCCCGAAAATCTCCACGGGGTCCTTTGCTTCAAGCGTGATGGTTTTCTTCATTATATGATATCAATCTTTAATTCCGGTTGCAGCCTTCACCCTCTCGTATGACCGCACCATTTCGTCGTAGTCCGAGGGGTCCTTCCAAAGGTTCCTTTTCCCAAGGAATCCCTTTATCGGGATCGTGGCATAACTGTCAGTCAGAGTCCCTGGCCTGGTGCACCAGGTCAGGATATAATCCGGTTCCAGCAAACGCCTGGTGCCGGTAAAACCAGTCTCGATCTCCAAGACCACGGCCATCCCCACCCTGGTGTTCTTCGCGCTCATGTTGGATACGGCGTTTCCCAGGGAATATACCACAGGCACCGTCTTTCCACCGGTTCCAGGATCGGGAATGATTCCCGCGACATCCTGGACCACGTGGGGATGGGCTCCGACTACCGCGTCGCATCCCTGCCCAGCCAGCCACTCCGCCAGTTTCTCCTGTTCCTTGGAATGGTTGAGTACATATTCGATCCCCCAGTGTGGCAGCGCTATGACGAACTCGGCCCCGGCATCCCTCGCCCTGCGGATGGCAGCCCCGATCTCACCCTTATCCGTCAGATGGACCTTGGGGTATGCGGAATCACTTTCCACATTCGTCCCGTACGTGAAATTGACGAGCGCGACCCTGACTCCCCTTACGGCCACCATCAGCGGAAAGCGGGCCAGGTCGTCATCCGGGTCGTCCGATGATCCGGTATGCTTGACCCTGCCTTCCTCCTCCATCTCCGAATATATCCCCAGTGTCCTGGATAAACCCTTCAGGCCCTTGTCCAGGATATGGTTGTTTGCGGTCAGGAATACGTCCACCCCGCAGGATGCGACATAGTCCTCGTACCCGTCCGGAGCGGAGAAGCAGGGATAGCCGGAATATGGTTTCCCGGCCAGGGTGAACTCCATATTGGCTATGGCGATGTCCGAAGCCTCGATACGGTCCTTCAGGAATGAGAAATAGGTGGAGAAATCATAGCTCCCGTCCGCCCTGCGGGCATTGGTGATCTGGTCGGCATGCATCATCACATCGCCCATAATGAATATGGTCGCAGTGTCCGGATAATTGAACAGGGGTCTGGCTGAAGGCAGATGCCCGGTGATCTGGGCATGGGCCATCATCGACAAGGAAATGCAAACGACGAGGATCAGGAATCTCCGCATACACAAAGATAATTATTCTTGATAAATTCTTGCATAGAAAGAATTTTTTGTATCTTTGCAATCTCTAACACGGTGCGATTAGTTCAGTTGGTAGAGCACCAGATTGTGGTTCTGGGTGTCGTGGGTTCGAGCCCCACATCGCACCCCAAAAGAAAAAAAGCCTTCCAGACGGGAGGGCTTTTTCTTTTAAGGCGCGATGCCGCCTTCGGCGGATCGCCCTTCCATTCTGTCGCTTCGCTCCGAAAACAGCTAATACCTATAATTAATAATAAAAAAGGGCAGCCCTCGGGCTGCCCTTTAAAATGCGGATGTCAATGACTACTGATTCAGGAAACCATTGAACTTGTCGTAACCGGCCTGGTACTTGGGATCCTCATCGCGGAAGCGATAGTAGGCGTTCTTCAGGTACTCGGCGATGCTGGTCTTGATGCCATTGTCCTTGGTCACGTTGAATGCCTTTTCGAAGGGCTCGATGCAGCTCTTGAGAGCCTTCTCGAAATCCTGTACGAGAGCCATGTACTTGTTGTCATCCATCTCGTTCTGGGCAAGGTCCTGGATATCGGCGGCCCTGTTGTAGAACATCAGGCCTTCTCCGATGTAACCGTACTCGTAGTTGGGATCGATGGTTGCGCACTTCTCATAAGCGGCGACTGCATCGTCGTAATGACCGAGCTGGGAGTGGATGTTACCTTCGACATAGTAGAGGGAAGGATTGTTGGGCTCGTTCTTCTTGGCATCACCGATGAGGGTGAAGAGCCTTTCGGGATCTTCCTTCTTGTCGACATAGTAGTTGATCAGACCGATGAGGAGGCTCTGGCTCTGAGGGAACTTGGCGAATCCCTGCTCGAGATAGTTCTTGCGGGCAACCTGTCCGGCGGCGGAAGTATCGAGCTTCTCGGCGCAGTCGGCGAGCTTGAAGAAAACCTCACCGTCCTTGGCATAGTAGTTATAATCCAAGCACTTGTCGAAGAGGGTCTTTGCCTTGGCATAGTCTCCGGCTGACCAGCTGCTGAAGCCGGCGTTGTAAAGGGAAGAGGTGTCGATCTTCTCGTTGGGCTTTACGAGCGAAGCGTTGAATGCCTTCTCGAACAGAGAGCTTGCACCGGCGGGATTGCCCAGTGAATAGGTGTTGTAAGCCTCCTGGGTGTACTTGTCCACGATACTCTTGATACCGGCGGCGATGTCCTTGGTCTTGGTCTGCTTGGGATCGACTTCAACAGCTTTCTTGTAAGCCTCGAGAGCCTTGTCAAGAGCTCCGTCGATCACCGGCTTGGTGACCTCGATGATCTCGACCTGGCCGTTCTGGTTGAAGTAGAGGTTCTTGTTTCCGAAGACCTGCTTTACATACTGGACACCGTCGAGGACCACGTTCTCGGTAGAAACGGGCTTCTCACCCGCCATTGAAAGCCTGAGCTCGTTCTCAGTAGCTCCTACCCAGACGTTACCTGCGGGTACGTTATAGGCGCTCATGTAAGTCTCGGCCAGCTTGGTCCATGTAGCGACCTTGGTAGCCTTCTTTGCATTCTGAGATGCTTCAAGGGCGGCCTCAACAGCCTTCTTGGCGGCAGCTGCGCCACCACCCTGGGCATTCGCTACCTGCATGGAAGCGAGCAATGCCAGAACAAACAAAATCTTTTTCATGATATTGGAATTTAGTTGTTGTCGTCGTTAGTGACTTCTTCTTCAGTTTCAGTATTATTCTTGTCGACGGTGGAGAGCGAAGCTATCGAATCACCTTCCTTTATGTTGATCAGCTTGACTCCCTGGGTCGCCCTTCCGGCCACCCTTATGTCGGAGACTGCCATCCTGATCGTGAGGCCCGACTTCTCGATAATCATAAGGTCATCGTTTTCGGTCACATTCTTAATGGCGATCAACTTGCCGGTCTTCTCGGTGATGTTGATGGTCTTCACACCCTTTCCGCCTCTCTTCGTGATCCTGTACTCATCAAAGTCCGTCCTCTTTCCGAATCCGCATTCGCTGACCACCAGTACGGTGTGCTCAGATGCATCCTCGGCAGCCGGATCATAATTGATGGCTCCGATCACTTCATCGGTTTCTTCAATATTGATGCCACGGACTCCGGTAGAGGTCCTGCCCATCTCCCTGGCGTCAGTTTCATTGAATCGGCAGCAGCGTCCGTCGCGGGCTGCGATCAGGATCTCGTCGTTGCCTCCGGTCAGCAGGGCCTCGACCAGTTCGTCCCCCTCGCGGAGGTTGACGGCATTGACTCCTGCAGCCCTCGGATGTGAATATGCCGACAGGGCGGTCTTCTTGATGATGCCCCTCTTGGTCACGAGCGCGATGCTGTGAGAGTTGACATATTCAGGATCCTTGAGGGTCTTGACGTTGATGTATGTCTTGATCTTGTCGTCGGGAATGCTGAGCACGTTCTGGATGGCGCGGCCCTTGGATGCCCTGGAACCCTCCGGGATCTCATAGACCTTGAGCCAGTAGCAGCGGCCGCTCTGGGTGAAGAGCAGCATCGTGGAATGCATGTTGGCTATGTAGATGTGCTCGATGAAGTCCTCGTCCCTGGTGGAACTGCCCTTCATGCCCACTCCACCGCGGGCCTGGGTACGGTATTCGGTGAGGGCCGTCCTCTTGATATACCCGAAGTGGGAGATCGTGATGACGACATCCTCGTTGGGATAGAAATCCTCGGGATTGAACTCTTCCTCGGAAGGACGGATCTCGGTACGCCTTGCATCGGCATACTTGTTCTTGAGTTCGAGGGTCTCCTGCTTGACGATCTTGAGCTGCTCGGCGTCACTGGCGAGGATCTCGTTGCAGCGGGCGATGAACTTCTCCAGTTCGTCATATTCAGCCTGGAGCTTCTCCCTCTCGAGTCCGGTCAGCTGCCTCAGGCGCATCTCGACGATTGCGGTGGCCTGGACCTCGGTGAAGTCGAACTGCCTCATGAGTTCAGCCTTGGCCTCGTCCACGCTGTCCGAATGACGGATGATGCGGATAATCTCGTCGATAACGTCGATTGCCTTCAGCAGGCCTTCGAGTATATGCGCCCTCTTCTGGGCCTTCTCGAGTTCGAACCTTGTCCTGCGGACCACCACCTCGTGGCGGAAATCCACGAAGTTGGCGATGAGTTCCTTGAGCGACAGGGTCTTGGGACGCCCGTTCACAAGGGCCACATTGTTGAACGCGAAGCTCGACTGGAGCTGGGTATATTTGAAAAGGGTGTTCAGGACCACGTTGGAATTGCTTCCCTGCTTGACCCTGATGATGACCCTCACGCCTTCGCGGGAAGTCTCGTCGTTGATGTAGGTGATGCCCTCGATCTTCTTGTCCTCGACCATCTGGCCGATCTTCTCGATCATCTCCTTCTTGTTGACCATGTAGGGGATCTCGGTCACGACTATGGTCTCACGGCCGTTGTCAGCCACCTCGATCTCGGTCCTGGCCCTGACGACCACCCTTCCGCGGCCGGTCTCATAAGCCTCGCGGATACCGCTCATGCCCATGATGATGCCTCCGGTCGGGAAATCGGGGCCCTTGATGTGCTGCATCAGGCCGTCGGTGTCGATATCCGGATTGTCGATATAAGCGCAGATGGCATCGCAGCACTCACCGAGGTTATGCGGAGCCATATTCGTAGCCATACCTACGGCGATACCGGCAGATCCGTTGAGAAGGAGGAGCGGAGCCTTGGTAGGCAGGACCGTAGGCTCGAGTTCGGTATCGTCGAAGTTGTTGACCATGTCGACGGTGTTCTTCTCGATATCGCCGAGGACCTCTTCCGTAATCTTCTGGAGCTTCGCCTCGGTGTATCGCATGGCCGCTACGGGGTCGCCGTCCATCGAACCGAAGTTACCCTGGCCGAACACGGTGGGATAACGCTGGTTCCAGGGCTGGGCGAGTCTCGCGAGTGCGTCATATACGCTGGAATCCCCGTGGGGATGATACTTACCCAAAACTTCTCCGACGATCTTCGCGCATTTGCGGGTCGGACCGGAGAACGGCAGACCGAGACCATCCATTCCAAAGAGGACTCTCCTCTGGACGGGCTTCAGACCATCCCTTACATCCGGGAGGGCCCTGGACACGATTACGGACATCGAATAATCGATGTACGCAGAACGCATCTCATGATCAATCTCGACCTGCTCTATAATGCCTGTCTGTCCTTCTACGATCTTTTCCTCACTATCCATAAAACAGCTATAATCTTTCCTTGTTGGTTAAACATGCAAATATAATCAAATATTTGGAACTTTGCCAAGAGTGTCAAAGTGTCATGGGTCCGGGTTTCGCATGGATGTTGCATGTCTGCCCGAAAATTACTATATTGTCGTTTCGGACAATCAAGACTGATTATGGAAATAAAGATATCTGACGAACTCAACGGGATAATCCGCTATGCCAGGGAGGAGGCCATGCGCACCGGAAGCTACGGCATCGGCCCGGACCACCTGTTCCTCGGGATGATGCGGCAGGCCGACAACGAGGCCTGCAAGGTCCTGGTCGGACTGGGGGTGGACATCAACGAATTCAAGCGCTTCATCGACAGCCATATATTCACGAACGAATCGATCCCATATTCGGAATCGGACAAGATCTCATTCTCCAGATACGCACAGAACGTGCTCAGTATCACGGTGATGGAGGCATCCAAAATGAACGCTTCGGAAGCCACCTCGCTCCACCTTATGCTGGCCCTCTGCCGCACCACCGAGAACTACGGCCAGGCATACCTGCGCCAGCACGGGGTCGACTACGGAAGGCTTCTCGCCTACATGAGGGACGAGGGACTTCTCAACTATTCTTCCAAACAGCAGGAGGAACCCAAATCCGAGGAAAGTGACGATCCCGCAGAAGAGGGAGGACAGCAGGAAGGAGCCCCTTCCGGCAAGATCAAGATCGAGGATTTCGGCTTCGACCTCACCAAGGCGGCTGCCGAAGGGACGCTTGATCCGGTAGTGGGAAGGGATACCGAAATCGCCCGGGTGATCGAAATCCTTGGACGCCGCAAGAAGAACAATCCGATGCTTATCGGGGAACCCGGAGTCGGAAAATCCGCCATCGTGGAAGGCATAGCCCAGAGGATAGCAGGAGGCAGCATCTCCCCCGCCCTGGCGAAGAAGAGGCTGATCTCGCTCGACATCGCATCAGTCGTGGCCGGAACCAAGTACAGGGGCGATTTCGAGAAGAGGCTCAAGGCCATCATCAAGGAAGCCAGCACCAATCCCGACATAATCCTGTTCATAGACGAATTCCATACGATCGTAGGTGCAGGAGGTGCCCAGGGCAGCCTGGACGCCGCGAACATGCTCAAGCCCGCCCTCGCCAGGGCTGAGCTCCAGTGCATCGGAGCCACTACCATGGATGAATTCGCGAAGATCATAGAGAAGGACGGAGCCCTCGACAGGAGGTTCCAGAAGATCGTGGTCGAGCCCACGGACATCAAGCAATCGATCTCCATTCTCAACAACATAAAGTCCAACTACGAGGAATTCCACAAGGTGACTTACAACGAGGAAGCCATCGAGGCTTGCGCCCGGCTGACCGACCGCTATGTCACAGACAAGTTCCTGCCGGACAAGGCGATAGACGCAATGGACGAGGCCGGATCGATGGTTCGCCTGAGCCTTACCAAGGACAAGAAGACGGGGAACGTGGTGGATGCCGAAGACATCGCCACGGTTGTCTCCAAGATGACCGGAATCCCGGTCAACAAGGTGGCCGAGAGCGAAGGCAACAGGATAATGAAGATGAAGGAACGCCTCCAGGGCAGGATCATAGGCCAGGACGATGCGATCGACAAGGTCGTGAGGGCGATCCGCCGCAACCGTGCCGGACTCAAGGATCCTGACCGCCCGATCGGGACCTTCCTCTTCTTCGGACCCACCGGAGTCGGAAAGACCCAGCTGGCCAAGTGCCTTGCTGAATATCTGTTCGATTCGGAAGAGAACATGGTCCGTATCGACATGAGCGAGTATATGGAGAAATTCACGGTCTCGCGCCTCATCGGAGCGCCTCCGGGATATGTCGGTTACGAGGAGGGCGGACAGCTCAGCGAGAGGGTGCGCAGGAAACCGTACTGCGTTGTGCTCCTGGACGAGATCGAGAAGGCCCATCCGGACATATTCAATATCCTCCTGCAGGTCCTGGACGACGGGCACCTGACGGACAGCAACGGCCGCGTGGTGAACTTCAAGAACACCATCGTCATCATGACTTCCAATGTCGGCAGCCGTGAACTTGATGAATACGGTACCGGAGTGGGATTCGCCACCGCGGGGAAAAACGTGACGCAGAACCGCCAGAGCGTCCTGGAGAAGGCCATCAAGAAGAATTTCCCGCCCGAGTTCATCAACAGGGTGGACGAGCAGATATTCTTCAATTCCCTCACGAAGGAAGACATCGAGAAGATCATCGACATCGAGCTCAAGGACCTTAAGGAAAGGGCTGAGGAATCCGGATACAAACTGACCATCACTCCCTCGGCCAAGAGGTTCATCGCCGATGCCGGTTATGATCCAGCATTCGGCGCAAGGCCTCTGAAGAGGGCTGTGATGAGATACGTGGAAGATCCCGTCTCCGAATTCATCATCTCCGACCGTATCCTTCAGGGACGCCACAAGAAGGGCTCGACAGAGCTCCGCACCCTCAAGGTCGGCCTCACCCCCGAGAAGGACAACACCCTGGTCACCCTCAAGGAGGACTAAAAGGGTAGGCTTGGCGCCTTGCACACATCTTGCTCCTTTAGCGGCCCTCACGTCCATGTACGTCCCTCACTCTACGTACATTACCCATATAATGCCTAGGCTGCTCCCTGTGTTGTTCTTGTCGCGGATGCACATCGCACCCCGTCCAGTGTCGGTTGCACTCCGGCAGTTTATGCCCCGGTTGCACTCCGGCAGTTTATGCCTCGGTTGCACTCCGGCAGTTTATGCCCCATGATATGCAGGCCGGTCATTCGGGAGGCAATTTACCCGTCAAAATGCTGCCGGCATCAGGGATTTGGACGTTCGGGCGGCATTTTACCCACATAAATGCATCCTAAGTGCTAAATTCATGAATTTGGGGGTCATTTTACACCTTGGAATGCAGCCTAATTGCTCAAATCAAGGCTTCGGGCGGCATTTGGCTACCCAAAATGCTTCCCTAGCACTTAAATAGAGGCGACGGGTGGCATTATGACCCTGATAATGCTGCCAGCAACCAAAATTTGATCGTTCGGGCGGCATTTTACCCATAAAAATGCTACCGTTTATTCGAGATGCTCATAGGAAAGAGGGAGTCAAGCGTTGTGACAGGGATGTGGAGGATCCTCGATATTTTCGCATTATCTGCCTTATAGTCAAAGTGCAGGGTCCTGGCCAATTCGTTTTTCTGGCTGAAAGTCAACATGGAGGGCTTATCTTGCGAGTAACGCTTGTTGCAAATGGAATAAACTATTCCGACGAGTTCATCATCCGTGTAATAAACCTGATCCCCCAACGACTCGGCCAATTCCTTATATGACTCCAGGTCTCTGGATAATTTGAACATAGATCTTTGCCCTGTCGGACAGGTCGCCGAACAGCTCTCCTCGCCGTGATTTGGCGAAGGGGTTGAAATAATAGGCATTGGCTCCATAAGGAAATGAGAACGGAGTTTGATCGGGATCCACGACGAAATTGTTGCGGTTTGTATAACAGATTTGATTCCGGAGGGACTCCAAAGTAGTGATCGGAATCGGATCTGCGTTGAAATCTCTGAAGTCACGACTTTCACCGTTGGTTTGGAAGTACTTGGTCAGACGCTTGCGGTACAAATCCAGGAAGGATGACGCATCCTCCTTCCCGGAACAGTCAAGGATAAAGTGGACATGGTTGCTCATCAGTTCAAAGGTAATTATCCGTACCCCGGCATCATATGAGCAAACCGCGGCCAGGATAGTGCCGAACTTGTAATCCTCAGGTGAATCGAAGATAATGTACTGACTGTTTCCAGGAGTACAGACATGCCAGAAAGAACGGCCCTGCCTCAAGGCATCCTCAAAGATAGCCCGACATCGGTTTTCCTTTTCATTGAATGAGTGCAGACGAAGGTTCTCGCCGTGATTTTGGATAAAAGATGAAGTTCCCATAGAAGTTAGTTTAAGCGTTCAACTATCACAAAGATCGCAAAAACTATCAGAAAAACAACCCCGCTTCCTCCTTCATGCCTAACTCCTGTAAGGCACTCGATTGCGACACTAGGCCGCATACCAGCAAGACATTAAGTTGCATACTTCCGATACATCTCGATGGAATATCCACGAAGTACTCGGTAGTAAACTCACAAGACACTCGCTGAACATTAGCAAGATACTTGACTGAATACCATAAATGTATTCGAAGCATAGTCGCAAACATTCAGATCCTTATCGAAATGCCATTCGAGGGTACAGACAAGATATTCAGCGAATTATCCGGTTATTCATCCACACGATTGCGGTAACATAGGGGTTCCCGGGAGTGGACGGCGTCATTTTGATAGTGAAATCGCTTCCGGAAGGGTGTTTTCCGGCCTTTGGGCAGCATTCCAAGGGCTATAATGACGCCCGGAGTCTTAATATGAGTGGTTGGGAAGCATTCAGGGGCACTGAATGACGCCAGGAACCTTAATTTGAGCAGTCAGGCAGCATTTAAGGGGGCAAAATGATGCCCAGAGCCTTAATCTGAGTGGTCGGGCAGCATTTAAGGGGCAAAATGACGCCCGGAGTCTAAATATGAGTGGTCGGGAAGCATTCAGGGGCACTGAATGACGCCAGGAACCTTAATTTGAGCAGTCGGGCAGCATTTAAGGGGGTAAAATGACGCCCAGAGCCTTAATCTGAGTGATTGGGAAGCATTCAGAGGCAATGAATGACGCCCAGAGTCTTAATCTGAGTGATTGGGAAGCATTCAGGGGTACTGAATGACGCCAGAAGCCTTGATTTGAGCGGTCGGGCAGCATTTAGGGGGCGAAATGACGCCAGGAACCTTAATTTGAGCAGTCGGGCAACATTTAAGGGGGCAAAATGATGCCCGGAGTCTTAATTTGAGCAGTCGGGAAGCATTCAGGGGTACTGAATGACACCAAAAGCCCTGATTTGAGTAGCCGGGCAGCATTTAAGGGGGCAAAATGACGCCCGGAACCTTAATTTGAGTGATTGGGAAGCATTCAGGGGTACTGAATGACACCTTGAGACAGGCGGCCAATAAACGGGCAGCACGCAATCAGGCGGCCCTGGAGGCGGAGTCGAGTTCAAGGCCCATATCGCCCATTATGTCGAGGAGGGCGGAGAAGGAAGCTTCAGAAGAGATCATCGAAGCGAGAGTGTCGAGATTGTAGTCCGTGTTCTTCATGGCTATGGTGTTTATTTGTTTTCTGATGCAAAGGTACTGCACGCTTGTGCTGAACCACGGCACAAGCTAAATTTTTCACAAATATTTTTGCTAAGTTTGTAAAAAGATACAGTCATGGGCATTAGGAAAATCCTCACCCTCCCGGCGATCATGCTGTTCCTGCTTCCGGGATTCAGCACGCAGGGCAGAAGTCTCCCCGGAAATCTGAAATACGTCAACCTGTTCATGGGAACAGCCGGAGACAACGGCCAGGTCAATCCAGGCGCAGCCGTCCCGTTCGGGATGCTATGCCTTAGCCCAGACAGCGACCCCAGGCAGCATGCCGGCTACGACTTCGCCGTGCCCAAGACCACCGGAGTCTCGATCAACCGCCTCTCCGGAATCGGCTGCAGCGGAGTGGGCGGCAACCTGAGGATCAAGCCCACAACGAAAGACGAGGAACTCCTGGTTGTAAAAGGAACCGAGGAAGCCGTCCCGGGATATTACAGGACCCAGTTCAGCAACGGTGCGACCGGTGAATTCACTGTCAGCAGGACGGTCGCCTTCGAGAAATGGACGCTGCCCGAAGACGGAATAATGTTCATTGATTTCAAGTCCGCTTTCGAACGAAGGAAGACTTCCTGTGAATATAATATCGTCAGCGACAGGGAGATAACCGGACGGATCGAATCCGGCACCGCCTGCGGACGGGGGAAGTATTCATTCTTCTTCAGGCTCAGTTGCGACCAGCCTTTCTCCGTCATAGAGGCGGCGGAAACGGAAGCCACCGTGAAGTTCCCGGGGAAGCAGGTGGAGATCCGGATAGCGGTCTCCCCCATCGACCAGGCTTCGGCTGACAAGGAACTGGAATATGCCGCCGGCAAATCTTTCGAGAAGGTCCGCAAGGAAGCCCTCGGGCAGTGGAAGGAAAAGCTTTCCAAGGTCAGCGTGAAGGGCAGCACGGAAGAGCAGAGGATCCTGTTCTACACTTCATTGTACAGGCTCTATATGAGTCCCATGGACGTCACTTCGTGGGACGGCAAATACCTCGGAACCGACGGAACAGTCTATGATACCGAAGGCCGGAGGGCATTCAACAGCTGGAGCATGTGGGACACCTACAGGGCGAAATTCCCGATGCTGCTCCTGCTCGATCCCGAAGCTTACGCCGATATGGCAGCCTCCTGCGTCCACCTGTTCAGGACCGGTAAGAAAAACTGGGCCACGGACTGCGAGAGCGCCCCTACCGTGAGGACAGAGCATATGGGCCTGATGCTCCTGGATGCATACAAAAAAGGTATTCCAGTCGACTTCAGGCCGGGATATGACGGCATGGTCAGAGAAGTGCTGACGGAGCTCCCGAGAGAGTCGCCTGACAACCTCCTGGAACTTTGCAACGACCTCTGGGCGCTCGGCCAGATTGCAGGAATCATAGGCAGCAAGGAAGATGCGGAGAAGTTCACCGCGGAGGCTGACAGCACCTTCGAAAAGGTCTGGAAGGAGGTCTTTATGACGGTCACGGACGACTTCTCGTTGATGAAGGACAACGGCCTCTACCAGGGTACGAAATGGCAGTACCGCTGGGCCTGCCCGCAGTTCAGCGACAGGATGGCCGCATGGCACGGCAAAGAACAGCTGGCCGAGGAACTGGACACCTTCTTCAAGCTCGGAATGTTCAACCAGGGCAACGAACCCGACATCCATACTCCCTTCCTTTTCAACTCTTTCGGGAGGCCTGACAAGACCCAGGAATGGGTACGCAGGTACCTGACCGACGACAGCATGGTACATCTCTACGGCGGCCAGGCCGAGTACCCCGAGCCCTTCGTTGGCAGGGCGTTCCAGAACAAGACGGACGGCTACGCCCCGGAGATGGACGAGGACGACGGGACCATGAGCGGCTGGTATATGTTCGCCCAGCTGGGATTCTATCCCCTCAATGTCGGAACCAGCGAATACGAACTCTTCTCCCCCATCTTCGACCGGATAACCATCAGGACCGGCGGTCACAAGGTCAGGATCAAGGCCTCCGGCCGAAAGTCCTACGAAGCCCCTGTCAGGGAGATCCTTGTCGACGGCAAGAAGCTTGACGGATGGGAGATGGACCACGGAATATTCAGGAAGAACTCGAAGATCATTTTCAAATATTAGAAGGATGAGCGAAGAAAGAAGCACGGACAAACTTGCAAGGTATATAATGTGGGCAGCTGCTGTGGTGATCATCGCAGCGCTGTGCTGGTACTTCAAGAGCGTACTGATCTACATCATCACGGCTTTCGTGGTGTCACTGCTCGGCAGGCCGATAATGAAACTGCTCCGGAAGATCAGGATAAAGGGAAAGTCAGCCCCCGACTGGCTGCTGGCCATCATCTCCCTGGTCCTTATCCTCGGGATTATACTCGGCATCATCACCCAGGTGATTCCGGTGGTCTCGAGCATAATCCAGAGTGTTTCCAGCAACCTGCAGACAGCCTCCTTCAACACATCCGAGATAGCCCGCTGGATGGACAAGCTGAACATCTGGCTGATAGACCGGTTCCCCACGATCGGACGTGATTTCAAGCTCCAGGATGCCCTGATAGGATGGCTCAAGGACGCCTTCGACATGTCGTCCGTGACCACGGTAGTAGGTTCCGTGGCCTCCGCCCTCGGATCGTTTGCCATAGGCCTCTTCTGCATCGTATTCATCGGTTTCTTCTTCATCAAGGACGACAGGCTCTTCCGGAAGATCATCGGGGCCCTTGTTCCCGACAAGGTCGAAGCCGATGCGATCGAGGCGGTAGGTGACATAGAGCACCTCCTGACCAGGTACTTCAGCGGCCTTCTGATCGAAGTCCTTGGAGTCGCCACCCTTAACTTCCTGGGCCTGTGGCTGTTCGCGAAGGTCGGCTTCTATCCGGCAATGGGTATAGCCTTCATGACGGGCATGCTGAACGTCATCCCTTATGTAGGTCCCTGGATCGGTGCCGCGATCGGAACGATACTCGGCCTTATCCTGAAATTCAGCAGCGCGGCAGCATTGGGCACACTGCCCAATTTCTGGTTGATCCTGGTCACCCTGCTGGCGGTATTCGTCTTCACACAGATGGTCGACAACTTCCTGTTCCAACCGATAATATATTCCAAGAGCATCAAGTCCAGCCCGCTTGAAATATTCATCGTCCTGCTGATGGCAGGCCACGTGGGCGGAATATTCGGAATGCTCGTCGCGATACCTTCATACACCGTGATCAGGGTCATAGCGGCCAGGTTCCTGAAGGGAGTCAAGCCGGTCAGGAGACTCATCGCCGCCACCAGTGAACCGGAAAAGACAGACTGAAAAACTTAAAGGATATGAAGACAAGAATAACCCTCACCATCGGACTTTTCCTCGCCTTCGCCATCGGCCTCGGTGCGCAGGAAACATATTCACCCACAGGCACATACCTGTTTTCCACAAAGGACGGGCAGGACCTCTTCATGGATGACTATCACGCCACTGCGGGGAGCGAGACAACGCTGGACGGGAAGACCAAACCGACCATAGTTTACATGTTCGGCGGCGGCTTCGTAATGGGTACCCGCAACGACAAGCGCTTTATGCCCTGGTTCAAGAAATTCAACGATGCAGGATACAGGGTCATAAGCATAGATTACCGCTTGGGAATGAAGGGAGTCAAGACTTCCGGAGGTGTCGGTTCCGTAAAGGCGTTCCGGCACAGCGCACAGATCGCGGCCGAGGACCTCTTCTCCGCCACAGCCTATCTTATGGCGAACAAGGAGGCCCTTGGCATCGACCCTTCGAACCTGGTCATTACCGGATCCTCGGCAGGAGCGATAGCCGTCCTGGAAGCTGACTGGCTGCTCAGCAACGGCAGGGCCTCGGACTTCCTTCCGGACGGGTTCCGCTATGCCGGGGTAATGCCTTTCGCCGGAGCGATCATCTCCATGGAAGGCGTGCCCTCATACAAGGTACCTCCGGCACCAACCGCATTCTTCCACGGCACCGACGACAGGATCGTAAACTACAAGAAAGTCCATGTGCTCAAGTGGGGCCTCTTCGGATCCGACAAGCTGGCAAAGATCTTCAGGAAGAACGGCTATACATATAATATTTACAGGTTCGAGGGCAATTCCCACGAGATTGCATCCACCTTCATCAGGACTTTCCCGGAGCAGATCCGTTTCCTGGAGACCAATGTGGTACGGGGGCAGAAAAGGATCGTGGATTCCAGCATCGACGACCCTGATATTCCGGCTTTCGAATTGCCATCCACCCGTAGGAAACTTTATTCACAGGACTAGTTCATGAAGATAGTTTTCCTGGACGCAGCGACGATGGGGACCACGCCGTTGACCGCAATCGATAGGCTCGGGGAATTCGAGAGATACGATAATTCCACGGCCGAAGAGGCCCGTGAAAGGGTCCGGGACGCCGACGTTGCGATAGTCAACAAGGTCATAGTGGACCAGGCCTTCCTGGATGCCGCCCCGAGACTGAAG
Source organism: uncultured Bacteroidia bacterium (assembly GCA_902779765.1). GTDB lineage: Bacteria > Bacteroidota > Bacteroidia > Bacteroidales > UBA932 > Cryptobacteroides. The sequence continues at coordinate 183,786 of CACZCQ010000005.1, forward strand.
CTCGTCTGTGAAGCCGGGACCGGGATGGACAACATAGACGCGGAACTCTGCCGCAGGCGCGGGGTTGCCGTACGCAATGTTCCAAGCTACTCCACCGATGCCGTAACACAGCACACGTGGATGCTGATCCTCGCCCTGGCAGGCAGGATCTTCCACTACGACAGCTATGTCAAGGACGGGCGCTACACGCGCGCCAGGCTCCACACCGACTCCGACCACCCATACACCGGACTTACGGGCAAGACCATCGGGATAGTAGGGATGGGTGCAATAGGACGCAAGGTTGCAAGGATTGCCCAGGCCTTCGGTATGAGAGTTATATATTACTCTACGTCAGGCACTTCCCATTGTACTGAATATCCTTCCGTCTCCTTGGAAACCCTGCTCCGCGAGGCCGACGTGGTCAGTATCCACGCCCCCTTCAACGAACGCACCGCAGGCCTGATTGACTATGACGGACTGTGCCTGATGAAGCCCACCGCCTTCCTCGTCAACACCGGCCGGGGAGGTATCGCTGTCGAGGCCGACCTGGCCCGCGCCATCGACGAAGGGAAGATCGCAGGCATCGGTATTGACGTCTTCGTCGAGGAGCCCCTCCCTTCCGACAGTCCCCTCCTGAACGCCAAACACCCCGGACGGGTCATCCTGACCCCTCACGTAGCCTGGGCCAGCGAAGAAACCCGCCAACGTCTCGCAGACGAAATAGCGGGCAACATCCGTAAAGGCTGGTAGATAATCCCGGTTGCAATCTTTCATTTCTGCGTAACTTATATACGCGCGCGCTAACAACAGCACCGAACTCTCTAGAAGGGTTCCGGTTACCACTTATTCGATCCGGCTCCCGTTTTGGGCGGCCAGTGTGTCTACTTAAAAATGTTTTCCCCTTACCGGTTCAAATAATTAATATAATTATTTGAAAAGACTCAAATGTTTAGTAACTTTATGTTAATAACCAATGAGGACTACATTCAGCATTCTGTTCTACATCAACAGGAGCAAAGATAATAACGGACTGGTACCTGTTATCTGCCGCATCACGGTCAACGGCGGCATCGCACAGTTCAGTTGCAAGCTGAAAGTGCCGATGAACCTATGGGATCCCCATGCCGGAAGAGTCATAGGGAAAAGCACTGTCGCCAACAATGCCAACAGCATACTAGATGGTATCAGGGCCAGGATTGTCACGGTATACCACCAACTTGCCTCCATGGGGCTTACAAAATCCGCCAACAAAATCAAGGAGATGACGATTGGAAGGGAACCGGGAAAGGTTACGCTGCTGGAACTGCTGGACAAACAGACCGAGATAATCGCCTCGAGGGTCGGCAAGGACAGGTCGATGGCTACACTGAGCAAATACAGGATAGTCCGCAGGCACGTAGGGGATTTCATATTGAAGGAATACCACCAAAAGGACTTTCCGGTCGAAGACCTGAATGACGCCTTCCTGAGAAAATTCTGCCTGTACCTAAGGGAGGATGTCAGGGTCAGCCAATCATCGGTATGGGTGTATCAGATGCCACTGCGGACCGTGGTTACCGCTGCATTCAATGACGGGATTATCACACGGAATCCATTCCACAACTTTCATGTAAGCCCGGATGTCAAGAAAAGGGACTTCCTAACCGAGGGCCATCTGAAGTGTCTTATCCGGTTTCCATTGAAAGGTCAACTGGATTTCGTCAGGGATATATTCCTGTTCTGCTGCTTCACAGGTCTTTCATTCATAGATCTCAAGAACCTGAAGCCGGCGGACATCGTGGAACTGAACGGTTCCCGATGGATCATATCGAAACGACAGAAAACCAAAGTCCCCTACCAGGCGAAACTGCTTTCCATCCCTGAGAAGATCCTTGACAAATACAGCCCGGCGGAAGATGGAAAGCCGGTCTTCGATGTCGGAGGCTACACCACCGTGAACAAACGGCTAAAGAAGATAGGTATCCTGTCGGGCATTTCCGACAACCTGACATTCCACATGGCACGCCACACCTTCGCCACACTAGCCCTCTCCAAAGGCATGTCGATGGAAAGCCTGCGGAGCATCCTCGGCCACACGGACATCCACACCACCCAGATCTATGCGAAGATCACATCCCTTAAACTGGAACACGACTACTCCTGCCTGACCGACGGCACGGGCGAGATGTGGTAAAGGAGTGTCATCAGACTCCAAGGCCGGGAAACGTTGATGTTCTGTGACTTTGGAGTGCAATTTTATACTCCAAGGCCGGGGGAAGTAACGTTTCCCCGGCCTTGGAATAAAAAACCATAAGCCATATCATTTCCTCGCCAGCCAGGCCATATACGTTAATTACATAATTTCCTGCACATTACGCCCATTATATTCTTTTGGGCGTGAAAACGAATTCCCTTTTGAAAGTCCTGTAGTTAACCTACCTGTGAATATAGTTATCAACAAGCAGGGACTTAATGAAGATGAGAGCTCAAAGTTTACTATTTTGAGAAAAACAGCCACCGAGACTAATTGGGAGGAAGCTACAAGCGTTTTCGTAACCCGTCACAAGGACCAAGGCATAAATGCACCCAGAACAAGAATTGAAGGCTTGCCTGCTACTAATTCTGATGGCGTCGAGTATATCTATAAGGTCCGTGAAGATGACTGGAGTTGGAGTTATACTTTGACTTCAGCAAAGGAGTTAACCACTCAGGATACTGACAATCCATTCACCTTCAAGAATACTCCGAAGACTAATATTGACACCAAGGTCCGCCATGCTGAGAGCAAAGCCACGAATACATTCAAGACCAAGTCAGCTGCAGCAGATGGCAGTGGTGATAAGTACGATGATTCCAAGACTAATACTAAAGAAGGAAGAACGATCATTACAGTGACAAGTACTGCAACTCAGTCAGAATAATAGATTATTTCTTCTAATCTAATACCAACTCGGGCGACCCAAAAGGGCCGCCCGAGTTACATTATAGAAAGACTAATAGAGACTATCTTCCATTATTCTTTGAGTCAACATATACAACCGAACCACTGCCCTTGAAGTCATTAGTAGCCTTACTCTCAGCGTGACGGATCTTTATATCTATATCCGTTTTCGGAATATTATTGAACTTGAACGGGTTGGTGATCAGCTGATCCGTCCGGGTCGGAGTGATTGCCTCCGGGGTATATGCCCAACTCCAAGGCTCCTCGACGACCTGATAGATGAAGTTCGGGTCGAGACCACGGACTTTCACCATCGGTTCCTCCGTGTCAGACGTCTTCGTGATGAAGACAGTGGTGACAGGCTCCCACGCCGTCGATTCGGGATTCGCCTTAGGGATTCTTTCGATTCTGAACTTGGCACTTTCGCCCTTCTTCAGCCCTTGCTTCAAGATATGGATGTTGGCCGGGAGGTCGACTTTCGGAGGATCATATTTGATAATCGGATCGAGGGTGCCGTCACCATCAAGGTCGGCATAGATGCCTGAACCGGGTTCATTCGAATCTGAATTAGGTCCGCCGACGGCCTCCGGGTCCATCTTGACCGGGATTTCGATAAGGACCTTGAATCCGCGTGCTACCCCGTTCTCAAATCCGCAGAAGTTGCTGGCATAGTCAAAGCCCGTAACTTCGATCGTTTTATTATCACTTTTAACGCTGATAGCAATCGCATTGTCGACGTCAAGTTCTTCATCTTCCCAGTCTATCGTACCATCAGGATTCTTGATAATTTTATGATACGTCGCAGTATTTCCGGGGGCTTTGATAGCGGTGCCAAACGTAAGGGCTCCTGCCGTTCCACCGGTGCAAGGCGCCGTATAAACCTTGATCTGGTTCGGATCGGCGCCATTCGGCAGCATGAAGTTCGCGGAAACGATATCCATCACGGCAACGGTGGAACCGCCAAGGTCAGCATCGGAGCCACCGGATTCGCTAGCGATGGTCTCGAAGATATCGTTCAGTCCCTGTGCCGAAGTAGATGCAAAGGAATAATTCTTACCGTCGGTGCTTCTTGAGCCGACAGTTCCTGCTATTGCATTCTGTGTTCCACTCTGTAAATATACTGCATGATTATAATTCCACGAATTAGCAAGGGTATTCCAGTTGTCTGAGTACCAGCCCATATTGTTGGCTCCTAGCCAATTTGAGGATGTCTTTCCAAGATAGACCTGCGCCTGAACGCCAGGGTTGGTGATGATGCTAACTGAATACACTTTCGAGGTAATCCCCTTTTCCTCATTTGCGAGGTTCTTAATCTGATTGGCATAATAGATGGTTGCGTTTGCAGTGCGGAATGTATCCTCACGGTATCGAACATTTCCCCACCCTTGATTGACATAATCCGTGCCTGTCCAGTTTCCGTAGTAACCGGGATTACCATCTGTGAAAAAAACAGTCGTTCTCAACTGGTGCGTATCACCCAGGGGGCTCAAAATACCATACGCCATATTCATTCCCCTGTGAGCATATGTACCGCCGTTCGCCGTCAAGCCGTTAACAATGCCCTTCAACGTTGTAACGCCGCCGTTGTCGGTTAAACTGCTTCCTAGAGGAATCAGACCGTTGGAGCGATTATTAGCATTTGTAGAATAGGTGACAATCGCTATTCTGTTGCCAAGCCGCTGCTCACGAGGATTGCCATCCGGATCTTTGAGGTCGTTTTCGTTGATGATGTCGATGAAATTGTTTACGGCAGTCTTCAATGCATTTAAACGCTGATTACTATTACCGCCCTCGCGTCCCATATCATATGCCATCGAACCGGAAACATCCAAAACCAGGACGATGTCGGCCGGAATGCTCTTCTTCGTCACCGTCACATCACCGGTGGTGAACGCCTCGAGCGTGATGGTATAGATACCCTCGTCGTCCGGCTTGCTGATGTTCTTGCTGTAGCCCAAGCCATTCTTGTACGTCGTTTCTGTCTGTGCCTGCACATTATTGAACGGCGCAAAAATCAAGATCGCAATCGCAATGAGAAAATAATTGTATATCTTTTTCATAATCGTTATCTCCTTTTAATTAATTCGATGCCGAAGGATCCTCGCCAAGGGCGTTCTCCCAGGCTTTGTTCCATGCATAATCGCTTCCATCAAGTTGCTTCGCTGAAATCGCCTGCGTTGAGACCTCCATCACGAAGTGGACTTCCTGCAGCGCACCTGCGACCTTGATCTTCGGCACATTGGCCAGGGTGACGGTATAACTGGTAAAGGGAGCCGTGGCGGTCGTCGCATTCGGGGCGACCTTCGTCGTATAGTAATAGTAGCCGTCCTTACCCTTCACCCAGCCGGCATTGCCGGCGCCAGTCTTGCCGTTCTTGGTGTATCCGACCAGGCCTTCGAACACGCCGAACATGCCGGTGCCTGCTCCGAACTGGTCGTCATACCAGCTTTCGATCTCCTGGACGATGTCTGGAACGGTGTAGTCCGTGAAGCTGAAGACCGGAGCGCCTTCCGCGTCCACCCACTGGCCGGTGATTGCGACACGCATGAAGGCGTCGGTGTTGCCCGTGTTGGTAATCACGATTCCAGTCTTGGTGCCGCCGTAAATGGTATGTGTATTACCTTTATCGTCAGTATAGGTCGTAGTCTGGTCCGAACCGATAGTAACAGTATCCTCGATCTTCACATTGACCTCATCGACGCGGATGGTGTAGGTACGGAGTTCTCCGGCTTTCCATGTGATGTTGTTTCCTGTTTTCAGTTTGATAACCTTGCCGAAATCCAGGTCTCCGCTATACTTCTTACCATCATATTCGTACGAAATGGTCAGGACGACATTATCAGATATCTCCTGGGGAATCAGCCAGAAAGTCTGGGAGCCGTCAGCCTTGTTCAGGTTGGCTGTGTTGCCGGCATTCGAGAAACTTGCGGGATAGGGCTTATTCTCTCCAAAACTGCCTCCGGCTGCGAAATCAACAGTCCCTGTATAAGTTCCGGATGAGATTTCTGCGACATCATCAGTGAGTGTCCAGACTGCAGCGGTTGCTGAGGAATAGGTAGTTGTTTGATCCTTGTAGGAGTTCTCCGATGCAGGAGTGATGACGCAGGTACCCTTGCTCTTGATATTCTTGAAAGTCACATTCGTGATAGCGATGTCCTTTTCTGTAATTTCATCCGCATCATTGCCAATTGCAAACTTGACTCCGGTAAGGGCATGGTTGAAGAGTAAATCAGGATAGGTATCCTGGCTCAGGTATTCCTCGTACTGTGTCTTGGTGAGGGAACGAGCGGCGAAAAGAATGTCCTCTTGGGATGCCGCATCGGTCGGAGAAGTGTAGGTGAACGTTATGGTCTGCTTGCCGTTGGCAAGTGCATACGTGTAACTTCCAGTCATGTTGCTATCCATGCTCACCGGCATCCTCATGTAGAAGTACAGAGGGTCTGCCTTATCCCAGGGGTTCTGACCCTTGAAGCGACGCGTCCAAACGCCGTCCTCATGTGTAAAGGCGCCGTCAGCGAACTGCTCGACGTTGCTTCCATTCAGGAGCACAGCATTGAAGGATCCGTAAAGGGCGCCGACATTCTCGGTGTAGGCCGGCGTTCCCCTGGTGACCACAGCGTTGTCAAGATACTGGATCGACTCCTCGAGGGTGAGGCTATTGCCGTCTTCGTCCCTGCTGAGTTCGATCGTCAGCCCTGTTGGCTTGCCGAGAGAAACATCAGCCCTGGTGTTCGTTGTGGGCATCTGGAATCCGATTATGTCCGAACTCTTGTCAATCGGTGTATTCTCAAAATTATCCTCTTGATTGCAGCCCGCAAAAAAGACTGCAGCGAAAGCCATTGTGGCCAAAATAATTTTACTCTTTCTCATAACTTTCAGTCTTTTTTGGGCTAGAACTCAAATTTGAACGTCTCATCTTCATAAGATTCATCGTCGTTCATGTTGTGCGACTCGTCGACCCAGACTCTTGTCTTGACAAAGGAACCCTGAAGGATCTCCGAATCCATCTCGAACATCTGTACGATGTTCGTAGCTGGTGAAATGTACCGTTTTTTCATCATCATTTTAGTTATACTTGATTATTATTTGTTCCTAATAAATTTTTCACGCCCAAAAATTCACTTTTTGCCCAGGTTAACTTGCTCCGTTATTCCTCAAAAACGTCCCCTGACAAGTATCCTGATCTACCCCTCTACCCCTTTCTATACGACTAAAACATTGGTATAGAATCAAATACCCTATACCTTGGTGCATAATTTGGTTACAAAGTTAGCAATTATTATCCTTTCGAACAATAATTTCGACCTTTTTTTCAGCATATTTATCAACAACCCGATGGTTGATTTCCTTGATAACGCCCCCCTATATGGATCCGCTTCTTTGACCTATCTTTTTATTCCCCATTTAGACATGTCTTTTCTGACATGATCCGGAATTATTCTCGGGTTTTACACGGTATTCCATCGTCAAATCGTTTACCGTTTGTTGTTGGGGAATCCTTGGATAATCTTGTTTCAATCCCACCAGAAAGCAGATTACAGAGAGTAACCTCTCATCATATCTGTTTCTTAATCATCACCACTTCACTTTTATGTATGTACGACAACTTGTTATATGACAGCACTTTAAGGCTTCTGGCGCCAGTTTTGGGCGTGGAATAGAAACGCATTAAGGCAATATATTAATTACAACCATATCATGATGAAAAAACGGTATTATCTAAGCCCGCGGGTCTCTGTCACGGAAGTGATGGAGTTTGAGGGAATCATTTGTAACTCTCCGAGTTTCAATGTCAACATTAAAGAGCTCGAAAATGCCAATGATCTGGATCAGGATGTCGAGCAGTTCTATTTTAAGTCATAACCTTTGAAAAACTACGTGTTATGAAGAAGATTATTCTTTTGCCTGCAATTCTGGCGGCACTTATGTTTTCTTCCTGTGTGAACGAGGAACTTGAGAACAACGATAACCTTGATCTTTCAAGCAGTGACATCGCTTTTGCTTTCGGAGGTACAACTACCAGGGCAGCAGTATCAGCTGCTATCGAAGAAGAGACAGGAGTTTCTATCTCCCTTGGTACAGAATCCGGGACAGAGTTTTTCCTTAAAGAAACCGTCGAGGAACTGAATCCTACCGGTCTTGCAACGAGGGGGACTCCGGTATACAATGAGAACGTCACCAAAATAAAAGAATACCGTTCGTTCGAAGCTGTGGCTTATTTGCAAGGTGCAACTGAAGAATATACAAATGGTACTGCTACCTTCTCTTCGATGGACTACCAAAAAGAAGTTGAAGGCCGTGAAGGTTGGATTTACAAGCATCAATATGGTGGCACCCTTCCTTGGCCAGAAGGTCAACCGACCAAAGACATCTATTTCTTCCTCCGTATGCCGACATCATACATCGATGACAATCTCAAGGAAAACACTCAAATTGCTTATAACTCAAATACTGGTACGATTGCCTTCGATTATGTATCCCCGCAGTCAGGTGATGCCCAGAAGGATATCCTTTTTACATCAAGGACATTGAACCAAACGCAGTATGAGAATAATTACATGGAGACCGGTGCTCCTGTAACAATGTACCACGCCCTGACAGGTGTGAAATTCCGTGTTGGCAACAATAATAGCGGAACGACAAAGACAATTATTACACACGTAGAGCTTTCTGGACTTAAAGATGTCGGTCATTGCATCGTCACTCCTTCAAGTGGAAAAGTACAATGGACCCCTGAGGAAGAGGCAATATTTGGTTCATTTGCAATGGATTTCGATAATCCAACATACAGCCAAACCAGTGACAATACGATTACCTATGTAAAGCCTAGCGGCAGTTCAGAAGGATCTTCTGATGATTCTTCTGACGATTCCGATAAGCCTATGGAATTCGGAAATTCATGGTATGCTCCAGGCAAAGATGCCCATAATCCTACCAATACAAACAATCTGAATGACGCAAATGGTACAAAGACTTTCTGGCTCATCCCGCAGGAAATTCCGGATGATGCAGTCCTGACAGTAAAATTCCGTGTGAAAACTCCGGACACGCCGACGGGCGCTGAGATTACCCATACCATCACTGATTTCGGGGCCAGACTCAAGAAGAGTAAGGATTCAAAAGTCGAATGGAAGGCCGGTCAACTCCGTACTTTCACCCTCGAACCGGAGGATGTTGATGTTGATATCTTCGACCAAATGACAGGCTATGTGAAGAATAATCTTCATGTTACCAACACCGGAAATGTGGATGAGTATGTCCGTATGATGCTGATGGGTAACTGGTATGGCTGGCTACCCGATCAGGATCCGTCAAAAGTTCCAGCCAGTATGCTGGTCGGTTACACCACGTCGGATACAAGTAATGAAACTATGGTCACAAACTGGTTTGGCAGGGCTTTACCATTTAGCGGTGGCTTCGATGAAACGTTTGCCGGCGGCGTGCCTAATGCGGCGAAAGGCAATCCTTGGGTTTTCGGTACCGGAAGTTATTACTATTACCCCGAGATTATTGGCGCCGGTGAGAAACTCTCCCAGACAGCAGCTCTATTCCAGTCCTATACGTTGGATCCTGCGTGGATTCCGGAAATATGGATTCCTGTCGGTGGTACTCGTCAAAAGGCAAAAGGTGTCCACCTGGTGTTCGAATGCGTCGTCCAGGCAATCAGTACGAAGGATGCGAATGGTCAACCTTATGCAGATTGGACGGCTGCATGGAGTGACGCAACCGGTCAAACCATCGGTGTGAAGAACTAGCTGAGTTGTAATAACAAGTAATAATCGAACAAGAGATGAAACATAATATATTCAAATATGTAGCGATTGCTGCCGCCTTACTGGCGACTGCAGTGAATGCCGGTGCGCAGTACAACTTAAAGGGTGGTGTGGGAACCTCCAAGCAAGTCACCGGTCCGGATTCCCAAGGAAACTATACCATCCGGCTGGAAACCTTTGCAACCGGTACCTCAACGGTAACTGAGACCGCCACTCCGGTTGATGTAGTCCTGGTGCTGGACGTGTCTGGTTCAATGGATCAAAATGGGAAAATGACCAAACTTAAAACTGCGGTCAATACTTTTATCGAGACGATACAGGAAAATGACCTGTATATAGTTGAAAGGGATGCTCAGGGGAATGTGACTAAAAAAACAAAGAGGGAGAATGCTTTGGGGAACCAGATAAGTATCGTTAAATTTGCCTTGCCTGCCTATTACAGCAGTGCATCAGGATGGGTAACAAATACAACGGCAACTACTAACCCTGGTAATCACTTCCCCGCATATGACCTTGATGAAGACTATTATGGCGGCTACTCATACAGTTTTAGGGATTTCAATACAAACTACAACGCCCCAGCAACTTGGGGTTCGGGTTGGAATCAGCAAACTTATCCTCGTGCCAATGCTACAGAAGTTTTAATGGGGTTTACCGCAACTGAGAGTGATTCAAACGTCACTGCTTTACAATCTGCTGTGAACAGTATGATTCCAGCAGGCTCAACAGCAGCTGACTATGGCCTGAATTTAGCCAGGCTTCTCTTGGCAGGGTCTGATGCCAACCCGGACGCTAATAAAGTTGTCATATTTTTTACTGACGGAAGTCCGACCCATGTCCGTAACTTTAGTACTGACGTTGCAAATGCTGCTATCACCAATGCTAAAGCGATCAAGGATGCCGGGGCAACCATTTTCTCTATAGGCGTCTTTGATTCGACACCAACGGCTGGCAATAATCCTCCTACCTCTGGTACTAATGTATGGCGATACATGAATTATGTTTCGTCCAATTATCCCAATGCAACCAACATAAATACTCCTGGGACAGGCGGAGATTACACACAGAGTTTTTATCAGGATGCTTCATCGAGTAGCGCTGACCTAACAGCTATTTTCAAGTCAATCGCCGACGGTATTGGCAAGTCCGATGCCACCGTCGGAACTGAGACTCAGGTAAGGGATGTCGTCACAAACAGCTTCGTGCTCCCGAGCGATATTTCGGCAGCAGACGTCCACGTCTACACATCAGCTGCAACGGGTTCAGCATCCGGCGCTGATGACACAGATCCGGCAGGCTGGGAAGATCAAGTGGAAATTACCAATTCCGTGACAAAGAATATCTACAATGTTGATGCAAACGGTAATCGAACGAGCAATCCTGACGAAGTGAAGAACAAGGCTCTCTTCATCGAGGGATTCGATTACAGTCTAGCAGATTCTGAAAACGCCGACGGAACAACCGCTCATCCATATGGCAACTGGGTAGGGCCGCGTTACAAAAACGGAAATTGGATCTGGGCAGGCAAGAAACTCATCATCACCTTCAAGGTCAAAGCCGATCCTGAGGCAACCGGTGGGGAATCCCAGACGAATACGGGGAATTCCGGTGTCTGGGTGCAGAACGAAGACGGTACATATACTTGCATCAACAATTACGAGGAGCCACATACGACCTTGACTGTCAACATTAAGATCAGGAAGACCGGTTTACGGAGCGGAGAGAGTGCGACCTTCGAACTCATGAGGATACGTCCGAAGGGCTATAATCCAAATGGTGCGACCCTTAAGGATAGAGTTGCCAATCTCGAGTATAATTTAATTGGTAAGCCCAAACCGGGAATAACTGGCGAGGCGGGGCAGCCTCCAGTTGGTGGTGATCCTTCGGAATACTATGAAACGCTTGGTTGGAAGAGTTTCAAAAAGGTAATTCTGACCAATCTGAGTGATACTGATGGACAAGAAGTCATAAAGGATGTTCTTGCGCTCGATCCCTATTGGGTCTATATGGTAGTGGAAGATGACTGGGGTTGGGCCTACACCATGACAGGAGACACTAATCAGGTTGGCGAAGATGGCACATATACCACTTCTACCGTCGAGGTTAACCCGTTCAGGTTCCATAATACTGAGAAGACGGGGGTCGTAAAGCACGCCGAGGCTGTCATGGTCAACCATTTCCAATCTAAAGAAGAGGGTGCATCGTCTTACACAGAGCATAAGAAGAGCTCAAAGACGAAATTCTAAACCTCCTCATTCTAGTTGTTTATCAGGCGACCCTTTCCGGGCCGCCTGATTGTTTATATACTCTCCCTTACCTTGCCAAAGCTGTGTATCGCTAATACTCAAGATAGGAACAATTGCGAATAAACTCCAGGGCAAGGCGGCGTTCAGGGGCGATAGGTCTTCACCGTGTCGATCATTGCGAGGATGTTCTCGACGGGGGTGCCGGCCTGGGCGTTGTGGCAGGAGCAGCAGATGTAACCGCCGCCCTTGCCCAGCGTGTCGAGGCAGTTGCGGGTCTCCTCGGCCACTTCAGCAGCGGTTCCGTTCGGCAGGATGCGCTGGTTCTCGATTCCTCCGTGGAAGATAAGGTCTTTCCCGAACCTCTCCTTGAGCCCTGCAGTGTCCATACCGGGGCATACGTGCTGTATCGGATTAAGGATGTCAATCCCGCAATCTATCAGCCCGGGGATCAAGGGCAGGACGGCGCCGTCGGTGTGGTACAGGACCTTCTTCCCGTAGCTGTGGATCAGGTCGCACCAGTTTTTCAGCCTGCGCTTGAAGAATGTCTCCCATGACTCCAGCGAAATCAGCATGGTATTCTGCATTCCCATGTCGTCGCTGATGAACACGATATCAATATCTTCACCCAGTTCCTTCAGAAACCTTTCGAGCATCACCGTCTGGATGGCATCTATGTGGTCCAGGGCAGCATCCAGGAATTCCGGGCAGGCGATGGTGTCCATCATTGCATTCTCCAGTCCTCGCATCTGGCAATAGATCTCGAAATGCGAAATCCAGGGCCCTATGGTGGCGAAATCCCAGGAGCGCGCCTTCCGGGCCAGAGCCTTTGAACCTTCATAGTCGAACCTGTCGGGATCCGGCCAGGAATGGTAAGTCTCCAACTCCGACGGTTCAATATATTCCCCGATCGGAGGGTTGATATATTCCTGGTACGTGGCAAGTCCGGCCTTGACCATCCGCGTCGGGACTCCCCAGGGTGTTATTTCGCCGCTGTCATTCGGGTCGAAGTACCGCCCGGCATAACCTGGGAATATCCATACGATCTTGTCCACTCCGAGTTTGTTGTACACTTCCAGCTCGTCTTCCGTGGAAGTATATTCACGGAGGGAATCCAATACTTCAGGGGTGCACCACAGATCCACAGGGGGACGGTCAACCGGCTGGCGGTTGATGGTGGCCATTATACGTTCTCTGGGGGTCATATTATTCATATAATATATTGATTACTCCTTGCCTGCGGTCACTCCGGGCCAGTCGTCGGTACGGAAGGGATGGGCGGGAAGGCCGGCAGAGTTGAAGAGGTTGCATACGGGATTGTCGGCCCAGCCATAGCGGACGGCAACGGGATGAGGGACATCTTCCGAATATACGATGACTTCGTCGCCCTCGATATCGGCCGTAGCCCAGTGCCAAACCCTGTCGGCTCCGGCGATCTGGAAGCCGGTCACCTCTCCCCTCTCGGCACGCTTCACGATGTCATATCCAATGGCCTGGGATCCGTAACGGGCCCCGGCCAGCGAGCCTGAAGAAACGGCCTTCAGCCCGTCGGCCACGGAGGTGAAATGCACCCGGATATTCCCGTGCCCAATCCTGTATGATTCGAAACGGGGGCCGGAGGATATGACCTCGCGGCCATAGTCGTTGGCCAATGCGAGCATGGCCAGCCTGTCCCCTACTTCCTTCTTTCTTACGGGATGGACATCCTCCGCCTCTCCGAGATCTATTATGCAGGCCACATCGGCGGCATCCAGTGCGGAGGCGGCAATAGACTGCGCCTCACGCAGTTCCGCCCATGAGAATTCCCCGGGAACGGGACTGACCTCGTGGTATCCGGTTATCTGGGTTATGTAGAACGGGAAATCATAGCCCCAGGCGGACCTCCAGTCAAGGACCATCGCGGACATCAAGTCGCGGTACCGGTAAGCCTTGCCGGCATTGGATTCTCCCTGGTACCATATCGCTCCCTTGATTGCGAACGGGACCAGAGGCTTTACCATGGCGTTGTAGAGCACGGAAGCCAGATTGGGCTCACGGGCTGTGCTCACCTTCCTGGAACCGAAGTCCAGGGATTTCTTGACTTTCCACTCCCCGTCGAGACGGATCTGCGTACCGTCCGGTCCTTCTAGATAAAGCTGGTCGGCTGCACCGTACAGTCCTCCGTCGCCGTGGTCGTCAGTAACGCGGATGCAGAGGACGGACTTCCCCGCCTTGACCATTTTGCCCGGGATTACATATTCACGGGCCATGTTCCAGACTTCCCCGGTACCGACGAGCTTTCCGTTGAAATAGGTTTCGTCATAGTCATCGACGGGTCCCAGGCTGAGGGTGAGGTTCCTGCCCGCCCAGGAGGAAGGTATCTCCACTTCCTTGCGGAACCAGAAGACTCCGTTGGTCGATGGCCAGAGCGTCTGTATCTTTTCGGGGAGTTTCATCGTACCCCAGGAAGAATCGTCATAGGACCTGGCCGCCCAAGGAGCCTTCCCTCCGGCGAAACCTTTGTCGTCGGCCTTGGCCTGGGCCACGAAACGGGCCATTTCTTTCTTGAAAGTATTCTCACGGTCCGTCTCCGTCTCGGCGAGTTTCGCCACCTGGGCGATCTTGGGAGCCATCTCCGGATAACTGCTCAAGGCTTCAGCGCTCATCCAGGCCTCGATTATGGTTCCTCCCCAGCAGGATTCGATGACTCCGACCGGCACCTTCAGCTCCTGCTGGAGGGCCCGGCCAAAGTAATATGCTACCGCGGAGAATCCCCTGACAGTCTTCGGGAGGGATTCCGTCCATCCTCCGTTTTCAGCATCGAAGCTGTCGCGAGGGGACATCCCGGTGGTTTTCGTGACATAAAGCAGGCGGAGGTACGGATAGTCGGCGGCATTCTGTATGTCATCCCTGTTGACCCTCACAGCCCTCCAGCTCTCGACCGGCATCTCCATGTTGGACTGGCCGGAGCACAGCCAAACCTCTCCGACGAGGACGTTCTGAAGGGCCACGGGCTTACCGTCTGAGATAGTGACGGTGTACCTTTCGTAACTTCCCTCAGGCGTTTCGATTTCCACAGACCAGCGGCCGTCGGCGTCAGCCGTACAGGAATACGTCCGGCCGTCCCACGAAGGGGTTACCGTCACCCTGGCACCTGGAGCAGCCTTGCCCCATACCGGTGCAAGTACATTCTGCTGGAAAACCATATTGTCAGTGAAAAGAGGCGAAAGTTCCACCTTCGCCTCCATCGTCAGCCCCGCGAGCAGGACCGCCAAAGAAATAAGGATGCGCTTCATGATAAGACAAAGATAGTAAAATCTCAGTCCAGGAAGCGCATCGGTACTGATTATATCGAATTGATGAATTCCACCACGGCGTCGCGGTCTTCCTTGGGAAGGTTGAAGAACTTCTCCGTACTCTCGTAGGCATCGCTCTTCTTGCTGTAGCCATGCCACATTATAGCCTCTATTACATTCCGTGCCCTGCAGTCATGTATCCTGTCCTCGGCCCCGGTATTGGCGCGGGAAAGCCCCCTGCCCCAAAGCGGAGTCGTACGACACCAGCTTCCGTGGATACCGTTCTTCATGTACAGACGGTGCTGAAGCATGTCGGTGTAGGGATAAATCTTCTGTTTCTGGTAACGGGGGAGCTGCCTGCCCTTCGTAATCTTCGGGGCCCAGTAGTTGTCGTCCTTGGTCTCCCAGGAGGCCCTGTGGCACGTGGCGCATCCAATCCTGTTGAATACTTCCTTACCCCTTTGCACTTCCTTGCGGTTCAGGTTCCGGGCCCTGGGAATCGAAAGGCCGCGATGCCAGACCAGGAAATTGTAGTACTGGTCATCTCCCATCTCGGGAGTGAAGTTGTGCCACTTGTTGTCGAACTGGTCCGTCTTGGGGTCGAGCAAGTTCAGGACAGCCTCAGCGATTCCCTCGTCCGTACCGTCAGCGTAATAAGGAGACGAAGGATCGGCCTTGATGGCAGCGATTACGGAAGGAGTCTCGGACATTGCCTTGGCCCAAGCCTTGGTAGTGTAGAGGAAATGCCTGTCGCCACGGCTGACATTGGTGATGTTCCAGATGGCGTTCGCTCCCGCACCGTCCTGAAGGGAAGCACGTGTCATGGCATACGTGAAGCGCTTGAGCAACTTGGTTCCAGCTGGTGCCGGGGTTCCGTCAGCGAACTGTCCTTCTGCAAGGGTATACCATGCGGTAGGGGCGAAGTCATTGGCCGCCTTGTCCCAGAAAGCGGGATTTAGCTCGACATATGGAGCCTCTGCCTTGTACTGCTCTTTGATGTCTTCCGCGGGAATGGCATCCAGGAGACCCGTCCCGATGATACCGATAGTAGATTCGAGACGGAAGGCAACCGCTCCTGTCTGGTAAGGAGTGGGATCGGTGTTGAATGCATCCTCGGGAATCGAGAGTTCCGGATAGATCAGTTCATAGGTCTCGCCATCGGGGAATTTCATGGGAAGGCCGCTTTCCATCGCGGAAACCTTTACCCAATTGATGACTATCTTGTCCTCGTCGATGGGAGGAAGGAAGGGCGCTACAGCCTTGGTCTGGGGCATACCGGTGACTTCAGCCACGTACGGGCCGTCATCACTGTTGACCCCGTCTGCAGGGTGATAGACAACCAGAAGATAACCATTGCCGAAATCGGCCCTGTACTGACTCTGCCATTTTCCGTGGCCATATCCAGGATGGCAATCAAGGCAGGAAGAACGGACATAAGCCGGACCGAGTCCCTTGAAAGGCTCGGTACTCTGGGTGAACTTGCGTTCGAAAGCCGCCTCTCCAAGATTGAAAGCCTGCTCCAGGCCCTGGGCTGTCACGGCAGGAGTCTCGTCCTGGTAACATCCTTCGGTAACATTGTCAGTGGTGCCCATGGCCCCTCCGGGATACCATTCCGATGCATCGAAATTGCCGACAGTCTGTCCAACATACTTGGCATCCGGTTCCCTTTTGGAAAACGGGTCATCGCCATTGATGTTGCAAGCTGCGGCAAAGAACGCGGCGAGAGCCAGAAGGACTACTGCTTTACGATCCATGATGCTGCCTTGTTAAGTTCTTCGTCAAAACTGTTGACAGCGTCCATGGCTGTCTGCACCGACGCATCCGTGTAGATGTCCACGAAGGCTCCCTTGGCCTGACATGCCTTCAAGGCGGTCAAAGAGGATTCGAGCGCCTTCTGGAGATTTGAGGCCCCGCTGTAATTGTGTTTGTTGAAATATGACATCAGGGAATGGGTATCCGCAGATGTCCTGCCTGCACCTCCGTAGAGAGTATACTGGATGCTCAGGATATTGTCGATGAAATCCTGGAAGGATTGCTTGCTGTAAGGAGACTCGATATAATTGACATCCTCACCGGAATGGGCGTTGCCCATCTTCACGTTGGCTACTTCGTTGCAGATGTTCGAGCAGCCGGCCAGCAGGATGGATGACAGGGTCTCCTGCCACGTTGAGTATGTACTTCCGATCTCGGCCGCATTGAGCATGTTCTCGCCATAGGTCTTGTCTGAACCGGTAAGGGTAACGGCGACTTCAAGCTCTTCGACCTTACGGTTGGCTCCGTCACGGAACAGGATAAACTCAATCCCATGGAATCCAAGAAGTTCCTGTCCGAGTTTGGCAGCGGCATAGGCGATACCATCCTCACCTTCAAGGGCAGCTACCTGTTCCGCATTGGAGAGGGATGTGGCGAGAGCCTCGACGTCAAGCGGCCAGGTGTCGATATGGGGGTCGATACCGAAATCCGTTGCGGCTCCATAAAGGAAGGCCTCCGACTCCTCCCAGCTCTGGCGGGCCTGGAGGAATTTGGCGCAGATGGCATCGAGTTCGCCTTGGGTAAGGGATGCAACGCCTTTCCTGGAAGCTGCAGAAAGCAATTCGTAAAGCTCATTGCTCTCCTTTGCAAGGTCGCCGTAAGTAGCATAGACCACCTGGAGGACATACTGATGCACGATCTCCTTCATCTCCTGCTCTTCCGTAGAGAGTCCGTAAGGATCGTCGTTCTTGTTG
This sequence comes from uncultured Bacteroidia bacterium, assembly GCA_902779765.1. GTDB lineage: Bacteria > Bacteroidota > Bacteroidia > Bacteroidales > UBA932 > Cryptobacteroides. The sequence continues at coordinate 201,705 of CACZCQ010000005.1, forward strand.
CAGGCAGCCAGGCAAGATGCGGCTGCTGCAAGGACAAGCGAAAACTTAAACAACTTTTTCATATTCAATACTATTAAAACAATTATCTGTTGAAGAATCCCATGTAGGCGATTCCGATCGAGACCGAAGGCTCGTCGTTGTACTGGCTGCGCAGGAAGCGGTGTGAATATTCAGCCTTGAGGGCTATCTGCGGAAGCGGCATCCAGTTAAGGCCAACCGTCGCCACATGCTTAAGGGTATATGTATATTCCTGCTGGCCGGTTGCCGGTATGTAAGAGTCGTAGCAATCATACCTTCCGAACAGGAAGACCTTGTCGTCCTTCTCGTATCCGAACAGATCCAGCAGGTCGTATCCCGCCTCGATTCCGGCGGCAAAGGCATTCTGTCCCACAGGGGTCTTCTTATATGGGGCGTTGTTGGAGGTCAGGTTGCGCTTGACTGTGCTGATAACGGCGGCATCGCCGACATATCCATAATCGGCATTCCCCCTGACTATCAAGGCTGGAGAAACGTAGGAAAAGTCGAAAGCGCCGATTGCAGTCGTACCCTTGACGCTGCCGTACCTGGTTCCGCGCATGTCATTTGGATAGGAATTGTGCATGCTGTTGCCGAAATAGCCGCTCAGGCTAAGGCGCAGGTTCCGTATCGATTCATTGTCGATCCTTGCCGCAAAACCATAGTTGTTCGCGACCTTGAACTCATAAGGGGATCCGGCCGCATAGTGGATGAAATTGTCCCGGTTGAACATGAACGCATCCAGGCCGGCCACGACCATGGCCTCGTACTTCCAAGCGCCCGCCCGGCCCCAGAGACTGATTCCCGTATCATGCCATGTGGACGGGAGAATGGTGTACTCCCCTTCCGGACGGTAGACCGTAAAGAAATTCAGAGGTTCATGGGCATTGTTCAAACCTCCGACAGGGACTATGATATGGCCCATCCTCAGATTCAAAGCCTCCGCAAATGACTTCTGGATCCAGAACTGCTCGAGTTCGACCTCACCGCCTTTCTCGATTTCGGTCTCCCACTCGCCCGCCTCCGTATATTCCTTCTCGACGGACGTTCCCGTACCGGTATGCTCGAACTCTATCTCAGTCTGCATCGACCATCCCTTTCCGAAGTCGTAGGCCAGATAGATGACGGCGTGGGGAATATCGAACCTCCCGTGGCTCCCATCGTTGCGGTAATCCGAAGGATGTGAATACCTGTAAACGTTGTCACTGTAGAAATTGCGGCTCATCGCCACTTCCCCGTAACCGCCCAGACTCAGGGCGCCTCGTCCTGAATACTGAGCCCCAGCCACAATGGGGAAAAGCAGGCTGGAGAGTGCTGCAAGAAGTCTAAGTCTCATAATTGGAAGACAAAGTTACCGCAGCAGATGTGGCCCGTCAATCCCAATTTATGGCTAATATCCGGCCAGAAATACTATATTTGTGATTATGCTGCTACAGGACTCACGCCCCCATTATCTGGTTCTTGACGGTCTCCGCGGAGTGGCTGCCCTGATCGTCATCGTCTACCACGTCTTCGAGCTGCTCTCCGGGACTCCGGTCCCGCACGGCTACCTCGCGGTGGATTTCTTCTTCATCCTCTCCGGCTTCGTGATAGGCTATGCCTACGACGGCCGCTGGGGAAAGATGACCGTTGTCAGCTTTTTCAAGCGTCGTCTCATCAGGCTCCATCCGATGGTGGTCATGGGCGCCTTGATCGGGGCATTGACCTTCCTGCTTCAGGGAAGTGTCAAATGGGACGGTACCCACGTCAGCACAAGCCTGGTGATGCTCTCGATGCTATGCGCGATGTTCATGATTCCCGCCTTCCCGGGCGGAGCGACCGAAGTCCGCGGCAACGGCGAGATGTTCCCCCTGAACGGCCCCTCCTGGTCCCTTTTCTTTGAATATATCGGGAATATACTCTACGCCCTACTGCTCCGCAGGCTGCCCAAATGGGCCCTAGCCCTCGTGTGCGCTGTTTCGGGAGCCTTGCTTGTAGGAATATCCGTTCGCGACGGATTCCTCGGCGTTGGCTGGAGTTTCGTCGACGGTGGTTTCTGGGAAGGACTCATAAGGATGCTGTTCCCATATTCATTGGGCATGCTGATGGCAAGGGTGTTCGTACCTCTGAAGGCCCGGAAATCCTTCCTCCTGTGCAGCCTGATGCTGGTTCTGGTCGCTGTCCTGCCGTCCATAGGCGGAGCGGCGTGGCGGAACGGCCTATTCGAGGCATTCTGCGTAATCGTGGTATTTCCGTGCCTGGTTTGGTTGGGAGCATCGGATAACGCCCTCGGGGAAGGAACCGCCAAGGTCTGCTCCTTCCTGGGCGACCTCTCGTACCCGCTGTACATGGTACACTACCCGCTGTTCTACCTTTATTATAATTATCTCGGGTTCGACGGCAACGGGGTTTCCAAATCTTTCCGGGAGGCCTGGCCGGTGGCGCTGCTGGTAGTAGCCGCCAGCCTCATCCTCGCCTTCGCCTGCATGGATTTTTACGACAAGCCTCTACGTAAGAGGTTGTCGGCCAAATAATTATACCTGCAATGAAAAAGTCCTTACTAACAACGATCCTGGTAACTGCCACCATCTGCCTTGTATCATCCTGCGCACAACCTTACAAGGTCACCCAGAAGCCGAAGAATTTCCTGCCTGAGGAAGAAATGCCCGACGCGTCGAAATTCCTGCCCAGCCCTCCGGGATTCCACGACATCGCCTTCCTTGCTGACAGCATCGTCTATGTGAAAGGAAAACAGCTCCGGGATACCGAGCGTGGCAAGTTAGCCGTCGAGGATGCCAGCACGACCGTGGAGTACATAATGAAGCGTTTCTCTCCGGCAATGGAGGTCAGGCTTACTCCCGAGGAATATCCCGTGCTGGCTTTATTCATCGGCAAGAACATAAGGGCCGCAAGGTCATCGATCAGGATTGCAAAGGACTATTTCCACAGGGAACGGCCGTATCAGTATTTCGAGGAACCCACCCCTATTCCCGAGGATGAGGCCAAGAATGATTTCACTTCATATCCGTCCGGTCATACGATCAGGTACTGGATGGCGGCACTGGTGCTTGCATCCATTGATCCGGAGCATCAGGAGGCAATATTCAAGACTGGTTATGAGTGCGGACAGAGCCGTACGATAGTAGGATATCATTATCAGTCGGATGTGGATGCGGCCCGTCTGGCAGCCAGCGCATCCTTCGCCCGCCTCAGCGCCGACCCTGCCTGGTGCAAGGCTCTGAAAAAGGCCCGCAAGGAGTTCCAGCGGGGCCGGGACAGGAGGTGAGGACGGAATAGCGTCTGCCAAGCAAATGATATGAATAGGAGGGATTTGCTCAGTCGCTGCTCTCCTTCGCACATCCCTGGGCCTTCGCCAGCAATACAAAAGCAGGCGGGCAAAAGCCGTTTTGTTTTCGGCACCATGCCCTTATGAAAGCAAGCTTTCAACGGGCACGGCACCAAAAACAAACGCCGCACTTTCGTGCGGCGCCTGCTTTTGTATTGCATTGTGCGGAGGCGGAGGGATTCGAACCCCCGGAACGTTGCCGTTCAACAGTTTTCAAGACTGCCGCCATCGACCACTCGGCCACACCTCCGGAATTGCGGATTGCAAAGATAAAGATAAAAAACTGTCCCGGCAAAAATATTTGACTATTCCCCGCGGGCGAAGAACCTGTACTGGAAGAATATAAGATACAGCGCCCCGACCGTCACGCAGCTGTCGGCAAAATTGAATACCGGGGAAAAGAATATGAAATGACGTCCTCCCACAATAGGCATCCAATCCGGCCAGTGACTGTCGATAAGGGGGAAGTAAAGCATATCCACCACCCGACCGAACATGAACGGGGCGTAATTGAATATCAACCCGTAGAAAAGGCTGTCTATGATATTGCCGAAAGCTCCGGCAGTGATCAGGGTAAGGCCTACAAGTACGCCGGTCGGAACCTTGGGTGTTCCGTCCTCAAGCAGGACGGCGGAACCGTCGGAATCGACGGACTTGCGTGCAAGGGATGAAATCCACCAGCAGAGGGCTGCGAACAGGCCGATTCGGAACAGAGAGAGCAGAAATTTGCCTACGGTCCCTCCGAACTTCATTCCGAAAGCCATCCCCTCGTTCTCTATGAAGAGGATCTGGAACCAGTTGCCGATTACGTTGAAATGCTGTCCGAACTCCATGTTGGTCTTGACCAGGACCTTGATCACCTGATCGATCACAACAAGGATGAACCCGAGGAGCAGGAGCCTATTGCCTTTGGAGAGCTTCACTAGTTCTGGCCTTTTTTCGCCAGCATTTCCTTGGCCTCCACGGTGAGGGTGGCGTGGGGAACGAGGCGGAGCCTTTCCTTGGGGATAAGCTTGCCTGTGACACGGCACACGCCGTAGGTCTTGTTTTCGATGCGCACGAGGGCGGCCTCAAGGTTCTGGATGAACTTGTACTGCCTCTGGGCAAGCTGGCTAGCCTCTTCCTTGGAAAGCTGATATGCGCCATCATCCTCAACGGTCTTGAATGACGGAGTTGTATCTTCGATATCGTTGCTTCCGTTATGCATGATCACCTTCCGGAGTGTATCATACTCCTTCCTGGCCTTTTCCAGTTTGTCCTTGATGATGACCTTGAACTCAGCAAGCTCCTCATCGCTGTACCGTGTCTTCTCCACTTCCTGTGACGAAGTGTTGGCTTTTACTTGTTCTGACATAGCCCGTAAATTATTAAGGTCATTAATTTTTTTCAAAACTATCCTGAGTTCGCCTTCATCCCACTCCACATCTGCCGCTCCTGCAGGAGCATCAGCTATCGATTCAAGGTCTATGGAAACTGCAAGTGTCTGAGCTGCAATGTATTCCTTATAGCCTTCCAATGAGCTTCCTATCTCCTTCCTGGCTGTTTCATCTGCAAATATAGCAACTTCTATCTTATCTGTAACCTCAAAGCCGCTGTCTTTTCTAAGATTCTGTATCCTGTTGATCAATTCGCGAGCGATTCCCTCCTTCCTGAGGTCATCGGAGATCTGGATATCGAGGGCGATGGTGAGCTGTCCTTCGGTTGCCACGAGCCATCCGGGCATGTCCTCTGAGGATATCTCATAGTCACCCGGATTCAGCGAGACTTCTCCGGAAGGAAGCGACAGGGAATATGCATCCCCGGCGGCCTCGGCGTTCTGTATGGCAGAAATCGTGGCCTGGTCGAACTGTGCGAATGCTCCGGCAATCTCCTTCATCTGCTTGCCATAGGTCTTGCCCAGGGTCTTGAAATTGGGCTTGATCTTCTTGGTTATGATTCCGGTGGTGTCGGAGATGAACTCCGCTTCCTTGACATTGACTTCGCTCAGGATTATGCCCTTGACCTGCTCGAGCTGCTCCCTCACCTTGTCGGAGATGACAGGTATGACCAGCTTCGAAAGAGGCTGGCGTACCTTGATGGATACCTTGCGGCGCAGGGCCAGGACCATGGAAGTGGCCTTCTGGGCGAGGGCCATCCTCTCCTCGAGGTCCTTGTCGATTACCGCGGGATCATATTCAGGCATCAGGACATAATGCACTGACTCCTCCCCTGCCGGAACGAGGTCCAGATAGAGCCTGTCCATGAAGAAGGGAGCTATAGGAGCCGCCATGACAGCCACGTCGACCAGCACCTCGTAAAGGGTCTGGTAGGCGGCGAGCTTGTCCTCGTCCATCCTGCCTCCCCAGAAACGCTTCCTGTTCAGGCGGACATACCAGTTGCTGAGGTCGTCACAGACGAAGTCCTGGATCATGCGGCCGGCGCTGGTTATGTCGTAGTCCTCATAAGCCGCCCGGACCTTCTGCTCGAGGGTATTGAGCAGGGAGATTATCCAACGGTCGATCTCCGGCCGCCTTGAATAATCCACCTTCGGTGCTGCAGGGTCGAAACCGTCCACGTTGGCGTAGAGGGCGAAGAATGAATATGTGTTATAGAGCGTTCCGAAGAATTTCCTGCGGACCTCGTCGACTCCTGCTTCGTCGAATTTGAGGTTGTCCCAGGGCTGCGCATTCGTAAGCATGTACCACCTGAGGGCATCCGCACCGTACTTGTCGAGTTCCTCGAAAGGATCGACGGCGTTGCCGAGACGCTTGCTCATCTTGTTGCCGTTCTTGTCCAGGACAAGGCCGTTGGAGATCACGGTCTTGAAGGCCGGGGTTCCGCTGACCATGGTATGGATGGCGTGCAGGGTGTAGAACCATCCGCGGGTCTGGTCCACTCCTTCGGCGATGAAGTCGGAGGTGCAGCCGAACTTCCAGGAATCCTTGCCGCGAAGGCCTTCCTGGGCGTAAGGCATGGCTCCGGAGTCGAACCATACGTCAATGAGGTCGGACTCCCTCGTCATCTTCTTTCCGGAAGGGCTGACAAGGAATATGTTGTCGACATAAGGCCTGTGGAGGTCGATACGGTCGTAGTTCTCCTTGCTCATGTCGGCGGGGTCGAAGCCATTGTCCCTGAACGGGTTGGTAGCCATGATGCCGGCTGCCACGGCCTTGTCGATCTCTTCGTACAGCTGGGCGGCGGTGCCGATGCAGATCTCTTCCTTACCGTCTTCGGTACGCCAGATCGGGAGCGGAGTGCCCCAGAAACGGCTGCGGCTGAGGTTCCAGTCCTGGATATTCTCGAGCCACTGGCCGAAACGGCCAGTTCCGGTGGACTCGGGCTTCCAGTTGATGGTCTTGTTCAAGGCCACCATCTCGTCCTTGACCGCGGTGGTCTTGATGAACCAGGCGTCGAGAGGATAATAGAGAACCGGCTTGTCCGTCCTCCAGGAGTGGGGATAGCTGTGGGTGTGCTTCTGGATCTTGAAACAACGGCCGTCCTGCTTCATCATCATGCAGAGATCCACATCCAGGGTCGGGGCGTCTGCAGGAAGACTGTCGTCGAAGGCATTCTTTACGTAACGGCCCGAGAATTCCTTGTAGGAAGGATCGACATATTTGGCAACATATTCAGGATCCAGGTTCTCGAGAGGATAGAAACGTCCCTCGTGGTCAACCTGTGCCTGCCTCTTGCCGTCCTTGTCGATCATTATGATGCCGGGTACGCCGAAATTGGCGGCCACCTTCTTGTCGTCAGCACCGAAGGTCGGGGCGATGTGTACGATACCGGTACCGTCCTCCGTGGTCACATAGTCTCCGGAGATCACCCTGAAGGGCTCGCCTTCATCGATCGCCGAGAACCAGGGGATCAGCTGCTTGTAGCGGATACCCACGAGTTCGGAACCCTTATATGAGCCGTCAAGCACCTTGTAGGGAACCAGCTTGTCGCCGGGCTTGTAGTCTTCGAGTGCGATGTCAGCCGCCTTCGGATTGAACCAGGCGCCGAGGAGTTCCTTGGCCAGCACGTAGACAGCCTTCCGGCCGGTGTACGGGTTGAATGAAAGTACGCGGATATAATCGATCTTCGGTCCGACGCAAAGGGCGACATTGGAAGGAAGGGTCCAGGGAGTGGTGGTCCAGGCCAGGAAATAGACAGGAACATCGTCTCCTGCATAAAGAGGCTCCGACTTGGAATCCCTTATGACCTCGAACTGGACGGTTGCGGTGGTGTCGGTGACATCCTTGTAGCAACCGGGCTGGTTGAGTTCATGGGAGCTCAGTCCGGTTCCGTCCGAAGGGGAATACGGCTGGATGGAATAGCCCTTGTAAAGCAGTCCCTTGTCGTATATGTCCTTCAAGAGATACCAGAGGGTCTCGATATAGCGGTTGTCGTAGGTAATGTACGGGTCGTTCATGTCCACCCAGTATCCGACGCGCTCGGTCATGCTCTCCCACTCGGCGGTGTACTTCATGACCTCCTCACGGCAGGTGCGGTTGTACTCCTCGACGGAGATCTTGGTTCCGATGTCCTCCTTGTGGATCCCGAGCTTCTTCTCGACTCCGATCTCCACGGGAAGTCCATGGGTGTCCCATCCTGCACGGCGGTTTACCTTGTAACCGGTCTGGGTCTTGTAACGGCAAACCGCGTCCTTGATGGAGCGGGCCATGACGTGATGGATTCCGGGTTTGCCGTTGGCGGAAGGCGGTCCTTCGAAGAATACGAATTCAGGCGCTCCCTCCCTTAATTTGAGGGATTTCTCGAAAGCACCGTTCTTCTTCCATCTGTCGAGGATATCGTTACCTATCGATACCAGATCAAGTCCTTTGTACTCTTTGAATGTCATAATTTTCTTTCTAATTTTGCATTTGGAGAAGCCCTGTCGCATCAAATGCAATTTAAGTTTGCAAAGATAGGTAATTCCCATATTATTTTCAATAGGTTAACAGGTGAACGTCATAGACATAATAATCCTGGTCTGCTGCATTCCGGCGCTCTTCCACGGATTCTCGAAAGGCTTCGTCTCGCAGGCTATCTCCCTGATAGCCCTCGTGGTGGGAGTCTGGCTGTCTTTCAAGTTCTCCGTACCTTTTGGAGACTGGCTCAAGTCCTTTGCAGACCTTCCGGGAACGGTCCTGCACATCATCGCTTTCGCTCTCATCCTGACCATCGTCATGCTTGTCCTGACACTCATCGGGAAGGCCATCGAGAAGGTTGTGAAACTGGCGATGCTGGGCTGGCTCAACAAGCTTCTGGGAATAGTGTTCGCACTGCTGAAGGCTGTGCTGATAATAGGATTGGTCATCATCATTTTCGATGCAATCTACAACCTGATTCCGTTCGTATCCTCCGACACCCTCAACGAGTCGGTGCTGTACAATCCGATAAAGAGTATCGCGAACACCGTGTTTCCATTCCTTAAAGAATTGATATTCAACAAATAATGGATAGAATTATCCTGATCGAGACTTCCACTTCCCTATGCTCCGCGGCCCTCGTGGAAGACGGGGTCGTGGTCAGCGAGAAACTCAGTACCGAACCGAGGGCCCATGCTTCGATGACCGCTCCCTTCATAAGCGAGATGCTGAAGGAGAGGGGCCTCAGGGTCAAGGACTGCAGCGCTGTGGCCGTGAGCAAGGGTCCGGGATCATATACCGGCCTGCGGGTGGGAGTATCCACAGCCAAGGGACTCTGTTTCGGAGGCGGGATCCCCCTGATCGCCGTCGGCACCCTGGACACCCTCGTATGGCAGGCAATCGACGAAGGGCTGGTACCGGAAGGGTGCAGGTACATCGTCCCGATGATAGATGCCAGGAGGATGGAGGTATATACCGGAATATTCACTCCTGACGGGAAGCAGATATCCCCGACGGTCGCCCAAATAGTAGAAGAGGATTCTTTCAGGGAGCAGCTGGCTGAAGGGCCGGTGCTCTTCATAGGTGACGGGGCGGAAAAGTGCAGGGATGTCATCGCCCTTCCACAGGCCAGTTTTGTGCAGTGCAATCCCAAGGCGTCGGGAATGAGGAGGCCCGCCGTAGCGGCCTTCAGGGAAGGCAGGTTCGAGGACGTGGCCTATTTCGAGCCGTTCTACCTGAAGGAATTCATGACGACCGTAAGCAAGAAGAAATTATTCTAAACCACATATATCATGAAAATCGGTGTCGCCAGCGACCATGCTGGATATGAGTACAAGAACAGGCTCGCGGAGCTGCTCACCAAGAAAGGATACGATGTAGCCGACTACGGAACATATTCTGACGTCAGCTGCGATTTTCCGGACTATGCTCACGCCCTCGGGGATGCGGTGGACAGGAAGGAGGTCGACCTCGGTGTCGCACTTTGCGGTACGGGCAACGGTATGGCGATGAGCCTCAACAGGCATAAGGGCGTACGCGCCGGGCTGGCCTGGAACAGTGAGATCGGACGTCTCGTGAAGGCCCACAACAACGCAAATGTGCTGGTGATGCCGGCCCGTTTCATTTCCTACCAGATGGCGACCCGCATCCTGAACACCTGGCTGACCACCACATTCGAAGGTGGCCGCCATCAGAGGAGGATCGACAAGATATGATAGCCGATGCCCGGCTCGTCGGGACGGTCCTGTCCGGGAATATCGATGAATACCCCGACGGGATCATAATGCCCATTGACAAGCCATACCGCTGGACATCCGCGGATGTGGTGAGGAAGATCAAATGGGCTGCCTGCCACCATTTCGGGAAGAAGAACCTGAAGGTCGGCCACGCGGGAACGCTTGATCCCCTGGCCACCGGAGTCCTCCTGGTCTGCATCGGGAAAGCCACCAGGCTTGCCGAGAGCCTCCAGAAAGAGGGTAAGGAATATGTGGCCGGAATCTCATTCGGGGCGACGACTCCTTCCTATGACCTTGAAAAGGCGGTCGACAGGCTGTATCCGACCGACAACGTGAACGAAGGATCCATCCTCAATGTGCTCCCGGGTTTCCTCGGGGAGCAGGACCAGGTCGCTCCTCTTTTCTCGGCAAAGTCGGTAGACGGGGTAAGGGCTTATGAACTGGCGAGGAAGCAGTTCCGGGAGAGGGGGCTGGCCAAGACTGAGGTCATAGAGGATTTCGACCATACCGTCGCCGAGACTCTCAACGTGCAGCGTGTCAACATCTACGAGCTTGAACTTCTCTCCCTTCGACAGGCTCAAGGACCGGCCGGGAGCGCCGCAAATGCCGGCCGTACTCAGCCGCAGCGAAGCGAGGATGGACTCGGCCGGTGTTTGACGGCGTCCCGGCCGAATCCACGTATCAACGTAGCGGACATCTCCGGCATCGACCTGGTGCAGGCGGAAATCCGGATAGCCTGCAGCAAGGGAACCTACATCCGCGCCCTTGCCCGGGACCTGGGCGAAGCCCTCGGCAGCGGAGCCTTCCTCCACTCCCTCCGCAGGACGAAATCGGGCGGCTTCGATGCCGAAACCGCCCTCAATATCTCCGAAGCAATGGATTTGCTCGCTACCTGACGTACACCGCGGGACGCACAGGATCATCAAGGTGATAAACCCTATCCTTCGAAACCTGCAGCACGCCTTTCACTTTCTCGAAATACTTGATCGAATCGTCCAGCCCCTTTGACTCGGGGATACGGATCGCAATCGCATTGATGATCCTGTAGTCATAGATCACCTCGGCGTCATATTTCTTGATAGCTTTCTTCAAAGGATCCTTACCTACCTCTTCATCGTAACTGACGATCAGGACATCCTTGGCATATTCCAGTCCCGACATATCAGGACGTGAAGGGGGAATCTGCCCCATTGCCGGAATATCGGGAGCTTCGAATGAATCAACCCTGGCGAGTTGCTTCTCCGTCCTGCTCATCGTACTGCAGCCTGCTAAGACCAGCATCACGGCCGCAAATGAGGCAGAAAGATATGCAGACAGTCTATTCATCATTTCAGAATGATTTCCGATCAGTCTACTGCAAGATTGAAGCCAGAAGACGCCCACTCCGACATCGTACCGCCATCATCGTAAATCAGATAGCCTTCGATGTCATCCCTTCCGTTGACGAAGGCCTTGGCTTCCTCGAGACCTATCACCATGCAATATGTGGCGTAGGCGTCCGCAGAAGCGGCATCAGGGGCTACTATCGTGGCGCTCAGCAGGTTGTGCTGGACCGGCCATCCGGTACGCGGATCTATGGTGTGGGAATACTTACGGCCGCCCTGTTCATAGAACTTCCTGTAGTTGCCGGAGGTCACGACTCCCCTTCCGCTTCCGTCGCCCCTCCATATTCCGTCAAGGTCGGCTCCGGGAGTCATATTGCCGTCTATCGGCCTGTCGATCCCTATCGACCAGCCTTTCCCTTTCGGGTTCAAGCCCTCGCAATAGATCTCACCCACGTCCACCAGCATGTCCCTGACACCTATCGAATGAAGATATCCGGCTATCCTGTCGCTGGTATATCCCTGCGCTATCGCATTGAAATTCAACTTTGGAGTCATGCCTTCGACCAGTGGGGACATATCATCGCCCAACTTGTCCATTCCGCAGACGGCCCGGACACTGTCGATCGTCTTCTGTGATGGCATGCTCTCTGACGTGAAGCCGAAACCCCAGATATCGAAAAGAGGGCCGGAAGCCACGTCTAGCGCCCCTCCGGTCTCATCGTAAAACTTTCTGGAAAGGGCATACACATCCTTGAACAAGCCGTTCGGCTCAACGGGGACGCCCGCATTGAAACGGCTCAGCTGGGAGCCTTTGTTATAACCGGAAAGGGTAGTGTCGATGAGGGTGAGGATCGAGTCGATGGATGTGCGGATCTCCGCCTCAGGGACCTTGACCCCCTTCATGTTGAACTTGACGGAATATGTTCCGCCCTGCGCATATCCGGTAATCTGGGTATACCTGTCCGCCTCCGTGCAGGAGAACGCCGCCAGGGCAAGGCAGGCAACCGAAAGGAAGTACTTCAAATCATTCTTCATCATTGCAATATTAAGAATTTCAAAGTAATTATCTGCACGATTGGACTGGTTTTTGCTGAAAGCATACCGTTTTTGGGTTTTTTATGCGATATTTGCATGTTCAAGACAAAATGATGAGAACAAGGACCATATTAACCATAGGAGCGATACTGGCACTGGCGGTCCTGCCGTCCTGCCACAAAGATAAATCGAGTTCTTCGACCCTTCCGTATCTCGACGGTGCACTCTCTTACAGCATTCCGTTGTATGTGCTGGGCGGAGAGACATATACCCTGACTCCGAAGGGGGTTTCAAATCCCAAGACCGGAAATGTAGGTTACTACTGGTACTCCTCCTGGGAAAACAAGAAGGACACCACCAAGACGGAAACAGGCAAGGGCGACGGTTCCTGGACCATCGTCACTCCACAGAAAACGGGTAACTATTCTCTTACCTGCTACGCATACGCGACGGATTTCTCCCCGCTGTACACCATCAAGAATTTCAACGTCATCGACACTACCGTCAATACTTCCCTGACCGGGACATCATACCAGACCGATTCCCTGACCTTGCGTGACAGCAGGGACGGAGGCACCTACTATCTTGCCACCATCGGAGGCAAGGTGTGCATCCAGAACAACCTGTACTACAAGAAAGCGGGAGTATCTTACCAGAACAGCCCGGCCGTCGATCCACTGTTCGGAAGGCTGTATACCTGGGAGGAAGCCATGACCGCCTGCCCTTCAGGCTGGCACCTGCCTACCGATGCGGAATTCGCAGCTATCGCCACCGCAGCTTCCGGTACGGCTTGCAGCGCCGGAAAGGAGTTTGAAGGAGCCGCCGGCTCACTGATGGCCGATGCGGTCTTCCTTGGAGGCAAGATGTGGACTTTCTGGCCCGAGGTGAAGATCACCAACAAGGCCAAGTTCTCCGCCATCCCGATCGGTTATGCGGTCGACCAGGAAGTCAGCCAGAAATTCTCCGGACTGAACAGCTATGCCGCATTCTGGACCGCCGACCAAACTGGAAATACCGGAATATACCGGTACTTCTATGTGGACAAGCCGAATGTGTATGTGGCTACGGGTGACAAGAAGTCCTTCAGGGCATCCGTCAGGTGCATCAAGGACTGATCTACCTCAGATCGGTAATTACATAGGAATCATCGAGAGTCTTTTCGTCAAAGCGGAAAGACTCTTTCTTTTCCGCCTGGGCGGAGAACGTCATTCCGGTGATGGAGAATTCCGAGACCGAACCGTCATTGAGCTTGACTTCTGCCCCGACCAGGTCGGAAGTACCGCTCTTGAAGAACAGTTTCAGTTCGGCGATATCCATCGAATACTTCCCCTTGTGTACCGGGGAAAGCACGGAGGCATCCACCGCCTTGCCCTGGAACTTCGACGTTCCGAACGAGACCTCGTTGAAGGCATCGTCGACCGCGGTGATCATGAGGGCGGGATTGGTGGCATAGCTGTCATAAGACTCGCTTACCGATTCCACAAGAGCCTCTTCCGCGAACCTGTCGATGGTCCAGCGGGTGGATCCGTCGCACCAGACCTCCATCCCGTTGCCTTCCATGAAGAATGCATTGCCCTGGACCTTGACATTACCTGAACCGGTCATCTTGGTCTTGGACTTGGTGGTCTGCATGGTGAACGAATAGTCGAAAGTCACGAGCGAGGACGAAACCTTGTCGATGAAACTGCCGAGGGTCTTGCTCTTTGCCCCGGAAGGGATGCTGAAAAGGGCAAGCGCTGCGGCTGCGATTATGATGGCTGTCTTTTTCATGATACTTTTCGGGATTGCACAAGTTGTGCCAGAAGCCTTCTACTGGTTCCTGAAGGCCTCCAGAACCTTTTCGAGCTCTTCCAGGCTGGAGATAAGGACCTGTCTGGGTTTGGATCCCTCCTGGGGACCGACTACACCGGCCGCCTCCAGCTGGTCCATCACTCTGCCGGCCTTGGCATAGCCCATTCCAAGACGTCTCTGAAGGTCGGAAGTGGAGCCTCTCTGGTTCATCACGATCATCTTGGCGGCCTCCTCGAAGCGCTCGTCAAGGTTCTTCATGTCGACCATTCCTCCGGAACCGTCCTCGGTCGCTTCCTCTACGTCAGGCAGGTAATACGGAGTGTTATAGCTCTTCTTGTAGCCCTGCTGGTCCCCGATGAACTTGGTCAGTTCGGAAATCTCGTCGCTGTCGATAAGGGCGCACTGGATCCTCTCCATTTCGACTCCGGCATAGTAGAGCATATCTCCCCTACCGATGAGCTTCTCAGCTCCCGGGGAATCGAGGATGGTGGATGAATCTATCCTGGAGATGACCCTGAATGCGATTCGGGTAGGGAAGTTGGCTTTGATCAAGCCGGTGATGACATCCACTGAAGGCCTCTGGGTAGCCAGGACGATATGGATTCCGGCAGCCCTTCCCTTCTGGGCCAGGCGGATGATCGAAGTCGAGATGCTCCTTGCCATGGCCTTTGAATCCCCGCCTCCGCCGACAGACATCGTGAGGTCCGCATATTCATCGACAACGGTGACTATGTAGGGCAGGAAACGGTGGCCTTCCGTGGGCAGGAGGTGACGGTCCTTGTACTTCTCGTTATAGAGCTTGATATTCGGTACCAGGGCCTTGCTGAGAAGTTCATAGCGCTGCTCCATTTCGGCTACCAGCGACTTTAGCACCTTCTCGGCCTTGTCCGGTTTCTTGACGATCGCATTGTCCTTCTCCTCCCTTTCGTCATTGCACGGCAGGACCGCGAGGTAATGATGCAGCAGACGGCCGTAGGCCGAGAATTCGACCATCTTCGGGTCTATGAAGACGAACTTGAGTTCGGACGGGTGCTTGGAATACAGCAGCGAGGCTACCATGGCGTTGAGTCCTACGGACTTGCCTTGCTTGGTGGCACCTGCGACGAGCAGATGCGGTGCGTCGGCCAGGTCGAACACCTTGACTTTCTGCTGGATGGTGTATCCGATGGCGATAGGGAGTTCTGCCTTGCTCCCGCGGAAGGCTTCGTCATTGAGGACGGCCCTCATCGGGACGATTGAAGGCTTGTCATTGGCGACTTCGATTCCGACGGAGTCGGTCAGGGTCACGACGCGCACTCCCCTGGCGTGGAGGTACATACCGATGTCTTCCTGGAGCTTCTTGATCTCGGCGATCTTGACTCCGGGGGCCGGATAGACCTTATAGAGGGTTACGGTAGGGCCTACGATGGCCTTGACATCGTTGATCTGGATGCGGTAGTTCTCGAGGGTCGCGCGTATCTTGTTGTTGTTACGGGCGAGTTCCTCGTCAGTGACTTCGTGATGGCCGGAGGAATATTCTTCCAGAAGGCTGAGGGAAGGGAACTTGTAGTTGGGAAGTTCGTCACGGACGTTGATCCTCGGGAGTTCCTTCTTCACTTCGGTAGTGAGGCTGTCGTCCTTGATGACCTCCAACGGCTTGTCGACGGAAGTCGCATCCTTGGGCGCAGTCAAAGGAGCCACCACGGGAGCCTTCACGGGAGTGGGTTGTGGACGGGGAGGTATCGGCCGTTCGGACGGCTCGCTTCGTTCGGCTACACTGCTGGTGCTGCGGGCGGCATTGTCCTCACCGGCCAACACCTTCCCGTCAGCTTTACGGTCAAGAAGGGGCTTGACCTTGTCCGAACCTCCGTCTGCCCTTGCGTTATCAGGCTCATCAGCAGTTTCTGCAGCACCGATGCCTGACATCCAGCGGTTGAACTTCTTGCTGGCGAAGAAAAGCCACATCGCAAGCAGTGCGAGCAAAATGAGTCCGGTCAGGATCTTTCCGAACAGGTTGCACGACCATCCCACCACGGCCTCGCCGCACTCTCCGCCCAAGCCTCCGCCGAAGGCATTGCCAAGGCCAGCCCTGTCGGAGATGAACGCAAGAAGGAACGAAGCCACCAGGGCCCCGGAAACCGTGAGGAGTATGGTCTTGACCATGGAGTAATGCCACCTCCTGAGCAGGAGGCGGACTGACACCGCGAACAGGATTATGACCAGCGCCAGGCTGCCAAGACCGAACCACTTGCGTACCAGCAGGTTGGCCCACTTGTATCCAAGCTTGCCGGCGATGTTGCGGACTTCGACGGACGCATCCCTCACGGGGGCGGCCAGAATGCTCTGGTCGACCTTCCACGTAAAGAAATACGATACTGTGGCCAACAGGGTGAATACTGCGAAAAGCGCGACAAGAAGGCCGGTCGTCTTGACCAGGCGCGACTTGTCGTCATCATCCATGTTCTTCCACAACTTGAACATCACTTGCGGTTCTTGCGGTTATTCTTCTTTCCGCCCTTGCGGTTCTGGCCATTCATGCCCAGGTTCATTCCGGGACGTGAAAAATTGGTATCCTGGGATATCTTGGAGAGTTCAAGGCCCTCGGGAATCTTTATCCTGTAGTCGGAGAGTTTCTCGATGTCTGCGAATATGGTTTCGTCAGCCACGCTGTCCTTGTTCCAGATCAGGTACTGCTGCCTCATGTAGATCGCCAGTGAACGGATCATTGCAGTCTTGACCTCCCCGTCCGGTTCGGAAGCGATGAGGTCGATTATGCTTTCGATGTTCCTGCCGTAATGGGTTGCACGGACTGGAGACTTGTCCAGCGGAATGACCATGGGCCTGATGGCCTTGGCCTCAGGCAGTGGAGCCGGAAACGGTGAATCGATGTCCAGGTCGTAACCGGCGATCATATAGAGGTGATCCCAGAGTTTCTGCTCGTAATTGTCCTGCTGGTGGACCTGTGGATTGAGGGTCTCCATAACCTTCACGACAGCCTTCGCCTGTTCGCTCCGCTTTGCCCTGTCGGGTATTTCCTTGAGCTGTTCCACCATGATGAGGATATTCCTTCCGTACTCAGGCATCTGCAGCTTTTCCCGTTCCGTGTTGTAATACAGTTTTATGGTGTTGCCGTCAGCTTCCATCTTAAATCGAATAATGGGTCTATCATGCAAATATACGAAAATTAAAATACAGAAAATGCTTCCCGGAACAGGTTCCGTTCCGGGAAGCACGGGATTCCTTCTTCGGAAAAGGCTTACTTGGAGAAATAACGCTTCAGGAGTCCGTAGAAACCGGCTCCGTGACGGGCTTCGTCCTTCGCCATCTCGTGGACGGTGTCGTGGACGGCATCATATCCAAGCTGCTTCGCCCTGGTGGCGATGGCCAGCTTGCCCTCACAGGCACCGGCCTCGGCCTGGTAACGCTTCTCGAGGTTGGTCTTGGTGTCCCATACGACTTCTCCGAGAAGTTCGGCGAACTTGGAAGCGTGTTCGGCCTCCTCGAAAGCATAGCGCTTGAAAGCGTCGGCGATCTCGGGATAACCTTCGCGCTCGGCCTGACGGCTCATCGCGAGGTACATTCCGACCTCGGAGCACTCACCGTTGAAGTGGTCTCTCAGGCCCTGGAGGATTTCCTCGTCCTCGACCTTGCCGTCACCGATATGATGCTCACAAGCCCACTGGGGACCGTCAGCCTCTTCCTTTATCTCCACAAATTTGCTTGCAGGAACTTTGCACTGGGGGCAACGCTCCGGCGGGTTCTCGCCTTCATAGACGTAACCGCAGACAAGACATCTGAATTTCTTTTTCATGACAAATATGTATTTGTACAAATATAATAACTAAATTTGATATATGAATCCATTCCTGAAACAGGTTGCCGACCATTATATGAAGACCGGGGACATCTCCGGCCGCTGCTTCATATTCCCGAACAGGAGGAGTCAGGTTTTCTTCAAGAAATACCTTGGAGAAGCCGTCAAGGCATCCGGAGTCCCCGTCGTGGCTCCGCAGATGATGACCATCAATGATTTCTTCTACGGTATCGCCGGAACCAGGCCTACGGACAGGGTCAGCCTGCTACTGGAACTTCATGAGTGCTACAAATCCCTCTATCCCAAGGCGGAATCCCTTGACGAGTTCATATTCTGGGGCGACGTGATCCTGGGAGATTTCGACGACGTGGACAAGTACCTCGCCGACCCGGGGCAGCTCTACACCAACGTCAGGGAATTCAAGGAAATACAGGACACATATTCATATCTTACTGACAACCAGCGCAGGGCGATCGACAGTTTCGTCCGTCATTTCCGGGATTCCGACCGGCTCACGGTCAACCTGGATTCAGAGAACCCCAATGTGAAAGAGCGGTTCCTGCAGGTGTGGAACATCCTTTTTCCGCTCTACAAGGACTTCAGGGAGGTGCTGTCCAGGAAAGGTATGTCATACGAAGGAATGACGTACAGGAGCCTGGCCGAAAGGCTGAAGGAGGAACCTGTCGCCGATGTGCTGCCTGCGGTGTTCGGGGATGTCAAGGAATATGTATTCACCGGCCTCAACGCCCTGAACGAATGCGAGAGGACGGTCATGCGCAAGATGAAGGACGCCGGTCTCGCATCTTTCTGCTGGGATTATTCCAGCAAGATGATCAGGGACAGGCGCAACAACGCTTCCCTGTTCATGTCCAGGAACCTGGACGAGTTCGGGCAGGCCTTCCCCATCGACCCCGACGGCACGGGGACCCCGGAGATTTCGGTCGTAAGCGTCCCGTCGTCAGTCGGACAGGCGAAACTCCTGCCTTCGATACTCAAGGATGAAGATTACGCAGTGGTCCTTCCTGACGAGAGCCTGCTGGTCCCGGTCCTGAATTCCATCCCTCCTGGAATCAAGGACATCAACGTCACGATGGGCTATCCAATGCGGAACAGCTCATTCTTCGATTTCATGACACTTGCGTCCGCCATGCAGATGCATCTGAGGCAGAAAGACGGAACCTGGTATTTCTATCACACCCAGGTCTGGGCGATATTCTCTTCGGGACTGTTCAGGAAGGTCACCGAGGGGGACGAAGCGGCTGCCGGAAAGGTCGATGCCATCAAGAAGGATGCGAAATACTATATCCCCCAGGATGAGTTGAGCGGTCACCCTGTCTTCGACCTGATATTCAGGCCGGTCGTCAAGGACCCCAAATCCGCCTCCAAGGAACAGACAAAGGCCTTCGGAGATTACCATAAGGACCTTGTCCTGGGGCTGTCCTCAATCCTGGCCAAGGATCCCGGGATGGCCATCGAACTGGAATTCGCAAGGAAGGCGTTTTCTGCGATCACCCTGCTCGGAAGCAAGGAACTGGAAATCCTTCCCCTGACCTTCGCCCGGCTCCTGGACCAGCTTCTCGGGCCGGTGTCCGTCCCGTTCAACGGCGAGCCCCTCAAGGGCCTGCAGATAATGGGCCCTCTCGAAACGAGGGCGCTGGATTTCAGGAACCTGGTGATACTCTCCTGCAACGAAGGCATATTCCCGCGCAGGAGTGTCAGTTCCTCTTTCATACCCCCTGAACTGAGGAAGGGCTTCGGACTCCCCACCTACGAGTTCCAGGATGCTATCTGGGCGTATTATTTCTACCGTATGATCCAGAGGGCGGAAACCGTGACCCTTGTATACGATTCCAGGACCGAAGGCCTCAAGAACGGAGAGGAAAGCCGGTTCATCAAGCAGCTTGAATATCACTACGACCTGAATCTGAAACGCAGCTTCGTGAAGGCGGAGGCAAGGATCAAGGATGACGGCACCGATATACCCAAGACGGACGGTGACATCGAAAAGTTGGAAGAGGTCATCCTGTCGGCTTCTTCGCTGAAGAGCTACCTGGACTGCCCTGCCAAGTTCTACTTCTCCAAAATTGCCTGCCTTAAAGAGGAAAGCGAGGTTGCCGAAGACCTTGATTCAGGGATGCTGGGCGATGTCTACCATTCCACGATGCAGGCATTGTACATGGGTGAGGCGGCGATGGATCCTTCCTATGACATGGGAGACAGGAAGAGGAATGCCTCTTTCCCGGGGGCTCTCAAAGAGATCACAGGTGAATATATCCTCTCCTGGATGAAGCGGAAGGAAGATATCAAGAAAAGGGTCAGAAGCCTCATCCTGAGCCAGTTGCATACCCTTGAAGTCAGCGGAAGGAACCTGGTTCTCGAGAATGTCATAGTCCAGTATGTGCTGAAGACGCTCCAGAGGGACAAGGAGCTCCTGGACAAGCTCGGAACGAACTCTTTCAGGATAATCGGCCTCGAGAACGAGTTCAGGATGACCTTCGACGGATTCAGGTTCATAGGCTACATAGACAGGATGGACAGTTTCCTTCCCGGGGAGGTCCGGATCGTGGACTACAAGACCGGCAAGGTCGAGAACAACGATGTCAACATCACCGACGACAATGCCGTCAGGATTGCCGAAGCCCTGTTCGGCGATGACAACAAGAAGAGGCCCAAGATCGCCTTCCAACTGTTCCTTTATGACTATCTCGCCGCCGGAAGTCCGGTGACGGAGGACAAGGTGGTAGTCAACTCCATATACCAGCCGGCCAGGCTGTTTACAGAAGAAATCAGGAACGTACCGATGAGCCGGGTGTTCAACCGGGAAGTCGAGGAGCGCCTGCACGGTCTGCTTTCGGATATCAAGGACCCTTCCAGGCCGTGGAAGAGGACGGATGACAAGGACACCTGTTCCTGGTGTGATTTCAAGATGATTTGCGGGAGGCAGTAGGTTATGGTCAAGATACTGAAGGCATCAGCCGGATCCGGCAAGACATTCAACCTGACAGAGACTTATATCAGGCTGCTCCTCGGCAACGAGGACCCCACCGCATACCGTCATATCCTGGCGGTGACCTTTACCAACAAGGCCACCGACGAGATGAAAAGCCGTATCCTCAAGGA
Source organism: uncultured Bacteroidia bacterium (assembly GCA_902779765.1). Classification (GTDB taxonomy): domain Bacteria; phylum Bacteroidota; class Bacteroidia; order Bacteroidales; family UBA932; genus Cryptobacteroides. Next base: position 222,677 of record CACZCQ010000005.1, read on the forward strand.
ACTCTACAAACTATCGAAGAATCCGGAGGAATCGGACTATACCAAGGACTTCGTCCCCGGCCTTTTCAGTTCCACCGAAGCACTCAAAAGCAAGGCGGAAACGATCCTTGTCAATATCCTCCACGATTACGGAGCATTCGCCGTCAGCACCATCGACCGTTTCTTCCAGCAGACCCTGAAAGCCTTCTCGAAGGAAATCGGGCAGTTCGCTTCATACCAGGTCGAACTGGACAAGGAATCTTTGGTGAACGAGAGCGTGGACAGGATCCTCGATTCCCTGACCGAAGACAACAAGGCTCTCCTTGGCTGGCTGAGCGACAGCATGATGGAGCAGCTTGAACAAGGGCACAGGTTCAACCTGGACGGAAGCCTTTCAGACATGGCGAAACGGCTGAAATCGGATGAACACCGCTCCGTTGTGGAAGAGAACGGGATCGATGAAGAAGCGGTATATTCCAAGAAGAACCTGACCAGAATGAAGGCAAGGTTCAGGGAGGTGATCGCTGCATATGTCACAGAGGTCAAGGCCGCGGCCAAGGCCTTGGAGGATGCCTTCCTTCAGAACGGAGTCTCCCCTTCCGACACTTCCCGGGGCTTCATGGCCGGGGTCCTTGGCAAATTCGAAGCCCTGGACGCCCGTTCCCCGCTTCCCGAACTTACGGAATCCTTCCGCAACAAGGCGGAGGATTTCGGTTCGTGGTTCAGGAAGGCTGACCAGCCAAGGTATTCTCCCCTCGAAAATCTCCTGCTTCCCCCCATTGCCAGGCTGGTAACGGTATACGACCGGGGCCTGAAGACCTACAATACCGCAAAGATACTCCTGAAGCAGACCAGCGACCTGGGTATCGCTTCGGATCTCTCCAAGGAATTCAGGAACCTCCTGAAAGAGAAGAATGTACTCAGCCTGGATGATTCCAACCAGATACTCAAGGGAATAATAGACGGTTCTGACGCTCCCTTCATCTACGAGAAACTGGGGGTCAGGTTCGAGCATTTCCTGCTTGACGAGTTCCAGGACACCTCCAGGGTGCAATGGGATAATTTCAAACCGCTTATCGCAAACAGCGATGCCGGTAATTTCGAGAACCTGCTGGTAGGCGACGTGAAACAGAGCATATACCGCTGGAGGGGATCCGACTGGAAACTGATGGCCAAGGAGGTCGGGGAACAGTTCCCCGATGCCGTCCACGACAGTCTGAAGGGCAATTGGAGAAGCCTTGGGAACATCGTCAGGTTCAACAATTCATTTTTCGGTTATGCCGCCTCGGAGCTCGACCGGCTTTACGGCCCCGGTGCCGAGATCACCGTTGCCTCGATATATGGCGGTAAGGATTCCGAGGGACAGGAGGTCATGACCGGCGATTCCGAGGAGGGACTTGTCGAAGCCGTATTCTGCGACCAGGATAAACAGGCCGGACATATCCTGGAAACGATAAACAAGCTGACCGCAGCCGATGCCAAGCCCGGTGACATCACGGTACTGGTCAGGAACAACCAGGAGGGGTCGGAAATCGCGCGTTTCCTCATGGACAACGGAATCGATGTCATATCCGATGATTCCCTGCATCTGAAATCTTCCTATGTGGTCAGGAAACTGGTCTCGCTTCTCACTTCAGTCAAGAATCCGGGAGACACGATCGGGTCCTACCTCGCGGACCAGGCCGGCCTGGAGGCCGGGAAGGTCACCTGCCATTCCCTTCTCGACCTTTGCGAGCAGCTCCTTAGGCTGCTCCAGCATAAGGACGGGAAGGAGAGGCTCGACGACGAGAGCCTGTACATCCATTCATTCCTGGATTATGTCCAGGACCATGTGGCCGTGAACGGCAATTCCCTCGACTCATTCCTGAAAGCATGGAAGGAGGCCGATCCGAAGGTGAGTTCGCCTTCCGATGTCAATGCCGTCCGTGTGATGACCATCCACAAGGCAAAGGGACTGGAGTTCCCGTATGTCATATTCCCGTATTCGGAAAAGGTCACGCTTTTCAGGGCGCATAACTCCTGGACCGTCCCGAAGGTGGAGGGCACCCCGCTTGAAGATATCGGCAAGGCTGCCTTCGACGTGCAGCTTTCTTCCGGAAGCACCAGGACCCTTTTCGAAGAAGATTACAGGCAGGAACTCCTACTTCAGTATATCGACAATATCAACACCTATTACGTCGCTTTGACCAGGGCGTCGAAGGGGATGACGATAATATCCGACATATCCGTCGACTCCGGGTCATGCTTTGCAGGGATCCTGCTGCAATACCTAGTCCAGGAAGGAGCAGGAGCCGGATTCTCCGAAGAAAGGGACGACGAGGAGAGGGTCGTGGTATTCCGCAAAGGAGAGATGTACCCCTTCGGCAAACTTGAAAGGAAAGGAAACGGCATCTGCAGGCTGGAACCCGGATTCAATTCCTTCCCTCTCAATCCCGAAAGCGGCGATGACGGTAGCGAAGGGCAGGAAAGGGGACGCCTGAGGGTCTCCGCCGATTCGGTCGATTTCTTCACCGAAGAAGGCAGGGCCAAGGCAGAGGCCAGGAACAACGGAACCGTCCTTCATGACATCCTGTCCAGGGTCAGGGTCCCTTCCGACCTCGGTCCTTCAGTCCTGCAGGCCGTCAGGGACGGTGACCTGGAGCCGGGGCGCAGGGAAGAAGTCCTGGACATGCTCTCAAGGAGGATCGCATCAAAGCCGGAATGGTTCCCGGCTGGCGGAGTGCGAATCCTGAACGAGACTTCCCTTTTCGACACCGACGGAAGGGAGTGGCGTCCTGACAGGGTGATAATCAAGGGTGACTCCGTGACGGTCGTGGACTACAAGTTCGGAGAGCATAATCCTCGGTACCGGGCACAGGTGGCAAGGTATGCCGCCATATACCGGAGGCTTGGATACCGGGACGTCTCTACGGCCATCTGGTATGTTCCCTCGGATGAGGTCGAATGACGGGACTAGTATGTTTTTTGCAAATAATAAAGGCTGATGGAAGATATCAACAAAAAACTATATCCCCTTGAATTCCTCGAGAACAAAGAGGAGACTCCTTGGGGGAATGTCAGTTACCATATCGCAGACCTGGGAGTCGTGGACTCGATGATTGCTTCCGGTTGGTTCGGGGGGAACACCCTGAGCGAACTGATGGGCACCTATCTGGAACGTGTGGTCGGAGACGATGTATTCGAATATTACGGCCTGCAGTTCCCGCTGCTGGTCAAGGTCATGACGACAACCGGGTGGCAGCCGCTCCAGGTGAACGTTCCGGACCAGGCGGCGGAAGAGCGCTACGATTCCTTCGGGAAGAAAGCTCTGTGGTTCATCCGGAAAACCGATCCGAATGCGGTCCTGTTATTAGGGCTGGACAGGGATATGGATGCGGCGGAATTCTATGACCGCTGCCAGGACGGAACGGTGAAAGGGATGCTGCGTGCGATCCATCCTTCGGTCGATGACACCTTCCTGATCGAACCAGGAACAGTATATGCGGCCGGGCCGGGACTCGAGATCCTCGAAATCGGAGAGTGTTCCGAACTGGCCCTGAACCTCGAGACCGATCTGGAAGAAGCCTTCGACCTCATCGATTTCCATCGTTACGTCCCCTCCGGGAGCGCAATGAACTGTGATGAATTCAAGGTGACGGAACTGCGGCTTGACAACCCGCTCCACATATTCAGCGAGCAACCCGGCAGCTTCGCCATCTACCACTGCCTTTCTGGAGAAGCCATCATACAGGCTCCCAACGACTCTTCCGGCTTCGATTCGTATGACCTCAAGGCAGGAAAGACGATGCTCGTTCCCTCGGAAGTCAACGACTTCATCCTGTTCCCGGCCAGGGAAGGGACTGTGGTCCTTGAAGCACTCGTCGAACGCCGGAGCGTAAGGGACTCCTACACCGACGGTGCCCCTGCGGAAGATGCTCCCGATCCCCATGTAAGAAATTGGAACTGATCGCCATGGCTGAATCAGACAGAATAGACAAAGTCCTCTGGGCCCTCCGTATCTTCAAGACCAGGACCGAGGCCACCGAAGCCTGCAAGGGAGGCAAGGTGAAAGTAGGCGGCTCGAATGCAAAACCCTCCAGGGACATCAAACCCGGCGAGACCGTCAGTGTACACAAGGGTATAGTCCAGTATACCTACAGGATCATCGCCATCCCTCCGCACAGGCTAGGAGCGAAACTGGTTCCCGATTTCGCCGAGAACATGACGCCTCAGGAGGAACTTGACAAGCTGAGGGCTCCCGTCGAGACATTCTTCCTCAAGCGGGACCGCGGAACGGGCCGCCCCACGAAAAAGCAGCGCAGGGAAATGGAAGATGCCTGGGACAAGATGGACATCGCGATGCAGTACGGCATCGACGATGATGACGAGGATATCTAGTACTTACTTGATGACCTTGAGGAGGGCCTCCTCCATCAGCTTGTAACCGTCCATGTTGGGATGTACCGAATCACCGGAGAGGTCGGACCTTGTTTCACCCTTCTCATCGGCAAGGACTGTTGCATAGTCGACCACCTTGTAACGGTGTGCCTTTGCATAGTCCTTAATCATCTTATTGAGGGCGGCAACCTGTTCCTTGGTGTCCTTTATGGCCGGACGCCAGCGGATATAGCCGGAAGGGACAAGTGTGCAGAGGACCGGCTTGATCTTGTTGGCCTTGGCGAGCTCGCACATCGAAACGATATTGGCGAAAGTGTTCTCAAGGGATATGTAGCCGTTATTCCTTGCAATGTCATTGATACCTGCAAGGATGACCACATACTTCGGATGAAGGTCGATAACATCCCTGCGGAAACGCACCAGCATGTGGGATGTCACCTGGCCGCTTATTCCTCGTCCCGCAAGGTTGTTGGCCTTGAAGAATTCGGGATCCTGCCTGAGCCAGCCGTCGGTGATGGAATCACCCACCAGCACTGCGAGAGGCTTGACGGTAACCTCGGAATTGGCCTTTGAATAACGATTGAACTGTGCCCAGTCATTGTCCGGAAGATCCTGGTTCTGGGCTGAAAGCGTAACTGCGCAGAAAAGCGCTGAAAGCGCAAGGATGAAGACTTTTTTCATGGGATAATCACTTGTATCGTAAATATAGGAATTAATTCCCGGATTGTCTCAGAGACGCACCTTCTTTTTCCAAAGGTCGGCCATGCGACGGAGCCCTGCAGGAGTCGGATGGACTCCGTCCCAGATCCAGTAGGACGGTTCGGGCTCGGAGCCTACCAGTTTCTCGAACAGTGTGTCGAACGGGATGCAGACGGCCCCGCATTCCCTGGAAAGTTCCCTGACGATTTCGGCAAGATGCCTGACCATCGTTTCACGGGCCTCATAGTCGGGAAGATTACCGGTACTCCCCTCCCTGGCGAGGAAAGGAGTGCAGAGGACCAGCTTGACAGAGGGATTCTGCTCCCTAACACGGAGCAGCAGGTTCCTATAGATCTCCTTCCACCCATCGAAATCGAAAGACTCCGCTTCGCCTTTACTGAAAGCATTTCCCATGTCGTTCACACCGACCAGGACGGACAGGACATCCGGATGGAGGTCGAGTACGTCTTCCTGCCATCTGGCAGCCAGGTCCGGGAGTTTATGCCCGCTGAATCCCCTGTTATAGAATGAATATCCTGACTTGGGATGGCTGCTCTGCCAGTCGGAAGCGATAAGCATCACATAACTGTGGCCATAGATGTGGTTCATGTCGGTATGGCTCCGCTCCGCAGAGGTAGGTTTGACGCTGTAGGGGCTGCCCCAATTCCCGTCAGTTATAGAATCACCTATGAACACGACTCTCCGGCCCTGGGCACCTGCGATTCCGAAGGCCAGCATCAGGATCACAGCAAGAAGGATGCTTTTTTTCATGATGGGACTATGGTTATGCTATATCAAATATAGTCAATTTTCTTATTTTTGTGTCCGCTTATGGACAGTTTGACAGTTGTTTTCGATTTGGACGGCACGCTGATCGACACGATCGGCGACCTGGCTGCTGCAGTCGAGCATGCCCTCGGCCTCAAGGGTTTCCCCGGACATGGCATCGACGAATACAGGAAGATGGTCGGGCACGGCATCCGGAACCTGGTCACCAGGGCCCTTCCCGAGGGTGTATCCGAAGAGGTTATCGACTCCACGCTTTCAGATTTCGTTTCATATTACACAGCCCACATAGACGTTTTCTCACGGCCTTATCCCGGCATCCATCAGCTTCTGAGAGACCTGGACAGGGCAGGAATCAAGATTGCCGTCGCATCCAACAAGTTCCAGGCAGGTACCGAGATGTTGATGGAACGGTTCTTCCCCGACATCCCATTCGTCAAGATTCTCGGCAACGCTCCTGGACTCCCGCTGAAGCCGGACCCTGAAGTCATCCGCCTGGCCATGGAAGCCGCCGGCTCGTCCAGGGCCGTAATGGCAGGCGACTCCGCCACGGACATAAAAACCGCCCACAACGCCGGCATCCCCGCCATCGCGGTCTCCTGGGGATTCCGTCCGAAATCGGACTTAGGCGCGGCGGAAGCCATAGCGGATTCCGTCGAGCAGCTTCACAACCTGATCCTTGAATATCTGTCCGCAGATTCCGGCCTCAACTCCTGCGGCCGGCAAGGATAACTCCTGCTAGAATCGCCGTACAACCTACAATGGACATAGGACTCATCCGCTCGCCGAGGATTATGGCGGCGGTGATCAATGTGAATACCGGATTGAGGTAGACATAGTTGGTGGAAGTCACGTTCCCCAGCTTTGCCATGACCAGGTTCCAGACGATAAAACAGGCCAGCGAGGCGACCAGTCCCAGGAACAGCAGGTTGGTCCATACGACAGGCTGGCCAAGCACGGCCGGGGAGAAGGAATCCATGCAGCTTCCAAGGAACGGGATAATGGTCAGAAGACCGTAGAAGAAGACCTTCCTGGTGGCGAACACGGCTCCATAATCCTTGGTCATCTGGCCCATGAAGAGGCTGTACAGGGCCCAGCACAGGGCGGCTCCGATGGACAGGAGGTCACCCTTGAGGGATATCTCCACCCTTGATCCGTCGAAAATCACCAGCGCCATTCCGACGAGGGCCAGCAAGGTTCCCAGTACAAGGGTCCATCCAAGCCGGACATCCTCCAACCCGTCAGCGAACCGTCCCTTGATGAACTTCCTGCCGATCAAGGTGAACAGTGCCGTGAATACCGGGGCGACGCACACCAGGAAGGCGACGTTCCCAGCCTGGGTGAAAGCGAGTGCCGTGTTCTCGGTCAGGAAATAGAACGACCCGCCGGTGACTCCGAGGAACAGGAACATCGCCTCGTCCTTCCAGCCGTTCCCGAAAAGGCGTACCTTACCACGGTTGCTGACAAGGTCAAGGATCCATATCCCCAGATAAGCCATGATGAACCGTACCACGAATATCGCGGCGGGATCCATCCCGGCCGTAATGAGGGTCTTGGTACAAACGAAAGTCACCCCCCAGACCGCGACTACGGCCAGGGCAAGCAGATGATAGAGGACCCTTTTCGAGGACATGTCCCGATTATTACCAGTCGAGCTTGACATTGTTGTCACGGAGGGTTTTCTGGAGGAGCTGGATGTCGATGTCACGGCAGCTCTGGCGGAATGCCAGGGCCTGGGCCGCGGCCGTCCCGGCAGCCTGGCCGGTCAGCAGGCAGGTGCCTACCTCGCGGGCATCGTACATGAGTTCTTCCTCAAAGCCGAAACAACGGCCCGCCACAAGCAGGTTGTGCACCTTCTTGGGCAGGATCGAACGGTATGGTATCTGCCACATCTTCCGGTCCTTGCGGGGTATGCTGGCGCCGTTCCATTTCAGTGTGGAATCACCACCTGTGAAGCCGATTACGTCGTCATAGCTCGTTCCTGTAGCTGCGCCTTCGGTAGTGACATTGAATACGGAGTTCAGGACCCTTGTGATGCGCACTCCGACCACTGAGGGAGTACTTAACAGGAAGGCTTTCCCGTCGCCGGGATTCTGACGCAGTTTCCAGGTCTTGTCCCACATACGCTTCCTCAGTTCCAGCTGGGCGCTGGTCAAGGTATAGATGTCGAGTCCATCGACTCCACGTACGCCATCTCCAAGATGGCCCGTGAATACACCTTCGTTGGATGTTATGCTTCCCGGTTTCCCGGTTCCGACATTACCTATGCGGTACATGGCACTTATGTCGTACTTGTACTCCTTGAAATCCTCTCCAGTCCACTCGAGCACATCCCCGTCACCGCTGCAGTCGATGACGAATCCTGCCTTGACCGCAACCCGGCCGCTCTTCGTCTCAAGGATGACATGGTCTATCCTGTCTCCGCTCATGGTAACTTCGGAGGCCTGGACTCCGTAAAGGATCCGGACCCCGGCCTCGGCACACATCTCTTCCATAAAGTATTTGGTGGCCTCGGTATCCACATTGGGAGGAGTATCCAGCCAGGCAAGCATATCGTGCTTCTCCAGCCTTTGGCACAGCTCGTCGCAGATTCCGAAAACCGCCTGCACCCTGCCCGAGTGGGTGGGAGTGTACATATCGTTAAGGATGGTCACGTCACAGCCCGTGAAAAGACCTCCGAGGAAATAGCCGCGTTCAAGAAGGAGCACGTCGCATCCTTGCCTCGAGGCCGCAACCGCAGCCGCAAAACCCGCCGGACCTCCGCCGACGATGACTACGTCGGCGCTGTCGATGACAGCAATCTTTCTGGCCGGCTCCTTGATGAAACCCTTGGCATCCAGCCTGGTCCTGACCGTTACCGTCTTTGCTTCAGCGCTTGGGGCAAGAACTCCCCCTGCAGCAACTCCTGCTGCAGACAGGGCGGTAGTCTTTAGAAATTTCCTTCTATCCATATTACAGTTTCTTCTCGTAATGATGCTTTCCGCCTGACACCACATCGGGAGTATCCTCTCCGGGGAGATAAACCTCCGTGCGTATGCCTTCGGGGACCAGGATGTCCCACCTGAAGGTTCCGTCCTCCACCTTCCAGGAGCTGGAAATCCAGCCCTGCACGGAATCATAGGAACAATCGACAAAATCCAATCCCTCGATCGGGCAGGGACGAAGCTCGATTTCTGCGAAACCAGGCTTCAGCGGACGGATACCGGCAAGATATTCATATTCCCAGATGAGAAGGTCGCCGAGAAGCATCACGTGGTTGCCGGAATTCATCGCCGGATCGGCGGTATTGCCGTTCCACAGCTCCCAGATGGTGGTGGCACCGTTTGCTGCCATATATCCCCAGGAGGGATATGTGTCGTCTGATGCCATCTTCAATGCCAGGTCAGGACGGCCGTATTCGGTCAGCGTCCGCATCAGCACCTGCATGCCGATGACTCCGGAACTGACGTGGCCGCCGAACTCATTCTCGGTTTTGTCCACGATGGAAGCAAAGACCCTCTGCCGCTCTCCTTCCGGAACGAGACCGAACCACAGGGAAATCAGGTTTGCCGTGACGGTGTTGTTGTCGTAATAACCTCCTTCTACATTGTAGTACCTGCGGTTGAAGGCCTCCGTGCTGGTCTTAACTTCCGTCTCGAAATAAGGAACATCTTCAGGGTGGCCGGCAACGACGGCTAACTCCTCCATCATCTTGCAGTAATGCACGTAATAAGGCGTCGAGATGACCGCCGGCGCGGTAATGCGTGAAGGATCTTCGGAATGGATCATCTCAAGGGATTCAGGAGGCATGCACCAGTCACCGTAATTGTCCTTCGTCATTATTCCGTCCACCATCCATTTGTCCTTCATGTAGGCCAGCCACTTCTTCATTGCCGGATAATGCTTCCTGACCGTTCCGTCATCTGCAAAGTGATGGTACAGCATCCCGGCAGCCTCGATGAACAGGCCGGGCCAGGTCATGTTGTCCTGCCGGATGGTCCAGAAATTCGGGGCTACGTTGGGAAGCTGTCCTTCCTCGCTCTGCTCGGTGGCGATGTCATCCAGCCATTTGGCATACAGGGCGCGGTTGTCGAACAGATAGCTTTCTCCGTAGCATCCCATCGCACGGTCGCCAAGCCAGCCCATGCGCTCGTCACGCTGCGGGCAGTCGGTAGGCATTCCGCGGTAATTACCCCTGATCCCCCAGAAAGCATTCTTATAGACCTGGTTGATCACCGGATCGGAGCAGGTGAACTGCCCGGTAGTGGCCATCTTGTCATATATGACCTGCCCCTCGAAGTCATCCGGTGAAGGTTCATAGCCGAGGCCGCTCAGTTCCACGAAACGGAAACCGTGATAGGTGAAAGTCGGATGCCAGACAAAGGCATTCTCATCCTTTGCGATATAGAAATCCCTCGCCTTTGCGGTCCTGAGGTTTTCGGTATATAGTTCCCCATTGTCCTGAAGGGTTTCGGCAAAGCGCATCTTCAGGGTGTCTCCCCTTTCCATCCTGGCTTTCACCTGGAGCCATCCCACCATATTCTGGCCCATGTCAAGTATGAAACGTCCTCCGGAAAGCTGCTTTATCGAAACGGGTTTGACTATGTCCTGGATCTCGATATTGGGATTCGGCTGGGCCGTAAGTTTCCCGTACGGGGCCTCCGGAAGTTCTGCCTGAGGCCAGGAGCTGTCGTCATACGAGGGTTCGAGCCATCCGTCCAGTTCCATGCGGGCGTCATAGATCTCGCCGTCATATTCATTGTTGCTGCGGATGGGGCCGTCTGCGGTGGCCTTCCAACTTCCGTCACTCAGAACCTTCTGGACGCTTCCATCTGAATATACTATCTCCAGTTGGCATATCAGGCAGGGACGTTGCTTGTCATAATGCTTCGTGGCACTGCCAGGACCCGTACTCAACCTCACTCCAGGGAAACGCCCGGTACCGATCTCGACTCCGATGGCGTTGGGGCCCTTCCTTATGAGACCGGTCACATCGAAACTGTTGTAATAGACCGTCTTGTCGTAGTTGGACACGGTGGGTGACAGCACCTGGGCACCACCGACCTTGACTCCGTTCAGATAGGCTTCGTACAGGCCGAGTCCGCAGATATGCAGTTTGGCCTCGCGGATCCTCTTCACGGCCTTGAAGTCAGTCCGAAAATACCTTGCCGGCATCGAGACATCGCCTGTGCAGACATCTTCGGGCGAATCGATTCCTATCCAGGTGGCCTCCCACTGCACCGATGGATCGGTCAAGAGAGCCGTTCCGGTGTCTTGGCCGGGTGAGCATGCTACCAGAAGGGATATGGCAAAAATAATCAGATACTTGGGGTCCATACGATTCAATTACTGTCTATCGTAGTGAATATAGCCACATTCGGCCATATTTCCAAACCATTGGAGAACTCTTTCAGGTGGAATTAATTATCTTTGACGAGAATCAACATTGAACGATCATGAAACGCATCCTTATCCTTGTCCTTTGCAGCCTCGCCGCATTCTATGGCTGCAAGTGCCAGAAGAAGGCTCCTGCCGGGCCTCAACCCCAGGTCCAGAAGGAAACCTGCCTCACAGCCATATCCAGATATATGACTGGAATCGGCTCCCAATACCTTCAAGGCGAGCATTGCATTCCGTACAGCCTGATCGTAGCGGCCGATACGACAGATGCCGGGGACATCAAGGTATGGGGCGATTTCTGGGTGGAGAACTACATCCAGAGCGGAGATACCCTCAAGTCAGTCTCCGGCGGCAGCCATCCCGGTTGCATCCACCTGAAAAAGACCGGTGACGGTTATTCGGTCACCGACTTCGAAGCCGTCGGTGACGGCTCGGATTTCAACCCCACGGCAAAAGCGATTTTCGGCGACCTGTACGACTCCTTCATCGCCCTCAGTTCCAGTGACGATGCCAAGAAAGCTGCAAGGATGAAGTCGATCATCGAATATGCCGCCGCAAACGACCTTCAAGTTTCCTTCTACCAAGACTACGGCTGGCCCGCGGTAAAGCTTGAGCAATAAAGAGACCAATACGCTGATCCTTCTCCATCTGGCCGTATTCCTGGCCGGCTGGACGGGTATTTTCGGGAGGCTTATCACTCTCGGAGGCCTGCCGCTCGTCTGGTACCGGATAATGGTGAGCTGCAAGAAGTCAACTTCTCTTTCTGGCTGGGTATTTCCCTCATCGTCATCTCCGTGCTCATCCAGACCCGCAGGATAATCAAGGCAGAGCTGTCAGTCAGGTAGTCGGGTTCTTCGGCAGATCAACCAGGGGCATTGTTCAGAAATAACGGGGAACCGCCTGTTTATATGCACGATAATCATCACCGAAATCCGCCTCAAGGCGCTTTTCCTCGGACCTGACCTGCAAAGTGAGCAGTACGACTTCTGCAGCGAAGACAAGCAACGGCCACCAGGCCTGAAGCCAGATGAGCACACCGATGTCGTAGATATAGATACCAAGCAACATCGGATTCCGTGAATACTTATACGGCCCGTCCGTCATCAGGTGCTTGGTACGAGGGGCAAGTTCGTGATTATAGGCATCAAAAGGATTCCCTTCACCGACTTTCTTCATATGCACGATGGACCAGATGCTCAAGGCAAGACCTGGAACCATCAGGGCTGCCGCAACGATTGCCCACGGCAGTGCCGGAACCCAGGGAAACAGCCGCCCGGACACCCACCACATCAGTGCCGGAATGCCCGCGACGAACACAATGAAACCCAGGATATAACCGAATGTATTTCTCAAAAAACGTCCGGTTAAAGGATGTTATCTTCTGTGATAGGAGAATATGGTCTTGACACCCAGGACCTCCTGCTGGATGGACAGCCTGCTTTCCGAGAGTTCGATGACATCGTACGTACCGGTAAGGCGCATGTGGTAGAACAGGCCTTCGGACAGCCACAGGGTATCGTCGAAACGGATCTTCTTCTTGGAGATGTCGTATGAGAACATGGACCCGTCGACATCCACGTCATCGAGGTCGAAGTGGGTCAGACTGCCTTTCTTGGCAAGGGCGAGATGAGGCTCGCTGAAGGAAAGGTAGAAATGGAACTTGGAATAGTCATCCTTACTGCTCTTCTCCTTGCCCTTGGAATCCTTTGTAATCACAGTCTTGGAATCCAGGGCCCATATGCCGAACAACGATACGGCCTGTTTTACGGTCTGTTCCCCGGTCTGTTGCTCAGCCTGTTCTTCAGCCTGATTCCCGGTCTGCTCTTCAGTCTGTTCTGCGGTCTGTACTTCGACCTGTTCCTCAGTCTTACCTTCGACCTGGTCTTCCGTGCCGGGGATACTCTCAGCCACACAGGCGGAAAACAGGACAGCACCGGCGGCAAGAGCCGCAAAAAGAATCCTTTTCATGATAATATCATTTATGACCTGTTAAGGTTCCCCTCAACAATCATTCCAAATATAAGCATTATTTTAATCCGACGGACTGATTTCCTGTGCTTCTTCTCTCATTTGAAGACGCTCGATGATGGCATCGCAGGCATTCAGCAGACCCTTCGCGAAGTAATACTCCAGTGCCAATGTCACGACACACAGGATGGCAACAAGGACACCTCTTCTCCACATCAGTTCAGAACTGATATCCATCGAGGTCATAAAGAGGGTGGCAGCGACGACGAACGCGAAGAAATAGACACAGATTCCGGCTACCAGGACAATGTACCTTTTTTTGAACTTGCGCAGAGCCTCGGTTGTCGATAGTATGTCGCCGTTGTAAATCTCATCTTCCCGGATGCCCTTGTATACCCAGATCGCACCAGGAAAGATAATGACGCTGAAGATGATAAGGGAAAGCGTAAGCCACCAGGCCATGCCTTGAATATAGCTCAAGATGACTGCGAAGATGGCAAATGCAATTCCTAGCGGAAGCGTTTTCTTTGAAAGGAAAAGCCTGCGCAGATCTTTTTTCATCGCGTTCTGCATCAGCTGCTCATTGATGATCTGCTGCTTGTCGAACCGCTCCTTCAGCGCGGCGTAATCCTGCCGCATCTGCTCCAGTTCCTTATTGATATCGAATTCTTCCTTGTTCATGGCACGGGAAACTAAAGATTGGACTTTTTGAGTTCTTCCTTGATCCGATGCAATTGGAAAGAAACATTCTTCACCGATATGCCCATGATGGCCCCGATCTCATCGTAGCTCAGGCCTTCGAGCCACAACAGGATTATCGCGCGGTCCACCAGACCCAATCCATTGATACGGGCATACAGGCGCCTGGTCTGCAGCGCCCTGTCGTCAGTATCCTCAAACGGATCGATGTCCACGCTCAGGGGGACCCGTTCACCACCCCGCCGCCGCTTCTTGTCGGCATTGAGGCAGCAGTTGAGCGCAACCCGGTAAACCCAGGTCCGGACACCTGATTCTGCGCGGAATGAATCGTACCCCTTCCAGAGCCTGATCAGAACCTCCTGGAAGAGGTCGTCAATCTCATCCGTGTCCTTCGAGAACATATAGCATACCGAGTATATGGTGCTCTTATGTTCCCGGACCAATCGGGTGAATGCTTGTTCCTTATTATCCATCATTTATCGAATCTACACCCGTTAGACAACAAAGTTTGAGAAAAACTATAAATCAGTCCTTGTCTCCCATCATATGGATGACGGAGAATTCGTTCCTGAAGGGAGCGACATCTTCTTCTGAGAGGATGCCGAGATTCCTCTCAATGCTTTTCCGATTCTTCATCAATGAAACGACAAGGAGCGTCCTGCCGTAATCCGGATTGTAATTCTGGAAATATGGTTTGATAGCGTCGTCCGTATACCAAACCGGAAGGGTTCCCTTTGCAGCATCCTCGTCTTCGAAAGCCAGGATGGTGAACAGGGCGTCATCATCAGACAGCCTGGACAATCTCCTTTCACCACTGACATGATACCGAATATCAGGCACCGTCTCCCGATAGGGAACCTGGGCTTCGCACAATGACATGCAAAGGAACAAAGCAGACAATATGTACAGGATCCTTCTCATTATCATATCTGCAGACGCAGGACCCTGATTGGACGGCCTGCACCCTGATACTGGGTCTCGTCAATGACGGTTTCTCCGGTTGGAACGAAACCGCACTTTTCCATCACACGGCCGCTGGCCGGATTGTCCACGAAATGTCCGCTTATAAGCGACTTGATGCCGGTGGTTTTCCGGATGTGCTCAATCATCAATCCTAGTGCTTCCGTACAGATTCCCCGGTTCCAATAAGGCTTGGCAATCCAATATCCGGCAAGGGGTTCGCCTTCGCGCGCCGGCAGATTGCAATCGCAAGAAGGACCATAGCCCATAGCCCCGATGGCCTCACCCGTCTCCTTGAGTTCGATCGCCCAGGTATTGGTAGCATCCTTGAAGACAGTACGGATCACTTCCAGGCTCTCTTCGACGGATTTGTGCGGAGGCCATCCGGCACGTGGCCCGACATCGGGATCCGACGCCCACCTGTACAGGACTACCGCGTCGCTGTCCCGCCAGGGCCGAAGAATGATACGGCTTGTTTCCATTACACCATCATAAGTCAACTGTCCCGGGAGACGCAGTTTCTCTTTAGGAGAGAATGAGGCATCATAACGTTCAAACACTTCAGGATGCTCATCAGCAACGAAATACCCCTTGGGAGGACAATAGGTTGCCTCCTCTATTCCATTGGCCCTGAGCCATCCGGGAATGAGTTCCTGGGCCAGGAAGAACGGAACATCATCCTCCTTGGGGAAGTCGTGATAATGAATATTGAATCCGCTGGCCAGGTCAAAACCTGCGTGCCTGTAGAAGTCGATGTTGCCCTCCATGCAAAGGAAGCCGACGCCCATTTCACGAGCCTTGTCAAGAGCATAGTCCAGTAACCTGAGCCCGTATCCCTTGCGCTTGTATTCGGGATGGATGCTGATGGGACCGAAAGTCCAGGACTGTCTGACAGAACCATCAGGAAGTTTCAACTCTGCTTTGGAGAACATGACATGCCCTATGATCCGGCCATCTTCTTCCATCACGAAGTCCAACTCGGGAATAAAATCCGGATTGTCCCTGTAACAGTGCAGGACATAATGCTCCGTGCATCCCGGACGATACACATTCCAGAAAGCCTCACGGGTAAGGTTTTCCACCTCCCGGTAATCGGCGGGCCTTTCAAGTCTGATATTCACTTTCTATGTTTTTGAGTAACTTCTTAGCTGACATATAACCGATAGCGGCGACGGCGATGGCTTCGGCCGTGACGATGAGTTCGAGCGGAACCATTCCGACCGACTTATGGAGCATTACTGCTCCGGCATCGACTACGGCGTGGAGAGCTATGGCCGCAGGGAACAGCCACAACCACTTGCCACCTTCGCGGACGGCTACCCATACCATTAAGGAAAGGCCCAAGTGAAGTACAAGGGCGGAGAAACGCTCCCAAAGACCGATGAGCAAGGCCCCTGCACCTATAGTCTGCAACTGATCCAGTTGTGACTGTAACTGTGCAACGGCCTCCTCCGGAACCTTGGAGAAGAGGACCTCAGTCTGCCCGGAATTGATCAAAGTCGAAATCGCCAGGTTGTTGATCATGGTTATGCCGAAGATAACAAGCATCTCCACACCTCCGTGACCGATACCGTAAGCTACTCCGGGAAGCGGTGCTGATGGTTCCTTTTTCATCAGGAACTTCATGGAGAGGAAACGTCCGGTTTCTTCAAAGACACCGGCAGCCAATCCGCCATAAATGGCATACCGGAGCGTTTTGTCCATGATTGATGCTCCATATGGTCCCTTCAGGACCAGTTGGTGCATGATGCTTTCCAGAACCAGGGCAAAAAGGATGAACGTACCGGCACCAATAAGGATGGTAGATAGCTTGGCATGATGCTTACGCACCAGATAGACGGACAGTAATATGGGAATGGCAATACCCAGAACAGCATCGGCTGCCATCATTATGAGCGAACCCACAGGAACCATACTAATATCAATTTATCAATGTTCAGTGAACGTCAGTTTCCGATATTCCAGCCCAGCGGCACTCGAAGTCCCAGATAGCTTCATCCAAGGCCATGCCTCGCAGGCAGGCTTCCTGCTCCGGGGTACGTTTCCTCTGGGATTGCATGTTTATGAAGGGTTCTCCCGCGTCGAAGGCGTCAAGCACCGCGTTGAAGAACATCTCCCAACGCGGCTTGTAGAATGTCTCCACCAGGCCATCCCAGTCCCGGTTGGCATAGTCTGAAAGGTAATAGGAGTCTCCCCAGACCGTGATGATGGTGCGGGCGTTCCTCTCGAAATAATCTTTTTCCTGAGGCGTGCTACCCCAGGCGCGGGCGTCCGAAATCCATTTTCCCAAGGAGAACTCCGGCCGGGTTTTGAGCACGGCCACCAATGAGTCGCAGATGGATAGGAATTGGTCTCTGGCCGCTGTCATTCCCTCCCGATCGCCGGCGTAATAGGCGGCTGTGAAGCGGTCGCGCACGGGCTGGGCCCTGTCCACCAGAACCTGCCGGCGGGCGTTAACAAGATCGAAACAGAAAGCATCAGAAGCCCCATCCACAGTCTCCAGCATGGCCAGGGCGTCTTCCAGGTCGGCCGGATTATAGGCCCGTTTGATTTCCGTAGTCCAGTTCCAGATACCCTCAAGGTTGGGGTGTGCACAGACAATATCCGAAGAGGAGGTGCTGGTGTGGGTGATGCTCACCTGGTCTACGATTTTGTGCCAGTAGGCCCTGTATGTGGAGTCAGGCCGGCCCAGGCGGCGGTCTGCGATATTGTCGACATAGACCTCTACCGGCCGACGGTTGCTCCACGCCTGGTCCAGCACGGCCTGGTAAATCGGTTCGTTGACGCCGAAGCCCTCAAGGGTGGAGCCGATGCCCACGAACCCAGGGCCTCCTTCAGCCCTGGTGGCGGCAATCCGCTCCGCGTTCAGGTGATAGTCACCTTCTATGCAGGTCATACCGCCGAAGTTACCCAGGTAGCACCAGATGAAATCGTGTCCGTAGAACTGCTCCGTCTTGCGCCATATCTCTACATAGTCGCCCTCGTAGTCCAACAGGATGAGCCGGCCAAGGGGCACGGAGCCCAGATATGCCTTGACGCGTTCCGGCGTCCAGCTTTTGCTCAGGAACAGCCATCCCATCTGCAGCCAGACGGCATCCGGGTCTACTTCAGCAAGTGATTCATATATACCCTTGGACAGCATGGCCAGCGTGTCCGGCTCCCATGACGGAGGTGCCACCTCATTGAAGGAGTCCAGGCCATAGATGTGCGAAGTGCCGTACATACGGGTCTGCTCCTCAAGAAAATCCTTCTGGATACGGCTGAACATGGGGTCCGTGGGATTGAGGAAGGTACAACGGCGATCCTGGGAGAAATGCCCCCAACGGCCCACCTGGGAAGTGTCCAGGGGCTGGTCTACCACTCCGGCGAGCTCCCGCGGGATGTGGCCGGAAAAAGCCGGCAACACTGGCTTCATGTTCAACTCGCGTTCCCTTTTCAAAATACGTTTTTGCAGCTCTGCCTGGCCGTCTATCCAGCTTTGGGGAAGCGGTCCCTGCCAGCGGTCGACATTGCACATCCGCTGCCAGGGCAGATGGGCAGGTCCTGTGAAGAAAGCGCGGATCTGCTCGTCGGTCAGGCCGTATTTGCGCCAGACTTTCTGCCAGACGGCTTCCTCTCCCGTGATGGCCAGAGGCATGTTCACCCCGTTCAGGGCCATCCAGTCAATGAAGCGCTCCCATTCTTCCCACTGCCACCAGGGCATGGTGTATCCCAGTGTGCAGTAGTTCAGGAAAAAGCGTATTGGAATCTCCGCCTTGCCTGTCACCGGTTCCGGCACGGGAGGCAGCACTGGAGGAAGTTCCACCGGATTGTAATGGTACCAGCTCACATCGGCGAGGCAATACTCCTGAATATAGCGGTTCAGACCCACGGCCATGGAATTGGCGTTGTTCCCCCGGATGAGGACCTTGTTCCCCTTCTGGCATAACTCGTAGCAGTCTTCGGAAGCCGATACCTGCTCGAAGACAATCCCGTTGGCCTGCGGCCCCATTACACGGCGGGCAAGCGCCCCGACAGCTTTTTCATCGTCGCTCCTGCAGGCGGAAAGAACCAGCAGAAGCAAGACAAACAGACATATCTTTTTCATACACAAAGGTACTTGTTCATTTTACTTGGAACGGTTCCGTATTCCTTTTTGAACATCCGTGAGAAATGACGGATTCCCCTTTCAAGAGCATTTGCCTTGCCTTTCCCATCAGGTAATGCCGGATATACTTCGTGGCGCTATCTCCGGTACAACAGCGAACGCCCCATCCGGAATGAAGATGGCTTCATACAGGAAGTCATCCAGAAGGGGAATCTCCCCGGCGCGTATTTCACGGATTACGTTTTCCTTCATGGAACGAAGATAGTCACATTCCAACATTTCTCCAAAGTATCCGCTCTGCGAAGTTCTGTTATGGCATTGGGTCTTGGCTTGCAATAGGTTTACCGATAGGGTTGACACCCATCCAATTGTAAGTCACTTATTTACAGATAGTTGTAAAATAACTGGTTCCAACCCTGCCATAAAAAGAGGAGGCTTGGAACAAGGGCTTTTTTCAACTTCTTAATTATCAGATGATTGGGGAACGATAGGTGCCAACCCTATCTCGGAGGCCGCAGGCCAACCGAAGGGGGAAGGCAAAGCACTGCGGGGGAATCCTTTCCCCCGTGCCCCTGGGGGCAGCCGCGTAGTGGCGGGGGTAAAGGGACGGAGTCCTCCACCCGCTACGCGAAACGGCAGCCGAACTGGCTGCCGTTCCGTTTAGTAGACCAAACACTCCGAATCTCGAACCTCCGATTTCTGGAATGGGCGTTGGAGATTCAGAGGTTTATAGATTATTGCGAAAAAGGCGATTAACATTTTGTTATTAACATATTGTTAATTATCTTTGCGAAAAAGATACGGCCATGCTTGAGAATCCCTTCATCTTGGAACCTTTTAAATCCAAGGCCTATTTCTGCGACAGAGAGAAAGAAACGAAGCGTTCATCAAGGTGATTTCCGAAGCAGTCGTCGGCAGACTCGGGAAACAGCAGAAGATCACTGCTTTTTTCAAGACACTGAAGAGCGTCCGTCCTTTGCTTGGCATCGACCCGTTGACCGGTTCTCCTCAAGTGTCGTTTACTTTTGCGGATGACAACCAAAAGCAAAGTACCCTTAAAGAGGTCTTGGGCTACCTTGAGAGTTATCCGCAGATGGTCGTGCTGGCCATCGACGAGTTTCAGCAAATCCGGGAATACGGAGATGTAAATATGGAAGCGATTCTGCGGAAGCATATCCAGCACCTGCATAATGTCCGTTTCATTTTTTGCGGAAGCAAGAAACATACGATGACCGATATGTTCACCAACGCCAAGAAACCGTTCTACGAAAGTACTGCCTTTTTATATCTTTCAAAGTTGCCTATTCCGGTTTATTCGACTTTCATCAAGGAGAAATTCGCATTGGCAGGGAAAACCATCGATGATGATTCCATCGGTTTTATCATTGAATGGACCAAAGATCATACTTATTATACGCAACGCCTGTGTAATGAGGTCTTTTCTTTATCCGGGGAAGCCATTGGCCGGAAAGATATCGTGACGGCCATCCAAACGATTCTGGACTCTGAGAGAGATCGCTTTCAGGAAATCCGCCGGCTGGTTACCCGCTCCCAATGGAAGATGTTGGCGGCCATTGCCATGGAAGACAGCGTCTCGCAGATTACCTCCGCCGCTTTCCTTTCCAAGTACAAGATCTCTTCCGGGCCAACAGCGTTAAGAAACATCAAGGCCCTGATAGACAAGGAGCTGGTCTTGGCGACAACTACTGAAAACGGAACCTGGTATTCAGTCTATAATGTCTTCTTGTCCCGTTTTCTTGGGAATAGCATTCAACACTTGCGGCCATGAGTTATAAGTGTCTTTTGTCTTCTGTGTGTCTCACGATCCTCTTTGTGGCATGCAGTGTGCGTGAATCCTGGCCACCCAAGACAACAGGACCTAATCTTCCTGTTCGTTATTGTGATATCAATGAGGGAGACAAGGACAGAACGATTATCGGTTATGCCTTAGTTGATACCTCAGCCGTGAACTGGTTGGTTTCAATCTGGGTGGAAGGTGCCTGTGTTTACACCCCGGTCTTATCTGATATTCGAAAGGCAGAACGGATTCTTCAACGAGCGTATCCTTCTGTTCAAGAACGCGCCTATCACAAGGATGGTCACTTGTATGAAGAAGGCGGCCTGAGAAACTACGCGAGACAATATGTATTTATGAAAAGCCCCGAGGGAAAGAAGTTCGTTTATGTGAACTTCGTCCTTCTACGCTGGTCCGACCTGGAAGATAAGGAGGCCCCTTTTTATGATCCGAATGACATGGACACTCCTCCGCCACCGCCACCAACCCGTTTTGCACTCAGCCGTTATTGGCTTCGTGTTGATGATGGCGGGATGGTTTTTGGCGCGCTATGCTGGACCTGGAAGATGGGAT